>NZ_VZRB01000021.1 GCF_008806595.1 Streptomyces luteolifulvus | reverse complement strand
CTCCAGCGTCAGGCGTTCTCAGCCCTACGCGCTTCCCCCGGCGCCCGCCGCTACTACGACAGACAGCGCGCCCGCGAGGCCGGCTACAACCCCGCCCTCCGACAGGTCGGCAACCGCCTCGTCGGCAACCTCCACGGCTGCCTCAAAACCCGCACCACCTACGACGAGGCGACCGCCTGGTCACACCACGCCCACACCCCCGCCGTTTGACACCAAACGACATGGGGTGTCTGACCGCACGGGCGGTCCGGCCGGCCGGACCGCCCGTGCGGTGTGTTGCAAGACCGACACAAAGTACGGACCGGGTGGCGTCACTGTCAGTGGCTCTGCATAGGGTTCTCGTCAACCGCGGACTCCGCGGCAGCAGGGGACAGTTCGAGAGGGGAATCAGCGCGTGACCGTCAACATGACCAAGGGTCAGGCCATCAGTCTGCAAAAGAACGACGGGGGCAGCCTGACCGCGGTGCGCATGGGTCTCGGCTGGCAGGCGGCTCCCCGGCGCGGCCTGTTCGGCTCGCGCACGCGGGAGATCGACCTCGATGCCTCCGCCGTCCTGTTCGCGGACAAGCAGCCGGTCGACGTCGTCTTCTTCCGCCACCTGGTGAGCGACGACGGCTCGGTGCGCCACACCGGCGACAACCTCGTCGGCGGTGTCGGGCAGGGCGGGGACGACGAGGCCATCCTCGTCGACCTGGCGCGCATCCCGGTCCACATCGACCAGATCGTCTTCACCGTCAACTCCTTCACCGGCCAGACCTTCCAGGAGGTGCAGAACGCGTTCTGCCGCCTGGTCGACGAGACCAACGGCCAGGAGCTCGCCCGCTACACGCTGGCGGGCGGCGGCGCCTACACCGCGCAGATCATGGCGAAGGTGCACCGGACGGGCCAGAACTGGACAATGACGGCCCTCGGCACGCCGGCCAACGGCCGCACCTTCCAGGACCTGATGCCGGCGATCCTGCCGCACCTGTAGGACAGCCCGACGAGGGGGCACAGAACACCGGACACAGCGACACAGGGGGACGAAGGCGATGACGGCCGAGCTGGTGCGGGGGCAGAACCACCCGCTCTCCCAGGCCCGTCTGGAGATCCGCGTCTCGGCCGGCACACCGGTCGTGGCCGCGGCGACGCTCGGCGACGAGCAGGGCAGAATCCACGGCGTCGAATGGGTGGCCCACCCGGGCACCCCCACGCTGCCGGGGCTCGAAGTCTCCAAGCAGGCGGCCGCCGACCACCGTCTCGCGGTGGACCTGGAGGCCATGCCGGAGGCCGTGCACCGGGTCAGCGTGCTGCTCGCCCTGCCCAACGGCAGCGGAGGTCCGCTCCACTTCGGCGCCGTAGCCGCCCCCTTCGTCGCGGTCACCGGCCTCGACGGCACCGAGGTCGCCAGCTACACCGTCACCGGCCTGGAGGCCGAGTCCGCCCTCGTCGCTCTGGAGCTCTACCGCCGGCAGGGCGCCTGGAAGGTCCGCGCCGTCGGCCAGGGCTACGCGGGCGGCCTCGCCGAACTCCTCACCGACCAGGGCCTGCCCGAGGCCCACCAGCTCGCGGGCAGCATGAACGAGGCGGTGGCCCGGGGCCAGGCCCGCTCGGTCCCGGCACCGCCGCCGCGTACGCCGGACGCCGACCGCTCCCGGCAGGCCGCCGCACCGGCACTCGGCCCGGACCAGAGCGGCTCCGCACCGCACGGCGCCGCCGCACCCCAGGGCGCTCCCGACGCCGTACCGCCGCAGCCGATGACTCCGTACGGCCCTCAGGAACCGCACGGGTCGGGGACCACCGGCGGGCCGGGGCCGTCCGTGCCACAGCACCCGTATCAGGGCGGCGGGGCCGCGGACCCCTCCGCCGTCACCCAGAACGCGCCCACCGCGGGCGGCCCGATCGACTACAGCCACCCGCGCCGGCAGAACACCGCCCCACCGCCGCCTCCGCCGACCGCTCCGCCCGCCCCGCCGGGGCAGCCCGCGCAGCCCGTCGCCGGCGACGCGACCGGCTGGTCCATGGACGAGCGGCTCTACAACCAGGTGTGGGGCATGTTCGAGGACCTGGCCCGCACGACAGCCGCGTACCGCAGCGCCGTCGACTTCGCCGACTCGCGCATGGAGAAGGAGCTCGACCAGGTCCTGTCCGACCCGCGCAGCAGGATCGGCGGACAGGGTGACGCCGCGCGGGAGGTGGCCCGCGCCAAGCACGCCCAGCTCGTCGAGCAGGCCAAGGCGGCCCTGGACCGCGACCTCGCCCAGCTCACCGCCGAGGCCGGGGTCGTCGAGCCCGCGCTGCCGGCTGCGTACGCCCGCTGGGACAACCCCGTGTGGCACGGCTACCGCGTACCCATGGAGATCCCCATGGCCCTGCGGCTCGGCGACCTCCATCTGCCGGAGGCGACCGGGCTGCGCATACCCATGCTGGTCCGTCTGCCGCTGCAGCGCGGCCTGTGGATCGACAGCGGACGCGCCGGATCGCTCGACGGCTCGTTCGCCGACTCCCATGAGCTGCGGCGCCTCGCGATGGACACGGCGGTGGCCCTCGCGGGCCGGCTGCTCGCCGTCTATCCGGCGGGCGAGTTCACCGTGCATGCCATCGACCCTGCGGGATCCGGAGCCCAGGCGCTGGCCCCGCTGGTGCAGACCGGTGTGCTCGCCGCACCGCCCGCAGTCGGCGCCGCGGGCGTGGCGGACGTCCTGGCCCGGCTCACCCAGCGCGTCGACCTGGTGCAGATGGCGGTGCGTGGCGGCGCGGCCGACTCGCTGCCGCCCGGCCTCGACACGTCCGAGCAGTTGCTCGTGGTCAACGACTTCCCGCACGGATTCGACGACCGGGCCGTGACCCAGCTGCGCTACCTCGCGGACGAGGGCCCGGCCGTCGGTGTCCACCTGATGATGGTCGCCGACCGCGAGGAGGCCGCCGGCTACGGCCCGCTGCTGGACCCGCTGTGGCGTTCGCTGCTGAGGCTCACGCCCGTGCCCGACGACCACCTCGCCGACCCGTGGGTGGGGCACGCCTGGACGTACGAACCCTCGCTCGTGCCGTCCGGCAGCCAGGTGCTCCAGCAGGTGCTGACCCAGGTCGCCGCGGCCCGCCGCTCGTGGAACAGGTGACCGTCGCACCCTCTTCACCAAGCACACGTAAAGCCCTCTGACCAGGAAATTTGGTCTTTACTTTACTAATCTCTTTACCTTTCCTTGGTGAATGGGGTACTGTCTTCCTCACGGAGGGGAGTACTCCCTGTCTGCTGCGGCGTACCCGTCAATACGGATCAGGCCAGATCCCGGGGCGTCGGCCCATCGTGGGTGGAAGAGACCTCCGGCAGCGACGACGCTGACATCTGCCGTTACGTACTGCCGGAGGCGCAGTGGATGTTTCCGTGAACCTGTGGGTTCTGACCATCGTGGGCCTGGCGGCCCTGATCGCGGTCGACTTCTTCATCGGCCGCAAGCCGCACGACGTGTCCATCAAGGAAGCCGGAATCTGGACCGTCGTCTGGATCGCCCTGGCCGGTCTTTTCGGCCTCGGTCTGCTCGTCTTCGGCGGCGGTCAGCCGGCCGGCGAGTTCTTCGCGGGCTTCATCACCGAGAAGTCGCTGAGCGTCGACAACCTCTTCGTCTTCGTCCTGATCATGGCGAAGTTCGCCGTGCCCTCGCAGTACCAGCAGCGGGTGCTGCTCGTCGGCGTACTGATAGCCCTGGTACTGCGGGCGATCTTCATCGCCGCCGGTGCCGCGATCCTCGCCAGCTTCGCCTGGGTGTTCTACCTCTTCGGCGCCTTCCTGATCTGGACCGCCTGGAAGCTCATCCAGGAGGCCCGGGCCGACGAGGAGGACGAGGAGTACGAGGAGAACAAACTGCTGAAGGCCGCCGAGCGCCGCTTCGGGGTGGCCGACCGCTACCACGGCACCAAGCTGTGGATCCAGCAGAACGGCAAGCGGGTGATGACCCCGATGCTGGTCGTCATGCTTGCGATCGGCACCACCGACGTGCTGTTCGCGCTCGACTCGATCCCCGCGATCTTCGGCCTGACGCAGGACCCGTACATCGTCTTCACCGCCAACGCGTTCGCGCTGATGGGTCTGCGGCAGCTGTACTTCCTCATAGGCGGTCTGCTGAAGAAGCTGGTCCACCTCAGCTACGGCCTGTCGGTCATCCTGGGCTTCATCGGCGTCAAGCTGGTGCTGCACGCGCTGCACGAGTCCGGGGTCCACGTCCCCGAGATCAGCATCCCGGTCTCGCTCGGCGTGATCTGCGCGGTCCTGATCGTCACCACGATCACCAGCCTCGCGGCCTCCCGGAAGCAGGCGGCGGCCGAGGCGGCGCAGACGCGGACCGAAGGCGCTCCGAAGGACAGCATCGAGGCCTGACCACGTCGGACGTAGAAACAACCATCACCGGGAGCGGTGCCCGGCTGATTGCCGACCACTGCTCCCGGTGCTTCGTTGGGTGCTGAGCGCTCCCCGGCCCGGGGACGCCACGGCCGGGTGGAGGCACCGTGGACGCACCGATGAAGTTCGTGCAGATCATCGACTTCGAAACCGAACGCATCGAGGAGATGCGGGAGCTGTCGCAGGAGATGGACCAGACCATGGACGGCCACAGTGGCGGCCCCACGCGCCGCCTCGTCCTGCAGGACCGCACCAACCCCGGTCACTACCTCGCGGTGATCGAGTTCGACTCGTACGAAGAAGCCATGAGCAACAGCGACCGCCCCGAGACGGCCAAGTTCGCCGAACGGATGGCCGTGCTGTGCACCAAGGCACCCTCCTTCACCGACTGCGACGTGCTGGACTTGACCGAGTTCACGTGAGGTGACCGGGCCCGCACGACCGAGTGCGGGGCCCAGAGGCGTCTGCGACGATCGCTGCATGATCGCTCGGCTCAGGTCGCTCACGGCACAGTGGGAGTACCTCGTGCCGGTGATCGCGGTCGTCCTGCTCGTGTTCACCTGGGGACGCGATCTTCCCGGCGCGGTGGTCGCGCTGGTGACACTGGTCCTGGCGGGGGCCGTCCTGGCCGCCGTGCACCACGCCGAGGTGGTCGCCCACCGGGCCGGGGAACCCTATGGCTCCCTCGTTCTCGCCGTCGCCGTCACGATCATCGAAGTCGCCCTGATCGTCACCCTGATGGCGGACGGTGGTGACAAGAGCGCGACCCTGGCCCGGGACACGGTCTTCGCAGCCGTGATGATCACCTGCAACGGAGTCGTCGGTATGAGCCTCCTCGTCGCCTCCCTGCGGCACGGCACGGCGGTCTTCAACCCCGAGGGCACCGGTGCCGCCCTCGCGACCGTCGCCACCCTGGCCACGCTCAGTCTGGTCCTGCCGACCTTCACCACGAGCAAGCCGGGCCCGGAGTTCTCGAGCACGCAGCTCACCTTCGCCGCGCTCTCCTCGCTGATCCTGTACGGCCTGTTCGTGGCGACCCAGACCGTGCGGCACCGCGACTACTTCCTGCCCATCACCCGGTGGTGTTCGCGGCGTACTTGGAGCTCGCCGTCAATCCGTAGCCGGCGCGCGTACGGTGACCCGCGCCCTCACCCGGTGGCCGGCTCCGCCGCCACCGCCGGCACCGGACGCGTCTCCGGCAGCAGGGCGAAACACCCCAGACTCAGCAGCGCGATCGCCGTCAGATACGCACCCACCCCCCAGGGCACCCGGCCGCCCCGCTCGGCGAGCGCGGTCGCCACGATCGGGGTGAGCGCGCCCCCGAGGACCCCGCCGAGGTTGTAGCCGACCGCGGCGCCCGTGCAGCGCACCCGCGGCTCGTACAGCTCCGGCAGATACGCGGCGATCACGGCGAACATCGTGATGAACGCGACCAGCGCGCCCAGGAAACCGAGGAACATCAGCAGCGGCGCACCGGTCGAGAGCAGCGCGACCATCGGGAACATCCACACGGCGGCTGCCGCGCACCCCGCCAAACACAGCGGCCTGCGTCCGTAGCGGTCGCCGAGGGCAGCCGCCGGCGGTGTCAGCGCCCCCTGCACCACCACCGCGGCCATGATGCAGGCCAGCATGACGGTACGGCTCACCCCGAGCCGCTCCGTCGCATACGCGAGGGACCAGGTCGTCACCGCGTAGAAGACGGCGTACCCGACGGCGAGCGCCCCGGCGGTCAGCAGAACGAGCCGCCAGTGGCTGCGCGCGACCTCGGCGAGCGGCACACGCGCGTGGTCGTCGATTTCGAGGAACCGGGGACTCTCGGCGAGCGACGAACGCAGCCACAGTCCCACCACGGCCAGCCCGCCCGCGGCCCAGAAGGGCACCCGCCAACCCCAGGCGGCGAACTGCTCCTCGGACAGGGTCGCCGACAGCATGAGCACCACGCCGTTGGCGAGCACGAAACCCACCGCGGGCCCGACCTGCGGGAAACTCGACCACAGTGCGCGCCGTTCGGCGGGCGCATGCTCGGCGGTGAGCAGCACGGCGCCGCCCCATTCCCCGCCGAGCCCGAGCCCCTGCAGGAAACGCAGCGCCAGGAGCAGCAGGGGAGCGGCCACACCGATCGATTCGTACGTGGGTACGCAGCCGACCGCGACCGTGGCGGCGCCCGTCAGCAGCAGCGAGACGACGAGGACCGGCCGCCGCCCGCGCCGGTCGCCGAGATGCCCGAACAGCACCGACCCCAGCGGGCGCGCCACGAAGCCCACACCGAATGTGCCGAACGCCGCCAGCGTCCCGGCCACCGGCGAGAACGTCGGGAAGAACAGCGGCCCCAGGACCAGCGCCGCGGCGGTCCCGTACACGAAGAAGTCGTAGAACTCGATGGCCGTCCCCGCGAGCGAGGCGACCGCGAGTCGCAGCATGGAAGGTGCCCTTACGGTGCGTACATCGTGCATGCTGCATCAACTACCCACGGTGACCGGTAGTTACGGGGGCGCGGGGGTGCGGCTCTCCCGGCGAGAGTGCGCCCCCCTTCATCCCCGGCGCACCGTGATAGACCGGGTCTGAGCAGCGGTCCTCGGCGGATCGCCCTTTGAACGGACCGGAGGAACCGTGCCCCGCACCCTGGCCAACGCGCCGATCATGATCCTCAACGGACCCAACCTGAATCTGCTCGGCCGGCGACAGCCGGAGATCTACGGCTCCGACACCCTCGCCGACGTGGAGGCCCTGTGCGCCAAGGCCGCCGCCGCGCACGGCGGCAGGGTGGACTGCCGCCAGTCCAACCACGAGGGCGAGTTGGTCGACTGGATCCACGAGGCCCGCCTCAACCACTGCGGGATCGTGATCAACCCCGGCGCCTACTCGCACACGTCCGTCGCGATCCTGGATGCGCTCAACACCTGCGACGGCCTTCCGGTGTTGGAGGTCCACATCTCCAACATCCACCAGCGGGAGTCGTTCCGGCACCACTCGTACGTCTCACTGCGCGCCGACGGAGTCATCGCGGGGTGCGGCGTGCAGGGATACGTGTTCGGCGTGGAGCGGGTCGCCGCGCTGGCGGGGGCGGCGCAGGCGGACGCGTAAGGCGTGCAAGGACCGATGGCATGCCGGGGCCGCCGGTCGAGGGCGGGGATCGGAAGACCGGCGGCCCGCACCGCTCAGGAGCCGTCATCCCGTGCGGGGCTGCTACCAGTTGACTGCGCAACCACGGGTGCCGGGAGCGCGTGTTCGGAGGCGGTGCGTGTGAACGGTTCACACGGGGCGCGTGCGCAGAGCGGGCGCCGTGCGCGCGATGGACGGCAGGCGCCCGGCGTGCGCGATCGACTGCACGCGCCTGCTTCTCACCACCCGCGCGCGTGCCACTCCGGCAGATGCGGTCGCTCCGCGCCCAGCGTCGTGTCGTTGCCGTGCCCCGGGTAGACCCAGGTCTCGTCCGGCAGTACATCGAAGATCTTCGTCTCGACGTCGTGGATCAGACGGGCGAACGCCTCGGGATCCTTGCGGGTGTTGCCCACGCCCCCCGGGAAGAGGCAGTCGCCGGTGAAGACATGGGGATGCCCGTGCGGATCGTCGTACACGAGGGCGATGGAGCCGGGTGTGTGCCCGACCAGGTGGCGCGCGGTGAGCTCCACACGCCCCACCCGGATGATGTCCCCGTCGTCGACGAGCACGTCGGTCGGTACCGGGATGCCTTCGGCGTCGTCGCGGCCGGCGTGGGTGCGGGCGCCGGTCGCCGCGACGACCTCGGCGAGAGCCTGCCAGTGGTCGCCGTGCTGGTGCGTGGTGACGACGGACGCGATGCCGTCGTCACCGATCATGCCGAGCAGTGTGCCCGCGTCGTTCGCCGCGTCGATGAGCAGTTGCTCGTCCGTGGCCCGGCAGCGCAGCAGATAGGTGTTGTTGTCCATCGGGCCGACGGCGATCTTCGTGATCATCAGGTCCTTGAGCTCGTGCACGTCCGCCGGGCCGCCGACCGTCACCTGTCCGCTGTACGTCATGGCCGCCAGCCTATAGCGGGGGAGCGGTCCGGGGACCGCCCACGCGCTACAGGGGAGGCAGCGTCGGCAGCGCGCCGCCTCGCACGGTCAGCGCGGAGCCGTCGCGGCGTCCGGCGAGCCAGCCGAGCAGGTCGGGCGCGGACCCGGTGACAGTGATCTCGGGAGTGCTCGCCGCCCGGCCCGTGCCCCACGCGCGCGTGCCGTCGGTGAGGTGCGTCGGCGGTACGTCGGGACGGCCGGCGAACCGCTCCGTGAGGAAGTCGGTCTCGCGCTCCACGAACTGCTCCGGGAGGTCCTCCAGTTCGTATCCGATGCCGAGGTCCACGTGATGCAGGTCCACCTCCACCCAGCGCCGGAACGGCAGCCGGGAGGCCGAGTCGGTGACCCCGTTGCGCAGTTCGACGGTGCGTGACCAGTCCGCGGGCACGGCCCCCGCCTCCTGGAAGCGGGCCGCGCTCTCGCGCAGGTCGGCGAGGTGGACGTCGAGGGGGCGTGGGGCGTCGCGCTCGATGTCCGCGTCCCGGGCGTCGCCGGAGACGTACATGGGGCGGCCTTCGAGGACGTTCACGAGGGCGTCGGCGTTGCGGGCGATGTGGGCGAGGACGTGACCGCGGGACCAGCCGGGCAGGCGTGACGGCTCGGCCACGGAGGCGTTGTCCATCTTGGCGACTGCGATGAGCAAGCGGTCGGTCGCGTCACGTACAGACGCCAGGTCATGGGCGTGATCAATCATGGTACTGACCCTAGCCTCGCCACACCTTCGGGTGAAGGTGGTGAACCCGTGCCATAAATCGAATGCGCGTGCTATATGGTCAAGGGCGGCGTCGGGCATGCTGGATGGCCGGGGATTGTTATGCACTCCGGGGATCCGACCGGCGTTGTCAGTGGCTCCCCCTAGTCTGAGAAGGTACGGGGGCCCCGCCCCTGTCACTTCTCTCGAGAAAGGTGCGGACCGGCGTGGCCGACCGTCTCATCGTCCGTGGCGCGCGCGAGCACAACCTGAAGAACGTCTCGCTCGATCTGCCACGCGACTCGCTCATCGTCTTCACGGGCCTGTCCGGGTCGGGCAAGTCCTCCCTGGCGTTCGACACGATCTTCGCCGAGGGCCAGCGGCGCTACGTGGAGTCGCTCTCCTCGTACGCCCGCCAGTTCCTCGGGCAGATGGACAAGCCGGACGTCGACTTCATCGAAGGCCTCTCGCCGGCGGTCTCCATCGATCAGAAGTCGACCTCGCGCAACCCGCGCTCGACGGTCGGCACCATCACCGAGGTCTACGACTATCTGCGACTGCTGTTCGCGCGCATCGGCAAGCCGCACTGTCCCGAGTGCGGTCGCCCGATCTCGCGCCAGTCGCCGCAGGCCATCGTCGACAAGGTCCTTGAGCTGCCGGAGGGGAGCCGCTTCCAGGTCCTGTCACCGCTGGTGCGGGAGCGCAAGGGCGAGTTCGTCGACCTGTTCGGCGACCTCCAGACCAAGGGTTACTCCCGCGCGCGTGTGGACGGCGAGACCATCCAGCTCTCCAACCCGCCCACGCTGAAGAAGCAGGAGAAGCACACCATCGAGGTGGTCGTCGACCGCCTCACGGTGAAGGACTCCGCCAAGCGCCGCCTCACCGACTCCGTCGAGACCGCCCTCGGACTGTCCGGCGGCATGGTCGTCCTCGACTTCGTCGACCTCCCCGAGGGCGACCCCGAGCGCGAACGCATGTACTCGGAGCATCTGTACTGCACGTACGACGACCTCTCCTTCGAGGAACTGGAGCCCCGCTCCTTCTCCTTCAACTCGCCCTTCGGCGCCTGCCCCGAGTGCACGGGCATCGGCACGCGCATGGAGGTCGACCCGGAGCTGATCGTCCCGGACGAGGACAAGTCCCTCGACGAGGGCGCCATCCACCCCTGGTCGCACGGCCACACCAAGGACTACTTCGGCCGCCTCATCGGCGCCCTCGCCGATGCGCTCGGGTTCCGGACGGACATCCCCTTCGCGGGCCTGCCCCAGCGCGCCAGGAAGGCACTGCTCCAGGGCCACAAGACCCAGATCGAGGTCCGCTACCGCAACCGGTACGGGCGCGAGCGCGTCTACACCACGCCCTTCGAAGGCGCCGTTCCCTTCGTCAAGCGCCGGCACAGCGAGGCCGAGAGCGACGCCAGCCGTGAGCGCTTCGAGGGCTATATGCGCGAGGTGCCCTGCCCCACGTGTGAGGGCACGCGTCTGAAGCCGATAGTCCTAGCGGTCACGATCATGGAGAAGTCGATCGCCGAGGTCTCCGCGATGTCGATCAGCGACTGCGCGGACTTCCTGGGCGAGCTGAAGCTCAATGCCCGTGACAAGAAGATCGCCGAGCGGGTGCTGAAGGAGGTCAACGAGCGGCTGCGGTTCCTGGTCGACGTCGGCCTGGACTACCTCTCACTGAACCGCGCGGCCGGCACGCTCTCCGGCGGCGAGGCCCAGCGCATCCGCCTGGCCACCCAGATCGGCTCCGGACTCGTCGGCGTGCTGTACGTCCTCGACGAGCCGTCCATCGGCCTGCACCAGCGCGACAACCACCGGCTCATCGAGACCCTGGTGCGGCTGCGCGACATGGGCAACACGCTCATCGTCGTCGAGCACGACGAGGACACCATCAAGACCGCCGACTGGGTCGTCGACATCGGCCCCGGCGCGGGCGAGCACGGCGGCAAGGTCGTGCACAGCGGCTCCCTGAAGGAACTGCTCGCCAATGCCGAGTCGCAGACCGGCCAGTACCTGTCCGGCAAGAAGTCCATCCCGCTGCCGGACATCAGGCGCCCGCACGACCCGTCCCGCCGGCTGACGGTGCACGGTGCCCGCGAGAACAACCTCCAGGACATCGACGTGTCCTTCCCGCTGAGCGTGTTCACCGCGGTCACGGGCGTGTCCGGCTCCGGCAAGTCGACGCTGGTCAACGACATCCTCTACACGCACCTGGCCCGCGAACTGAACGGCGCCCGCAACGTTCCCGGGCGGCACACGCGCGTGGACGGCGACGACCTCGTCGACAAAGTCGTGCATGTCGACCAGTCGCCCATCGGCCGCACCCCGCGGTCCAACCCGGCGACGTACACCGGCGTCTTCGACCACATCCGCAAGCTGTTCGCCGAGACCACCGAGGCGAAGGTCCGCGGCTACCAGCCCGGCCGGTTCTCCTTCAACGTCAAGGGCGGCCGCTGCGAGAACTGCGCGGGCGACGGCACGATCAAGATCGAGATGAACTTCCTCCCGGACGTGTATGTCCCGTGCGAGGTCTGCCACGGCGCCCGCTACAACCGGGAGACCCTGGAGGTCCACTACAAGGGCAAGTCCATCGCCGAGGTCCTCAGCATGCCGATCGAGGAGGCCCTCGACTTCTTCGAGGCCGTGCCCGCGATAGCCCGCCACCTTCGGACCCTGCACGACGTCGGTCTCGGCTACGTCCGTCTCGGCCAGTCCGCGACCACGCTGTCCGGCGGTGAGGCCCAGCGGGTGAAGCTCGCCAGCGAGCTCCAGAAGCGGTCCACCGGTCGCACGGTCTACGTCCTTGACGAGCCGACCACCGGTCTGCACTTCGAGGACATCAGCAAGCTGCTGACGGTCCTGTCCGGCCTGGTCGACAAGGGCAACACGGTCATCGTCATCGAGCACAACCTCGATGTGATCAAGACGGCCGACTGGGTCGTCGACATGGGTCCGGAGGGCGGTGCCGGCGGAGGCCTCGTCGTCGCCGAGGGCACGCCCGAGCAGGTGGCCGGGATTCCGGCCAGCCACACCGGCAAGTTCCTGCGGGAGATCCTCGGCGCGGACCGGATCAGCGACGCCGCGCCGAGCGCTCCGCGCAAGGCCGCGGCAAGGACGGTCGCGGCCAAGTCGACGGCACAGAAGACGACGACGGCCCGGACGGCCAAGGCGGCCAACAACACGACGACGAAGAAGGCGGCGGGCGCCACGAAGAAGACGACGCCCGCGAAGAAGACGACGCGAGCTCGCAAGGCCTGAGCATCAGGCGCGGACCCGCCTCGGCACAGCCGGGCGCCACTTCCGAGGCACGGTGCCCCTGCGGGAACGCCCCGCGGGGGCACTGGGCTTTGCACCATGTGAAGCTTTCCGCGCGGGACAGGCGGCCGGGGCGGTGCCGGGCGCGGCGCCCCGCCGAAGGGCCAGCGGGGGCTGCGCGTCGCAGCATGCGCGGTGCTCCGCGGGGCGGGCCGACTCGCGCGAGGGCCCAGCGGGGCTGTGCGCCGCCGTAAGCGAGGTGTCCCGCGGGGCTGTGCGCCGCAGCAAGTGAGGTGTCCCGCGGGGAAGGTGGCCAAGCGCGTGCAGCTTGCCACCCCCTTTGCACTCCCGGGTGGGGGTGGCTGCGCGCGGCACTGTGCGGGGCGCACCCGCGAAGACCCTGGCCAGGGGGTGTGGCTCGGCGGCCCCGCGGGAGCTCCTTGCTAGGCACCGTGCGTCGCTCCGCGCGAAGCCCTACGCACCACCGTCGGCCACGGGCGCGCGCGGCGCGACGCACGGTACCTCGGGAGACGTCCCACGAGCCATCGCTCGCGCCCAGGCCGGTACCGGCCGGGGCCAGCACCTTGCTGTCGACCACGATGTCCTCGGCGCCCCCGGCACCGCACACCACCCCGCCCATCCCCTTAAGACTCGCCCCTCTTACAAATCCCCCAACTCGGACGCAAACGGCGGCTCCGCTCCCGCCCGGGAGCAGGTGATGGCCGCCGCGCGCGCCGCGAACCGGAGCAGGCGGCGCCAGCCGTCCTCGCCCAGGGCCGGGAGCGCCTGTGGGGACAGGGCGTCCGCCGTGGCCAGTCCGTGGAGGAGCGCCGCGTTCACCGTGTCGCCCGCGCCGATCGTGTCCACGACGTCGACCTTCCCGCCCGGTACCGAGTGTTCGGCACCGTCCCGGGTGAACACCGTCAGGCCGTCACCGCCGCGGGTGATCACGACGGCGGCGGGACCGGCGGCCAGCCACTCCCGCGGAGTGCCCCCCAGCCACTGCGCGTCCTCCTCGGAGAGCTTGAGCAGCGACACCGAAGGCAGCCAGCTCTTGAACCGGGCCCGGTAGGCGTCCGGATCGGGGATCAGCCCGGCCCGGATGTTCGGGTCGAGCGCGGTGAACACGCCCTGCGCAGCCGCGGTCCGCATCAGTTCCTCGTAGGCACTCGCGCCCGGCTCCAGGACCAGCGAGCAGGTGCCGAAGGACACGGCTCGCGCCGCCGCCGGGAGCCTGTCGGGGGCCGTGAACAGACGGTCGGCCGTGCCCTCGACATAGAAGGAGTAGGCGGCCGACCCGTGCGCGTCGATCGTGGCGACCGCGAGAGTCGTAGGCTCCGGGCCGCGCTGCACACCCGACACGTCCACGCCCGCCGACCGCAGCCCGTCGAGCAGCGCCTCGCCGAAGGCGTCGTAGGACGTACGGGAGCAGAAGGCCGTGGGGGAGCCGAGGCGGCCGAGGGCCACGGCCGTGTTGTACGGGCCGCCGCCGAGCGCAGGCTTCAGGCCCGCGAGGGCACCCGCGCCCTGCGGCACCAGATCGATCAGGGCCTCACCGGCGACGATGATCACGAGGCGGTTCCTTTCCTGGGATTCCCGGGTTTCCCGGTGGCGCATCCGCACGACGTGCGATGGACGAAGGTGCAGGGGAGCCGCACGGTCCGGGCGGGCCGGTCCGGCTCGGCGAGCCGTTCCAGGAGCACCCGGACGGCCTCGGCACCGAGCTCCCTGCTGGGCTGGGCGATCGCGGTGAGCCGGGGTGTGAACAGATCCCCCCAGGCGAAGTCGTCGAAGCAGCACAGCGCGATGTCGTCGGGCACGGACAAGCCGTGGTCGCGCAGGGCACGCAGCACCCCGATGGTCATCGCGTTGTTGGCGGTGACCAGCGCGGTGGGCGGCGCGCCGAGGGACAGCAGGGCGGCCGTGGCCCGTTCGGCGCCGGCCGCCTCCGAGTCGCCGTGCACGACGAGGCGTTCGTCGTACGGGAAACCGGCGGCGGCGAGCCCGTGCCGGTAACCGGTGATCCTCTCGCTGGTCGTGCTGAGCCCGGGCAGGCCCGCCACGAGGGCGATCCGGCGGTGGCCGAGTCCGGCGAGATGGGTGACCAGGTGGGCCGTCGGTTCCGCGCTGTCGGAGCAGACCTGGTCGAAGCGTGGTGCGCCGTCCGCGGCGGAGTCGACCACCCGGTCGAGAAGCACGGTGGGTACGTCGTGGCGGCCGAGGTAGGCGAGGAGCTCCCCCGGGTTCGCGGAGGGCGCGACGATCACGCCGTCCACCCGCCGTTCGTGCAGAAGCTGGACGACCTTGCGCTCATGCACCGGATCGTCGTGCGGATCGGCGATGAGCAGGCTGTAGCCCTGTTCCAGGGCGCCGGCCTCCACGCCCTGGAGGATCTCTGTGAAGTACGGGTTGCTGATCGCCGACACCGCGAGCCCGATGGACCGGGTACGGGAGGTCACCAGGGAACGCGCCAGGGTGTTGGGCGTGTAGCCCAGTTCGTCCATGGCGTCCAGCACGGCCTGCCGGGTGTGGGGCAGCACCGGCCGGGTGCCGTTCAGTACGTGCGAGACGGTCGCCACGGACACACCGGCGCTGCGCGCGACGTCGGCCATGGTCGGCATGGAGTTCCCCTTCGCCCTCTTTCTTGCCTTCGGCGGGGACCGTATCCCATTCCACGCCAGACGTAAACGTTTGCGCAAGCGTTTACGTCCCGCGCGGCCCTCTCCGGACACGTGCTCCTCGACTTCAGGCGCGGGTGCCTACTCCCAGTCCCACCCGATCCCCACGATCCCCGACCGCACCCGTGGCTCGACGAGGTGCACCGAGTGGTGCCGCCCGCTGAGCGCCAGCTCCTGGCGGCCGCTGCGCGGCGCCGCCGCCGAATGCTGGGTGAACCGGTGGCAGCGCACCGGCAGCGCCCGCTGGTCGAACCCCACCTGCAGGGCGTACTGTCCGCCCGCCGCCCCGAATCCGCGGACGTACTCGCGCGACACGCCGGCCGTGCCGTCCTCGACGGCATAACGGAAGAGGAACGTGTCGCCGGCCCGCAGCCGTGTGTCGAAGAGCAGCTCGGCGACGAGCACTCCGGTGTCGTGGTGCAGCCGGACGCGGCCCATGCGGCAGTTCTCCAGGGCGTGCACGGCCATACGCTCGGGCGCGCACCCCGGGTCGCCGTGGTGGACGGCCATGAAGCGGTCCACGCCGTCCCGGTGGGCGCGCACGATGTGGTGCGACTCGCGCCCCAGCAGCTCGCGGCGGGCCCCGATCCGTACCCGCTCATGGTGCCCGAGGGCGTGCAGTCCGCTGTCCAGCGGCGAGTCCAGCTCGGCCAGCAGCCGTTCCAGGACACCGGAGGCCGCCACGAGCGAGCGGTAGGTACGGGAGGCCGGCCGCTGTTCCGCCGAGCGTTCGTCGGTCTCGGCGAGCAGCCGGATCAGTGACTCCTCCGGCAGCTGGAGTATCTCCTCCAGGGCGCGTACGGCCCGCAGCGACTCGGGGCGCTGCGGGCGCCGGGCGCCCTGCTGCCAGTAACTCAGGCTGGTCACGCCGACCTTGACCCCGTACCGGGACAGATGGTGCTGCACACGCTGGAGCGGCAGTCCGCGGGCGGCGATGGCGGCGCGCAGCGCGACGTGGAAGGGGCCGCCTCGCAGGGCCGTGTCCAGTTCCGCGGTGGCGACGGTGGCGACGTCCGCGTGCTGTGTGGCGTGCGGCATGCAGGGGCCTCTCTGTGAATGATCACAACGGCTGGTCAGACCGTTCGCAGGGTGTCGGGGCCACCCCGTCGGCGCGGGGCGTCTTCCCATCCGTACGCCGCCGTTCACGGCCCCGAGTTCCCCCGCATTGAAGCGTGTTGACCAAGCCCCGACAACACCTGATGCTCAACATCCGCGCACTCCTGGCCGAGTCCGGACGGTCTCACCGAGCGCGTCCGCGTCCGCACGGACGGTAGGATGGCGGACGCCCTGGGGAGACCGTTCCGGCCGTTGTCCACAGGCCCGCCGCGCTGTCACCCCCCGCCAGTAGGGTGTGAGACATGGCCGACCCCTCCAGCTACCGCCCCAAGCCGGGAGAGATCCCGGACACCCCCGGGGTCTACAGGTTCCGCGACGAGCACCGCCGGGTGATCTACGTCGGAAAGGCGAAGAGCCTGCGCCAGCGTCTGGCGAACTACTTCCAGGACCTGGCCGGCCTGCACCCCCGCACCCGCACCATGGTCACCACGGCCGCGTCCGTGGAGTGGACCGTGGTGTCCACGGAGGTCGAGGCCCTCCAGCTGGAGTACTCCTGGATCAAGGAGTTCGACCCCCGGTTCAACGTCAAGTACCGCGACGACAAGAGCTACCCGTACCTCGCCGTGACGATGAACGAGGAGTTCCCGCGGGTGCAGGTGATGCGCGGCCACAAGCGCAAGGGCGTGCGCTACTTCGGGCCGTACGGGCACGCGTGGGCCATCCGCGACACGGTGGACCTGCTGCTGCGCGTCTTTCCGGTCCGCACCTGCTCGGCCGGCGTCTTCAAGAACGCCGCCCGCACCGGCCGCCCCTGTCTGCTCGGCTACATCGGCAAGTGCTCCGCGCCCTGCGTCGGCCGGGTCTCCGCCGAGGAGCACCGCGAACTCGCCGAGGAGTTCTGCGACTTCACGGCCGGCCGCACGGGCACGTACATCCGCCGCCTGGAGAAGGAGATGACCGAGGCGGCCGAGGCGATGGAGTACGAGCGGGCGGGCCGCCTGCGCGACGACATCGAGGCCCTGAAGAAGGCCATGGAGAAGAACGCGGTCGTGCTCGCCGACGCGACCGACGCCGACCTGATCGCGGTTGCCGAGGACGAGCTGGAAGCGGCCGTGCAGATCTTCCATGTGCGCGGCGGACGCGTGCGCGGTCAGCGCGGCTGGGTGACCGACAAGGTCGAGGAGATCACCACCGGCGCCCTCGTCGAACACGCCCTCCAGCAGCTCTACGGCGAGGAGCGGGGCGACTCGGTCCCCAAGGAGGTCCTCGTCCCGGCCCTGCCCGATCCGGTGGAGCCCGTCCAGGAGTGGCTCGCCGGGCGCCGCGGCGCCGGCGTGTCGCTGCGCGTCCCGCAGCGCGGCGACAAGAAGGCCCTGATGGAGACGGTGCAGCGCAACGCCCTGCAGGCGCTCGCGCTGCACAAGACCAAGCGCGCCTCCGACCTGACCACGCGCTCGCGCGCGCTGGAGGAGATCGCCGAGGCCCTCGACCTGGACAGCGCCCCGCTGAGGATCGAGTGTTACGACATCTCGCACCTCCAGGGCGACGACGTCGTGGCCTCCATGGTCGTCTTCGAGGACGGTCTGCAGCGCAAGAGCGAGTACCGCCGCTTCCAGATCAAGGGCTTCGAGGGCCAGGACGATGTCCGCTCGATGCACGAGGTGATCACCCGCCGCTTCCGGCGCTATCTCGCCGAGAAGGAGAAGACGGGGGAGTGGGCCGACGGCGAGAACACCCACACCGAGGAGGACGGCCGCCCCAAGCGCTTCGCCTACCCGCCCCAGCTCGTCGTCGTCGACGGCGGGCAGCCGCAGGTCGCGGCCGCCAGGAAGGCGCTCGACGAGCTCGGTATCGACGACATCGCGGTGTGCGGCCTCGCCAAGCGCCTGGAGGAGGTCTGGCTGCCGGAGGAGGACGACCCGGTGGTCCTGCCCCGCACCAGCGAGGGCCTCTACCTCCTGCAGCGCGTCCGCGACGAGGCCCACCGCTTCGCGATCACCTACCAGCGCACCAAACGCGCCAAGCGGTTCCGGGCGAGCCCGCTGGACGACGTGCCGGGGCTCGGGGACTCCCGCAAGCAGGCACTCCTGAAACACTTCGGTTCGTTGAAGAAACTGCGATCCGCCACCATCGACGAGATCTGCGAGGTTCCCGGCATAGGCCGCAAGACGGCCGAGACGATCGCGGTGGCCCTCGCCCGGGCGGCGCCGGCCGCACCCGCCGTGAACACGGCGACTGGAGAGATCATGGAGGAGGAACCCGCGACAATGGGTTCCGGTGGGGAGCCCGTGACGACGGGCGCCCGGGACGAGCGACGGGGGCAGGAGACATGAATGCGAACAAGCACGACGAGCAACAGGACCAGACCGGAGACGAAGCACAGGTGAGCACCGGCACGAGCGCCGACTCGGCCGGGGTCCCGGAGACCGCCATCCCCGAGCTGGTGATCATCTCCGGTATGTCGGGGGCCGGCCGCTCCACCGCCGCCAAGTGCCTGGAGGACCTGGGCTGGTTCGTGGTCGACAACCTCCCGCCCGCGCTCATACCCACCATGGTGGAGCTCGGCGCCCGCTCACAGGGCAACGTGGCGCGGATCGCGGTCGTCGTCGACGTGCGCGGCCGCCGCTTCTTCGACAACCTCCGCGAGTCGCTCGCCGACCTCGACACCCGGGGCGTCACCCGGCGGATCGTGTTCCTGGAGTCCTCCGACGAGGCCCTGGTGCGCCGCTTCGAGTCGGTGCGCCGCCCGCACCCGCTGCAGGGCGACGGCCGTATCGTCGACGGCATCGCCGCCGAGCGCGAGCTGCTGCGCGAGCTGCGCGGCGACGCCGACCTGGTGATCGACACCTCCAGCCTCAATGTGCACGAGCTGCGCGCCAAGATGGACGCCCAGTTCGCCGGGGAGGAGGAGCCCGAGCTGCGGGCCACCGTCATGTCCTTCGGCTTCAAGTACGGCCTGCCGGTCGACGCCGACCTGGTCGCGGACATGCGCTTCCTGCCCAACCCGCACTGGGTCCCGGAGCTGCGCCCCTTCACCGGTCTCAACGAGGAGGTGGCCGCGTATGTCTTCAACCAGCCCGGCGCCAAGGAGTTCCTCGACCGGTACGCCGAGTTGCTGAGGCTCATCGCGGCCGGGTACCGGCGTGAGGGCAAGCGGTACGTGACCATCGCCATCGGCTGCACGGGAGGCAAGCACCGCTCGGTCGCCACGTCGGAGAAGCTGGCCGCGCGCCTGGCGGCCGAGGGTGTGGAAACGGTGGTCGTGCACCGGGACATGGGACGCGAATGACGGCACGCTCCCCGCGGCTGAGCAGGCTGCGCAGGACGGTGTCCGAGGGGCGCGCGGGCCGGCCCGCCGAGGTCCGTGGCGCCCGCCCGCGCCGCCGCGGCGCCCAGCCCAAGGTCGTCGCGCTCGGCGGCGGCATGGGCCTGTCCGCCTCGCTCGCCGCGCTGCGCCGGATCACCGGCGATCTCACCGCCGTCGTCACCGTGGCCGACGACGGCGGCTCCAGCGGGCGCCTGCGCGACGAGCTGGGTGTGCTCCCGCCCGGCGATCTGCGCAAGGCACTGGCCGCGCTGTGCGGCGACGACGACTGGGGCCAGACCTGGGCGCGGGTCATCCAGCACCGCTTCCAGTCCAAGGGCGATCTGCACGAGCACGCGGTCGGCAATCTGCTGATCGTCGCCCTGTGGGAGCAGCTCGGGGACCACGTCCAGGCCCTCGACCTGGTCGGCAAGCTCCTCGGCGCGCACGGGCGTGTGCTGCCCATGTCCGCCGTGCCCCTGGAGCTCCAGGCCCTGGTCAAGGGGCATGACCCGGACCGGCCCGACGAGGTCGGCACCGTACGAGGACAGGCGACCGTCGCCCTCACGCCCGGCGAGGTGCAGTCCGTGCACCTCGTGCCCCACGACCCGCCCGCCGTCCCCGAGGCGGTCGAGGCCGTCCTCGACGCCGACTGGGTGGTCCTGGGTCCCGGGTCCTGGTTCTCCTCGGTCATCCCGCATCTGCTGGTGCCCGAGCTCCTGGACGCGCTCACCAAGACCAAGGCGCGCCGGGTGCTCTCCCTGAACCTCGCCCCGCAGCCGGGAGAAACCGAAGGCTTCTCCCCGCAGCGTCATGTGGAGGTTTTGGCACGACACGCCCCTAAACTCGCCCTGGACGTGGTGCTGGCCGACGAGGCCGCCGTGCCCGACCGCGATGTGCTCACCGAGGCCGCCAAGCGGTTCGGCGCCGCGGTCGAGCTGGCCCCGGTGGCCCGGAGGGACGGGAGCCCCAGGCACGACCCGGAGCTCCTCGCGGCCGCGTACGACCGTATTTTTCGGATGCATGGAAGGATCGGCCCATGGCGATGACGGCAGCGGTGAAGGACGAGATCTCCCGGCTCCCCGTCACCCGGACCTGCTGCAGAAAGGCGGAGGTCTCCGCCATTCTGCGGTTCGCCGGCGGCCTCCATCTGGTGAGCGGGCGCATCGTGATCGAGGCGGAGCTGGACACCGCGATGGCGGCCCGCCGCCTCAAGCGGGACATCCTGGAGATTTTCGGCCACAGCTCCGAGCTGATCGTGATGGCGCCGGGCGGACTGCGCCGCGGCTCGCGCTATGTCGTGCGCGTCGTCGCCGGCGGTGACCAGTTGGCCCGTCAGACCGGCCTGGTGGACGGCAGGGGCCGCCCGATCCGCGGCCTGCCCCCGCAGGTGGTCTCGGGAGCCACCTGTGACGCGGAGGCTGCCTGGCGCGGGGCCTTCCTCGCGCACGGCTCGCTCACCGAACCCGGCCGCTCCTCCTCCCTGGAGGTGACCTGCCCGGGCCCCGAGGCCGCGCTCGCGCTGGTCGGCGCCGCCCGCCGGCTGTCGATCGGGGCCAAGGCCCGTGAAGTCCGTGGCGTGGACCGGGTGGTCGTGCGCGACGGCGACGCGATCGGCGCGCTGCTCACCCGACTCGGCGCCCATGAGTCGGTGCTGGCCTGGGAGGAGCGCCGGATGCGCCGCGAGGTGCGGGCCACGGCGAACCGGCTCGCCAACTTCGACGACGCCAATCTGCGCCGCTCCGCCCGCGCGGCCGTCGCCGCCGGCGCCCGGGTCCAGCGCGCCCTGGAGATTCTCGGCGACGAGGTCCCCGAACACCTTGCGGCCGCGGGCCGGCTGCGCATGGAGCACAAGCAGGCCTCCCTGGAGGAGTTGGGTGCGCTCGCCGACCCGCCGCTGACCAAGGACGCGGTGGCCGGCCGTATCCGCCGGCTGCTCGCGATGGCCGACAAGCGTGCCTCCGATCTGGGCATCCCGGGCACGGAGTCCAGCCTCACCGACGAGATGGCCGACAACCTCGTGGGGTGATCCCCGAGCGTCCGACTCGTCCGTGCCGGCGTCCATTTGGGCGTCGGCACTGGCGTGTTGCCTGTCCTTGAGGCGCCCTTGACTCGATCATGGACTGTCATGAGCCTGGCATCTATTCGCTGCTGTGGCGGACCACTGCTAGGGGGGTTCATGAGACATAGAGCGAGATCGATCCTCGCTGTCGGCGCGCTCCTGATCGGCGGAGCGAGCATCGCACCCATCGCCCAAGCGCAACCGGGAAGTTCACCGGACTCCGACGCGGACGAGGTCAAGGTCTTCCGCGCCGACGTGACCAAGAAGCAGGTACCCCTGCTGCTGGCCGCCGGACAGGACGGCCACGAACTCGGCGAGCAGGTCCCCGAGAAGGGCAAGGCCACCGTCGAGGTCTATCTCACCGACAAGCAGGCCGAGAAGCTGGAGAAGCAGGGCGTCGACCTCGACGAGCACACCATCTTCGCCAGGGCCGAGAACCGCGTGAAGAAGGCGGCCGAGGGCGTGTTCCGTCCGTACGGAGGAAGCGGCGGTCTCAAGGAGGAGATCCTCGCGACCGGGCAGGCCAACCCGGGCCTCACCAAGGTCGTCTCCATCGGAAAGACCGTCAACGGCCAGGACATCCTTGCGCTCAAGCTGACGAAGAACGCGAAGAAGTCGAAGGACGGCTCCAAGCCGTCCGTCCTCTACATGTCCAACCAGCACGCGCGCGAGTGGATCACCCCGGAGATGACCCGGCGGCTGATGCACTACTACCTGGACAACTACACGTCGGACAAACGCGTCAAGAAGCTCGTCGACACCAACGAGCTGTGGTTCCTCCTGTCGGCCAACCCCGACGGCTACGACTACACCTTCCAGAGCCGCGACTCCCGTCTGTGGCGCAAGAACCTGCGCGACGTCAACGGCGACGGCGCCATCTCCACCGGCGACGGCGTCGACCTCAACCGCAACTTCACCTACAAGTGGGGCTATGACGACGAGGGTTCGTCCCCCAACCCCACCAGCCAGACCTACCGCGGCGCGTCCCCCGGCTCCGAGCCCGAGACCAAGGCGCTCGACCGCTTCGAGCGGCGGATCGGCTTCACGTACGGCATCAACTACCACTCCGCCGCCGAACTCCTCCTCTACGGCGTCGGCTGGCAGGTCGCCACCCCGACCCCGGACGACGTCCTCTACAAGGCCCTCGCCGGTACGCCGGACAACTCCGCGGTCCCGGGCTACCACCCGCAGGTCTCCTCGGAGCTGTACACCACCAACGGCGAGGCGGACGGCCACGCGGCCAACGTCAACGGCCTGGCGATGTTCACCCCCGAGATGTCGACGTGTCAGACCGCGTCGGACATCGACCCGAACGACGCCTGGAAGGCGGCGGACTGCCAGTCGGTCTTCAACTTCCCGGACGACGAGAAGCTGATCCAGGACGAGTTCGCGAAGAACGTCCCCTTCGCGCTCTCGGTCGCCGAGACGGCAGCCCACCCGGACAAGCCCTCGTCCTCGGTCGGCCTGAGCGCCGCCGACTTCACCCCGGCGACGTTCTCCTCGTCGTTCTCGCGCGGCGCGGACCAGCAGGTCTCCGTCGTCGTACGGAAGTCGGTGCGCGGCAAGGAACTCAGGTACCGCGTCAATGACGGCCGAACGCACCACCGGGCGCTCAGGGCCTGGCGGGGCGGCGAGACGTTCGGCGGGGACGACAACCTCTACTTCGACGAGTACCGGGCCAAGGTCCGCGACGGCGACCCGGGTGACCAGGTCGAGGTCTGGTTCACCGGCCGTACGAAGAGCGGCAAGGCCGTCTCCAGCGAGCACTTCACGTACACCGTGGCCGAACGGCCGCGCGCGGACACCCTCGTGGTCGCCGAGGAGGGCGCTGCCGCCACGCAGGCGCAGACCTACGTCGACGCGCTGAGGGCCAACGGCCGCAAGGCCATCGTCTGGGACGTGGCGACGCAGGGCGCGCCCGACGCGCTCGGTGTGCTGAGCCACTTCGGCACCGTCGTCCACTACACGGGCGCGAGCGTCCCGGGCATCGCCACCCAGCTCCAGCTGCGGGCCTTCCTCAACGAGGGCGGCCAGCTGATCGAGGCGGGCGAGCTGGCCGGCGGCAGTGTCGACCTCGGCGACGGCACCCCGTCGAACGACTTCAGCCAGTACTACCTGGGCGCCTACTCGCGTACGTCGACTCCCGGGGCCACCGGCTTCACCGGCTCCGGCAGGCTCGGCGGCGTCACGGGCGCGCTCGGCGCCGCGGCCGGCAACCCGCTCGACCGGGCGGGCACCTACGGCGTGACGTCCGATGAACTGCCGGTCGCCAGTTATCCGCAGTTCGCGAGCGCGGGCGCGGGACAGTTCGCCGGGACCGTCAACCCGTACGGGCCGTACGCGGGCTCGTACATGGCGGCCGCCGTCCACACCGACGACGCCTACAAGCGGCTCAGCCGCACCGTCGACCTCACCGGTGTGAGCGCGGCCGACAAGCCCACGCTGCGCACCCAGCTGCTGTGGGACACCGAACCCGGCTACGACCACGTGATCGTCGAGGCCCACACCACCGGGGCCGACGACTGGACGACCCTTCCCGAAGCGGGCGGCGCCACCGGCACCGCCGTGCCGACGGAGTGCGAGGCAGGGTTCTACGCCGGCGAGCACCCCTGGCTGAAGCACTACCTCACGGTCGCGACCGGCGGCTGCACCGCGACCGGCACCTCCGGCCGGTGGAACAGCCTCACCGGTGCCTCCAGCGGCTGGCAGCAGGCGAACTTCGACCTCACCGCGTACGCGGGCAGGTCGGTCGAGGTCTCGATCAGCTACGTCACCGACCCGGGCTCCGGCGGCCACGGCGTCCTCGCCGACGACGCCTCGCTCGTCGTGGGCGGCACGGCCACCGGGACCGAGGGCTTCGAGACGTCCCTGGGAGTCTGGCAGGTCGCCGGACCGCCCCCCGGCAGCCCGGCCGTCCTCAAGGACTGGGCGCGCACGGGGACGCTGTTCCAGACGTACGGAGCGGTCACCACCGAGGACACCGTGCTGCTCGGTTTTGGCCTTGAACACGTCACCGCGGCGGCCGACCGCACGGCACTGCTCGGCAAGGCCCTCGCGGCCCTGGAAGGGTGACTCGCCTGGTCAAAAGGTATTGACAATCCATAGTCACATCGGGTGATCCGGCCTTACGGCCCGGGTGGTCCGTACCCCTACTGGCGGGTACGGGCCGCCCTGCCGTGTATGAGGCATCTGAATGTCACTTCGGCGCCCTGAGGGAGGTAGGGTCGTAGGCGGTCGGGGACATCCCATACAGCTCGCCGGTCTCGAAACCGGCGTACCAACGAGGAGATCGGTTCGTGACGATCCGCGTAGGCATCAACGGCTTTGGCCGCATCGGTCGTAACTACTTCCGCGCGCTGCTGGAGCAGGGTGCAGACATCGAGATCGTGGCTGTCAACGACCTGGGTGACACCGCGACCACCGCTCACCTGCTCAAGTACGACACCATCCTGGGCCGTCTGAAGCAGGAGGTCTCGCACACCGCCGACACGATCACCGTCGACGGCAAGACCATCAAGGTCCTGTCCGAGCGCAACCCCGCCGACATTCCGTGGGGCGAGCTCGGCGTCGACATCGTCATCGAGTCGACGGGCATCTTCACGAAGAAGGCCGACGCCGCGAAGCACCTCGCCGGCGGCGCCAAGAAGGTCCTCATCTCGGCTCCGGCCTCCGACGAGGACATCACCGTCGTGATGGGCGTCAACCAGGACAAGTACGACCCGGCGAACCACCACGTCATCTCCAACGCCTCCTGCACCACCAACTGTGTGGCGCCGATGGCCAAGGTCCTCGACGAGAACTTCGGCATCGTCAAGGGTCTGATGACGACGGTGCACGCGTACACGAACGACCAGCGCATCCTGGACTTCCCGCACAAGGACCTGCGCCGCGCCCGTGCCGCCGCCGAGAACATCATCCCGACCACCACCGGTGCCGCCAAGGCCACCGCCCTGGTCCTGCCGCAGCTCAAGGGCAAGCTGGACGGCATCGCCATGCGCGTCCCGGTCCCGACCGGCTCGGTCACCGACCTCGTCCTGGAGCTCGGCCGCGAGGTCACCAAGGAAGAGATCAACGCCGCCTTCCAGAAGGCCGCCGAGGGCGAGCTGAAGGGCATCCTCGAGTACACCGAGGACCCGATCGTCTCCTCTGACATCGTCAACGCGCCGGCGTCCTGCACCTTCGACTCCTCCCTGACCATGGTCCAGGAGGGCAAGAACGTGAAGGTCATCGGCTGGTACGACAACGAGTGGGGCTACTCCAACCGCCTCGTCGACCTGACGGTCTTCGTCGGCAACCAGCTCTGATCGTCAGAGCAGGCACCTCGATGTGAGAACAGGGCCCGGGCAGCGCGCGGACGCGCCGCCCGGGCCCTGACTCACGTGAAGATCGGCCCTCTTACGATCATCAGCAACACGAGCCCTCTTCAGGAGTCCCCTCAATGAAGACGATCGACCAACTTCTCTCGGAAGGCGTGGAAGGCAAGCGGGTCTTCGTCCGCGCCGACCTGAACGTGCCGCTCGACAGCGGCACCATCACCGACGACGGGCGCATCCGCGCCGTGCTGCCCACCGTCAAGGCCCTGGTGGCGGCGGGCGCCCGCGTGGTCGTCGCCTCGCACCTCGGCCGCCCCAAGGGCGCTCCCGACGCGGCCTTCTCGCTCGCCCCCGTCGCCTCGCGCCTCGGTGAACTTCTCGGCAGCGGCGTGGTGTTCGCGACCGACACGGTCGGCGAGTCCGCCCGGGCCGCCGTCGCCGGCCTCATCGACGGCCAGGTCGCCGTCGTCGAGAACCTGCGCTTCAACCCCGGCGAGACGTCCAAGGACGACGCCGAGCGCGGCGCCTTCGCCGACCGGCTCGCCGAGCTGGCCGACCTGTACGTGGGCGACGGCTTCGGCGCCGTGCACCGCAAGCACGCCTCGGTCTTCGACCTCCCGGCCCGGCTGCCGCACGCGGCCGGCTACCTCATCGCCACCGAGGTCGCGGTGCTGAAGAAGCTCACCGAGGACGTCAGGCGCCCCTATGTCGTCGCCCTCGGCGGCGCCAAGGTCTCCGACAAGCTCGCCGTCATCGACGAGCTGCTCGGCAAGGCGGACCGTCTGCTCATCGGCGGGGGCATGGCGTACACCTTCCTCAAGGCGCAGGGCCACGAGGTCGGCATCTCCCTCCTCCAGGAGGACCAGATCCCGGCCGTCACCGAGTACATCGCGCGCGCGGAGAAGAGCGGCGTGGAGCTGGTCCTCCCCGTCGACGTGCTGGTCGCGCCCGAGTTCCCGGACCTCAGGACCAAGGCCCCCGCCAACCCCACCACCGTCGCCGCGGACGCCATCCCCGCCGACCAGGAGGGTCTGGACATCGGTCCCGAGACCCGCAAGCTGTACGCCTCGAAGCTCGCCGATGCGGCCACCGTGTTCTGGAACGGTCCCATGGGCGTCTTCGAGCACCCCGACTACGCCGAGGGCACCAAGGCGGTAGCCCAGGCCCTCGTCGACACCCACGGCTTCACGGTCGTCGGCGGTGGCGACTCCGCCGCGGCCGTCCGCACCCTGGGCTTCGACGAGTCGGCATTCGGCCACATCTCGACCGGCGGCGGCGCCTCCCTCGAATACCTCGAGGGCAAGACGCTCCCCGGCCTTGCCGCACTGGAGGACTGACCCCGTGACCACGCGTACGCCGCTGATGGCGGGCAACTGGAAGATGAACCTCAACCACCTCGAGGCCATCGCCCACGTCCAGAAGCTCGCCTTCGCCCTGGCCGACAAGGACTACGAGGCCGTCGAGGTCGCCGTCCTGCCGCCCTTCACCGACCTGCGCTCCGTGCAGACCCTGGTGGACGGCGACAAGCTCAAGATCAAGTACGGCGCCCAGGACCTCTCGGCGCACGACTCCGGTGCCTACACCGGCGAGATCTCCGGCTCGATGCTGGCCAAGCTCAAGTGCACCTATGTGGCCATCGGCCACTCCGAGCGCCGCCAGTACCACAACGAGACCGACGAGCTCGTGAACGCCAAGGTCAAGGCCGCCTACAAGCACGGCCTGACCCCGATCATGTGCGTCGGCGAGGAGCTGGAGGTCCGTGAGGCGGGCAATGCCGTCCCGCACACGCTCGCCCAGGTCGAGGGCGGTCTGAAGGACCTCCCGGCCGAGCAGGCCGAGTCCATCGTGATCGCCTACGAGCCCGTGTGGGCCATCGGCACCGGCAAGGTCTGCGGCGCCGAGGACGCCCAGGAGGTCTGCGCCGCCATCCGCGGCAAGATCGCCGAGCTGTACACGCAGGAGCTGGCCGACAAGGTCCGCATCCAGTACGGCGGCTCCGTCAAGGCCGGCAACGTCGCCGAGATCATGGCGCAGGCGGACATCGACGGCGCCCTGGTCGGCGGTGCCTCGCTGGACGCCGACGAGTTCGTCAAGATCGTGCGCTTCCGCGACCAGTGAACAGCGTCCCGGAGGCGACCCGGCAAGCTGCGAGTATGCGCTAGCCGCGATCCGTCGTACCCTTGCGGGGGCCAGCACGTTCTGCTGGCCCCCGTCGTCCATCCGAATCCGAGGAAGTTGGTCCAGCCGTGGTTTTGGGGTTCTCGATCGCCCTGATCGTCTTCAGCCTGCTGCTGATGCTGCTGGTGCTGATGCACAAGGGGAAGGGCGGCGGCCTCTCCGACATGTTCGGTGGCGGCATGCAGTCCTCCGTCGGCGGCTCCTCGGTCGCCGAGCGCAACCTCGACCGCATCACCGTGGTGGTCGGTCTGATGTGGTTCGCGAGCATTGTCGTACTCGGCATCCTGATGAAGACGAACAACTGATCAGCGGCTGACACGGCGCACCACGCACGCACAGCACACAACCACAATCCGCACGTAAGGCCCCATGTTCGGTACGCGCAGCTGAGCGCGGCCTATCATGGGGCTTGCGTCTTGGTGTGGGAGCTGTAACTCCAACCACTGGACGCGCGTTGGGCCTTACGTAGACTGAGGCGCTCGCAGCGAAGCGAAACGCCGACTCGCTTCGCGGCACCATCACGCAGGGAGTTACACCGTGGCAAGTGGCAACGCGATCCGAGGAAGCCGGGTCGGGGCGGGGCCGATGGGCGAGGCCGAGCGCGGCGAGTCCGCGCCGCGTCTGCGCATCTCCTTCTGGTGCTCCAACGGGCACGAGACGCAGCCCAGCTTCGCCAGCGACGCGCAGGTCCCCGAAACCTGGGACTGCCCGCGCTGCGGCTTCCCGGCCGGTCAGGACCGGGACAACCCGCCGGACCCGCCGCGCACCGAGCCCTACAAGACGCACCTCGCGTATGTGCGGGAGCGGCGCAGCGACGCGGACGGCGAGGCGATCCTCGCCGAGGCGCTCGCCAAACTGCGGGGCGAAATCTAGGAGTTGATGTCCGGCCGGACACCGCGGGGTGTACGGCCGGACCCGGATCCTCGCCTTCTTCATACTGTCCGTCACCGCGCTGACACCTGCGCGCAAGGCGGACGTACCTGTTGTTGCGCGGCACGACGACGCGACGAGGGCTCACGCCCGGAGCTGATCAATTAGGTTGGAGCCGGCAGCGGGGCGCAGCAGAGCAAGGAAGAAGGCTGAAGTCCGAGATGAACGCAGAGGGCCGTACGAGGCTCAACCAGACGCCCGAGTGGACCGCTCTGGCCAAGCACCGCGAGGGGCTCGGCGAGGTGCGGCTGAGGGAGCTGTTCGCCGCCGACCCGGGGCGCGGCCAGGGATACACGCTCCAGGTCGGGGACCTGTACGTCGACTACTCCAAGCACCTCGTCACCGACGAGACGCTGCGGCTGCTGCGCGAGCTGGCCGCCGCGACCGGTGTCTTCGGCCTCCGGGACGCCATGTTCCGCGGCGAGAAGATCAACACCACCGAGAACCGGGCGGTGCTGCACACCGCGCTGCGCGCCCCGCGCGACGCCGTGATCGAGGTGGACGGGCAGAACGTCGTACCGGCCGTGCACGCCGTCCTCGACAAGATGGCCGGCTTCGCCGAGCGCGTCCGCTCCGGCGCCTGGACCGGGCACACCGGCAAGCGCATCAAGAACGTGGTGAACATCGGCATCGGCGGCTCGGACCTCGGTCCGGCGATGGCGTACGAGGTGCTGCGCAGCTACACCGACCGCGGGCTCACCGTCCGTTTCGTGTCGAATGTGGACGGTGCCGACCTGCACGAGGCGGTGCGTGACCTCGACGCGGCCGAGACGCTGTTCATCATCGCCTCCAAGACCTTCACCACCATCGAGACGATCACGAACGCCACCTCGGCGCGCGACTGGCTGCTCACCGAATTGAGCGCCGGTCAGGAGGCCGTCGCCAAGCATTTCGTGGCGCTGTCGACGAACGCCGGGAAGGTCGCCGAGTTCGGCATCGACACAGCGAACATGTTCGAGTTCTGGGACTGGGTCGGCGGCCGCTACTCCTACGACTCCGCGATCGGTCTGTCCCTGATGGTCGCCATCGGCCCGGACCGCTTCCGGGAGATGCTCGACGGGTTCAGGGTCGTCGACGAGCACTTCCGCACCGCGCCGGCCGAGTCCAATGTGCCGCTGCTGCTCGGTCTGTTGGGTGTCTGGTACGGCAACTTCCACGACGCGCAGTCGCATGCGGTGCTGCCCTACAGTCACTATTTGTCCAAGTTCACGGCATATCTCCAGCAGCTGGACATGGAGTCCAACGGCAAGTACGTCGGCCGGGACGGACACGAGGTCGACTGGCAGACCGGGCCGGTCGTGTGGGGCACGCCCGGCACGAACGGGCAGCACGCCTACTACCAGCTCATCCACCAGGGCACGAAGCTGATCCCGGCGGACTTCATCGGCTTCGCCCAGCCGGTCGCGGAGATGGCCGAGGGACTCAAGGCGCAGCACGACCTGCTGATGGCGAACTTCTTCGCCCAGACGCAGGCGCTGGCCTTCGGCAAGACGCCGGACGAGGTGCGTGCGGAGGGTGTGCCGGAGGAGCTGGTGCCCCACAAGACGTTCCAGGGCAACCACCCCACGACCACGATCCTCGCGCGCGAGCTGACGCCGTCGGTCCTCGGGCAGCTCATCGCCCTCTACGAGCACAAGGTGTTCGTGCAGGGCGCGATCTGGAACATCGACTCCTTCGACCAGTGGGGCGTCGAGCTCGGCAAGGTGCTCGCCAAGCGGGTCGAGCCCGCACTGACCGAAGGCGCCGAGGTGCCGGGCCTGGACGCGTCCACGAAGGCCCTGGTGGCCACGTACCGGGAGCTGCGCGGCCGCCAGTGAGCACGGATCCGGAAGCGGGCGGCATGGGCATGGGCCCCCGCTTCCGGATACTCCCGCCTGCGGCGCCGCCTGGCCGTGGGCTGCGGTGGGCCGCCTGCCGGGCGTCGGGTTCCCTCTGCCGGGCCGGAGTGCGCTGCCCGGCGGGAGCTGTTTGGGTGCAGCCTGCCCGGCCGGAATGCGCAGCCCGCCGGCCCCGTCGTGCGCCACCGACCGGGCTGGCGCGCCCCCGGGTCAGGCCACCGCGCTCAGTGTGTGCGCGAGGTGGAGGGCAGGGCGGGCGGCAGGGGGCGGGGCGAGTGCGGTTGCGCCGGGCATCGCGGCGGTGCCGGCGCTGTGTGCCGTCGGCGGGGCCGTCGCGTCCGCCCGCCGGGTCATCACGTCCTGCCCGCCGGGGCGTCCCGCTCGTCAGGCGACCCCGCTAAGTGTGGGGGTGGGGTGGCGGCACAGCGGGCCACCGGAGTGGGCCGCCCGCCGGGCCGTCGCGTCCGCTCGCCGGGCCGTGCCTCGCCCGTGGGACCGCCGCGCTCAGTGTGTCTGCGAGGCGTCTGTGGGCCGCCGGAGGTGGAGCGAGTGCGGTCGCGCGCCGTGCCGCGTGTGCTGCCTGCCAGGCTTTACGGCGCGCCTGCCGGGCGGTCACGTCCCGCCCGCCGGGCCATCACGTCGCGTTCGCCGGGCCGTCGCGTCCCACCGCCGGGCCACCGTCCGCCGGGCCGCCGCGTCCCGCCGCCGGGGTGTCCCGGCCGTCAGGCCACTGCGCTCAGTGTGTCTGCGAGGCGTCTGCGGGCCGCTCGGGATGCGGGTACTGCGGCGAGGGCCGTTGCGCCCAGTACCGCGGCGGTGCCGAACAGGAGCAGGAGGGTTGGGGAGGGGCCCTCGGCCACCCCGGCGCCGATGCCGCTCGCTCTGCCCTGCGCGTCGATCAGCCAGTGCGCGAGGGGCGCGCCCAGGGCCGTACCGACGAGGACCGCGGCCAGTGCGGTGCAGCCGGTGGCGGTGACGGTGATCGCGGTGATCTGCCGCGGGGACAGGCCCATGGCCTTGAGCGCCAGCAGGTCCCGTTCGCCCTCGCGTACGGCGCCGCCGATCGCGGTGAGCAGTTCGATCAGCCCGATGAGTGCCAGGACGGCGATCAGACCGACGACGACTCCACGCAGCGCCGAGAGCCCGTCGGCCGGGTTCGTCGCGGCGTGCACGTCCAGGTGCCCGTTCCCGGCCGCGGCCAGCCGGCCGGCGACCGTCTGGGGGTCGGCACCGGGACTCAGCCGTAGCTGGTACAGCGTGCGGCCGAGCGCCGTGTCGTTCTCGCGCAGGGTGTCCAGCGAGGTGGAGATGACCCGGCCGGCGTTCTCCGGTTCGATGCTGCGGCCCACGATGTGCAGGATCTGCGGCTGGTCGCCCACCGTCATCCGCACCCAGTCGCCGACGCGCACGTCGAGCAGGTCGAGCAGTCCCTGCCCGGCCACCGCCTCGTCCCGGCCGCTCGCCGGGCGGCCCTCGGCCAGGGTGTACGGGTAGGGGTCCTGACGGGTGCCGAGGCCCCGCAGCGCGATCGTGGACGTCTGGCCCGGAACCAGGGCCGCCACCTCCACGCCCGGGTAGGCGGTCGCGACCTGCGGATCACGCTCCAGCAGGGCGCGTGTCTCCCGGTCGGTCGGACCGCCGTCCGCGTGGACGGTGAGCGCGGTCGGCAGGCCTATCTGCTCGGGCCTGTTGTGCACGCGGTCGATGGTGGACCAGGCGCTCATCGCGACCACCATCAACAGGAGCGGCAGCGCGAGCCGGGCCACCGCCGCCAGCGACCGGGGACGCCTGGTGAAGGCCTTGTGCCAGCCCAGGACCAGTGCCGGCGGCAGCCGCAGCCCGAGCGCCCGGCGCGCCACGCCCGAGAGGCGACCGCCCAGCGGTGCCGCGGGCCGCGGCACCGGTACCGGAGGCACACGTCCCGCACGCCAGGCCGCGAGCCCGGTGGTCGCGGCGATGAACAGCACCGCCCCGGCCGGCACCGCGAACAGCGCCACCGTATGTCCGGGGAGCCCCTGCCACACGCCGACCGCGTCCCCGAGCCGCCCGGGGATCCGGCTGCCCAGTGCCTGGGTGAGCGCCGCCGCGGCCAGGGCGCCGAGCAGAGCGAAGGCGATGTGCTGGAGCAGGAAGATCCGTACGACCTGGCCGGGTGTGAAGCCGACCGCCTTCAGCACCGAGATGTCCCGCAGATGGCCGCGGATGCGGGTGCCGATCGCCCCGTGCACGGCGAGCCCGGCGGCGATCAGCGCGCCCAGCCCGAACAGGCCCAGCACCTGCCCGAGCAGCCGGTTGTCGCCCTGTGCCTCGGCGCGCGCCTGCTGCCAGGTGGAGACCTCGCTGACCGCACCCGCGCCCAGGACCGTGACGGCGCGCTGGACGGCGTAGTCGGTGTCCTCGGGATCGGTCAGCCGCAGTCCGGTCACCCGGCCGTCCGGGTCGGGCACCTGGGACGGAAGCGCCCATACGAGCCCGGGCTGCTCGCCCGGGCGGAAGCGCGGCTCGGCGCTGTCGGCGGTGCCGAGGACGGTCAGCTTCCGTGCGGTGCCGGGCAGAGTGAGCGTGTCGCCGGGGCCGGCCAGCAGGGCGCGGGCGAGGCGGCTCTCCAGCACCACGCCGTCGGGCGTCGCGGGATCCAGCCAGTGCCCGGAGGAGATCAGCGGCCGGCCGACGGAGGGCTGCCCGGACGTGCCGCGCAGTTCGACAAAGGCGCGGGTGCCGCGGGAGGCGAGGGTGGTGGAGGCGACGGGGTAGGGGCCCGCGACGGACTCGACGCCCTCCAGCGTGGTGAGCTTCCCCGGTTGTGCGGACGGGCCCGTGTGGATCCACACATGCGCGCCGCGCGCCTGGGTGAAGACCCGCTGCCAGGGGTTCGTCGCATAGCCGAAGAGCGCCGTGGCCAGCAGCAGCGAGGCGACGATGCCCGCGGTGGCGAGCACCAGGAACAGCGCCTCGCCGCGGTGTGTGCGCAGATCGGAGTGCGCCCAGCGCAGGGTGGCTCGCACCGGCTCAGCCTCTCCGCTCACGCAGGGCGAGCTGATCGTCGTACACCCGCATCTCAGTCCTTGAGCTCCAGCACCCCGGATATCCCGGTTCCGCGGGACGGCGTGCCGTCGAGTTCCGCGTCGTCGGCTATCCGTCCGTCGAAGAAGCTGATCACCCGGTCCGCGGCGCTGGCGAGCCGCGCGTCATGGGTGACCAGCACGATCGTCTGCCCGCGCCGGTGGAAGCGGGACAGCAGCCGCATCACCTCGCGGGTGGCCTTGCTGTCCAGGCTGCCCGCGGGCTCGTCGGCCAGCAGCAGGGGCGGATGGTTGACCAGGGCCCGGGCCAGCGCGACCCGCTGCTGCTCACCGCCGGACAGCTCGCCCGGCATGCTCCGCTCCTTGCCCACGAGCCCCAGCTCGGCCAGCAGCTCCTCCCGCTCGGTGCGCGCCTGCCGGGGGGAGGCCCCGGCCAGCAGCGCGGGGAGTTCCACGTTGTCGGCGACGGACAGGTTCGACACCAGATTGAAGAACTGGAAGACGATGCCGATGCGCTTCCTGCGCTCCACCGCCCAGCGGGCCTCGCTGTAGGCGTCCGTGCACTCCCCGCCCAGCCAGATGCTGCCGCTGTCGGGCCTGGTGAGCCCGCCGAGCAAGTGCAGCAGCGTCGACTTCCCGGCGCCGGACGGACCGGTGACCGCCACGAACTCGCCCTGCCGCAGGGTCAGGTCGACTCCTCGCACGGCATGCGCCGGCGCGCCCTCGCCGTGGTGCGTCTTGACCAGGTCCTGGGCGCGCAGCACTTGAGCGGGACCGTCGCTCACTCCAGCTCCTCCAGCTCTTCCTGGCACCGCTCAAGCCAGTCGAGGTCGGCCTGGAGGTGCAGCATCGCGCCCTCTATCAGCAGCTGGGCGATGCGGTTGTCCCGGTTCTCGGCGGCGGCCAGTTTCGACAGATTGCGCATGGTGTTGAGGTACTGGCGCCGCTGCTTGTTGATGAGGGTGATCTGTTCGGCGAGACCGGTCCGCGGGGCGAGTGCCAGCTTCATGAAGAACTCGTCCCTGACCCGCGGCTCGTCCGCCGTCTCCTCGTACCAGGTGCGCAGCGCTTCCCGCCCGGCGTCGGTGAGGTGGTAGATCTTCTTGTTGGGCCGGCTCGACTGCTCGACCTCTTCGCCCTCGATCAGTCCCGTCTTCTCGAGACGGCCGAGGGTGACGTAGATCTGGCCAACGTTCGGCTGAGGGTACGCGGAGCCCAGGAGTTGCTCAAGGTCCTGCTTGAGCTCGTAGCCGTGGGCCGGTCCGCGGGCGAGGAGAGCCAGGAGGTGCAGGCGCACTCGTGCAGTCCTCCTGTTCTCGTAATGTGCTCCAGGCCCTAGTATCACCCATACCTAACAGGTATACATGGCCTCTGGCGGGTGAAGTTGCCCGGTACCGGTGTACAGGGAGGAACCTATGCGGTGGATCCACGCCGCCGGTAGGGGCCTTCTCGTTCTCGCCGTGGTCCTGACCGGTTACATCGCCTCCGGCGCGCATGCCGAGGAGGGTACGACGGGCGGCCGCGGGCCGCTCACCCTGGCCACCGCCGGTGACCTCACCGGCTATCTCGGCCCCCTGCTGGAGGGCTGGAACCGCATCCACCCCGCCGAGCGGGTCAGCCTCGTCGAGCTCCCGGACTCCGCGGACGAGACCCATGCGCAGATGGCCACCGACCTGCGCGACGGGGACCGCAGCCGCTTCGACGTCCTCAATATCGACGTCAACTGGACCTCGGAGTTCGCCGAGGCGGGCTGGATCCGCCCCCTGCCGCCCGATCGCTTTCCGCTGAAGTCCTTCCTCCCGCCTGTCGTGGACACGGCGACCTATGACGGGACGCTGTACGCCGTCCCGTATGTCACCAACGCCGGCCTGCTCCTGTACCGCAAGGACGTCCTCGCCAAGGAGGGCGTGCCGCCGCCGCGCACCTGGGCCGAGCTGGAGCGGGACGCGAGGACCATCGCCCCGAAGTACGGCCTCGACGGCTACGCGGGCCAGTTCCTGCCCTACGAGGGCCTGACCGTCAACGCGGCCGAGGCCGTCTACTCGGCGGGCGGCACGATCCTCGGCGACGAGGGCGACCGCGTCACCGTGAACTCGGGAGCGGCCCGCGAGGGCATCGGGTTCCTCGCCCGGGGCGTGCGCGAGGGCTGGATACCCGAGGAGGCGCTGACCTACAAGGAGGAGGAGTCCAAGCAGGCCTTCCAGGACGGCCGGCTGCTCTTCCTGCGCAACTGGCCCTACGCGTACGTCGGCGCGTCGGCGAAGGGCTCCCCGGTCGCCGGGAAGGTCGGCGCCGTACCGTTGCCGGGGCCGGACGGGCCCGGCACCAGCGTCCTCGGCGGCTCCAATCTGGCCGTCAGCACCCACGCACGGCACCCCGACTCGGCGGCGCGGCTGATCGCGTACCTCACCAGTGCGCCGGTGCAGCGCCAGGTCCTCACACGCGGCGCGCTGCCGCCCGTACGGGCCGCCCTCTACGAAGATCCGGAACTGGTGCGGGCGTTCCCGTACCTGACGACCCTGCGCGCGAGCGTGCTCGCCGCCGCGCCGCGCCCCAAGAGCCCGCGCTACGACCAGGTCAGCCTGGTGGTGCAGGCGGTCGTGCACGACGCGATGACCGGGCGCGAGACGCCCGAGGCCGCGGTGCGACGACTGGCGCGGGAGCTCGCGGCCATTCCCGGCCGTTAGAGCCAGTCGCCGACCTCCTAGTTACATGTTAGGTAACGCCAAGGTCTCTCTTGCGTTGGCTTTGCCCTGATGTGTCCGGATTTAGAGGGCCGACTGCCCAGTATCTTCTGCCTGTTCATTGACACCCTCCTGACACGCCTACTTAACATGCATGCATAACCGTCAGCTCGCACAGACAGGCCCACGGGGTGATCGACAAGACCCTCACGGCGCGCCGCTGGTGGCGCGACGCAGTGATCTACCAGGTGTACGTCCGCAGCTTCCTGGACAGCACCGGCGACGGCATCGGCGATCTCGCCGGGGTCCGGGCCGGACTGCCGTATCTCAAGAAGCTCGGCGTCGACGGGATCTGGCTCAGCCCCTTCTACCCGTCCCCGCAGCACGACCACGGCTACGACGTCGCCGACTACTGCGACGTCGACCCGGTCTTCGGCGACCTCGCCGAGTTCGACCTGCTGGTGGCGGCCGCCCGCCGGCTCGGCATCAAGGTGCTCCTGGACATCGTCCCCAACCACTGCTCCGTGGAGCACCCGTGGTTCCACGAGGCGCTCGCCTCCGCCCCCGGCAGCGAGGCCCGTGCCCGCTTCCACTTCGCCGACGGCCGCGGCCCGGACGGCGCCGAACCGCCCAACAACTGGCACGCCATGTTCGGCGGCCCGGCCTGGACCCGCGTCACCGAGGCGGACGGCACCCCCGGCCAGTGGTACCTGCACATGTTCACGCCGGAACAGCCCGACTGGAACTGGCGCAACCCCGAAGTGGCCGCCGAGTTCGACCGGACCCTGCGCTTCTGGCTCGACCGGGGCGCCGACGGCTTCCGCATCGACGTCGCCGCCGGCCTCTTCAAGCACCCGGACCTGCCCGACTCCCCGGACCCCGAGGCCGACGCCCGCACCCGCGACTCGGTCAACCCGCTCGCCTGGAACCAGCCCGAGGTGCACGACGTCTGGCGGCAGTGGCGGGCGCTGTGCGAGGAGTACACGGCGCGCGACGGCCGCGAGCGGCTCCTGGTCGGCGAGGTCTCGGTCCCGACGGCCCGCGAACACGCCCAGTACGTCCGCTCGGACGAACTCCACCAGGCCTTCTTCTTCGACCTGCTGAGCGCCCCCTGGAGCGCCGACGCCTTCCGCAAGGTCGTCACCGAGGCCATGCAGGACATAGCCGGCACGGGCTCGACGGTCACCTGGGTCCTCAACAACCACGACCAGGTCCGCACCGTCACCCGCTACGGCGAACCGGCCACCGAGGGCAGCGGACTGGGCGCTGCCCGCGCCCGCGCCGCGGCCCTGCTGATGCTGGCGCTGCCCGGAGCCGCGTACATCTATCAGGGCGAGGAACTGGGTCTGCCCGAGGTCGTCGATCTGCCGGACGACGTGCTCACCGACCCGATCTTCCGCCGCACCGGCAGCCGGGCCCGTATCCGTGACGGCTGCCGGGTGCCGCTGCCGTGGTCGGGTCAGGCCTCCCCGTTCGGCTTCACCTCCGGTGCCGAGGGTGCCAAGCCGTGGCTGCCGCAGCCGGAGTACTTCGCCGAGTACGCCACCGACCGCGCCCTCGCCGACACCCGCTCGTTCTGGCACCTCTACCGCGACGGTCTCCAACTGCGCGCCGCTCTGCCCCAGCTGGGCGAGGGCACGCTGCGCTGGCTGGACACCCCACCGGGCGTCCTCGCCTTCGCCCGCGGCGACGGCTTCGTCTGCGCCGTCAACTTCGGTACGGCGCCCACCCCGGCGCCGGTGTCCGGAACCCCCCTGCTGTCCAGCGGCCCCTGCCTGGCAGGAGTACTGCCCGGCTCCACGGCCGCCTGGTGGCTCGGCGACCTGTGATGTCCGCCGACTCCCCACTCCCGGGCCTTCACCGGCCGCCGGATCAACCCCCGTTCCCTCCCACCGACTCATGGGTCCACGCACACAAGGAGAACGCAATGAAGCGCACCCTGGCCGCAGCCGTCATGACGGCAGCTCTCGTAGTGACAGCGACCGGCTGTGGCGGCGATGACGGCAAGAAGTCCGGCTCCTCCGACGGAGCACAGGAGCTCAAGGGCCAGACCGTCACGGTCGCGGCCGTGTGGACCGGCGCCGAAGAGGCCAACTTCCGCAAGGTTCTGAAGGCCTTCAGCGACAAGACCGGCGCCAAGGTCGAGTACACCTCCACCGGAGACAAGTTCCCCACCGTGGTGGGCGCCAAGGCCGAGGGCGGCAACCCGCCGGACGTCGGCATGGCTCCGCAGGTCGGCGTGGTGCAGGAGTTCGCGCAGAAGGGCTGGCTCCAGCCCCTGTCGAAGAACGTGAGCGACGCGGTCGACGCCAACTACGCCCCGGTGTGGAAGAAGTACGGCACCGTCGACGGCACGTACTACGGCCTCTACGTCAAGGTGAACGACAAGTCGACCGTCTGGTACAGCCCGCAGGCCTTCGCCGACGCGGGCGTGGAGCCGCCCACCACGTACGAGGACATGCTGAAGGCCGGCCAGGCCATCTCCGACTCGGGTCTCGCCGGCTTCTCGGTCGCGGGGCAGGACGGCTGGACGCTCACGGACTGGTTCGAGAACATCTACCTCTCCCAGGCGGGCGCCGAGAACTACGACAAGCTGGCCAAGCACGAGATCAAGTGGACCGACCCCACGGTGGTCAAGGCGCTCACCAGCCTCGGGAAGCTGTTCGAGGAGGACGGCCTGATCGCCGGCGGCGCCAAGGGCGCCCTGGGCACCCCGTACCCGGGATCCGTGGCCGACGTCTTCGGTGACAAGCCCAAGGCGGGCATGGTCTACGAGGGTGACTTCGTCGGTGCCGAGATCAAGGGCACGCTGAAGAAGACGGTCGGCGAGGACGCCAAGCTCTTCCCCTTCCCGGCCGTGGACGGGGGCAAGGCGCCGTTCGTCGGAGGTGGTGACGCCGCCGTCGTCTTCAAGAAGGCGAAGAACCCGGCAGCGGCCATGAAGCTCGTCGAGTTCCTGGCCTCCGAGGAAGCCGGGACGATCTGGGCCGGAGGGGGCGGGTTCCTCTCGCCGAACAAGGCCGTGCCGAGCTCCGCCTACCCCGACGACATCAGCCGTGACCTCGGGGCCTCCCTGATCAAGGCCGGGGACACCGCCCGGTTCGACATGTCCGACCAGGCTCCCGCTGCCTTCGGCGGTCCCTCGAACAACGGCGAGTGGAAGATCCTCCAGGACTTCCTGCGCTCGCCCGGCGATGTGAAGGGCACCGCGAAGAAGCTCGAAGCCGCAGCGGCCGCCGCCTACAAGGACTGAGGCCGGCAGGATGTCGAGCAACACTCACCAGGTGCCGCCCGCTCTCGCGGGCGGCACCCGCCGCCGGGCAGCGGCACCCGACCCCGGGAGCAGGGGGGCGAAGAAACGGCAGCGCCGATTCGCCCTGCTGTTCCTGTTCCCCGCCCTGCTGATCCTCGGCGCGCTCGTGGTGTATCCGATCGGCTACTCGATCGTCCGCAGCTTCTTCGACGCCTCCGGCGACCGGTTCGTGGGGGCCGACAACTACACGGAGATGCTCCGGGATCCGGCCACCCGCACCGCGCTGCGCAACAACGCCGTCTGGGTGCTCGTCGCCCCGGCTCTGGTCACCGGCATAGGGCTGATCCTGGCGGTGCTGACCGAACGGCTGAAGTGGGCTTCCGCGTTCAAGATGGTCATCTTCATGCCGATGGCGATCTCCTTCCTGGCCGCGGGCATCACCTTCCGCCTGGTGTACGAGCAGGACCCGGAGCGGGGCGCGCTCAACGCGGCCGTGGTCACCGTCCATGACGCCTTCGCCCCCTCCTCGTCCTACCCCGGGGCCCATCCCCGTGACGAAGAGACACTGAAGGAGGAGAAGGACGGCTCGTACGCGGCAGCGAACGTGAGCCCGGGGAAGCCTGTCGAACTGGGCCTGGTCGGCGTTCTCCCCAAGGCCCTCCCGGCCGCCGCCAAGCCCGCTCACCAGCCCACCGGGCAGCCGGACGCGCTCACCGGTGCCGTCTACCTCGACTTCACCCCCGGTGGGGGCGGCACGTCCGGCGTCATCGACACCGGCGAACGGGGACTGCCCGGCATGACGGTGGAACTGGTCCGCGACGGCAAGGCCGTCGGCACCACCACCACGGCGGACGACGGATCCTTCACGTTCTCCGGCATGGACGACGGGTCGTACACCGTCCGGTTGCCCGAGAAGAACTTCGCCGAGCCGTTCAACGGCGTCGACTGGCTGGGCCCGAGCCTGGTCACCCCGGCGATCATGGCGGCCTACCTCTGGATCTGGGCCGGCTTCGCCATGGTGCTGATCGGTGCCGGGCTCGCCACCCTGCCCAGGGACGTCATGGAAGCGGCCCGCGTGGACGGCGCGAGCGAGTGGGTCATCTTCCGGCGCATCACCGTCCCCCTGCTGGCCCCGGTGCTGGGTGTCGTCTTCGTGACACTCGTGATCAACGTGATGAAGGTCTTCGACCTCGTCTACGTCATCGCCCCGGGGCCGGTCCAGGAGGAAGCCAACGTGCTGGCCATGCAGATGTGGCTGGTGTCCTTCGGCGGCGGCACCGACCAGGGACTGGGCAGCGCAGTCGGCGTACTGCTGCTGCTCCTCGTCGTCCCGGCGATGGCCTTCAACATCCGACGCTTCCGCAGGAGCAAGCCATGACGACCACACAGGCCGGCGAACGGACCGCCCTCCCCTTGCCGCCGTCGGCTCCCACCACCGCGCCGCGCCGCCGACTTGCCTCACGGCTGGTCGCCCTGACGCGGGGCGGACTGGTCCGGGTCGTCCTGGTCGCCGTGGCACTGCTGTGGCTGACACCGACGCTCGGCCTGCTCCTGTCCTCGCTCCGGCCGCGGGAACTCAGTTCCACCACCGGCTGGTGGAAGGCGCTGACCGAGCCGTCACAGCTGACCTTCGACAACTACAGCGCCCTGCTGAACAACGACGGGATGCTCGAGTCCTTCTGGAACACGGTCCTCATCACGGTGCCCACCACCGTGGCGATCGTGCTGATCGCCGCCCTCGCGGGATACGCCTTCGCCTGGCTCGAATTCCCGGGCCGGGACTGGCTGTTCCTGGTCGTGGTCGGCCTTCTGGTGGTGCCGGTGCAGATCGGACTGATCCCGATCGCGAAACTGTTCGGCGTGCTGGGCCTGTTCGGCACGATCCCCGGCGTCGTCCTCTTCCACGTCGCCTACGGACTGCCCTTCGCGGTGTTCCTGCTGCGCAACTACTTCGCCGAGATCCCGCGCGAAATGCTGGAGGCAGCGCGCATGGACGGCTGCGGCGAATGGCGGATCTTCCGTCGGCTGGTCCTGCCCCTCGGGATGCCGGCCATCGCCTCGCTCAGCATCTTCCAGTTCCTCTGGGTCTGGAACGACATGCTGGTGGCGCTCATCTTCTCCGACAGCGGCTCGCAGCCGCTCACGGTCGCGCTCCAGTCGCAGATGCGCCAGTTCGGCAGCAACATCGATGTGATCTCCTCCGGCGCGTTCCTCTCCCTCGTCGTCCCGCTGATCGTGTTCTTCGCCTTCCAGCGGCACTTCGTACAGGGGGTGATGGCCGGCTCGGTCAAGTGAACGCACCTCGGGGGAGGGGCGGTGGGGGCGGCATGGCCCCCACCGCCCCCGCGTCATGGCGACGCCGGTGGATACAGCGAGCGCGGCAGCTGGGCGGCCGCCGTCGCGTCCAGGAGCCACAGCGTTCGTGAGCGGCCCTGGGCGCCCGCCGCCGGGGCCTGGATCTCGCCCGCGCCCGACAGGGCGATCGCCGCGGCGTTCGCCTTGTCCGCGCCGGCCGCCAGGAGCCAGACCTCGCGGGCCGAGCGGATCGCCGGGAGGGTGAGTGTCACCCGGGTCGGTGGCGGCTTGGGGGCGCCGTGGACACCGACGACTGTGCGCTCCGTCTCCCGGACCGCGGGCAGTTCGGGAAACAGGGACGCCACATGCGTGTCCGGCCCGACGCCCAGCATCAGCACGTCGAACGTCGGCACCGCACCGTGGTTCTCGGGGCCCGCCGCACGCGCCAGCTCCTCGGCGTAACCGGCCGCCGCCGCGTCCACGTCGGCGCCGTACGGGCCGTCCGACGCGGGCATCGCATGCACCCGCTCGGGATCGAGCGGCACCGCGTCCAGCAGCGCCTTACGGGCCTGGGTGACATTGCGTTCCGGGTCGCCCTCCGGCAGGAAGCGCTCGTCCCCCCACCACAGGTCGAGGCGGCCCCAGTCGACGGCGTCCCGGGCGGGGGCCGCCGCCAGCGCGGCGAGCAGCCCGTTGCCGTTGCGGCCTCCGGTCAGCACCACCGAGGCGGAGCCGCGCGAGGCCTGCGCGTCCACGATCTTCGTGATCAGACGGGCCGCTGCGGCCTGCGCCATCAGCTCCTTGTCCCGGTGCACGACCAACTGCGGAGTGCTCACTTTGCCGCCGCCTTCTTCACCGGGGCCTCGGCCGCCGCTTCCTTCGCGGGTGCTTGCGCGGCAGTCTCGACGGGAGCCGGGACGGCGGCCGCATCTCCTTTGGCCACCGGCGCCCCGGCGGCCTCCTGCCTGGGAACCGGGTTCAGCCGGTCCACCCCGAACCGCAGCGCCGAGGCATAGGTGTCGTCCGGGTCCAGCCGCCGCAGCTCCTCCGCGATCAGCTCGGCCGTCTCCCGCCGCTTCAGCGCCACCGCACGGTCCGGCTGGCCCTGGATCGACAGCGTCGCCAGCGAGCCGTCCGGGCGGTCCAGCACGATCGGGCCGCAGGTCGTGTCCATACGGACCGCCGTCAGCCCGGGGCCGCCGGACAGCGACCGCTTCACGGGGACGTCCAGGCGGTACGCCAGCCACATCGCCAGCAGCTCGCAACTCGGGTTGAACTCCTCGCCCTCCACCTCGACGGCCCTGACCTCGCAGGTGACCTGGTCCAGCGCCGCCGCCAGCATCGAGCGCCAGGGTGTGATGCGGGTCCAGGACAGGTCGGTGTCGCCGGGGGTGTAGGTGTCGGCGCGGGAGGCCAGGTCCCGTACCGGCTGCTCGGAGGCGTAGGTGTCGGTGACACGGCGCTGGGCCAGCGCGCCCAGCGGGTCCTTCGCCGGGTCCAGCGGCGCGTCGACCGGCCACCAGACCACGACCGGCGCGTCCGGCAGCAGCAGCGGCAGCACCACGGACTGCGCGTGGTCGGCCACCTCGCCGTACAGCCGCAGCACCACGGTCTCGCCGGTGCCCGCGTCCGCGCCCACCCGCACCTCGGCGTCGAGGCGGGACTTCGTACGGTCGCGGGGCGAGCGGGAGACACGCCGGATGACCACGAGCGTGCGCGAGGGGTGCTCGTGCGAGGCGTCGCTCGCGGCCTTGAGGGCGTCGTAGGCGTTCTCCTCGTCGGTGACGATGACGAGGGTGAGCACCATGCCGACGGCCGGCGTGCCGATGGCGCGGCGGCCCTGGACGAGCGCCTTGTTGACCTTGCTGGCCGTGGTGTCCGTGAGGTCTATCTTCATGGCCGGCGCCAGCTCCGTCCGTCTCGCTCCAGCATTTCGTCCGCCTCGACGGGTCCCCAGGTACCGGACGGGTACTGCGCCGGCCTGCCGTTCTTGTCCCAGTACTCCTCGATCGGGTCGAGGATCTTCCAGGACAGCTCGACCTCCTCGGTGCGCGGGAAGAGGTTCGAGTCGCCGAGCAGGACGTCGAGGATGAGCCGCTCGTACGCCTCCGGGCTGGACTCCGTGAACGACTCGCCGTAGGCGAAGTCCATGGACACGTCCCGGATCTCCATCGACGTGCCCGGCACCTTCGAACCGAACCGGACCGTGACGCCCTCGTCGGGCTGGACGCGGATGACGATCGCGTTCTTGCCCAGCTCCTCGGTAGCGGTGTGGTCGAACGGGGAGTGCGGGGCTCGCTGGAAGACCACGGCGATCTCCGTCACCCGGCGGCCCAGCCGCTTGCCGGTACGCAGATAGAAGGGGACGCCCGCCCAGCGGCGGTTGTCGACCTCCAGCTTGATCGCCGCGTAGGTGTCCGTCTTCGACTTGGCGTCGATGCCGTCCTCTTCCAGGTAGCCGACGGCCTTCTCGCCGCCCTGCCAGCCCGCCGCGTACTGACCGCGCACGGTGCCTCGGCCCAGGTCCTTCGGCAGCCGAACGGCGCCGAGCACCTTGGTCTTCTCGGCGGCCAGCGCGTCCGCGTCGAAGGAGGCGGGCTCCTCCATGGCCGTCAGGGCCATCAGCTGGAGGAGGTGGTTCTGGATGACGTCACGGGCGGCGCCGATGCCGTCGTAGTACCCGGCGCGGCCGCCGATGCCGATGTCCTCGGCCATGGTGATCTGCACATGGTCCACGAAGGACCGGTTCCAGATCGGCTCGAACATCGTGTTGGCGAAGCGCAGCGCCAGGATGTTCTGGACGGTCTCCTTGCCCAGGTAGTGGTCGATGCGGAAGACCTGGTCCGGGGCGAACACCTCGTGCACGACCTTGTTGAGCTCCTCGGCCGAGGCGAGGTCGTGCCCGAAGGGCTTCTCGATGACCGCGCGGCGCCAGGAGCCGGCGGTCTGGTCCGCCAGTCCGTGCTTCTTCAGCTGCTGGATCACCACGGGGAAGGAGCGCGGCGGCACCGAGAGGTAGAAGGCGAAGTTGCCGCCCGTGCCCTGTGCCTTGTCCAGCTCCTCGATCGTGCCGCGCAGCCGCTCGAACGCGTCGTCGTCGTCGAAGGTGCCCTGGACGAAGCGCATCCCCTGGATGAGCTGCTGCCAGACCTCCTCGCGGAACGGGGTGCGGGCGTGCTCCTTGACGGCGTCGTGGACCTCCTGCGCGAAGTCCTCGTGCTGCCACTCGCGCCGGGCGAAACCGACCAGCGAGAAGCCCGGCGGCAGCAGACCCCGGTTCGCGAGGTCGTACACCGCGGGCATGAGCTTCTTCCGGGACAAATCGCCCGTGACGCCGAAGATGACCAGGCCCGACGGCCCCGCGATACGCGGGAGCCGTCGGTCGGCGGGGTCACGAAGCGGGTTCGCTCCGGAACCGGGGAAAGGCGTCAACGTGTCAGCCCTCCGAAGGGGCGAGGCGCTGGAGCTCCACCTCGGTCGACTTGAGCAGGTCGTTCCAGGACGCCTCGAACTTCTCGACGCCCTCGTCCTCCAGCAGCTGGACCACGTCGTCGTACGGGATCCCGAGCTTCTCGACGGCGTCGAGTTCGGCGCGGGACTGCTCGTAGGTTCCGCTGACGGCGTCGCCGCGGATCTCGCCGTGCTCCTCGGTGGCCAGGAGAGTGGCCTCCGGCATGGTGTTCACCGTGTTCGGCGCGACCAGCTCGTCGACGTACAGGGTGTCCTTGTACGCCGGGTCCTTCACACCCGTCGACGCCCACAGCGGCCGCTGCTTGTTGGCGCCCGCGTTCTCCAGCGTGCTCCAGCGGTCGGAGGAGAACACCTCTTCGTACGCCTCGTAGGCCAGACGCGCGTTGGCGACGCCCGCCTTGCCGCGGGCGGCCTTGGCCTCGGGGGTGCCGAGCGCGTCGAGCCGCTTGTCGATCTCGGTGTCCACGCGGGACACGAAGAAGGACGCCACCGAACGGATCAGGGACAGGTCAAGGCCCCGCTCCTTGGCCTTCTCCAGGCCGGCCAGATAGGCGTCCATGACCTCGCGGTAGCGCTCCAGCGAGAAGATCAGCGTGACGTTGACGCTGATGCCGAGGCCGATGACCTCGGTGATCGCCGGCAGACCCGCCTTGGTGGCCGGGATCTTGATGAGGGTGTTGGGACGGTCGACCAGCCAGGCCAGCTGCTTGGCCTCGGCGATGGTCGCGGCGGTGTTGTGGGCGAGGCGGGGGTCGACCTCGATCGACACCCGGCCGTCCTGGCCGTCGGTCGCGTCGAACACCGGGCGCAGGATGTCGGCGGCGTCACGGACGTCCGCCGTCGTGATCATGCGGATGGCCTCTTCGACGGTGACCTTGCGGGCGGCCAGGTCGGTGAGCTGCCGCTCGTATCCGTCGCCGCCGCTGATCGCCTTCTGGAAGATCGACGGGTTGGTGGTGACGCCCACGACGTGCTGCTGGTCCATCAGCTCGGCGAGGTTGCCGGACGTGATCCGCTTGCGCGACAGGTCGTCCAGCCAGATCGCGACGCCTTCCTCGGAGAGGCGCTTGAGTGCGTCTGTCATGGAATTACATCTCCTACGTGTCGTGTATGAGCGTCAGCGCTGGGCCGCGGCGATGGATTCCCGGGCCTGCGCGGCCACGTTCTCGGCAGTGAAACCGAACTCCCGGAAGAGGACCTTGCCGTCCGCCGAAGCACCGAAGTGCTCCAGGGAAACGATGCGGCCCGCGTCACCCACGTACTTGTGCCAGGTGAGACCGATACCGGCCTCGACCGCGACGCGCGCCTTCACCGCCGGCGGCAGGACGCTGTCCCGGTACCCCTGGTCCTGCTCCTCGAACCACTCCACGGACGGCATCGACACCACCCGCGTCGGCACGCCGCCGGCCTGGAGCTGCTCGCGCGCCTCGACGGCGATGTGCACCTCGGAACCGGTGGCGATGAGAACGACCTGCGGCTCGCCGCCCTCCGCCTCGAACAGGACATAACCGCCGCGCGCGGCATCCTCGTTGGACTCGTACACCGGCACGCCCTGGCGGGTCAGCGCCAGGCCGTGCGGGGCGCCCTTGCCGAACACCTTCGTGTAGCGCCTGAGGATCTCGCGCCAGGCGATCGCGGTCTCGTTGGCGTCCGCGGGGCGCACGATGTTCAGGCCCGGGATGGCGCGCAGCGAGGCCAGGTGCTCCACCGGCTGGTGGGTCGGGCCGTCCTCGCCGAGACCGATGGAGTCGTGCGTCCACACGTACGTCACCGGCAGATGCATCAGGGCCGACAGACGCACCGCGTTGCGCATGTAGTCGGAGAAGACGAGGAACGTACCGCCGTAGATCCGGGTGTTGCCGTGCAGCGCGATGCCGTTCATCTCCGCGGCCATGGAGTGCTCGCGGATACCGAAGTGGATCGTGCGGCCGTACGGGTTCGCCTCCGGGAGCGGGTTGTCCGCCGGGAGGAACGACGAGGTCTTGTCGATCGTGGTGTTGTTCGAGCCGGCCAGGTCGGCCGAGCCGCCCCACAGCTCCGGGATCACCGCGCCGAGCGCCTGGAGCACCTTGCCGGAGGCCGCGCGGGTGGCGATGCCCTTGCCGTGCTCGAAGACCGGGAGCTTCTCCTCCCAGCCGGCCGGCAGCTCGCCCTTGCTGATGCGGTCGAACTCGGCGGCGCGCTCCGCGTTGTTGGCCCGCCACTCCTGGAATGACTTCTCCCACTCGGCCTTGGCCTCGCTGCCCCGCTCCAGCGCCTTGCGGGTGTGGTCCAGGACCTCGTCCGCGACCTCGAAGGTCTGCTCCGCATCGAAGCCGAGGACGCGCTTGGTGGCCGCGACCTCCTCGTCGCCGAGCGCCGAGCCGTGCGCGGCCTCGGTGTTCTGCGCGTTGGGGGCCGGCCAGGCGATGATCGAGCGCATCGCGATGAAGGACGGCTTGTCCGTGACCTTCTTCGCCTCTTCGATCGCGTTGTAGATGGCGTGCGGGTCGAGGTCGCCGTCCGGCTTCGGGGCGATCCGCTGCACATGCCAGCCGTACGACTCGTAGCGCTTGACGGTGTCCTCGGAGACGGCGGTCTCCGTGTCACCCTCGATCGAGATGTGGTTGTCGTCCCACAGCAGGACCAGGTTGCCGAGCTTCTGGTGGCCGGCCAGCGAGGACGCCTCGGCGGAGATGCCCTCCTGGAGGCAGCCGTCACCCGCGATCACATAGACGAAGTGGTCGAAGGGGGACTCGCCCTGCGGGGTGTCCGGGTCGAACAGACCGCGCTCGTAGCGGGCGGCCATGGCCATGCCCACCGCGTTGGCGACACCCTGGCCGAGCGGGCCGGTGGTGGTCTCGACGCCGGTGGTGTGGCCGTACTCGGGGTGACCGGGGGTCTTCGAACCCCACGTCCGGAAGGCCTTCAGATCGTCCAGCTCCAGGCCGAATCCGGCCAGGTAGAGCTGGGTGTAGAGGGTCAGGGACGAGTGGCCCGCGGACAGGACGAAACGGTCGCGCCCCACCCAGTCGGCGTCCGCCGGGTCGTGCCGCATCACCTTCTGGAAGAGGGTGTAGGCGGCAGGGGCCAGGCTCATCGCCGTACCGGGATGGCCGTTGCCGACCTTCTGTACGGCATCGGCGGCCAGGACGCGCGCGGTGTCGACAGCCCGCTGGTCCAGCTCGGTCCACTCGAGGTCTGTGGTCGGCTTGGTGTTCACCCTGGGTCAGGGCTCCTCTCCACATGTCGCACATGTCGAAATGCCGGTGCAGTGGGTGCCCCGGCCGATGTTGAGCCTACCCCCGTAAGAACGTGCGTTTTCTCAGTCATTTCCAGACTGCCGGGACTCCCCGGGATCCGCCTCCCGACTGGGCCGTCCCGTGTTCGGCACATGAATACGGAGCCGCTCGTCAGAGTGCTCAATCGAGTCCCCACCGGCTCTTGCGGCGGCGCCGCCCAACACGAGCCGACCCCCGCGAATGTCCGGGTCTGGGCAACGTCTAGAGTGGCGTGGTACGCGCGAGCCTTTACCCGGACCTCACACGGGCGGGCTTGCTGGGATGTCTCTGTCAGGGGTGTGCGTGACGGCCGTTGAATCCCGTCCAGCGGGGATTATCGGGACGAGCCAGAGCCCGACTCACCGGCCGTTCGGGGCCCGTGTCAAGGCGTTCGTGGCGCTGACCAAGCCACGGATCATCGAGCTGCTGCTGATCACCACGGTCCCGGTGATGTTCCTCGCCCAGCAGGGCGTGCCGGACCTGGAGCTGGTGCTGCTCACCTGCATCGGCGGCTACCTCTCCGCGGGCGGCGCCAACGCGCTCAACATGTACATCGACCGTGACATCGACGCCCTGATGGACCGCACGGCGCAGCGCCCGCTGGTCACCGGCATGGTCAGCCCGCGCGAGTGCCTGGTCTTCGGCATCTCCCTGGCCGTCGTCTCCACGCTGCTGTTCGGTCTCGCCGTCAACTGGCTGTCCGCCTGGCTGTCGCTCGGCGCCCTGCTGTTCTACGTCGTCGTGTACACGATGATCCTCAAGCGCCGTACGTCCCAGAACATCGTCTGGGGCGGTATCGCGGGCTGTCTCCCGGTGCTCATCGGCTGGTCGTCCGTCACGAACTCCATGTCGTGGGCGCCGGTCATCCTGTTCCTCGTCATGTTCTTCTGGACGCCGCCGCACTACTGGCCGCTGTCGATGAAGGTCCGGGACGACTACGCGCGCGTGGGTGTGCCCATGCTTCCGGTCGTCGCCACCAACAAGGTCGTCGCGCGGCAGATCGTGATCTACAGCTGGGTGATGGTCGCGGTGTCGCTGCTGCTGACCCCGCTCGGTTACACGGGCTGGTTCTACACGGCGGTGGCGCTGCTGGCCGGCGGCTTCTGGCTGTGGGAGGCACACGGACTGCAGACCCGGGCCAAGGCCGAGGTGACGGGCGCCAAGCTCAAGGAGATGCGCCTGTTCCACTGGTCCATCACCTATGTCTCGATCCTCTTCGTGGCCGTGGCCGTGGACCCGTTCCTGCGGTAGGCGTGGTCAAAGCCACGCACCCGGACCTCGCCGTTTGATCTACCCGTCGGTAGCATCCTGGGCATGGCAGACACGCAGCAGGTTGACGCGAAGGCCGAGCGCAGGGCGACCCGCCTCGCCAAGCAGATCAGCACCTTCTCCAAGGCCCACGGAGGAGCCGAGGGCCAGGTCGCGTACATCGGAGACCGCGGCGCCCGCATCGTCCTCGTGGGCGAGGACGGCGCGTGGGGCGACCTGGTGGCCCCTTCGTACGACATCGCCGAGCAGGCGGTGAAGAAGTCGGGCATCCCCACCCACGACACCTTCGACGGCGAGTTCGCGGCGAAGGTGAAGACGGGCCCGTACGAATGGACCCGCATGGCAGGCATCCAGGTCGGCGGCCCGGCCAACGCCTGAACAGCCCGCGACCTCACAGCCCGTTCACCCGTTAGCCCCCCGTAGGAACGACGTAGTCACCCCACGGGGGAGCCCGGATGATCGAAACCCCGTCCCTCGTGGACCAGTACTGCCACGGCGTACTGAGAACAGAACTGGGCCTCGGCACCTTCGAGGCCCAGCTGGCCCGCACCGAGGGCCCGCCCGCCCCCGGCACGACGCTGTTCGACACCCAGACCGGATTCGCCGTACGCCGCTGGTGCCCCCCGCTGCTGGGCCTCGAACCGCACTGTCCGCCTGCCCGCTATCTCGCCCGGCGTCGTGAACTCGGCGTACTGGAAACGGGCCGCAGGCTGCTGCGCGGCAGCGGTATCACGACGTATCTGGTCGACACGGGGCTGCCCGGCGACCTGACCGGCCCCGCCGAGATGGCCTCCGCCTCGGTCGCCGAGGCCCGCGAGATCGTGCGCCTGGAGCTCCTCGCGGAACAGGTCGCCGACACCTCCGGCACCGTCGAGTCCTTCCTCGCCAATCTGGCCGAGTCGGTGCACGGGGCCGCCGCGAGTGCGGTGGCCTTCACCTCCGTGGCGGGCATGCGGCACGGCCTCGCGCTCGCGCCCGAGCCGCCCGGGCCGGGCGAGGTACGGGGCGCGGCCTCCCGCTGGCTGGCCGGACGCCGGGTCGGCGGGGAGCTCAGCGATCCGGTGCTGCTCAGACATCTGCTGTGGATCGCGGTGGCCTCGGGGCTGCCCCTCCAACTGCACGCGGGGCTCGGCGGACCGGGACCGCGCATCGACCGCACCGACCCGGCCCTGCTGACGGACTTCGTCCGCGCGACGGCCGGCCTCGGCACGGATCTGGTGCTGCTGCACAGCTACCCCTATCACCGTCACGCCGCGCACCTCGCGGGCGTCTTCCCGCACGTCTACGCCGACTCCGGCGCCGCCCTGGCCCGCACCGGCGCCCGGGCGGCGACCATCCTCGCGGAGATCCTGGAACTGGCCCCCTTCGGCAAGATCCTCTTCTCCAGCGGGGCGCACGGCCTGCCCGAACTCCATGTGGTGGGAGCACGGCTGTTCCGGGAGGCACTGGAGCGGGTGCTCGGCGCCTGGGTCGACGAGGGGGCATGGTCGCCGGCGGACGCACAGCGGGTGGCGGGGCTGGTCGCGGCGGAGAACGCACGGCGGGTGTACGGCCTGGCCTGAGAAAGCCTGTGTCACATCCCCGGCCGGGCGCCCGCCGGCCTCCCGATGAGCTGTGCGGCCGGACCTACGCGCGCGTGCCGATCGCCGCCTCCGACGCGGGGCCCGGCAGGTCGATCGCCGTCTTCGGGCGCTCGCGCAGCGCCAGCTGGACGCGCAGTACGGCGATCCACACCAGGCACGAGCCGAGCATGTGCAGGCCGACCAGGACCTCGGGGAGGTTCGTGAAGTACTGAACGTAGCCGATCACGCCCTGGGCGAGCAGTACCAGGAAGAGATCCCGGGTGCGGTCCAGCGGGCCCTTCGGGGCGTCGACCGCCTTGAGGACGAACCACAGGGCGAAGGTGAGCGTCACCACGATCCAGGCGAGCACGGCGTGCAGCTTGGTCACCGTTTCCCAGTCGACGGGCATCCGCTCGACCTTGCTGGAGTCGCCGGCGTGCGGGCCCGCACCGGTCACCACCGTGCCGACCGCGACCAGCAGCACGGAGGCCACGACCGCGAACCACACCAGCTGCCGCACGGACGGGCCGACCAGCGGGCGGGGCGCACCGTCGCCCTCGCGGGTGCGCTGCCACATCACCGTGGCGACCGCGATCAGTGCCGTCGAGAGCAGGAAGTGCGCCGCGACCGTGTACGGGTTCAGGCCCACGAGCACGACGATCCCGCCTAGGACCGCGTTGCCCATCACGACCCAGAACTGCGCCCAGCCGAGCCGGGTCAGGCCGCGCCGGTACGGCTTCTCGGAGCGCGCGGCGATGATCGCCCAGCCGACCGCGCCGCACAGCACGTACGTCAGCATGCGGTTGCCGAACTCGATGGCGCCGTGGAACCCCATCGTGCTGGTCGCGGTGAGCGAGTCCTCGGTGCACTTGGGCCAGGTCGGGCAGCCGAGGCCGGAACCGGTGAGCCGTACGGCACCGCCGGTGACCACGATGATCACCGACATGACGAGCGCGGCGAGGGCCGCCCGCCGCACCGTCCGGGGATCCGGGGTCCAGCGTGCGGCGATGAAGGCGAGCGGGTTGCGCACGGCGGCTACGGCGTCGGCGCGGGTCACGTTTGGCACGCGGACCATCGTAGGCCGCCGCTTGTGCACGCTTTCACGAGGGTCCGCAGCCGGCCTACTCCCAGCGGAAGAACCGCCCCGCGGCAGCCAGGCCGACGACCGCCCACACCGCCAGAATCCCCAGGTCGCCCCACGGCATCCCGGCGCCGTGCTGGAGCACGTCCCTGAGGCCGTCCGAGAGGGCGGAGATCGGCAGGAGACCGAGGACGTCCTCGGCGCCGGAGGGGAACTTGTCCAGCGGGACGATGACCCCGCCGCCGACCAGGAGCAGCAGGAAGACCAGGTTCGCGGCGGCCAGTGTCGCCTCCGCCTTCAGCGTGCCCGCCATCAGCAGGCCGAGGCCCGAGAACGCGGCCGTGCCGAGGATCAGCAGGAGCAGTACGGCGAAGGGGTTGCCCTGCGGCGACCAGCCCAGCGCGAAGGCGATCACCGTCAGCAGGATCACCTGGAGGATCTCCGTGACCAGCACCGACACCGTCTTCGCGGCCATCAGCCCCCAGCGGGGGAGCGGGGAGGAGGCGAGCCGCTTCAGGACGCCGTAGCGCCGCTCGAAGCCGGTCGCGATGGCCTGTCCCGTGAACGCCGTGGACATCACGGCGAGCGCGAGGATGCCGGGAGCGAGGAAGTCCACGGCCTCGCCCGCCCCGGTGTCGACGATGTCCACCGTGCTGAACAGCACCAGCAGCAGGGTGGGGATCACCACCGTCAGCAGCAGCTGCTCGCCGTTGCGCAGCAGCATCTTCGTCTCGAGCACGGCCTGCGCCGCGATCATGCGGGGGAGGGGCGCGGCGCCGGGCTTCGGCGCGTACGTACCCGTACCGACGGTGGTCACGAACGCAGCTCCTTGCCGGTGAGCTCCAAAAACACGTCCTCCAGGGTGTGCCGTTCGACCGAGATCCGCTCCGGCATCACCCCGTGCTGGGCGCACCACGAGGTGACCGTGGCGAGCAGTTGCGGGTCCACCTTGCCGACGATGCGGTACGAGCCCGGCGTCAGCTCGGCGGCCGTGCAGTCCGCGGGGAGCGCCTTGAGCAGGGACCCGACGTCCAGTCCCGGCCGGCCGGTGAAGCGGAGCGTGTTCTCGGCGCCGCCGCGGCACAGCTGCTCGGGGCTGCCCTGGGCGATGACCCGGCCGCCGTCGATGATCGCGACATCGTCGGCGAGCTGTTCGGCCTCGTCCATGTGATGGGTGGTGAGGATCACGGAGACGCCGTCCCTGCGCAGATCGTGCACGAGGTCCCAGGTGGCGCGGCGGGCCTGCGGGTCGAGGCCGGCGGTCGGCTCGTCCAGGAACACCAGCTCCGGGCGGCCCACCACGGCCATCGCGAGGGCGAGTCGCTGCTGCTGGCCGCCCGACAGCCGGCGGTACGACGTCCGGCCGCAGCTGCCCAGCCCCAGCCGCTCGATGAGCGCGTCCACGTCGAGCGGGTGTGCGTGCAGGGCGGCGACATGGCGCAGCATCTCGTCGGCCCGCGCGCCGGAGTAGACACCGCCGGACTGCAGCATCACGCCGATCCGGGGGCGCAGCGCGGCGGACTCGGTGACCGGGTCGAGGCCCAGGACGCGCACCGTGCCGGAGTCCGGCCTCCGGTACCCCTCGCAGGTCTCGACCGTGGTCGTCTTGCCCGCTCCGTTGGGACCGAGTACGGCGGTCACACCCGCCGTCGCCACCAGGTCGAGGCCGTCCACCGCGGTCTTCGTGCCGTACCGCTTCACCAGGGCCTGTACCTGGACCACGGGCTCACTTCGCATGGCTCCAGAGTCTAGGTACGCCGTTCGTGTCCCGGACGGGCGGGTACAGGATCTCCTCCTTACGGGCCGGGCGGCCGGCCAGCCCTTTTGATCGATCAAAGATCGTTCTTGCAGGTCAGATTAGGTATGCCTAAGTGATGTAGCGCACCGCCCGGTGGGACGGGCGTGGCTTGCCTGGCTCCGAGGAATTACGCAACAATGGCGTTGTGAAAAACGTCGGCGAGGCTCGGGAGACCCCCACGGGGCCCCCTCACGAGGAGTTCGCGGCTGGGTTGCGCTCGGACCGGTCCACCCGCAACCGGGTCGCGCGGTCCATCCTGGACCACGGGCCGTCGACCGTCGCAGAGCTCGCCGGGCGGCTGGGCCTGACCCAGGCGGCCGTACGGCGTCACCTGGACGCGCTCGCCGCCGACGACGTCGTGGAGGGACGCGAGCAGCGGGTCTACGGCGCGCGGACGCGCGGACGTCCCGCCAAGGTCTTCGCGCTCACCGACTGCGGCCGCGACGCCTTCGACCAGTCCTACGACCAGCTCGCCAAGGACGCGCTGCGCTGGATCGCCGACCAGGAGGGCGGCCAGGAGGCGGTCGCCGCCTTCGCCCGCGCCCGGATCGCCGCACAGGCGAGCGTGTACCGCAAGGCGATCGAGAGCGCCACCCCCGACAAACGCGCCGAAGCCCTGGCCAAGGCCCTGAGCGTCGACGGGTACGCTGCTACGGCGCGCAGCGCACCGGTCGGCGAGCAGCTCTGCCAGCACCACTGCCCGGTCGCCCATGTCGCGGAGCAGTTCCCCCAGCTCTGCGAGGCGGAGACGGAGATCTTCGCCGAGCTGCTCGGAACGCACGTCCAGCGACTGGCGACCATCGCCCATGGCGACGGCGTCTGCACGACGTTCATCCCCAAGAATTCCACTGACGCATCTGCAAGCACGGCCGGGAGGAACCCCGCATGACTCTCCCCACGGAGACTGCCCACCCCGAACTCGAGGGTCTGGGCAAGTACGAATACGGCTGGGCCGACTCCGACGAGGCCGGTGCCTCTGCCAAGCGCGGTCTGAACGAGGACGTCGTCCGCGACATCTCCGCGAAGAAGAGCGAGCCGGAGTGGATGACCAAGCTCCGCCTCAAGGGCCTGCGCCTGTTCGACAAGAAGCCCCTGCCGAACTGGGGCTCGGACCTGTCTGGCATCGACTTCGACAACATCAAGTACTTCGTACGCTCCACGGAGAAGCAGGCGGCGTCCTGGGAGGACCTGCCCGAGGACATCAAGAACACCTACGACAAGCTCGGCATCCCGGAGGCGGAGAAGCAGCGCCTCGTCGCGGGTGTCGCCGCCCAGTACGAGTCGGAGGTCGTCTACCACCAGATCCGCGAGGACCTGGAGGAGCAGGGCGTCATCTTCCTGGACACCGACACCGCGCTGAAGGAGCACCCGGAGCTCTTCAAGGAGTACTTCGGGACCGTCATCCCGGTCGGAGACAACAAGTTCGCCTCGCTGAACACCGCCGTGTGGTCGGGCGGCTCCTTCATCTACGTGCCGCCGGGCGTCCACGTGGAGATCCCGCTCCAGGCCTACTTCCGTATCAACACGGAGAACATGGGCCAGTTCGAGCGGACCCTGATCATCGTCGACGAGGGTGCCTATGTGCACTACGTCGAGGGCTGCACGGCGCCGATCTACAAGTCGGACTCGCTGCACTCCGCGGTCGTCGAGATCATCGTCAAGAAGAACGCCCGCTGCCGTTACACGACCATCCAGAACTGGTCGAACAACGTCTACAACCTGGTCACCAAGCGTGCTGTGGCGTACGAGGGCGCGACCATGGAGTGGATCGACGGCAACATCGGCTCCAAGGTCACCATGAAGTACCCGGCCGTCTACCTGATGGGCGAGCACGCCAAGGGCGAGACCCTGTCCATCGCCTTCGCCGGCGAGGGCCAGCACCAGGACGCCGGTTCCAAGATGGTCCACATGGCGCCGAACACGTCCTCCAACATCGTGTCGAAGTCCGTGGCGCGCGGCGGCGGCCGTACGTCCTACCGCGGACTCGTCGAGATCGGCGAGGGCGCCGCCGGATCCAAGTCGAACGTGCTGTGCGACGCGCTGCTCGTCGACACCATCTCCCGCTCCGACACCTACCCCTACGTGGACGTCCGTGAGGACGACGTGTCCATGGGCCACGAGGCCACCGTCTCCAAGGTCTCCGAGGACCAGCTCTTCTACCTGATGAGCCGCGGTCTGAGCGAGTTCGAGGCGATGGCGATGATCGTGCGCGGCTTCGTCGAGCCGATCGCCAAGGAGCTGCCCATGGAGTACGCCCTCGAACTCAACCGGCTGATCGAGCTGCAGATGGAAGGCGCGGTGGGCTAGCCCCCGGCCGCAGTCCCCATCAAGCCACTCACGTAAGAAAGCGAGCATTACGACAGCCATGGCTGAGGCTCAGAACTCCCCCACTCTCAACTCCGTTCGAGCGGGGGGACCCCCACCGCTGGGCTCCACCACCGCGGGCCAGATCGCGGTGGCCGCCGAGTCGACCGTCGCCACGCGCATGAGCGCGCCCCCGTCCTTCGACGTGGCGGACTTCCCGGTCCCGCACGGCCGCGAGGAGGAGTGGCGGTTCACCCCGCTGGAGCGGCTGCGCGGCCTGCACGACGGCACCGCCGTCGCGACCGGCGAGGGCGTAAAGGTCGACGTCCGGGCCCCCGAGGGCGTCACCGTCGAGACCGTCGGCCGCGACGACGCACGGCTCGGCAGGGCGGGCACCCCGGTCGACCGTGTCGCCGCCCAGGCCTACTCGGCGTTCGAGAAGGCCGGCGTGGTCACCGTCCCCAAGGAGGCGGTGCTCACCGAGCCGATCCGTATCGCCGTGCACGGCGAGGGCGGGGTCGCCTACGGCCACCAGATCATCGAGCTGGGCGCCTTCGCCGAGGCCGTCGTCGTCATCGACCACACCGGTGACGCGGTGCTCGCCGCCAACGTCGACTACATCCTGGGCGACGGCGCCAAGCTGACCGTCGTCTCCGTCCAGGACTGGGACGACAAGGCCGTGCACGTGGGCCAGCACAACGCGCTGGTCGGCCGGGACGCCACCTTCAAGTCGTTCGTGGTCACCTTCGGCGGCGACGTCGTACGACTGCACCCGCGCGTCTCCTACGCCGGCACCGGCGCCGAGGCCGAGCTCTTCGGCCTGTACTTCACCGACGCGGGCCAGCACCAGGAGCACCGTCTGCTGGTCGACCACAACACCCCGCACTGCAAGTCGAACGTCGCCTACAAGGGTGCGCTCCAGGGCGACGACGCCCACGCGGTGTGGATCGGCGACGTGCTCATCGAGGCCAAGGCCGAGGGCACGGACACCTACGAGATGAACCGCAACCTGGTGCTGACCGACGGCGCCCGGGTCGACTCCGTGCCCAACCTGGAGATCGAGACCGGCGAGATCGTCGGTGCCGGGCACGCGAGCGCGACCGGCCGCTTCGACGACGAGCAGCTCTTCTACCTGATGGCCCGCGGCATCCCGGAGCACGAGGCCCGCCGTCTCGTCGTCCGTGGCTTCTTCGCCGAGCTGGTCCAGCAGATCGGCGTCGAGGACATCGAGGAGCGTCTCATCGCCAAGATCGACGAGGAGCTGGAGGCATCGGTCGGATGACTGCCTCGTCGACGTTCGTACGCGCCTGCGGGCTGAGCGAGCTGGAGGAGGGCACCCCGAAGCGGGTGGAACTCGACGGCACGCCGGTCTCGGTCGTGCAGACCGAGGGGGAGGTGTTCGCCATCTTCGACATCTGCTCGCACGCGAACGTCTCGCTCTCCGAGGGCGAGGTGGAGGACTGTCAGATCGAGTGCTGGCTGCACGGCTCCAGCTTCGACCTCCGCACCGGCAAGCCGTCCGGCCTTCCCGCGACGCGCCCGGTCCCCGTATACCCCGTAAAGATCGAAGGGGACGACGTGTTCGTCTCCCTCACCCAGGAGTCCTGAGGCATTCATGGCAACGCTTGAAATCCGAGACCTGCACGTCACCGTCGAGGCCGACAACGCCACGAAGGAGATCCTCAAGGGCGTCGACCTCACCGTGAAGCAGGGCGAGACGCACGCCATCATGGGCCCGAACGGCTCCGGCAAGTCGACCCTCGCCTACTCGCTCGCGGGTCACCCGAAGTACACGATCACCGAGGGCACCGTGCTGCTCGACGGCGAGGACGTCCTGGAGATGTCCGTCGACGAGCGCGCCCGCGCGGGCCTGTTCCTGGCGATGCAGTACCCGGTCGAGGTCCCCGGTGTCTCGGTCTCCAACTTCCTGCGCACCTCCGCCACCGCCATCCGCGGCGAGGCCCCCAAGCTGCGCACCTGGGTCAAGGAGGTCAAGGAGGCCATGGAGCGCCTCAACATGGACCCCTCCTTCGCCGAGCGCAACGTCAACGAGGGCTTCTCCGGCGGTGAGAAGAAGCGCCACGAGATCCTCCAGCTCGAACTGCTCAAGCCGAAGATCGCGATCCTCGACGAGACGGACTCCGGTCTGGACGTCGACGCCCTTCGCATCGTCTCCGAGGGCGTCAACCGCGTCCGCGGGACCGGCGAGGTCGGCACCCTGCTGATCACGCACTACACGCGCATCCTGCGCTACATCAAGCCCGACCACGTCCATGTCTTCTCCGGCGGCCGGATCGTCGAGTCCGGCGGTGCCGAGCTCGCCGACAAGCTGGAGGACGAGGGCTACGAGGCATACACGAAGGGTGGCGCATCCGCGTGACCCCTTCCCGCCATGGGCTCCCCGGCCTCCTCGACACCGAGGCGATCCGCAAGGACTTCCCCGTCCTGGACCGTCTGGTCCACGACGGCAAGAAGCTGGTGTACCTGGACAACGCGGCGACCTCGCAGACACCGCGCCAGGTGCTCGACGTGCTCTCCGAGTACTACGAGCAGCACAACGCCAACGTCCACCGTGGCGTGCACGTCCTCGCCGAGGAGGCCACGGCGCTGTACGAGGGCGCGCGCGACAAGGTCGCGGACTTCATCAACGCGCCCAGCCGCGACGAGGTGATCTTCACCAAGAACGCCTCGGAGTCGCTGAACCTCGTGGCGAACATGCTGGGCTGGGCCGACGAGCCCTACCGTGTGGACTCCGACACCGAGATCGTCATCACGGAGATGGAGCACCACTCCAACATCGTGCCGTGGCAGCTGCTGTCGCAGCGCACGGGCGCGAAGCTGAAGTGGTTCGGCCTGACCGACGACGGCCGTCTCGACCTGTCCGACATCGACGAGATCATCACGGAGAAGACGAAGATCGTCTCCTTCGTTCTGGTGTCCAACATCCTCGGCACGATCAACCCGGTCGAGGCGATAGTGCGCCGGGCGCAGGAGGTCGGTGCGCTGGTCTGCATCGACGCCTCGCAGGCCGCGCCGCACATGCCGCTGGACGTGCAGGCCCTCCAGGCCGACTTCGTGGCCTTCACCGGCCACAAGATGTGCGGGCCCACGGGCATCGGCGTCCTGTGGGGCCGCCAGGAGCTCCTGGAGGACCTGCCCCCGTTCCTGGGCGGCGGCGAGATGATCGAGACGGTGTCGATGCACTCCTCGACCTACGCCCCGGCGCCCCACAAGTTCGAGGCGGGCACCCCACCGATCGCGCAGGCGGTCGGCCTCGGCGCGGCGATCGACTACCTCAACTCGATCGGCATGGACAAGATCCTCGCCCATGAGCACGCACTCACCGAGTACGCGGTGAAGCGGCTCACCGAGGTCCCCGATCTGCGGATCATCGGCCCGACCACGGCGGAGGACCGGGGCGCGGCGATCTCCTTCACGCTCGGCGACATCCACCCGCACGACGTGGGCCAGGTCCTCGACGAGCAGGGCATCGCGGTCCGGGTCGGCCACCACTGTGCGCGGCCGGTCTGCCTCCGCTACGGAATTCCTGCGACCACGCGGGCGTCGTTCTATCTGTACTCCACGCCGGCCGAGATCGACGTGCTGGTCGACGGCCTGGAGCACGTACGGAACTTCTTCGGCTGAGGGGTTGGCGAGCGATCGCATGAAGCTGGATTCGATGTACCAGGAAGTCATCCTGGACCACTACAAGCACCCGCACGGGCGTGGTCTGAGGGATGGCGACGCCGAGGTGCACCACGTCAACCCGACGTGCGGCGACGAGATCACGCTGCGGGTGAAGTACGACGGCACGACGATCAGCGACGTCTCGTACGAGGGCCAGGGCTGTTCCATCAGCCAGGCCTCGGCCTCCGTGCTGAACGACCTTCTCGTCGGCAAGGAGCTGGCCCAGGCGCAGAAGATCCAGGAGACCTTCCTGGAGCTGATGCAGTCCAAGGGCCGGATCGAGCCCGACGACGCGATGGAGGAGGTGCTGGAGGACGCGGTCGCGTTCGCCGGTGTCTCCAAATACCCGGCGCGGGTGAAGTGCGCCCTCCTGAGCTGGATGGCGTGGAAGGACGCGACGGCCCAGGCGCTGGGCGGAGCCGACGCCGAAAGGAAGACGGCATGAGTGACACCGTGGAGATGAAGCCGGCCTCGGAGGAGGAGCTCCGCGAGGCCCTGATGGACGTCGTCGACCCCGAGCTGGGCATCGACGTCGTCAACCTGGGCCTGATCTACGGCATCCATGTCGACGACGCGAACATCGCGACCGTCGACATGACCCTGACCTCGGCGGCCTGCCCGCTGACGGACGTCATCGAGGACCAGGCCAAGTCCGCCACGGACGGCCTGGTGAACGAGCTCCGCATCAACTGGGTCTGGATGCCGCCGTGGGGCCCCGACAAGATCACGGACGACGGGCGGGAGCAGCTGCGGGCGCTCGGGTTCAACGTCTGAGATCCCGTCGGCCGCATCGGCTTCATCGGCCTCATCGGTCGAAGACGAACGGCGACGTCCGACGGACGTCGCCGTTTCGCGTGCAGGCGACCGAGGAGGAGAGCGGCTTCTGCAACGTTCTCGGACGTTGTCATGGCTGCGTTATGTACGCTAGTACACATGGGATACCTGTTGCTCGCCGTAGCCATCGGCGCTGAGGTGGGAGCCACCACCGCCATGAAGTACAGCGACGGCTTCAGCAGGGCCGTGCCCTCGCTGCTGACCGTCCTCGGCTACGCCCTCTCCTTCGTGCTGCTCGCGCAGACCCTGAAGACCGTGTCCGTCGGAACCGCGTACGCGATCTGGTCCGGTGTCGGGACCGCGGCCATCGCCACGATAGGGATGATGTTCCTCGGCGAGGGGATGACGACGACCAAGGCTTTCGGGATCGCGCTGATCATCGTCGGGGTCGTGGTGCTGAACATGGGGGGTGCGCACTGATGGCCCGGCGTTACGACCCCGAGCGGCGGCAGCGGATCATCGACGCCGCGATCCGGGTCGTCGGGGAGAAGGGGCTTGCCGGGCTGACCCACCGCTCCGTCGCGGCCGAGGCCGATGTGCCGCTCGGCTCCACGACGTATCACTTCAAGACCCTCGACGAGCTGATGGTCGCCGCGTTGCGGCAGGCCAACGAGGGCTTCGCCAAGGTGATCGCGGCCCGCGGGGGCCTGGAGAACGCGGACGCCGACCTGGCTTCGGAGCTGGCCGGCTGGATGGGCGAGTGGCTCGCGGGCGACCGTACGGGGGTCGAGCTGGAGTACGAGCTCTATCTCGCGGCCCTGCGCCGGCCCGCCCTGCGTCCCGTCGCCGCGGAGTGGGCGGAGGACCTCGCCGAGCGCATCTCGCGGCGCACGGACCCCGTCACCGCGCGGGCGCTGGTCGCGCTGATGGACGGCATCTGTCTGCAGGTCCTGCTGACGGGCGGGTCGTACGACGAGGAGTCCTCGCGGGAGGTGCTGGCGCGGGTCATTCCTGGCTAGCGGGGCGCTGCCGCTGCTGGGGGCTGCGCCCCCAGACCTCCATTTCGGCCTGGACGGCCTCGTCCTCAAACGCCGGACGGGCTGAGTGATGCCGACCGGCGCCGAGAAGTGCCGCCCGCTACCAGACACACCGCTCCGCACCTGAGACATGCCTCGGAACCTGGGACACCTTCCGGCACCGCCCGGCACCCGAGGCGCCACCCCACGCCCGAGGCGCCACCCGGCACCCGAGGCGCCACCCCACGTCCGAGATACCGCCCGGCACCTGAGACGGCCCCGCCGGTGGTTGGCCTCCGTGGCCTCCGGGCGGTTAGGTTGCCCTCATGACCGACACGACTGCTCCTCGTACCACCGGCGCCGTTGCCGCCGGGCTCGCCACCGTCGCCGCCGACGGCACCGTCCTCGACACCTGGTTCCCCGCGCCCGAGCTCACCGCCGAGCCCGGGCCCGCCGGTACCGAGCGGCTGACCGCCGAGAAGGCCGTGGAACTGCTCGGTGAGGGTGCCGCGAAGGCGATCGGGCCGGACGCCCGCCGAGGCGTCGAGGTCGTCGCGGTCCGTACGGTCATCTCCTCGCTCGACGAGAAGCCGATCGACACGCACGACGCCTATCTGCGCCTCCACCTCCTCTCGCACCGTCTGGTCCAGCCGCACGGCCAGAGCCTGGACGGCATCTTCGGCCTCCTCGCCAATGTCGCCTGGACCTCGCTCGGCCCGGTCGCCGTCGACGACATCGAGAAGGTCCGGCTGAACGCCCGCGCCGAGGGACTGCACCTCCAGGTGACCTCGGTGGACAAGTTCCCGCGGATGACCGACTACGTCGCGCCCAAGGGCGTCCGCATCGCCGACGCCGACCGGGTCCGCCTCGGCGCGCACCTCGCCTCGGGCACCACGGTCATGCACGAGGGCTTCGTCAACTTCAACGCCGGCACGCTCGGCACGTCGATGGTCGAGGGCCGTATCTCGGCCGGTGTGCTGATCGGTGACGGCTCGGACATCGGCGGCGGCGCCTCCACCATGGGCACCCTGTCCGGCGGCGGCAACGTCCGCATCACCATCGGCGAGCGCTGCCTGATCGGCGCCGAGGCGGGCGTCGGGATCGCGCTCGGCGACGAGTGCGTCGTCGAGGCGGGTCTGTACGTCACGGCCGGCACCCGGGTCACCATGCCCGACGGCCAGATCGTCAAGGCCCGCGAACTGTCCGGTGCCTCCAACATCCTCTTCCGCCGCAACTCGGTCACCGGCACGGTCGAGGCCCGCCCGAACAACGCTGTCTGGGGCGGCCTGAACGAGGTCCTGCACGCCCACAACTGATCACCGGCGGCCGTGACGAACGTGGGGGCGGCCCGCCGCGGTCGCGTTCCACGCGGTCGCGACGGGCCGCCCCGGCGTCTGTCGGAAGCCCGCAGGATCAGCAGGCGGTCTTGCTGTGGTAGTACGCGCCCTTCCAGCCCTTACCGGAGCCAGGGTCCTTGACGTAGTACTTGCCGCTGATGCGCTTCAGCGTGAACTTGTGCGTGTAGCCGTCGAAGTAGTCGCCGTGGTAGGTGATGGTCCGTCCGTCACTGCCCAGCTCCAGGAAGCTGTCGAAAGTGCCGAAGGTCTGCTTGCCGACCTTGCCGTCGACGATCAGGCCCCAGCGGGTCTGGAGGTCCTTGGTGGCGTAGGTCGTGTTGGGGCCGAACTGGCAGTCGATGTCGGACTGGTCGTAGCGCGTGCCGTTCGACTCCTTCACGCCCTCCGCCCACAGGACCCACTGCCACACGGCGGTGGCATTGCTGTTCGCGTGGGAGCCGCTGGACAGCAGCCCTTCGTCCCCCCAGTCGTCGGTGACGGAGCCGCCGCCGGCGATGTAGCCCTGCGTCGTGCTCGCCTGGGCCGTCGGCCCGAGTGCCAGTCCGGCGCCGATGGCCAGCGTCGCGGCGGCGATGGCGGTTCTGGCGCGTACGGTCCTCATGGTGGAGTCCCCCCTTTTTTTCGCTGGTGCCACCCCGCGCGATTCGGCGGGATGGTCGGAACGGGGACGATCATTGGACGAGGACCGGGCCGGACGGAAGGGGCGTGATCCGGCCATACCGTGGTTGTGGCGGTACCGTGACAATGCGGAGGAGGTTCAGCAACTTTGCCTGGAGCGGGACTTGAGCCTGCCTCACGGAGTCGGTTTCCTGTGCCGGATGAATCGACGGCAGGCTACCCAGAGGTTGACCGAGAACAGCACTGATCCGGCGATCGGCCAGCCCACGGATCCACCGTCGCGGTAGGTCTCGATACCGATCACCAGCAGCAGTGAACCGACCGCCACGCCCATCAGGTCGAGGAGGACGTCTGCCTGCCTCGCGATCTTCGAAAGCTTGACCACGGCTAGATCGTGACAGGTGATCGCGCTCGTTGCCAAGGGCTGTTTCTCCGCCGCGACCTGCACCTTTCCATGCGGTCGGCGGAGCCTTGATGACCGGGAGCTGCTTCGGCGCGAGTGATCACGGCCCCGTAAGCTTCCGGCAGCGCTCGGTCACGGCTGTGCTGTCGCCGCGAACTCCGCGAGTGCGGTGAAGTCGGGCTCGCGCAGGCCGATGCGCGGGCTGACGTGGTGGAGGAGGGCGGGGCCGGGGTGGTGGCGGGTCACGAACGTCTCGTCCGCCGGGCTCTGTTCGTCGTCCACCCAGGCGAAGGGGCGGCCCGCGGCGTGGGCCACGATCGCCTCGGTCTTCCAGTGCACCCCGTCCGCTCGATGCGCGAACAGGCCTGCGCCGAAGTCGACGTACGGCAGCTCGGGCAGGCCGACGACAGGGGCGATCCAGCGGTTGGCCGAGTCCATCCATGTGGTCGCCCAGCACAGGTCGTAGTCGAGGGCGAGCAGTGCCGGGCCGTGCGAGGGATTCAGCCACACCCGCAGTCGGCGGCCCGGGCTCACGGCGACCCTGATCGTCGTATAGCCGTCGGGACGCCGTTCGGGCTGCGCCGCGTACGGGTTGAGGGGGCCGTCGACGTCGAGGAACAGCAGCGGGCGGCTCACGCGGCCACCGTACGGCAGCGGTGGTGACGGGCCGGTGGACATTTCTTCGGGGAATTCCCGGCGCACAGGCATAGCGGCGGGCGGGCGCGCGCGTCACAAGGGGCACAGGGGCGGGGCACAGGTGCCGCCGGGGAAGAGAAGGTGACGATGAATGCCGAAGGGCTGGAGGGTTTCCGGGACTTCGTGGACAGCAGGTCGTCCGCCCTGCTGAAGACGGCCGTGCTGCTGTGCGGGGGAGACCAGCACGCCGCCGAGGACCTGCTGCAGAACGCCCTGGTCAAGGCGGCCGGGCGCTGGCAGCGGATCGACGAGCCCGAGGCCTATGTACGGCGCATCCTCTACCGCCAGCAGGTCAGCCGCTGGCGTCTGAAGTGGCCCCGGCAGGAGGTCAGCGTCGCCGAACCGCCCGAGGCGGGCGTGGCCGGAGCCGACGCCGCGGCCGCCGCAGAACTGCGCCTCGTCATGCGTGAGGCGCTGTCCCGGCTCACCGCCCGCCAGCGCACCGTGCTGGTGCTGCGCTACTTCGAGGACCTGCCCGAGGCGGACGTGGCCCGTCTGCTCGGCTGCTCCGTCGGCACCGTACGGTCCACCACCCACCGTTCGCTGGCCCGGCTGCGTGCGCTGGCGCCCGAGCTGGACGCGCTCGGCCCGGCCGACACCGAGCGGCTGTCGTCCCGTGACTACTCGCCCGTGGAGGTGCGTCCGTGAACGTCGACGAACTCGTGCGCGACGCCCTGCGCGAGCAGGCCGCGGCGCAGGCCCCGACGGCAGCGGGGCTCGCCGACCGGGTACTCGCCGTCCGCCGACGCCGCCGTACGCGAAGGCTCGTGGCCGCGGCCGCCGCCACGGTCGCCGTGGTCGCCGTCGCGGTGGCGGTGCCGCTGCTGGACTCCGGGAAGGAGGACGTACGTCCCGCCCATGTCGTGGACCGGACGGGGATCCGCGCCCAGCCGGACCAGTCGCCGCCGCGCGACCTGATCTCGGCCGACGGCACAACGCTGGCCGCGTACTACATCCCGAGGACGGTCGAGCAGTCGTCCGGCAAGGCCGCCTCGGTCCGCGCCTACTGGCTGCTCGACCAGAGGACCGGCAGGTATGTGAAGGCCCCGCAGTGGTCCTACGTCGCCGTCGCCCCCGGCATGAAGACCGCCGCCGTCCTGGAGCAGCAGCTGCCCGCCCCGCGGATCGGCCTGCTCGACCTGGCCAACGGCAAGGTGGAGCGGTGGATCCCGGTCGACCACGGTGTCGCGGGACTGTCGTTCTCCCGCGACGGACGGAAGCTGGTCGCGACGAGCTACGGCGAGAACCCCGACCTCAGGGTCAAGATGGAGGGCTCCGAGGGCTACGACGCGCCGCAGCAGTCGACCCGCACCGGCTTCTACGTCCTCGACGTGGCCTCCGGCAAGGGCTCCTGGAGCGAGGTCGGGCTCGACGGCGACCCGAACGACCCCATGGGCGGCGGCTTCATCAACTCCCGCCAGGACTTCGCGCTCAGCGACGACGGCCGGCACGTCTGGTGCGGGAACCCGATGGGCGACATCGGCAAGCAGTTCTACGACCTCACGGGCCGCGAGGTCGCCGTGCCGGCGAAGGACAAGCACCTCCAGTGGTACGTCGACGCGGGCAAGTCGCCGAGCGGGCGGCTCGTCGCCGGTGACTTCGCGGGCGAGAAGTGGAAGACGTCCTCCTGGGTCCTCGACGCCCGTACCGGCAGGCGGACCGAGGTGCGAGGGCAGCAACTGCTCGCCTGGGTCGGTGAGAAGTCGCTCGTCGCCTGGGACATCACTCCCGGCTCGAACGAGTTCCACAACCGGCTGGTGCTGGTCACGATCGGCAGCGACAAGGTCGTACCGCTCAGCGGATTCCGCAAGGGCAACGACGGTGCCGCCGGGCGCTGGGAGCCGGTCTTCGCACAGCCCTGAGCGGACCGTCACGAGCGCTGGTCGGCCGTCACCAGCGCTTCGTACGCCGCCAGCAGCCCGTCGACCGCCTCGCGGCCGGCGGGTCGCAGCGGCGGGCGGACCGGGCCCGCCGGCAGGCCCAGTCGGGTCAGGAGGGCCTTGGCGGTGACGGCGCCGGGCAGACCGGACGCCATCATCAACTCGATGAGCGGCGTGGCGCGTTGCTGGAGGCGGGCGGACACGAGGGTGTCGCCCGCCTCGAACGCGTCCAGGACCGCGCGGAGTTGGGCCGGTACGACGTTGGCGACCGTGCTGACGTACCCGGCGGCGCCCACCGCGTACAGGGCGAGGATGTGCTCGTCGCAGCCCGCGTAGTACGCCAACTCCGTGCGGGCGAGCACCTTCTGGGTGCCGAGGAAGTCGTAGGAGCAGTCCTTGACCGCCACGATCCGGGGGTGTCCGGCGAGCCGGATCATCGTGTCGGGCTCGATACGGGTGCCGGTCCGGCCGGGGATGTCGTACAGCATCAGCGGCAGCCCGGCCGCGTCGGCCACCTCCCGGAAGTGGGCCTCCAGCGCGTCCTGCGGTGGCCTGCTGTAGTACGGGCTGACGACCAACAGGCCGTCGGCGCCCGCCTTTTCGGCCGCCAGGGCGAGTTCGACGGTGTGCCGGGTGTCGAAGGTGCCCACCCCGGCCACGATCGACGCCCGCTCGCCCACCGCCTCCCGGACGGCCCTGACGAGCTCGGACTTCTCGGCGTCCGTCGTGGTCGGCGACTCACCCGTCGTACCGGAGAGCACCAGGCCGTCACAGCCCTCGGACACCAGATGGTCGGCGAGCCGCTGGGCGCCGTCGAGGTCCAGCCCGCCCGCCTCGGTGAAGGGCGTGATCATCGCGCAGAGGGAGCGGCCGAAGGGAGGGGCGCAGGCACCGGGAGACGTCATGGGAGTAGTCTCGGCGCGACCACAGTGAAGCTCCACTTAATTCTTCTACGAGATATTGATAAGGGATGCTGATGTGTGGGGTGGGGCTGGGGTGGGGTTGGGGGTGGGTGAGGCCAGGGCCCTATGTCCAATTCGACCCCTCATGGGTCACCATGGCCGGGACGGTCATCGACCACTGGTCATGGGAGGCGTCATGAAGCTCGGCAAGGCACTCGCCACCGGAGTCGCGGAGGAGCGGCCGCAGATCCACGAGGAAGAACTCCCGGTCCCCGAAGAGATCCATGAGCCGCCCGCGCCCGCGCCCGAAGAGGTCCCGGCCGCCCGATGAGACTGCGGCTCCCCGAGGAACGCCCGACGGAGCCGCCGACCGGATACAAGATCGCCCACCCGGTGCTGTCCCAGGACGGCACCCGGGCCGGGTTCACCGGTGTGTCGCTCGGCGGCGCGCTGCCGTACGGCGTCGTGGCCGACGCGTCCTGCGTCTACGGCCTGCGGCATCGTCCACCGCACCGCCGCTGCGACTGCGGCTTCCACTGCGTCCACGACCGTACGACGGCCGAGGCGCTGCTGTGCACTGCGGAGCACCGGGCGGCCGTGCTGCTCGAAGTCTCGGTGCTCGGCCGGTACATCCGCTTCGAACGCGGCTTCCGTCACGCCCGTCAGCGGGTACGGACCGCGACCGTCGGACCGTGCGCCTGCGGTGCGGTCGCCGTGGCGCTCGCCGACGCCGGCTGGGGCAGACCCGGCTGGCGCGCGCTGGCCCCGTCCTGCGCGGGCTGTGTCCGCCGGCGTACGTCCGTGTCGCTCACCGCCTTCGCCCGGCTGGCCGGGCACGGCCTGCGGGTGGAGGCCGGGCGCGGGACGCCGGAGCGGGGGGACTCTCCCGGTCCGCCCGAGGGTTTCGGGGTGCCCGAACTCGTCGCGGAGGCGGCCCTGTTGCAGGCCCGGCTCGACTGGTTCCAGACCCAGCTGGCCCGGTTCGGCGAGCGCGGCCACGACCCGGGCGGGCACGGGTAACGAAGGCCGGTCCGGGTACCCGGATGGTCCGAACCGAGAGGAGGCGGACACCGTGACCGGGACCATGACACCCAAGGCGGTGCACGACGAGCACCACTCCGTGGGCGAGCTCGTCGGACAGGCCGGCGAACAGCTCTCCCGCCTCGTGCGGCAGGAGGTGGCCCTCGCCAAGGAGGAGCTCGCTCTCAAGGGGCGGCGCGCGGGCCGCGGCGGCGGCCTGCTCGGCGCCGCGGGCGCGCTCGCCTACGCCGGCCTGCTCGCCCTGGCCGGCACGGCCACCGCCGCGCTCTCGCTGACGCTGCCCGTCTGGGCCGCGGCGCTCATCGTGACGGCTGTGCTGTTCGTGCTCGCGGCCGTGCTGGCCGCGACGGGCCGTGCGCAGCTGCGCCGCGCCGCTCCCCCCACGCCCGAGGAGACCCTCGGCAGCGTCAGGGCCGATGTAGAGGAGATCAGGGAAAGGGCGCACCGATGACGGACGGGACGGAACCACAGGGCAGGGGAGCGAAGGGGCCCGAGGAACTGCGGCGGCAGATCGAGCAGACCCGCAGTGAACTGGGCGAAACCGTGGAGGAGTTGGCAGGCAAGGTGGATGTGAAGGGCCGTGCGATGGCTCGGGCGGCCGACCTCAGGGACCGGGCGGGCGCGATGACCGTGCAGTTGCGCAGCACCGCCGCGCAGGCCGGACACAGGGTCCAGGAGCGGGCGACGGAGACCGGGCACAAGGTGCAGGACAGGGCCGCGCGGACCGGTCACAAGGTTCACGACCGGGCCACGGAGGCCGGGCACAAGGTCCACGACACGGCGATGCGGGCCGGGCACAGGGCGCAGGAGAGGGCGACCGGGACCGGGCGCACGGTCCACGAGAAGGCCGCGCGGGCGGGCCACGACCTGGAGCACCGGGTGGAACACGGCGTGCCCCAGCCTGCCCGGCCCCTCGTCATGGCGGCGGTACGGCATCCCGGGCCGGCGCTGGCGATCGGTGCGGCGGTGGCCCTGGCCGTGGTGGTGGCGTGGCGGTACCCCCGGAGGTGACCGGGCGGGCACACAAGCCGCATCCCGCGGTGGGCGCGGGATGCGGCCTTTCCTCTCGCCGCTCACCGGAAACTCCCGACTCACCGAAAACTTCATCCGTCTGGACAAAAAAAGTTTTCGGTGAGAGGGTGGACACATGCTGGACGTGAGCGTGATCGAGGACCCCGAGGCCGCCGCCGTCTCCCTGGACCCCATCAGGGCGCGGCTGCTCGCCGAGCTGGCCGCCGGACCCGCGTCGGCCGCGATGCTGGCCGGCAAGGTAGGGCTGCCCCGGCAGAAGGTGAACTACCACTTGAAGGCCCTGGAGCGGCACGGCCTGGTGGAGCTCGCCGGTGAGCGCCGCAAGGGCAATGTCACCGAGCGGCTGATGCGCGCGACCGCGGCGTCGTATGTGATCTCGCCGCTCGCCCTCGCCTCCGTGCAGCCGGACCCGGACCGTTTCCGCGACCAGCTCTCCGCGCGCTGGCTGCTCGCGCTCGGCGCCCGGCTCGTACGGGACGTCGGCTCGCTGATCACCGGCGCGACGAAGGCCCGCAAGCGGCTCGCCACCTACGCGCTCGACGGTGAGGTCCGCTTCGCCTCGGCCGCCGACCGGGCCGCGTTCATCCAGGAGCTGACGGCGGGGGTCGGCGCGCTGATCCGCAAGTACGACGCCCCGGACGCCGAGGGCGGCCGCGACCACCGCATCGTCGTCGCCGTCCATCCCACGCTCAAACCCACGGCCGAGGACCGGCCGGCCCCCGAACTGGACCAGTAGGACTCAGGAGCCCACCATGTCCAAGGAATTCGAGATCGCCCGCGAGTTCGAAGTCGACGCCACTCCGCAGCAGGTGTGGGACGCCTTCACCGCCGGGACCGGCGGCTGGTTGTGGCCGATGGAGCCGCCGGAGCCCCGCGAGGGCGGCAAGGGCCCGTTCGGGTCCACGGTCACCGCCTGGGATCCCCCGCACCGCTACACCAACCGTGTCGAGGACGTCGAGGGCATCTCCGAACAGACCGTCAACCAGCTCGACTACACCGTCGAGCCGCGCGACGAGGGCCGGCGCGCCTGGGTGCGGTACGTGCACAGCGGGATCTTCGTCGACGACTGGGAAAACCAGTACGACGGCGCCGCCAAGCACACCGACTTCTATCTGCACACCCTGCGCCAGTACCTGACCCACTTCGACGGCCGCACCGCCGCCTTCGCCACCTTCGACGGGCCCGAGGCGTCCAAGGCCCCGGACGCCATGGCCGCCGTCGCGAAGGCCCTGGGGCTCGCCGACGAGACCGCCGCGGGGGAGCGCGTACGGGCCCGTGGGCCCGAGGGCGGGCTCCTGGACGCCGTGGTCGATTTCCGCAACCCGTACTTCATCGGGCTGCGCACCGACAATGCCCTCATCCGCTTCTTCGGCCGTAACCACTGGGGCTACATGGTCGGCATCAGCGTCCACGACTTCGCCCCGGACGCCGACGCCGAGGCGAACGAAGCCGCCTGGAAGGGCTGGCTGGACGGAGTGTTCAGCCAGCCCTGAGCGGCACCGGCTACGGGTGGAAGCGCAGCACCTGCGGGTCGTGGTCGCTGATCTGATCGTTGAACTCCGAGTTGATGTGCACGCTGTCGTACTCGAAGTCGCAGCCGCGCCGGATCGACGGGCTGACCAGGATCTGGTCCAGGACCTGGCTGTTGCCCTGGTAGTCGTAGGTGTAACGCTCGCTCCTCGGCAGCGACTTGATCGCCGACCAGAGCGCGCCGTCACCCTCCAGGATCTTGGTGGTCTCGGAGAACTCGAAGTCGTTGATGTCGCCGAGCGCGATGACATCCGCGGTCTTCTGGGCGCCGAGGATCTCCTTGACGAAGGTGTTCACCGCCGTCGCCTGGAGGTGGCGCTGGGCCTCCGAGCCGCGCGCCGGCGGCTGGTACTGCGAGGTCAGACCCTGGTCTCCGCCCTTGGAGTTGAAGTGGTTGGCGATCACGAAGACCGTGCGGCCGCGGAAGACGAACTCACCGGCCAGCGGCTTGCGGCTGCTCCTCCAGGCCTCGTTCGCGGGGTCGATACGGCCGGGGGAGGCCGTCAGCTGCGCCTTGCCGTTGACCTTGGTGACACCCGTGGCGGTGGTGGCGTCGCCGCCCGCGCGGTCCGTGAAGGAGACCCGCTCCGGGTTGAACAGGAACACCTGGCGGATGTTGCCGCCCGGCTCACCGCCGTCCGAGTTGTTGACCGGGTCGATCGACCGCCACTCGTACGCCGGGCCGCCCGCCGCGACGATCGCGTCGGTCAGCTTCTTCATCGTCTGGTCGGCGGCGACCGTGCCGTCGTTCGTCGCGCCGTTGTTGTCCTGGATCTCCTCCAGGGACACGATGTCGGGCGACTTCAGGTTGTTCACGATCGCGGAGGCGTGCTCCTCGAACGTGGCGTCGGACGGGTCGAGGTTCTCGACGTTGTACGTCGCGACCGCGAGCTCGCCGCGGTGCTGCTTCTGCGTGCTCTCGCGCTCCAGCCCGGCGCTCTTCAGCGTGCCGATCCGGTTGGCGACCAGGGTGTAGCCGCCGAACTGGTTGAAGTCCAGCGGGCCGGCGGTCGTGCCCGTGAGGGTGTCGCCGACGTTCGCCTTCGGGAAGTCGGTGGTCGAGCCCAGCGACTGGATCTGCAGCCGGCCGGTGTTCTGGGACTCGTAGGAGCCGTAGACCGTGCCGCCGCGGCGGTTGGCGTGCTCCCGCGGCTTCACCGTGACCCACAGCTCGGTGTACGGGTCGCTCGCGCCGACCACACGGGCGTCGGCGACCTGGACGTTCATGCCCTCCAGGGACTCGTAGCGGTCCAGGGCGTACGTCGCCGGCTCCAGGGACAGGCCGTTGATCGAGTTGCCCGCGGCGGTGTCGCCGGCCGGGGCGTAGGCGGCCGGGACCGACTTCGCGTCGACGACCGTGGCGGCCGGGACGGCGTTGCCGCTCGACACGACGGTGATCACCGGCTTGGTGATCTCGGTCAGGGACTGGTTTCCGGACGAAGTGCCGCCCGGCACGTACTCCGAGACCGTGCCGGCGACGAGGACCGAGTCGCCGACCGCGACCTTCGGAGCGGAGCCGGTGAAGACGAAGACGCCCTCGCTGGTGGCCGGGTTGTCGTCCGGGGTCGGATCCTGGATCCAGAAGCCCTTGGACGAACCGTAGGTGCGCACGCCGGTGACAATTCCCGCCACGTCCGTGACCTTCTGGCCGGCGTAGGGGGATATCCGGGTGCTGCCCTGGACGTCATGGATACGCACGGAGTCCGCGTGCGCGGGCGAGGTGAGGACGACTAGGGACGCCGCGGAACAGACGGCGGCGACGGTGAGCGCGGCGAGACGCGCGGAAGACTTGCTCGGCAACGGGATCCCTCCGGGGACATACGTTGGGCGCCGGGACGAATGTGGTGGGTGGAACGGTGGGAGCCGCGGCCGGTGGGGCGGCGGCAACGCGCGTAGAAAATACAGTGAACAGATGTCCGCCGGATTTCTACGCGCGTCAATCTCCTGCCTGGTCAGGCCAGTTGTCAAGGTTTCGGCCATGTACAGCACCCGACGGGGAGATGAACCGGGCGGCATGGGTGGAAATCCGTCTAGGCTGAGCGATTGAGCCGTATGCGAGCCGTAGGGCGGCTTCCCGTACCAAGGCGCCTAGGAGAAACACCCGATGTCAGACAGCTCCCCCTTGCCGCCGGTGCGACTGCGCCCCGAAGCGGAGCTGGCGCGGGACGCGCTGACCACCCCGCTGCTCTCCCGCGCCGCCCGGCTGGCCCGCTGGGCCGGCCCGGACACCCGGGTGGACACCGGAGGCGGGCTCGTCGACGAGCAGTTGCCCGCCGCCGCCGAGACCCTCGGGCTGACCGGGGACGACGCGGCGGCCCTCGCCGGTGAGGCCTGGCGTGTCGCCGTCGACGCCGGACTCGTCGAGGTCGTCGACGAGGAGGCGGGCACCGTGACGGCCGGTGAGGAGCTGGCGCTGCTCACCGGCGGTGCGCCGCAGGACGTGCTCGGCGTGTGGCTGGCCGCGCTGGAGGCGGTCCTCGCCGACGCGAGCGTGCCCGACCTCGACGACCTGGTCGACGCCGTCGGCGCGGGCGACGAGATCGACTTCTCCTCACTGGACTGGGACCCGGACGCGGAGGCCGAGTTCCTCGACGGGGTGCTCGGCAATCTCTACCTGCTCACGGCCAGTGAGGACGGCCCGGGCGACGCACCCGTGCCGCTGCCCGCGCTCGCCGCCTCCATGATCGTGCCCGGCGACATGGGAGAGCCCACCAACGACGTGCTGGAGCAGGTGTCCGACGCGATGATGCGCCTCGACGACCAGTTCCGGCTGCTGGAACCGGTCGGGCTCGTCGAGTACCAGCCGGTCGACGAGGCACTGATGGCGGACATCGACAGTCCCGAGGAAGAGCCCGCGGCGACGGTCGACGAAGCTGACGTCTCCCGCTACGGCATGGTGCGGCTGACCCCCCTCGGGCAGTACGGGCTGCGGGCCCGGCTGCTGGAGGCCGGCTTCGGCGTGCCCGCCGTCGGCGAGCTCTCCGACAAGGGCGCCGACGCGCTGCTCGACGGCACGGCCCAGTTCCCGCCGAGGGCGGCTCAGGCCGAGACCGAGCAGTGGCTCGGACGCCGCGAACCGCTGGCTGCGGCACGGGAGTTGCTGGCGGCCGCGCGCGGCTCGGACGCAGGCGCGCCGCTTCGGCGGCTGCACTGCCAGCAGGCGCTGTCCCTGGTGGGCGCCGAGGCCGAGCCCGCGCTGCGGGAGGTGCTCGACGACGCCGAGCTGGGCGGGCTCGCGCGGGTCTGGCTGAGCGAGCGGGGCGCCGCGGACGTACCGGCGCCGTCCGAGGAGATGGTGTTCTGGCTGACCATCGACACGGTTGCCGCGCAGCTGGCGGCCGAAGGGAACTCGCACGAACTGCGGGCGCTGGTGGAGGGACTGGCGCGGCAGCACGGCGGATTCTTCGAGGCGGCATGGCGGGTGGGCCACCCGGCCACGGCCGATGTGCTGGAGGCGATGGGGCGGCTGCACCCGGACAAGAAGATCGCGAAGGAAGCGCGGAAGGCCGCGTTCAAGGCGCGGTCGCAGCACGGGAGTTGAGAGCGGCCGCGACCCACGGCACGCTGCGCGTGAGTCGCGGCCGGCCGGCCTTCAGCAGTGGTACACCGTCGTGTGCTTGAACGACGACGTCGCCCCGTTGAAGCCGTACGTGCCCCGGTAGGCCGGCGGGTTCTGGTACTCGCCGACGACCGTGATCGTGCCGGCACACGTGCCGGGCCCGGCCGGGTTCTTGGCGTCGAGGCGGATCGTCTCACCCAGGTGGCCGCCCGTGATGTCCCACGGGGCGCCGCAGATGCCCGAGGTGATCCGGCCGCCGAGCACCACGTACGGGTAGGTGTTGGGGTTGTACTTCACCTCGATGGCGAAGGTGACCGCGCCGTTGTGCAGCTCCAGCTTCGCGGACGCGGAGACCGCCTCCGCGGACACCTCGCGCTGCGCGGCGAACGCCTCGTCGCGCGTCTTGACCTCCGCGCCCTGCGCGTTGTGGAAGCGATGCTCCACCGAGGTCGCGCCCTTCTGCCTGCGTGCCTGTGTGGTCATGGGTGTTCCTCCTTCCGATTGGAGCGACCGTCAGGCCAGCTGCTCGGCGACCTCGATGCGCAGCAGCGCGCGGACGTTCTCGATGTGGCCCGCGACCGTCACCACGGAGGACCCGGCGAACAGCAGCCCCACCGCGACGTTGTCGAGCGAGGTGACGAGCGAACCCGAGTCGCCGCCCGCCGAGATGTTCGTCGTGAGGATCTGGTCCTTGAAGCGGGCCGTGCCGGCCGTACCGTAGTTGACGTCGATCGTCGCGTCGACCGCGATGATCCGGCCGAAGCTGATGTTCGTCGTCCGGCCGGTCTTCTTCACCAGATCGCCGACCGCGACATTGGCCTTGCGCCGCCAGGCACGCGGCGCCCCGCTGAAGTACTGCTCCCGGGTGGCGTCCTGGAAGTCCACCGTGGCCAGCGCCGCGTCCACCACGTTGTTGTGGCGCTCCAGCGGGATCTGGGGCGCGAACTGGATCGTGACGAAGCGGTCCAGGGTCGCGATCCGGTCCGCCGGGTCCGTGCCGCCGTCGAACACACCCGGCTGCACGATCGGGCTGCCCAGCTGCGCCCGGTTGGAGTCCGCCAGCACATGGTTGTTGGACAGGATGTAGAACTTCGACGGCACGCCCAGCCCCGCGCCCGGCGGGTCGACCGTCGCGCCCGGCAGGAAGTCGTACACCACGCTGCCGAGCGTGCCCGCCGTCACCCGTACGTTGCCGACCGAGAAGCCCGAAGGGCTCGGCCGCATACGGCGCTTGAGGATCTGCGGCTCGAACGCCGCCGGGCCGCTCAGCTCCTCCAGCAGCGGCTGCGTGAGGCGCGCCAGCTGCTCCTCGACGCCGCCGTCGGCGCCGTACGACATCCCGTGCCGCTCCTCGCGGCGCGCTCCGGACGGCCGCTGCTGCCGTTGCGCGGCCACATGGCCGACCGCCACCACGTCCGTGGGCGTCCCGTCGTCCATCTGGTACGGGATCACGTCCCGCTCCGGCAGCATCGACTCCGGAACCTTCTGCGTCACGAACACCAACACGGCTTCCTCGCCGGTCGGTCGGCCCCCGCTCCACTTCACGCCGTGGCCGAAGCCGACGACATTGGAGAGCGGCTGCTCGCGCCGCAGGAAGTCCGACAGTGCCTGCCGGCGGGAGCTGTCGCTCAGCTGTCCGCCGGTGGGTCCTCGCATCAGTTCGGGCTGGCTCGTCACGGCCAGACCACCTTTCCCCGGTGTCTTCGCGGTTCCGGGGACAGGACCGCGGCTACTCCTGCGCCGAGACCTCGCCGATGGCGAGCACACGCACGGGTACGCCGTCGAGTTCGTCCGGAACCACGTCCTCGTCCCTGAGCCGGTCCCGGGGCACCTTGCGGGTCACGAAGACGATGATCACGTCCTGGCCCGTCCGTTCGTCCCTTCCGGTCCCGACCCCCGTCACATGGGGCAGGCTCATCAGCCGGCCCTCGTGGAGGCTGCGCGCACGACGTGCGTCCACTTCGGCTCGCCTCCCCCGGGTCATTCAGGTAGTGGGGTGTCTATTGCCGGGAAACCCCGCGGTCAAGGTGCTCCGTCGTAAATCATGGGATGAGGGACATTCTGGCAGTGATGACCTTCTTTACGAAGAATCCTCCGACCAATTTCTCGTACGGCAGCGAATCCGAGGGGCTTGTGATGTGTGGCGGGGGAGCGTATACGGGTTCATGGAACAGAGCCCGGTGAGGTAGCCCGGCGTTCAACTCCCGTTCAGGCGTGGGCGGGACGGTGTCGCCGACCCGAGGTCCGCCACCCTCCACGGCATAGCCACCGTCACAGGAGACACCATGTCGCTCACCCGCAGGGACTTCGCCACAAAATCCGCGATCACCGGCGCCGGCGTCGCGCTGGCGGGCAGCGTCGGCGCCCTCGCCACCGCCCCCCAGGCCCTTGCGTCCACGGACACGGACAGCCTGGGGGAGGGCGAGGCGGCGGCCCACGGGGGTGTCGGATACGGACCGTTGATCTCCGACCCGAACGGCATCCTCGCGCTGCCCGCCGGGTTCAAGTACCGCATCGTCACCTACAGCGGCCGGACCACGCTGGAGTCCGGCGAGATCACCCCGTCCAACCACGACGGCACCGCCGCCTTCGACGGCCCGCGCGGCACCACCCTCCTCGTCAACAACCACGAACTCCGGGGCCCGCGCGCCAACTGGAAGTACCCGGTGCCGCTCACCGAGGGCCTCGTCTACGACCCCGCCGCGGCCGGCGGCTGCACGGTCGTCGAGGTGCGTCCCGACGGACAGGTCGCCGAATGGGTGGGCATCGCCGGCACCTCCACCAACTGCGCGGGCGGCCGCACCGCCTGGGGCACCTGGCTCACCTGCGAGGAGAACTCCGACAAGGCCGGCGTCAACGGCATGACCAAGGACCACGGCTATGTCTTCGAGGTCGACCCCCGCGACCGGCGCGCCAACCAGAACCCCAAGCCCCTGAAGTTCTTCGGCCGTTACGACCACGAGGCCGTCGTCATCGACCCCAGGCGCGGCCACGCCTACCTCACCGAGGACGCCGGGAGCCCCAACGGCCTCCTCTTCCGCTGGACCCCGCCCCAGGGCTTCGAGCACGGCCGCGGCAAGCTGCGCACCCTCGCCGACGACGCGGGCGTCCTGCAGGCCTTCAAGTGCTTCGACTCCGGCGGCCAGTTCGTCGACGACCTGTCCCGCGCCACGAAGATCGGCACCGTGTACGGCGTCGACTGGGTCGACGTCCCCGACCGCGACGCGAAGACCACCGCCGTCCGCAAGCAGTTCACCGCCGGCCAGGTCACCCGCGCCCGCAAGCTGGAGGGCATGTGGTGGGGCGACGGCGGCGCCTACATCGTCTCCTCGTTCGCCCGCACCGAGAGCCCCGTCCAGCATGACGGCGCGGTCTGGTTCTACGACCCCAAGCGCCGCACCCTGACCCTCAAGGTCCTGCTCGGCGTCAACCCCGACCCCGCTGATCCGTCGGCGGACGGCGCCTTCGACGGCCCCGACAACATCACCGTCTCCCCGTACGGCGGCCTCGTCATCGCCGAGGACGGCGAGGGCATCCAGCACCTCTTCGGCGCCACCGACAGCGGCCGTACGTACCCGATCGCCCGCAACGAGCTGAACACAGGTACCGAAGAGGAGCCCGAATACAGCGAGTTCGCCGGCGTCACCTTCTCCTGCGACGGCCGGACCCTGTTCGCCAGCATCCAGGACCCGGGCATCATGCTGGCCATCACCGGTCCCTGGAAGCGGCAGAAGCGCGGGTAATTAATTCGGTCGCCCCTCCCGAGTTGCGCCTCCTACAGTGAGATCACGACGTCACGCACCTCCCGGTGCGATGGCAGCGGCTACTTCTTCTGCAAAAAGAATCCCTTGCCGCCGCCGACTTGATCTCGGGAGGCGCAGCTCATGGTGGGTGCCCGGTGCGCAGGCAACGGTTACTTCATTGGATCGGACGGTTGCGGGTTCGAGTCCCGTCATCGACTGCGGGTCGGTGTAGCTCAATGGGCAGAGCATCCGGATAGTCCGTCGCCGACTCCTGAACTCGGGCACCCTCCTTCCGCTGCGCCTCCCCCGAAACACCAGCGAATTCGGGGGAATTCATCATGGCGCGATTCAACACCAGAAACGCCAAGGCGCAGCCCGTTTCCCGCGTCACCTCGACGGGCCGGGTGCTGCGCACCTACGAGGGCGGCCGAGGCCGTGAGCGCGACGCGCGCTCCGAACTCTTCCTGCTCGCGGTGTCCCACTTCGTCACCCAGCAGACCTTCTACGAGACCGGCGCCGACCGGGACGACCGGTTCGCCACGCTCGTGCGCGAGCTCGCCGTCACCGACCCCTCGTGGACGGCCGGCCTGCTCGGCTGGCTGCGCGGCGAGGGCAACCTCCGTACGGCCTCGATCGTGGGCGCCGCCGAGTATGTGAAGGCACGCCTCGACGCGGGAGCCACCGAAGGCCCCTCGAACCGGCAGGTCGTCGCCTCCGTGCTCCAGCGGCCCGACGAGCCCGGCGAACTGCTCGCGTACTGGACGGCGACGCACGGCCGCAACGTCCCCAAGCCGGTCAAGCGCGGCATCGCCGACGCCGTCCGACGCCTCTACAGCGGCACGTCGCTGCTGAAGTACGACACGGCGGCCAAGGGCTACCGCTTCGGCGACATCCTCAACCTCGTGCACGCGGCGCCGGACCCCGACAAGCCGTGGCAGGGCGAGCTGTTCCTGTACGCCCTCGACCGCCGGCACAACCCGGACACCGCCGTGCCGCCCGCCTCGAACCGTGTCCTCACCGCGCACCGCGAGCTGATGGCGCTGCCGGCCGAGGAGCGGCGGGCGGTCGTCACGGCACCGGACGGCGCCGAGCGGCTCGCCGCGGCCGGGATGACCTGGGAGGCGCTGGCCGGCTGGCTCCAGGGGCCGATGGACCGGGAGGCATGGGAGGCCGTGATCCCGTCCATGGGCACGATGGCATTGAGCCGCAACCTGCGGAACTTCGACCAGGCAGGGGTGTCCGACGAGGTCGCCGCGCAGGTCGCGGCCCGGATCAGCGACCCGGCGGAGGTCGCGCGCTCGCGGCAGTTCCCCTTCCGGTACCTCGCCGCGCACCGGCACGCGCCCTCGCTGCGCTGGGCGTACCCGCTGGAGCAGGCGCTCGGCCACTCGCTGGCCCAGGTGCCCGCGCTGACCGGCCGCACCCTGGTGCTGGTGGACCGCTCGGGCTCGATGTTCTTTTCGCGGCTGTCCGACCGGTCGGAGCTCAGCCGTGCCGACGCGGCGGCGGTCTTCGGCGCGGCGCTCGCGCTGCGGGCGGAGCGCGCGGATCTCGTCGAGTTCGGGACGTCGAGCCACGGTGTGGCGTTCCGCAAGGGCGAGTCGGTGCTGAAGGTCCTGGACCGCTTCGGCGACCTCGGTGGCACCGACACGACCGAGGCGGTGCGCCGCCACTACAAGGGGCACGACCGGGTGCTGATCGTCACCGATGAGCAGTACGCGTACCACCAGTACGGTGACCCGACCGAGCAGGTTCCGGCGGACGTGCCCGTCTACACCTGGAACCTCGCCGGCTACCGGGCGGGCCACGGCCCGTCGGGGAAGGGGAACAGGCACACGTTCGGCGGCCTCTCGGACGCGGCCTTCCGGATGGTTCCGCTGCTGGAGGCGGCCCGGGACGCCGACTGGCCGTGGACTGCCTGACGCGGTGGTGGGTGTGGCCCGTACTTCGGTACGGGCCACACCCTTGTCCGGCCGAGCACTGACATCTAACATTTCAGTTTATGGAGGCCGTACCGCGCACCCTGCTCCGGGACCGTGCCTACGCAGCGATCCGGGATGCCATCGTGTCCGGGGAGATCGCACCCGGTGCGGTGGTCCGGGACGCCGAACTCGCCGCGCGGCTCGGACTGTCCCGGGCGCCCGTGCGCGAGGCCTTCTCCCGGCTCGTGGACGAGGGCCTCCTGGAGAGCAAGCCGCAGAGCTACACACGGGTGACACCGGTGGTGGCCGCCGACGTACGGGACGCCGCCGCCGTGGTCGGCGCCATGCACGAGCTGGCCACCCGGGTCGCCGTCCCCCGGCTGCTCCCGGCGGACGTCGAGGCGATGCGCGCGGCCAACGAGCGCTTCGCGACCGCAGTCCGCACCGGCGACATCGACGCCGCGCTGGTCGCCGACGACGAGCTGCACGACATCCTCGTCCGGGCCGCCGGCAACCGCGCGGCCGCCGCCACCATCACTCGCTACACCCCGCTCATCCGGCGCCTGGAGCGACGGCGCTTCGGCGAGGGCTCCGCCTGCCGCTCTGCCGGACTGCACGAGCGGCTGATCGAGGCCTGCGCGGGCGGTGACACGGACGGGGCGGTCCGTGTCACCGCGAAGATCTGGCGGGGGCTGGCCGCCATGGACGTGGCCGGCCAGGAAGCCGCCCACTGAAACACCGGAGGCACCCCATGTCCCTCTCTTCCCTTCCTTCCCCTTCCGCCACCTCCCTTTCCTCCTACGAGCGTTACCCCCTCCTCTTCGGCCCCTCGCCCGTGCACCCCCTGGAGCGGCTCACCGGGCACCTCGGCCAAGCCGCGCTCTGGGCCAAGCGCGAGGACTGCAACTCCGGTGTCGCCTACGGCGGGAACAAGACACGCAAGCTGGAGTACCTGGTCGCCGACGCGCTCGCGAAGGGCTGCGACACGCTCGTCTCGATCGGCGGGGTGCAGTCGAACCACACCCGTCAGGTCGCGGCGGTCGCCGCCCGCGCCGGGCTCGGTTGCGTGCTGGTGCAGGAGAGCTGGGTCGACTGGCCCGACTCCGTCTACGACAAGGTCGGCAACATCCTCATCAGCAGACTCACCGGAGCCGACGTACGACTGGTGAAGGCCGGGTTCGGGATCGGGTTCAAGGAGAGCTGGGAACAGGCCCTCAGGGACGTCGAGGAGTCGGGCGGCAGGCCCTACGCCATTCCCGCCGGCGCCTCCGACCACCCGCTCGGCGGCCTGGGCTTCGCCGGCTGGGCGTACGAAGTCGCCGAGCAGGAGCGGGAGCTGGGCGTCTTCTTCGACACCGTGATCGTGTGCTCGGTGACCGGGTCGACCCAGGCGGGCATGATCGCCGGGTTCGCCGCGCTGGAGGAGGCGGGGGAGCGGCCCCGGCGCGTGCTCGGGATCGACGCCTCGGCCAAGCCCGCCGAGACCCGCGCGCAGATCGCCCGGATCGCGCACCGCACCGGTCAGCTCATCGGCGTCAAGCGGGAGTTGACCGAGGCGGACGTCGAGCTGGACGAGCGCTACCACGCGGGCATCTACGGCATCCCGGACGAGACCACACTGGAGGCGATGCGGCTCGCCGCACGCACCGAGGGCATGGTCACCGACCCCGTGTACGAGGGGAAGTCGATGGCCGGCATGGTCGACCTGGTGGCACGCGGCGAGATCGACCGCGACTCCACGGTGCTCTACGCCCACCTCGGCGGCCAGCCGGCGCTGAACGCGTACAGCGCGTTGTTCTAGGCGCTGGGCCGGCTTCCTTGTGTGCCGAACGCCGGGCGCCCCCTGCTTGCGGGGGGCGCCCCGGAGGTCGTACCGCCTCGGTCTACAGTGCCTGGGCCGCCGGCTTGACCATGTTCCGGACCGTGCGGGCCTTGACGAAGTCGCCCATGGCCGTCATCTCCCACTCGCCGGAGAACTGGCGGATCAGCTTCGCCATCATCACCCCCGTCTGCGCCTCGGCGCTGGTGAGGTCGAAGCGGACCAGTTCCTCGCCGGACGCCGCGTCCAGGAGGCGGCAGTAGGCCTTGGCGACCTCGGTGAACTTCTGGCCGGAGAAGGAGTTGACGGTGAAGACCAGGCCGGTGACCTCCTGCGGGAGCCGGCCGAGGTCGACGGTGATCACCTCGTCGTCACCGCTGCCCTCGCCGGTGAGGTTGTCCCCGGAGTGCCTGATCGCGCCGTTCACGATGGAGAGCTTGCCGAAGTAGCAGCTGTCGATGTGATTGCGCTGGGGGCCGTAGGCGATGACCGAGGCGTCCAGGTCGATGTCCTTGCCGCGGTACGCCGGCTCCCAGCCGAGGCCCATCTTGACCTGGGCGAGCAGGGGGCGGCCGCCCTTGACGAGGGAGACGGTCTGGTTCTTCTGGAGGCTGACCCTGCCCTTGTCGAGGTTGATCTTTCCGGCGCCGGGGGCCGGGGCGGCGGGCGGCGCCGGGGGTGCGGCGGGCGCCGAGGGGGCGGTCAGGCGCTGGTCCGTCGGCGGCACGGGCGGGACCGGCGGGGGCGGCGGAGCCATCGGGGCCTGGACGGCGGGCTGGGACGGCGCGACGGGGGCGGGGGCCGGTTCCTCCACGGTGACGCCGAAGTCGGTGGCGATGCCGGCGAGGCCGTTGGCGTATCCCTGGCCGACGGCGCGGGCCTTCCAGGCGCCGTTGCGCAGGTAGATCTCCACAACCACCAGGGCGGTCTCGCCGCCGAGCTGCGGGGGCGTGAACGTGGCCAGGACGCTGTTGTCGTCCGCGTTGCGGATCGTCGCTGTGGGTTCGATGCCCTGGAAGGTCTGGCCGGCGGCGTCCGGGCTCGCCGTGACGACGATCTTCTCGATGCCCGGGGGGACGGCGGCGGTGTCGACGGTGATCGCGTCGGGGGCCGTGCCGCCGCCCGAGCGGTAGGTCACGCCGGGGCCGGCCGGCTGGTTGTAGAAGATGAAGTCGTCGTCCGAGCGCACCTTGCCGTCGCCCGTGAGCAGCAGGCCCGATACGTCGAGCCGCACCGGGGCGGCGACGTCCACCGTCACGCGGGCGGTGGAGAGAGGGATGTTCGAGCCGGGGGTCATAGCTGTCATGCCCCGTTGAACGAGCGAGGGCGTTTTACCGTTCCCTTACCTGGCGGCCAATCGGGTTGGATCTCACCGTGGGGGCCGGGCGTGGGCTCAGCGTCTGTTGCGGGGGTGGTTGCGGGCCGTGCGTTCGTTGCCGCGTTTGTAGTTTCCGGTCCAGCGGGCCATGACCAGCTGGGGGTCGGAGGTCTCGGTCTCGGCCTCGGCTTCGGCGAGGAACTGGGCGGCGCGGGGGCCGTTGAGGGTGGTCACCGGGCGGCCGTGGTGGGAGATGCGGACGGTGCCGTTCGTGTGGGCTTCGTAGGTGAAGCCGTGGGGGCTTGGCATGTGCGGGATGGTAGGGGGGTGGTGGGGTGCGGGCCCAGTGGTTTTCGCCCCCGCCGCCCCTTCCCGTCCCGTCCCCAGGGGCTCCGCCCCTTCGACCCCGCCAGGGGGCTCTGCCCCCTGGACCCCCGCTCCTCAAACGCCGGAGGGGCTGAAATGCCAGCCGCCGGACGGGCTGAAGATGCCAGCCTCGGAGGGGCTGAAGATTGCCAGCCGCCGGAGGGCTGATTCAAGCTCACTACGGCACCACCACTATCTTTCGGCCCACCCCCGCCGCGAACCGCTCCAGTGCCTTCGGATAGCCGCTCAGCGGGACCCGGTCGCTGATGAAGATCTCGGGGTTCAGGACGCCGTTCGCGAACAGTTCCGCCGCTCGTTCGAAGCTGTGCAGGACCGCCATCGAGCCGGTGATCGTGAGCTCCTGGTTGTAGATGCGGTACGGGTCGATCGTCACGCGGGTCGCGTAGTCGGCGACGCCGAACTGGAGAAACGTTCCGGCCTTCGCCACCCGGTCCAGCCCGTCCTGGATCGCCGCGGCGTTGCCCGTGGCGTCCACCACCAGGTCCCAGCCCTGCGGCCGGTCCAGTTCGTCCGCGCCCGCCGCGCAGGCCGAGGCGCCCAGCTGCCGCGCCGTCTCCAGGCGTACGGGGTTCACGTCCAGCACGTCCACGCTCGCCGCGCCCGTCCGCTTCGCCAGTTCCAGCATCATCAGGCCCATCGTGCCGGAGCCGTAGATCAGGACGTGCGCGCCGAGCCGGGACTGCAGCACGTCGTAGCCGCGCACGGCGCAGGAGAGCGGTTCGATCAGTGCCGCGTCCTCGGTGCGGACGTGCTCGGGGAGCTTCACACAGTTGGCCACCGGCGCGACCGCGTACTGCGCCGCCCCTCCGGCCGTCGTCACGCCGATCGCCGCCCACCGTTCGCAGAGGTTGTTGTGGCCGGTACGGCAGTAGCGGCACTCGTGGCAGTACAGCGAGGGGTCCACCGCCACCGGGTCGCCCACCGCGACCTCGGTGACCCGGGCGCCGACGCCGACCACCTCGCCCGCGAACTCGTGCCCCGGCACGATCGGCAGCCTCGGCGCGAACTCGCCCTGGAGGATGTGCAGGTCCGTGCCGCACAAGCCGCATGCGGCCACCTCGACGACGACCTCGCGCGGGCCCGGCGTCGGGTCCGGGACCTCGGTGACGACGGCGCGGCCCACGGACTCGATGACGGCTGCCTTCATTTGACGGCTCCCAGAGACAGGCCCTGGACCAGCTTGTCCTGGGCGGCGAACCCCGCGGCGAGCACCGGCAGGGAGATCATGAGCGAGGCGGCGCACACCTTCGCCAGGAACAGGCCCTGACTGGTGATGAAGCCGGTGAGGAAGACAGGAGCCGTCTCGGCCACCACGCCCGTGAGGACCCGGGCGAACAGCAGCTCGTTCCAGCTGAAGATGAAGCAGATCAGGGAGGTCGCCGCGATGCCGGGCAGCGCCAGGGGGGTCACCACGCGCCACAGGATCGTCGGCAGCCGCGCGCCGTCGATCTGCGCCGCCTCGATGACCGCGGCCGGCACCTCGGAGAGGAAGGACTGCAGCATCCACACCGCGATCGGCAGGTTCATGGCGGTGTAGAGGACGACCAGTGCCCAGATGTTGTCGAGCAGCCCGGTGTTCTTCGCGAACAGGTAGACCGGCAGCAGCCCCGCCACCATCGGCAGCATCTTGGTGGACAGGAAGAAGAACAGGACATCGGTCCACTTCCGCACCGGCCGGACGGACAGCGCGTAGGCGGCGGGCAGTGCGAGGAGCAGCGTCAGCAGCGTGGAGACCACGGAGGCCGTCACCGAGTTGAGCAGCGCCGGCCAGGGGCTGGCGCCGCCGTCCAGGCCGAAGAACGCGCGGTAGCCGTCCAGGGTGAGCGACGCGGTGAGGGAGGGCGGGTTGGTCGCCGCGTCCACCTCGGAGTGGAAGGAGGTCAGGACCATCCAGAGGATGGGCAGGACGAAGAGGATGCCGGCCAGCCACGCGGCGACTCCCAGGGCGGCTCCCCGGAACCGGCCGCGGGACCCGGTCCGCCGCCGGGCGGCGGTGGTGATCGTCGTCATCGGCGGGACACCTCCGCACGGAACAGGGACGACACCACGCGCAGGGCGAAGGTGGCGAGGATGAGCGAGCCGATGACGACGATGACGCCGGCCGCGGAGGCGAGGCCGTTCTCGTGCGCCTGGTAGAAGGTCTGGTAGACGGTGTACGGCAGGTTTGCGGTGCCCAGGCCGCCGGAGGTGATCGTGTACACCGCGTCGAAGTTCTGCACGATGTAGATCGAGCCCAGCAGCACGCTCAGTTCGAGGTAGCGGCGCAGGTGCGGCAGGGTGATGTGGACGAACACCTGCCACTCGTTCGCGCCGTCCATCCGGGCCGCCTCGACCAGTTCCGGGTCACGGCTCTGCAGTCCGGCGAGCAGGATCAGCGTCATGAACGGGGTCCACTGCCAGATCAGTGAGGCCGCGACCGCCATCAGCGGCATCTCGGAGATCCAGTCCGGCTGGACCGCCGTGTCCCCGCCGATCCACCGCAGAATCCCGTTGAGCAGGCCGTACTCGGGGTTGTACAGCACGTGCTTCCACAGCAGCGCGGCCGCGATCGGCACCAGCAGGAAGGGGGCGATGAGCATCGTGCGCACGGCGGCCCGGCCACGGAAGCGGCGGTCCAGGAGCAGCGCCAGGACCAGCCCGAGCACCAGGCTGACCAGCACGACCGTGGCGGTCAGCACCACGGTTGTCCCCACCGACCTGCGTAGTTCGGGTGTGCTGAGCACCTCCGAATAGTTGGCGAAGCCGGCGAAGCGGCGGTCGTCCGGATACAGCGCGTTCCAGTCGTAGAACGAGATCACCAGGGTCGCGACGAAGGGCAGTTGCGTCACGACGATCATGAAGATCAGCGCGGGCAGCAGCGGGGCCCGGGTGACCCATGCGCGCATGCGGTTCGGCGGGCGGGGCGCCGGCCACGCGGCCGGCGCGGTGACCCGAGCGGCGGACGTCGTGACGGTCATGATCCCTCGTACTTCTTGCCGACGGCCTCGGCGAGCTTCTGCGACTTCGCCAGCGCGCTGTCCACGGACTGCCGGCCGGCGATGGCGGAACTGATCTCCTGGGAGACCTTGGTGCCCAGGTCGGTGAACTCGGGGATGCCGACGAACTGGATGCCGGGCGCGGGCCGGGGCTGCACGCCCGGGTCCTCCGGCCTGGCGCCGGCGATGGCGTCCCGGGTGACGTCCGCGAAGGCCGCCGCCTCCTTGCGGTACTCGGGGATGTCATAGGTCGACGCCCGCTTGCCGGCCGGCACATTGGCCCAGCCGATGGTCGTGCCGACGAGCCTCTCGTAGCCCTTGCCGGAGGCCCAGGAGATGAACTTCCAGGCGTCGTCGGCGTTCTGGGACGACTTCTGGACGCCCCACGCCCAGGTGTAGAGCCAGCCGGAGCTCTCGGTCTTCTCGACCGGGGCCGGGACATAGCCGATCCTGCCCTTGACCGGGGAGCCGCCGGCCTCCAGGGAGCCGGCGCCGGCCGTGGCGTCGTACCACATGGCCGTCTTGCCCTGGGTCATGTGGTTGAGGCACTCGGCATAGCCGGACTGCGCGGCGCCGGACTGGCCGTGCCTGCGCACCAGGTCGACATAGAACCGCGTGGCCTCCTTGAACTCCTTGGAGTCCAGCCGTGCCGTCCAGTCCTTGTCGAACCATGTGCCGCCGAAGGTGTTGACGGCCGTGGTGAGCGGGGCCAGCACCTCGCCCCAGCCGGGCAGGCCGCGCAGACAGATGCCCCTCATGCCGGACTCGGCGCCGTCCACCTTGGCGGCGAGGTCGGCGACCTGCTTCCAGGTGGGCTTGCCGGGCATGGTCAGGCCCTCCTTCTCGAAGATGTCCTTGCGGTACATCAGGAAGGAGGACTCGCCGTAGAAGGGCTCGCCGTAGAGCTTGCCGTCCTCAGCGGTGAGGGCCTGTGTCATCGGGGTGAGGATGTCGGCCTGGTCGAAGGCGGTGTCGCTCTTGACGTACGGGTCCAGGGAGTGGAGCCAGCCGTTCTCGGCGTAGATCGGGATCTCGTAGTTGCTGAGGGTGGCGACGTCGTACTGGCCGGCCTGGTGGGCGAAGTCCTGGCTGATCTTGTCCCGGACGTCGTTCTCTGGGAGGACGGTGAAGTTCACCTTGATGCCGGTGGCCTCGGTGAAGTGGGCGGCGGTGAGTTTCTGCAGATCCAGCATCTGCGGGTTGTTCACCATCAGGACGTTCAGGGAGCGGCCGCCGGAGGGTCCGGATCCGCCGGCGCCCGCGCAGGCGGCGAGCGGGGTGATCAGCGTCCCTATGGCGGCCATGGCGAAGAGGGTGCGCGATGCGCGTCGGCTCCGGGTTCGCATGCGGTCCTCCTGAACAAATAAGGGCAAATGGGGCGCTGACCGGGTTGGGGGTCCCTACGGCGTGGGTGGGCGGGTCGCCGAACCGTCGGATGCCGTACGGGGGCCGGACGTCAGACGCGGATCATCTGCGGACCTTGCAGCGCATAGCGGTGGGCCTCGGCCGCGGGGAGCAGCGAGCTGGTGACGATCGCCTCCAGATCGCAGACGTCGGCGAACCGGCAGAAGCTGACGGCCCCGAACTTGGTGTGGACGCCGGTGAACACGATGCGCCGGGCGGATCGGATCGCCTGGGCCTTGACCTCGCTGACCGCCGGGTCGGGCGTGGTCAGACCGTGTTCGCGCGAGATGCCGTTGGCGCCGATGTAGGCGAGGTCGATGACGAAGCCGGCGAGCATCTTGGTCGTCCAGTGGTCGACGGTCGCCAGGGTGCCGGGGCGGACCCGGCCACCCAGCAGCAGGACCGAGATGTCCTCGGCACCCGCGAGCGTGCCCGCGATCGGCAGGGACGCGGTGACCACGGTCAGCGGCCGGTCCCTGGGCAGTGCCTCGGCGATGAGCTGGGGGGTGAAGCCCTCGTCGACGAAGACCGTCTCGGCGTCCCCGAGCAGTTCGGCCGCGGCGGCCGCGATCCGGCGCTTCTCGGGGACCTGGCTGGTGGCGCGGAAGGCGAGCGTCGTCTCGAAGCCGGCGCTCTCCACGGGGTAGGCGCCGCCGTGGGTGCGGCGGACCAGGCCGTGCTCCTCCAGGGTGCGCAGATCCCGGCGTACGGTCTCCTTGGCCACGCCCAGCTCGGCGGCGAGCGCGTTGACGTCGACCGAGCCGGCGGCGCGTACGGCCCGTACGATCTCCCGCTGGCGCTCCTCCGCCGTCTTCGCGGTGCTTGTCGTCGTCATCGCCGACACCTCCTTGCTCTGCCGCGTGGCCCGATAGCGTCCGGGTGCCCCGAGCCGGAGCTGCCCGTTCGGGCCCCATGCGGCCATGGGGGAAGTTGTACCCCGGGTGCGCGGCACTGACCAGGCCTGTTGCAGGACCGATGCTGCCCGTATCTGCCCGTTCACGGCGCGGCGTGCCCGTCGCGGACCTGCGCGGCTGTGGATCGGCGCGGGACATCGGGCGGAGCCGGTGCCCGAGTGTCACGGCAGGCGTGCCCGTTCGGTGCCCGAATACGGCGGCGGGCGGGCCCGTTCGGTGCCCGCCCGCGGTCGCGAACGATCATTTTCCGCCGGTCGGCGACGTCGGTGCCGACGAGGTCAGTACGGCCACATCGGCGGGTCGCTCACGAAGTGGCCGCCGAGACAGGCGTGCGCCGGGTTCTCCGGGTCCAGCTCGCCCCGCTCGGCGATCAGCTTCTCGGCGAACTCCTCGGAGTCGTCCTGCGGCTCGTAGCCGAGCGCCCGGGCACCGCTCAGGTCCCACCACAGACGTGTGTTGGCGGACGAGCCGTAGACGACGGTGTGGCCGACGTTCTCGGCGGTCAGGGCCGCGTGGAAGAGACGGGCGCCGTCGCCGGGGCTCATCCAGATCGACAGCATGCGCACGCTGGTCGGCTGGGGGAAGCAGGAGCCGATGCGCACCGAGACGGTCTCCAGGCCGTGCTTGTCCCAGTAGAGCTGGGCGAGATCCTCGCCGAAGGCTTTGGACAGGCCGTAGAAGGTGTCCGGGCGGCGCGGGGTGTCGACGGGGATCAGCGGATCGTCGCCCCGGGGGCGCGGGGTGAAGCCCACGGCATGGTTGGAGGAGGCGAAGACGATACGCCCGACCCCCTCCTCGCGGGCCGCCTCGTACAGGTGGTAGGTCCCCTCGATGTTCGCCCTGAGGATCTTCTCGAAGGGGGCTTCCAGGGAGATGCCCGCGAGATGGACGATCGCGTCGACGCCCCGTACCGCCTCCCGTATGGCCGCTTTGTCGGCGAGGTCGGCGGTGACGGCGTCCGGGTCGCCGTCGATCGGGCGTACGTCGAAGAGGCGCAGCTCGTGGCCGAAGGCCGGGAGCAGGTTCTGCATCAGGGTGCCGACCCGGCCGGCGGCGCCGGTGAGCAGGACGGTGCGCGGATCGGGCATCCTCGGTCTCCTTGAGTCGGCGGCCTCATTCATGGACGACATTCATATGCATGGACTAGCTAAAGATCAGGTGTCTTACCGTCAAGTGTGACGCGGACCTGCGAAATCCGCGCCCGAGTTGCCTCTGTGCTGCCTCTGTGTGCGCTTGACCCGCCGTGAAATGGCTCCATAGTGTGGCTGCGTTCAGAAATGTAGACATTGATCATAAGAATGCAGGCGCCTGTCTCAGGGAGAGTCCGTGACGCCAGCCCCGCTCGCCGCTCGACTCAGCGCCCCCGGCGGGCCGCTGTTCTTCCCCGTCACCGCCTACCGCCCCGACGGCTCCCTCGGCCTCGATGTCTTCCGCGCCCATGTGCGCCGCGGGATCGCGGCCGGCGCCGCCGCCGTCTTCGCATGCTGCGGCACGGGGGAGTTCCCTGCGCTCACGCCGGAGGAGTTCGAGGCGTGCGTACGGGCGGCCGTCGAGGAGACCGCGGGGCGGGTGCCGGTGGTCGCGGGCGCCGGGTACGGGACCGCGCTCGCCGTCCGGTACGCGCGGCTCGCCGAGACGGCCGGGGCGGACGGGCTGCTCGTCCTGCCGCCGTACCTCGTCGCGGCCGGACAGGAGGGACTGCTGCGGCACTACCGGGAGGTGGCCGCCGCGACCGGGCTGCCGGTCGTCGTCTACCAGCGCGACAACGCCGTCTTCACCCCGCGGACCGTCGTCGAGCTGGCGCGCACCGACGGGATCACCGGGTTCAAGGACGGCCTCGGCGACCTCGATCTCATGCAGCGGATCGTCGGCGCTGTGCGCACCGAAGTCCCCGGCGGCTTCCTCTACTTCAACGGGCTGCCGACCGCCGAGCTGACCCAGCTCGCCTACCGCGGCATCGGCATCACCCTCTACTCCTCCGCCGTCTTCTGCTTCGCTCCGGAGATCGCCCGTGCCTTCTACGAGGCCCTCGCGTCCGGCGACGACACCACCGCGCACCGGCTCCTGGACGGCTTCTACCTTCCCTTCGCCGAGCTGCGCGCCCGGGGCCGCGGCTACGCCGTCTCCCTCGTCAAGGCCGGGGTCCGGCTGCGCGGACTCGACGTGGGGGAGGTGCGGCCCCCGCTGCACGAGCCGAGCGAGGATCATGTCAAGCAGCTCGCTCAGGTCATCGAACGCGGATACGCGCTGCTCGAGGAGGACCGGTGAAGGCCTCGCCGTTCGTCCACCTCTGATCGCAAGGGGGTCGGCGAACCGTGAGCCCGGGGGGACGCATCCGGCGGGCGGGAATCCGTTGGAAGCCGTCAGTGACGCCTCTGGGGCGTGTACGTCGTCGCTCCTGGCGTCGACGCCAGGAGCTACCTCCTTCCCGTCCTCATCGGCGTCCTCTACGTCCTGGTCATGTGCCTCGTGCGGGAACCGCACCGGCGCCGTCTCAACGCCGTCATGGTCGCCGGGGCGAGCGCCGCCTACCTCAGTGGGGGCGGTCTCGGCGGCTGGGAGTTCGCGTTCACCGTGCTCGCCACCTGTGTCGCCTACCGCGGACTGGACTCGTGGACCTTCATCGGCGTCGCTGGCTGCTGCACACCGCCTGGGACGTCGTGCACCACCTCAAGGGCAACCCGATCGTCCCGTTCGCCCACAGCTCCTCCCTGGGCTGCGCGATCTGCGACCCGGTGATCGCCCTGTGGTGCCTGGCCGGAGGCCGGACACCCGCCGAGCTCGTCCGGACCGCGCGGGCCGAGGCCGGGGCGCGATGAGTCTCCTGCGATGAGTTTCCGGGACGCGGCCGGTCTACCCCCTGACCGACCCCGCACCCCAGGGAGCAGCGATGACCGACCGGACGACCCTCGACCTGGGACCGCAGACCCGCATCGTGGCAAGGCTCGCGGAGGGCGTGAGTGACGAGCAGCTCGCGGACGGCACGCCGTGTCCGGGCTGCGCGGTACGCAACATGCTGGGCCACCTGCACGGACTGGCCGTCGCCTTCCGTGACGCCGGCCGCAAGGACCTCGGTGTCACGACGGACACCAGCCCGAACGCCGCCCTGCCGGACATCGGACCCGGCTGGCGCGAGGAACTGCCGAAGGTGCTCGACGAGCTGGCGGACGCCTGGCGCGACCCGGGCGCGTGGACCGGTATGACCCGGGCCGGCGGCGTGGACCTGCCGGGCTCGGTCGCGGGCGCCGTCGCCGCCGACGAGCTTGTCATCCACGGCTGGGACCTGGCCCGCGCCACCGGCCAGGGGTACCTCCCCGACCCCGCCGCGCTGGAGGCGTCGTACGGCTTCCTCCTCGCGGCGGCCGACGACCCGGACCGCGGCGGAGGCCTCTTCGGTCCTGTGGTGCCCGTCCCGGCCGACGCGCCGCTGCTGGACCGGGCGGTGGGTCTGAGCGGACGGGATCCGGGCTGGCACCGGTGACGGCGACCCGTTGCCCGGGCGAGAAGGTAAAGATCGGGCAACGGGTCTCGCGCTCGGTGGGGTGACGCGCGTAGAACACTTGTCATGCATAAGCCACTTCGCATCACGGCTCTCGTCGCCGCCTGCACCGTCGCCGGCGGCGCCCTTTACGGCGCCGGAGCCGCAACGGCCGGTCAGTCCACGGCCAACTCCACCCACGAGCCCTACAACATCGGGCTCCTGGTGAAGGACATCGACACCTACTACGGCACCACGCTCGACAGCAACGGGGTGTACCAGGCGTCCCCGGACAGCCCGTACGCCAAGGACCTCGCGCGCCTCGACCGCTCCGCCAGGAAGTACATCGACCGGGCGGCGCGCAAGGCGCACCACCGGGGCGAGAAGCCCGCGGTCGTCTTCGACATCGACGACACACTGCTGCTCAGCCTCGACTACGAGAAGAAGACCAACTACACGTACAACTCGACCACATGGGCCGAGTACGTCAACAAGGCCGACCGCCCGGCCGTCTTCGGCAGCCCCGAGCTCGTGCGGTACGCCGACTCCAAGGGCGTCGAGGTCTTCTACAACTCCGGTCTGAGCGAGGCCCAGCGCTCCGCCGCGGTCCAGAACCTGAAGAAGATCGGCGCCGATGTGAACCTCGACGCCGGCCACATGTTCCTCAAGGACAAGGCCAACCCGCCGTCGTACCTGGGCGACTGCGCCACGCCCGGTACCTGGAACTGCACCACGGTTCAGTACAAGTCCGGCACCCGCAAGCACATCGAGGACCTGGGCTACAGCGTGATCGCCAACTTCGGCGACCAGTACTCCGACCTCGACGGCGGCTACGCCGACCGGACGTACAAGCTGCCGAACCCGACGTACTTCGTGAGCTGAGCGCTCCGCTGGAAGTGGCGCGATGCGTGGGCGGCCGTCTGCGGCGCCGTCGTGGCTGGTCGCGCAGTTCCCCGCGCCCCTTCAGGGCGCTGGGGCGCGAAACGCCCCCGTCGGTCGTCACCGGCGGGGGCGTTTCTTGCCGGCCATGAGGGGGGCCCTGGCCGGCGCTGCCGGTCCGAGGGGGGCTCGGGCCGGCAGGGTTGGGACGTCACTGCGTGTACGTGATGTCAGATGAAGAGAAGGTGCAGGTGGTTGCGTCCGGGCCGGTGCCGGGTTCGGCCGGCTCCGCCCGCGCCCCTTTGGCCGACTACGCCAAGGCCGCTTGCATCATGGCCTTGGCCACGGGGGCCGCCAGGCCGTTGCCGCTGACCTCCGAGCGGGCCGCGTCGGACTGTTCGACGACCACCGCCACGGCGACCTCCTTGCCGTCCGTCTTTCCGTACGACGTGAACCAGGCGTACGGCGTTTTGCTGTTGTTCTTGCCGTTCTGGGCCGTGCCCGTCTTGCCGCCCACCGTGGCGCCGTCGATCTGTGCGTTCGTTCCCGTGCCCTGCTCGACGACCGTCTCCATCGCCGACCGGAGTTGCCCGGCTGTCGAGGAGCTGACGATCTCCTTGGTGTCCGTGCTGCCGTCGCTGTCGGTGCCGTCTTCGTAGTTCTTCAGCACATCGCCGCCGCTGTCGGTGATCTGGGACACCATGTGCGGCGAGACCAGCTTGCCGTCGTTGGCCATGGCCGCGGACACCATGGCCATCTGCAACGGGGTCGCCGTGACGTCGAACTGGCCGAGGCCGGACAGGCCCGTCTGCGCCTTGTCCATGCCGGACGGATACACGCTCGCGTGGGCCCGCACGGGCACGTCCTGGGTGTCGTCATTGAAGCCGAACTTCTCCGCCATCGCCCGTACCTTGTCCTGGCCGAGGTCGACGGCCATCTTCGCGAAGACGTTGTTGCAGGAGTACCTGAGCGCGGTACGGATCGAGGCGTTCTCGCAGGGCGCGGAGGGGTTCTCGTTCTTCAGCACGGTGCTCGTGCCGGGCAGCGTGTACGGGTCCGGGCTGCCCGTGTCCTCGTCCACCGAGGCGTACAGCCCGTCCTCCAGCGCGGCCGCCGCCACGACCAGCTTGAACGTCGAGCCGGGCGGCAGCGGCTGCCGCAGCGCACGGTTGGTCAGCGGCTTGTCCGAGTCCTTGGTGAGCTTCTTCCAGGCCGCCCCGGCGGTGTTGGCGTCCGTCAGCGACGAGGGGTCGTACGACGGGGTCGACACGACCGCGAGGATCCTGCCCGTCGCCGGGTCGATCGCGACCGCCGCGCCCTTGGTGTCGCCGAGCGCGTCGTACGCCGCCTGCTGGACGTCGGGGTCGATCGTGGTGATCACGTTCCCCGGATCGGCCCGATCGCCCGTGACCAGGTCCAGCGTGGCCTTCAGCCGGCTGTCCGTGCCGTCGAGGAGATCCTGGTAGATGCCCTCCAGCTGGGTCGGCGCGTAGCTCTGCGAGGCGTAGCCGGTCACCGCCGCGTACAGCTTGCCGTCCTGGTACGTGCGCTTGTACGCGAGGTCGCTGCCCTTCGTCCGCGCGGACCCGGTGATCGACTCCCCGGCCACGATGATGTTCCCGAGCGGCTCCGCGTAGGTCGCGATCGCGCCCCGCCGGTTGTCCTTGTCGTCCGCGAGCGCCTGACCCTCGTAGAACTGCACCCAGGTCGCCCGCACCAGCAGGGCGAACACCAGGAGCAGTGTGAAGACGGAAGCGCGCCTGATCGTGTTGTTCATTGCGCTCTGCAAGACGACCGGGTCCGAGGGATTCGTTCCCTTGGGCCCGGTTTCTCATCGGGTCTTCATGAACCCCGCCTCGTACGCGGCGATCGCCGCCTGGGTGCGGTCGCGGGTGCCGGTCTTCGCCAGGACAGCGGCCACGTGCGTCTTCACGGTGGCGGGGCCGACCTCCATGCGCCGGGCGATCTCCGCGTTGGTCAGTCCGGCCGCCATGAGACGCAGGACCTCGCTCTCGCGTCCGGTGAGCCTCGCGATCCAGGCCGGCGGCGCGGGGTACACGCGCGCGTGCTCGGCGGCGAGCGCCCGCACGGCCGACGGGAACAGCAGGCTGTCGCTGCGCACGACGAGCCGCACCGCCTGGACGAGCAGGTCGGCCTCCGCCCGCTTGAGCAGGAAACCGGCGGCTCCGGCGCGCAGCGCGTCGTACACGTAGGAGTCGTTCTCGAAGGTGGTGACGACGACGATCCGGGGTGGCTCGTCGAGCGTGGCGAGGATCTGCTCGGTGGCCCGGATGCCGTCCGTCTCCGGCATGCGTACGTCCATGAGGACCACGTCGGGCCCGAGGTCCCGGACGACGGACACGGCCTCGGCCCCGGTCGCCGCCTCACCGACGACCTCCAGATCCGGCTCGGCGGACAGGATCGCCCGCAGGGCGGTGCGGACCAGGCGCTCGTCGTCGGCGAGGACGATGCGGATCGGTGGGCGGGTCACGCGGGTTCCCCCGTGGTGGTCGGGCCGGTGGTCATGCGGGTCCCTTCATCGGCAGTCGTACGTTCAGGCGCCACGCTCCTCCGGACGCCCCCGCCTCGGCCGAGCCGCCCAGCAGCCGGGCCCGGTCGGCGATGCCGCGCAGACCGTGGCCTCCGCCGGGGCGGTACGCGGCGGCATCGCCGAGGGGATTCTCGACCGTGATCTCCAGGTGCTCACCGACGACCTCGATCCGCAGCGTCACGGCGACCTGGTCACCCGCGTGTTTGAGGGCGTTGCTCAGCCCTTCCTGGACGATCCGGTAGGCCTCGCGGGAGACGAGGGGAGGCAGCGTCGCGGGGTCGGCGTCGACCGTGGCCGTCACCCGCGGCCCGCCCGCCCCGACGCGTCGCAGCAGGCCGTCGAGGTCGGCGGCGAGCGTGGGCGCGGGCGCCGTACCAGGAGTGTCGCCGTCCCTCAACACGCCGAGGACGGCATCCAGTTCACCGACCGTCCGCCGGGTGGTCTCCTCGATGGCGGCGAGGGCCTCGCGGACGAACTCGGGGTCGCTGCCGAGGACGCGGCGGGCGGCGCCGGCCTGCAGGGTGACCGCGCTCAGGGCGTGGCCGACGGAGTCGTGCAGCTCCCGCGCGAGCCGGTTGCGTACGGCGAGTTCGGCGGCCCGCGCCTCGGCCGCCGCGAGCCGGTCCTCGGGAGCGGGCCCGAGCAGCGGGGGCGCCCAGCGGGCGAGCAGGGCGCCGGCCCCTGCCGCGCATCCGGCCAGCGCGACGAGCATCGCGACGCCCGCGACCGGCGCGAGCGCCAACGCCCAGGTGTGGTCCATGACTTCGGGCAGCCACCCCCCGATTCCCCGCAGCCGGGCGAACAGGGGCAGCACGATCAGCACGACCGCGAACGGCGGCACGGCCAGCGACATCCCGGAGATGACCCCGCCGAGCCCCAGATGCAGCGTGAACCAGGCCGCCGTACGCCCCTTCGCGGCCCGGGTGCGCGCGGGCCCGTAGGCGAGCCGGTCGGCGTCCACCCCGCACAGCCACCGCACGGCCCCGGCCTCCAGGGGACGCGTGAGTGGGAAGAGCGAGGTCAGGGCGGCGACCGGCAACCCGAAGGCGAAGGAGGCGAGTTGCAGGGGGGAGGAACCGAAGTCCATTGCGCCGGTGGCCGTCCCGAGGACGACCTCGCCGACGAAGACGTACGGCATGGCGAGCGCGCCGCCGAGGATCAGATGGATCCAGCGCAGGCGTGCCCGCCGGCCGAACAGGAACCGGGCGAACCCCCTCACGCCGACGGCTGCGGAGCCCGGGCGGACCGCTCCGCGAAGAAGTAGGCGCCGATGGTGGCCACGAGGATGCCGACGATCACCTCGCCAGCGTAGGCGAGGTTCATGAGCTGTGTCGGGCGGTCGGCGATGTCGTCCACGCCGCCGAGGGAGACCAGCGACAGCCAGCCGCCCCAGCAGGCCACCGCCCCGGAGCCGACCCAGGCGGCGGCGAGCGGCACCTTGACGGGCAGGGCGCGCCCGCGCCGGAAGGCGATCAGCCAGCCGCCGGTGACGGCCGCGACGAGGAAGACGACGTATACGGCTTGGAGGACGTAGAAGTCGGCGGTCCGGTCGGCGGCCCGGCCGTCGCTGAGACCGGCGGTGCCGCCGCAGGCCCACAGCAGATGGAGAGCGAGCGGAAGCAGGGAGAGCACGGCGGCGGCGACGGCGGTGGCGCGCTGTGCGGGTCCGACGGCCCCCCGGGGGAGCTCCCACACGCGCCCGCGCCACAGCCACCCCCACCGGTCCCGGGCGTACAGCACGAACAGCGCGCCGAGGGAGAGCCCCTGCACGATGAACCCGGTGTACACCACCCCGAACACCCACGCGTCGAGGAACGGCTCACGTCCCGGGCCGGCGGCCCGGTGCCCGCTCGCGCCGAGCGTCTTCACGAGGAGCTGCAGCGGGAACCCGGCCATGATCGGCGCGAGCAGTCCGGTGGCGACCCACACGGGGAAGGCCAACAGCCACGCGGGCGTTCTCAGGCCCCACGGCCTTGTCAGCACCAGCGCCAGCACGATCACGGCCCCGTCCATCAGCACGGTGACGCTGTTGGCGACGGCCATGGTCGTACGGTGTTCCAGCAGCGAGCTGCCGTCCGGGATCCCGACGTGGCTCCCGGCGATCCAGGCGATCTTGAGGCCGAGGTAGGGCAGACAGGCGGCAACGGCAACGGCCCGCACCACACGGCGGGAGGGGCTGAGCACGACTGTGCCGGCGGTGGGTGAGAGTGACTGCGTCATACGTGCACGCTCCCGCACGCGCCCGGTCGGACACGTCCTGCACCGCGATGATCCGGCTCCGCCGGACGGGGGAGGGGCGGCTCAGCCCTGCAGCGTGAGCACGACCTCGTCGATCTCCTCGCCGCGTGCGTTCGCATACCCTCTGGCCTGCGCGGAGAGCCGGAAACCGCACTTCTCCAGGACGCGGCGGGACGCCTCGTTGTCCGCGGCCGCCCGGGCGTACAGCGGGCGTTCGGGGACCTCGGCCAGCAGTCCGCGCAGCGCGGCGGTGGCGATGCCCCGACCCCAGTACGCGCGGTCCACCCAGTACGTCACCTCCCTCTCGCCCGGCTCCCCGTACACCGCCGCGCTCCCCACCACGTCACCGTCGGCCAGGATCGTCAGCGCGATGTCGTCCGAGGACCGGATCCGTTTCCACAGGGCGTCGAAGGCTTCCCGGTCGGCCGGGTTCTCGGCGGTGAAGGCCGCCATCCTGAGCGACTCCGGATCGTTCATCTGCCGGAAGAAGACCGGCAGATCGCTGTCGTGGACCTCGCGCAGTGTGACATCCATGCCTCAGAGCCTACGGGTGGCGAGCGTCAGTCGGTCACGGGCGTCGAACAGGGCGTCCTTCACCATCTGTTCATGGGCGGGGGTCAGCCGTGCCACCGGGACCGAGCAGCTGATCGCGTCGCGGGCCGGGGTGCGATAGGGGATGGCGACACCGAAGCAGCGCAGGCCCAGCGTGTTCTCCTCACGGTCGACGGCGAAGCCCTGCTCCCGCACCTGGTGCAGCTCCTCGATCAGCTTCTCCCGGTCCGTGATCGTGTTCTCGGTGAGGGCGGGGAGGGTCTCGGGCAGCATCTTGCGGACCTGCTCGTCCGTGCAGGTGCTCAGCAGCGCCTTGCCCAGCGAGGTCGAGTGCGCGGGCAGGCGGCGGCCCACGCGGGTGAACGGGCGCAGGTAGTGCTGGGACTGGCGGGTGGCCAGGTAGACGACGTTCGTGCCGTCGAGCCGCGCCAGGTGGATGGTCTCGGTGGTGTCGTCCGACAGCCGGTCCAGCGTCGGCCGGGCCACCGCGACCACCTCGTCGCCGTCGATGTACGAGGTGCCGACGAGCAGCGCCCGTACGCCGATGCCGTACCGCGTGCCCGTCGCGTCCGTCTCCACCCAGCCGAGTTCCACGAGTGTGCGCAGCAGCATGTAGAGGCTGGACTTGGGATAACCGACCGCTTCCTGGACCGCCGCCAGGGAGTGCATGCCCGGGCGTCCGGCGAAGTACTCGAGCAGTTCGACCGTCCGCACCGCGGACTTGACCTGCGCCCCGCCCCCCGTCCCGCCTGCCGACATCGCCCTTGACCCCTTCGTTCGCCGGGAAATAGTCTCCGAGCGTATTCATCATCAGAGACAGTGTTCAGCATATCGAACAGCCCTGATGGACGACCCGGAAACTGCGGCATTGCATACGGCATTCAAAGCGGAAGGGACCCCGCGGTGGCAGCAGCACCAGTCTGGAGTGTCGACCCACGAACCGGGAAGCAGCGCGAACAGGTTGCGGTGGAGGCCACAGCCCATGAGGTGGACACCACCGTCCGCGCCGCGCAGGACGCGCGCGGCGCGCTCGCCGACCGCACGGTCCGCTCCGCGTTCCTGCGCACCGCCGCCGACCGGCTGGAAGGGGCCAGGAACCAGCTCGTCGAGGCCGCCGACGCCGAGACCGCGCTCGGTCCGGTCCGGCTGACCGGTGAACTCGCCCGCACCTGCTACCAGTTGCGGGCCTTCGCGGACATCGTCGACGAGGGCGCGTTCCTCGACGTCGCCATCAACCACCCCGACGACACCGCGACCCCGCCGATCCCGGACCTGCGGCGCTACAAGGTGCCGCTGGGCGTCGTCGCCGTCTACTCCGCCTCCAACTTCCCCTTCGCCTTCTCCGTCGCCGGCGGCGACACCGCGAGCGCGTTCGGGGCAGGCTGCCCCGTCGTCGTCAAGGCCCACCCGGACCACCCGGCCCTGTCCGAGCTGGTCGCGGTGGTCCTGCGCCGGGCCGCCTCCGAGCACGGCATCCCCGAGGGCGTCGTGGGCCTCGTGCACGGCCTCGAGGCGGGCATCGAGCTGATCAGGCACCCCCTCGTCGCCGCCGCCGGGTTCACCGGTTCGGTCCGTGGCGGGCGGGCCCTGTTCGACGCGGCGGCGGCCCGTCCGGTGCCGATCCCGTTCCACGGCGAGCTCGGGTCCCTCAACCCCGTGGTCGTCACCGAGGCGGCCGCTGCCGAGCGGGCGGAGGCGATCGCCAAGGGGCTGGCGGGTTCGATGACGCTGGGCGTCGGCCAGTTCTGTGTGAAGCCCGGGCTGGTGCTGGCCCCTGCGGGCGCGGCCGGCGACCGGCTGGTGAAGTCCCTGACGGACGCGGTGAGCGACACGGAGGCGGGGGTGCTCCTCGACCACCGGATGCGGGACAACTTCATCGCCGGGGTGGCCGAGCGGGCGGAACTGCCCGACGTGGAGACGCCGGTGACGCCGGGGGCGGGGAGCGAGCACACGGTGAGCGCGGGCTTCCTCACGGTGGCTGCGGAGAAGCTGGCCGGTGAGGGGGCGTACGACCTGCTGCTGGAGGAGTGCTTCGGGCCGGTCACCGTCGTGGCCCGCTATGCGGACGAGGCTCAGGTCAAGCGTGTCCTGGACCGGCTGCCCGGCAATCTCACCGCGACGGTTCATCTGTCGGCGGAGGAGGCTGCCGGCGAGGGGCGTGGAGCGGAGATTCTGGCCGAGCTCACGCCGCTGGCAGGGCGTGTGCTGGTGAATGGATGGCCGACGGGGGTGGCTGTGGCTCCGGCGCAGCATCACGGTGGGCCGTACCCGGCCACGACGTCCACGTCGACTTCGGTGGGGGGTACGGCGATCGAGCGGTGGTTGCGGCCCGTTGTGTATCAGGGGGCGCCCGAGGCGCTGCTGCCGGCTGAGCTTCGCGACGAGAATCCGCTGGGGCTGCCTCGGCGGTTCAACGGGCGGCTGGAGCGGTAGCGCAAAACCTCACCCGGGCCTGAGACACTCACTCGATGGACCTCGAACTTCCCGAACTGCCCTTCGCTCTTCGTACCTATGGGCCCGACGGGCACTGGTCCTACGAGGACGGGATGCTCACCGGGTGGGCCGGGCCCCGGCAGGACCGGTTTGTGCCGCCCACCGACGAGGGGCTCGATCCGGCCTCCGACGCGCCGCGGCTGCTCGGTGCGCCCGAGGGGGACTTCCAGCTGATCGCCCGGGTCACGGTGGGGTTCGCCGCGGCCTTCGACGCCGGGGTGCTCTACGTCCATGTCGGCGAACGGGCCTGGGCCAAGCTCTGTCTGGAATACTCCCCCGAGGTGCCCACCGTCTGCACGGTGGTCACCCGGGGGCACTCCGACGACGCCAACTCCTTCACCGTGGACGGCAGTTCCGTCTGGCTCCGGATCAGCCGCACCGGCCGCGCCTTCGCCTGCCACGCCTCCCGCGACGGTGAGCGCTGGACGTTCGTCCGCCTGTTCACCCTGGGAGGCGAGAAGGAGAGCGGCGCCGCCCTGGTCGGTTTCATGACGCAGTCGCCGATGGGGGAGGGGTGTGTCGTGACGTACGACCACATCGAGTTCCGCCCGAACTGGCCGAAGGACCTGCGGGACGGAAGCTGACGACGGAAGCTGACGTCCGGGGCGGGGAACCACGGCCGTCCGGGGCACGTCCTCGGGTGCATGATCAAAGCGCATCGGACCGTTGCGACCCTGGTGATCCGGACCGCCCTGCGCGCGGAAGCCCCGGCGGTCGCCGAGCTGCATGCGCGCGCCCGCTCCACGTACTACCCGGACGGCCTGCCCGACGACGGCGTCGACTGGCCGGCCGGATGGACCGAGGCCATCCAGCGCCCCGGCGGACAGGTCCTGTGCGCGGTGCGCGACGGACGTCTCGTGGGCATCGCCTCCTTCCGCACCCCGCAGGCCGCCCCGGCGGAAACGGTCAAGCTGTTCCAGTTCCATGTCGACCCCGGCCACTGGCGCACCGGCGTCGGTACGGCCCTGCACACGGCCTGTGTCGAGCAGTGGCAGGCCGACGGGCGGCGGACGGCCGTGCTCGACGTGCATGTCGGCAACCGGCGGGCCCAGGCCTTCTACGCCCGCCAGGGCTGGGTCCCCGACCCGGAGAACCCGCCCGTCGGCGGGGATCACCACCTGTACCTGCGGTATGCGGTGACCGCGGAATGAACCCGGCTGCTTGAACGTTCACGTACCTGACGGAGAGCGCCTCCGTACCCGTACGAGCTGGAGAGCCGAGAGCATGCGCGTCGAGATCTGGTCGGACATCGCCTGTCCCTGGTGCTACGTGGGCAAGGCCCGCTTCGAGAAGGCCCTGGAGGCCTTCGCGCACCGTGACGAGGTCGAGGTGGTGCACCGCTCCTTCGAGCTGGACCCCGGGCGCGCCAAGGGCGACATCCAGCCGGTGATCACGATGCTCACCCGGAAATACGGCATGAGCGAGGCGCAGGCCCGGGCCGGCGAGGAGAACCTGGGTGTGCAGGCCGCCGCCGAGGGCCTGGCGTACCGCACGAGCGGGCGCGACCACGGCAACACCTTCGACATGCACCGACTGCTGCACTTCGCCAAGGAGCAGGGCCGGCAGGACGAGCTGATCCAGATCCTGTACCGGGCGAACTTCGCCGAGGAGCGGTCGGTGTTCTCCGAGGGCGACGAGCGCCTCGTGGAGCTGGCCGTCGAGGCCGGGCTGGACGCCGACGCCACCCGCAAGGTGCTCGCCGACCCGGCCGCCTATGCGGACGAGGTCCGCGCCGACGAGCGGGAGGCGGCGGAACTGGGCGCGGGCGGCGTGCCGTTCTTCGTTTTCGACCGCACCTACGGCGTCTCCGGCGCCCAGCCCGCCGAGGTGTTCACGCAGGCGCTGACCCAGGCATGGGGCGAGCGGCCGCCGCTGCAGTTGGTCGAGGACGGCGGCGCCGAGGCCTGCGGCCCCGACGGGTGCGCGGTGCCGCAGCACTGAAACGCGCAGGTCGTCGGGGATCTATAAGCAGTCCTTGGTGAAATCGCGTAAAAATTAGCAATGGACGGGGAGTCCACAGGGCCCCACAGTGGACCCATGGAGACCTTCGAGAGCCTCGTCCGTGCCGAGTTCGCCCCGAAGAACACCTATCTGAACACCGCGAGCACCGGGCTGCTGCCCGCCCGCACCGTGGACGCCATGCGGATCGCCGTCCAGGCGGCGGCCGCCGGGCAGCCCACGGACATGTTCGCGGACGTGGAGGCCGGCCGCGCCAGTTTCGCCCGGCTGACCCATGTGCCCGTCGACCGGGTGGCGGCGGGGGCCTCGGTCGCCGTCTACAGCGGGCTGATCGCCTCCGGTCTGCGGGAGGGGGCCGAAGTCCTCACCGCCGAGGGCGACTTCAGCTCGGTGGTGAACCCCTTCCACGTCCGCGGCGACCTCAAGGTGCGCACCGTCCCACTGGAGCGGATCGCCGAGTCCGTACGGCCCGGCACGGCGCTCGTCGCCGTCAGCGCCGCCCAGTCCGCCGACGGCCGGATCGCCGACCTGCCCGCGATCCGGGCGGCCGCGCACGAGTACGGGGTGCGTACCTACATCGACGCGTCCCAGGCCGCGGGCTGGCTGGACTTCGACGCGGGCGCCTACGACTACGTCGCCTCCGTCGCCTTCAAGTGGCTGTTCTGCCCGCGCGGCGTGGCCTTCCTGACCGTTCCCGAGGACCTCGGCGGCATCACCCCGCTGTTCGCGGGCTGGGTGGCGGGGGAGCGCCCCTGGGACGCCTGCTACGGCCCGGTCGAGGAACTCGCCCGTTCCGCCCGGCGTTTCGACGAGAGCCCCGCTCTCTTCTCGTACGCCGGCGCCCGCCGCTCCCTCGCCCTGCTGGAGGAGCTCGGCCTGGACGCCGTACGTAAATACGATCTCGCCCTGGCCGACCGCTTCCGCAACGGTCTGCTCAGCCTTGGCCAAGAACCGGTCCCGTCACCCGGCTCGCCGATCGTCTCCGTGCCCGGACTCGGCCACCGGCAGCCCGGGCTGAGCAGGGCGGGAGTCGAGGTGTCCGACCGGGCGGGCAATCTGCGCGCCGCCTTCCATCTGTACAACACGCCCGAGGACGTCGACCGGCTGCTGGACGTCCTGTCCACGTGAACCACTGGCGCGGGCCCGGCGGGGACGCTAGGAAGGGCACCAGGGGTGGTGGTGCCGGTGGAGACCACGGGCAGGACGTCCGTACATCCGCCCGCCGACGCGGAACTGCACCGGCGGCTGGTGTACGGCGACGAGTCCGCGCTGGCCGAGGCGTACACGGCGTACGGAGGACTGGTGCGGGCAGTCGCCGCGCGCGTCACCCGCAGCCCGGCCGCCGCCGAGGACGTGGCGCAGGAGGTCTTCGCCCAGCTGTGGAGCAGACCGTACGCCTTCGACGCGCGCCGCGGCTCGCTGCGCACCTGGCTGTCCATGCTCGCCCACCGGCGGGCCGTGGACTGGGTGCGCAGCGAGGCCCGGCACCGCAAGGACGCCCGCGCCGACGACTGCGCGCTGCACGCCATCCCGGACGCCTCTCCCGGCCCCGACCAGACGGTCGTCGACCGGGAACGCTCCCTGCTGCTGCACTCGGCCCTCGCCGAACTCCCGCAGCCGCAGCGGGAGGTGGTGCACCTGGCCTACTTCGCGGGCCGCACCTACCGGCAGGCCGCCGTCGAACTCGGCATCCCGGAGGGCACCGCCAAGACCCGGCTGCGCACCGCCCTGCGCAATTTGGCCGCGACCCTGGCGGAAGTGCCCGACCCGCCCGACCCCGCGTGGGAAAAGGGCGCATGATGGCGAGAGGACCCGGGAAAGGAGGCGGTGCGCCGTGAGCGACGACCACGAGGTCGTACGGGAGCTGCTGGCCGCCTGGGCCTTCGGGGCGCTGTCGCCCGCCGAGGAGAAGACGGTCCCGCCGCATCTCGCCGAGTGCGAGAGCTGCGCCGCGGAGGCGGCCCGGCTGCGCGAGACGGTACGGCAGCTGGAGGGGCCGCCGGAGAACGGCGGGCGGTCACACATCGGCGACGGCGCGGTGTCCTTCGCCCTGCGCGCCCGCCCCGCCGCCCCCCGCGTGGCCGCGCACGCGGCCCCCTACGCCGCCGCCGTAGCCGGCCTGAAGGCACTGCTGCTTGAGGCGGACGGCCGCTGGGGCACCCCCGTCGTGCACGACTGGGACGTGCACGCGACCGTCGCCCACCTCATCGCCGCCGACGAGCCGCTCGCCGGGCAGCTGGGCGCCGGCGGACGGGTGCCACCCGCCCCGGTCACGGACGGTGAGGGATGGGAGGCGGCCTGGAACCGGCGGACCGCCGAAGTCATCGCTCAGGAGCACGGCCGCAGCTGCGAGGAGACCGTCGCCGACTGGGCCGCGCAGGCGGGCGCGCTGCTGGCCACGCCCGAGGCCCGCGATCCGGTGCTCGCCGCGCGCGCGGTGACGCTCATGGGGGTACGGCTGCCGGTCGCCGACCACTTCGTGGTGCGCGCCTTCGAGGTGTGGATCCACAGCGACGACATCGGCCGTGCCCTGGGACTGACCGTCCCGCCGCCGCCCGAGGAGCACCTGGAGCAGCTGGTCCGCCTGGCCGTCCGCATCCTCGGCGCGGCCCTCGGGCCCGCCGCCCCGCCGGTGCTGTTCGCGGTCACCGGCGGCCAGGAGTGGGTGCTGGGCTCCGCGGACGAGCCCGTACAGGCGGAACTCACCCTGGACCCGGTCGACTTCTGCCTTCTGGTCGGCGGCCGGTACTCGCCCGACGAGGTCCCGCGCGGGGCCACCGGTGACGAGGACGCCGTACGGAACGTACTGGAACGGGCGGCGTCACTGGCGTGGCTGTGAAACACCCATCGCCGATGACGCCGCCCGGACCAGTACTCACCCCACGGGCGTGAAGTCCCGTGCCCCGATGAACTCCGGTCGGCGCACCGGTGCCGCGAACGGCTCCACCGCCGCGTTCTCCACGCTGTTGAACACGATGAACACGTTGCTGCGCGGGAACGGGGTGATGTTGTCCCCGGAGCCGTGCATGCAGTTGCAGTCGAACCAGGTCGCCGAACCGGCCTTCCCCGTGAACAGCTTGATGCCGTACTCGCCGGCCATCGCCGTCAGGGCCTCGTCCGACGGCGTGCCCGCGTCCTGCATCTGGAGCGACTGCTTGTAGTTGTCCTTCGGCGTGGCCCCCGCACATCCGAGGAACGTGCGGTGCGAGCCGGGCATGATCATGAGCCCGCCGTTGGTGTCGTGGTTCTCGGTCAGCGCGATCGAGACGGACACCGTCCGCATGTTCGGCAGACCGTCCTCGGCGTGCCAGGTCTCGAAGTCCGAGTGCCAGTAGAAGCCGCTGGCCCCGAAGCCCGGCTTGACGTTGATCCGCGACTGGTGGACGTACACGTCCGAGCCGAGGATCTGCCGGGCCCGCCCGACGACCCGCTCGTCGCGCACCAGGGAGGCGAACACCTCGCTGATCCGGTGCACTTCGAAGACGGAGCGGATCTCCTTGGACTTCGGCTCGATGATCGACCGTTCGTCGGCGCGCACGGCGGGATCCGTGACGAGCCGCTCCAGCTCCTGGTGGTACACGGCGACTTCGGCAGCCGTGATGAGCTGCTCGACGGCGAGGAAGCCGTCGCGCTCGTACGCCTGCAGGTCGGCGGCCGGGACGGGGCCGGGTGTGTCGGGGGCACCCCAGACGACCGGGTCCTGGCGGGGGACGGACACCTCGGTGGCGCCGCGGCTGGGGTAGAGATCGGTGACGGTGGTGGTCATGGTGATGTCACACCTCCTCGGGTTCGGTGAGCACGGGGTAGACGCCGTTCTCGTCGTGGTCCTCCCGTCCGGTCACGGGCGGGTTGAAGACACAGATGCAGCGGAAGTCCTCCTTGATCCGCATCGTGTGCCGCTCGTGCCCGTCGAGGAGGTACATGGTCCCGGGCGTGATCGTGTACTTCTGCCCGGTCTCGTCGTCGGTGAGTTCGGCCTCGCCCTCGACGCAGACGACGGCCTCCATGTGGTTCGCGTACCACATGGACGTCTCCGTACCGGCGTACAGGACCGTCTCGTGGAGGGAGAAGCCGACCCGCTCCTTGGCGAGCACGATGCGTTTGCTCTCCCAGGTGCCGGATGCGGCCTTCACATGCCGGTCGGTGCCTTCGATGTCCTTGAACGAACGGACGATCACGGTGGTGCACTTCCTCCTGGCTAGGCGGATTCCCGGACGGCACGGGCGAGGACGCGCAGCCCCTCGTCCAGCTCGTCGGGTGTGATGGTGAGGGCGGGCAGCAGCTTGACGACCTCGCTCTCCGGGCCGGAGGTCTCGATGAGCAGCCCCAGCTCGAAGGCGCGCCGCGCGACCCGCTCGGCCCGGGCCTTGTCGTGGAACTCCAGGCCCCACACCAGACCCCGGCCGCGGTACTCCTTGACGTCGGCGAGGTTCTCCTCGGTGACGGAGATCAGCGCCTGCTCGATCTGCTCGCCGCGGGTCCGGGTCTGCTTCTCCATCGCGGACCCGTCGGTCCAGTAGGCCTCCAGGGCCGCGGTGGCCGTGACGAAGGCGGGGTTGTTGCCGCGGAAGGTGCCGTTGTGCTCGCCCGGCTCCCAGATGTCCAGCTCCGGCTTGAACAGGCACAGCGACATGGGAAGGCCGTATCCGCTGATCGACTTGGACACGGTGACGATGTCGGGCACGATCCCGGCCTCCTCGAAGGAGAAGAAGGCCCCGGTGCGCCCGCATCCCATCTGGATGTCGTCGACGATCAGCAGCATGTCCTGGCGCTCGCACAGTCCGGCGAGCGCGCGCAGCCACTCCGGGCGCGCGACATTGATGCCACCCTCGCCCTGCACGGTCTCCACGATCACGGCGGCCGGCTTGTTGAGCCCGGATCCCTGGTCCTCCAGCAGGCGCTCGAACCAGAGGAAGTCGGGGACCGTGCCGTCGAAGTAGTTGTCGAACGGCATGGGCGTGCCGTGCACCAGCGGTATCCCGGCGCCGGCCCGCTTGAAGGCGTTGCCCGTCACGGCCAGCGAGCCGAGCGACATGCCGTGGAAGGCGTTGGTGAACGAGACGATCGCCTCGCGCCCCTTCACCTTCCGCGCCAGCTTCAGCGCGGATTCCACGGCGTTGGTGCCCGTCGGTCCCGGGAACATGACCTTGTACGGCAGGTCGCGCGGCCGCAGCACCAGGTTCTGGAAGGACTCCAGGAAGCCGCGCTTGGCGGTGGTCGACATGTCGAGCCCGTGCGTGACACCGTCCCGCTCCAGGTAGTCGATCAACGCGCGTTTGAGGACGGGGTTGTTGTGCCCGTAGTTCAGGGAGCCCGCGCCCGCGAAGAAGTCCAGGTACTCGTGGCCGTCCTCGTCGTGCAGACGGCTGCCCTGCGCACGGTCGAAGACGGTGGGCCAGCCGCGGCAGTAGCTGCGTACCTCGGACTCCAGGGTCTCGAAGACGCTGAGGTCGGGCTGGGTGATGGTCACGACGAAACGCTCCTCGTTGCGTGGGGGTCAGGCAGAGGGAGTGAGAGAAAGGGGACCGATGCGGTACAGCACCTCGGGGTCGTGCGGCCCGTCCGGGAACTGACCCGCATCGAAGAGCACCTCGCGCTCCACCCGGGCGCCGTGGCGCTCGGCGAACGAGGTGAACAACCGCTCGGAGGCGGTGTTGCCGGGTGTGATGGTGGTCTCCACGGCGGTGAGCCCGCGCTCGGCGGCGGTCCGCAGCGCCAGGCCGTCCAGCAGCGCGGCGGCGAGCCCGCGCCCGCGGTGCGCCGAGTCCACTGCGACCTGCCACACGAGCAGCGTCCCCGGGCGGTCCGGTCGTACGTAACCGGTGACGAAGCCCACCGGCTCGCCGCGCTCGTCACGCGCGACGGCCGAGGTGGCGGCGAAGTCGCGGCACCACAGCAGATAGCTGTACGACGAGTTCAGGTCGAGGGCCTCGGAGTCCCTGGCTATCCGCCACAGTGCGGCTCCGTCCGCCACCATCGGGCGGTCGATCTGCAGGTCTGCTTGTGCGGCAGTCATGCGAATTGAATTTACCGAGGGAAATTCCAAATTGCATCGCCGAACAGGGTTACGTGCGGTCGGCTGGTGTGTTATCGCGCGGGCGCGGGTGATCGCGCGAGGGCGGTGTCAAAGCTGGCGGTTTGTCCGGCATATAACGGGCGAACCGGTCTCGGTGTGTAACGCATCACAGCCATGTAATCCTCATGAGATCTGCCCGAAATACACCGGTCGACGGTCGCGGAATCTTTGCGTTTAGGGTGAGGGAAAGCGGGCAGAAGAAAACGGGCGACTACCCCGGAAAGAATTCCGGAAATTAATTCCGAATTGGGCTGCGAGCCGCCGGCGGGTCGACGGCGGGCCCTTCGCGGCCGGTCCGGCACCCCGTGCCGGGCCGCCCCCGCTGCGGAGCCCCCGGATGCGACTTCTTAGGCCGGAGGGCCTCGTAGCCATCGGTTTGGTTTGAGAGACCCAAACCTCTCCTTATAATCGGAACCCATAGTTCCCACACAGGAGGCTCTCCGTGAACACGCACCTCGGGCGCCGGACCCGCATTCTGGCCGCCACCACCGCGACGGCGGCGCTGGTGCTCGTGGCCGCCTGTACGTCCAGCGACGACGGCGGCAGCGGCTCGAAGACCGCCGCCGGCGGAGTCGAGCTCGTCAAGGCCGGTCAGCTCACCACCTGCACCCACCTGCCGTACCCGCCCTTCCAGTCGGAGATCGACGGCAAGGTGCAGGGCTTCGACGTCGCCCTCATCGACCTCGTCGCCAAGGACCTGGGCGTGCAGCAGGAGATCCTCGACACGCCCTTCGAGAACTTCAAGACCGGTGCGTTCCTCAACTCCGGCGCGTGCGACCTGGCCGCGGCCGGCATGACCATCACCGAGGAGCGCAAGAAGAACGTCGACTTCTCGGACCCGTACTTCGACGCCACCCAGGCCGTCCTCGTCGACAAGAAGAGTGGCATCACCTCGCTGGCCGACGTCAAGACCAAGGGCGCGAAGCTCGGCGCCCAGGCGCAGACCACCGGCGAGGACTACGCCAAGAGCCAGGGCTTCGACCCCGTCTCCTTCGAGTCCTCCGACGCGGTCCTCAACGGACTGCGCTCCGGCCAGGTCAAGGCCGTCGTCATCGACTACCCGGTCGTCCAGGGCTGGCTCAAGGACAAGGCCAACGCGGACGCCTTCGAGGTCGCCGACAACATCAACACCGGTGAGCAGTACGGCTTCACGGTGAAGAAGGGCAACACCGAGCTGCGCGCCGCCATCAACAAGGCGCTCGCGGACGCGAAGGCCGACGGCACCTACAAGAAGCTGTACGAGCAGTGGATCGGCCCGTACGACCAGGCCGCGGCCTCGCCCGCGGCATCCTGATCCCATGGCCTCCACAGACGCACCCGTCCAGCCCAGGAAAACGGGCCTGACCAGACGTCAGAAGCGCAGGCTGTCGCGCGGCGTCCAGTACGCCGTCTTCGTCGCCGCCGTGATCGCCTTCGCGGTCACGGCCGACTGGGACCGGCTGCAGAACCAGTTCGCCCAGGCGGACATCGCCCGGCAGATGTTCCCGGACGTCATCACGCTGGCGCTGAAGAACACCGTGCTGTACACGGTGTCCGGCTTCGCCGTCGGACTGGCCCTCGGCATGGTCATCGCGCTGATGCGACTGTCGTCCGTGGGCCCCTACCGGTGGCTCGCCGGCGTGTACATCGAGATCTTCCGCGGTCTGCCCGCCCTGCTGATCTTCATCTTCATCGGCGTGGCCGTACCGCTGGCCTTCCCCGGCACCGAGATCGTCGGCGGCACCTACGGCAAGGTCGCCCTCGCGCTCGGCCTGGTGGCCGCCGCCTACATGGCGGAGACCATCCGCGCGGGCATCCAGGCCGTGCCCAAGGGGCAGGTGGAGGCGGCCCGTTCGCTGGGCTTCTCGCCCGCGCGGGCGATGGTCTCGATCATCATCCCGCAGGCGTTCCGGATCATCCTCCCGCCGCTCACCAACGAACTGGTCCTGCTGTTCAAGGACTCCTCGCTGGTGCTGTTCCTCGGCGTCACCCTGGAGGAACGCGAACTGTCCAAGTACGGCCGTGACCTGGCCAGTACGACCGCCAACTCCACGCCGATCCTGGTCGCCGGCCTGTGCTATCTGCTGGTCACGATCCCGCTCGGCCTCGTCGTGCGGCGTATGGAGGCGAAGGCCCAGGAGGCCGTGAAATGAGCCGACCGGAGATTCGGGTCAAGGACCTGCACAAGTCGTTCGGCGACAACGAGGTGCTGCGCGGCATCGACCTGGAGATCGGTCAGGGCGAGGTCGTGTGCGTCATCGGCCCGTCCGGCTCCGGCAAGTCGACCCTGCTGCGCTGTGTGAACCTCCTGGAGGAACCCACCAAGGGCCAGGTCTTCGTCGGCGGCACCGAACTGACCGACCCGGACGTCGACATCGACGCCGTACGCCGCCGTATCGGCATGGTCTTCCAGCAGTTCAACCTCTTTCCCCACCTGTCGGTCACCGAGAACCTCACGCTGCCGCAGCGCCGGGTGCTCCGCCTCGACAGGGCGACGGCCGCGAGGGTGGCCGCCGAGAACCTTGAGCGGGTGGGCCTCGCCGAGAAGGCGGACGCCTACCCCGCCTCCCTCTCCGGCGGCCAGCAGCAGCGCGTCGCCATCGCCCGGGCGCTGGCGATGGGCCCCGAGGTCATGCTGTTCGACGAGCCGACCTCGGCGCTCGACCCCGAGCTGGTGGGCGACGTCCTCGCCGTGATGCGCATGCTCGCCGACGAGGGCATGACGATGATGGTCGTCACCCATGAGATGACGTTCGCCCGCGAGGTCGCCGACCGCGTCGTCTTCATGGACGGCGGAGTGATCGTCGAGGACGGCACACCCGGCCAGGTCATCGGCAACCCCCGCCACGAACGCACCCGGCACTTCCTCTCCCGCCTCCTCGACCCCGCGATGGCGGAGGTGGAGGAGGAGACGTCGGACCGGGTGGGCAAGGCCGACCGGTAGCGCGGGATCCGGGTTGACTAGGGTGCGGTACATGAGCGATCACGCGGTGCTGCACGTGAAGGGCCGGGTCCTCGTCGGTCCCGACGACGTCCGGGACGAGCTGTGGGTCATCGACGGCCGGATCTCCTACGACCGTCCCGCCGGCGCCCGCGACATCCCCACCGTCGAGGGCTGGGCCCTGCCCGGCCTCGTCGACGCCCACTGCCATGTGGGCCTCGGTGCCCACGGCCCCGTCGACGCGGACGTCGCCGAGAAGCAGGCGCTGACCGACCGCGAGGCCGGCACCCTGCTCATCCGCGACGCGGGCTCGCCCTCCGACACCCGCTGGGTCGACGACCGCGAGGACCTGCCGAAGATCATCCGTGCCGGCCGCCACATCGCCCGGACCCGCCGCTACATGCGCAACTACGCGCATGAGATCGAGCCGGACGAACTCGTCGCCTACGTCGCCCAGGAAGCCCGACGCGGTGACGGCTGGGTCAAGCTGGTCGGCGACTGGATCGACCGGGACCTGGGCGACCTGTCCGCCTGCTGGCCGCGGGACGCGGTCGAGGCGGCGATCACCGAGGCGCACCGGCTGGGCGCGCGGGTGACGGCGCACTGCTTCGCCGAGGAGTCGCTGCGGGATCTGGTCGAGGCGGGCATCGACTGCATCGAGCATGCGACGGGCCTCACGCAGGACCTGATCCCGCTGTTCGCCTCACGCGGCGTCGCCATCGTCCCGACGCTGGTCAACATCGCGACGTTCCCGAGGCTCGCGGACGGCGGCGAGTCCCGGTACCCGCGCTGGTCGGCCCATATGCGGCGGCTCCACGAGACCCGCTACGACACGGTGCGCTCCGCGTACGACGCGGGTATCCCGGTCTACGTCGGCACCGACGCCGGGGGCTCGCTCGCGCACGGTCTGGTGGCGGGGGAGGTCGCCGAACTGGTGGCGGCAGGCATCCCCGCGACCGAGGCCCTGTCGGCGACGACGTGGGGCGCGCGGCGGTGGCTGGGCCGGCCCGGTCTGGACGAGGGGGCACCGGCGGACCTCGTCGTGTACGAGAGCGACCCGCGGGCCGATGTACGGGTCCTGGCTGCGCCGCGACGGGTGGTGCTGAACGGGCGGATCGTCGGCTAGCGGGCGCTCAAGGGTTTTCGCCCCCGCCGCCCCTACCCGTCCCGTCCCTGGGGGCTCCGCCCCCAGACCCCCGCTTCGGCCCTGAACGGGCCTCGTCCTCAAACGCCGGACGGGCTGGATTGGCGTTCAGCCGTGTGCCTGTGCCATCGCTCCGTTCAGCGCCCGCAGGAACCCGTTCACCGTCGCCCGGTCCCGCACCGCGAGCCGTAGCCACTCCTCGTTCAGCCCGGGAAACGTGTCTCCTCGCCGGACCGCATAGCCGAGGTCGCGCAGATGCCGACGTACCGCGGCGGCCCCCGGCAGCCGGACCAGCACGAACGGGCCTTCCGCGGGCTCCACGACCCGCAGCCCGGACGAGGCGAACTCGGCGAGCCCGGCGACGAGATGGGCCCGGTCCGCCGCGATGCGGTGCGCCGCGTGCGCGGCCTCCGCCAGCGCCCGCGGCCCCACACACGCCTCGGCCGCAGTCAGCGCCGGCGTGGACACCGGCCACAACGGCTGGGCCCGCTCCAGATCCGCGATCGTCTCCGGGGCCGCCAGCACATAGCCGATGCGCAGCCCGGCCAGCCCCCATGTCTTCGTCAGGCTGCGCAGGACGACGAGTCCGGGCACGTCCGTCCGCCCGGCCAGGGCCTCCCGCTCACCCGGCACCGCGTCCATGAACGCCTCGTCGACCACCAGCGTCCGCCCGGGGCGGGCGAGCCCGGCGATCGAGGCGGCCGGGTGCAGGACGGACGTGGGGTTCGTCGGATTGCCGATCACCACCAGGTCCGCGTCCTCGGGGACGGCCGCCGGGTCCAGCCGGAAGCCGTCCTCCTCCCGCAGCAGCACCCGGTCGACCGTGTGGCCCGCGTCCCGCAGCGCCGCCTCCGGCTCCGTGAACTGCGGGTGCACCACCAGCGGCCGACGGACCTTCAGCGCCCGCGCGAGCAGCACGAACGCCTCGGCGGCGCCCGCCGTCAGCAGCACCCGCTCCGCCGGCAGCCCGTGCCGCGCCGCCACCGCGGCCCGCGCACGGCGCCCGTCCGGGTAGGCGGCCAGTTCGCCCAGCGACGCGGCGATCGACTCCCGCAGCCACGCGGGAGGCGTGTCCGCGCGGACGTTCACGGCCAGGTCGACCAGTGCCGAGCCGTCGTCACGCACCTCGGAGTCCCCGTGGTGCCGCAGATCGTGCCCGTCAGTGCGCATGGGAGTGTGCGTGCCCGCCGTGGTGGTGGTGTCCGTGGTGGTGGTGACCGTCGTCGTCGGGGTGGAAGTGCGGCTGCTGCGGCAGCCCCACCTTCTCCTCGAAGCCGGGCAGGGCGATCCGGTACACGCACGAGTCGCAGTTCATCCGCAGATCGCCGTCGACGGCCTCCCGATAGCGCTCCATCACCAGGTCGAGCAGCTCCGGCTCCGGACCGATGACGTCCGCGGACCGTACCTCGACCTCCGGGTGCGCCTGCGCCCAGCCCTCGGTCTGCTGCCGGACCCGGTCCGGCAGGATGCCCGTGAACAGGAAGTACGGCAGGACGACGATCCGCCGCGCCCCCAGCTTCACGCACCGGTCCAGGCCGCTCGGCACGTCCGGGGCCGCCAGCGACACGAACGCCGTCTCCACGCCCGCGTATCCGCGCCCCTCCCACAGCAGCCGCGCCGCCTTGTGCACCTCGGCGTTGGCGTCGGGATCGGTCGACCCGCGCCCGACCAGCAGCACGATCACATCGGCCCGGTCGTCGGGGGTGCGCGCAACACCGCCGAGGGCCTCGTCCAGCCGCCGCTCCAGTACCGACAGCAGCGAGGGGTGCGGGCCGAGCGGACGCCCGTAGGTGTACGAGATGCCGGGGTGGCGCTCCTTCTCGCGGGACAGCGCCGCCGGGATGTCCCCCTTGGCGTGTCCGGCGGACACCAGCATCAGCGGTACGGCGGCGAACCGTCGTACGCCCCGCTCCACCAGTTCGGTCACCGCCTCGCCCAGCGGCGGCGGGGACAGCTCGATGAAGCCTCCCGCGACGGGCAGTTCGGGGTGGCGGCGCCCCAGCTCGCGGACGAAGTCGCGGAAGGCCTCGGCCCCGGCGTCGTCCCGGGTGCCGTGGCCGGCGATGAGCAGGGCGGGCGGCGGGGTGGTCACGATGGCTCCTCGGAAGGCGAAGTGGGGTGGTACAGCAGGGCGTTGAGCGCGGCGGCGGCGACCGCCGAACCGCCCTTCTCGGACACGTTGCTCACGGCGGGCAGTCCGCTCTCCCGCAGCGCGGCCTTGGACTCGGCCGCCCCGACGAAGCCGACGGGCAGGCCGATGACGAGTGCCGGAGCGGCGTCCAGGGCGAGGAGTTCCTCCAGCGCGGTGGGTGCGCAGCCGATCACCCACAGGGCCCCGGGACCGACCTCCTCGTAGGCGAGCCGGATCGCGTGCGCCGAACGGGTCAGCCCCGGCCCGGACCTGGCGTCCTTGAGCCGGCACACGGTGTCCCGGCGGGTGATGCCGGCCGCGACCATCTCCACGTCGACGACCACGGGCGCACCGCCGTGCAGGGCGGAGTGCGCCTCGACCAGCTCGGCCTCGTCCATGACGAGATCGGCCGCGTAGTCGAGGTCGGCCGCGGAGTGGATGACCCGCTCCACCACCGCCCGGGTCAGCGGCGGGAAGCGCGAGGTGTCGAGGCGGGCGCGCAGCCGCCGGAAGGACTCCTGCTCGATCGGGTGGACGACGCGGTTCACTCGGTCTCCTCCTGCGCGGTCTCCTGCCAGCGGTAGCCGCGGGGCGTCACCATGCGTCCCGCGATGTTCCGGGTCGCGGTGTTGCCCACGGTCACGACCGTCATCATGTCGACCGTCCCGGGGTCCAGAGCGGCCAGGGTCGTCAGCCGGCTCGACTCGTCCGGCCGGGAGGCGTTGCGTACGACCCCGACGGGCGTCCCCGGCTCCCGGTGCCCGGCGAGGATCGCGAGCGCCTTCGGCAGCTGCCAGTCCCGGCCCCGGCTGCGCGGGTTGTAGAACGTCACGACGATGTCCGCCTCCGCGGCTGCCCGCACCCGCCGCTCGATGACCTCCCACGGCGTGTGCAGGTCGGACAGGCTGATCGACACATGGTCGTGGCCCAGCGGCGCACCGAGGATCGCGCCGGCCGCGAGGGCGGCGGTGACGCCCGGTACCCCGATCACCTCGATGTCGTCGGAGGCCTCGGCCAGCGCGGGCGAGGCCATGGCGTAGACGCCCGCGTCCCCGCTGCCGATCAGCGCGACCGCGTGCCCGTTGCGGGCCTCGGCGACCGCGGTCCGGGCCCGCTCCTCCTCGGCCCCGAGCCCCGACTCCAGGATGCGGGTGCCGGGCCGCAGCAGATCGCGGATCTGGTCGACGTACTGGTCGAGCCCGACGAGCACGGAGGCGCGCCGCAGCTCCGCCTTCGCGCGGGGCGTCAGCAGGTCGCGGGCGCCCGGCCCGAGTCCGACCACCGCGAGCCGGCCGCGCGCCGGACGCCGGACCACCGCACAGGTCGCCATCGCGGGCCGGGCGGCCGACTTCCGCTTGGGGACGAGGAGTTCGCCCCCGCCCATGAGCGCGGCGGCCTCGGCGACGGACGGGGTGCCCACGGCGGCGAGCGGGGCGTCGGAGGGATGGGGGACGTCGATCCGGGCCAGTTCCTCGGCGGAGTACGTGACCAGGGGGACGCCGAGGCGCTGAGCAGCCTCCACGATCCCCGGCTCCCCGGCCTTGGCGTCGACAGTCGCGAGCTCGGCGACCGACCTGGAGGAGAGTGCGGCCTCACGCAACGAGCTCTCGATCAGGTCGAGCACTTCCTCGACCGGGGCACCCTTCGAAGCGCCGACGCCGACGACGAGCGAGGGCGGCCGGAGCAGCACCTCGTGCTCGGCGGGCGCGACGAGACGGTCCGTCAGCCGGATCGTGTACGACCCCTCCGCGCCCGCCCGGAGCGCCGGCAGGGGCCAGGCCACCTCCGTCTTCAGCGCCACCGGCTCCCCGTCGAGCAGGGCCCGCGACACGCCCGCGACATCCCCCTCCACCGGCAGCCCCAGCGTGTCGAGGCCCGGCACGCCGACCGCGTCCGTCGCCGTGGTGACCACGGGCTCGGCGGCCAGCAACTCGCCGACCTCAAGGGCCAGTTCATTGGCCCCGCCGCCATGCCCGCCCACCAGCGACACGGCGAACCGCCCGCCCTCGTCGACGCACACCACACCAGGGTCGGTCGCCTTGTCGCCCAGCAGGGGCGCGACCAGCCGTACCACGGCTCCCGTGGCGAGGAAGCACACGAGCTGCTCGCACTCCGCGAACGCGGCCCGTACGGCGTCCCCCACGGGCCCGTCGTACACACGCGTGCGGTCCGGCCACGCCGCGGCCAGCCGGTCCCGCGCCGCCGCCCCCGCCGCGGTGGCGGAAATGAGGCCGATCACTGGGCAACTCCTTCGGTACGGGCGTGAGGCCTGACGCCCCACAGCAGAAAAACGGGGTTGGTCGCCGCGAGCCGGGTCACGTCCCCCGGCAGCGGAGAGAGGCGGGACGACTGCAACAGCACGCCGTCGCAGTCGAAACCGGCGTCCATCAGGGCGGAGCGCGCCGCCGGGACCCGGTCCAGCGCGGCCATGGCGACGACGACGGCGCGCCGGGCCCGCCGCGCACACACGGTCACGATGTCGGGCAGCTCGCGCCCGCCGCCCCCGACGAACACCGCGTCGGGATCGTCGAGTCCGGCCAGCGCGTCCGGCGCGGTGCCGTGCACCACGTGCACATCGACGCCGTGCGCACCGGCGTTGGCGCGGATCCGCTCCACCCCGTCCGCGGCCTTCTCGACCGCGCTGACGGCGGCGCCGAGACGCGCGCACTCCACGGCCACGGAACCCGAGCCGGAGCCGACGTCCCACACCAGGTCGCCCGGCCGCGGTCCGAGCCGGGCCAGGGCCAGCGCCCGCACCTCGAACTTGGTGATCATCGAGTCCCGGTGGGTGAACTCGCCCTCGTCCAGGGCCCATCGGGCGGGCGCCACGGCCGGTCCCGCGAGCGTCCGCACGGGGCCGAGCATCCGCGTCTCGTCCAGGCACAGGACGACACTCACCGCCGTACCCCAGTCACGGGCCGCGGCCTCGGCGGGAGAGACCCGCTCCACGCGCTCGCCCGCGGGGTCGCCCAGCGCGGACGCGACGACCAGCAGCCGCCCCGGAGCGGTACGGGCCAGCACAGCGCCCAGTTCGGCGGGCCCGGCGCCGGGCCCGGTCAGCACGGCGACCTTGGGATGCGCCCGGCAGACGTTCACGGCCGTCCGCAGCTCCCGTCCGTGCGCGCTGACCACCACCGCGTCGTCCCAGGTCAGCCCGAGGCGCGCGAACGCGGCGGCGACGGAGGACACCCCCGGCCGGACATCGAGCCGATGCGAACCGAACCGTTCGGCCAGCGCCCGCACGATCCCGAAGAATCCGGGATCCCCGGACGCCAGCACGATCACGCGCCGGTCCTTCTCGACGTACTCCTCCATGGCGTCGAGGGCGGGCGCCAGCGGCCCGAGCACGATCCGCTCGGCGGCCTCCGGCAGCCGTACGGCGTCCAGATGCCGTCGGCCACCGACGACGAGCTCGGCCCCGGCGAGCTCATCCTCGCCGGGCGCCGCGCCCGTCCCCGTGCCCACGACCATGATCATGTGCTCGCGCCCCGGGCACGCAGGGCCTTGCGGGCCTCGGGGTCGGCCTTGCGGAAACCGTGGAAGTGACCGGGGTGGTACAGGTGCGACCGGGTGCCCTGCGCGTCGAGCGCGGGGCCGACCAGGAACAGCGTGTGCTTCCAGAGCTTGTGCTCCTTGACCGTCTCCTCCAGCGTGCCGATCGTGCACCGCACGACCAGCTCCTCCGGCCAGGTGGCCTGGTAGGCGACGACGACCGGGGTGCCCGTCGGATAGCCGCCCTCCAGCAGCTCCCGCACCAGCTGCCCGCTGCGGGCGGCCGACAGGAAGATCGCCATGGTGGTGCCGTGCCGGGCGAACTCACGCACCTCCTCACCGGGCGGCATCGGCGTCTTGCCGCCGCCGAGCCGGGTGAGGACCACGGACTGCGCCACCTCGGGAATGGTCAGCTCACGCTGCGCGAGAGCCGCGACGGCGGAGAAGGCGGAGACACCGGGGACGACCTCCGTCCCGATGCCGATCTCCGCGCACCGGTCGAGCTGCTCCTGCGTACCGCCCCACAGGGCCGGGTCGCCGGAGTGGATGCGCGCCACGCGCAGGCCCTCCTCCCGGGCGCGCCGGTAGACGGCGACGACGTCCTCCAGGGACATGGCCGCCGAGTCGAGGATCTCGGCGTCCTCGCGCGCGTGCTGGAGGACCTCCGCCTGCACCAGGCTCGCGGCCCAGATCACGACGTCGGCCTCGGCGATCGCGCGCGCGGCACGGAACGTCAGCAGATCGGCGGCGCCGGGGCCGGCACCGACGAAGGTCACCTTGCCGGTGGGGGCATCGGCCATGGGAATCGGTCCTCTCTGACAACAGGTCTTACGGGTGGTGCGGATGCTGACGCCGGATGTGCGGGAACGGGGTGCGATCCGATAGCAAGGGCACATGGCGGTCTTCGTCGCGCTCGGCGCGTTCCTGATGACGCTGGCCGGCGGCTGGACGGCACAGCGGGTGACCGACCGCCGTCATCTGGTCCTGGGTCTGGCCGGTGGCCTGATGCTGGGCGTGGTCGGCCTGGATCTGCTGCCGGAGGCGCTGGTGGCGGCCGGCACCGAGGTCTTCGGCGTACCGGCGGCCCTGCTGCTGTTCGTGGCCGGCTTTCTGCTGGCCCATCTGGTGGAACGCCTGCTGGCCCACCGTCAGGCCGCGCACGGCGCCGAGGAGGTGGACGGTCGCGCGCCCGAGGTGGGCCTGACCGCGGCCGCCGCGATGGTCGGTCACAGCGCCATGGACGGCGTGGCGATCGGCGCGGCCTTCCAGGTGGACGGCGGCATGGGCGCGGCGGTCGCCCTCGCCGTCATCGCCCACGACTTCGCCGACGGGTTCAACACGTACACGATCACGAGCCTGTACGGGAACGCCCGCCGCAGGGCGCTCGCCATGCTGTTCGCGGACGCGGCGGCACCGGTCGTCGGAGCGGCCTCGACCGTGTTCCTCACCATCCCGGAGCAGCTGCTCGGCGGCTATCTCGGCCTCTTCGGCGGCGCACTGCTCTACCTTGCCGCCGCCGAGATCCTGCCCGAGGCCCACCACGAGCATCCGGCCCGCTCGACCGTGCTGTGCACGGTGGCGGGCGCGGCGTTCATCTGGCTGGTGGTGGCCGTGTCCGGATGATCCGGAGAATCGTGTCACAGCTTCCCGCCCCGCCCGCCGTCGCGCCGGGCGGGCGCGATCAGCGTCGACAGATAGGGCAGCGGACCGCCGTCGAGCTCGGCGGCCGGCTGGATGGACTCCTCCGTGAGGCCGAGCGCCGAACCCCACACGGCGTCGTCGATCCGCCCCGTCTCCCGCAGCGCCTCGGCGACCTCCTGGGCCTGCCGCCCGAACTTGTAGGCGACCACGGTCCCGGGCCCGGCCAGCGCGTCCTTGAGCACCGCGGCCCCCGCCGTCACCGGCACGAGCGTGAGCGGCTCGGTCCCTTCCGTCAGCACGGCGCCCGACCTCGCCGCGAGATCCTGCATGGCGGTGATCCCGGGTACCGTCTCGACGACCGTGCCCGGCACCAGTTCGGTGATGGTCTGCGCGAGATAGGTGAACGTCGAGTACACGTTGGGGTCGCCGATGGTCGCGAAGGCGACGCAGCCGTGCTCCGTGAGCAACCCCGCGACCCGCTCACCGGCCGCGTCCCAGGCGGCCTCCCGCCGCGCCCGGTCGCTGCGCTCGTTGAGCGCGAACACGACCCGTACGACCTTCTCCTCGGGCACATAGTGCAGCACCGTCGCCTCGGCCCGCCCGCGCTCACCGGTCTCCATCACGGGTACGACGACCACATCGGCCGCGCGCAGCGCCCCGACGCCCTTGACGGTGACCAGCTCGGGGTCACCGGGCCCGACCCCGACTCCGATCAGCCTGCTGCTCATGACGTCCGGCACCTCTCCACGAACCGACGGGCGACACCGGGCTCGGACGCCCAGTGCGTGTGCAGATAACTCGCGTGCACACCTTGTTGTACAAAACCTTCGACCCGCCGCAGAGGGGCGCGCACACCCCAGGCGGGAGCCGCCCCCGAGCCGGGCTCCACGACCGTCCGGTGGAACTCGTGCCCCCGCATCCGCGTCCCGGCAGGCGCCAGCACACTGTCGCTCACGGCGACGGCGTCCCGGTAGCCGAGGGTCAGCCGCTCCGACATCCGGGCGGTGGCATCGAGCACCCCGCACATCGGTTGCCCGTCCAGCTCCCGGCACAGATACAGCAGCCCGGCACACTCGGCGGCGATGGGCGCACCGCTCTCCGCGAGGGCGGCGACGGCTTTGCGCAGGGGTTCGTTGGCGGACAGCTCGGAGGCGTACATCTCGGGAAACCCGCCACCCATGACCAACCCACGGGTGCCGTCGGGCAGTTGCTCATCGCGGAGAGGATCGACGAGGACGACTTCGGCTCCGGCGGCGGCGAGCAGTTCGGTGTGCTCGGCGTAGGAGAAGGTGAAGGCCGCTCCACCGGCAACGGCAACCACCTGCCCGTCCGGCGCTTGAGGACGACGCCGTTCAGGCCGACAGCGGGGGTCCGGGGGCGCAGCCCCGAGGGTCGGGACGGGAAGGGGCGGAGGGGGCGAAGAAGCCAAGGCCTCAGCCGCACCCCAAGCCGCACAGGACAACCCACCCGCGCTCCGCGCCAGCCCCAGCAACGCCTCCAGATCGCACCCGTCGGAGACCTGCGCCGCCATCGCCGCAACGGCGTCCACCGCTTCAGCCCGCCGCTCGGCGACCGGCACCAACCCCAGATGCCGCGACGGTGTACCGATCCGCGCCACCCGCCGCAGAACCCCGAGAACAGGCACCCCCGCCGAATCCAGCGCCTCCCGCAGCAGCGCCTCGTGCCGATCCGACGCCACCTTGTTCAGAATCACGCCCCCGACCCGCACCTCCGGATCCCAGGACGCGAACCCGTGCACCAGCGCCGCCACCGACCGTGACTGCGAGGACGCGTCGACGACCAGCACCACCGGCGCCCGCAGCAGCTTCGCCACATGGGCGGTGGACGCCAGTTCACCCTCCCCCGCGGCCCCGTCGTACATCCCCATGACCCCCTCGACGACGGCGACATCGCAGCCGAGCGCCCCGTGCAGGAACAGCGGAGCGACCAGCTCCGGCCCGCACAGATACGCGTCGAGGTTCCGTCCCGGCCGCCCGGTGGCGAGCGCGTGATACCCGGGGTCGATGTAGTCGGGCCCGACCTTGTGCGGGGACACGGCGAGCCCCCGCGCGGTGAGCGCGGCCATCAGCCCCGTGGCGACGGTGGTCTTGCCGCTGCCCGAGGAGGGCGCGGCGACGACCAGCCGGGGGACGGAGGACGACGACATCACGGACATCACCACTCGATGCCTCTCTGGCCCTTCTGGCCGACGTCCATGGGGTGCTTGACCTTGGACATGTCCGTCACGAGGTCGGCGAAGTCCACGAGTTCCGCGGGCGCGTTCCGCCCGGTGATCACGACATGCTGGGTCCCGGGACGGTCCCGGAGCACCGAGATCACCTCATCGGTGTCGACCCACCCCCAGTGCATCGGGTACGCGAACTCGTCGAGCACGTAGAGCTGGTACGTCTCGGCCGCCAGGTCCCGCTTGACCTGCTCCCAGCCCTCCCGGGCCTTCTCCTCGTTGGTCGCGTTGTCGCCCTGCAGGCCGCGCTGCACCCAGGACCAGCCCTCGCCCATCTTGTGCCAGGCGACGGTCCCGCCCTCCCCGGAGTCCCCGAGCACCCTGAGCGCCCGCTCCTCGCCGACCTTCCACTTGGCCGACTTGACGAACTGGAACACCCCGATCGGCCACCCCTGGTTCCAGGCCCGCAGCGCGAGCCCGAATGCGGCGGTGGACTTGCCCTTCCCGATCCCGGTGTGCACGACCACAAGGGGCCGGTTACGACGCTGACGTGTCGTCAGCCCGTCGTCCGGCACCACACTCGGCTGCCCCTGAGGCATTACGCGGCCCTCCTGTTGCCCTGAACTTCCTTGACCAGCCCGGCGATCGAGTCCGCCCGCAACTCGTCCAGCGTCACCGCCGTACCGCCCAGCGCACCCGCGAGCCGCCCGGCCAGCCCCAGCCGTACGGGCCCCGACTCGCAGTCGACGACCACGGAGGCGACCTGCTCGGCCGCGAACAGCCGCGCCGCCCGCCCGGCCAGCTCGACCGGCTCGGGGCCGCCGGTGGCCCGGCCGTCGGTGACGACCACGACCAGCGCCCGCCGCGCGGGGTCCCGCAGCCGTTCCACGCGCAGCACCTCGTGCGCCCGCAGCAGCCCGGCGGCGAGCGGTGTACGGCCGCCCGTCGGCAGGGACTCCAGCCGTGCCGCCGCCGCGTCGACCGACGAGGTCGGCGGCAGCGCCACCTCGGCCGACGACCCCCGGAAGGTCACCAGCCCCACCTTGTCCCGCCGCTGGTAGGCGTCGAGGAGCAGCGACAGCACGGCGCCCTTCACCGCGCTCATCCGCTGCCGTGCCGCCATCGACCCGGAGGCGTCCACCACGAACAGCACGAGGTTCCCCTCGCGCCCCTCCCGCGTGGCCTGCCGCAGATCGTCCCGGCGCACGACCAGGCCCGGCCCGGTCCGCCCCCGTGCCCGCTGGTGCGGCGCAGCAGCCTGCACGGTCGCCGCCAGATGCAGCTTGGTGAGCGTCCCGCGGGGCCGCCGGGCCCCGGTCGTCCGCCCATGCTCGGTCCGCGCCCGCGAGCGCCGCCCGGCGGCACCCTCGCCGAGGCCCGGCACGCTCAGCACCTTGGTGCGGAAGGGCTCCGAGGCCCGTACCGCGGACTGCTCACCGGACCCGGCGCCGGAAGGCTGCGGCTCCCCGCCCTCTCCGTCCTCGGTGCGTGCGCCCGGGTCACCGCCCTGCGGTGCGTCGGAGTCCGGTGCCGGTGGCTGCCCGCCGCCCCCGCCGCCCCCGCCGGGACCGTCGGGATCCGGGTCGTCGTCCTCCGGCTCCCCGAACTGCTCCAGGGTCTCGTCGAGCTTGTCCTCGTCGAGTCCCGGCGCGTCGAACGGGTTCCGGCGCCGCCGGTGCGGCAGCGCGAGCAGCGCGGCCTGCCGCACGTCCTCGGCGAGCACCTCGGTCCGCCCGGCCCACGCCGCCAGCGCGGTGGCGGTCCGGGCCATCACGATGTCGGCCCGCATGCCGTCCACCTCGAACGCGGCGCAGGTCGCCGCGATCTGCCGCAGCGCCCCGTCGCCCAGCCGCACCGACGGCAGCAGCTCCCGTGCCGCCGCGATCCGCGCCCGTACGGCGGCCTCCTCGTCGGCCCAGCGCGCCGCGAACCCGGCCGGGTCGTCGTCGTGGGCGAGCCGCCGCCGTACGACCTCCACCCGCTGCTCGGGCTCGCGGGAGGCCGCGACCTCGACGGTCAGCCCGAACCGGTCGAGCAACTGCGGCCGCAGCTCGCCCTCTTCGGGGTTCATGGTGCCGACGAGCAGGAAACGGGCGGCATGCCGCACGGAGACGCCCTCGCGTTCGACGTACGAAGCGCCCATCGCGGCGGCGTCCAGGAGCAGGTCGACCAGGTGGTCGTGGAGCAGGTTGACCTCGTCGACGTACAGGATGCCGCGGTGCGCGTCGGCCAGCAGCCCGGGCTCGAAGGCCTTCACGCCCTCCGCGAGCGCCCGCTCGATGTCGAGGGCGCCGACCAGCCGGTCCTCGGAGGCGCCGACGGGCAGTTCGACCATGCGGGCCGGCCGGGACTCGAAGGCCCCCGCCTCGTGCGGCCCGTCCGGGCAGGCCGGGTCGGGGGAGCCGGGGTCGCAGGAGAAGCGGCACCCGGCGACGACGTCCACCTGAGGCATGAGCGCCGAAAGGGCGCGCACCGCCGTGGACTTGGCGGTGCCCTTCTCGCCGCGCACCAGTACACCGCCGACCGCCGGGGACACGGCGTTCAGCAGCAGCGCGAGCCGCAGGTCGTCCTGGCCGACGACGGCCGTGAACGGAAAGGGGGTACTCACTTCTCGTCGCCCTCCAGGTCGCCTTCGAGCTCCAGATAGGTGGCCCGCAGCCGCTCCAGCGTGTCGGCGTCGGGCTCGGCCCACAGCCCGCGGTCGGCCGCCTCCAGCAGCCGCTCCGTGATGCCGCGCAGCGCCCAGGGGTTGGACTTCTTCATGAAGTCCCGGTTCTCCGCGTCGAAGACGTACTCCGCGCTGAGCTTCTCGTACATCCAGTCGTCGACGACCCCGGCCGTGGCGTCGTACCCGAAGAGGTAGTCCACGGTCGCCGCCATCTCGAAGGCGCCCTTGTAGCCGTGCCGGCGCATCGCCGCCATCCAGCGCGGGTTGACCACGCGGGCGCGGAAGACGCGGTGGGTCTCCTCGCCGAGCGTGCGGGTCTTCACCTGGTCGGGTACGGCGGAGTCGCCGACGTACGCCTCCGGGCTCGCGCCCGTCAGATGGCGCACCATGGCGACCATGCCGCCGTGGTACTGGAAGTAGTCGTCGGCGTCCACGAGGTCGTGCTCGCGTGTGTCGACGTTCTTCGCGGCCACGGCGATCCGCCGGAACGCCGTCTCCATGTCCCCGCGCGCCGCCCGCCCGTCGAGCCCGCGCCCGTATGCGTAGCCGCCCCAGACCGCGTACACCTCGGCGAGATCGGCGTCCGAGCGCCAGTTGCGGGCGTCGATCAGCGGCAGCAGACCCGCGCCGTAGGCACCCGGCTTGGAGCCGAAGACACGGGCCGTCGCGCGCCGCCGGTCGCCGTGCTCGGCCGTGTCCTCGTCGGCGTGCGCCTTCACGAAGTTCTGCCCGGCGGGCTCGTCCAGCTCCGCCACCGCGCGCACCGCGTCGTCGATCAGCCCGACGACATGCGGAAACGCGTCCCGGAAGAAGCCGGAGATACGGACCGTCACATCGATGCGGGGACGCCCGAGTTCGGCCAGGGGCACGATCTCGAAGCCGGTCACCCGGCGCGAGGCGTCGTCCCAGACCGGACGGCAGCCCAGCAGCGCCAGGATCTCGGCGATGTCGTCGCCCTGCGTACGCATCGCGGAGGTGCCCCACACCGTGAGGCCGACGGACTTCGGGTACGCGCCGGTGTCCTGCAGATACCGCTGCACCAGCGAGTCGGCGAGCGACTGCCCGACCTCCCAGCTGAGCCGGGACGGGATGGCCTTGGGGTCGACCGAGTAGAAGTTGCGGCCGGTCGGCAGGACGTTGACGAGACCGCGGGTGGGGGAGCCGGACGGACCGGCCGGGACGTAACCGCCGTGGAGAGCCTTGAGGATGTGGCCGATCTCGTCCGTGGTCCTCGCCAGGCGGGGCACGACCTCGGTGCAGGCGAACTCCAGCACGGCGACGGCGTCCGGGAGTTCGGCTCCGAGCGTGCCGCGCACGAGCGCGGGCGCGGCCGTGACGTCCCACGCCCGGGACTCCATGCCCTCCGCGATCCGCCGGCACAGCTGCTCCAGCAGGTCGATCGCGTCGGCGGCCGTACGGGACGGGCCCCCGACCAGGTCCGTCAGCTCCACCGGGACCTTCACCGGAGCGCCCGGCTCGGCCAGCAGCTCCTTCTCCACCAGGCCGAAGTGCTGCGCGAGCGAAGCCCTGAGCCCCGGCAGCGCGTTCGCCTGCCCGCCCCACACCTGCGAGGCACGCAGCACGGCGAGCACCAGGTTGACGCGCGGCTCGCCGACCGGCCCGCCGCCCAGGATGTGCAGCCCGTCCCGGATCTGCACGTCCTTGATTTCGCACAGATAGCCGTCGATGTGCATGACGAACTCGTCGAACTCTTCGTCGTCCGGCTGCTCGGCGACATGCAGGTCGTGGTGCAGCTCGGCCGCCTTGACCAGCGTCCAGATCTGGGCGCGCACGGCCGGCGCCTTGGCCGGGTCCAGGTCGGAGACGAGCGCGTACTCGTCGAGCAGCTGCTCCAGCTTGGCGAGGTCGCCGTAGGTGTCGGCGCGCGCCATCGGCGGCACGAGGTGATCGACGACCGTGGCGTGCCCGCGGCGCTTGGCCTGGGTGCCCTCGCCGGGGTCGTTGACGATGAACGGGTAGATCAGCGGCAGATCACCGAGGACCGCGTCCGGCGCGCACCCGCGCGACAGCCCGAGACCCTTGCCCGGCAGCCACTCCATCGTGCCGTGCTTGCCCATGTGGACGATCGCGTCGGCACCGAAGCCCCCCTCCGATGTCGCAGCCTCCAGCCAGCGGTAGGCCGCCATGTAGTGGTGCGAGGGCGGCATGTCGGGGTCGTGGTAGATCGCGATCGGGTTCTCGCCGAAGCCGCGCGGCGGCTGGATCATCACGACGACGTTCCCGAACTGCAGGGACGCGAGCACGATGTCGTCCCCGTCGACGTAGAGGGAGCCCGGCGGCTCCCCCCAGGCCTCCAGCATGCCGTCCCGCAGCTCGGGGTCGAGCTTGTCGAACCAGGCCCGGTAGTCGGCGAGCGGGACCCGCGCGGGCGCGGCGGCCAGCTGCTCCTCGGTCAGCCACTCGACGTCGTGGCCCCCGGCCGCGATGAGCCGGTGGATCAACTCGTCGCCGTTGTCCGGGTACTCGGTGAGCGAGTACCCGGCGTCCCGCAGCGCGTCCAGCAAGCGCACCGCCGACGCGGGTGTGTCCAGGCCCACCGCGTTGCCGACCCGCGAGTGCTTGGTCGGATACGCGGTGAAGACGAGCGCGATCTTCTTCGCGGCGTTCGCCTTGTGCTTCAGCCGGGCATGGCGCACGGCGATCCCGGCGACCCGGCCGGCCCGCTCGGGGTCGGCCACGTACACCGGGACGTCGTCCGGGCCCTGCTCCTTGAAGGAGAACGGCACGGTGATGAGGCGGCCGTCGAACTCCGGGATGGCGACCTGCATCGCCGCGTCCATGGGGGACAGGGCGGCGTCGGACTCCTCCCACGCGGCGTGCGAGGACGTGAGACACAGCCCCTGGAGGACGGGGATGTCCAGGTCGGCGAGCGCCCCGATGTCCCAGGCCTCCTCGTCGCCGCCGGCCGAGGCCTGCGAGGCGTGTGTGCCGCCGGCCGCGAGCACGGTGGCGACCAGCGCGTCGGTCTTCCCGAGGAGCTCGTACAGCCCGGCGTCGGCACCACGCAGCGAACCGCAGTACACGGGCAGGGCGTTGGCGCCCTTCGCCTCGATCGCGTCGCACAGCGTGTCCACGAAGGCGGTGTTGCCGCTGAGTTCGTGGGCGCGGTAGAAGAGCACGCCGATCGTCGGGCGGTCCTCGGCGTACGGACGGTCGCCGTGGACGCCGTACTCCGGCATCTTCTGCGGCTCGACGAACCCCTCACCGGTCAACAGCACGGTGTCCGACAGGAATCGCGCCAGCTCGGTCAGGTTGGCCGGCCCGCCCTCCACGAGATACCGCAGCGCCTCCGCCACGACGCCCGCGGGCACGGACGACTCGGCCATCAGCTCCGCGTCGGGCACGGTCTCCCCGCCGAGCAGCACGGTGGGAATGCCGGACGCCTTGAGCGCGGCGAGTCCGTCCTCCCAGGCACGCTTTCCGCCGAGCAGTCGTACGACCGCGATGCCGGCGCCGTCGAGAAGCCCCGGAAGCTCCTCGGTGACGTCGACCCGGGTCGGGTTGCCGATCCGGTAGGAGGCGCCGGAGGCACGCGCCGCCAGCAGATCCGTGTCGGCGGTCGACAACAACAACACTGTGCTCATGCGGGCGCTCCCGGTGGAATGAAAGGCAGTCCTTGCGGCGCGCCCGACTCGATGAGCCGCCAGAGCGCGTCCGTGTCCGCGTGCTGTTCGATCAGGTCGCCGAGCCGGTCGAGCTGCTCCTCGCGCAGCGCGGCGAAGGATGTGCCGGGGGCCGGCACGAAACGGCGGCCCGCGGCGGCCGCCACCTCGCGCAGGAAGGCCCGCCGGAAACCGTCCGACTCCAGGGAGCCGTGCCAGTGCGTGCCCCAGGTCTGCCCGGCCCGGCAGCCGTCCAGGAAGGGTTCCCCTCCGGTGACGGAGGCCACCCCGTGATGGATCTCGTATCCCTCGACATGCTCGCCGAGGGCTTCCCCCGTCGGCCGGGTGAGGGTCTTCTCCCGGGCGAACCGCACCCGGACGGGAAGGACTCCGAGTCCCTCCACGTGCCCGCGCCGGCTCTCGACCTCGTCCTCGATGTGCTCACCGAGGATCTGGAAGCCACCGCAGATGCCGAGGACGGGCCGCCCTTCGGCGGCCCTGCGTCCGATGGCGTCCGCAAGTCCCCGCTCCCGCAGCCATTCCAGCGCCCGTACGGTCCCGCGGGTGCCCGGAACCACCACGAGGTCGGCGTCGGCCAGTTCCTCGGGCCGGTCCACGAACCGCACCACGACACCCGGTTCGGCGGCGAGGGCGTCCACGTCGGTGAAGTTGGACATCAGCGGGATCGCGCACACCGCGACGCGCAGGACGTCCTCGCCGACGGGTGGGGCCACGTGCGACTCCCGCACGGTGCCGCGCAGGGACACGCGCAGTCCGTCCTCCTCGTCGATCCCGAGCCCGTGCCGGAACGGCAGCACCCCGTACGTCCGCCGCCCCGTGAGCCCGTGCAGCATGTCCAGCCCCGGCTCCAGCAGCGAGACGTCCCCCCGGAACTTGTTGACGAGGAACCCGGCGACCAGCTCCTGGTCCTCGGGCGAGAGCAGGGCCACGGTCCCGAAGAAGGAGGCGAAGACGCCGCCGCGGTCGATGTCACCGACGACGAGTACGGGCAGCCGCGCATGGCGTGCGATGCCCATGTTCACGATGTCGGTCCGCCGCAGATTGATCTCCGCGGGACTGCCGGCCCCCTCACAGATCACCGCGTCATACGTGCCCCGCAACTCGGCGAGACAGTCCAGCACGGTCCCGAGGAGCTTCTGCTGCCGCCCGCCGTGATACCCGCGCGCACTCAGTTCGCCCACGGGCCTGCCGAGGAGCACCACCTGACTGCTCTGCTCGCCACCGGGCTTGAGCAGCACGGGATTCATCAGCGCGGCCGGCTCGACCCGGCAGGCCTGCGCCTGCATGGCCTGCGCGCGCCCGATCTCGGCACCTTCGCGTGTGACGAACGAATTGAGGGACATGTTCTGCGCCTTGAAGGGCGCGACCTTGACCCCCTGCCGAACCAGCCAACGACAGATCCCGGCGGTGACAACACTCTTACCGGCATCGGAGGTGGTCCCGGCGACGAGAAGACCCCCGCCGGTCATGACAGACCTCCCCACCGCTGTGCCGGGCGCCCTGCGACCCGCCCCCGCAGCAGCGCGCCGGCCGCACTCACCCCCAACGCCAGCCACCCCACCCGACGCGACAACCGCACAGCCCTCTCGATGTCCCCCACCCGCACAGCACGCCCTTCCCCGTTCAGCACGGGCCGATGCTCAATGCGCCCCCCGTACGACAACGTGCCCCCGAGCCGCACCCCGAGCGCCCCCGCGAACGACGTCTCGACAGGCCCGGCATTGGGACTCGGATGCTTCCCCGCATCCGTCCGCCAGGCCCGCACCGCCCCCCGAGGATCGGACCCCGCCACAACAGCCAGGACGGCAGTCACCCGCGCCCCCGGCCACCCGGCCACATCGTCGAGCCGCGCGGAAGCCCACCCGTACCGCCGGTACTTGGGCGACCTGTGCCCCACCATCGCGTCCAGCGTGTTGACCGCACGGAACCCGACGAGACCGGGCACACCCCCCACCGCACCCCACACCAGCGCCCCCACGACCGCGTCCGAGGTGTTCTCGGCGACGGACTCGACGACGGCCCGGGCGATCCCGTCGGCGTCGAGCGCCTGCGGATCACGCCCGCACAGATGCGGCAGCCGGGCCCGGGCGCCCGCGACGTCCCCCGCTTCGAGGGCACGGCCGACCGCCCGCGCCTCGCGCCCCAGCGTGGTCCCGCCCACCACGGCCCAGGTGGCGGCGGCGGTGAGCGCGACGGAGGCGGCACGGGAGCGCCGTACGGCCGAGGCGGCGACGGCGGCGAGGGAGACGGCACCGCCCACGCACACGGCGGTGTGCAGCGCGCCGTATCCACGGTGGTCACGCCACAGCACGCGTTCCACGGCACCGGCGGCGCGTCCGAACGCGGCGACCGGATGCCCGCGGCGCGGATCGCCGAGGATCAGATCACCGAGTAGGCCGGCGGCGGCGCCGTACGCGAAGACGCGATCGGCACGCATCGGCTCAGCCGGCCGTGGGGTCGGGCAGGGCCCACGTACTCAGGATCGAACGGCAGCCGTGCATGGCGATATGTCCTCACTCAGGGTGTCCACGCCCTGGTTCGACGAGACCGGCGGTGAGAGTTCCTGGCTCCCGGGGCTTACTACCGCGGTGACAGTGGCGGGACCGCGCCGGATTCTCACCGGCTTCCTCTCTTGCCGCCGTACATGGCCCCGGCAGTCCACCATGGGCCCGGAACGGCCGTCAACTTGCTGCTGACCTGCGAAGGGAGAGTGTGCTGAGACCCACACACGAGGGGTCACAGGCACCACAGAAGCAAGGGGTGCGGGACGGCGATCCGTCCCGCACCCCAGGTGAAGTCGCTGCCGCCGGTCAGGCGACGATCAGTGAGATCCCGTACGCCACCGCGGCGGCACACCCCGCGAAGCAAAGATAGGCGCCCGTCACCGCGAGCGCGGCGGAACCGCCCTGTTCGGCCGCCCGCTCGCGGCGGGAGAGGCCGGCGATGCCGAGGGTGAACAGGCCCACGAGGGCGACGGTGACCACGAGGCTGACCCCGAAGACGGAGCCGAGAGCTGCCCAGTCGATCTTCATGCTGCTGATTCCTTAGTAACCGGGGGCGGGGCTCAGACGGAGGTGGCCGTCGACGGGGCGGATTCGCCCGCCGGGGCCGGGATGGTGGCCGACAGGTCCTCGGCGGCGTGGGTCGGGGGCACCGCCACCGCGGCGATTGCCGTGGTCACCACGCCGGCCGGCTCCTCGTGGTGGTTGACGTTGGTGTGGTCGACGACCTCGCGGCGGGAGATCTTCCAGATGGCGGCGCTGGAGCCGACCAGGAAGACCGCGACGAGTGCCGTGCCCCAGGCGCCGAGGCCGGTCACGTACTCGGCGACAGCGCCGACCAGGGCGGCGGCCGGGAGCGTGAGGCCCCAGGCGACGAACATCCGGGTCGCGGTCGACCAGCGGACCACACCGCCCTTGCGGCCGAGGCCCGCGCCCATCACCGAACCGGAGACGGAGTGCGTGGTGGAGAGGGAGAAGCCGAGGTGCGAGGAGGCCAGGATGACCGTGGCCGCGCTGGTCTGGGCGGCGAAGCCCTGCTGCGGCTGAAGGTCTGTCAGACCCTTGCCCATGGTGCGGATGATGCGCCAGCCACCGAGGTAGGTGCCGAGCGCGATGGCGAGGCCCGCGGTGAGGATGACCCAGACGGGCGGGTCGGAGTCGGGGGCGACGGCGCCGCCGGCGACCAGGGCGAGGGTGATGATGCCCATCGTCTTCTGCGCGTCGTTGGTGCCGTGGGCCAGGGAGACCAGTCCGGCGGAGGCGATCTGGCCGGCGCGGTATCCCTTCTCGGAGGCCTTGCCGTCGGCCTTCCTGCCCAGCCTGTACGACAGCCGCGTGGCCAGCATCGCGGCGATGCCGGCGACCAGCGGGGCCGCGATCGCGGGGATCAGGACCTTGGTGACGAGCACGTCGCCGTGGACCGCGCCGAGGCCGGCCGAGGCGATGGTGGCGCCGATCAGACCGCCCATCAGGGCGTGCGACGAGCTGGAGGGGAGTCCTACGAGCCAGGTCAGCAGGTTCCAGAGGATCGCGCCCACCAGGGCGGCGAATATGACTTCGGGACGTATGCCGGTCTCGTCGACGAGACCCTTGGAGATCGTGTTGGCGACCTCCACGGAGAGGAAGGCGCCGACAAGGTTGAGCGCGGCGGACATGGCCACCGCGACCTTGGGCTTGAGTGCACCGGTCGAGATGGTCGTGGCCATCGCGTTGGCGGTGTCATGAAAACCGTTCGTGAAATCGAACGCGAGTGCGGTTACTACCACGATCGCGAGGATCAGCGAGAAGTTTTCCATTTACCCAGGCAATCGTTCGAGGTCATTGGCTGGTTGACCGTAGGCAACCTGGGTGAACGGAAGGTGAACTGGGGCGGGCTGCACGGTGTCTGGAAAGGGTGGTTGCTGTTCTGCCGAACCGCGCGGCCCGGACGCCGCACGGCTAGGAGCCCCGGGCGAACCTCCGCAGCTGTTCTGCGGACCCGTTGAAGAGATTTTGATCACCCGGCAGGCTGCCGCTGTTGTCGTACTGCCACATTGTCCAGAACGACCATCCGGCGGGCAGAGACCCGGCGTCTGCCGCGTTGTGACGGGCGATCCACAGCGCGTGGTCGGAGCCGAAGGCGCGGCTGCTGCCGGTGCACATGTTCCACCAGTGGGCGGTCGTGTAGATCACCGGACGGCGGCCGGTGAGTCGATTCACCTCGTCGCTGAACGACCTGATCCAGGCGGCCATCCTCGCCCTGGTCAAGCCATAGCACCGGCGCTTTCTGTCGTACGGGTTGTATTCGATGTCGAGCGCCGGCGGCAGCGTCCAGCCGTCCCCGCTCCAGGCGCCGCCGTTGCGCACGAAGAAGGCCGCCTGCGCCGAGCCCGACGACTTGTCCGGCAGTGCGAAGTGATACGCGCCGCGGATGATGCCCGCCTCACGAGCGCCGTCGTACTGCCGGCCGAAGTACGGGTTGCGGTAGCCGGTGGACTCGGTCGCCTTGACATAGACGAACCGGGCGCCCTTGGCCTTCGCGTGCTGCCAGTCCACGTTCTTCTGGTGCGAGGAGACGTCGTGCCCCTTGGGCGTGCCCGCAGCCGAGGCCGGTAACTCGGCGAGGGCGCTTCCCCCTACGGTGAGCGCCGCCACGGACAGCGCGATCACGCGGGCGCGACGACGGGACGGTTTGCGATCACGGGCCATGGATCCCCCCGGAATGGCTGCATGCACGAAGAAACTCACAGAGAGTACTGGAAGATCATTGAAAGATTGCTGATCTCCAGCCAAGCACTACAAGGGAGGGATGTATGCCGATATGTGCCCTTCCGGACGGTTGGCTTCCGCCCTAAAGTGCCCCCGCCCGGCGGCAGGTTGACGCCCCGCCTGAAAGGATCGCCGCATGGCTGAGCAACAACGGAGGCAGGCGCGACCCGAGGAGACGCACGCCTGGGAGGCCCTTGTCGCGACCGCCCGTCGCACGGTGTCCGACGGACTGGTCGTCGGCACCTCCGGCAATGTCTCGGTGCGCGTCGGGGATGCCGTGCTGGTCACTCCGTCGGGCGTCCCGTACGACCGGCTCACCCCGGACGACATCACCGGTGTCGCCCTCGACGGCCGCCAGGTGCTCGGCACCCTCGTCCCGACGAGCGAACTGCCCATGCACCTCGCCGTCCACACCACCACCGACGCCCGCGCCGTCGTCCACACCCACGCCGTGCACGCCACGGCCGTCTCGACGCTCGTGCCGGAGCTCCCGGCGATCCACTACATGGCCGGCGCCCTCGGCGGCCCCGTCCGGGTTGCCCCCTATGCGACGTACGGCACCGAGGAGTTGGCCGAGAACATGCTCCACGCCCTCGCCGACCGCTCCGGCTGTCTGCTGCGCAACCACGGCACGATCACCTACGGCGCCACCCTGGACCAGGCCTACGACCGCACGGCCCAGCTGGAGTGGATGTGCCGGCTGTGGCTCATGGCCTCCTCCGTACCGGGCCTCACCCCGGCGCTGCTGTCGCCGGAACAGCTGGCGGAGGCGGGGGAGCGGCTACGGGGGTACGGGCAGCTGGGCTGAGAGCCTGTGCACCTCCCCGGCCGGGCGCGCGCCGCCTGGCACGCCATTCCCCACGCTCGGGTGCGCTCGCGCGGGACGCTCATGCCGCGTTGCGGGGACCCATGACGACGGCGCTGATCCGGCCGGGGGTGTGACACCGGCTCTGAGGCGGGCTCCGCCCCGGGCGTCACGCCGGATTCCGGCGGACGTCACACCGAATCCGCACGGGACGTCACGGCGAGTTCCGTGCAGGACATCACCCCGTGCCGTCCTCCCGCTGGCCGCGCGCGGGGTCGGCCAGGACACTGGACTCGTGCGCACAGTCAAAGCGACGGCCGCGGCCGTCACCGTGGCTCTCGCGGCCGGTGCGGCAAGCGTCGCCGCCGGCCGGTTCGCCAGCGACGCCGCGCTCAAGGCGCCGCCGGGCCGGCCCCTGCCCACCGAACCCCGCCTCACCGTGCACGGCACCGCCGCCGGGCAGATCACCCTGACCCGGTCCCTGGCCTCGCTGCGCCCCGGCACCTACGGCCTCTCCGGCAACGGCATGCACGCGGTGGTCGGGCCCGTCCAGGAGGCCGTTCCGCACCGCGCCGACACCGTCGTACGCCGTCTGGAACGCGTCACCCACGGCGTCCTGGAACCCGGTGACAAGGCGTGGCTCACCCCGAACGTGCACATCGGCAACCCGAGCGCCGCCCTCGGCCTCGACCACGCCGACGTCGACATCCCCGGCGAACTCGGCCCGCTGCCCGCGTGGTTCGTCCCCGGGGTGCGGGACACCTGGGTGATCACGGTGCACGGCCTCGGCACCACCCGCGAACACCCCATGAACATCATGGGGTTCCTGCACCGCCAGCGCTTCCCGGTGCTGGACCTCGCCTACCGCGGCGACCTCGGCGCACCCCGCTCGCCGGACGGCCTGAACCACCTCGGCGAGACCGAATGGCGCGACCTGGACGCCGCGATCCGCTACGCCGTGCGCTACGGCGCCGAACAGGTCGTCCTGCACGGCTGGTCGACCGGCGCCACGATGGCCCTGCGCGCCGCCGCGCGCTCGGGGCTGCGCGAGCGCATCTCGGGACTCGTCCTGGACTCACCGGTGCTCAGCTGGGAGGCGACGCTGCGCGCGCTCGCCGCGGCCCGCCGTACACCGGGAGCCCTGCTGCCGCTGGCCGTGCGCGCCGCGCAGGGCCGCACCGGAATGCACGCCCACCGCAGGGGCCCCGCCCCCGACCGGCTCGACGCGCCGACCCTGATCGTCCACGGCCCGGACGACACGGTGGCCCCCTGGGAGTTCTCGCGCCGTCTCGCCGCCGCCCGCCCCAACCTCATCGCCCTCCACACGGTCCGTCAGGCTCCCCACGGAGCCATGTGGAACGCCGACCCCAGCGGCTACGAGGAGGCACTGCGCCGCTTCCTCACCCCGCTGATGTGACCGTCCGTTTCCCGCGCGGGCCAGAGGCCCCGCATGCTGCCGGCCCCGGCCGCGAGCATTCCGTTTAAGTCCGTACGACTGGCCTGTTCTCGGCCCCGGGGCCCCCGCGAGGGCCCGGCATTGGCCATCCCTGTCGCCCGCCGTGACATTCCGTTTGGGTTTTCGGACCGTCAACCGGAAGACTGCACCCGTGACGTCCCGTATCCCGCGCGACTCCAGGCTTCGACTCGTCCGCCCGCGACCCCTGGCCGCCGCCCCCAGAGCGATGAACCAGCGGCGCTCGCGCCGCCCCGCACCACGCCCGCCGGAGGGCACGCCCGCCCCCGCGGAGCTGGCCGGAATGGCGCGCTCCGGCCTGGCCCCGGCGGCCCGCGTCGCCCACTGGGCCGACGCGGCCCTCCGCCCCGGCCGGGAGGGCCCGAACCCCGACGGCAAGGGCACCCTCTCCCGTGCGACCGCCGAACGGGCCGCCGCCGACCTGGGCCTGACTCCGGCTCAGGTGCGTGCCGACTGGGACACGGCGCGCCTCGCCGGTCTCGTCGAGGTGCACGGCGACAGCGCCCGCCCGGGGTGGCGGCTGCGCGCCTGGAACCGTGACGACAGCGCCGTCCTGCGTGGCTGGGTCGCACTCTTCGACGCCTGGTCGCTCGCCTGCCCGGAACCCGCAGACCACGAGCCGGCCGCCGTCGCCGAGGTCGTCTCGGCCATGCCTCAGGTGCTCTCCTTCCTCCAGCTGTCCGCGGGACCCGTCCCCGTGGAGCAGCTACTGGACCTCCTGGAACAGCGGGTCACCGAACTGCGCACCGAGCGCTGCGAGATCCCCTACGGCCCCCAGCCCGAACCCGGCCAGGACCTGCCGGATCCCGCCGACGCCCCGCTCGCGCCGCTCCTGGACTGGGCCCTGCGTGCCCTCGCCTCCGTCGGCGCCCTCACCTACGGTGACGCACAGGCCACGCTCACCCCGCTCGGCAGCTGGGCGGTCTGGGTCAAGCTGGAGCAGATCTGCGTGGCCGCGCAAAGCCCCGCCGGGAACATCGAGCAGGGGGCCGAGGACATGCTCCGCGGCTGTGCCCAGCTGCGCCCCAACGCCGCCCGCGCCGAATACCGCGCCTGGCTCGCCGCCCGCACCGTCTCCAGCGCTGTCACCGAACTGCTCGACGCCGCCCGTGGCGAGGACGCACTGCTGCGCGGCCTCGCCTTCGAGGCGCTGCGTGTCGTCGGCGCCCCGGCCGAGCCCGATGTCCGCGCGGTGGCCGAGGAATCCACGCTGCGGCCCTACGCCCTGCTGTGGCTGGCCGAGCACGACGGCGCCGACCCCGAGGAGGCCCACTTGGTCCTCACCCGGGAAGAGGCCACATGGCTGTGGGTCGACACCGCCGCCGCCGTCAGCGACCACGGCGACGCCCCGCTGCTCGTACGGCACCTGGAGTCGGCGGTGCAGCCGACCGTCCCCGCGCTGCTCGACGAGGTGCGGGCCGTCGGACACCCGCGCACCGTGCAGGTGTTGGTGGCGCTGGCCGCGGCGCACCCCGACCCGGCACTGGCCAAGGCGGTACGGCGGGCGGCCTTCCAGGTGCACACCGGGGGATGAGCCAAGACCCCGGCGTCAGGCCCCTATCTCGGGGGCGTAGGTGCCGAAACTCCAGATGTTGCCCTCGGCGTCCCGGGCCATGTAGTCACGGGAGCCGTAGTCCTGGTCCGTCGGGGGCATGAGGATCTCGGCGCCGTGCTCCACGGCGCGACGGTGGTGGGAGTCGACGTCGTCCACGACGACGTACACCCCGCCGGGGCCGGCGTCCTTCATCGCCGTGTCGAAGACGCCTCCGTGGCCCTTGGAACCGAGCATCACCGCGCCGTTGCCCTGCACCAGTTCGGCGTGCATCACCGAGCCGTCCTCGCTCTCGTACACCGAGAGTTCCGTGAACCCGAACGCCTCCGTCAGCTGCTGGATCGCCGCCTTCGCGTCCGCGTACAGCAGCGTCGGGTAGATACTCGGATGCCCGCCGCCCGTGCCTGCCATGCCCATCACTCCCTGTCGTGTCAACGCGCCATGACCACCACCGGAAATCCGGAAAATTCCGGCTGCTGGCCAGTCTTGCACCGCCCACTGACAACGCCGCGACGGAAAGCGTCGGGCACCCTGCCGGCACGGCGTCGCGCCGCACGGGCCGGGGCGAGCCGAGGCCCACTTGCGTCCTCCCCATCGACCCCACCCCACCCCACCTCACGCGCACCGCTCCGCCCCCGCCGCCCCGCCCCCTTCGACGACCCCGCGTGCTGTAAGTCACGTGGCGTACCGGTCACCGGTCCTCCTCCGGCCCTGTGCGCGAGCGTCGCTGGACGGCGACCGGACGTCCCAGCTCAGCGCAGTCGGCGGCCGAGGGCGGAGCGTCCCGTACCCCCGCCGCCGACCGTCCGGACGCTGAAAAAGTGGTTGCACCGCCCCGTTAGACTTGGCCCATGGCCATTCTCCTCGCGCATTAGACGGCGGGAACGTCCTCAGCCGCCCATCCCGCCAACCCATCCGCCCTGGAGTCTGTCCGTGATCTCCGCCTCCGGTATCGAGCTGCGCGCCGGCGCCCGAGTCCTCATCGAGTCCGCCACCTTCCGAGTCGCCAAGGGCGACCGCATCGGCCTGGTCGGCCGCAACGGCGCCGGCAAGACCACCCTGACCAAGGTCCTCGCCGGAGACGGCATCCCCGCCGCGGGCACCGTCACCCGCTCCGGCGAGGTCGGCTACCTCCCCCAGGACCCCCGCACCGGCGACCTCGACGTCTTCGCCCGTGACCGCATCCTCTCCGCGCGCGGCCTCGACGTACTGATCCGCAAGATGCGCGACAACGAGCAGCGCATCGCCACCGGCCAGGGCGCGACCCGCGAGAAGGCCCTCAAGCAGTACGAGCGCCAGGAGACCGAGTTCCTCACCAAGGGCGGGTACGCCGCCGAGGCCGAGGCCGCCACCATCGCCGCCGCGCTCAACCTGCCCGACCGGGTGCTCGTCCAGCCCCTGCACACCCTCTCCGGCGGTCAGCGCCGCCGGGTCGAGCTGGCCCGCATCCTGTTCTCCGACGCGGACACCCTGCTGCTCGACGAGCCGACCAACCACCTCGACGCCGACTCGATCGTCTGGCTGCGCGACTACCTCAAGACCTACCGCGGCGGCTTCATCGTGATCTCCCACGACGTCGACCTCGTCGAGACGGTCGTCAACAAGGTGTTCTACCTGGACGCCAACCGTTCCGTGATCGACGTCTACAACATGGGCTGGAAGCTCTACCAGCAGCAGCGCGAGGCCGACGAGAAGCGCCGCAGGCGCGAGCGTCAGAACGCCGAGAAGAAGGCCGCGGCACTCAACGCCCAGGCCGACAAGATGCGCGCCAAGGCCACCAAGACGGTCGCAGCGCAGAACATGGCCCGCCGGGCGGAGCGCCTGCTGTCCGGCCTCGAGGACGTCCGCCAGTCCGACAAGGTCGCCAAGCTCCGCTTCCCGCAGCCCGCGCCCTGCGGCAAGACCCCGCTGATGGCCGAGAGCCTGTCGAAGTCGTACGGCTCCCTGGAGATCTTCACCGACGTCGACCTGGCCATCGACAAGGGCTCCCGCGTGGTCATCCTCGGTCTCAACGGCGCCGGCAAGACCACCCTGCTGCGTCTGCTGGGCGGGGTGGAGCAGCCCGACACCGGCGAGGTCCGCCCCGGTCACGGCCTCAAGCTGGGCTACTACGCCCAGGAGCACGAGACGCTCGACCCGGACCGCACGGTCCTGGAGAACATGCGCTCGGCCGCCCCCGACATGGACCTCGTAGAGGTCCGCAAGGTGCTCGGCTCGTTCCTGTTCTCCGGCGACGACGTCGACAAGCCGGCGGGCGTCCTCTCCGGCGGCGAGAAGACCCGCCTCGCGCTCGCGACCCTGGTGGTCTCCTCCGCGAACGTCCTGCTCCTCGACGAGCCGACCAACAACCTCGATCCGGCCAGCCGTGAGGAGATCCTCGGCGCGCTGCGCACCTACCAGGGCGCGGTCGTCCTGGTCACCCACGACGAGGGCGCGGTCGAGGCACTCCAGCCGGAGCGGATCATCCTGCTGCCGGACGGTGTCGAGGACCTGTGGGGCGCCGGCTACGCGGACCTCGTGGCGCTGGCCTGAGCGGGCGCGGACCCCGGCGGGGCGGTCGGTTCCGCTTGACCGAAGGGATGATCCAGAGCGTGATCCCCGGCGTATGGATCATTCGGCCTATCCGTGATCCATCATCTGTGTGAGATCTCCTCGTACCGAGGTGTGTCGTACATCGATTTCGTGGCCGAGTCCTGCGTCGGTGAGGGCTCGGCCGTCGCACGTCCCTGACCTGGCACTTCGTGAAGGAACCCGTTCGGCGGTACGGACGACGCCGTCTGGAATCGCAGATTCCGCTTGTGCGGACCCGCTCCTGTCGTCAAAACCTTGTCTCACGGACCTTGCCGAATGGGTGGCCATGAAGGCCCGGAGGGGTGATCATGAGGGGACCAGAGCGCACTTCCCATGAGGAGGCACGGGTGGCCGAGACTCTGAAGAAGGGCAGCCGGGTGACCGGCGCCGCGCGCGACAAGCTCGCGGCAGACCTGAAGAAGAAGTACGACTCCGGTGCGAGCATCCGGGCGCTGGCCGAGGAGACCGGCCGCTCGTATGGCTTCGTACACCGGATGCTCAGCGAGTCGGGCGTCACGCTTCGTGGGCGTGGCGGAGCGACCCGGGGCAAGAAGGCCGCAGCGTCCTGACCCGGGCGGCCCATCGCCTTTCGATGGTGGCCACCCGGTAGGTCGGCCGATCGGCCGGGTGGTTACTGTGCAGTCACTTAGCTGTGTCGTGGTCCGGCGGGAAAACCGTCCCGCGGCACGAAAGACGACCGCACGCATCGGAGGCGCCCCATGGCTTCGCCCGACCAGGACCTCGGTCCGGTACTCGACAAGGACGGCGTACGGCTCACCGTCGACGACGCGCTCGCCACGGTGACGCTGACCAACCCGGCCAAGCGCAACGCCCAGAGCCCCGCTCTGTGGCGGGCGTTGGCTGAGGCCGGGCGGCTGCTGCCGGGCACCGTTCGTGTCGTGCTGCTGCGTGCCGAGGGCAAATCCTTCTCCGCCGGACTCGACCGGCAGGCGTTCACGCCCGAGGGCTTCGACGGCGAGCCGTCGTTCATCGACCTCGCGCGTGGCAGTGACGCCGAGCTGGACGCGACCATCGCCGAGTACCAGGAGGGCTTCACCTGGTGGCGGCGCAGCGACATCGTGTCCATCGCCGCGGTGCAGGGACATGCCATCGGGGCGGGCTTCCAGCTGGCCCTTGCCTGCGACCTGCGCGTCGTCGCGGACGACGTGGAGTTCGCCATGCGCGAGACCAGCCTCGGCCTCGTGCCCGACCTGACCGGTACGCATCCGCTCGTGGGGCTGGTCGGATACGCCCGGGCGCTGGAGATCTGCGCCACGGGCCGGTTCGTGACGGCCGAAGAGGCCGTGAGCACGGGCCTCGCCAACCTGGCCGTCCCGCTGGACCAGTTGGACGGCGCCGTACGGGATCTGGCCGGAGCCGTGCTGGCCGCGCCCCGGGATGCCGTGATCGAGACCAAGGCGCTGCTGCGCGGGGTCCAGGGCCGGTCGTACGAGGAGCAGCGCGCCGCGGAACGCGCCGCGCAGGCCCGACGGCTGCGGGACCTGGCCGGCGTCGGCGAATGAGCCCCGCGCAGGCCGCGGGCCGCCCGGCGTCGGCGCAGTGAGCCCCGCGGTCAGCTGACCGCCGTCACCAGCACCGCCACCGTCGGGTGATCGGGCAGCGCCTCGCCCACCCGCGCGCGGACCTCCCGGGCCACATCCAGGGCCCGGTGGTCCGCGCCCACCGTCAGTTCCAGCCAGATGTGACGGCGTGGCAGCGCGGCCTCGGTCCGCTGCTCCTCGACATGGGTGCGCGTCACCCGCGCCGTGCCCGGGACCGCCAGCGCGGCGGCGGCCACGGGGTCGCCGGCCGGTACCGCCGCCGCGGGCTCCCGCTGCGCCGCGGTGGTGTGCTCCGGCTCCTCGTCCAGCAGGGCCGTCACCCGCAGGTCCACGTCCGTCACCACCAGACCGAGCCCGTGGGCCGCCGCGTCGGCCAGCGCGGCACGCAACCGCACCGCCGCCGTCGGCAGGGGGTCCGCAGCCGTTGCCGCGAACTCCGCCGTCACCCGCAGCGGCCCGGGCGGCAGGGCGCTCGGCGGGGGCTGTACGGCGGGTTCCTGGGTGTCCTCCGGATCGGCGAGCCCGATCCGGAGCGCGCTCACCCGCACCCCGCGCAGTGCGGCCGCCGCGCGCCTGAGCACGGCCCCGGCCGCCTCCTCGGAGATCCACGCGCCGTCGCGAGCGCCGCCGAGGGGGACGATCCTGCCCAGCCCGACCTGATGCCGTACCGCCTGCGTCCACTGCTCCGCCGTCATTGCTCCAGCCTGCCGCATCCCCGGGGCGCGATGGCGCAACCCCGCATACCGTGGTCACAGGACGACCACCGAAAGGGACGTACGGCGATGACCGATATGACGGAACAGGACCGGACGAGGACCCAAGAGGGCGGACCGGAACCGGTGCAGACGCGCAAGGCCACCCGACGCGGCGGTGGCGACCCGGCGACCCGAGGGCGGACCACCATCGCCGACGGCGTCGTCGAGAAGATCGCGGGGATGGCGGCGCGCGACGTGCTCGGCGTGCACACCATGGGCAGTGGGCTGTCACGGACCTTCGGGGCGGTGCGGGACCGCGTGCCCGGCGGGTCGAAGGCCGTGACCCGGGGAGTCAAGGCCGAGGTCGGCGAGGTGCAGACCGCGCTCGACCTGGAGATCGTCGTCGACTTCGGCGTGTCGATCTCCGACGTCGCCCGGGCCGTGCGCGAGAACGTCGTCGCGGCGGTGGAACGGATGACGGGCCTCGAAGTCGTCGAGGTCAACATCGCGGTGAGTGATGTGAAGCTGCCGGAGGAAGAAGAAGAGGAAGCGGCACCGCGGATCCAGTGACGCGCGGGCGGCCGGACAGCTGATGGTCTGACGAGCGGAGGAGCGCACCATGAGCATGGCCGTGGTCGGCATGATCGCCGGCATGGCGCTGGGCTTCGCCGGGTACTTCGGCGGATTCGGCGCCTTCCTGCTGGTGGCGGCCCTGGGCGCCATCGGTTTCGTCGCCGGGCGATTCCTGGAGGGGGACATGGACCTCGGCGACTTCTTCCGCCCCCGTGACCGGAGGCGGTGACGCCCGTGAGCTACGGAGCCGGCGGGCTCCGCGGACCTCTGACGGTCGTCCCGCCCGGTGAGCGCGGCGCGACCCGGATCGCGGACCGGGTCGTCGCGAAGATCGCCGCGCAGGCGGCACGCGAGGCGCTGGGGGCGCTGCCCGAGCAGGCCGCACCCCCGCACGCCACCGTCGTCGTGCACCACGACACCGCCCGGATCCGTGTCCATCTCGAACTCGAGTACCCCGGCGAGATCGGGGCCCGGTGCCGGCACGTGCGTCGTCATGTCACCGAGCGGGTAGGCGCCTTGGTGGGCATGGACGTGCCGGAGGTCGCCGTCCAGGTGGAGCGGTTGCACGTGGTACCGGCGCACGGCGTGGCACAGGGGAGGACGCCATGAGCGAGCCCCAGGGCACCGAGAGCAGGGAAGGCACGGAAGACACGGAAGGCACCACCAAGCGTCTGCCGGTCCTGGAGAAGACGTCCGCAGCGGCGGGCGAGCACGAGCCACCGCCTCCGCTCGACGACACGGAGAACGAGGCCGGCCGCACCGGCCGGTTCTGGTCCTCGCGGCGCATCCCGGCGGGCATCGTGGCGCTGCTGCTCTTCGTCGTCGCGGGCGCCTTCCTCTACGACATCGCCTCCGTGCGTGCCGACCGGCCCGCGATGCGCTGGCGCCGGGAGCTGGCCGGGCAGCTCGCCGAGCGCCCCCTCGACGACATCTGGGTGCTCGTCGGCGCGGGAGTCGCCGCCGCCGTGGGCCTGTGGCTGATCCTGCTGGCCACCACTCCAGGCCTGCGGGCCGTGCTGCCGATGCGGCGCACCCATCCCGACGTACGCGCCGGACTGCACCGGGACGCGGCCGCCATGGTGCTGCGCGACCGGGCCATGGAGGTGGCCGGCGTGCAGTCGGTACGGGTGCGCACGGGACGGAGGAAGGCGCAGGTCCGCGCGGTCTCGCACTTCCGTGAACTGGACGACGTCCATGGCGACTTGGACGCCGTGCTGACCGAGGCGATCAGGGCACTCGGGCTGTCCCGGCCGCTCGCCCTGACGGTGCACGTGGCGCGGACCGGCCGGAAGGGGTGACTAAGGTGCTCAGGACCGTCAACCGGGTACTGCTCGGGTTCATCGGCCTGGTGCTGGTCGCCCTCGGCGGTTCCGTTCTCGCCGTCGGGCTGGGGCTGAACCCTCCCGCGTGGTGGATCCACGACGGACGGCACGACGTGCTGCTCAGCGAGGCCGAGCGGACCCGGTGGCGGGACGACGACTGGTGGTGGCCGACCGTCATCGCACTACTCGCCGTCCTGGTGCTGCTCGCCCTGTGGTGGCTGACCGCGGTCCTGCGCCGCCGCCGGCTCTCCGAGGTGCTCGTCGACACCGGCGACGGCGCGGGCGCGCTGCTGCGGGGGCGAGCCCTGGAGGGCGTCCTCACGACGGACGCCCGGAACCTGGACGGCGTGGCTCGCGCCCATGTGCTGCTGACCGGCCGGCGCGACGCCCCCGAAACGCGCGTACGCCTCCTCCTGGAACCGAACGTCGACGCCGGAGAGGCCCTGCACGACCTCACCACCGGCGCACTTGCCCACGCCCGCAACTCGGCGGGCCTGGCCTCACTTCCCACGGAGGTCCGCCTGAAGGCGGTCAAGCACGGCGCGGAGAGGGTGAGTTGACGACCTTCAGAACCCGTGCCGCATTCCCCCGTCCACGGGCAGCATGATCCCGGTCAGATAAGAAGCCGCCGGGGACAACAAGAACGCCGCCGTCCGCCCGAACTCCTCGGGCGTTCCGTACCGTCGCAACGGAATCCGCGACTCGTTCGCCGCGCGCGTGGCCTCAGGATCCGCCGACAACCCGTCCAGCTCGCGCACGCGATCCGTGTCGATGCGTGACGGCAGCAGCCCCACCACCCGGATCCCCCGCGGCCCCAGCTCGTCCGAGAGGGACTTGGCGAAGCCGGCGAGCCCGGGCCGCAGCCCGTTGGAGATCGTCAGCCCCGGAATCGGCTCGTGCACCGACGCGGACAGCACGAACCCGATGACCCCGCCCTCCTCCAGCTCGTCGGCCGCCGCGCGAGCGAGCCGCACCGCCCCGAGGAAGACCGACTCGAACCCTGCCCGCCACTGTTCGTCCGTGTTGTCGGCGACGAACCCCGGCGGCGGCCCGCCGACGCTGACGAGGATGCCGTCGAAGCCGCCGAACCGCTCGCGCGCGGCGCCGATCAGCCGTGCGGGCGCCTCGGGGTCGGCGTTGTCGACGGCCAGCCCGGCCGCGTCGGCGCCCAGTTCGGCGGCCGCGTCGGCGACGCGCTTCTCGTCCCGTCCGGTGACGACCACCTTTGCACCGTCGGCCACGAGTTCGCGTGCGGCGGCGTTGCCCAGTCCGCGGGTGGCCCCGGTGACGACGTACACCCGGTCCTTCAGTCCAAGATCCATGGCCCTATCCTGCCTCGTCGCCCCCGAACAGGGCGAGGGCCGTGTTCACCAGGCCGATATGGCTGAACGCCTGCGGGAAGTTGCCGAGCTGCCGGCCGGTCACCGGGTCGTACTCCTCGGCCAGCAGGCCCACGTCGTTGGCGAGGCCCGCGACCCGTTCGAACAGCTCCCGGGCCTCCTTCGTACGGCCCGTCATGTGCAGCGCGTCCGCCAGCCAGAACGAGCAGACGAGGAAGCTGCCCTCGCTGCCCGGCAGACCGTCGACGCCGGTCTTGTGCGCGCTGTAGCGGCGTACGAAGCCGTGGTGGTCCAGTTCGTCGCGGATGGCGTCGATGGTGCCGATCACGCGCGGGTCGTCGGGCGGCAGGAAGCCGACGCGCGGGATCAGGAGCAGCGAGGCGTCGAGTTCGCGCGAGCCGTAGTACTGCGTGAAGGTGTTCCGCTCGGGGTCGTAGCCCTTCTCGCACACCTCGCGGTGCACCTCGTCCCGCATCGTGCGCCAGCCGTCGGGGTCGCCCGGCAGATCGGGGTACTCCTCCAGCGCGCGCACGGCGCGGTCGGCGGCCACCCACACCATCACCTTGGAGTGCACGAAGGGGCGCCGGCCCCCGCGTACCTCCCACAGCCCCTCGTCCGGCTGCTGCCACGCCGTCTGCAGGAAGTCCACCATGGCGCACTGTATGGCCCACATGTGCGGCTTGACGGAGAGGCCCGAACGCCGGGCCAGCGCCAGCGAGTCCATGACCTCGCCGTACACGTCCAGTTGAAGTTGGTTGACGGCCTCGTTGCCGATCCGTACGGGCTTGGAGCCGGCGAAACCGGCGAGCCAGGGCAGCTCGAACTCGGGCAGCCGCCGTTCGCCCGCCAGTCCGTACATGATCTGGAGGTCTGCCGGGTCGCCCGCGACCGCGCGCAGCAGCCAGTCGCGCCAGGCCGCGGCCTCCTCGTGGTAGCCGGCCGCGAGGAGCGCGTTCAGGGTGAGGGTGGAGTCCCGCAGCCAGCAGTAGCGGTAGTCCCAGTTGCGCACGCCGCCCAGCCGCTCGGGCAGCGAGGTGGTGGCGGCGGCCACGATGCCGCCCGTCGGCGCGTAGGTGAGGGCCTTGAGGGTGATCAGGGAGCGTACGACGGCGTCCCGGTGCGGGCCCCGGTAGCGGCAGCGGTCCGCCCAGGCCTGCCAGTCCGCGACGCTGGCGCGCAGCGCCTCGTGCGGGTCGACGAGCGGGGGACGCGGCTCGTGCGAGGGGTGCCAGGTGAGGACGAACGCGACCTTCTCGCCCTCGCCGACGGTGAACTCCGAGTGGGTGCCGAAGTCCTTGCCCCAGGTGTGCACCGCGGGTTCGCTGCGCAGCCACACCGAGTCGGGGCCGGCGACGGCGACCCGGACGCCGTCGGAGCGGCGCATCCAGGGCACGACTGAGCCGTAGTCGAAGCGCAGCCGCAGTGTGCCGTGCAGGGTGACCCGGCCGCTGAGGCCTTCGACGACGCGTACGAGATCGGGGGCGCGGTCGCGCTGCGGCATCAGGTCGGTGACGCGCACCGTGCCCTCGTCGGTCTCCCACTCGGTGTCGAGCACAAGGGTGCCGGGGCGGTAGGCGCGGCGGGTGCAGGGACCCTTCGCGTCCTTGGGGGCGATGCGCCAGTGGCCGTTCTCCTCGTCGCCGAGCAGTCTGGCGAAGCAGGCGGCCGAGTCGAAGCGGGGCAGGCAGAGCCAGTCGACGGAACCGTCCTTGCCGACCAGGGCCGCGGTCTGTTCGTCGCCTACGACGGCGTAGTCCTCGATACGGGGGTGCACGGGGTGCGGGTTCCCGGCGAGGTGCCGGGACAATCAGGGCTGGGGCCGGGCGGGTGACGCGTGCCCGAGTCCGGCGTCCGTGCCGGAGAAGATCACGCCGGGGTCGGACGGGGCCTGGTTGAGGACCCACAGGCCGATCAGCGTGGCCAGGGCGAAGACGACGGTGATCAGCACCGCGAGGACGAGCCGCCGCCGGCGTTCACGGCGCAGCCACTCGCCACGGGCCGTGCGATAGGCGTCGGGGGCGGGCTGCACCCCGCCGGCCAGTGCCTGCAGGGCCTCGCGCAGCTCCCGCTCCGTGCGGTCCGGGCTGGTGTCGTTCATCGTCGGGCCTCCATCGCCTGGGTCAGCGCGGTGGTGCCGCGTGCTGTGTGTGTCTTCACCGAACCGCAGGAGATGCCCATCGCGGCGGCGATCTCGGTCTCCTTCAGTCCGAGCCAGTGCCGCAGCACCAGCGCCTCCCGCTGACGGGGCGGCAGTTGCTGGAGCGCGTCGATCAGCACCCGCTGGTCGTCGCGCAGCAGCGCGGCGCTCTCGGCGGAGGCGACGGTCTCCTCCGCAGGGGTCTCCACGTGCTTGCGGGCGACCTGGAGATGACGTATCCGCATCCGGGTCAGATTGCACACGGTGGAGCGCAGATAGGCCTCCGCCGCCTCGACGTCCCTCAGGCGCCGCCACTTGCGGTAGATCTGGTAGTACGCCTCGGCCACCACGTTCTCCGGATCGTCCGCGCCGAGCAGCACGGCGAGGCGCAGCATCGAGGAGTAGTGCAGCTCGAAGAGGCGGGCGAGGCCGGCCTCGCGTTCCAGGTCGGCAGGGCCGGCCGGGGCGGGTACGAGGGGCTCGGCCGGCTCCTGGGCGGAGGGTTCCCGCACGGGAGTCGTGTGTCTGCGTCTCACGGGTTGTTCGCTCCCGTCTCCGGGCCCCGTCCGACGGTCAGACGGGGCGGCAGGTCGGTGGCGTCGGCGCCGCGCGGGACGCCGAGGCGTTCGAGGACCGCGGTGCCGGCCACCACGACGGTCAGATTGAGCAGCAGGGCCACGAGCCCGGCGTAGATCTCCCACGGCCCGGAGCCCAGGGCCACGACGGACGAGAACCCCTCGCGCACGACCATGAAGGTCCCGGCCACCATGCCCACACCCCAGCCGGCCAGCAGCGCGCGCGGGTGCAGCCGGCCGGTGAACAGCCCGACGGCCACGGCCGGGAAGATCTGCAGGATCCAGACCCCGCCGAGCAGTTGGAGGTTGATGGCGTCCTGGTCGCGCAGCCCGAACACGAACGCCACCGCGCCCACCTTGGCGGTGAGCGACACGGCCTTGGCGATGCGCACCTGCCGTTTGGGTGTGGCCGTCGGATGGATGTACTCGACGTACACGTTGCGGACGAAGCAGGTGGCGGCCGCGATCGACATCACGGCGGCCGGGACCAGCGCGCCCACCGTGATCGCCGCGAACACCAGCCCCGCCAGCGGTCCCGGCATCAGCCGGTCGACGAGCATCGGCACCGCGGCCTCCGCACCGCCCCGGGGCGCCTGCACCCCCGCCGCGAGCGCCGCGACGCCGAGGAAGCCGAACAGCGCGAGCAGGCCCGTCCAGGCGGGCAGCGCCACGCTCACCTTGCGCAGGGTGCGCGGGCCGTCGGCGGCGAAACCGGCGGTGAGCACATGCGGGTACATCAGCAGGGCCAGCGTGGAGCCGAGGGCGAGCGTGGCGTAGGCGGGCTGCTGTTCCGGGGACAGCAGCAGGGGGGAGTGGGCCACATCGGTGCCGCCGAGCCGCCGGGCCGCGCCCTCGAACACGGCACCGGGTCCGCCGAGCCGCTCCAGGACGAGCCAGCACACGACGGTGAGGGAGACGAAGACCGCGACCGCCTTGAGCGCGGAGATCACGGCGGGCGCGCGCAGCCCGTGCCGGTACGTGGCGATCGCGAGCCCCGCGAACAGCGCCACCATCACAAGGTCCCCGGCCGCGCCCTGCGGGTACACGCCCCCGGCCGTCAGCACCGCGCGTATGCCGAGGAGTTGCAGCGCCAGATACGGCATGGTCGCCAGGATGCCGGTCAGCGCGACCACCAGGGCCAGCGGCGGCGACCCGTACCGTCCGCGCACGAAGTCGGCGACGGTGACATAGCCGTGCCGGCGGGCCACGGTCCACAGACGGCTCAGCAGGACGAAGGCGAGCGGGCAGACGATCACCGTGTACGGCACCGCGAAGAAGGCGGCTGCGCCGTTGCCGTACGCCAGCCCGGGTACGGCGGTGAAGGTGTAGGCGGTGAAGATGGTGCCGCCGAGCAGCAGCCAGGTCCACACCGGGCCGAGGCTGCGGTCGGCGAGGGCCCAGCCCTCCAGTGAGGGCAGCCGGTCCGTGGGGTGCAGACGGCGCGCGGTCACGGCGAGCAGCGACGCTCCGCCGATCACGGCGAGGAACGTCGCGGTCATGGCGCCGTCGGCCATGGGTCACCGTCCTTGGTGTGCCTGTGCCCTCGCGGGAGAGTTGCGCGGAGAACCCGTTTGGAGGACACGGAAGCGGCGGGAAATTTCCTGGAAGTCGTGTCAACCGGTTCCGGCGGGTGGGCAACTCTTGCACAGACCGACAGCGAGCGGCAGAGGAGCGCAGGTCATGGCACGGACCGGTCATCACCGGCTACGGCGCGTCGCGATCGCCGTACTGCTTCTCGCGCCCGCCGCAGGCCTGCTGTGGGTCCCCTGGTACGCCGGCGCGGAGCCGCGGCTGGCGGGGACGCCGTTCTTCTACTGGTACCAGCTCGCCTGGGTGCCGGGGTGCGGCCTCTGCCTGCTCGCCGCGTATGCGCTGACGAACCGTCGTCGCCGCTGACCCGCGCTGATCCGCCCGCGCATTTCTTGTTCACCGCCCGGTGAGGAGCCGCCATGCCCACATCAGCCCTGCCCGAATCCGGTCACAGAGCGCCGGAAAAATCACGAATGCGGTCATTTGCCCTATGGGCCGCGGTCGCCCTGCTCGGCGCGACCGGCTGGGGAGTCATCGCGCTGGCCCGCGGCGAGGAGATCTCCGCCGTCTGGCTGGTGATGGCCGCGCTGGGCTCGTACGCCATCGCCTACCGCTTCTACTCCCGCTTCATCGCCCGCCGGGTCCTCGAGGTCGACGACACCCGCGCCACTCCCGCCGAGCGGCTGGAGGACGGGGTCGACTACCACCCCACCGACCGCCGGGTGCTGTTCGGCCACCACTTCGCGGCGATCGCCGGCGCCGGTCCGCTGGTGGGTCCGGTGCTGGCCGCGCAGATGGGCTATCTGCCGGGCACGATCTGGATCGTCGCGGGCGTGATCTTCGGCGGTGCGGTCCAGGACATGATCGTCCTGTTCCTCTCCATGCGCCGGGACGGCAAGAGCCTCGGCCAGATGGCCCGGGACGAGATCGGCAAGGTGGGCGGTGCCGCCGCGCTGATCGGCGTGTTCGCCATCATGATCATCCTGCTGGCGGTCCTCGCGATGGTCGTCGTCAACGCGCTGGCGGAGTCCGCCTGGGGCACCTTCTCGGTCACCATGACCATCCCCATCGCCCTCTTCATGGGCTTCTACCTGCGCTATCTGCGGCCGGGCCGGGTCGTGGAGACCAGCGTCATCGGTGTGGGACTGCTACTGCTCGCCATCCTCGGCGGCGGCTGGATCCAGGACTCCTCGCTCGCCGAGTACTTCGTCTGGAGCCCCGAGACCCTGGTCTTCTGTCTGGTCGGCTACGGCTTCGTCGCCTCCGTGCTGCCGGTGTGGATGCTGCTGGCGCCGCGTGACTACCTGTCGACCTTCATGAAGGTCGGCACCATCGCCCTGATGGCCCTGGGTGTGGTGATCGCCGCCCCGGCACTCAAGGCCGAGTCGGTGACCGACTTCGCCTCGAACGGCGCCGGACCGGTGTTCGCCGGGTCGCTCTTCCCGTTCCTGTTCATCACCATCGCGTGCGGCGCCCTGTCCGGCTTCCATGCGCTGGTCTCCTCCGGCACCACCCCGAAGCTGATCCAAAAGGAGTCCCAGGTCCGGATGATCGGCTACGGCTCCATGCTCACGGAGTCCTTCGTCGCCGTCATGGCCCTGATCGCGGCCTGTGTGCTCGAACCCGGCCTGTTCTACGCCATGAACTCCCCGGCCGCGCTGCTCGGCCCGACCGTGGAGACCGCGTCGGCGGCCGTGAAGGGCCTCGGCTTCACCATCACCCCGGACCAGCTCACCGCGGCGGCCAAGGCCGTCGAGGAGCAGACGCTCGTCGGCCGCTCCGGTGGTGCGCCCACCCTGGCCGTGGGCATGTCGGAGATCTTCTCCGGGGTGTTCGGCGGTGCCGCGCTGAAGGCCTTCTGGTACCACTTCGCCATCATGTTCGAGGCGCTGTTCATCCTCACCACGGTGGACGCCGGCACCCGGGTCGGCCGCTTCATGCTCCAGGACATGCTCGGCAACGTCTGGAAGCCGATCGGCCGGGTCACCTGGAAGCCGGGCATCTGGATCACCAGCGGCCTGGTCGTCGGCGCCTGGGGTTACTTCCTCTACGCAGGTGTCACCGACCCGCTCGGCGGCATCAAGCAGCTGTTCCCGCTGTTCGGCATCGCCAACCAGCTGCTGGCCGCGGTCGCCCTGGCCGTCACCACGACCATGCTCATCAAGGCCGGCAAGCTGCGCTGGGCATGGGTGACCGGTGTCCCGCTGGTCTGGGACGTGGCCGTCACCTTCACCGCCGGCTGGCAGAAGATCTTCTCCGGCAACCCGAAGATCGGCTTCTTCGCCCAGCGCGAGGCCTACGCGGACGCCATCGACGCCGGCAAGCTCCTGCCGGGCGCCACGAACATGGACGACATGCACACCATCGTCCTCAACAACACCGTCGACGGCGTGATCATGGCGATCTTCCTGCTCCTGGTCCTGATCGTCCTGGTCAACTGCGCGGCGGTGTGCGTCCGGGCCCTCCGGTCCACCGAGCCGCTGCCGACGACGGAGGCGCCGTACGTCGAGTCGCGCATCGACCTGCCGGCCCAGCGCAGCGACGACACGCTGGTGGGGACGGGCTCATGAGCGCCGTACGGAAGGTCCTGGACACCATGCTCTGGTACGCGCGGGAACTGGTCGGCGAGACGGAGTACGACCGCTACTGCGAGCGGCATCGCCGCCACCACCCCAAGGCCCCGGTGCCGACCCGCCGGGAGTTCCACCGGATACGCACCCTGCAACGAGAATGCGAGGCCCCCGGCCGCTGCTGCTGACCCTCGTGCGACGTCTTGATCGCGAGGCGGGCGTGCCTTCCCGCTAGGGAGGACACGCCCGCCTCGCGCATCCCGTGCGCAGTCGGCCCACGTATCCACCGAGACCGAGCGGCCGGGCCCGGCCGCCGGCCACGCTGCTCCGCCCCGATCGCGACGGCCACGACCGGCAGCCCGCGTGAGGGGCAGCGTCACACCGACGCGGGTGTCGGGTCCTCGGTCGGTCGCTGTGCCTTCTCCGCCCGGTCGCGGGCCTCGCGGCGGGCCAGGATCACCCAACCGACCGGGACGCCCGCGGCGAACAGCCACCACTGGAGGGCGTAGGCGTAGTTCAGGGCGGCGTTCTCGCTGCCCGGCCGGCCGATCGGCTCAGGGGTGTCGCCCTTCGGTTCGGGTGCCATCAGCGTGATGTAGCCGCCGAGCACGTCCGCGCCGAGGCGCCGCCCCTCCTTCTCGCTGTTGATCAGCATGATCTGCCGGTCCGGCAGTCCCGAGAGGTCCTTGATGCCGCTCGCCGCGGTCGTCTCGTCGGGCATCAGCCGCCCGGTGACGGTGATCCGGCCGCCGGGCGGCGCGGGGATCTCGGGGAAGGCGGACTGGGACGCGGTCCCGGGGATCCAGCCGCGGTTGACCAGCAGCACCCTGCCGTCCGTCAGGACGAACGGGGTGAGGACGTGGAATCCGACCGCTTCGTCGGCGTTGACGCGCCGCCGGACGACGACCTCCCGCTCGGTGTCGAAGCTGCCCGTCGCGGTCACGCCGTGGTACCGCTCGCCGCGGGTGACGGTGTGGCCGGGGGAGGTCAGCTTCTCCACGGGTACCGGCTCGGCCGCCAGCGCCTCGGAGACCAGCTGGTTGCGGGCGGTGCGCTCGTGGTAGCGATGCATCTGCCAGAAGCCCAGCCTGATCATCGTGGGGATCAGAACGAGGGCGACCAGCGTGAGGATCACCCACTGCCGGGACAACAGAAAGCGGTACACCCCACGACCGTACAACTCGGTCGTGGGGTGCAGTCGGGCGGGTGGTACCGGAAGGTCGGCTGGGGCGGGCTCAGACCTTGTCGACGATCCCCACCCTGCCTTCCGAGCGGGCGCAGTGCGCGCCGCAGTACCAGTGGCCCTCGACCTCGACGCCCTGGCCGATGATCTGTACACGACAGTGTTCGCAGATCGGTGCCATGCGGTGGATCGCACAGGAGAAGCAGTCGAAGACGTGCACCGCGCCCTGTGCGTGCACCTCGAAGGTCATTCCGTAGTTGTTGCCACATACTTCGCAGGTCGCCATGGGCCACAGGGTGAGCCGTCCGCGCCGCGCGGGCGAGACGCCGCCGGGCGAGTCGCACGGCAATCACCCGTCCGTACGGTCACGCGCCGAGGTCACCCTTCCGACGCCGGCTCCACATCCCTGAGCAACTGTCCGAACGCCGCCTCGTCCACCACCGGCGTCCCGAACTGCCGCGCCTTGACCACCTTCGACGTGCCCGAGTCGGGGTCGTTGGTGACGAGCAGACTGGTCAGCCGGGACAGGCTCGTCGCCACATGCAGCCCGGCCTCGGTCGCGCGGTCCTCCAGCAGCTCCCGTTCGACCGAGGTGTCCCCGGAGAAGGCGACCCGCATGCCCTGCTTGAGCGGTTTGCCGTCTTCGTAGCGCCCCGGATTGGGATAGGGGCACGCGGGGCGTTTACGGGAGGGGCGCCAACTGCCCGGCCGATAGCCGCCGTAGCCGCCCGGCTGATGGCCGATGCGGGGTCTGGCCGCCCGGTCCGTCCACTCCGTCAGCGGCCGGCACTCGTGCAGCGGCAGCCGCACCCCGCCGGCCGCCGCGGCCCGCAGGCTCGGCCGGAACGCCTCCGCCAGCACGCGCGCGTCGTCGAGCGCATGGTGCGCCCGCTGCTGTACGACCCCGAAGTGCGCCGCCAGTGACTCCAGCTTGTGGTTGGGCAGCGGCAGGCCCAGCTCCTTGGAGAGCGCGATGGTGCACAGCCGCTGACGCACCGGCGCCTCCCGCCGGGCGCGCGCGAACTCACGTGCAATCATCTGCCAGTCGAAGACGGCGTTGTGCGCGACGAGCACCCGGTCCGCGAGCCGATCCGAGAACTCCTCGGCGATGTCCGGGAAGAGGGGCGCGCCTTCGAGTGCCTCGCTCGTCAGACCGTGGATCCACACCGGGCCCGGATCCCGCTCCGGATTGACCAGCGTGTACCAGTGGTCCTCGACCTCACCGCGCGCATCCAGCCGGTAGACGGCCGCGGAGATGATCCGGTCGTCCCGGGCCAGGCCGGTGGTCTCCACGTCAACGACCGCGTATCCCTCGGGATACGCGGCCGGCCACGCTGTGGCGGAGGACGCCGCCGTTGTGAGGTCTTCGAGCATGGTCCCTGAGGATACGGGCCGCGACTGACAGTCCGTTCCCTCAGGTGCCCTGCGCCACCCGCCTGTTCGAGTGCCCCGAATGTCCGTGCGCGCGGCTATGGACCTTTTGCCCGCCCGGTGCAAGCGTGCTGCCCGCCTGGCAGGTGACGGCCTCACGAAGGGCGGTACGGCACATGGCACGCGTACGCTACGGCGCACGGACCGAGGCGGAGATCGCCGCCGCACGCACAGCGAGTTCCAGGCTCCCCGACATCTGGTCCACCGGAGTGGTGGCCCTCTGGGAGACCGACCCGGACGCGGTCGCCGCGGTCCTCCCGCCGCCGCTCAAACCCACGGGCCGCCCCCTGGTCCGGGTGAACATCAGCAGGGTCGAGCTGCCCGGACACCCTTTGGGCGCGGGCTCGTTCGCGGTCGCCGCCGCCCACGACGGCGTCGACGGCTGGTACCCGCTCGTCATGCCGATGACCCAGGAGCGGGCCCTGACCGGCGGCCGTGAGGTCTTCGGGGAGCCCAAGAAGCTCGGAGAGGTGACGGTCGAACGGGACGGCCTCGTCGTCCGCGCCACCCTCGCCCGGCACGGCATCGCCTTCGTCGAGGTGCGGGGCGCGGTGGACGGCGAGCTGCCGCTGCCGGAGCCCGCCCGGAAGACCGACTTCTACTTCAAGTTCCTTCCCGCGGTGGACGGTTCGGGCTTCGACGGCGACCCGGTGCTCGTGCACTGTGTGCGCAACGAGCGGGTGCGCAGCCTGGAGCGGGTCACCGGCGACGTCGTCCTGCGCGAGTCGGTGTACGACCCCGTCGCCGACCTCCCCGTGCACCGCCTGATCGGGATCACCATCGGCGAGAAGACCAGCGACCAGCGGGGCAGAGTCGTCGAACAGGTCGACGCGCAGGCCCTGTTGCCGTACATCCACCAGCGCTACGACGACCCCCGGCAGTTCCTCGACGCCCCGCCCGAGAGGGGCGCGTGATGGAGTTGGAGGCCGGACAGGTCGCCGTCGTCACCGGCGCGGCGGGCGGCATCGGGCTGGCGATGGCCCGTCGGTTCGCGGCCGAGGGTCTGAAGGTGGTCCTCGCCGACGTCGAGGAGGGCGCCCTGGAGAAGGCCGCCTCGGCCCTGCGCTCCGACGGCGCCGACGTCCACGCGCGCGTGGTGGACGTCGGGGCGCGCGAACAGGTCCTGGAACTGGCCGAGTCCGCCTATGCGGCCTACGGCGCCGTCCACGTCCTGTGCAACAACGCCGGGGTCGGCTCGGGCGCCGAGGGCCGGATGTGGGAGCACGACCCGAACGACTGGGCATGGGCCTTCGCCGTCAATGTGTGGGGCGTCTTCCACGGCGTCCAGGCGTTCGTGCCGCGCATGCTGGCCTCCGGCGAACCCGGCCATGTCGTCAACACGTCCTCCGGGGACGGCGGGATCGCCCCGCTGCCCACCGCCTCCGTGTACGCCGTCACCAAGGCGGCCGTGGTGACGATGACCGAGTCCCTCTACGCGCACCTGAAGGCGGAGCACGCGCGCGTGGGCGCGTCGGTCCTCTTCCCCGGCCCGCACATGCTGCGCACCGGACTGTGGGAGTCGCACCGCAACAGGCCCGCCCGGTACGCCAAGCAGCGGCCGCGCAGGACGCCGTACCGCAGCCTCGGCCAGTGGGAGGCCGCGATGAGGCAGGCGGGCCGGGAGGTCCGCTTCACGCCCGTCGAGGAGGTCGCGGACCTCGTCGTGGACGGCATCCGCGAGGGCCGTTTCTGGCTGCTCCCTCAGAGCGAGCACAGCGACGAGCAGATCCGGGCGCGGGCCGCCTCGATGCTCGACCGCGCGAACCCGTCGTATCTCGAAAGCTTCATCCTCGACTGAGGGGGCAGCAGTGACCGACCAGGACGACCCCTATCTGATCATCTCCTCCGACTGCCACGCCGGACTGCCCACCGAGGAGTACCGGCCCTATCTGGACTCCCGCTTCCACCGGGACTTCGACGAGTTCCTCGCCGGACGGGAGCGGCGCCGCGAGGAGATGACCCGGCTCGGTGTCCGCAACGAGGAGTTCGCGAGCAAGTGGTTCCAGGACAACGAGGAGGGGCTGCGCGGGGGCTGGGACACCGCGCAGCGCCTCAAGGAGCTGGACGGCGACGGAGTCGCGGCCGAGGTGGTCTTCCCGGACGCCGACGCCGTCGACAGCCGGACCGCCGCGCCCTTCGGTGTGGGCCTCGGCCTCTCCGGGGACCAGGACCCGGAGCTGGGCATGGCGGGCGCGCAGGCGCACAACCGCTGGCTGGCCGACTTCGTCTCCGAGCACCCCGAACGGCACTGCGGGGTGGCCCTGTTGCCGGTCACGGGGGACACGCAGCGGGTCGTCCGGGAGGTGTACCGCGCCAAGGAGTCAGGTCTCGGTGCCCTGATGATCCCCGCCATGTGGGCCGACAAGGAGCCCTACCACGACCGCCGCTACGACCCGGTGTGGGCGGCGGCCGCCGAGTGCGGGCTGCCGGTGGTCACCCACTCGGGGGCGGCACCGCGCCAGGAGTACGGCGACCACCTGGGGATCTATGTGAGCGAGGTGACCTGGTGGCCCGCCCGGCCGCTGTGGTTCCTGCTCTGGTCCGGCGTCTTCGAACGCCACCCGGGCCTGAAGTTCGGTGTCGCCGAGTCGGGCTGCTGGTGGCTGCCGAACCTGCTCTGGTTCATGGACCGGCTCTATCTCGGTGCGCACGGCGGCAAGAAGCTGTCCCCGTTCGAGGAGCTGCGCCGCCCGCCGCACGAGTACCTGGACCGTCAGATGTTCGTCTGCGCGACCAACACCAAGCGCCGTGAACTGGCCCAGCGCTACGAGATCGGTGTCGACAACATCCTCTGGGGCAGCGACTTCCCGCATCCCGAGGGCACCTGGCCCGACACTCGTGCGTGGCTGCGGCGCACCTTCCACGACATCCCGGTGGCGGAGACGCGCCGCATGCTGGGTCTTGCGGCCGCGGAGGTGTTCGGCTTCGACACGCAGAAGCTGGCCCCGCTGGCCAGGCGCATCGGACCCACCCCGGCCGACCTCGGCCAGAGCGAGGACCAGGCGGCCGTGACGGAGTCCTGGGCCCGCTCGCGCGAGGCCGGCCGGCACTGGCTGACCGGCCGTGACTTCCCTGTGCTCGGGGCGACTCCATGAACGACGAGCGGTACACCGTCATCTCGGCGGACTGCCACGCGGGCGCCGACCTCCTGGACTACCGGCCGTATCTGGACAAGCGCCACCACGACGAGTTCGACGCGTGGGCCGCCACCTACGTCAATCCTTACGAGGACCTGGTCGCCGACACGGCCGACCGGAACTGGAACTCCGAACGGCGCCTGGCCGAGCTGGAGGCGGACGGCATCGTCGCGGAGGTGGTCTTCCCCAACACGATCCCGCCGTTCTTCCCGTCCGGCTCCCTGATGGCACCGGCGCCCTCGACCGCGGACTTCGAGCGGCGGTGGGCCGGGCTGCGCGCCCACAACCGCTGGCTGGCGGACTTCTGCGAGGCGGCACCGGGCCGGCGCGCGGGCGTCTTCCAGATCCTCCTGAACGATGTGGACGAGGCGGTGCGGGAGATCCGCCGGGCTTCCCGGGCGGGCCTCACGGGCGGCGTCCTCCTGCCCGGCACGCCCCCGGGCTCGGGTCTGCCCGAGCTCTACTCGTCGGCGTACGACCCGATCTGGGCGGTCTGCGAGGAACTCGGCGTCGTCGTCAACCACCACGGTGGCTCGGCGTCCCCGCCGCTGGGCGACGAACCGGCGGCCCGTGCGGTGTTCATGGTCGAGACGACCTGGTTCTCCCACCGCGCGCTGTGGCACCTGGTCTTCGGCGGCGCCTTCCGCCGTCACCCGGGCCTCAGGCTCGTCCTCACCGAGCAGGGATCGGGCTGGATCCCCGGGGTGCTCGACATGCTGGACTACTACCACGGCCGACTGGTCCCGGCCGCGACGAAGGCGTCCACGGCCGAGTCGAAGTTCGGTGCGGGACTCGCGGCACGCATGGGCGAACGCCCCTCCCGGGTGTGGCGGGACAACTGCTTCGTCGGGGCCAGCTTCATGCGCCCCCACGAGGTGCCGCTGCGCGAGCGCATCGGTGTCGAGAAGATCATGTGGGGCAGCGACTACCCGCACGACGAGGGGACCCACCCCTACTCCCGCGAGGGCCTGCGGTACGCGTATGCGGGCGTGCCCCGCGACGAGGTCGCGGCGATGGTCGGCGGCAACGCGGCACGGGTGTACGGCTTCGACCTGGACGCCCTGGACGCGATCGCCGCGAAGGTGGGCCCTGCGGTGACCGAACTGGCCGAACCCCTCGCCCAACCGCCGGCGGACGCGACGAGCCCGGTGTTCGCGAAGGGAGCGTCCCTGCGGGTCTGGTGACGCCCGGGGAAGAGGGTTCGGGGCGTCGGTACGGAGCCGCTGACGCCCGGGGTGCGATCCTCCGGGTGTGACGGAATCAGTGCACAGCGAGGCCCACGGCGGCGGGCTGGGAGCGCGCCTGAACTGGCTGCGGGCGGCGGTCCTCGGGGCGAACGACGGCATCGTGTCCACCGCAGGACTGGTCGTCGGCGTGGCCGGCGCAACGCATGAACGCGCCGCCCTGCTGACGGCCGGTCTGGCCGGACTGCTCGCTGGGTCCATGTCGATGGCCGCGGGGGAGTATGTGTCGGTCTCCACCCAGCGCGACTCGGAGAAGGCCGCGCTGGCCCAGGAGAAGCGGGAGCTGCGCGAGCGGCCGGAGGCCGAACTGGAGGAGCTGACCGAGTTGCTGGAGCAACGGGGGCTGTCCCGGAACGTGGCCCGCGAGGCCGCGGTCCAGCTGACCGAACGCGATGCGCTCAGGGCGCACGCGCGCGTGGAGCTCGGCATCGATCCCGACCAGCTCACCAACCCGTGGCACGCGGCGTGGGCGAGCTTCGTGGCGTTCACGGTAGGGGCGCTGCTGCCGCTGCTCGCCGTCGTGCTGCCGCCGGAGGCCTGGCGGCTGGGCGTCACCGTGGTCTCCGTCCTCGCCGCCCTCGTCCTCACCGGCTGGAGCAGCGCACGGCTGGGAGCGGCGGAGCCGAGCCGGGCGGTGCTGCGCAATGTCGCGGGCGGCGCGCTGGCCATGGGGATCACCTACGCGGCCGGGACGCTGCTCGGGGCGGCGGGCGTCTAGGACTTGGCGGAGATCGCCGACAGGCAAGCGCATACCGACGGAAATACTTGTCGGTAACTACGTCTGGTCGTGGCTGACCTGACCCTATGAGGGCGGGGGCTCCCCCTCCCGGCTCGTTCAGGGAACAATCGTTCTGGGGGAGCCGAGTCGGGGTCTGGAGGCCCGCGATGTCGGCTTACGTAGGGATCGATGTGCACCGGC
>NZ_VZRB01000020.1 GCF_008806595.1 Streptomyces luteolifulvus | reverse complement strand
CTCGACCAGCGCCCATAGTTCGTCCGACACGATCCACGGCCGCGACTGTCTCTTCCCCACGACCACACCAACGAGCGGACAAGTCAACAGTCACATGATCAACCACTTCTGTTAGGACCTCTTACACGACGGGTGAGCCGTCTTCGCGGCGGTCATGGCGCCGCTTGGAGGGGATGTGGAGCAGCAGACACCGTGGGACGGTGACCGCCGGCAATCAGCTGCAGCGCAGGTGCCGGAGCCGATAGAGCTGCCCGTTGCCCGGAGGGCAGAGAGGGAGGCGGTCCGACGCCGGGGTGATCCTGCCGGATCCCCACGAGGAGTGGGCCTCCGTCCTGATCGCCGCCGACGCCCTGGTCACCGACCACGGATCAACCGCCCTGTACTACTGCGGCGCCCAGGACCGCCCCATCTTGAGCGTCCACCGGGGCGGCGGCGAACTGATCCCCGGCAGCCCGATGGGCGTACTCCTCGACCGGATACCGCAGTTGGGACGGGCCGAAAAGATCGTCGACGCTCGCCGAGGTCAAGCACGGAGTTGCGTGGCAACGACGGGGTGCGCTGTGTAGCGCAGCCAGCGCATAGCCCTGATGGGGACAGAAGGCCCGCAAGGCCGCCAAGGTGACGAAAGCCCAGGCTGTGGCGGGGAAAAGGCACACGGAAGACGCCCAAGAAGCAGACCAGGGCGCCGCTCCGCTCACGCAAGCCGTTCCCACGTCGTTCCCATCCAGCGCCTCGCTATGCCTGAGCAGCACAAAGCCCAGGTCACGAGCTATGCGACCTGGGCTTTTTCAGAGCCGCCTGTCGTCGTTCCGTGAAGGTTCAGAGACCGCCGACACCGCCTTCGGGATTCGAACCCGAGACCTACGCATTACGAGACCGTGAGCGTTCGTGTTGCCTGCTGACGCATCATGCTGCCCAATGACGTTTCTCCTGATCAGGGCAACTGGCCCATGCCACCCCGTGATGCACTGTCCACAGGCGTCTGTCCACCGACTGTCCACCGGCAGGACCACTCGACCAGGCCCCTCTCGCCGCCCCATCCCTTCTGGCGAGACCCCCGACAGGGGCGGAACCTGACGCAAGGCACGGCTGTTCATTTCAGACAAGGAGCCGCGCAGCACTTCACCACGAACGTCGCAGCCTCCACCCGCGACGAGATCTCCCGAGCGAAACGACATCTATTTTAGACAACAAGAGGTATCATTTTACTGACAAGACTAGCAGCGGAGGAAGCATCCACATGGCCAGAACCGTCATCGACCTCGACGAAGACATGGTCACCGAGGCCATGCGCATCTTCGGCACCAAGACCAAGGCCAAAGCCGTCCGCCTCGCCATGGAGGACGCCGTCAAGAGGCACCTTCGTCAAGAGGGCTTCGACGCCATGGAGGCCGGCGAGCTCGACTTCAGCGAGATCGTGCAGAACACCGGGCCCCGCAACGCGGACGGCTCCCTCAAGCGCGACGGCGACCGGGACGGAGGGCGGGCTGCCTGATGCAGGACCGCTACCTGATCGACAAGTCCGCCCTCGCCCGCTGGACGAAGCCGAACGTCAAGGACGTACTCAAGCCCCTGCACGAGCGCTACCTCCTCGCTGTATGCCAGCCCACCGAGTACGAGATGATCCACTCCGCACGGGACAGCTCGGAGGCGACCCGGATCAGCACCTGGCTCCACGCCTTCGACTACCTCCACGCCGACGACCACACCTTCGCCCGCGCCCTGGAAGTCCAGCGCCACGCTCTCAACGCGGGCTTCCACCGCGCCCTGTCCCTCCCCGACCTACTGATCGCCGCCACGGCAGAACTGCACCAGCGGACGGTCCTCCACTACGACGGCGACTTCGACATGATCGCCTCCCTCACCGGCCAACCCACCGAATGGGTCGTCCCACCCGGCAGCGCCGACCAATGAGAATGCCGCCCTTCCCCACCTCCGATGAGTTGTCCGGTGTCCCTCATCGAATGGTTGCTGGGGAGCTCGGCAGCTGGCCTGCGTCAGCGCACTGGTCACCCTGTACAGCCTGGCTCTGCGTGGATCCCTGCGGGTCCTGGGCTGGATCGCCGGGGTAAGCCTCGTCGAACCGGCCCTCGCCTTCTTCTTCCTGGCGCCGATCGCAAGCGCCCCCTCCGTCTACTCCTCCTCTGCTCGGGACGGCGACCAAGCCCGTCGCCACCGGCCTGACGCTCCGTATCCGCACTGGCTTGGCGGGACGCGAGGCTGTTGGGCACGACCAGCTACGGACCGCCCCGCAGCCGCCGCGCAGTCCCGCTCCGCTGCGATCTCTCAGTCCTGGATGTACCGGACGATGACGCGCATGCGCGTGCCCCGCTCCGTTTGCCAGCTCACCTCGTCCCCGGCCTCTCGCCACATCAGGGCCTTCCCCAGCGGGGTGTCAGGGCTCAACCGCTCCGCCTCGTCACCCGCGAGCATCGCGATCTCGTACGTCATGATGCCGGGCTCGTCCGGGTCCTCGACTCCGACGAGGCATCCAGGGACGACCATCGCCCCGCCCGTCAGGGAAGAGTCAGGGACCACTTGGTCGAGCAGGGCACGCAGGTGACTGCGCCGCTCCTGCAGGGCCTGGCGCCGCCTGTCGTTATCGGCCAGCTGGGCATTCCTGGACGACGAGTCCACGGCCACGATCTCCGGAAGCGGCTGGTCCAGCGCGTCCTGCACGCGCTGGAGCTCGCGCTGCACCCGTCGATGGGCGGCGACGCTGAGCCGGTCGATCGGGAGACGAAGAGACGCCCCGGCACCGCCGAGAACCGCGATTCCCGTCACGGGGGCGGGTTCGTCGCCGTGGGTCGGCTGGCGCGGCACCGCCGGAAGACTCTTCACCGGGGCCGGGTCAGCCACCGCTCGTGCACGCAGCAACTCCGTCGTACGGCCGTCGGAAGCGCCGGAGGATCTGGGTGCGTGGTGCCGCGCCAGCCCCACCTGACCGTCGTCTCCCAGCACCGGTACGTCGGCATGGGCGATCGCGGCGCGGATCATCGCGTGTACCTCGGGGTGGGCGACCCGCAGGACGGCATGCCCCTCGCGCAGGATGTCCACGGCGTCGGCCCCCGGGAAGCCTGGCACACCCGCTCCCCCGAGGAACCGTGCGGCCTCGGGCACGGTCGCCCGCATGCTGAACGCGTGCTGGGCTGCATTGACCTCGTCGCGGTGCAGCCGTGCCACGGTCACGAATTGGGGCTGCGCCTCCTCGGCGCCGTGCGGGGGATGGAGGTTCACGCCTCCCCGGCGCGACACTTTTACGTGAATGCCAGCAGCGGCCAGCCCGTCACGAAGCCTTTGCCGCTGTTCATCGGTCCTCAGCCCGAGTCGGTCCGCCTCCAGTGCGAAGGCCCGCTGACTGATGACGCCCGCATTGGATGCGCCGCGCATCAGTCTCTCGATGACGTCGGGCTCCACGCTGCCAATGGGGGCGTCGTCGCTGTGGCCGGTAGGGACCGTAGGGCTGCGGCCGATCGGGTCCGTGTCGCCGTCACGCCTGGGGACTGCACTGCCGTCGCTTGTCGGAACCGTACCGCCGTCGGGGACCGTGCCGCCGTCCCCGGTCGGGTCCACAAGGTCATCGGTCGGGCCCGCAACGCTGTCCTCAGGGGCTCGGTTCAAGGGCGACGCTGCCCGCAGCCCGCCGCCAGGTGGGTACGCCGCCGACTCGATGCCGAGTCGGTCGAGTTCCGCCCACAGCGGTTCGAGTGCCCGTTCCGGGTCGAGGAAGAAGCGGCTGCCCCGGATGCGGACGAATGTCCATCCCACGCGCTCCAGTTCGCGCTGGCGTGCCGCGTCCGCGTCGGCGTTCTCCTCCGTGTGGAACGCGTCGCCGTCGCACTCCACGGCAAGGCGTCTGGTGCCGCCCTCGACGACGAGGTCGATGCGGTAGCGGCCGGCCGGATACTGCGGCCGCACCCGGTAGCCCCGGGCCCGCAGAGCCAGGTAGACACGCTGCTCGAAAAGGCTGTCGAATGCCTCGTGCGGAACGTCCGGCCGGACCTCGCCGAGTCCGAGGCCGTCCTGCTCCTCGGCCGGGCGGGAGAACCAGTCCAGATAGGCACGCCGCAGATCGGTCTCGCCGAGTTCCGTGAGAGTGAAGCTGTGGAACAACCACACCTGGTCGCGGGCCCGGGATGCGGCCACGTTGAGGTGCTGCCGGTTCAGGGAGCTGCTGAAGGAGCCGATGCGGCGCGGCCCGTCAGGGCCGGTGAGCGACACGACCGTACTGACGAAGACGATGTCGCGCTCGTCGCCCTGGAACTCCTCGGCGTTGCCCACGCGCAGGCGTCGGCGCTGTCTCTCATCCAGCGGGATCCGGTCGGCCAGCAGGTCTTCGATGAGGTACTTCTGTCCTGCGCCGAGCAGGGTGATCACACCCATGGTGCGCCCCGCGTATGAGGGGTCGTCGATGCACCGGGCGACCTCATCCACCAGCCGCACCGCCTCGAACCGGTTGACCTGCTTCTGCCCGCTCCCTTCGACATAGCCATCGGGTACATGCACCGGGCGCAAGGGCCGCAGCCGGTCGGCACCGTACTGTCGCAGCGGCTGGAGCCGGCCGCCGTAGCAGAGCTCGTTGGAGAATCCGATGATCTCCGGCATGCACCGGAAGTGTTCCTGGAGCATCAGCCTGCCGCGGCCTCCGGCCAGTCCGGACGCGATGTCGAAGAGGCTGGCGGTCGGTGTGAACAGGTTGCGGCGGGCGGCGGGCAACTGGGCGAGGAGCCGTCGCTGGAGCGCGAACTGCTCGTCGTGGTCCACGCCCACCTGGGCGGGGCTGACCTGCTGGTCGTCGCCGACGACGATCACCTTCGCACCCAGCCAGGCGAGCAGCAGCGCCTCGGAGCCGGACTGGCTGGCCTCGTCGACGATCACGACGTCGAAGCGACCGGCTTGGTCCATCGGCACGGTTTCGGTCACCTGGTGCAGCGGCATGATCCAGGCGGGCACCGCCGCCTGGCTGGCCTGCAAGCTCTCCCGGGCCTGTCTGCGGTAGGTGGCCGCGTATTTGCCGGTGCCCTTGCCCAGCTTGCGGACGTTCTGCTGGTACGAGGTGAGGGCCACGGCCTGGTCGTCCGTGAGCCGGGACAGACAGCTGAACCAGGCCTTGTCGGCCGCCAGCCGTTCCAGGCCGATGCGGATCTCGACGTCCGCCTCGGCGAGCAGCCTCATCTGCCGGGCCTCGGCCTCCGGGTCCGTCAGCTCCTTCATTCGGTCGTACCAGACCGACCACGCCCACGCGGCCTCGAAGTCCGCGAGTCGGGTGTCCCACTCTTCGTCCTCGGGTGTGGACTCCACTCTGTCGGCGAGGTCTGGGAGTTCGGCCGCGGCCGGCCGGTAGGCGTCGTCACATGCCTTCTTGCGCGCGAGTGCCTCCCGCAGATCGTCCACGTCGTTCACCGCGGCGCTATAGGCCGCCGGGTCGCGGGACTCGACCGCGGCGCGGGCTCGTTCCAGGGCTGCCGAGGCTCCCCTGCGGTGGGCCGCGGCGCGCAGTACACGCAGGGCGTCGTCGATCAGAGTGCGGGCAGGGGCGGCGTTCCTGCGCGCTGCTCTGGCCTTCAGAAGGTTTCGCACGGTGGTGGCCCGCTCCGGGTCGCCCCAGCCGACGCCGGCCAGCCCTGGTGCGGCTGCGGCTGTGCTGACCACGGCGTGGCGCATGTCGGCGAGAGCGGTCAGAGTGGTGAGGGTGGCAATGTCTTGGCGCAGGCGGGCGGTGCGCCGGGCGGTGGCCTGCCATGCGTCGTGGCCGTCGCCCCACTCCTGTTCGATGTCCTGGAGGTGCCGCTCCAGCGTGACGCGGTGCAGCACGGCGGACGCGGCGGTCGCTGTCTCCACGGCGCGGCCGTCGACGCGCACGGTCTCGGGGAAGTCGCCGACAGCCTTGCGCAGTTTGGTCTTCATGCCCAGGGCTCCGCGCAGCTTCGCACCGGACGCGAGCCCGTCCCGGAGGGTGCCGGCGAGACCGAGGGCCATCGGCACGTCGTACGCCTCCAGCCCAGTGACCAGGGTGGTGCCGAGGGCACGCTCCGCCTCCTCGATCGTGGTCAGGGCCGCGATGGTGCGCTCGTGGCGGCTGCGCGCGCCGAGGTCCTGTCCGGCGAGGATTTCGTCACGCAGCTCGGCAGCCCAGGCGGCCGGCATCGAGGTGGCCGCCCTGGCTGCGGCAGTGAAGTGGTCGAGCGCGGTGGCCAGTTGGTCCTGCTGTGTTGGGGTGAGGGCGGACACGGCGTCGTCGAGGCGGGAGACGGAGCCGTCCTGCCGGAGCGCGGCGAGGTCGGCCTCTGCCGCCTTTACCGTCTCGACCGCCTCGGCGAAGGCGGGCACCGTGGGCAGCTGCCCGGGCTCGGGCAGCGCGGCGCTCACCGATGCGGCGAGAGCACGGTGCCGATCGGTGAAGGCGAGCGCCGCACGGCGCAGGCGGGTGAGCACCTCGGCATTCAGCGTCGGGGCGTCAGCGGGGACGGCGCCGATCCAGCCGAACCGTGGGTGTTCCTCGGCGAGCCGCTGGGCGATCCGGGCCAGGGTTCCCTCGTAGTCGCCGATCTCGGCCGGATGGTGGTATGTCTCCTGCTCCCTCAGCGCACCAAGCGCCTTCAGGGCGAGCGCCTGCGCGGACCGGGCGGATCTGAGGCGCTCTTCGTGCTCCTGGATGCGTCGCCGGTATGCCCGTGAGGAGAAGTCTCCCTGCCGGTCGAGGATGGCCTTGACGGACTGCTCCAGTTCCAGTTGCCCGGCTCCGTCGTCGGTACGGCTCACGCACAGCTCGCGGATGGCGACGGGGAGTTTGTCTTTCAGAACCTTCAGAGCACGTGCCGTATGGCTGGTGATCAGTACGCGGTTGCCGTGCGCGAGAAGGTCGGTGACCAGGTTGGCGATCGTGTGCGTCTTACCGGTGCCCGGCGGCCCCTGGACCACGACGAGATCCCGGTCCCGCAGCCGCTCGGCGATGGTGCGCTGTTCGTCGTTCGAGGGCAGCGCGAAGTACAGCTCCGGCGGCGGTCCTGCTGCGTCACCGCTGCCCGGTTCCCCCAGCGGGCGGTCACCGCCCGCACCGGCGATCGCCCGCAGCAGAGCGGTGGGCTCGGCGCCTTGCTCGATGGACAGGGCGACGGCGCGCAGCGCTTCGAGCATGCTGCGCCGGGTGCGTTCTCTGAGCAGCAGCACCGGCGCGAAGCTGACGACCGGTGCGGAGGGGTCTCCAGCTGCTCGGTGCCGATTCGGTGCGCGGTCGTAGCGTCCTGCTTCGTGGGCCGCGATGATCCAGGTGGTGAGGGCCCGGTGCAGGTGGTCGGCGAGCTGCGGATCCGTGGTCTCGCCGGCAGCTTCCAGCTCCTGCCGTACAAGGGCGCGGATGTCGGCCCGCGCCTTCTGCCCGGGGTCGAGCATGGACTCCTCCAGCACCGGGCTGCCGTGCTCGGGATCGGGCCCGACGGTGATGGCTCCAGTGTCGGGGTCGATGGTGATGACGGCCCGGCAGGTGACGAGATGGCGACGGATCGGCTCGCCCTGCACCGACCAGGTGAGGTAGCCGAATCCGACGACCAGTTCGAAGGTCTCGCCGAGTTCGGAGGCGTCCACGCACAGGCGGTAGAGGCGGTCGTAGGCACGTATGACGGGCTTCATTGCGCGGTCGCGACGTGCCCACCCTTCCCATTCACGGGACCAGGCACAGTACTGGTCGTACACGGTGTCGCGCTGGGGCGAGTCGGCCAGGGACACGGTGATGTGCCGGGTGCGTGCGCTTCCCTCGGCGGAGATCTCTTCCGCCGCTATGTCCGTCTCGGCCCGCGGCTCGGGGGGCGTTTCCCTCGCCGAGTCGCGGATCTCCCGGTCGTCCAGCCAGTGGGCGAGCGGCAGCGGCGGAGCCGGCGGTTCGTGCCGTACGGGTCGGTCGGCCCGCAGCCACAACGGTGTGTCGCCGGGGACGGCGTCGGTGAGGAAGGAGCCGAACTGCGCGGGCAGGTCGGCAAACCACACCTGGTGCCTGGCATCGTCGTGCGTCCGCACCGGCTTGGTGCGGCTCTCACCCACCTCCGCGAGGTAACGGAAGACGTGGCGGACAACATCGTCGGGCGTCACGGCGGATGCGGACACAAGCCACCTCGCTGAACTGGTGGAACCAAAGTATGAAGAGTGTGCGCATCCTATGTGCGTGGCGTGTCCGAGAGGGCGGGGTACCGCCCTCTGCTGAGCTGCGATGCGCGTGATGGTCTGGATGTTGTCTTCGAGCAATGCTCCTTCATGCCCGCGGACTGGGCGGCGCGAGTCGACGACCTGGTCCGCCAGTTCGTCTACGTGGAACAGCGCCACCTCCCGCGCACCAACGAGGCCGCTGCTCAGGACGCCCAGCCTTGCCCCGTACGGCACTCCTGTTCTCGTAGTGAGAGACACCCGCTCGGATCCGTTGTCCGAGGAAGAGCGGCGCGCTGCCCAGGCTGCCATGGGGCGCCGAGGGCCGGTACGAGCAGTAGCTGGGGATGGGCGGATCCGACGGACATGAGGTCCCCGATCTCAGTCTCGCCGGATGCCCCCATCCCGCCTACTTTTGCCGAATGCAAGAATGCGGCCCTTGGGTGGACAAGTGCATCGGCTCGGGGCGGGCACGAACACTGTTGGAACGGGGTAGCCATGGCGTTGGTCATGTGTCCACTGTGCAGCGACGACGAGGACATCGAGGTGATCCGCACACTCGACGGCGCACGTCGGCTCGTGAAGCACCGGTGCGGCTACGAATGGGAGCACAAGGAGCCCACCGTCCCGCAGAGGAACCCGCTCCGCACCTTCGACGACCTCAAGGCCCGCTTCCCGAAACCGGAGGACGTCGATCCCGAACAGTTGGAGCGCGTGGCCCGGCTGAAGGAGCAGTACCTCGCCGTCAAACCGGACTTCGACCCCGACGTGGCGGCCTACTGGTCGAAGTACCAACAGATCTTCTCCCCCGACGGGCTGTGGGCATGCGATCCCAGAGTCCTCAAGGACTTCGCCAACTCCGAGGTCGGAGCCCGCCCCGGCAATCAAGCCACCTTCAACTCCGCGTGGAACGACATGGGCGATGCCGCGGCCGGGGAGGCGACCCGCAAGACGATCGAGTACCTCCTGTACGGCCCTGACGACGTGCCGCTCGAAGACCGGCTCCAGCATCTCCTGGACGGCACCAAGCCGTTCGCCATGACCGGTTTCAAGGAGGCCCTTCTCACGAGGGTGCTCTGCGTGATGTACCCCGACCGGTTCCTGACGATCCTCAAGTACACGACGGACGCGGGCGGCAAGCGCGAGATCGCGCGAATGGTCTACGAACTCGAGCTGCCGGCACCCGAGTCGGTGAACTTGACCCTCGGCCGGCTCATCCTCTGGAGCAACGACCTCCTGAATGACCTCGTCGGCCAGGACTTCGCCAACCAGCAGCACGCCGCCGCATTCCTGTGGTGGGCCAAGGATCAGATCGAGGGACTTCCGTAGGTTGCCGTACATCGCTTGTGGGCCCTCGTAGCCCCCGATGGGCTCGGCATGGCTGAACACGAGAACGCCACCAGGGTTCAGCCGCTTCGCAATGAGCTCGCCGTGCCCGCGAAGGAGTCCACGACCGCCAGAGGGCTGTCCCGAGTCGCCCTACCAGACGAAGTCCGGCTCACCTTCGCGCAAGTCTCCCGCTCCAGTCTGCACGACGGCTCCGCGCCATGAACGCGGAGGGTAAGGTCGTCACCCTCCGACGCTGAGCGCGACCCCCGAGGCCGTTCCCCCATGTGTATCGCGGGACCGCCGATTCCGCCTACGGCTGTCGGAACGACACAAGACCGAGACCGCTGATCGCAGCACCCCGACCGCCCGACCGGCGCCAGAACCCGGACTCGGCGAGAGAACTCCTGACTGCCCATCACGCACATCTGTCCACCGGGTGTCCACCGAAGATATCGAGATCTGACGGGCTCCGCGGTTCAGCCGAGCAAAACAGCAGGTCACAGCCTTGCGACAGCCTATCGACAAACAACATGTGAAACGGCGACCTACGCATTGCGATGCACAGACGGACAGTGTCGATTCGCCGAGATTCCAAGGTCAACGAAAACAAGAAACCCCAGGTCAGAGGCCTAACCTGGGGTTCACCAAAGAGCCGCCTTCGGGATTCGAACCCGAGACCTACGCATTACGAGTGCGTTGCTCTGGCCATCTGAGCTAAGGCGGCGCGCTGTCCGCACTATGGTGCGATCAGCAACGTCGGCAAGTCTACACAGTTTCCGGGGGTGCTCCGTACCAGCCCCGGGAGCGGGGGCCCCGGGCCGGTGGGACCGCTATGTGCAGCGCTTTCCCCGGGTGGGAGGGGTGCCGCGGAGCAAGTACGCGTTGATCGTGGAGTCGATGCAGGCGCTGCCGCGGCCGTAGGCGGTGTGGCCGTCTCCGTCGTAGGTGAGCAGGCGGGCCGAGGAGAGCTGGCGGGACAGGGACTGGGCCCAGCGGTAGGGGGTCGCCGGGTCGCGGGTGGTGCCCACGACCACGATCGGTGCGGCGCCCTTCGCCTCGATGCGGTGCGGCTCGCCCGTGGGCGCGACCGGCCAGTACGCGCAGTTCAGGGAGGCCCAGGCGAGGCCCTCGCCGAAGACGGGGGACGCCTTCTCGAAGGCGGGCAGTCCGTCCCGGACCTCGTCGGGGGTGGAGAACGCCGCCGGGAGGTCGAGGCAGTTCACGGCGGCGTTGGCGGACATCAGGTTCGTGTAGCCGCCGCCGGCGTCACGCTCGTAGTAGCTGTCGGAGAGGACGAGCAGACCCGCGCCGTCGTTCTCCTTGATCGCCGAGGTGAGTGCCTCGCGCAGCTGTTCCCAGGACGCCTCGTCGTACATCGCCGCGATCACGCCGGTGGTGGCGAGGGACTCGCCGAGCTTGCGGCCGTCCGCGTCGCCTGCGGGGATCGGGTGGGCGTCCAGCTTGTCGAAGAAGGCCTTGAGGTTCCTGCCGACCTCGGCGGGCTTCGCACCCTTCGCCGCGAGGGGGCAGTCCGGCTGCCGCACGCAGTCCTTCGCGAACGCCTGGAACGCCGTCTCGAAGCCTGCCGTCTGGTCGATGTTCAGCCGCCGGGCGGGCAGCGACGGATCCATCGCGCCGTCCAGGACGAGCCGGCCCGCGCGGTCGGGGAAGAGGCCCGCGTATGTCGCACCGAGGAACGTCCCGTACGAGGCGCCCACATAGTTCAGCTTCGGGTCGCCCAGCACCGCCCGCACGATGTCCATGTCCCGGGCCGCCTCGACCGTGGACACATGGCGCAGCACATCCGCGGAGTGCGCACCGCAGGCTTCCGCGAACTTCTTGTACGCGTCGACGAGCCCGGCCGTCTCCTTCGCGTCGTCGGGTGTGGTGTCCGTCTGCGTGTACGCGTCCATGCTCCGCCCGTCCAGGCACTCGACCGGCTCGCTGCGGGCGACGCCCCGCGGATCGACCGCGACCATGTCGTAGCGGGCGCGGACCTCCGCCGGGTAGCCGATCCCGGCGTATCCCTCCAGATAGTCGATCGCGGAGCCGCCCGGGCCTCCCGGATTCACCAGCAGGGAGCCCAGCGGCCTGCCCGGGCCCGTGGCCTTCTTGCGGGCGAGGGCGAGCCGGACGTCGCCGGCGCCCGGGTCGGCGTAGTCGAGCGGCGCCTTGACGGTGGCGCACTCGAAGCCCGGGACTCCGCAGGCGCGCCAGTTCGGCTTCTGGCCGTAGTACGGAGCGAGCGCGGACGGTGTGGCCCGGGGCAGCGCGGCCAGCGCCGCCTCCGCCGCCGAGGTGGCGGAACCCGTCGACCCGCCGGAGGAGCAGGCGGAGACGAGCAGTGCGGCGGCGACGAGGAGACCGCCGGTACGAGCCGGGCGGACCGAAGGACGCCGACGGAGCGGGCGGAGGTTTCGCCTGAGGTGCATCAAGCGAGCGTAACGCTGCGCAACGGAATGGACGCCCTCCGTGCACGCTCTGCCCCGTACGAGGTACGCCGTCAATCTGCGCACCCGCAGACCACCCCGGGCCCGGCCCCGGTCAGCCCGCTCTCAGGGCCATCGTCATCGCCTCCACCGCGAGCAGCGGGGCCACATTGCGGTCGAGGGCGTCCCGGCAGGCGGCGATCGCCTCGATACGGCGGAGGGTGGACTCCGGGGAGGTGCCGCGGGCGAGCCGCTGCAGGGCGTCCTCGGCGTCCACGTTGGCGATCGCCAGGCGGGAGCCGAGCTGAAGGGCGAGGACGTCGCGGTAGAAGCCGGTCAGGTCGGTCAGGGCGAGGTCGAGGCTGTCGCGCTGGGTGCGGGTTCTGCGGCGCTTCTGCTTGTCCTCCAGGTCCTTCATCACGCCGGCCGTGCCGCGTGGCAGGCGCCCGCCCTGCGCCGCGCCGAGGGCGGCCTTGAGCTCCTCGGTCTCCTTTTCGTCCATCTCCTCGGCGAGCTGCTTCGCGTCCTCCGAGGCCGCGTCGACGAGTTCCTGGGCGGCTCTGAGGCATCCGCCGACGTCATCGACCCGGAGAGGCAGCTTCAGTACGGCGGCCCGCCGCTCGCGCGCGGCCGGATCGGTGGCCAGTCGGCGGGCCCGGTCGACATGGCCCTGGGTGGCGAGGGCCGCGGCCCTCGCGGCGGCCGGTTCCACGCCCTCGCGGCGGACGAGCATGTCGGCCACGGCGTCGACCGACGGCGTCGAGAGGTTCAGCTGGCGGCAGCGGGAGCGGATGGTCGGCAGGACGTCCTCGACGGACGGGGCGCACAGCAACCAGACCGTGCGGGGGGCGGGTTCCTCCACGGCCTTGAGGACGGCGTTGGCCGACTTCTCGTTCAGCCGCTCGGCGTCCTCGACGAGGATGATCTGCCAGCGGCCGTTCGCCGGCGAGGTGAACGACTTGCGGACGGTGTCCCGCATGTCGTCGGCGAGGATCTGGGTGCCGACAGCGGCGACGGTGGTGACGTCGGCGTGGGTGCCGACCAGTGCCGTATGACAGCCGTCGCAGAAGCCGCAGCCGGGGGCCCCGCCGAGGGCGCGGTCGGGGCTGACGCACTGGAGCGCGGCGGCGAAGGCCCGCGCCGTCTGGTTCCGGCCCGCACCGGGCGGGCCCGTGAACAGCCAGGCGTGCGTCATCTTCGACGCCTCGGGCAGCGGCGCGTCCGCGGCGGCCGCGGTGACCAGGGCGTCGGCGTCCCGGGCGGCAGCGGCGAGCTGCTCGCTCACCCTCTCCTGGCCCACCAGGTCGTCCCAGACGGTCATGCCTCACCCCGCCCCTTCGTCATGTTTCGCGGTGCGGGATCCATTGTGCGCGGTGCCACTGACAACGCGGCTGCGGCCGGACAGGGCACGGGGCGGTGCGGGGCGTTACGGGGCTCAGCCCCGGCGCCCCCGGCCCCGTCCACGTCCGCGCTGATCACCAGGCTCCTCGCGCGCCTCGTCCCGTTCGTCCTCGTGCGGCCCGAGGAGCTCGTCCGCCAGGGTGGGCAGGTCGTCCAGCGGGGTCTCCTCGGCCCAGTCCGACCGGCCCCGCCGCGGCGCGCCCTCGGCGTCGAGCCGAGGCATCTCGCGCGTGCGGTCCTCGGCCCGGTCCGGTCCAGGCGCCGCCGCCTGCTCGTCGCGGAAGAACCCGGGCGGAACCCGGTCCACGGGCTGCTCGTCCCGTACGGGAGGAAGCACCGCCGTCTCGTCGGCATCTCCCGCGGGCACCGGCGGCAGAACCGCCGTCTCATCGGCCGCACCCGGCGGAACCGGAGGCAGCACGGCCGTCTCGTCCGCCGCACCCGGCGGAACCGGAGGCAGCACCTCTGTCTCGTCCCCGGCGCCCTGCGGAGCCGGCGGCTGGGGCAGCTTGGTCGTCACCTCGGACGCGGACTCCTCGGAGGACGGGCTCGCGGCCGGTTCCTCACCTCGCACCGGCCGCAGCACCGTGGTCTCGTCCGTCGCCCCGCCCGAAGCCGGCCCCACGACCGGCGACGGAACGGTCGCCGCCTCCGCGGGCGCGCCAGCGGACTCCTGCGGGCCAATCCTGGCGGCGGCCGTCGCCTGCTCGGCCAGCCGACGCGCATCCTCGGCACGCAGCAGCGCCTCCTCGGCCTTGCGCTGCTTCTCCAGGCGCCGCGCCTCGGCCTCGGCCCGCAGCCGGGCCTCGTCCTCGGCCTGCTTGCGCCGCCGCTCCTCCGCGGCCTTGCGCCGGGCCTCCTCCTCGGCGCGCGCCTTCTCCTCGGCGAGGAGCCGTACCCGCTCCTCCTCGGCACGACGGCGTGCTTCCTCGGCCCGCCGCCGGGCCTCCTCCGCCTGCCGTTCGGCCTCGCGCCGCTGCGCCTCCTCCAGCTCGCGCCGCTTGCGCTCCTCCTCCTCGGCGCGCAGCCGTTCGAGCTGCTCCTGGCGCTCGCGCTCCAGGCGCTCCTCCTCGGCCTTGCGGGCGGCCTCTTCCTCGGCCTTGCGCCGGGCTTCCTCCTCGGCCTTGCGCCGTGCCTCCTCCTGGGCCTTCACCTCGGCCTCGGACAGCGGCAGCATCTGGTCGAGCCGGTGCCGGACGACCGTCGTGACGGCCTCCGGCTCCTGGCCCGCGTCCACGACGAGGTAGCGGCCGGGGTCGGCGGCGGCCAGGGTGAGGAAACCGGACCGCACGCGCGCGTGGAACTCGGCCGGCTCCGACTCCAGCCGGTCCGGCGCCTCGGTGAACCGTTCACGCGCGGTCTCCGGCGAGACGTCGAGCAGCACGGTCAGGTGCGGCACGAGTCCGTGTGTCGCCCAACGGTTGATCCGGGCGATCTCGGTCGGGGACAGATCGCGGCCCGCCCCCTGGTAGGCGACGGAGGAGTCGATGTAGCGGTCCGAGATGACCACCGCGCCGCGCTCCAGGGCGGGCCGTACGACCGTGTCGACATGTTCCGCGCGGTCCGCCGCGTACAGCAGCGCCTCCGCCCGGTGCGAGAGCCCGGCGCTCGACACGTCCAGCAGGATCGACCGCAGCCGCTTGCCGACCGGCGTCGCCCCCGGCTCGCGGGTGAGCACGACCTCGTGGCCCTTGGCCCTGATCCACTCGGCGAGCGCCTCGGCCTGGGTGGACTTCCCGGCCCCGTCGCCGCCTTCCAGCGCGATGAAGAAGCCGTTCGCCACGGGCACCGTGTCGGGGTCGTCGCCGCCGAGCAGCGCGTCCCGCAGGTCGTGCCGCAGCGGTACGCCGGAGCGGTCGTCGACCTTGGCCAGCACCAGCACGGCCACCGGCAGCAGCAGGGCGCCGACCAGCATCAGCGTGAATGCCGCGCCGCCGTGCGCGAACACGAACTTGCCGTTCTCCAGCCGGTGCGGCCCGATCCCCGCGGCCACCAAGGGCGCGACCAGCGCGCTCAGGGCCACGGAGACCCGTACGACCGCGTGCAGGTGCTCGGTCGTGCGCGCCCGGCGGTGGTCCTCGGTCTCCTGGTCGAGCAGGGTGTGCCCGGTGTTGGCGGCCACGCCCGCGCCGATGCCGGCCAGCGTGACGATCAGCAGCACGGTGGTGACGTCCGGGACGAGCCCGGCGGCCAGCAGCGCGACGCCGGTGAAGGCGATCGCCAGCGACAGCAGCCGGCGCCGCGACAGGGTGGGCAGCACGGCAGGCGCCGTACGGATGCCCACGACGACCCCGCCGGTCAGTCCGAGCACCAGCAGCCCGTACATCACGGGGCCGCCGCCCAGGTCCTTGGCATGCAGCACGGACACGGCGACGGCGGCCGCGATCGCCGCGGCGACGGCCGCGCAGGCGAGCACCAGCAGGGGGATGGCGCCGGTGCGGCCCTTGTCGGCGCCGGTGCCCGTCTTGGGGCGGCGCAGTCCCTCCAGCGGCGAACGCGCGCGTGGGGTGCGCGTGTCGGGAAGTTCCAGGGCGGTGAGCACGGACAGGGAGGCGGCGAACAGTCCGGCCGCGACGTACGAGGCGAGGGCCGCCTGGTGCTGGGCGAACCAGTCGACACCGGCGCCGAGCAGGTTGTTGAACAGCGACGCGACGACGAGTGCGGCGGCGGCGAGAGGGACGGCGACGAAGCCCGTACGCAGCGACAGGCGGCGCAGGGCGTCGAGATGGTCCGGCAGCGGTCGTACCGTCGCACCCTCCGGGGGCGGGGCGGGCAGCAGTGCGGGCGCCGCGCTCTCGCGGCACACTGTCCAGAATCGTTCGGCGACGCCCGTGACGAACACGGTGACCAGGACCATGGCCAGCGTGTCGTCGGGCATCCAGTCGATCCACAGCGGCGCCACGATGAGCACCGCGGCCCTCAGGCCGTCCGCGCCGACCATGGTCCAGCGGCGGTCGAGCGGGCCCTCCTTGGAGGTGAGGGAGCTGAGGGGGCCCAGCAGGACGGCGCCGAAGAGCAGCGTGGCCAGGATGCGCACCCCGAAAACGCTCGCCACTGCGAACGCCGCGCCGCGGTAGCCGCCGCCGAACGAGCCCGCGGCGATCGCCGCCTGAAGGGCGAGGACGATCAGCACCAGGAGCGCCAGCGTGTCGCCGACACCGCTCACCAGGTGTGCGCTCCACAGCCGCTTCAGCTGCGGCCGCCGCAGCAGGGCGCGGACGGCGCGCTCTCGGGAGTCGGCGACCAGGGCGTCGTCGGGGGCCGGATGGGGGGCCGTTGGCTGCTCGGCTCGCGTCATGCTTTCAGCCTATCGGGAGGCGCCGACAGCCCGTGGCGACCGTCCGAACGTGCGCACGCCTTGACATCAAACCGATGCCGGGGCGTTCGTTTTGCGAACTCGCTGTGGAGAACTCGCAGGGAAACGGTGGAGAAAACGCTGAGAAGCGGGCGCTGTTCAGTCGTCGCTCAGTCGTCGGCGGCGGAGGCGGCGGAGTTCGAAGCCGTCGCCTTCTTGGCGGCCGTCGTCGTCTTCTTCGCAGTCGTCTTCTTCGCCGTCGTCTTCTTCGCGGCCGTCGTCTTCTTCGCCGCGGTCTTCTTGGCGGCCGTCGCCTTCTTGGCCGGAGCCTTCTTCGCGGGCGCCTTCTTCGCGGTCTTCTTGGCCGGACCCTTCGCCCGCTTCTCGGCAAGCAGTTCGAAGCCGCGCTCCGGGGTGATCGCCTCGACACTGTCGCCGGAGCGCAGGGTCGCGTTGGTCTCCCCGTCGGTGACATACGGGCCGAAGCGACCGTCCTTGACGACGACCGGCTTCCCGCTGACCGGGTCCGCACCCAGCTCCTTCAGCGGCGGCTTGGCGGCGGCCCGGCCACGCTGCTTGGGCTGCGAGTAGATCTCCAGCGCCTCTTCGAGGGTGATCGTGAAGAGCTGGTCCTCGGACTGCAGCGAGCGCGAGTCCGTGCCCTTCTTCAGATACGGCCCGTAGCGCCCGTTCTGCGCGGTGATCTCCACGCCTTCGGCGTCCTTGCCGACGACGCGCGGCAGCGACATCAGTTTGAGCGCGTCCTCCAGCGTCACCGTGTCGAGCGACATCGACTTGAACAGCGAGGCCGTACGCGGCTTCACGGCGTTCTTGCCGGTCTTCGGGGTGCCCTCGGGGAGCACCTCGGTGACGTACGGGCCGTAGCGGCCGTCCTTGGCGACGATCTGGTGACCCGTCGCCGGGTCGTTGCCCAGTTCGAAGTCGCCGCTCGGCTTGGCCAGCAGCTCCTCGGCGAGCTCGACGGACAGCTCGTCCGGCGCCAGGTCCTGCGGGATGTCCGCGCGCTGGTGGAGCTCGGAGTCCTTCTCGCCGCGCTCGATGTACGGGCCGTAGCGGCCGACTCGCAGCACGATGCCGTTGCCCACGGGGAACGACGACACCTCGCGCGCGTCGATCGCACCCAGGTCGGTCACCAGCTCCTTGAGACCGCCGAGGTGGTCCCCGTCGCCATTGCCCGCCTCGGCCGCATTGCCGTTGTTGGTGCCCTCGCCGAAGTAGAACCGCTTCAGCCACGGCACGGCCTGCGCCTCACCGCGCGCGATGCGGTCGAGGTCGTCCTCCATCTTGGCGGTGAAGTCGTAGTCGACGAGCCGCCCGAAGTGCTTCTCCAGAAGGTTGACCACGGCGAAGGACAGGAAGGACGGCACCAGTGCCGTGCCCTTCTTGAACACATAGCCGCGGTCGAGGATCGTGCCGATGATCGAGGCGTACGTCGACGGGCGGCCGATCTCGCGCTCTTCGAGCTCCTTGACCAGGCTGGCCTCGGTGTAGCGGGCCGGGGCCTTGGTGGCGTGCCCGTCGACCGTGATCTCCTGGGCCGACAGCGCGTCGCCCTCGTCGACCTGCGGCAGCCGGCGCTCACGGTCGTCCAGCTCGGCGTTCGGGTCGTCGGCGCCCTCCACGTAGGCCTTCAGGAAGCCGTGGAAGGTGATCGTCTTGCCGGAGGCGCTGAACTCGACGTCGCGGCCGTCGGCAGCGGTGCCGCCGATCTTCACCGTGACCGAGTTGCCCGTCGCGTCCTTCATCTGGGAGGCGACGGTCCGCTTCCAGATCAGCTCGTAGAGCCTGAACTGGTCACCGGTCAGACCCGTCTCGGCCGGGGTGCGGAAACGATCACCCGAGGGGCGGATCGCCTCGTGCGCCTCCTGCGCGTTCTTGACCTTCCCGGCGTACGTACGCGGCTGCGCCGGCAGATAGTCGGCGCCGTACAGCTGCGTGACCTGCGCACGAGCGGCGGCGACAGCGGTGTCGCTCAGCGTCGTGGAGTCCGTACGCATGTACGTGATGTAGCCGTTCTCGTACAGCTTCTGCGCGATCTGCATGGTCGCCTTGGCACCGAAGCCGAGCTTCCGGCTGGCCTCCTGCTGCAGCGTCGTCGTACGGAAGGGGGCGTACGGCGAGCGGCGATACGGCTTCGACTCGACGGACCGGACGGAGAACCGCGTGCTCTCCAGGGCGGCGGCCAGGCCGCGGGCGTTCGCCTCGTCGAGGTGGAGGGTGTTCGCGCTCTTGAGCTGTCCCAGGCTGTCGAAGTCGCGGCCCTGCGCGACCCGCCGGCCGTCGACGGACTGCAGACGGGCGACGAGCGACGACGGGTCCGAGGTGTCCCCCGCGCGGCCCGTCGCGAAGGTGCCCGTCAGGTCCCAGTACTCGGCGGAACGGAACGCGATGCGCTCGCGCTCCCGCTCGACGACGAGCCGGGTGGCGACGGACTGGACACGCCCCGCGGACAGCCGCGGCATGACCTTCTTCCACAGGACCGGCGAGACCTCGTAGCCGTAGAGACGGTCGAGGATGCGGCGGGTCTCCTGGGCGTCGACCATGCGCTGGTTGAGGTCGCGCGGGTTGGCGACGGCCTCGCGGATCGCGTCCTTGGTGATCTCGTGGAACACCATCCGCTTGACCGGGACCTTGGGCTTCAGCACCTCCAGGAGGTGCCATGCGATGGCCTCGCCCTCGCGGTCCTCATCGGTGGCGAGCAGGAGCTCGTCGGAGTCCCGCAGCAGATCCTTGAGCTTCTTGACCTGGGCGCGCTTGTCGGCGTTGATCACATAGATCGGCTGGAAGTCGTGTTCGACGTCCACACCGAGCCGGCGCACCTCGCCGGTGTACTTCTCCGGCACCTCGGCGGCGCCGTTGGGGAGGTCGCGGATGTGCCCGACGCTCGCCTCGACGACGTACCCGGGGCCGAGGTAGCCCTTGATCGTCTTCGCCTTGGCAGGCGACTCGACGATGACGAGTCGGCGGCCGCCCTGTGCGGTCTCGCTGGTCGGGGACAACTTCGCTCTTCTCTCCGGTCGACGCTGGGGTCTCTCCCCAGGGGCTGTTCCCGGGGTCGGGTTGGCTGACGCTGCGGAGTGTGACGGTACATCCCGCCCCCGTGTCAAACGGGAAAAGCCCACAACGGCCACTCGAACGGTAACCCGACTACCGCCATTCCTGCCGCCCGGAGTGGTCACCGTCCTTTCGCGCCTGTCCGGAGTGTGACCTCTCAGTTACGCGATCCGCAGCTTCGCCGCAGCGGGACCGCGGCTCTGCCGGGCTGCTCAGAGGCGCGTGAAGCACCACACCGACAGGGCCAGCGCGATCACCGCGGCGAGGGTCGCGAGAGCCGCCGATGCGACGGGGTTCACGCCGTGCGCGACGGGTTCGCGATGCCGCACCCGGGTCGCCGTCCACACCAGCAGACCGCCTCCGAACAGGGCGAACACCATTCCCGCGAAGATCGCCGGTCCGCTCTCCATGGCTGGCGTGCCCCTTTTCTCCCTGTCCGTATGTGCCCAGCCCGGGGAGGCTGACACGCGCAGGCGGCGGGCAGGCGAACCCCGGGTGAACACGGGGCCGACACGGTTGTGGACCGCCCGGCTCAGCCTGCCCCGCGATGAGGCCGGGCTCACACCGAGCCGGGCGCGGGTATTTTTCCGGTCGTCTTCTCGTTGTCGGCACGGCTCACCGTGCACACGATCTTGTCGAAGCCCTGCTCCCAGTCGTCCTCGTCGGCGACCCAGCCGTAGACGACCCGCTCCGGGCCGGGCGCCCAGACCGACTCGAACCGGTTCCGGCACAGCTTGGTCGCGTTGTCGGTGCCGTTCTTGTAGGTCATGTCCTCGGGGGCGCGGACGCTGCCTATGACCTGGTCGGTGTGCGGCTCCGTGCAGTCGGCGAGCGGTGCTTCGTAGCCGTCCTCCACTTCCTCGTAGACCCAGCAGTCGCCGACGCTCATCTGGCCGACCCACAGGTTCGTGCCCGTGTCGCGGAAGCGGCCCACTTCCCCGCCGATCGCGGCATGGCGGCCGAGTACGAGACATGCCGTACCGCTGCCCGCCGCCGTGAAGCCCTCCTTCGTCGGCACGACGGCGTAGGCGGCCGCGTCCGGCAGGGCGCCGACGACCGCGCGGCTCAGGTCCGCGCAGCGCTGCGCGCCCCGGTCGCGGGCGTCCGCGTAGTCGGCGGCCGTGTCGACCGCCACGACCTGGCCGTCCGGCCAGTCGCCGGCGCAGTCCACCACGCCCAGGTTCGGCACCGACCTGAACGGTGTCCCCGACCAGACCGCCCGCACACAGTCGCCGGTCTCCAGCGGCTCCCCGAGGCCGACCACATCGCCGTACGGCAGTACGGGACCGGTCGGCGACGGCGATCCCCGGGAGCCGCTCGGCGCGGGCGACTTCCTGGTTGCGGCCTTCTCCTTGCCACCGCCCTCGTCCCCGGTCAGCAGGACGGCCGCCCAGGCACCGCCGGCGATGACGAGAACGGCGGCCACGACGAGCGCGATGAGCGCCGCGCGCTTCCTGGCGCCCGGGGGCGGGGCGAGGGGCCCGCCGAGGGGGGTGGGCCCGCCGGAACCCCAGATGCCACCGGGGCCGCCCGAGTACGGCGGCGGGGGCGCACTTCCGGCGTACGGCGGCGGCATGGCACCTCCGGCGTACGGCGACGGGCCGCCGGTTCCCGCGTGGCCCGCGTACGGGCTGTGGGCGCTGCCGGAGGAAGGGGGCGTGTACGGAGGACCGGCTCCCTGCACATAGGGGTTGCCGGGCGCCGGGCCCGGCGTCGGCGCGGTCTGCCGCCACGGGTGGTACGGCGTCGATCCGGGGGGCTCCGGAGTGCGCGGTGTCCGCGGCGTCCGCGGTGTGTCCGGAGCCGGTGCCGCGCCCGGAGTCCGTGGAGTGCTCGGCGGCGGACCGAACCCCGCCTGAACCGCCCCGGGCCCTGCCGGTGCGGCCCCCGCCCACGGCGGCGCCGTACCCCACGCGGGCGGTGCCCCGTAACCCCCAGGCGATGCCCCCGCCACCCCAGGAAGGACCCGCTCCAGCCCCCGTGCCACCGCCTCCGGCGCCGATCTGCGCACCGGGTCCTTGACCAGTAACCCCTGCAGCACGGGCGTCAGTTCACCGGCCCGGACCGGCGGTGTGGGCTCCTCGCCGAGCAGGGCCGTGAGGGTCGCGTAGTCGCCGTGGCGGTCGAAGGGACCGCGGCCCTCCACGGCGGCGTACAGCGTGGCGCCGAGGGAGAACAGGTCGGCGGCCGGGGTGGGCGGCTCGCCGCGGGCCCGCTCGGGGGCGAGGTAGCCGGGTGTGCCGAGGATGCCCGCGGTGGCGGTGAGCCGGGGCTCGCGGGACTCGGGCTGGAGGGCGATGCCGTAGTCGGTGAGCAGCACGCGCGCGTAGGCCTCGCCCGAAGCGTCCGGCGCCAGAAGGATGTTGGCCGGTTTCACATCCCTGTGGAGGATGCCGATCCGGTGTCCGGCGGTGAGCGCGTCGAGGACGGCGAGCCCCACGCGGGCCACCTGCGCCGGCGACAGCGGCCCGGAACGCCGTACGACCGCCTGGAGGTCGACCGCGTCCGGCACGTACTCGATGACGATCCAGGGCAGACCCTCGTGCACCACGACGTCGTGCACCGTGGCCACATGCGGATGGCCGCGCAGCCGCGCCGCGTGCCGGGCCTCGCTGCGGGCCCGGGCGATGCGCTGGGCGGGCTCGCTCGCGTCCGTCGGCGTGTCCGGCAGCGCGATCTCCTTCAGCGCGACCTGACAGGCCAACTCCTCGTCGTACGCGAGCCAGACGCGCCCCATGCCTCCCGCGCCGAGCGTCCGCAGCAGCCGGTACCGCTCGTTGATGACCCTGCCCTCGCCGTGATCCGGCGTCTCCCCCGCCATCGCGCCTCCCCCTGGGACAGCGCGCCTCCCCCGAGGACGCGCGGAGTTTGTCCCTTGAAGGTAGCTTCGCACCCGCCACTGACAGGAGCCCTTTTCCGCAGCAATCCCACCAGATCAGACACTGCGGCCCCAGAAGTGCGGGGGCGTCCCGGCCGTCGAGCACAGGGTGTGCGCGCGCCCCGGGCTCAGGCCGGTTCGAGGAACCCCTGCTCCACCAGCAGCCGGATCTGCGCGGGCGTACGGTCGCGCAGCAGGACCGGGTCCTCGCCCACCAGTTGCGCGATGGCGTCCAGGATGCGCCCCGCGCTCAGCGTGCCGTCGCACACGCCCGCGAAGCCCGCGCCGACCGTGTCCACCTTGGTGGCACGGCGCATTCCGCGGTTCTGGCGCAGCACCACATGCTCGGGATCCTCGGCGCCGGGCAGTCCGACCTGCTCCTGGACGATCTCGGCGGCGAGCCTGAAGTGGCCGGCGAGCAGGGCAGCGTCGTCGTGCTCGCGCAGATAGTCGAGGCGGGTGAAGTGCGCCCGGACCGCGTCCCCGAGCGGCTGCTCGACCGGGTGCGGCCACTCCTCGACGGTGACCGAGGGCACGGGAGAGCCCGTCTTGCGCAGGGTGATCCAGCCGAAGCCGACGGCCCGCACCTTGCGCGCCTCGAACTCGTCCAGCCAGGCGTCGTACCGCGCCTGGTAGTCGGCCGGGTCGCCGCGGTGGTCACCCGCGTCCCTCAGCCACAGCTCGGCGTACTGCGTGACGTCCTGGACCTCACGCTGCACGATCCACGCGTCGCACCCGCGCGGCACCCAGGACCTGAGCCGGTCCTGCCAGTCCTCCCCCTCCACGTGCTGCCAGTTGGCGAGGAACTGTGCGAATCCGCCCTCGTTCAGCCGCTCCCCCGCCCCCTGAACGAGCGACCGGCACAGATCGTCCCCGCCCATCCCGCCGTCGCGGTAGGTGAGCCGGGCACCCGGCGAGATCACGAACGGCGGGTTGGACACGATCAGGTCGTACGTCTCGTCGTCCCGGACCGGGTCGAACAGCGAGCCCTCGCGCAGGTCGGCGGCGGGCGCCCCGGACAGCGCCAGCGTCAGCGCGGTGATGTGCAGCGCGCGCGGGTTGACGTCGGTCGCCGTCACGCGCGTGGCGTGCTGTACGGCGTGCAGCGCCTGGATCCCGGAGCCGGTGCCGAGGTCGAGGGCGGCGGAGACGGGGGTGCGCACCGTGATGTTCGCGAGGGTCGTGGAGGCGCCGCCCACCCCAAGGACAACGCCTTCGTCGCGGCTGCCGATGCCTCCGGCGCCGCCGACCGCGCAGCCGAGGTCGGACACGATGAACCAGTCCTCGCCGTCCGAGCCGCCGTACGGCCGTACGTCCACGGTCGCGGCGACGGCGTCCCCGGCGCCCTGGCCGACGCGTACGAGCCACCCGGTCTCCAGGCACTCCGCGACGGGCAGAACGCCCTCCACGCGCGCGTGGGGCACGGGCTGCTGCAACAGAAACAGCCGCACGAGCACCTCCAGCGGCGTGTCGCCCCGGGTGGCCCGGAGCGCGGGCACGGTCTCGCTGCGCGCGAGCGCCGCGTACGCCGGGGCGCCGAGCAGGTCGAGCAGGCCGTCGGCCGTGAAGGAGGCCCCGAGCAGGGCCTCCCGCAGCCGGGCGATGACGTCGGTGCGGTCGGAAGCGGGCAGGGTGTGCAGGCTGGAGTCACTCACGCCCCCCATTGTGACGCGCACCGCAAGAGCGCCGCTCACGCCGCGGGCCGTGTCTGGCGGACGGTCGCAGGCGGTGCCGTGCGGCGGTCGCAGGCGATACCGACCGGGAGCCGCACGCCGTGCCGACCGGCGACCGCAGGCCACGCCGACCGACCGCAAACCGTGCCGACCGGCGACCGGTGTCAACCCGCGGTCACGGCCCTGTCAGCTCGACGCCGCCGGGGCCGAGGAGGCCGCCGCCTTGCAGCTCTGCTGCTTGGCCATGGCCTTGCCGACCTCGCCCTCCTCGAGGGTCTTCAGCGCGTCGTTCCCGCTCTGGCTCAGCTTGTCCAGCTCGGTCGCGATGTCCTTGAGGCCGTCGGCGAACTTCGCCTGGTCCTTGGTGTCGAGCTTGTCGACCTGGGCCTTCAGGGACGCGTACGACGAGGAGATGTCGTTGAGCTCCTTGACCGCGTCCTGCTGCTTCTTCGCGCCGTTCTCGACGTCGGGCGCCCCCGCCTTCTGCACGGCGGCACCGATCGCCTTGTAGGCGTCGGACATGTCCTGGAAGGCCTGCGCGTCGGTCTTCTGCACCTCTGCCGGCGTGCTGTTGTCCGAGGTCTCCTTCTGGATCGCGGCGTTGGCGGCCTCGATCTTCTTGGCCTGCGGCTGCACGGCGCCGCAGACCTGCTCGGCCCAGGCGTTCAGCTTGTCGTCGCCGTCGTCGCTGCTGCATCCCGACAGCGCCAGTACCAGTACCGCACCGCCGGACAGTGCGGCCGCGAGCTTCTTGTTCACCGGATTGGTCCCTTCCATGGCTCTCGGCCCCGGAACATACACGCCAGGTGGGGGACAACCGCATATCGAACGCCCGTTATAACACGGATTGTAACTGTTCGCACCAAGCGAGAGAAGGCTCACGGTGACGGCGCACACACGCAGGAAGCGGGCGGGCGGCGCATCAACTCGCGCCACCCGCCCGCCCGTTGCACGGGACTCCGTACGACCGCCTACGAAACCACCGCGGGATCCGCCGACTTGGCCATCCGCTCGGCATTGTCCTCGTCACCCACGGCGATTCCGCGCCGCTTGGAGACGTAGACCGCTCCCGCGATCACGAGGAGTGCCAGGACCGCGATGACGATCCGTACGCCGATGCTCTTGTCGTCGCCGTAGCTGAACTGGATGACCGCGGGCGCGATCAGCAGCGCCACCAGGTTCATCACCTTCAGCAGGGGGTTGATCGCGGGACCGGCGGTGTCCTTGAAGGGGTCACCGACCGTGTCGCCGATCACCGTCGCGGCATGGGCCTCGCTGCCCTTGCCGCCGTGGTGACCGTCCTCCACGAGTTTCTTCGCGTTGTCCCACGCGCCACCGGAGTTGGCCAGGAACACCGCCATCAGCGTGCCCGTCCCGATCGCGCCCGCGAGATACGCGCCGAGCGCGCCGACACCGAGGGTGAAGCCGATGAAGATCGGCGCCATCACGGCGAGCAGACCGGGTGTGGCGAGTTCACGCAGGGCGTCCTTGGTACAGATGTCGACGACCTTGCCGTACTCCGGTGTCTCGCTGTAGTCCATGATCCCGGGCTTCTCACGGAACTGCCGCCGCACCTCGTACACCACGGAACCCGCCGACCGCGACACGGCGTTGATCGCGAGCCCCGAGAAGAGGAAGACGACCGCCGCACCGGCGATGAGACCGACGAGGTTGTTGGGCTGCGAGATGTCCATCATCAGGCTCATCGGCGCACCGGCTCCGCCGAGCTTCTCACCGACGTCCTGCGCGCCGGTCGTGATCGCGTCACGGTACGACCCGAAGAGCGCCGATGCCGCGAGGACCGCGGTGGCGATGGCGATGCCCTTGGTGATGGCCTTGGTGGTGTTGCCGACCGCGTCCAGGTTGGTGAGCACCTGCGCGCCCGCGCCCTCGACGTCGCCGGACATCTCGGCGATGCCCTGCGCGTTGTCGGAGACCGGGCCGAAGGTGTCCATCGCGACGATCACACCGACCGTGGTGAGCAGGCCGGTGCCGGCCAGCGCCACCGCGAACAGCGCCAGCATGATCGACGTACCGCCGAGCAGGAACGCCCCGTACACACCGAGGCCGATCAGCAACGCGGTGTAGACGGCCGATTCGAGACCGACGGAGATGCCGGCCAGGACGACGGTGGCCGGACCGGTGAGCGAGGTCTTGCCGATGTCCTTGACCGGGCGTCGGCTGGTCTCGGTGAAGTAGCCGGTGAGCTGCTGGATGACGGCCGCCAGCAGGATGCCGATCGCCACCGCGACGAGCGCCAGGATCCGCGGGTCGCCGTCCTTGGCGCTGATCGCCGCGTCGGTGACACCGTCGAGTTCGGCATACGTGCCGGGGAGATAGACGAACACGGCCACGGCCACCAGCACGAGCGAGATCACCGCGGAGATGAAGAACCCACGGTTGATCGCGGACATGCCGCTGCGGTCGGAGGCCCTGGGCGCCACCGCGAAGATGCCGATCATCGCGGTGATCACGCCGATCGCGGGGACGAGCAGCGGGAAGGCGAGCCCGGAGTCGCCGAACGCCACCTTGCCGAGGATCAGCGCGGCGACCAGGGTCACGGCGTACGACTCGAAGAGGTCGGCCGCCATGCCCGCACAGTCGCCGACGTTGTCGCCCACGTTGTCGGCGATGGTCGCGGCATTGCGCGGATCGTCCTCCGGAATGCCCTGCTCGACCTTGCCGACCAGGTCGGCGCCGACGTCGGCGGCCTTGGTGAAGATGCCGCCGCCGACACGCATGAACATGGCGATCAGCGCGGCCCCGAGGCCGAAGCCCTCGAGCACCTTCGGGGCGTCGGCCGCGTACACCAGCACCACGCAGGAGGCGCCCAGCAGACCGAGCCCCACCGTGAACATGCCGACGACGCCGCCCGTGCGGAAAGCGATCTTCATGGCTTTGTGCGAGACGGCGGTGAGATCCTTTTCCGGCTCGCCTTCCGCCGGGGTGGCTTCGCGGGCCGCCGCGGCGACGCGGACATTGCTGCGCACGGCGAGCCACATGCCGATATAACCGGTCGCCGCCGAGAACGCGGCGCCGATCAAGAAGAACACCGATCGGCCGATGCGCTGATTCCAGTCGTCCGCGGGCAGCAGCATGAGCAGGAAGAACACGACCACGGCGAATACGCCGAGCGTGCGCAGCTGCCGGGCCAGATAGGCGTTCGCGCCTTCCTGGACCGCCGCCGCGATCTTCTTCATGCTGTCGGTGCCCTCGCCCGCCGCGAGTACCTGGCGCACCAGGATGCCTGCGACCACGAGCGCCGCCAGCGCCACGACCGCGATGACGGTCACGATCAGGCGGTTGCCGTCGGTCAGCACTGCGGCTGCGAAGGTTGTGGGGTGATCCAACTGATGAGGGGTAGAAAGCCCCGCCATTCGTCCTCCTTGACGCTTGGGCTGAGCTCAAGATGTGGACGGATTGTAGGTACCGGAACCTGATCAAAACAGTGCGCGGTAAGCGGAATTGGCCTTCACTTGCTCCTCAGCAAATGATCGAGGTCCCTGCACAGAACTCAAAAGCGGTAATGCCTCAAAACCGTTGACGCTTGATCCAATTATCACCTGATAGATCGTGAAGGAATTCACGAAAAGGCTTCACGGGACCACTGTACGACCGTTGCCCGCGGCCGGACATGCCGAAGGGCCCTGGTCACCAGGGCCCTTCGGGTCGGAAACTTCGCAGCGGGGGACGCGCGCCTCAGGGGAGCACCGCGGCCGGCGGCGTGGTCGGCCAGGTCATACGGATCAGTCCGCCGTGCTCCCCGGCGGTCACCTCGACGTCGTCGACGAGCCCGCTGATCACCGCGAGACCCATCTCGTCCTCCTCGGCCTCCACCTCGGTCACGTCGCCCGCGGAACCGGAACCCCGGCCGCCGGGCGCCGCGCGGGGTGCCTCGTCGCCGACCTCGATGGAGAACTGTTTCTCCTCCTCGATCAGCAGCACCTTCACCGGCGAAGAGATACCGACGGTCTGATGCAGTCCGACGGCGCGGGTACAGGCCTCGCCGACGGCGAGTCTGAGCTCGTCGAGGACGGCCTCGTCCACCCCGGCCCTGCGCGCCACCGCTGCCGCCACGAGCCGGGCGGTCCTGACGTGCTCGGGCAGCGCGCTGAAGCGGAGCTCCACGGTGGCCATGCATCCCCCTCGGAACGGGCGTGCTGTCGGGGGCCCGGGCCGCCGAAAGCCCGGCCCCCTGCGTTCACTGCTGCCGGCCCGTCACGGACGGGGTCCGCGCCGGGCCGGTGATCAGTCGGTGGCCTCGACCGCTTCCTCGACCGAGGTGTGGATCGGGAACACCTTGGTGAGGCCGGTGATACGGAAGATCTTGAGGATGCGTTCCTGGTTGCAGACCAGGCGCAGCGAGCCCTCGTGGGCACGCACCCGCTTGAGTCCGCCCACCAGCACGCCGAGCCCGGTGGAGTCGAGGAAGTCCACGCCCTCCATGTCGACGACAAGGTGGAAACTGCCGTCATTCACCAGCTCGACCAACTGCTCGCGCAACTTGGGCGCGGTATATACGTCGATTTCGCCACCGACCCTGACGATCGTGCGATCGCCGATGGTCTCGGTCGACAGGGACAGGTCCACGGATCCTCCAGCACCTTGCTATCGAGCGGTCGCCCTGCGGGACACCTCGGCAGAGCCCCCGGGACGGTTCGCCAGCCGCGATGGCATTCAATCACTTACCGGCAGGCGTGCACGACGCCTTGGTCCCATTGTCCGTCAAGCCAGTGACACACTCGGTGCCGATGGCCAAGAATCACCGATCCGATCGACACTCGGCGGAGCCCGTGTCCCGCCTCTCGCCGGGCGCAGTCCTCGCCCGGCTCGCCACGGGGCCGAGCCGGGCTTCGCGCATCACTCATACGGAGCACTTGCCCCCGCGCGAGGGTCGCCATGCCGTCTGGCCCGACCGGATCCGCTCCGAGGTCATCGCGGCGGTCCGGGCCTGCGGCATCGAGCACCCCTGGGCCCACCAGGCACGGGCCGCCGAACACGCCCTGGACGGCGAATCCGTCGTCGTCGCCACGGGCACGGCGTCCGGGAAGTCCCTGGCCTACCTCGTACCGGTCCTGTCGACGCTCCTGGACGGATCCGAAGCCCCCAACGGCCGCGGTGCCACCGCCCTGTATCTGGCTCCCACGAAGGCCCTGGCAGCGGACCAGTGCCGCTCTGTGAAGGAACTTTCACAACCTCTGGGTAATTCCGTCCGCCCGGCCGTGTACGACGGCGACACGCCGGTCGAGGAACGCGAATGGGTGCGCCAGTACGCCAACTACGTCCTCACCAACCCCGACATGCTGCACCGCGGCATCCTGCCGTCCCACCCGCGCTGGTCCTCCTTCCTGAAGGCGCTGAAGTACGTCGTCATCGACGAGTGCCACACCTACCGCGGCGTCTTCGGCTCCCACGTCGCCCAGGCGCTGCGCCGGCTGCGTCGCCTGTGCGCCCGCTACGGCGCCTCACCGGTGTTCCTGCTCGCCTCCGCCACCGCCGCGGAGCCCTCGGTCGCCGCCCGCCGCCTCACCGGCCTCCCGGTGGTCGAGGTCGCCGACGACGCCTCCCCGCGCGGCGAAATGGTGTTTGCCCTGTGGGAGCCCCCGCTCACCGAGATGCAGGGCGAGAAGGGCGCGCCGGTCCGCCGCACCGCCACCGCCGAGACGGCCGACCTGCTGACCGACCTCGCCGTCCAGGGCGTCCGCACGGTCGCCTTCGTCCGCTCCCGGCGCGGCGCCGAGCTGATCTCCGTGATCGCCCAGGAACGCCTGGCCGAGGTGGACCGGTCGCTGGCGCGGCGCGTGGCGGCGTACCGGGGCGGCTACCTCCCCGAGGAGCGCCGCGCCCTGGAACAGGCCCTCCACTCCGGCGAGCTTCTCGGTCTCGCCGCGACGACCGCGCTGGAGCTCGGCATCGACGTCTCCGGCCTCGACGCCGTGCTGATCGCCGGCTACCCGGGCAGACGCGCCTCGCTGTGGCAGCAGGCGGGCCGGGCCGGGCGGTCCGGGCAAGGCGCCCTCGCCGTCCTGGTCGCCCGTGACGACCCCCTCGACACCTTCCTCGTCCATCACCCCGAGGCACTGTTCGACCAACCGGTGGAGTCCACCGTCCTCGACCCCGACAACCCGTACGTCCTCGCCCCGCACCTGTGCGCGGCGGCCGCCGAGCTGCCCCTCGTGGACGAGGACGTGGAGCTCTTCGGCCCCGCGTGCGAGGAACTGCTCCCCCAGCTGGAGGCGGCGAAGCTGCTGCGCCGCCGGACGAAGGCCTGGCACTGGACGCGCCGGGAACGGGCCGCCGACCTGACCGACATCCGCGGCGCGGGCGGACAGCCGGTCCGGGTCGTCGAGTCCGGCACGGGACGGCTGCTGGGCACCGTAGACGCGGGCGCCGCCCACACGACCGTCCACGAGGGCGCGGTGCACCTGCACCAGGGCCGTACATATCTGGTGCGCTCCCTCGATCTGGAGGACTCGGTGGCGCTGGTCGAGGAGGCAGGCCCGTCCTATTCGACGGTCGCCCGCGACACGACGTCGATCTCCGTCCTGGAGACGGACACCGAGATCCCGTGGGGCGACGGCCGCCTGTGCTACGGCTCCGTCGAGGTCACCAACCAAGTGGTCTCCTTCCTGCGCCGGCGTGTCATCACCGGTGAAGTGCTGGGCGAGACGAAGCTCGACCTCCCTCCTCGTACGCTGCGCACACGCGCCGTGTGGTGGACGGTCACCGAGGACCAGCTGGACGCGGCCCGGATCGGCCCGGAGATCCTCGGCGGCGCCCTGCACGCCGCCGAGCACGCCTCGATCGGCATGCTGCCCCTCTTCGCGACCTGCGACCGCTGGGACATCGGCGGCGTGTCGATCCCGCTGCACCCCGACACCCTCCTCCCGACGGTCTTCGTCTACGACGGCCACCCCGGAGGCGCGGGCTTCGCGGAGCGCGCCTTCCACACGGCCCGCGCCTGGCTGACGGCCACCCGCGAGGCCATCGCCTCCTGCGAGTGCGACGCGGGCTGCCCGTCCTGCATCCAGTCCCCCAAGTGCGGCAACGGCAACGACCCGCTGCACAAGAGGGGGGCGGTGCGGTTGCTCACGGTGCTGCTGCGGGGGGCGCCGGAGGAGCGGGTGGCGGAAGGGACGGCGGAGGGGGCAGCTCCGCGGGATCCGCCGGTGGAACGGCCGGCTCCGCAGGACCCGGCGGTGGAAGGGCGGGTTCCGTAGAGGCCGCCGGTGGAGGAGCCCATTCCGCAGGACCCGCCGTGGAGCGGCCTGTTCCGCAGGTCCCGCCCGTCGAGCGGGCTGTCCTGCAGGGCCCGGCCGTGGAACGGGCTCTTCCGCAGGCCCCGTCCGTCGAGCGGCCTGCACCGTAGGACCCGCCCGTCGAGCGGCCTGTTCCGCAGGACCCACCCACGAGCGGCCTATTCCGCAGGGGCCGCGGGTGGCAAGGCCTCGTCCGCAGGGCCCGCCCGTGCTCTGACCTCGGCCGCGAACGGGCCCCGTCCAGACGCCGCCGTCACGTCCGAGATCTCGCCCACGACCGCGCAGCGCACGAGCCGCACGCCCTGTGCCCGAGCCACCCGGTCGGCGCGGGCACAGGCGGCCGCTGCGCCCTCCGCCCAGTGGTCCGCCGCCGCGAGCGCGGCGAGATCCGCACCGCCGGCCGCCCGGTGCCGGATCACGACGGCCTGCCCCATCGCGACCACGACACCGAACACCACACACAGGACGGCGATCGCCCCGATGCTCCAGACGGTGGCGGAGCCACGGTCGCAGCGGCGGCCGAGAGCGAGTATGCGACCGCCCGGCCGGACGGCCCCAGGCTCCCAGCCGTTGCTCCGGACGGCCCAACCGTGTCTCATCTCCCCTCCCCCACCGTGTCCTCCGCCGCCGCCACGGCCTCCTCCCGTACCTCGAAGGGCAGGCCGTTCAGCGCGGGCGGCTTGGCCACGACCGCCACGCGGACCTGGTCCCCCTCCCGGCTGATCGTGACCTTCGCTCCGCGCGGTGCGGCCGCACGGGTGAGCTCCACGACCGCGTCCGGCGGATCCTGCCGGGCTGCCGCGCGGGCCCCCGTGCGGGCCGCGTCCACGCACTGGATCTGGGCGGCCACCACGAGCAGCCCCCACACCAGCGCCATCGCGAACATGACCAGCACGGGCAGCACCACGGCCGACTCCGCCGTCACGAACCCCTGGTCCGTCTCCCGCTCACATCCGCGCACCGAGCGCCCGCTTCACGATGCCCTGGAGCTCCGCGCTGACGGCCCCGCTCGTCACCACCTTGTAGAGGACCACGGCGAACGCCACCGCCGCGACGATCCCCATCGCGTACTCGGAGGTGACCATCCCCGCGTCCCTCCGTGCCACCCGCATCCTGCACACCAGGGCACGCAACCGCGCCCGTACTACCTTGCTCATCTCAACCCCCGTAAGGATCAGTACTGTTGCCACGCTTCTGACAGCTCTTGCGACTACTGGCTCTCCATCACCGGCCGTCGGCCCACGCCGGTCATCCACCTCCTCCTCCCAGCACGCCACCCGCAAGTCCGATCACCACGGGCAGCACCCCCACCGCGATGAACGCGGGCAGGAAGCACAGCCCGACCGGTGCGGTGACCATCACGGCAGCCCGCCGTGCCCGTGCCGTGGCGGTGCGGGCCCACTCCGCGCGGGCGTCCGCGGCCAGCCGGGCGACCGGTCCGGCGGCGGGAAGCCCGGACACGTCGGCCCGTTCCAGCAGTCGCGCCAGGGCCTCGGCGCCCGGTATCGAGGCGAGCGTGCGCCAGGCTTCGGCCGGCTCGCCGCCGAGCCGCACCTCCGCCGCGCCGCGAGCCAGCCCCTCCCCGACGGGGCCGCCCAGGGCCTCCCCCACGGCCTGCGCCGCGATCACCGGACCGGCACCCGCGGCGATGCAGGCCGCCAAGAGGTCCGAGGCCAGCGGAAGTTGCCGTCGAGCCGCGCCCGCGTCACGTTCCTCCGCGACTCCGGCCGCCGTCCGACGCAGACTCCACCGCCAGAGCCCGACCGCGATCCCCAGCCCTACCCCGGCACCGGCGACACCGCCGACCAGGACCCATCCGGCACACACCGCTCCCACTCCCGGCAGCCACCGTCTCCCGGCGTCCCGCAGGTCGAATCGCGGTCCGGCCGTCATCTCCTCGCCGACCAGCATTCCGGCCAGTCGCCGCCGCACCCTGCGTTCATGCCGTACCGCCCGGAACCACCGGATCAGCCACCCGAGGACCAGCAGAACCCCCATGACCGCCCCCAGCCTGTGGACAACCTCCGCGCTCACACCGCCTCCGCTCTCCGTACGATCCGCATCGCCCACCACATCCCCAGGCCCTCCAGCAGACCGCCGGCCAGCAGGCAGCCCAGCCCCGCCCCGGTGTGCAGCAGCACATGCAGCGGATCGGCGCCCAGAGCCACTCCGGGCACCAGGCCCAGGACGGGCAGCCCGGCGAGCATCAGGGCCGTGGCGCGCGCTCCCGCCAACTGGGCGCGCAGATCGGCTCGTTGGTCTCGTTCGGCGCGCAGCGCCCCTTCGAGCCGGTCGAGTCCGGCGGCGAGTCCGGCGCCCTGGTCCACTGCCACCCGCCAGCACGCCGCGAGGCCCAGCAGCCCTTCGGCACCCGGCTGACGTGCCGCCGCCGCAAGTGCGCCCGGGACATCGCCGCCGAACCGCGCCGCCGCGAGCACGGCCGCCTGGCCGTCACCGAGCCCGCCGGCGTCCCGGGCGGCAAGCAGCAGCGCCTCGCCGGGCTGCCGTCCGGCGCGCACCTCCCCGGCGAGCGCCCCGCACAGCGCGATCACCGCGTCGCCCCGGCGCTCCCGGGCGCGCCGGTCCTGAGCGGCCAGCCGCACCCGTCGCAGCAGCGGCACACCGGCCGCCCCCGCGACGGCCGGCAGCACGGAGGCGCCCAGCAGGGCGAGGACCAGACCGGCGGCCAGTGACCACCACTCGGCCCGCAGCCGCCCACGGACCCGTCGCAGCCCGTCGGCCAGTTGCCGCCGGGCCGGCGGACCGACCCCCACCGTTCCGCTACCGGCCAGCAGCAGGTGGGCCCGCCGGGCAGCCCCGAAGTGCCTCCCGCCGAGCAGCCAGGCCGCCGCTCCGGCGCACACCACGGCCGCTCCCATCGCCGTCTCACTCATCCCGGTCACCGCCCCTCTCCCACGCCGACTCACCGCGCCCGAAGCCGACCTCACCGCCGGCCTCACCGCCGACACCCAGCAGTCCGCGGCCGTTGCCCGCCGACTCACCGCCCCCGCACCCCGGCCCGCTCCCCCCGCTCCGAAGCAGCCCCCGCAGCCGCTCCCACCCCCGCTCGCCGACGAACGCCTCCGCGCCCCACCGCAGCGCCGGTACCGTCCGCACCAGCCCGGAAGGGTCCCGTTCCAGCACATGCACCTCGGCGATCCGCCGCCGACCGGCCCGGTCGCGCACCAGGTGCAGGACCACGGACAGCGCTGCCGCCAACTGGCTGTGCAGTGCGGCCCGGTCGAGCCCCGCCGCGGTGCCCAGGGCCTCCAACCGAGCCGGTACATCAGCCGCCGCGTTGGCGTGCACGGTTCCGCACCCGCCCTCGTGGCCCGTGTTCAACGCGGCCAGCAGATGCACCACTTCGGGCCCTCGCACCTCCCCCACGACCAGCCGGTCCGGCCGCATCCGCAGCGCCTGCCGCACCAGGTCCTGGAGCGTGACGAGCCCCGCGCCCTCCTGGTTGGCGGGTCTGCTCTCCAGCCGGACGACATGCGGATGGTCCGGCCGCAGCTCCGCCGAGTCCTCGGCGAGCACGATCCGCTCACCCGGGCCGACGAGCCCCAGCAACGCACTCAGCAGGGTTGTCTTGCCGCTTCCGGTGCCGCCACTGATGAGGAAGGACAAGCGCGCGTCGAGCAGCGCCCGCAGCACCCGGTCCCCGCCGGGCGGCACCGTGCCCGCGGCCACCAGTTCGTCGAGCGTGAACGCACGCGGTCGTACGACGCGCAGCGACAGACAGGTGCAGCCCACGGCGACCGGCGGCAGCACCGCGTGCAGCCGGGTCCCGTCGGGCAGCCTCGCGTCGGCCCAGGGCCGTGCGTCGTCCAGGCGGCGTCCGGCCACCGCGGCCAGGCGCTGCGCGAGGCGTCGTACGGCCGCGGCGTCGGGGAAGCGGACGCCGGTCAGCTCCAGTCCGCCGCCTCGGTCCACCCAGACCCGGTCCGGGGCCGAGACCAGCACATCGGTCACCGACGGATCGGCGAGGAGCGGCTCCAGCGGGCCCGTGCCCACCAGCTCCGACCGCAACTGTTCAGCCGCGCCGAGGACTTCGGCATCCCCGAGCACCCGCCCCTGCTCCCGCAACGCCTGCGCCACACGCGCTGGTGTCGGCTCGGCCCCGCTCTCGGCCAGCCACCGCCGCACGCCGTTCAGCAGCCCCGAAGACATCCCTGGAGACATCCCAGAAGGCATTCCTGGAGGCATCCGAGATGGCATTCCTGGAGGCATCCCCGAAGACATGCCTGACGCCCTCGCCGAAGGCACGCCCCGACCGGCCGCCCCACCGCCCGCGGCACCCGTCGAACTCCCCGCCCGCTCAAGCCCGGAGACCGTGTTCATGCCGCACCCGCCTCCAGCAGCGCCCGCTCCCAGAACCCCTTGCAGAAGCGCGCGAGCGGACCGCGGGCCGCCGCGGCAGGCGGCTCCTTGCCCCCGTCCGGGCGCAGCAGTGCGGACTCGACGGGTACCTCACCGGCCAGGGGGAGCCCGAGCAGCCGGGCCACCTCGCGGTCGTCCAGCCCGGGCGCATACGGACCGCGTACCGCCACCCGCAGATCGCGCAGGACCATGCCGACGGCGGAGGCCACACGGGCGGCGGCCGCGACGGAGCGCAGTTCGGCGGGGACCACGAGGAGCCCCACGTCGAGCTGGGCGAGAACCTCGGCGACGCCGTCGTCCACACGGCGCGGCAGGTCGACGACCACCGTGCCGCCCCGCCGTCTCGCGGCGGCGAGCACCGCCCGCACGGCCTGCGGCGGGACGGCCACGTAGTCCCCGCGGTCCCAGCTGAGGACCCTGAGCGAGTGCAGCCGCGGCAGCGACTCCTCCAGGGCGCCCGAGCCGACCCTGCCGCGCGAGGCGGCGAACGCGGGCCACCGCAGCCCCTCGGCGGTCTCCCCGCCGAGGAGTACGTCGAGTCCGCCGCCCAACGGATCGGCGTCCACGAGCAGGGTGCGCAGTCCCTCGCGCGCGGAGGCGACGGCGAGTCCGCAGGCCAGCGTGGACGCTCCGGCCCCTCCCCGGCCGCCGATGACGCCGACGGTGAGGGCCGGCCGGCCGACCCCCTCGGCCACGTCGGCGATACGGTCGACCAGCCACTGCTCACCGTCGGGCAGCATCAGGACGTGGTCGGCGCCGATCTCCACGGCTCGCCGCCAGACCCCGGAGTCGTCCTGGTCACGGCCGACCAGCACCACTCCACGTCTGCGCGCGGCCCCGCGCACCCGCCGCGCGGCATCGTCGCCGACCAGGACCAGCGGTGCGGCCTCCCAACTGCTGTCGTGCACGAACCGATGGACCTCGGGTGTGGCGCCGGCTGCCGCGCACAGGCGCAGCAGGTCGTCGAGCAGTTCGTCGTCCTCGGTCACGATCAGTGGTGTGCCCTGCCGCCCTGAGGCGGCGGGCGGCGGATCGTGTGTGACGGATCCGGCCACGGTTTCCATCCCCCTTCGCTGCATCTCTCGCAGCGCCCCTGCGGCCCCGCGATTCCCAAACGTGTGAAGAACCGGCAACCGGCCTCCATATGAACGGCCGATACGAACCGGCCAAACGCGACCGACTTACTGGAACCGGCCAATGAGTCGGCACCCGCAGGACGCGTTGGAATCACGGTGCGACGAACCCGGAAATCGTGTGGATCTTGGTCGATAACTGTGGACAACTCGGCAGTTGTGAATATCGCCGTCACCCAAACCAGTGACTCGTGTACTGCCTCGTGTGCGACTCCGGCAGAGCGGAACGGCAACTACCCACGGTGACGGATCATGGGCGTTCGGAGACGACGGCCCCGACGGCCCGGCGTCGACGCCGCGGCCGCGCGCAGAAAGGGGCAAACCCACCCGGACATGCGACGACCCCCGCCGGGGGGGAGAGCGGGGGTCGTCTCCACGGCCGACTCGGGGGGGGAGGAGTCGGACCGGGTTAGCACGGTCGCGAACGATCCGTGACTTCCATGGTGTACCCGAGAGGCCTCTCAGGCAAACCCACGCGCCTACCTTACGCCGAATGGGCTGCGCCTATGCTCGGGGCGTGGAAAACCACTCCTTGCCCCGCACAGCGGCCTTCTTTGACCTGGACAAGACGGTCATTGCGAAGTCGAGCACGCTCACGTTCAGCAAGTCCTTCTACCAAGGCGGACTGATCAACCGCAGGGCCGCCTTGCGTACCGCATATGCCCAGTTCGTCTTCCTCGCCGGCGACGCGGACCACGACCAGATCGAGCGCATGCGGAAGTACCTCTCCGCGTTGTGCCGTGGCTGGAACGTCCAGCAGGTCAAGGAGATCGTCGCCGAGACGCTGCACGACATCATCGACCCGATCATCTACGACGAGGCGGCCTCGCTCATCGAGGAGCACCACACCGCCGGACGGGACGTGGTGATCGTGTCCACGTCGGGCGCCGAGGTGGTCGAGCCGATCGGCGAACTCCTCGGCGCCGACCGCGTGGTGGCGACCCGGATGGTGGTCGGCGAGGACGGCTGCTTCACCGGAGAGGTGGAGTACTACGCCTACGGCCCGACGAAGGCGGAGGCGATCAGGGAGCTGGCCGAGTCCGAGGGGTACGACCTCGAACGCTGTTACGCCTACAGCGACTCGGCGACCGACCTGCCGATGCTGGAGGCCGTCGGCCTGCCCCACGCCGTGAACCCGGACCGGGCGCTGCGCCGCGAGGCCGTCGCGCGCGGGTGGCCGATCCTCGACTTCCACCGCCCGGTGCGGCTGAAGAAGAGGCTCCCCGCGTTCTCCGTACCGCCCCGTCCGGCGCTCGTCGCGGCCGCCGCCATAGGCGCCGCGGCGGCCACCGCGGGACTGGTCTGGTACGCGAGCCGGCGTCGCGCGGCGGCGGCCTGACCTGCCATTTCGCCACCTCCCGACCCTCGTTCGGAATTCCCGCGCCGGATTAGTACGTGTTTGAACTTAAAGGTAAAGAAGTGCAGCCAGGCCTTCCGCTTGCTCAGGGCCTGGAGTACAAAGGGGTTAACGGCCCGCGAGACCAAGGACGTCCGAGAGGATCACCTTAAAATACGCAAACTGGCCCCACGGACCGAGCATGAACACCGGGCACCCACGCGACGTCGACCCGTCGATTACGGGCCAGCCGCACCAGGTGACGGGCAAAGTTCCCGGCCTGATGGGCGAGATATCGAGGACGCTTGGTAACCCGGTGGACATGCCAGCGGCGGTGCGAATTCTCGTACCGCCGCAACCCTGTGAGGCCTCCTCCCGGGGGCCTTTCCGCGTTACACGGCTTGCGTTACACCACGCGCGTCACGCCGCCCCGCGCTGCAACGCCTCGCACACCGCCGTCGACTCACGCGCCCCAAGTTCGACCGCCTTGCCGCAGTGGGCGATCCAGGCGGCCATCCCCTCCGGGATGCCGGAGACATAGCCGTCGAGGGCGGCGAGATACGCGGTCCGGCCCAGCTCGGCGTGGCCGACCTCCGCCGGACAGACGGACTTGGGGTCGAGACCGCTGCCCACCAGGACGATGCGCTCGGCCGCGCGCGCGACCAGGCCGTTGTGGGAGGCGAAGGGGCGCAGCGCGAGCAGTTCGCCGTGCACGACGGCGGCCATGACCAGCGCCGGGGCCGAACTGCCCGCGATGATCAGCTCGGAGAGCCCTTCGAGACGGCCGGACACCTCGGCGGCATCCGGCAGCGGAAGCTCGACCAGCGGCTCGTCGACCGGCTCACCGTCCTGGCGCGGCCGCCCGACCTCGTCGCCGGTGCCCGCGGCCGCGACCAGGTGCAGCCGGGCCAGCACCCGCAGCGGCGACTGCCGCCAGATGGACAGCAGCTGGCCCGCCTCCGCGCTCAGCCGAAGGGACGCGCCCACCACACGCGCCTCGTCGTCACCGCTGAAGTCGGTGCGCCGGCGCACCTCTTCGAGGGCCCAGTCCGCACCGGACAGTGCCGCGGAACCGCGGGAGCCACGCAGGGCGGCCTCGGCCGTGATCTCGTTGCTGCGCCGCCGCATGACCCGGTGCCCGTAGACCCGGTCCACGGACTTGCGCACGGACTCGACGGACTCGGCCACGCCGGGCAGCGAGCCCAGGGCTGCGAGCGGATCGGCGGTCGCACCTGTCGTACTCATGAGTACGACCCTACGCACCTTGAGGGCAGACCCACGAAGGAGTGGTCTTCTTCACGTCCGTCTGCCACGCACAGCCATCACCTGACTACCCTTTGTGAACATGAAAATTGCTTTCGTCGGGAAGGGCGGCAGCGGCAAGACCACCCTGTCCGCCCTGTTCATCCGCCATCTAGCCCATGCCGGCGCCCCGGTCGTCGCCGTCGACGCCGACATCAACCAGCACCTGGGCCCCGCGCTCGGCATGAACGAGGCGGAGGCCGCCGCACTGCCTGCGATGGGCGATCGGCTGCCGCTGATCAAGGACTACCTGCGCGGAAGCAACCCACGGATCGTCTCCGCCGAGACCATGATCAAGACGACCCCGCCCGGCGAGGGCTCGCGGCTGCTGCGGGTGCGCGAGGACAATCCGGTGTACGACGCCTGCGCTCGGCCGGTGGAACTCGACGGCGGCGCCGTCCGTTTGATGGTCACCGGCCCGTTCACCGAGTCCGATGTGGGAGTGGCCTGCTACCACTCCAAGACCGGTGCGGTGGAGCTCTGTCTGAACCATCTCGTCGACGGCCACGGCGAGTACGTCGTCGTCGACATGACGGCGGGCTCGGACTCCTTCGCGTCCGGTCTGTTCACCCGCTTCGACATCACGTTCCTCGTCGCCGAGCCGACCCGGAAGGGAGTCTCCGTCTATCGCCAGTACAAGGAGTACGCCCGCGACTTCGGCGTCGTGCTGAAGGTCGTCGGCAACAAGGTGCAGGGCCAGGACGACCTCGACTTCCTCCGCACCGAAGTCGGGGACGACCTGCTCGTGACGGTCGGGCACTCGGACTGGGTGCGTGCCCTGGAGAAAGGCCGGCCGCCCCGGTTCGAGCTCCTGGAGGATGCCAACCGCCGCGCCCTGCGCCTGCTGCAGACGGCCGTCGACGCGACGTACGAGCTGCGGAACTGGGAGCGCTACACGCGCCAGATGGTGCACTTCCACCTGAAGAACGCGGCCTCATGGGGCAATGCGCGCACCGGGGTCGATCTGGCGGCGCAGATCGACCCCGGGTTCGTGCTCGGCGAGGGTGCGGTGGTCAGGGTTTGAGCGTGCGGCGGTCAGGGGTTTGAGGGTGCGGCGTCAGGGTTTTGAGAGGGCGATGGCGAGGGCCGACTACGGCCTGACCGCCTTCGCCCCCGGTACGCCCCTCGGTGCCGGGGCGGGCCGACCGGCCAGGAAGGACGCCCAGCCCTGCTTCGGGGCCTCGCCGACCTTCAGGGTGCCCAGCTTCTTCAGGACCTGCGGGTCCTGGGCGTCGAGCCAGTCGGCGAGCTGCCGGAAGGAGACGCACCGCACCTCGGACCTGGTGCACACCTCCTCCACGACCTCCTCGACGGCGCGCATATAGGTGCCGCCGTTCCACGACTCGAAGTGGTTGCCGATGATCAGTGGGGCGCGGTTGCCGTTGTAGGCGCGGTCGAAGCCCTTGAGCAGACCGTCGCGCATCTGGTCGCCCCAGAGATCGTGCTTGGCGGGGTCGCCCTGGGTTCTGGTGCCCGACTGGTTGACCATGAAGTTGTAGTCCATGCTGAGTTGTTCGTAGGAGTGTCCGGGGAACGGCACGAGCTGCATCGACAGGTCCCACAGGCCGTCCTTCTTCCTGGGCCAGACCTGCTGGTTGACGCCGCTGGTGTCGTAGCGGAAGCCCATGTCGCGGGCGGCCTTCATGAAGTTCTTCCGGCCCTCCAGGCAGGGGGTGCGCGCGCCCACGAGTTCCTTGTCGTAGTCGAAGGGCAGCGGGGCCGCCGTCCTCGTGCCGGTGTTGGTCTTCCAGGACTTGACGAACTGCTTGGCCTGGGAGATCTCGTCCTTCCAGTCGTCCACCGACCACTCGCCCACCCCGCCGCCGCTGCCGCAGAAGTGGCCGTTGAAGTGGGTGCCGATCTCGTTGCCCTCCAGCCACGCCAGACGCAGCTGCTTCACGGTGTCGGCGATGCCCTCCTCGTCGTTGAAGCCGATGTCCGAGCGGCCCGGGGAGTGCTGCGGGGGCCGGTACAGGTCGCGCTTGTCCTCCGGCAGCATGTACACGCCGCTCAGGAAGTACGTCATCGTCGCGTTGTTGGCCTTGGCGACCTTGCGGAAGTAGGAGAAGAGCTTCTGGCCGTCCTCGCCGGCACCGTCCCAGGAGAAGACCACGAACTGCGGGGGCCGCAGGCCGGGCTTGAGGCGCTCGGGTCTGGGGAGGTGGGGCTGCGCCCCGGTGTACGAGGTGGAGCCGTCCCCGATCAGCCGGACCATGCTCCTGGGCGGCGGGCCCGGGGCCCCCTTCGGTGGTCCGGGCGCCCCTTGCTTCGAACCGCTGACGCCGGTCGCGCAACCGGCGAGTGACGCCGCACAGGCCGCGGCGGCCGCGGCGACCACGGCGCCAGCGGCGATCCTCTGGGTGGCTGCCATGATCGGCCCACCTTCTTCCTACTCTCGGGCCCACGCCGACGAGGGCGTTTTCTGGTGATGCGCCGGGAAGGTCCGACAGCGCCGCCAAGGTCGCACGGGACCGAGAGGGAATTAGTAAGACAAGCCGATCAAGTAGTTACTTCACCTTTCCGGGTGACTTGTTGCCCCATTTGCCCGGAAAGTCTATGCCCGCCCTTTACTCTGCATTACGATTCATTTACCGAGCGTGATTCATCCCGCCGCTGCATGCCGTGACCCACGGCCGCGACCCGACCCCCCGCCATCGACGGGGGACCACCTGATCCGCGACCGCGCTGCCCCGGAGGAGACGGGAAACAATGTCAGCTTGCGTCCCCACCCGCGCCGCCGACCCGACCCGGTCGACGACCAACCACCCGCCCCACAGCCCCCCGCCGACCCCGCCCCGCCGCTTCCGCGTCGCGGGCGCCGACGTGTCCGCCTCGATCGCGGTCTTCCTGATCGCCCTCCCCCTGTCCCTCGGCATCGCCCTCGCCACCGGCGCGCCCCTCCAGGCCGGTCTCGTCGCCGCCGCCGTCGGAGGACTCGTCGCCGGGCGGCTCGGCGGCTCCGCCCTGCAGGTCAGCGGCCCCGCCGCAGGGCTCACCGTCGTCACCGCCGACCTGATCCACCGCTACGGATGGCGTACGACCTGCGCCATCACGGTCCTCGCAGGACTCACCCAGATCGGCCTCGGCTGCCTGCGCGTGGCCCGCACCGCCCTCGCCGTCAGCCCCGCCATCGTGCACGGCATGCTCGCCGGTATCGGCGTCACCATCGCCGTGGCCCAGCTGCACATCGTCATCGGCGGCACTCCACAGAGCTCCGTCCTCGCCAACCTGCATGCCCTGCCTGCCCAGTTGGCGCATCTGCGTCCCGCCGCCCTGTCGGTGAGCACGCTGACCCTGGCCCTGTTGCTGCTGTGGCCGCGGATCCCCGGCCGGGCCGGACACCTGCTGCGCAAGGTCCCCTCGGCGCTCGTCGCCGTCGCCGGGGCCACCGCGGCCGCCTCGCTCGCCGGACTGACCCTGCCCAAGGTCGCCCTGCCCGCCTGGAGCGGCCATGCCCTGGCCGGGCTGCCCGAGGGCCCGGTACTGGGCCTCGCCACCGCCGTGCTCACCATCACGCTGGTGTGCAGTGTGCAGTCGCTGCTCGGCGCGGTCGCCGCGGACAAGCTGGCGGCCGGCCGCCCGGGCCTGCCCGCCCGCGCCGGACGCTCGGACCTGGACCGCGAACTGCTCGGCCAGGGCGCCGCCAACATCGTCTCCGGCACGCTCGGCGGACTCCCGGTCGCCGGGGTGGCCGTGCGGACGTCCGCGAATGTGAAGGCGGGTGCCCTGAGCCGGAACTCCACGATGCTGCACGGCGTTCTCGTAGTGGTTGCCGCGCTGCTGATGGTCCCGGTCCTGGAGCTCATCCCGCTCGCCTCGCTCGCCGCCCTGGTGATGGCCATCGGCATCCAGATGGTGTCCCTGCACCACATCCGCACGGTGACCCGCCACCGGGAAGTGCTGGTGTACGCCGTCACCACACTCGGCGTGGTCCTCCTCGGCGTCCTTCAGGGCGTGACGCTGGGGGTCGCCGTTGCCGTCTCCGTCGCCCTGAACCGCCTCGCCCGCACCCGGATCACTCGTGAGGAGAAGGAAGGAGTCCATCACGTACATGTACGAGGACAGTTGACGTTCCTCGCCGTGCCGCGGCTCAGCCGTGTGCTGCATCTCGTACCCCAAGGGGCCGACGCCGTCGTCGAGTTGGACGGCTCCTTCATGGATCACGCGGCGTACGAGGCGCTGCAGGACTGGCAGAAGACGCACACCGCGCAGGGTGGGTCCGTCGAGGTGACCGGCCGTCGCGCCGGAGTCCGGATCGGCGAGCCCACGGGTCTTTCCGGTCAGCTCTCCGAGGCGGGCGACGACGAACCGGTGAACTCCACCGGCTGCCGCTGCCGTCCCTGGACGCCCTGGCGCAACCACCAGTGCGACCGTGTGCAGCCCGCACCGTCACCCGGCGGGCATCCGGGCGGGTCCGGCGCGCCCGGGCCAGGGGGTTGCGCAGCGGCCGCCTCAGGCCCGAGCGGGCACGAACTGGCGCGTGGCATCAGCGCGTTCCAGCGCGACACCGCACCCCTGGTGCGGGGCGAGCTGGCGCGGCTGGCGCGCGAGGGACAGCGTCCTGCCCAGCTCTTCCTCACCTGCGCCGACTCGCGGCTGGTCACATCGATGATCACATCCAGTGGTCCCGGTGACCTCTTCGTGGTGCGCAATGTGGGCAACCTCGTGCCGCCGCCGGGCCAGGAGAGCGGGGACGACTCGGTGGCGGCCGCCATCGAGTACGCGGTGGACGTGCTGAACGTGCGCTCCATCACCGTGTGCGGACACTCCGGGTGCGGCGCCATGCAGGCGCTGCTCAACGCCGAGCCCACGGGCGCCCGGACCCCGCTCAAGCGGTGGCTGCGGCACGGGCTGCCCAGTCTGGAGCGCATGGCCGACACCGGCCGGCCGTGGCGGGGCCTGGCCGGACGCCCGCCCGCCGACGCGGTCGAGCGGCTCTGTCTGGCCAATGTGGTCCAGCAGTTGGAGCATCTGCGTGCCCACGAGTCCGTGGCCCGGGCCCTGCGGCACGGGGAACTGGAGCTGCACGGAATGTACTTCCATGTGGGCGAGGCCCAGGCCTATCTGCTCTCGGGAGCCGACGGGGAAGAGCTCTTCGATCACGTGGGAACGGCGGACCTGTCCGCGTGAGCCCACCGCAGGGAGGGCCGGTCACGTCATCCGGGAGCGGTCGGCGTCCGACCCGCCCGGGTCACTTCATCCGCCGCGCCGCACCCTCCCCTGTGAAACGCGTTACAGCCTCTGAACTCCGTCCCGTCGGCATCCGTGGGTACGGGTGACGCAGCCCGCCGCTACCATCCCGCAAACAGGTCTAAACCAATTCTCCCGTCGACCCTTGTCATCGGACCCCCCGTCTGATGAGCTGTGGCCTGGGACACAACGGACACCCTGGGAAAGGCAGATGCCGTGAGCAACGAAAGCCTGGCCAACCTGCTCAAGGAAGAGCGCAGGTTTGCACCCCCCGCCGACCTGGCCGCGCGCGCCAATGTCACCGCGGAGGCGTATGAGCAGGCCAAGGCTGACAGGCTCGGTTTCTGGGCCGAGCAGGCCCGCCGGCTGGCCTGGGCCAAGGAGCCGACCGAGACCCTCGACTGGTCGAACCCGCCGTTCGCCCAGTGGTTCAAGGACGGCGAGCTCAATGTCGCGTACAACTGCGTGGACCGGCATGTGGAGGCCGGCCACGGGGACCGGGTCGCCATCCACTTCGAGGGCGAGCCGGGCGACAGCCGCGCCATCACCTACGCCGAGCTCAAGGACGAGGTCTCCAAGGCCGCGAACGCCCTGCTGGAGCTGGGAGTTCAGAAGGGCGACCGGGTCGCCGTCTACATGCCGATGATCCCCGAGACGGCGGTCGCGATGCTGGCCTGCGCGCGGATCGGCGCCGCGCACTCGGTCGTCTTCGGCGGCTTCTCGGCGGACGCGCTCGCCACCCGTATCCAGGACGCCGACGCCAAGGTCGTCATCACCGCCGACGGCGGCTGGCGGCGCGGCAAGCCGTCCGCGCTCAAGCCGGCCGTGGACGAGGCGATCGCGCGCGTGGACAACGTCGGGCATGTGCTCGTGGTCCGCCGCACCGGCCAGGACGTCGCCTGGACCGAGGGCCGCGACGTGTGGTGGCACGAGATCGTCGAGCGGCAGTCCGCCGAGCACACCCCGCAGGCGTTCGAGGCGGAGCACCCGCTGTTCATCCTCTACACGTCCGGTACGACGGGTAGGCCGAAGGGCATCCTGCACACCTCCGGCGGTTACCTCACGCAGGTCACGTACACGCACCACGCGGTCTTCGACCTCAAGCCGGAGACCGACGTCTTCTGGTGCACGGCCGACGTCGGCTGGGTCACCGGACACTCGTACATCGTCTACGGGCCGCTGGCGAACGGCGCGAGTCAGGTCATGTACGAGGGCACCCCGGACACCCCTCACCAGGGCCGCTTCTGGGAGATCGTGCAGAAGTACGGGGTGACGATCCTGTACACCGCGCCCACCGCGATCCGTACGTTCATGAAGTGGGGCGACGACATCCCCGCGAAGTTCGACCTCAGCAGCCTGCGGGTGCTGGGCTCGGTCGGCGAGCCGATCAACCCCGAGGCCTGGATCTGGTACCGCAAGCACATCGGGGCCGACCGGACCCCCATCGTGGACACCTGGTGGCAGACCGAGACCGGCGCGATGATGATCTCGCCACTGCCGGGCGTCACCGAGACCAAGCCCGGTTCCGCACAGCGCCCGCTGCCCGGTATCTCGGCGACCGTCGTCGACGACGAGGCGAACGAGGTGCCCAACGGCGGGGGCGGCTACCTGGTCCTCACCGAGCCGTGGCCGTCGATGCTGCGCACCATCTGGGGCGACGACCAGCGCTTCCTCGACACGTACTGGTCCCGCTTCGAGGGCAAGTACTTCGCGGGGGACGGGGCGAAGAAGGACGACGACGGCGACATCTGGCTGCTCGGGCGCGTCGACGACGTGATGCTGGTGTCGGGCCACAACATCTCCACCACCGAGGTCGAGTCGGCGCTCGTCTCGCACGCGTCGGTCGCCGAGGCGGCCGTCGTCGGCGCCTCCGACGAGACCACCGGACAGGCCATCGTCGCCTTCGTCATCCTGCGCGGCACGGCGAACGCCGAGGACGAGCAGCTGGTCGCCGAGCTGCGAGGTCACGTCGGCGCCACCCTCGGCCCGATCGCCAAGCCGAAGCGGATCCTGCCGGTGGCCGAGCTGCCGAAGACCCGCTCCGGCAAGATCATGCGCCGTCTGCTGCGGGACGTGGCCGAGAACCGCCAGCTCGGCGATGTCACCACGCTGACGGACTCCACGGTCATGGACCTCATCCAGGCGAAGCTCCCGGCGGCGCCCAGCGAGGACTGAGCACGGCGGAGTACGGCTCCCGAGGGCACCTGGCAGCAAGCGCGCCGGGTGCCCTTTTCGCACCTAACGTGGGGATCGCCGGATTCCTTCTCGCGTACCTTAGGTAAACTAAGCAAAAAGACAACACTCAGGGTGCGCCGGGAAGTCTGGTCGGCATGTGCTCCGTCCTGCCCACCGACCGGAGGTCTCCCCGTGGCCGCGCCCCGCACCACCGTTCCCCGCAAGGTCCTCGGACGCCTGTCCCTGCCCGAGCGGACCTTCGTCACGGACGCGCTGCGCACCGAGACCGTCGGCGGTGTCCTGCTGCTTCTCGCCGCGATCGCCGCGCTGGTCTGGGCGAACATACCCGCGCTGCACGACAGCTACGAGAGCGTCAGCGACTTCCACCTCGGCCCCGCGGCACTCGGGCTCGACCTGTCGGTCGCGCACTGGGCCGCCGACGGACTCCTCGCGGTCTTCTTCTTCGTCGCCGGCATCGAGCTCAAACGCGAACTGGTCGCCGGTGACCTGCGCGACCCGAAAGCGGCCGTGCTGCCCGTGGTGGCGGCGCTGTGCGGGATGGCCGTACCGGCGCTCGTCTACTTCCTCACCAGCCTCACCGGCGGCGGCTCCCTGGAGGGCTGGGCGGTGCCCACCGCCACCGACATCGCGTTCGCGCTGGCCGTGCTCGCCGTCATCGGGACGTCCCTGCCGAACGCCCTGCGGGCCTTCCTGCTCACCCTCGCCGTCGTCGACGACCTCTTCGCGATCCTGATCATCGCGGTGTTCTTCACCGACAGCATCGACTTCGCGGCACTCGGCGGCGCCGTGGCCGGTCTCGCCGTCTTCTGGCTGCTGCTGCGCAAGGGCGTACGCGGCTGGTACGTCTACGTCCCGCTCGCCCTCGTCATCTGGGGGCTGATGTACAACAGCGGCGTCCACGCCACCATCTCCGGCGTGGCCATGGGCCTGATGCTGCGCTGCACCACCCGGGAGGGGGAGGAGCACTCCCCCGGTGAGCACATCGAGCACCTGGCACGCCCCTTCTCGGCGGGCCTGGCAGTGCCGCTGTTCGCCTTGTTCAGCGCCGGTGTCTCGATCTCCGGCCACGCGCTCGCCGATGTGTTCGACAGGCCCGAGACGCTGGGCGTGGTCCTCGGCCTCGTGGTCGGCAAGGCGATCGGCATCTTCGGCGGGACCTGGCTGACGGCCCGTTTCACCCGGGCCTCGCTCAGCGACGACCTCGCATGGTCGGACGTCTTCGCCGTGGCGACCCTGGCCGGCATCGGCTTCACGGTCTCGCTGCTGATCGCCGAGCTCGCCTTCGAGGGCGACACGGTACTGACGGACGAGATCAAGGCCGCCGTCCTGACGGGGTCCCTGATCGCGGCCGTCCTCGCGGCCGTCCTCCTGAAGATCCGGAACGCCGGATACCGCAGGCTCTTCGAGGCGGAGGAACGCGACGACGACCTCGACGGCATCCCCGACATCTACGAGGAGGACAACCCGGCGTACCACCTGAGGATGGCCGCCATCCACGAACGCAAGGCCGCCGAGCACCGCCGGACCGCCGCGCTCAAGGCCGCGGAGCAGGAGGCCGCCGTACGGCACGGGCTTGCCGAAGTGGCGGGCGGGGCAGGCGAGGAGAACGACCGTCCGGCATGATCTGACGGGACGGTACAAAAGAGCCCGTTCACCGTCAGGCATGATCCGGACAGACAATCAGACGGACAATCGGACAGACAACAAGGGAGACCGCGATGAGCGCACCCGACGGCAGCCCGGTCGGCGCCGAACGCAGCATCGGCCAGCTGTTCGCCTCGGCGACGACCGAAATGTCGGCGCTGGTGCACGACGAGATCGCACTGGCCAAGGCGCAGCTCAAGCAGGACGTCAAGCGCGGGGCGACGAGCGGCGGCGCGTTCTCGCTGGCGGGCGCGGTCCTGATCTTCTCCCTGCCGATGCTGAACTTCGCGCTGGCGTACGGCATCCGGACCTGGAGCGACTGGAACCTCGCGATCTGCTTCCTGCTGTCCTTCGCGGCGAACGTGCTGGTCGCCGCGGTCCTCGCGCTGATCGGCGTGGTCTTCGCGAAGAAGGCCAAGAAGAGCCAGGGCCCGCAGAAGGTCGCCGCCTCGATGAAGGAGACGGCCGGCGTGCTGCAGAAGGCCAAGCCGCACCCGCGTCCGGAGCTCCCCCAGGACCGGGCCCCCCAGGCCATCGAAGCTGTGGCACGCTCGTCGTCATGACGGATCCCGCCGCTTCGGCGCAGCCTGCCTCGCTCGTACGACTGGACCTCCCCGGCGGGCACGAGGTGACCCATCGCAACGTCGCCGCCAACGGCGCGCGTTTCCACATCGCCGAACTGGGCGACGGGCCGCTGGTCCTGCTGCTGCACGGCTTCCCGCAGTTCTGGTGGGCCTGGCGGCATCAGCTCGTCGCGCTCGCCGACGCGGGCTTCCGGGCCGTCGCCATGGACCTGCGGGGCGTCGGCGGCAGCGACCGCACCCCGCGCGGATACGACCCGGCCAACCTCGCCCTCGACGTGACCGGCGTGATCCGCTCCCTGGGCGAGCCGGACGCCGCGCTGGTCGGCCATGACCTGGGCGGCTATCTGGCGTGGACGGCCGCCGCGATGCGGCCCAAGCTCGTACGGCGGCTCGCGGTGGCGTCCATGCCGCACCCCCGGCGCTGGCGCTCGGCCATGCTCTCGGACCTCAAGCAGACCAGCGCGGGCTCCTACATCTGGGGATTCCAGCGGCCCTGGATCCCGGAACGCCGGCTCACCGCCGACGACGGCGCGCTGGTGGGCCGGCTGATCCGGGACTGGTCCGGCCCGGGCCTGCCGGACGACGATGCGGTGGAGGCGTACCGGCGCGCGATGTGCATCCCCTCCGCGGCGCACTGCTCGATCGAGCCGTACCGCTGGATGGTGCGGTCGATCGCCCGCCCCGACGGCATCCAGTTCAACCGTCGTATGAAGCGCCCGGTGCGTGTGCCGACGCTGCATCTGCACGGCTCGCTCGACCCAGTGATGCGGATCCGCAGCGCGGCCGGATCCGGGGAGTACGTCGAGGCGCCGTACCGCTGGCGGCTCTTCGACGGGCTCGGGCACTTCCCGCACGAGGAGGATCCGGTCGCCTTCTCGGCAGAGCTGATCAACTGGCTGAAGGATCCCGAACCCGATCGGTGACCACGCCGATGCGCCCGGTGTCCGGGGCCTGAACGCGTGTCCTGTGAACGGCCAATTGCCTGGCGCATAGGCCAATTGGGCGGCCCGGAGGCGATTATCGACCATGGGGCAGGGGCAGACGTCGGGGTATGGGCTGGACGCACGACTACAGTGACGTAGTTCGCAATCGACGCTCGGGCAGCGGCCTGAGCTCCCACCAGGAAGGCGCTGCCCCGCAGCTGCCGGACACGGATCTCCGGGTGGGTATCCCGCGCATCCTGCGCCGCCGGGCCCGCTGGGTCTCGGTACGCCTGCGCCACCCGCGCGGCTGACACGCCGTTCGGCCCAGGGCCCGCCCCAGCAGGTCCTGTCGTCAACGACAGGACCTAGAGTGCGCAGCTGTCGCTGTCCACCTGCTGCGTGGCGGTACGGCCCTTGGCGATGTCCCCCTGGATCTCGTCCGCGGTGAGCGCGTAGCCGGTGTCGGAGTCGTCGAGCGACTTCGCGAAGACCACGCCGTACACCTTGCCCTCGGGCGTGAGCAGCGGGCCGCCGGAGTTGCCCTGGCGGACGGTCGCGTACAGCGAGTACACATCGCGGTGCACGGTGCCGCGGTGGTAGATGTCCGGGCCGTTGGCCGTGATGCGGCCGCGCACCCGCGCGGCGCGGACGTCGTACGCCCCGTTCTCCGGGAAGCCCGCGATGATCGCGCCGTCGCCGCTGGCCGCGTCCTCGGACGTGAACTTCAGGGCGGGCGCGCTCAGGTCCGGCACGTCCAGTACGGCGATGTCGCGCTCCCAGTCGTACAGGACGACCGTGGCGTCGTACTTCCGGCCCTCGCCGCCTATCTGGACGGTGGGCTCGTCGACGCCGCCCACGACATGCGCGTTGGTCATGACACGGCGGTCGCCGAAGACGAAGCCGGTGCCCTCGAGGACCTTGCCGCAGCTCTGCGCGGTGCCCATCACCTTGACGATGGAGCGCTGGGCCCGGGTGGCCACCGGGCTGTTGGCGAGGGCCGGGTCCGGCGGCTTGACCTCCTTGATCGGCTCGTTGGAGAACGGGCTGAAGACCTGCGGGAAACCGTTCTGCGCAAGGACCGAGGTGAAGTCCTTGAACCAGGTGTCGGCCTGATCGGGCAGCGCCTCCGAGACGCCCAGCAGCACCTTGGAGTTGCGGACCTCCTTGCCCAGCGTCGGCAGTGTGGTCTGTGCGAGGGCGGAGCCGATCAGCCAGGCCACCAGGAGCATCGCGACGACGTTCACCAGAGCGCCGCCGGTGGCGTCCAGGGCGCGGGCCGGTGACCAGGTGATGTAGCGGCGCAGCTTGTTGCCGAGGTGGGTGGTCAGGGCCTGGCCGACCGAGGCGCAGACGATCACGATGACGACCGCGACGACGGCGGCGGTGGTGCTGACCTCCGCGTTGTCGCTCAGGGCGTCCCAGATCACCGGAAGCACGGAGACGGCGACGAGACCGCCGCCCAGGAAACCGATCACCGACAGGATGCCGACCACGAAGCCCTGGCGGTAACCGACGATCGCGAACCACACGGCGGCGACCAGCAACAGGATGTCCAGCACGTTCACCGGTTTTTAGCCTCGCCTCATCACTTCGCGGTCACCTCAGGGGACACCCTGTCATGACCGCCAGTCGAGCGGGACCTGCTTCTCCCGGTCCCAGGGCCGCTCCCAGCCCGAGAAGTGGAGCAGGCGGTCGATGATTCCGGCCGTAAAACCCCAGACCAGGGCCGATTCGACCAGAAATGCCGGACCTCGGTGGCCGCTGGGGTGGACGGTGGTGGCCCGGTTGCCGGGGTCCGTGAGATCCGCCACGGGGACCGTGAAGACACGGGCGGTCTCGGCCGGATCGACCACCCCGACCGGGCTGGGCTCGCGCCACCAGCCGAGAACGGGGGTGACGACGAATCTGCTGACCGGGATGTAGAGCTTGGGCAGCACGCCGAAGAGCTGGACTCCGGCCGGGTCGAGCCCGGTCTCCTCCTCGGCCTCGCGGAGGGCGGCCCGCAGCGGCCCGTCGGCCTTCGGGTCGCCGTCCTCGGGGTCGAGGGCGCCGCCGGGGAAGGACGGCTGGCCGGCGTGGGAGCGCAGGGAGGTCGCCCGCTCCATGAGCAGCAGCTCGGGGCCGCGCTCGCCCTCGCCGAACAGGATGAGGACGGCGGACTGGCGCCCCGCGCCGTTCTCCGGGGGCAGGAAGCGGCTCAGCTGCAGCGGCTCGACCGTCTCCACGGCGTGCACCACCGGGTCCAGCCAGCCGGGAAGGCCCTCCTTGCTGAGTGTCACCGGGCCGCCCCACGTATTGCTCGCTCGCGTCATCGCCACCCCCGTTCCCTCGGGTCCAACGCCCGGACCTCACGAGATCGTTCCGTCATCCCGCCCCCAGCGGTCGTTCCGTCATCCCGCCCCCAGCGGCGGGGCCGGCTTGCCGCCCGCGTCGAGGTACGCCTGCGGGGGCTTCAGACGCTGGCCCGGGAAACCGCCCTTCTCGTACTTGAGCAGCTTCCTCGCCTTCTCGGGGTCCGTCTCGCCCTCGCCGTACGCCGGGCAGAGCGGGGCGATGGGGCAGGCGCCGCAGGCGGGCTTGCGGGCGTGGCAGATGCGGCGGCCGTGGAAGATCACATGGTGCGAGAGCATCGTCCAGTCGCTCTTCGGGAAGAGCGCGCCGACGGCGGCCTCGATCTTGTCGGGGTCGGTCTGGTCGGTCCACTGCCAGCGCTTCACCAGCCGCTGGAAGTGGGTGTCGACGGTGATGCCGGGGCGGCCGAAGGCGTTGCCGAGCACGACGAAGGCGGTCTTGCGGCCGACGCCGGGCAGTTTGACGAGGTCTTCCAGCCGGCCGGGGACCTCGCCGTCGAACTGCTCCACCAGGGCCTTGGACAGCCCTATGACGGACTTGGTCTTCGCCCGGAAGAAACCGGTGGGCCTGAGGATCTCCTCGACCTCCTCCGGGTTGGCCGCGGCCAGGTCCTCGGGCGTCGGGTACCTGGCGAAGAGGGCGGGCGTGGTCTGGTTGACCCTGAGGTCGGTGGTCTGCGCGGACAGCACCGTGGCGAGGATCAGCTGGAAGGGGTTCTCGAAGTCCAGCTCCGGGTGGGCGTACGGATAGACCTCGGCGAGTTCGCGGTTGATCCGGCGGGCCCGGCGGACCAGGGCCGTGCGCGACTCGTTCTTCGGCGGCTTCGGGGCGATGGTCTTCGCGGGACCGGCCTTCTTCACGGCGGCCGTGGCCTTCTTGGGAGCGGCGGCCGTGGCCTTCTGGGGAGCGGCCGCCGTCTTCTTTGTCGTTCTTGCCGTTTTCCTGCCACCGCCAGAGGCTTGTTCGCCCACAGCGGAATCGCGACGTACAACCACCCGCCCAGCCCCCTCGGCCTGCGCTCTCACCGGCAATTTGGACACCCGGCCAGCCTAAAGCCCGGCACCGACATCCGCCCCGGACCCAGAAGATCGGCCCCCAATTGGACCCCTGCCGCTTACCTCGGGACACCTGTGCGGCATCCTTGTGACAGATCACACTGTTTGGAACGTCCGGCAAAATGGGGAGCAGGGTCCCCTGGTACGCGGGGCGCAAGATCCCCTGAGCAGGTCGACAAGGAGAGAACTCGTGGACGACGTTCTGCGGCGCAACCCGCTCTTCGCGGCTCTCGACGACGAGCAGGCCGCGGAGCTCCGCGCCTCCATGAGTGAGGTGACCCTCGCACGCGGCGACTCGCTGTTCCACGAGGGCGACCCCGGTGACCGGCTGTACGTCGTCACCGAGGGCAAGGTCAAGCTCCACCGCACGTCCCCCGACGGCCGCGAGAACATGCTGGCCGTGGTGGGTCCCAGCGAGCTCATCGGCGAGCTGTCGCTCTTCGACCCGGGCCCGCGCACGGCTACGGCCACCGCGCTGACCGAGGTCAAGCTGCTGGGCCTCGGCCACGGCGACCTCCAGCCCTGGCTGAACGTCCGCCCCGAGGTGGCGGGCGCCCTGCTGCGCGCCGTCGCGCGCCGGCTGCGCAAGACCAACGACGCGATGTCCGACCTGGTCTTCTCGGACGTCCCGGGCCGTGTGGCCCGTGCGCTGCTCGACCTCTCCCGCCGCTTCGGCGTGCAGTCCGAGGAGGGCATCCACGTCGTCCACGACCTCACGCAGGAGGAGCTGGCCCAGCTGGTCGGCGCGTCCCGCGAGACCGTGAACAAGGCGCTGGCCGACTTCGCGCAGCGCGGGTGGCTCCGCCTGGAGGCGCGGGCCGTGATTCTGCTGGACGTGGAGCGACTGGCCAAGCGGTCCCGCTGACGCGGGGTCTTGTGCGGTACGTCTGGGTAGGTCTGGGTACGTCTGAGGGCCCGTCTTCTTGAAGGCGGGCCCCGTTCGTGTGACCGCCCCTCCTGGGTGCGGCGCCCCCGGACCCCCACTTCCCCCACATCCCCGACTTCGGCCACTTCGGCCAGAAACGGCCTCCCCCTCACCGCGCCGAATTCAACGCGCCCAGGCCCCCCGATCGCGGCAGAGTGACCCTATGGCCGCACCCCCTCCCCCCAAGGGCCTCGACGCCCAGGGCTACATCGAGCGCGAGGGCTCCCTCGGGCGTATCCCGCACGTCTTTCGTCCCGTCGTCGCCGTGGGGCGGGACGAGGTGCTCGATGTGTTCGGGGCGCGGCTGCACAGCGCGTACCACCCCGCTGCTCGGCGAGGACCTCGCCGAGTATCTGCCGCGCTACCGCCCCGACTCGCTGCTCGCCCGGGAGACCAACGGGGACCTCGCCGTGCTCCTGCCGCGCTGGCGGGAGCGGGTCGCCGCCGCCGACTCCGGTGACGACCCCGACGAGGCCCGGCGGCGGCTGGTGCGCTTCATGTCGCGGCACCTCGTCCGTACCGGCTTCACGCTCGTCATGCCCCGCTGGAACGGCTGGACCAGTGAGCTGGAGGAGATGGCCGCGGTCTTCGGCGCGTACCACCCCGAGCGGGCCGAACAGATGCGGGCGGCCGCCGCCCTCGGGCACGAGCCCACCGGTGACCGGGCCGTCCTCACCTCGTACGTCGACGATCTCGGCCCCTGGCTCGCCGCGGAGTACACGCGCGTGCACGGCGTCAAAGCACCGCGGCCGGAACTGGCGGGCAGCTAAATGAGTCCGTGCTCCGACAGATAGTCCAGCTGCGCCCGTGCCGACAGCTCCGCCGCCGGCCACAGGGAGCGGTCCACGTCCGCGTACACATGGGCGACGACCTCGGCCGGGGTCCGGTGGCCGTCCTCCACCGCCGTCTCGACCTGGGCGAGCCGGTGGGCACGGTGGGCGAGGTAGAACTCGACGGCGCCCTGGGCGTCCTCCAGGACCGGGCCGTGGCCCGGGAGCACCGTGTGCACGCCGTCGTCGACCGTGAGCGACCTGAGCCGCCGCAGCGAGTCCAGATAGTCGCCCAGGCGGCCGTCGGGGTGCGCCACCACGGTCGTACCGCGGCCCAGGATGGTGTCGCCGGTCAGGATCGCGCCGTCGGCCGGGAGGTGGAAGCACAGGGAGTCGGCGGTGTGCCCCGGGGTCGGTACGACCCTGAGCTCCAGCCCTCCGACGGCGACCACGTCCCCGGCGGCCAGCCCCTCGTCGCCGAGCCGCAGCGCCGGGTCCAGCGCCCGCACCGTCGTCCCGGTCAGCCCGGCGAAGCGTGCGGCGCCCTCCGCATGGTCCGGGTGGCCGTGCGTCAGCAGGGTGAGGGCGATGCGCTTGCCGGCCTTCTCGGCCGTCTCGACGACGTTGTTCAGATGTCCTTCGTCCAGCGGCCCCGGGTCCACGACCACGGCGAGTGCTGAGCCGGGCTCGGAGAGGATCCAGGTGTTCGTCCCGTCCAGGGTCATCGCCGAGGCGTTGGGCGCGAGCACGTTGACGGCACGCGCGGTCGCCGGGCCGGACAGGACCCCGCCCCGCGGCCGGCCGGGGAGAGCGGCTGCGTCCGTCATACGAGGCGACCTTCCGGGACGTGGTTCATGCGGTGGGCCCGCCCGTCGGGATGCGCTTGGTGAACTCGCCGTGGCCCGGCCAGGACAGCACGATGTCGCCGTTCTCCAGGCGGGCCTGTGCCAGGACGGGGGTCAGATCGCGCCCCGGGGCCGCGGCGAGCGCCCCGGCCGCCGTGCCGTGCGGGGCCAGCTGGCGCAGGGTCGCGACGGTGGGCGGCATCATCAGCAGCTCGCCCTTGTCGTACGAGGCGGCGGCGTCCTCGGGCCGGATCCACACCGTACGGTCGGCCTCCGTGGAGGCGTTGCGGGTGCGCTGGCCCTCGGGGAGGGCGGCCACGAAGAACCAGGTGTCGTAGCGGCGGGCTTCGAACTCGGGGGTGATCCAGCGCGTCCACGCGCCGAGCAGGTCGGAGCGCAGGACCAGTCCGCGCCGCTCCAGGAACTCGGCGAACGACAGATCGCGGGCGACCAGCGCCGCACGGTCCGCCTCCCAGTCCTCGCCCGTGGTGTCGCCGACGACGGAGTCGGGGGCCGGGCCGGCCAGCAGGACGCCCGCCTCCTCGTACGTCTCGCGGACGGCCGCGCAGACGATCGCCTGGGCCGCGGTCTCGTCGACGCCGAGCCGGTCGGCCCACCACGCGCGCGTGGGGCCCGCCCAGCGGATGTGGTGGTCGTCGTCCCGTGGGTCGACGCCGCCACCGGGGTAGGCGTACGCGCCTCCGGCGAAGGCCATGGAGGCGCGTCTGCGCAGCATGTGGACGGCGGGACCGGTGTCGGTGTCCTTGAGGAGCATGACGGTGGCCGCGCGCTTCGGGGAGACCGGGGTGAGGCTGCCGTCCGCCAGCGCGCGGATGAGGTCCGGCCACTCCTTGGGGTACCACTGACCGTTCGCCATGGTCGGAGGCTATCCCGAAGCGCGCTGATGTTCGAGAGGCAGAGATCGTCCCCGAGGCGGGGCGCGGCTACGCCTCGGTCAGCTCCACCTGGACCTCGACCTCAACCGGCGCGTCCAGCGGCAGCACCGTCACGCCCACCGCGCTGCGCGCGTGCACGCCCTTGTCGCCGAAGACCTCGCCCAGCAGCTCGCTCGCGCCGTTGAGCACGGCCGGCTGGCCGGTGAAGTCCGAGGCCGAGGCGACGAAGCCGACGACCTTCACCACGCGCGCGACGCGGTCCAGGTCGCCGGTCACCGACTTGACGGCGGCCAGGGCGTTCAGCGCGCACGTCCGCGCCAGGTCCTTGGCCTCCTCCGGCGTGACCTCCGCGCCCACCTTGCCGGTGACCGGGAGCTTGCCCTCCACCATCGGCAGCTGGCCGGCGGTGTACACGTAGGCGCCCGATCGCACGGCCGGCTGGTACGCGGCGAGCGGAGGCACGACCTCCGGCAGGGTCAGGCCGAGTTCGGCGAGCCGCGCCTCGACCGCGCTCATGCCTGCTTCTCCCGCTTCAGATAGGCCACGAGCTGCTCGGGGTTGTTCGGTCCGGGCACGACCTGGACGAGCTCCCAGCCGTCCTCGCCCCAGGTGTCCAGAATTTGCTTCGTGGCGTGCACGAGCAGGGGCACGGTTGCGTATTCCCACTTGGTCATGTGGCCGACTCTAGCCCCTGCCGCGGACCGCTCCGTGCCCGGCCGCAGCCGCGTTGTCCACAGCCTCCCGCGTGACTCGGACGCGGACTGGTTAGGCTCGAAGACGTGAGCAGGCTCCAGGTCGTCAGCGGCAAGGGCGGGACCGGAAAGACGACGGTCGCCGCAGCCCTCGCGCTGGCCCTGGCCACCGAGGGGAAGCGGACGCTTCTCGTCGAGGTCGAGGGCAGGCAGGGCATCGCGCAGCTCTTCGAAACGGAAGCGCTGCCCTACGAGGAGCGGAAGATCGCCGTCGCTCCTGGGGGCGGGGAGGTGTACGCCCTCGCCATAGACCCCGAACTGGCCCTTCTGGACTACCTCCAGATGTTCTACAAACTGGGGGGCGCCGGACGGGCCCTGAAAAAGCTAGGCGCGATCGACTTCGCCACCACGATCGCGCCCGGGCTCAGAGACGTACTCCTGACGGGCAAGGCGTGCGAGGCGGTGCGCCGGAAGGACAAGTCGGGGCGTTTCACCTACGACTATGTCGTGATGGACGCCCCGCCCACCGGGCGCATCACCCGGTTCCTCAACGTCAATGACGAGGTCGCCGGGCTCGCGAAGATCGGGCCGATACACAATCAGGCGCAGGCCGTGATGCGGGTGCTGAAGTCCCCGGAGACGGCCGTGCACCTGGTGACGCTGCTGGAGGAGATGCCCGTCCAGGAGACCGCGGACGGGATCGCCGAGCTGCGGGCGGCACGGCTGCCGGTGGGGCGGATCATCGTCAACATGGTCCGGCCCGAGGTGTTGGACGCGGCCGACCTGGAACTCGTACGGAGCGTTCCGCGCACCGCCGTCGCCAAGTCGCTGTCCACGGCGGGGCTCGGCGGGGCCCGGCGCGGCGGGAACGCCGAGAAGCTGGTGGACCCGCTCGTGCAGCAGGCCGGGGAGTACGCCGAGCGGTACGAGCTGGAGCACGAACAGCGGGCCGTCCTCGGCGAGCTGGGCCTGCCCGTGCACGAACTGCCGCTGCTCGCCGAGGGCATGGATCTGGCGGGCCTGTACGAACTGGCCGCGGAGCTGCGGAACCAGGACCTGTCATGAGGTCGTTGAACGGGTTGAAGAGTCGGAAGCAGGGGATGTCATGAGCCGTCCGGAACCGGCCCACGCGCACGACCACGCCGCCCGGCATCTGTCTCCCGCGCGCACGCTCGACCTGGACCCGCTGCTCGACGACCCGAAGACCCGCATCGTGGTGTGCTGCGGCTCCGGCGGCGTCGGCAAGACCACGACCGCGGCGGCGCTGGGGCTGCGGGCCGCCGAGCGGGGCCGCAAGGTGGTGGTCCTCACCATCGACCCGGCCCGCCGGCTCGCCCAGTCGATGGGCATCGACTCGCTGGACAACGTCCCCCGCCGGGTGAAGGGCCTCGACGACTCCGCGACCGGCGAGCTGCACGCCATGATGCTCGACATGAAGCGCACCTTCGACGAGATCGTCGAGGCGCACGCGGACGGCGAACGGGCCGCCGCGATCCTGAACAACCCCTTCTACCAGTCGCTTTCGGCGGGCTTCGCGGGCACGCAGGAGTACATGGCGATGGAGAAACTGGGACAGCTGCGCGCTCGGGACGAGTGGGACCTGATCGTCGTCGACACGCCGCCGTCCCGCTCGGCGCTCGACTTCCTGGACGCGCCCAAGCGGCTCGGGTCCTTCCTGGACGGGCGGCTGATCCGGCTGCTGACGGCCCCGGCGAAGCTGGGCGGGCGGGCCGGGATGAAGTTCCTGAACGTGGGGATGTCGATGATGACCGGCACCCTCGGCAAGCTGCTCGGCGGACAGCTCCTCAAGGACGTCCAGACGTTCGTGGCCGCGATGGACACCACCTTCGGCGGGTTCCGCACACGCGCGGACGCCACGTACAAGCTGCTCCAGGCGCCCGGGACGGCGTTCCTGGTCGTCGCGGCGCCGGAGCGGGACGCGCTGCGGGAGGCCGCGTACTTCGTGGAGCGGCTGGCGGCCGAGGACATGCCGCTCGCCGGTCTGGTGCTCAACCGGGTCCATGGCAGCGGCGCCGCCCGGCTGTCGGCCGAGCGGGCACTCGCGGCCGCGGAAAATCTTGAAGAGCCCCGCATTGTCGATCAGGACGGCGGGAAAGCTGGACTTCGTAACTCCCCCGACATGTACGGAAGTTCACAATCTCCCGCATCCGATCCGGTGTCCGGGTCAGGCTCCCCCGCCATGGACCGAACCGCAGACCGGAGCGTGGAACAACTCACCGCGAGCCTGCTGAGGCTGCATGCCGAGCGTATGCAGCTGCTCTCCCGTGAGCAGCGCACGCGCGACCGCTTCACCGCACTCCACCCCGAGGTGGCGGTGGCCGAAGTGGCCGCGCTGCCCGGCGACGTACACGACCTCGCGGGGCTGCGGGACATCGGAAACCGGCTGGCGGCCGGGCGGCCGGAGCTGCCCGGGGCGGCCGACGGCTGAACCGAGCCGAAACCGAGCCGAAGCCGGGCCGAGGGCCCCCCTCAGCCCACCGCTGCGTAGTTCTCGTACACCTCGTCGTCGTCGAGGGGCAGGATGCCCACCCCGCGCTCGTACTCGGTACGTGCGGTCTCGAGCAGCCGACGCCACGAGGTGACGGTCGGCCGCCTGCGCAGCAGGGCGCGGCGCTCCCGCTCCGTCATGCCTCCCCACACGCCGAACTCGACGCGGTTGTCGAGCGCATCGGCCAGACATTCGGTGCGTACCGGACATCCGGTGCACACCGCCTTGGCCCTGTTCTGCGCTGCTCCCTGAACGAACAGTTCATCCGGATCGGTAGTGCGGCAGGCCGCCTGCGCACTCCAGTCGGTTACCCAGCCCATACCGGCGCCGTCCTCTCCCGAATCGAGGCTCCCCCACGGCGGCAGCGGCATATTCACCGCCGCCAGTTGAGGACGTTACGGAAGGCGGGCACAGCGCAACACCCCCTTCGGGCCCAATCTTGAATGGCCCGAACGGACTATGCGTAAGCGGCAGATCACCCGGGGGAGTGAGCTGGCGACATATGTAACCTCCCCGGCAAACGGGGACAGTTCAGTTGAGTCACAACGGGCGCCGAGTGACACACAAGGCGGATTCGGACACGCCCCCACCAAAAAAGGTCGGGGTACGACCGGAACGATTCGGGGTCGCCGGACGTATAGATACGTGGCACTACTGCTGTGACAGTTGAGTGCAGCTTAGGCCAATGCCTGTACGCGTGTCCGGCGAATGAGAACCTCGACACCTCACTTTGCCGTGCCGTCAAGTAGGGCGCCCGAGAATTTGCCCCGGGATGTCACGATCCGGCACTCGAAGGATCTCGGGAACATCCCAGGAACATCCCGAGGAGCATGCGCTCCGTCGGAACGTTCACCACCACGGATTAGGCTGCCCCCATGCCAAACAAGCGCTCGGGCGGCGGTCTGTCGACAACACAGCAGGCCGCCAAGTTCCTCGGTGTCAGTGTGCTCGCGGGAGCCGTGATGGCCGGCATCGCGCTGCCCGCGGCCGGTGCGCTCGGTCTCGCGGCCAAGGGCTCGGTCGAGGGCTTCGACGAGATCCCGGCCAATCTGAAGCGCCCCCCGCTGAGCCAGCGCACCACGATCCTGGACAGCGAGGGCAACCAGATCGCCACGGTCTACTCGCGCGACCGCACGGTGGTCCAGCTCAAGGACATCTCGCCGTACATGCAGAAGGCGATCGTCGCGATCGAGGACTCGCGCTTCTACCAGCACGGCGCGATCGACCTGAAGGGCGTCCTGCGCGCGCTCAACAAGAACGCCCAGAGCGGAGGGGTGTCCCAGGGCGCCTCCACGCTCACCCAGCAGTACGTGAAGAACGTCTTCGTCGAGGAGGCCGGCGACGACCCGACGAAGGTCGCCCAGGCCACCCAGCAGACGCTCGGCCGCAAGATCAAGGAACTGAAGTACGCGATCCAGGTCGAAGAGGAACTCGGCAAGAAGAAGATCCTCGAGAACTACCTGAACATCACGTTCTTCGGTCAGCAGGCCTACGGCATCGAGGCCGCCGCCCAGCGCTACTTCTCCAAGCACGCCAAGGACCTGAACGTCCAGGAGTCGGCGCTGCTCGCCGGCATCGTGCAGTCCCCGAGCCGCTACGACCCGGTCAACGACGAGACCGAGGCCACCAAGCGGCGCAACACCGTTCTCCAGCGCATGGCCGAGGTCGGTGACATCTCCCAGGCGGAGGCCGACAAGGCCAAGGAGAAGCCGCTCGGCCTGAAGGTGAGCAAACCGAAGAACGGCTGCATCACCGCGGTCAAGGGCGCCAGTTTCTTCTGCAAGTACGTCGAGAAGGTCTTCCTCAGCGACCCGGTCTTCGGCAAGACCAAGGAGGCCCGGGCGAAGATCTGGAACCAGGGCGGCCTGACGATCACGACGACCCTCGACCCGCAGGCGCAGGAATCGGTGCAGGCGTCGATCAAGAGCCACGTCTACAAGTCCGACAAGGTCGCCGCGGCGGCCACACTGGTCGAGCCCGGCACCGGCAAGGTCGTCGCGATGGGCCAGTCGAAGCCGTACGGCTACGGCAAGAACGAGACCGAGTACAACTACTCGGTCGACGCCTCGATGGGCGGCTCCAACTTCGGCTTCCCGACCGGATCGACGTTCAAGCCGTACGTGGCCGCGGCCGCGCTGGAAGAGGGCCGGCCGCCGACCCAGGAGTACGAATCGCCGTACAAGATGCCGTACCCGAGCCCCGTCCAGACCTGCGGCAGCGCTCCATGGACCAACCAGGACGGCGCGACCGTCGAGAACGAGAGCGAGGAGGAGGTCGGGCCGTACCGGCTGAAGGAGGCCATGGCCAAGTCGGTCAACACCTACTTCGTGCAGATGATCTCCGACATCGGCCTCTGCCCCGTCGTGAACATGACCGACAAGCTCCAGGTCAGGCAGGGCAACGGCGAGAAACTGCCGGAGCGGCCGGCCATCGCCCTCGGCTCGGTGGGCCTGTCCCCGCTGACGATGGCGAGCGCGTACGCCGCCTTCGCCTCCCGCGGCATGTACTGCACCCCGATCGCCATCGAGTCGATCACGCAGAAGGTCGCCGACGAGCAGAAGTCGCTGGAGGTGCCGAAGTCGACCTGCTCGCGGGCGATGAGCGAGACGACCGCGGACACCGTCAACACCCTGCTGCGCGGTGTGGTCGACTCCGGTACCGGTCAGCAGGCCGGCCTCAGCGACCGCGAGAGCGCCGGTAAGACGGGTACGACGGACGAGCGCAGGAACGCCTGGTTCGTCGGCTACACGCCGAACATGTCGGGCGCCGTCTGGGTCGGCAGCGCCACCCAGAAGGTCAAGATGACCAACATCTCGATCGGCGGCGTCTACCACCCGCTCGTCTACGGCGGCCAGGTCCCGGGCCCGATCTGGAAGGACGCGATGTCCGGAGCCCTCGCGGGCAAGCGCGTCGAGTCCTTCAACCTGATCGACATCCCGGACGGCCGCGACAAGGACAAGGACAAGGGCGACGACGACAACGGCAACGGGGACGGCCGCGGCAACGGCGGGCCCTTCCCCGACCCCACGTTCTCGATCCCGGAGAACCTCTTCGAGGGGCTGACCAACGGCGGGAACGGGAACGGGGGCCGCGGGCGCGGCTGACGCCGGCTGAGGACGGGAACGGCCCTTTCCCCTCGTACGGATCTCTGTCGTACGAGGGGAAAGGGGCCGATTGCCTTGGGGTGGCCGGTGCGATCCCCTTGGGGTGGCCGGTGCGAATCCCTTGGGGTGGCCGGTGCAATGGCCTTGTGGTGGCCGGTGCGATTGCCTTTGTGGTGCCGGTATCGGTCGCGGTCGGTGTCGGTCGTCAGCCGGCCAGGAGCTTCTTGACCACCGCCGCGACCCTGCCGCCCTCCGCCTGGCCGGCCACCTTCGGGTTCACGATCTTCATGACCGCACCCATGGCACGCGGCCCCTCCGCACCGGCCGCCTTCGCCTCCTCGACGGCCTGGGCGACGATGCCGTTCAGCTCCTCGTCGCTGAGCTGCTTGGGCAGGTACGCGGCAAGGACCTCACCCTCCGCCTTCTCCCGCTCGGCCGACTCGGCCCGACCACCCTGCGCAAAGGCGTCCGCGGCCTCACGGCGCTTCTTCGCCTCCTTGGTGATCACCTTGAGGACCTCGTCGTCGGAGAGCTCGCGCTTCTCCTTGCCCGCGACCTCCTCCTTGGTGATCGCGGCGAGCGTCAGCCGGAGCGTCGAGGAGCGGAGCTCGTCGCGCTCCTTGATCGCGGCGTTGAGGTCTTCCTGAAGCTTCGACTTGAGCGTGGTCATGGGTTTGATTGTCGCAGGTGTGGACGGCCCGACGCCCGTTGATTTAGGGGACCGTGAGGCACGGGGCACTGCCAGGGTCTGACACGATGGACGTATGCGCGCGCGATACCGAGTACCCCTGTCCCTCGCGGCGGCCGGTGCCGCCGGTCTGGTGTACGCGGCGGGTTTTGAAGCCCGCTCGTTCCGGCTGCGGCGGGTGACGGTCCCCGTCCTCCCCGCCGGAATGCGCCCCCTGCGCGTGCTGCAGGTCTCCGACATCCACATGGTCGGCGGGCAGCGCAAGAAGCAGCGCTGGCTGCGCTCGCTGGCCGGGCTGCGCCCCGACTTCGTGATCAACACGGGCGACAACCTCTCCGACCCGGAGGGCGTCCCGGAGGTCATGGACGCGCTGGGCCCCCTGATGGAGTTCCCCGGTGCGTACGTCTTCGGCTCCAACGACTACTACGGCCCCATGCTGCGCAACCCGGCCCGCTACCTGCTGGAGAAGGTTCGCGACAAGCACGGCCTGAACGGCAATCCGCCCGCCGTGGGCGTGATCCACAACCCGTGGGAGGACCTGCGGGACGGCTTCGACAGCGCGGGCTGGCTGAACCTGACCAACACGCGGGGCAGGCTGAAGATCGAGGGCATGTCCCTGGAGCTGACGGGCCTGGACGACCCGCACATCAAACGGGACCGCTACGAGCAGGTGGCCGGCGGTCCGTCGAGCGACGCGGACTTCACGATGGGCGTGGTGCACGCCCCGTATCTGCGCAGCCTGGACGCCTTCACCGCCGACGGCTACCCCATGGTCCTGGCCGGCCACACCCACGGCGGCCAGCTGTGCATCCCCTTCTACGGCGCGCTGGTCACCAACTGCGACCTGGACACGGACCGAGTGAAGGGCCTGTCCACGCACACGGCGGAGGGCCGTACGTCGTACCTGCACGTATCGGCAGGCTGCGGAACGAACAAGTACACGCCCGTACGGTTCGCCTGCCCACCGGAGGCGACGCTGCTGACGCTGGTGGGCCGGGAGTAGCTGCTGACGCTGGTGGGCCGGGAGTAGACGCGCGCCATAACCCACCCAGCCCTCCCACATCGCCCGTTTTGTCACCCTTGCCTAGCGTGAGGGCATGACCGCCCCGATACGGCAGACACCCCCGACGGGTCCGACGGGTCCGACATCCTCGATGGGTCCGGCGGGTCCGACACCCTCGACGGGTCCGGCGGGCTCGGCGGGTCCGACATCCCGGATATCACCGCTACCCCCGACGACCCCTACGCCCCCGATACCCAGGGACATCCCGGGGCTCCCCGCGGTCCCGGGTAGGGCCGCACTGCTCCCCTCCCGCGTGCCCGCCTCGGCGGTGGTGGCGCCGGCACGCCGCCCAGGGGTGGCCGCGTACCGCCTCCTGGTCGCGCTGGCGGCAGCCGCGGCCGTGACGATCGACCTGGTCCTCGGCAGCGCGGTCCGGGTCCTGAGCGACTTCGCGATCCAGAGCAACATCCTCCTGGCCCTGGTCCTCGCGGCGTCGGCCCGCCGAGCCTGGACGGCCCGCCGCCCCCTGCCACCACTAGTGACCGGGGCCGCACTGCTCTACGCCCTCATCACGGGCCTGGCCCACCACCTACTACTGACCGACGCAGCGAGCCCTCTCTCCCTCGCGGGCGGCACGACAGACCCGACGGGCTGGCAGGCGATCTCGGCCCAGATCCTCCACACGGTGACCCCGATCGCGGCGGCGCTGGACTGGCTGCTCCTGACCTCCCCCGGCCATCTGCACCTGCGCCAGGCCCCGACGTGGCTGCTCTACCCCCTGGCCTACCTGGCGTTCTCCCTGGCCCGCGGCGAACTGATCGCACCCGGCCCACCGGGCCGCTACCTGTACCCGCTCCTCGACGTGGACCACCACGGCTACAAGAGCGTTCTCGGCAACGCACTCCTCCTGGGCCTCTCCCTCTACGCCCTGGCAGCCCTCCTCGTGGCCATCGACCACATCCGCCCGAACCCCCGCCACCACGGCACGAAAACCGGATTTCGTCTCCAGCCACCAGTGGGCTAAAGTAAGCGACGTCGCCGCGACGAGCAGCGACAATCGGGGTGTGGCGCAGCTTGGCAGCGCGCTTCGTTCGGGACGAAGAGGTCGTGGGTTCAAATCCCGCCACCCCGACAGTGAAGTAACAGATCAGGGGCCTGATTCGCGAAAGTGGATCAGGCCCCTGAGTCGTTTTCAGGGTGTCTGGGTGTCAGCTGGGTGTGATCTTCAGAGGCGCTCCCGCCGATGCTGCGCGCTCCTGCAACAGGGCATCGAGCGTCGGCACCGCCGACCGGGGAGCGAGCGCAAGGCGATCGTCCAACGAGCGGGGCCACACATCCGTCAGCCCGTCCACCATGGCGGCGCGCATCGAGTCGGTGATGTGCGTGCAGAGGGCGCTCACCGAACCGTCCTCATGCCCCATCCGCTCATCGATAAGGGCCTTCGGCACACCCAGCTCCTCGAGGAGCGTGCGGTGCCCGTGCCTCAGCCCGTGCCGCGTCAGTCCGTCCTTGATCGGCAACCAGCACGCCTCTGCTCGCGCTGCCGCCCCACGTCCGCGTACGGGTACGCCTGGCCACGGCCCGGCGGTCACCGGAACAGGGTGCGCCTCCCGAGGCGCCTTCTCCCGGGCCCATGCGACGGCGGCCGCATTGTCGAGGTCGACCACGGTCAGTCCGGCGCCCCCGGGGTGGTAGGCGACGACCGCAGCAGCACGCCACGCCGGGCCCCATGCGGGCGAGTTGATCACGTGCGGGTTGGTGGTGGCGGCTGCCCACGCGTGGCAGACGCCCGCGCACTGGCAGGGCCCCGGGTTCTTCATGTTGGGCCGTCCGCCACAGGCGTTGCCCGCGCAGGCACGGCAGTTACCGAAGGGCACCTTGCCTCGCAGCGGCAGCACGGGGAGCCCGTCGGCGGCGAGGCTGAGCGCCACTCGCCGGATGTGGGTCTGTTGGGTCATGCTGGGAGACCTCCAACACGTCTGTTGAGGACTGGAGACAAGGGCGGCCCCGCGACTTTGACGAGACGAGGGGGCCGCCCTTGGCGTGAGTGGATGTCGATTGCTGGTTCGTTACTTGATCTCCGGGCGCGGGTAATGCCCCGGTACTTTCGATCTGGGGGGACCGAAGTGACCGATATATTCGGGGTGATCGCGTCCATCGGGATTGTGGCGTCTTTGCTCGTGTCGGCTTGGCAGACGCGTGAGCTCACACGACAGACAAGGACTAGCAACGGCGTCGCGGGTGGGGCTGCGATCTACAACGGAATGGAACGGCTACACCACGTTGAGAGCCTGATCGCGGCACAACCCGAGATGCATGCCTGCTTCTACGGGGGTGCTGGTCTTCCTAGGCAGGAGGACGCGCGTGCCCGGGTTCTTCTCATCGCCGCCATGCTCGCCGACACGGTGAACTACGGCCTGTTGATCAACACCCTCAACCCTGAGCTGAAGGGGTATCGAGGGTGGCAGTCCTTCGCCCAAAGGCTGCGCGACTCGGCTCCCGTCCTAGTTCATGTGGTGAACGAGCATCCACACTGGTGGTCGGCGCTCGGGCCTCAGAGCCCCGTCAGGCGACATGTGGTGAAACGGGGACGACAAGCGACAAGCGATCAGCCGTCGGACGTGTGGGAGCGGTGGACGTAGCGGGCCTTGGTGCCCTCCCCGATACGGACGGCGGTGCCGTCCTGCATCCACGCTTTCAGCCAGCCGACGACCGTTTGACGGTTCGTGCCGTACTCGTCCGTGAGCGCGCGGGCGATCGCGGATGCTCCGGTGCCTTTGGGCCCGGCGGCGATCAGTGCGGCGAGCGCGGCCTGTTGTGCGGGGCTGTCTTGCTCGTCCCGTAGCGCGGACAGATTCAGTCCGGCCGGCCGGTCCGGTCCGTCGCGCTGCTCGGTGGTGTGGGGTTCGGGTGCGGTGCCGGACTGTGCGTCGATCTCCTCACGGAACCGGCCATGCTCAGTCCGTCATGTGCAGGGCGGCGGGCATGTCCCGGCCCGCCCATCCGGCCTCGGTCCGCCAGACGGTCTCCACCCCGAAGACCCGTCGTACCGCTTCCGGTGCCCAGTCCTCCTTCGGCGGCTCGGACAGGACCAGGAACCGGCGGTCGGCAGTACGGGAGCCGATGTGATCGAGCTCCATGAGGCGTGCTGCTCCCGCACGCAGGTCCGCATGGGCCGAACGGCCCGCGCCGAGCACTTCGTAGAGGAAGAGGCCGTTCGGACTGTCCGCGATCACGTCGGTCGTCGGGGAGTCCGAAGGGCGTAGCCCGGCCCGCAGGAGGGCGGCCTTCACCTCGAAGCGTACGGCTTCGTGTGTGTTGCAGTCCCGGTCGGTCTCCGCCGCGAGCGCCAGCTCGTGTGCGAGTGCCAGCTCATGTGCGGGTGCCAGCTCATGTGCGAGTGCCAGCTCATGTGCGGGTGCCAGCTCATGTGCGGGTGCCTCGCCGTGTTCCGTCTGCCCGGCCGGCTGGGACGCATCGATGTCCAAGGGGGCGGCTTCCATGGGATGAGAGTCCTTCTGTTCGTGTGTCGTACGGAGGTCCGGCGACAACGCCGGGTCTGGCTCGTCCTGCTCCGTGGGTACGGGTACGGGTACGGGTTCGGGTGCGCTGTCCGGCTCGGGGGCCGGTGCGGTGTCGGACCGGCGGCGCAGTTCCTCCTGCGCGTGGGCGAGCCGGCCGCACCAGTCGTCGAACGCGGGGTCGGCCGACAGGGCTGTGCGCAGGTCGGGGGTCTTCGACGTGACCGCGTGACGCGCGCGCTGAGCGAGGTCCGCGAGAGCGCTCAATCGGTGCCGGTCCGCAGAGCCCAGAAGGCACCACACGCTCAGCCAGTCGGCACGGTCGCGGCGCAGGCACCGGTTCGCCATGCCCTTCAGTTCGGAGAGACGGTCCGCGGTTCCGGGCGGGACCGGGCCGTCGCCGTCGGCGATGTCCTTCAGGACGCCCAGGGCTGCGAGGTAGCGCGGTGCCATCCGGGCGGTGATGGGTCCGCGGCCGAAGTCTCCGGCAGAAACGAGGCTCACCGGCCCTTCGGTGCGGGTCACCCAGGCGTCCAGACGGGAGCCGGCCGTGGGCGTGGGTTCGCCGTGGCGGGACACGAGGAGGAGGGTTCGTTCGGTTGCCGGGGCAAGTGCCCTGACCTTCCAGTGCTCGCCGGGGCCCGGGCCGAGCACGCGCACGGTGACAGGGGTGCCGACCGGCAACTCCTCGGTGGCCGGGGACGCGGTGGGCTCCGGTGTCCTTGCGCCGGCCGCAGGGGGAGGCGTGTCCTCGACTGCATCGAGTTCCCTGGGCAGCGGTGTCGTATGAAGGATCGTCAGTGTCTGGGTGCTCCGTGTGAGAGCGACGTACAACTGCCGCAGACCGGCCGGGCCACGGTCGGCGATGGTCGAGGGTTCGAGAACGAGGACATGGTCGAACTCCATGCCTTTGGCCTGTGCGGCGGGCAGCACGGACACCGTCTGCAGCTTCTCCGCGGTCATGCCGTCCGCCTGGTCCACCCGTCGGCGGACCTCGTCCAGCCAGTCGGAGTCGTCGGGCACTACAACGGCGATCGACCGCGGAGATCGGCCGTCGTCGGTGCCGACCAGGCGCGCTGTGCGGGTCGCGGCCTCGCCCAGCAGTTCCCAGGGAGTCGTCGGGACGAGTCGTACCGCGTCCTCGCCGGCTCGGCGCACGGCTGCCGGGTAGGGCAGGGAGGGTGCGACGGCCCGCGCCAGGGGTGCCACGAACTCCATGATCTCCGCGGGGACCCGGTAGCTGGTGTTCAGCTCGGCCACCCGCCAGTCCCCTTGATCGGAAAGGAGCCCGCCCAACCGGTCCCACGTGGTGTACGAGTGCGGGCCGGTGGCCTGCGCCAGGTCGCCGAGCACGGTCATCGAGCCGGTCGGGCAGCGTCTGCGCAGGGACCTCGCCTGCATCGGGGTCAGGTCCTGGGCCTCGTCGACCACGATGTGCCGGTACCTCTCCGGCGTCTCACCGGCGATCAGAAACCGCAGTTCTTCGAGGCACACCAAGTCGTCCAGGGTCCACGGATCTTCCGCCGCGTTCTCGGCCTTCGGGCGCTGGAGGGCGGCCTGTTCGTCGTCGTCCAGGTCCGGCGCGGCACACTCGCCGAGCCGGCTCGCGGAGTTGAGCAGACTGCGCAGTGCCTCCTCGGGGCTCAGCGCGGGCCATGTCCGGTCGACGAGCGTCGTCACCTGCCGGTTGCGCTCCAGATCACGGCGTACGGTGCGGTCTCGGCTGCGGCGCGGGGAGATCCGGACGAGTTCGCCCAGCAACCGGTCCACCAGCAGGGTGCGGAACCGGTCCCGGCGCGCCCGGTAGGCTCCCGTGCCCTCGCGTGCGTCCCGGAGGAGACCGAGCACGTCCGACCGCGGCAGACGCAGGGACGTGCTTCCCACGGCGACGACGAAGGCCGGTTCGTCCTGGTCGTGAGAGGGAGCGGAGACGAGGGAATCGAGGACTTCGGGCCGGCACTCGCTCTCCACGCGCCGTCGCAGCACGGCCGCCATCCGTTCGTCGGACTTCACCAGCCGCGCGGCGGGTGTGTCCGTACCCCGGATCTCGCCTTCCCAGAGGCGGGCCACTTGCACCGCGGTGACGTTGCGGGTGCCAAGGGTGGGCAGGACGCGCCCGACGTATTCCAGGAAGTTCTGGTGCGGTCCCACGACCAGGATGTCCTGTGCGCGGAAGTGGTCGTTGCTGACGAGCCAGGTGACGCGGTGCAGACCGACCGCCGACTTTCCGGTGCCGGGCCCGCCCTGGATGACGAGGATGTCCGCGGGTGAACCGGTGACCAGAGCCATCTGGTCACGTCTGATCGTCTCGACGATGTCACGCATCCGGCCGCTCCGGGAGCGGCGCAGTTCCCGCAGGAGGAACTCGTCGACCGGTTGCGGTTTCCTCCGCCTGCTGCGGCGGACATCCCGCGGCGGCGGGACGGGACGCAGGCGTCCGGGTTCACTTCCTGCGGATCGGCCAGCGGTCTCCTCCGGCGTCTGCGGTCCCGCTGCCGGGGTGATCTCGTCCAGGAAGTCCTGGACCGTACGCTCGCTGCAGCGCAACTGGCGCCGCAGGAGCACCTCGCCGGGCGTTTCCGGCCGGGCGTTGTGCCAGCGCACGGCAATCGGGTTCGTCCAGGAGACCACCACCTGGTCGCGGGTCTCGGTGTCGAAGACATGGCGTCGCCCGACGTAGAACGTCTCCGGCTCGGTGTCGCCCGTTTCCTGGACGTCGACCCGGCTGATGACCAGAGCCTCTCCCCCGAGGCCGCCGTACTCCTCCGCCGTGGTCTCGGCGCCCTGGCGGACCGCGATGCTGTCCTTGCCGCTCGCGGATGCGGTCGCCGCCTTCTGCGAGGTCATCTCCGCGAGCCGCGCCTCGTAGCAGTCGTAGGCGCGGTCGACGGCCTTCTGCTCGACGGCGATGACCGCGTTTCGTGGTGTCCTGCTCACGTGTGTCCCCTCCTGACAGCGCCCCTCGCGCTGCCGCGGGCCAGTGCCCGCCTCCCCTGTCACACACCTAGCAGAAACCAACACCTGAACTGCGATCAATCGGACAACAGGCCCATGACCGCGGCGACTTTGGTACGCCGATTCCGTAGCATGTGGGCCGTGACAGCTCATCCACTGCTCCGGCGTGCGCGATCGCCCCTTGGGCGATGGCGGCTGCTGCTGGGGCTGGGGCTGCTTGCCGGACTGTTCGGGATGCATGCCCTCGGTCCGGGCGGCGTGGTCGTGGCCGGGGGCCATCATTCCCCCGCCGTCCCGGCGCACGCGGGCATGGTGACGACCGGCGACGAGGTCGTCTGTCACGGCGATGGCAGCGGTGGCGGGCATGCTCAGCATGCCGATCCGACGTGTGCTTCCGGTGCCGTTGGTGCGGGGCCGGTGCTGCCTGTGCTGGTGCCCGATCCCGTCGGGACGGGGTCGGGCGTCGACAGTCGGTACGGGGCTTTCGTCGCCGCTATTGAGGGTGGACGTGCGCCGCCGAGTCTGGCCGAGCTGCAACTTCTGCGGATATAGGACGAGACCGAGCCGTGGCTGCCCTCTCAGGGGGCGACGCGGCGCTCAGTCATGTCCAGCGCCGATCGGCGCAACCTCTCGCACCATCGCAGGAGTATCAGCATGAGCAGCACCCGTTCCCTGTTCCGTCGTGCCGCGCTCGGCACGGTGGCCGTGGCCGCCGCCCTCGTCCTCGCCGCCTGTGGCAGTGAGGACAGCGGGTCCGGTTCCGAATCCGGTCCCGGTTCGAAGGCGTCGGCGGGCGCCGATGTCACCGCCGGCGCGCACAACGACCAGGACGTGTCCTTCGCGCAGGGCATGATCCCGCACCACCGGCAGGCCGTCGAGATGGCGCGGATGGCCGCCGAGCAGTCGTCCTCCGCCGAGGTCAAGGACCTCGCCTCGCGCATCGAGAAGGCCCAGGACCCGGAGATCGAGACGATGTCCGGCTGGCTGGAGTCATGGGGCGAGGACGTGCCCTCCGGCGCGCCCGGCATGGATCACTCCGGGCACGGCGGCAGCGCCGGCATGTCCGGGATGATGGACCAGGGCGACATGGACCGGCTGATGAAGGCGTCCGGTACGGACTTCGACACGATGTTCCTGTCCATGATGGTCGAGCATCATGAGGGCGCCGTGGAGATGGCCGCCACCGAGAAGGACAAGGGCCAGTACGCGGCGGCCAAGAAGGTGGCCGGCGAGATCATCACCGCGCAGAACGCCGAGATCAAGGAGATGAACAAGCTCCTCGGCAAGGGCTGAGCATCCCGGGGGGCGGGCCTGCGTCCGTGCAGCCCCGCCCCTCCGCGGAAACCGTCAGCTCTTCGTGAGCCGTGGGCCGTCCTCCGTGCGTCCCCTCAGGGTCGTGAGGCGGCGCTCGTACTCCTCCTCTTCGATCTCGCCCCGTGCGAAGCGTTCGGCGAGGAGTTGTTCGGGGGTGGGGCGCGGATGCGCCGGACCGGGGGTCGTCCCGATGTCGCCCGGCCGGGCGAGTGCCCGGTAGAGCAGGACGCCGAAGGTGATGATCAGCGCCCAGAAGACGATCATGCCGGCCGACATGGTGAACCAGCCCCATCCGCTGAGATCATGGCCGTACCAGAACATCGCGGTCACCCGCTTCTTCCTCACGGGCTGCCGGAGGCGGGGCCCGGCGCCTACGCCTTCCCGGTGGCCTACCTTCACCGTCGTCCCGACCGCGCGGCTCGGCATGGGCCGGCCGGGGCAGGGTACCCGGGCCATTGGACCCTTACCCCGCGGGGGTATACCGGATGGAGCGGATGGGTCCGCGTGCGGGATGAACATCTAGGGGCAAGATCAGATGCCGCGCCTTCCCTGCGACGTGATCTGCCGGACAGGCCCCCGCTCCGGGCGCAGCCCGTCCACCGTGACCCGGACGAGTCTGCGTACCGCCGCCCGGGACTTCAGGCCGCCCGCGGCGGCGAGGGCGTGCAGGCAGTAGCCGGCGAGTTCGTCCGGCGACACGTCGTCCCGCACCTCACCGGCCTCGACACCTTCCGCGAGCAACTCGCCGACGAACCGGAGCAGATGCCGCTCGGCACGGTCCACATGGTCCCCGCGGTGCAGTACGGCGCTGATCTCCGGGTCGTGGCCGTGGCGCCGCTGCTGGATCAGGGCGTAGGCGTCGAGGACGGCCGTCAGCCGCTCGCCCGCACTGCCGGGACGGTCGCGGAGCGCGGCGAGTTCCTGGAGATGGCCGGCGATCTGGCGCTCATGCCAGGCGCTCATGATCGACTCGACGTCCGGGAAGTACTTGTACAGCGTCGCCCGGCCGATCCCGGTCCCCTCGGCGATCCGCGACATCGTCACCCCGCGCAGCCCGTGTTCGGCCACCAGGGCCGCGGTGACCTCCACAACCGCGTCGCGTACGGCGCGGCGGTGCTGCTCGATCGTCTCGTTCCACAGCTTCGGCACACCGGCAGTGTACGAGGTGCGCCATACGGAGTGACATCACCGGAGACACCATGGCTTGACCAAGACACAGTGTATCGATAACCCTGGCTGGGTCGTCGTACCGTCAACCGCCGAGGACCACCATGCCGACCGCCGAAGCCCATGTCCCGACCGACCGGCCCGGCCGGTTTCTGACCCAGCTCTGCAAGCACTTCAGCAACAAGGGACGCCATCTGGACCACCGCCCGCGCGCCCACCAGGGCGGCGGCCCCGACACGCGCCACCGGCCCCCGGACTTCGACCCCGCTCAGATCCAGGTGGAGTGGTCCGACGCCCGCGGAACGGTCACGCTGCCCTGGGGCCGGTGCACTCTCCAGGCGTCCGAGGGCCTGCTGACCCTGCGGGTCGAGGCCGCGGACGAGGAGGATCTGCGGAAACTCCAGGACCTGCTCGCCGGTCACCTCGGCCGGTTCGGCAGACGCGACGAACTGCGGGGGGACTGGCAGCAGCCCACGACGACGGACCCGTCACCGGCGTCACCGGCCACTCTCGACACCGGCGTCGTACGAACCCGGCCCGCCCGCCGACGTCACCTTGCCTGGGCGGGACTCGCCGTCCTCGTCGTGGTGATCGCCTCCCTGCATCTGGGCCTGGCCGGAGCGCTGCTGTCCGCACCGGGCTGGACGGCCTGGGCCGTCGGAGCGGTGCTGGTGATGATCGTCGCCAAGCTCGTCGCCGTCGTGTTCCTGGGCCGGCACATGCATCGATGGAGCCGCCGGCGCGCCGGATAGCCGACGGCCCATTCAGTTCAGGAATCCCCCAGCGTGGTCGTCGGTGCCGTGGTGCGCGCGGCCAGCGGGGCGCCGCCGCCCGTGGTCCGGGGAAGGAGTGCCGCCGCGGCCAGACCGCCGAGGCCGATGACCGCGAGCGTGATCATCGCGGCGGCGTACGCGCCCTTGGTCAGGCCGGAGACCAGGATCGTGCCGGCGATGGCCGTGCCGAAGGACGAACCGAGGTTGGAGACGCTGCGGGAGAGGCCGGAGATCTCGCCCTGCTGTTCCTCGGGGAAGCTGGACTGGACGACGTTGACCGAGGGGGTCAGCATCACGCCGAGGCCGAGGCCGATCAGGAGGAGGCCGGGGACAAAGGCCCAGGCGGTGGTGTAGGCGGCGGCCAGGGCGATCAGGACGGCCACGCCGATGACCGTGAGCACGAAGCCCGTCATGATCAGGGTGCGTTGGGGGCGCCGCTCGGCGAGACGTTCGGCGGCCAGCGACGAGGTCAGCAGGCCGAGTGTGGCGGCGGTGAAGATGACCCCGGTCTCGATGGCGTTGTAGCCGCGCACGACCTGGAGGTAGGCCGCGACGGTGAACGAGGAGCCCATCAGCAGCAGCCACTGCACGTTCTGGGTGATCAGCCCTAGGTTGGACGTGCGGTTGCGGAACAGGGCGAGGGAGAGCAGCGGTTCCTGACCGGACGCTTCCTTCGCGCGTACCCGGCGGAAGAACCACAACAGGACGAAGGCGCCGAGCGCGATCAGGGCGATCATCAGCCAGACACTGTTGTCGGTGGCCAGGATGCCCATGACGACGAGGACGAGACCCACGGCCGACAGGACCGCTCCGCCGGTGTCGAAGGAGCGGGTCGGGTCGGGGGGCAGGGGGTCCTCCAGGTGGCGGCTGAGCAGGACGATCACCGCGATGACCAGGGCCTGGAAGACGAAGGCGGCCCGCCAGCTGATCCCTTCGGTGATGAGTCCGCCGATCAGCGGTCCGGCGGCGGCGCCGATGCCGCCCAGCGCCATGATCACCCCGAAGGCCCGGGCCCGGGAGGTCACGTCCTGGTACAGGATCGTGGTGAGGATGTACACGGGCGGGATGAGCAGGGCGGTGCCGACGCCTTCGAAGATCGAGTTGCCCAGGATCAGCACACCGAGCCCCGGGGCGGCCGCGCTGAGCAGGGCGCCGACGGCGTAGACGATCAGGCCGGTGACGAAGCAGCGTTTACGGCCGTAGCGGTCGGTGAGCTTGCCGCCGGGAATCATCAGCGCCGCCATCACCAGCAGGAAGACGGTGATGGCGACCTGGACGCCCTGCACGGTGGTGTCCAGGTCCTCGCTGATGTCGTTGATCATCACGTTCATGTTGGAGCCGGCGAAGCTGCAGATGAACTGGGCGAGGGCGAGCGCGGCGAGGACCCGACCCTGTCCTGCCCGCTGTCCGGAGCTGCTCGTCTCAGCCACCTGATTCGCCGCCGCTTCCGGCAGGCGCGGTGATGCGCCGGGTGGCCGGGTACGGGTGTTCGCCGACGGCCCGCGCGGCACCTTCCCCGCTCAGTGCCTCGTCCAGGGCCATCGCCGCAGTGACCAGCGCGAGGTGCGTGAATGCCTGCGGGAAGTTGCCGAGTTGTTCGCCCGAGGGGCCGATCTCCTCGGCGAACAGGCCGACATGGTTGGCGTAGGTGAGCATCTTGTCGAAGGCGTAACGGGCCTGACCGACCCGGCCGCTGCGGGCGAGGGCCTCGACGTAGAAGAAGCTGCACAGGTTGAAGGTGCCCTCCGAGCCGCGCAGTCCGTCGGGGGAGGCCTGCGGGTCGTAGCGGTAGACCAGGCTGTCGCTGACCAGCTCGTCGTCCATGGCGTCGAGGGTGCTGAGCCAGTCGGGATCGTGCGGGGAGAGGAAGCCGACCCGGGGCATCAGCAGCAGTGAGGCGTCCAGGACGTCGGTGTCGTAGTGCTGGACGAAGGCCTGGCGCTTGTCGTGCCAGCCCTGCTCGACGATCTGCCGGAAGACGGTGTCCCGGGCCTCGGTCCAGCGCCGGACGTCGGCCGGGCGGGAGTATCGGGTGGCCGCGTGGATCCCGCGATCGAACGCCACCCAGGTCATCAGCCGGCTGTAGGTGAAGTTCTGCCGGCCACCGCGGGTCTCCCAGATGCCCTCGTCGGGCCGGTCCCAGTGGTCGGCCAGCCAGTCCAGTACGCCCGAGAGGTCCTTCCAGCCGCGGATCGCGCCGATGTCACCGCCCATGATCAGGGCGTCGGACGCCTCTCCGTAGATGTCGAGCTGGAGCTGGTCTGCGGCGGCGTTGCCGGCCCGGACGGGCCGTGAGCCCAGGTAGCCCTCCAGATGGTCCAGGGTCTCCTCGGTCAGATAAGGGTCGCCGTCGACCCGGTACATGATCTGCAGAGGGTCGCCCGAGGCCGTGCCGCCGCCCGATTCGATACGGTCGCGCAGCCAGCGGCGGAAGGCGTGTGCCTCGGCCTCGAAGCCCAGATCGATCAGCGCCCGCACGGACAGCGAGGCGTCTCGGATCCAGGTGTAGCGGTAGTCCCAGTTGCGCTCACCGCCGACCTGCTCGGGCAGGCCCATCGTGGCCGCGGCGATGGGGGCCCCGGTGGGTGCGTAGGTGAGCAGTTTCAGCGTGATCGCCGACCGGTTCACCATGTCCTGCCAGCGTCCGCGGTAGGTGCACGAACGCAGCCACGACAGCCAGAACTCCCGGCACGACTCCACCGCCTCGACGACCCCGCCCAGGGAGGGCGGGGGCGGGACGGGGCCTCCGCCGGCCGTGGTGGTCAGGACGAAGGCGACGGCCTGTCCGGCGGAGAGCGTGACGTGCGCGGTGACGTCGTCGCCGTCGGCACGCAGGGCGACACCGCCGGTGGTCTGCACATGCAGATCCGTTCCCGGTCCGCGCAGGACCGCGGCATGGTCGTCGGACCGGGTGAGCGTGTGCGGGGCCCGTCCGTAGTCGAAGCGCGGGCGGCAGTCGAAGGAGAAGGGCAGGCTTCCCCGTACGACCCTGGCGACCCGGATCAGACTGTGCCGGTCCGTCGCCGTGGACGAGTCCAGGGGCGCCATGAAGTCGGCCACCTCGCCGACGCCGCCGGGGGCCATGAAACGGGTGATCAGAATGGCGGTGTCGGACAGATACAGCTGCCGGACCGCCATGTGGTCGCCGTCCGTCAGGTCCGCGGCGAGCCGGCAGTGCCCGCCGCGCTCACTGTCCAGGAGCGAGGCGAAGAGACTCGGGGAGTCGAATCGGGGTGTGCACCACCAGTCGATGCTTCCCTCGGACGACACCAGGGCGGCGGTCTGAAGATCGCCGATCATGCCATGGTCCGCGATGGGCGGGTACCGGTTCACAGGCCCTCCTCAGACGCCGATGCACCCCTCGACACGGCGAGCGCTGGTTACCGGCCGACACCCGTTCAGCGTTCGCCCGAGCCGCCGCCCACGGCATCACCCACCGCGGGTGAAACGAGCCCGGCTCAGGGCCCGCCGGGCCCTGAGGGCTCGTACGATCTTCGGTGCCGCAGTTCCGGCCAGCAGCGCCGCGAGGGGGAGGGCGATGTCCACCCAGGGGTCGCGGATCGGCTTGTAGGTCGCCGTACCGTTCTTGATCTCGATGAAGCCCAGCGGTGTGGCGGCGGCCCCTCCGCCACCGCCACCGCCCTCGCCCGTCTTCGCGGTGCCGGTCTCGCGTCCGGCGCCCCCGCCGAACCCGAAGCCGATGCCCGCGACGGGGATGACGGTGATGTCGTCCCTGGTGACCGGCTCACCGAAGACGGCGCTGACGGAGGCCCGTCCGCCGAGCTTGTCGGCCAGGCGCTCCAGCAGGTTGACGGATGCGTGGGCCGCGGTGACATCGGTGAGCGCGGCGGCCGGCGGGGTCTGGTCGGGGCTGCTCATGCTGCCTCCTTGTGAGAGGTGCGGGTGGGAAGTGCGGTCGTCCCGCCGGCGTCTCACCGGCCGAGGTGTGTCAAGTGTGAAGATCCGCAGGTCACTTGTCATCACCGGATGCGTCACCGTGACTCGCTCAGTCGGTCCGCCCGTCCGCGGCGAGGGCTTCCGCGATCTTCCCCGCGGCGGACACGACCCGGGCGCTGCCCACCACCGGCGCGATCGCCACGAGGACACCCCGCACCGTCTCCATCGGCACACCGGCCTCTTCGGCCGCGGTGATGTTCAGCAGATACGAGGCAGGGGCCGCGTCCATCGCGACCAGCGCGGCGATGCGGGTCAGGAGGTACGTCTGCGGATCCAGGCCGGAGCGTTCGAAGGTGTCCAGCGTCATCTGGAGGACTTCCTCGAACACGCGGGCGTCCGCTCCGGCGAGGGCCTCGAAGGCACCGCCGGGTACACCGTCGTCCGGCATCACGCTCCGCCTCCCCGGCAGCTCGGTCAGCCGAGGAGCCTGCGCTTCTGTTCCTCGAACTCGGCCTCGGTGAGCACGCCTTGTGCCTTGAGCTCGCCCAGTTGCTTGAGCTGGTCGAGCTTGCTGGCCATGTCGTCGGCCGGCGCGGCGGCCGGAGCCGCGGCCGGTGCCGGCTGTGGTGCCGGGGCGGGCTGCGGCGCGGATTGGTACTGGTAACCCTCCTGGGCGGCCCAGCGTCCCTGCTGGCGGCGCGACACACGGTTGGACACCGCGGTCGCCGTGCCGGCGACGACCGCCGTGCGGGCCACTCCGCGAAGAAGACCTGGCATGGCGAGATCCTTTCTCACCTGGACATGACGGGAATCGAGCACCTCAGGACGCGGCCTCGGCCGCTTCGAGCGAGGCGATGAGCGCCTGCACGGGAAGCCGCCCGGAGGCCACCAGCTGGGCGCCGCTGCGGCGCAGCGCGGCGGCGAACGGGGCGGCCCACGCGTTCTCGTAGATCAGCAGGCCGGCGGAGTTGCCCGGCTCGACGGCCGCGGCGGCTTCCTCGATGTCGTCGTCGCCCAGCAGGCCGGACTTCGCACCCTCGAAGACGGCGAGGTCGAGATTGCCGTCACCGGTGAGATCGGCGATCTCCAGGGCGTTCACCGAACCGTCCTCGTCCTTCCTGATGAACACCAGGTCCAGGATCCGGATGAGGCCGCGGTCCACCAGGTCGACCAGCAGCGGGAAGGCCTCGCCTGTCATGCGGTTGCCGGGGAACTCCACGACGATGTAGTCGACGGGTCCCATCTCGTCGATCTGCTCGTTCACGGCTCACCTCTTGTGTCTGTAAGCCCCCGAATGCCCCTGAATACCCCCGAATGCCATTGCATCACCGGACTCCTGCCGACGCACCCGGTACGACGCACCGGGACCGGATCGCCGGTCCGGCCGTCAGGTGTTCCAGGTCTCGTCGTACGGGTCGTGCGGCGCGTGCACCGGAGCGGCCCTGGTGACTTTCAGAAAGGGGATCGGGCCGTGGTTGACCGGGTCCTTGGTCTGCCGCGGGGTGTATGTGCCGGTGACCTCCAGCCAGGTGTCCGGCTGGAGGACCGGGGGGATCCGGCCGGTCAGGCCGATCTTCACCGGCTGGGCGTCCGCCGCGCAGCAGTTGAGGGCCATGCGGACCAGATAGGGGGCGCCGGAGCGGTCCAGGGCGACGAAGCCGGTGATCCTGATCTGTCGGCCGCGCAGGGAGCGGCCGTGGTCGTAGACCGCGCGGCTCGCGTAGTCGGCGAGGCTGAGGCGGAGGGTCCGGCCGGCGGCGGGCAGGGCCGGATAGCCGTACGACTGCTGGAGGGCCGTACCGGTGTGCATGGCGCTGTACGAGCCGAGGGCCGGCGGGGCGACCAGGATGAGCGCGAAGAGCGGGAGGACGAGGAGCCAGGAGACCCGGGGTTCGCGATGGGCGTGGCCGTGGTCGTCGTCCGGGTGGTCCACTCTCCCCCGCCGCCACTCGTACCACGCCGTCGCCAGCGCCGCCGCGATCAGTACCGCTCCGGACGCCAGCAGCATCGGGCGCAGGCCGGCCTTGACGTAGCGCAGATAGAGGTCGGTGAGGCCCGCGTGCAGCAGGGCCGCGCCGAGGAGGAACAGAACCGCCGACTGTGCCTGCCGGTTCACAGCAGCACCGCCCCGGTCAGCACGGACACCCCGACGGCGAGGGCGAAGGTGGCGGGGGCGAAGCGCAGGGCGAAGCCGCGGCCGAAGGTGCCCGCCTGCATCGCGAAGAGCTTCAGGTCGATCATCGGGCCGACGACCAGGAACGTCAGCCGTGCGGTGAGCGAGAACTGGGACAGCGACGCCGCCACGAACGCGTCCGCCTCCGAGCAGATCGACAGAAGTACCGCCAGGATCGCGAGGGCCAGGACCGACACCGCGGGGTTGTCCGCCGCCGTGCGCAGCCAGCCCGACGGGACCACGGCCTTCAGGGTCGCCGCGGCCATCGCGCCGACCACCAGGAAGCCGCCCGCGTGCATCACGTCATGCCGGACCGAGCCCCAGAACGCCACGCCCTTGCCCTGGCCCTCGTACGACGTCCGGGCCGGCGGGCGCAGCCAGTCGGCGCGGCCGAGACGCAGCCACAGCCAGCCCATCGCGCAGGCCACCAGCAGACTGGCGACCAGCCGGGCGAGCACCATCTCCGGGTTGCGCGGGAACGCGACCGCCGTCGCCGTCAGCACGATCGGGTTGATCGCGGGAGCCGACAGCAGGAACGCGAGCGCCGCGGCCGGCGTGACGCCCCGGCGCACGAGCGCTCCGGCCACGGGGACGGACGCGCACTCGCAGCCGGGCAGCACCGCGCCCGCCGCCGAGGCGACCGGGACCGCGAGGGCGGGGCGGCCGGGCAGGGCGCGGGCGAAGAACGAGGGCGGTACGAACACGGCGATCGCCGCCGACAGCAGCACCCCCAGCACCAGGAACGGCAGCGCCTGGACAACCACCGCGACGAACACGGTCATCCAGCTCTGCATCACCGGCGCGCCGAGCGCCCTGCGGACCGGGCCCTGCAGGAGCACGGCCATGACGAGCAGCAGGGTCAGGACGAGGGGTGACTTCGAGTCCGGCTGCGGGCCGCCCTCGTCCCCGTCACCGGAAGCGTCCGTGTGCGCGGCCCGGCTCGGCGCCGACTTGGTGATGGCCACGGGCGAGGTACCTCCGGTGATGCGGAAAGGGCGCTGGTTTCCCTCGCCTTCGATACGGCGGACAGGGCGCCCCGGTTCACCGCGGCGCCCGTGATCCTTGGAACCACCCGTCCCGCCCTGGCAGTCTTTTCCCTCGTGGGGAGCGTTCCGAATCAGGGTCGGCCGGGTGATGCCCCGGCGCACATGGTGGTGTGCGGTGACGACGGACTCGTGCACCGGCTCGCGGCAGAACTGCGCGGTGTGTACGGCGAACAGGTCACGCTCGTCGTACCACCGTCCGAACGCGGCATGCGGCCACCGGTGGTCGGCCGGGCCCGGGCCGCTTCGGCGGCGCTGCTCGACCGGGTGGTGAACGCGGCCGTCGGCCGGGCCATCGGCGCAGGCGGTACGAACTCCCCGGGCACCACGAACGGCACCGACGCAACGAGCGGCGGGAGCAGGGGCTCCGGCGGCGAACCCGCCGGGGACGAACGGGTCGTCGCGGCCGCCGAGCCGACCGAGGCCGTGCTCGCCGAGGCGGGCGTCGCACAGGCCGCCGCGCTCGCGCTCGTGTACGACGACGACGAGACCAACATCCGCGCCGCCCTCACCGCCCGCCGGCTCAACCCCCGGCTGCGGCTCGTACTCCGGCTCTACAACCGCCGGTTGGGGCAGCACATCGAGGAACTCCTCGACCAGGCCGCCGCGTTGGCCACCGGCGAGGGGGACGGCGCAGAACCGGGCCCGGGGTTCGACCCGTCCGACTCCTCGACGACCGTCCTGTCCGACGCCGACACCGCCGCGCCCGCGCTGGCCGCCACCGCGCTCGCCGGTACCAGCAAGGTCGTACAGACGGACGGCCTGCTGCTGCGCGCGGTGGAACGACCGCCGCCGCGGCCCGGGCAGACGGCCGATTCCGGGCTCGGCACGCTGGCCCTGCTCTCCACGACGAGCAACAACCCCGCAGGCACGGACGGTTCCGAGGGCAGCGGGGCCGAGGGGCCACTGCTGCTGCCCGACGCGGCGGCGGTACGGGACGCCCGCGGGCGCGGGAGCGTCGTGCTGGAGCAGGTGTCGTACTCCGGGCCCTCGCTGCCCACGGGCAGTGGGGTCGTCCCGGCGTTCGCGTCGCTGTTCTCGCGGCGGCTGCGGTGGTCGCTGGCGGGGCTCGTGGGGTGCGTGCTCGCGCTCGCCGTCTCGTTATGGCTGGTCACCGGGATCCATCCGCTGAGTGCCTTTTATCTGACCCTGCTCGATCTGTTCGCCATCGACGATCCGGCCATCGGGGATTCCGTGGGACGGCAGGTCCTCCAACTGCTGTCCGGGCTGGTCGGGTTGCTGATGCTGCCGGTGCTGCTGGCCGCGGTGCTGGAGGGGCTGGGGACCTTCCGCAGCACGTCCGCGCTGCGCAAGCCGGCGCGCGGGCTCGGCGGGCACGTCGTGCTGCTGGGGCTGGGCAAGATCGGCACACGGGTGCTGACGCGGCTGCGGGAACTGCACATTCCGGTGGTGTGCGTCGAGTCCGACCCCGAGGCGCGCGGGCTCGCGACGGCGCGGCGGCTGCGGGTGCCGGTGGTGCTCGGAGACGTCACACAGGAAGGGGTCCTGGAGGCGGCCAAGATCCACCGGGCGGACGCGCTGCTCGCGGTGACCAGCTCGGACACCACGAATCTGGAGGCCGTGCTGTACGCGCGGTCCGTGCGGCCGGATCTGCGGGTGGTGCTGCGGCTGTACGACGACGACTTCGCGACCGCGGTGTACCGCACCCTCCGGGCCGCGCACCCCGACGCGTCCACGCGCAGCCGGAGCGTGTCCCATCTGTCCGCGCCCGCGTTCGCCGGGGCGATGATGGGGCGGCAGATCCTGGGGGCGATTCCTGTGGAGCGGCGGGTGCTGTTGTTCGCTGCGGTGGATGTGGGCGGGCATCCGCAGCTGGAGGGGAAGACGGTCGGGCAGGCGTTCCGGGCGGGGGCGTGGCGGGTGCTGGCACTGGACACGGGGGTCTTGGACGGGCAGCGGGAGCCGGCGGCGGAGGAGGCGTACGAGGACGGGTCGGCGGGTGCGGGGTCGGGACTGGTGTGGGATCTGCCCGAGGGGTACGTGCTGCGGGGCGAGGACCGGGTGGTGCTGGCGGCGACGCGGTGGGGGCTGGCGGAGTTGCTGGGGCGGCGGTCGCGGGAGCGGGCCGGGATGTGAGCGGGCAGGTGTGGGGGTGGGCGTGAGCGGCACCCGGCGCCGGGGCTGGGCGGGGGTGGGTCGCGCGGCCCGGCGCTGACGGGGTGCCGCCCGCGCCCACCCGTGCCGCCCCCGGCGGCACAGCTGCCCGCGGCACACACAGCTGCCCGCGGCACGCACAACTGCCCCCGCCATACACGGCTTGCGCGACCCGCCGCCGACCGAGCGCCACCCCCACGCACCCATGCCACCCCCGCGGCACAGCTGCCCGCGCGGCTAGTGTCCCGGCAGGTGTCGTGATGCGAAGTCCAGTTCCAGTCTCACCTGCTTGATCCTCTCGTCCACCACCAGTGAGCCGTGGCCCGCGTCGTAGCGGTAGACCTCGTGGAGGGCGCCGCGGGCCTCCAGGCGTTTGACGTAGTTGTCGATCTGGCGGATCGGGCAGCGCGGGTCGTTGACGCCCGCCGAGATGTAGACGGGGGCCTTGACCTCGTCGACGTACGTCAGCGGGGACGACGCCTCGAAGCGGCCCGGGACCTCCTCCGGGGTGCCGCCGAGGAGCGTGCGGTCCATCGCCTTCAGCGCCTCCATCTCGTCGTGGTACGCCGTGACGTAGTCGGCGACCGGGACCGCCGCGATGCCCAGCGTCCACGCCTCCGGCTGGGTGCCGAGGCCGAGAAGGGTGAGATAGCCGCCCCAGGAGCCGCCGGTGAGGATGAGCCGGGACGGGTCGGCGAGCCCCGAACCGATCGCCCATTCCCGCACCGCCGCGATGTCCTCCAGCTCGATCAGGCCCACGCGGTGCTTCAGTGCGTCCGTCCAGGCGCGGCCGTAGCCCGTCGAGCCGCGGTAGTTGACGCGGACCACCGCGTAGCCGTGGTCGACCCAGGCCGCCGGGCCCGCCGCGAAGGAGTCGCTGTCGTGCCAGGTGGGACCGCCGTGGATGTCGAAGACGGTGGGGAGGGGGCCCGTCGCGCCCGCCGGCTTGTGGATCAGCGCGTGGATACGGCCGCCGGGGCCGTCCACCCACACGTCCTCCACAGGAACCGAGCCGGGTGACTTCAGCCCGGGCGGGTCGAGGACCACTCCGCCCTTCGTGGAGCGGACCGCCGACGGCTCGGCGGCCGAGGACCAGAGGTACTCCACGCTGCCGTCGGGGCGTGCCGTGGCCCCGGAGACCGAGCCGGCCGGGGTGGGGATCTTCTCCAGCGTGCGACCGGCGAGGTCGTAGCGGAACAGTTCGCTGCGGGCCTCGAAGCTGTGGGCGATCAGCAGACCGGTGCCGTCCGGGTACCACTCGGCGCCGACGTCACCGGGCAGGTCCAGGGCGAGGTCCGTCTCCTCGCCCGTGGCCACGTCCCACACCAGGGGCTCCCAGCGGCCCCGCCGCTGATGCCCGATCAGCAGCCGGGTGTCCCCGTCGACCGGTGCGAAGCCGAGGACCTCCAGGCCCAGCTCCTCGGTGCCGCCCTTGGTGTCGTCGAGCTCGGCGACCGTCGTGCCGTCGGGGCGCAGGACGCGCAGGGCCGAGTGCATCGCGTCGCCGTGCTCGGTGTGCTCGACCGCGATCAGCGAGCCGTCGTGGGAGAGGTCGCCGACGCCCGCCGACTCGCGGTGACGGTAGATCTCCGCGGGGTCCGCGCCGGCCAGGGCGAGGTGGATCGTCGTACCGTCCTCGTCCGTCGAGCGGCCCACGACCGCTGTACGGCCGTCCCGGCCCAGGGCCAGGCCCGCCGGGTACGAGGGTGCGAGGCCCGGGGTGGCGGACTCGTCGGGCCCGCCGCCGAAGGGCTGGCGGCGCCAGACGCCGAACTCGTCGCCGTCCTTGTCGTCGAACCACCAGATCCACGCGCCGTCCGGGGAGAGCACGCCGTCCGTCGTGCCGTTCGGCCGGTCGGTCACCTGGCGTTGGTCGCCCGTCGCACGGTCCCAGGCGTACAGCTCGTACGTCCCCGTCGCGTTCGACACGAACAGGGAGCGGTCCGGTGCGTCCTCCGCCCAGTCGGGCAGGGACACCCGGGGCGCCCGGAAGCGCTTCTCCCAGTCCGGCGTCGCATCGCTCTGTCCCTGCTGGTCGCGCTGATCCGACCCGTTGCTCTCAGTCATGGCCCCATAGTGCACGCCTGATCGGACATTGCGCGGACGAGGTCCCCAGCCTGTGGAAAACCTCCACCGGCGAGGTCGGCTCGTCAAGCTCACGGCCGATTGTCAGTGGCGGGGTGCAGACTCGTCCGCATGACCGATCTACGCACCACAGTCGAGCGGTTCTGGGCCAGTGCCGAGGCCCGGGACTGGGAATCGTTCGCCGACACCCTGGCCGACGACGTCGTCTACACGCTGCCGCAGACGCGCGAGCAGATCAGCGGCCGGAAGAGTTACGTCCGGTTCAACCGGGAGTATCCGAGCGACTGGCATCTGCGGATCGAGCGGATCGTCGCCGAACCGGACCGCGTCGTCACCTGGATCCGCTTCACGGTCGGGCAGGACGAGATGAACGGCATCTCGTTCTTCACGTCGGACGGATCCGGTCGGATAGCCACCGTCACCGACTTCTGGCCGGAGCCCTACGAGCCGCCCGCGGGCCGGGAGCACCTGGTCGAGAGGTACTGACCCCGCAGCCCGGACCGCCGCCCGTGCCCCGTACCGTGGAAGGCGTGTACCGGTTTCTGCTGACACCCCGCTGGTGGGGGATCAACGTCTTTGTGCTGCTCGCCATCCCCTTCTGCGTCTTCATGGGGTCATGGCAGCTGAGCCGCTTCGAGGCGCGGATGCAGGACCATCGCAGCGCCGACGCGCGGGCGGCGTCCGACCGGCAGGAGGCGGCCCGGCCGCTCGGGGACCTGCTGCCGGTGGACAAGGCGACGTCCGGCAAGCCGGTCACCGCGACCGGCCGGTACGCCCAGCAGCTGCTGGTGCCCGACCGCGACCTGGACGGCAGGAGCGGCTTCTACGTCCTGACGCTGCTGCGCACCGACGACGGCAGGGCGCTGCCGGTCGTGCGGGGCTGGCTGCCGGGCGAGGCCGATCCGGCGAAGGCGCCGGCCGCCCCGAGCGGCGAGGTCACCGTCACCGGTGCGCTCCAGGCGTCCGAGACGCCGGGCGACAACGGGGTCAGCGCGCAGGGCGGGCTGCCGTCCGGGCAGACCGGGGCGATCAGCGCGGCGTCACTGGTGAACCTCGTGCCGTACGACGTCTACGACGCCTGGGTCACCCTGGAGCGGGCCGACTCCGGGATGAAGGCCGTACCGGCGGCGGCGCCCGCGGGCACGGGGCTGGACCTGAAGGCGTTCCAGAACCTCGGGTACACCGGGGAGTGGTTCGTCTTCGCGGGGTTCGTGGTGTTCATGTGGTTCCGGCTGCTGCGACGCGAGATCGAGTTCGTACGGGACGCGGCGCTGGGCCTGGCACCGGATGAAGAGCCGGTGCCTGTGGACGTCGGGGGCAAGTGAAGCGGGGCCGAGGCTCGGGCGGGGGTATCGCCCGCCCCGCCGGACAGTCCCTAGGAACCCGTCAGCACACCCGTCCAGTACACCGTCCCCGCACACGCGTTGGACACCGTCGCCGAGACCACCGGCCCGCCGTCCTGCGCCGTGTTCGTGACCGTCACGCTGCCGTCGGCCGTGCCGTCCTCGGTGACCAGCTGGCTGGTGACACCGCTGTCGGTGCCGGTGGTGGTGCCGCCGCCGTTCGTGCCGGTGTCCGGGGTGGCCGTCGGGTCGGGACTGGCGCCCCCGGTTTCGCCGCCGGGGCCATTGCCGGTGGGGCACGTCTCGGAGGGGACCCAGGCGAACTTCACCTCGTAGGCGGAGCCGGACTGCAGGAGCAGGGAGGAGACCTCGACGGACGGGTCGGGCAGGGCCGCCGCAGCGTCGCCGGAGACATGGCGGACGGCGCTGATCTTGGTGGCGTCCGCCGCGCCCTGGGGCGTGGTGCTGAGGGTGCCCGGGCCGGTGACCGTGCATGCCCCCGTGGAGACGTTGACGATGCGGAAGGTGCCGTAGACCGCGCCCGCGGAGTCGGGGACCTCGGTGGTGCCGGTGGCGGAGCCGAGCTGGACCGAGGTGCACGCCGGGGCGTTCGCCGCGGTGGTGGCCGGGGTTTCGGAGCCGCTGCTCGTGCCGGTGCCGGTGGCGGCGCCCGGGTCCTTGTCCTCGTCCTTCTCGCCGTCCGTGCCCTGGTCCTGGTTCGTGCCGGAGGAACCGCCGACGGTGCTCTCGCCGCCGTCCGGCCCCTTGCCCTGCCCGGAGCCGCCCTGAGCCTGTGAGGCGTGGCCGGCCATGGAGGGGTCGGCGTCGGTGCCGGTGGAGGTGGACACGTGCACGAGCGCCGGGACGGCGGTGCCGAGGAACAGGGCGGCGGCCGCCATGCCGACCATGGCCTGCCGTTTGCGGGCGCGCCGTGCGGGGACCGCTCGCCGCAGGTGGTCCAGCGCGCCGTCGCGCGGCGCGACCTCCTGGACCGCCTGGTGCAGCATCCTGCGCAGGTTCAGCTCGTCCGAGCCGAGCCCTTCGGGGCTCTGTCCGTCGGGGCCGTGGTTCACAGTTCCGTTCCCAGCGTGCGTGTGCTTCGGCTGTTGCTCGTCCCGCGCCCGGCTCTGCCTGTCGTCGTGCTCGCTCATGCCGGCGCCTCCATCGCGACGCGCAGGGCGGCGATGCCGCGCGAGCCGTAGGCCTTGACCGAGCCGAGCGATATCCCGAGCGTCTCGGCGACCTGTGCCTCGGTCATGTCCGCGAAGTAGCGCAGGACCAGGACCTCGCGCTGGCGGCGCTGAAGGCCCTTCATCGCCTTGATCAGGGAGTCGCGCTCCAGCTGGTCGTACGCCCCCTCCTCGGCGCTCGCCATGTCGGGCATCGGCTTGGAGAGCAGCTTCAGGCCGAGGATGCGCCGGCGCAGGGCGGAGCGGGAGAGGTTGACGACCGTCTGACGCAGGTAGGCGAGTGTCTTCTCGGGGTCACGGACGCGCTTGCGTGCCGAGTGCACGCGGATGAACGCCTCCTGGACGACGTCCTCGCAGGAGGCGGTGTCGTCGAGAAGGAGGGCGGCGAGGCCCAGTAGCGAGCGGTAGTGCGCACGGTAGGTCTCGGTGAGGTGGTCGACGGTGGTACCGGCCGCCGCGATGTCCTCGGCGCCGTCGCGCTGATCGGGTATGCGGGTGGGCCGCGCTGCGGGCATGGGTGCGATCACCGGCATGCCGCCGGGCGCGCCGGGCATGCGGGGTCGAAGGGACGGGCGGGGCGGCCGTAGGGCCGTGCCGCGCGTCGCCACAGGGAAGTCGAGTACCTCTGCCACGCCAGTTGGACACGTTTCCCCCTGTCAGGGTTGTACGTGCCCGGCGTCACTTTTGTGTCGCACGCTTCCACGCTCCACGGCATCGCCGCCCGTCTTGTGGACGGCGCGGCCCGCCGTCTTGTTCCAGGCAGCACAACTGACCGTGCGTCAAACGCGCTCATGCCTACCCGCTCTTCCCCTATATCCAGAATGTCCAGAGCGTCCCCACGCCCCTTGAAGCATCCCCGCACCCCCGAAGGGCGTTCGCAAAGACGCTCCCCGCTCTCCGTGTGGTTGCGGAGAGCGGGGAGGAAAATTTTCGGACGCCCGGGCAGCCCGGATCAAGTGGTCCGGACCATTACTCCGGCCACACTTCTTTCATAGATCCTACAAATGGGCCCACCCACGGCCAGCACTTTTGCCCGCAGCAAGCCCTTACTCACCCAGCGTGACGCGAGCGGCGAACGTCACACGAACTCCGCCGCCACCAGCTCCGCGATCTGCGCGGTGTTGAGTGCGGCCCCCTTGCGCAGATTGTCTCCGCAAACGAAGAGCTCCAGCGCGGTGGGGTCGTCGAGGGCCCGCCGCACCCGGCCCACCCAGGTCGGATCGGTGCCGACCACATCGGCGGGCGTGGGGAACTCCCCCGCGGCCGGGTTGTCGAAGAGGACGACACCGGGGGCCGTGGCAAGGATCTCCCGCGCCTTGTCGACGGTGACCTCGCCCTCGAAGCGGGCGTGCACGGTCAGCGAGTGCGTGGTGATCACCGGCACCCGCACACAGGTCACGGCGACGGGCAGCCGGGGCAGCCCGAGGATCTTGCGGGACTCGGCCCGTACCTTCATCTCCTCGGAGGACCAGCCGTCCTCGCGCAGCGAACCGGCCCACGGTACGACGTTGAGGGCGACCGGTTCCGGGAACGGCCCGGTGTTGTCCCCCACGGCCCGCCGTACATCACCGGGGCAGGTGCCGAGCTCGGTGCCGGCGACCAGGGCGAGCTGCTGGCGCAGCGTCTCGACACCGGCCCGGCCCGCCCCGCTCACGGCCTGGTAGGAGGAGACGACCAGCTCGCGCAGCCCGAACTCGGCGTGCAGCGCGCCCAGGGCCACGATCATGGAGAGGGTCGTGCAGTTGGGGTTGGCGATGATTCCGCGCGGCCGGCGCCGTACGGCGTGCGGGTTGACCTCGGGGACGACCAGGGGCACCTCCGGGTCCATCCGGAAGGCGCCCGAGTTGTCCACCACGACCGCGCCCCTGGCGGCCGCGATCGGCGCCCACTGGGCGGCGACCTCGTCGGGGACGTCGAACATGGCGACGTCGACCCCGTCGAAGGCCTCCTCCGACAGGGCCGCCACCTCCACCTGCTCACCGCGCACGGTCAGCTTGCGGCCGGCCGAGCGCGGTGAGGCGAGCAGTCGGATCTCGCCCCAGATGTCCGCGTGCTGGGACAGGATCTGGAGCATGACCGTTCCGACGGCGCCGGTCGCCCCCACGACCGCGAGCGTCGGCCGCGCGGACCGCTTCATCAGCGGCCCGTGCCTCCGTAGACGACGGCCTCGGCGCTGTCGGAGTCGAGCCCGAAGGCGGTGTGCACGGCGCGGACGGCCTCGGGCACATCGTCGGCACGGGTGACCACCGAGATACGGATCTCGGAGGTCGAGATCAGCTCGATGTTCACGCCGGCGTCGGAGAGCGCCTCGAAGAAGGAGGCGGTCACACCCGGGTTGGTCTTCATGCCGGCGCCGACGAGCGAGATCTTGCCGATCTGGTCGTCGTAGCGCAGCGACTCGAACCCGATCGCGGTCTTGTTCTTCTCCAGCGCGTCGATCGCCTTGCGGCCCTCGGTCTTGGGCAGCGTGAACGAGATGTCCGTGAGACCCGTCGTCACCGCGGACACGTTCTGCACGACCATGTCGATGTTGATCTCGGCGTTCGCGATGGCACGGAAGATCGAGGCGGCCTCGCCCGGCTTGTCCGGCACACCGACGACCGTGATCTTGGCCTCGGAGGTGTCGTGCGCGACACCGGAGATGATGGCCTGCTCCACCTTCTTGTCCCCTTGCTCGATCGGCTCACTGCTGACCCACGTGCCCTGGAGTCCGCTGAAGGAGGAGCGGACGTGGATCGGGATGTTGTACCGGCGGGCGTACTCCACACAGCGGTGGAGCAGCACCTTGGACCCGGAGCTGGCCAGTTCGAGCATGTCCTCGAACGCGATCCAGTCGATCTTCCGGGCCTTCTTCACCACGCGCGGGTCGGCGGTGAACACACCGTCGACGTCGGTGTAGATCTCGCAGACCTCGGCGTCGAGCGCGGCGGCGAGGGCGACGGCCGTGGTGTCGGAACCACCGCGCCCGAGCGTGGTGATGTCCTTCTTGTCGGCGCTGACGCCCTGGAACCCGGCGACGATGGCGATGTTGCCCTCGTCCAGCGCCGTACGGATCCGGCCCGGCGTGACGTCGATGATCCGGGCTTTGTTGTGGACCGAGTCGGTGATGACGCCTGCCTGGCTGCCGGTGAAGGACTGGGCCTCGTGGCCCAGGTTTTTGATCGCCATGGCCAGCAGGGCCATGGAGATACGCTCTCCGGCGGTCAGCAGCATGTCGAATTCACGCCCGGCAGGCATCGGCGATACCTGCTCGGCGAGATCGATCAGCTCGTCCGTCGTGTCGCCCATCGCGGAAACGACGACGACCACCTGGTGGCCGTTCTTCTTCGCTTCCACGATCCGCTTGGCGACGCGCTTGATGCCCTCGGCATCGGCTACGGAGGAGCCTCCGTACTTCTGCACGACAAGGCCCACGTGCGCTCCTCGCTCAGTCCGTGTGTGTCGGCTCAGTTTAACGAGCGCCCGAATATCCCCTCCGGAGTACCGCATGGTGAGATGTCCGGCCGCCCGTTGCGCACATGCCCGGTGCGTGCCGACGCCACTCGGAAAGTGCCGCGGGTCACAGGTGAGAGCCGTAAATCAAGTTTCAAGCACCAAGGTGTCGGGCCGTGCCCGCACTGTCCCGTCTGCCGGGCCGATGGTGTAGGCAGGTGCACCATGACAGGGGGATGGACGGGCGATGTGCTGCTGGCGGCCGTCGTGCTGCTCGGTTCCACCGTCCAGTGGCTCACCGGCATGGGGTTCGCGCTGGTCGCCGTGCCCGCGCTGGTGCTGCTGCTCGGGCCGGCCGAGGGAGTCGTCCTCGCGAACTGCGCCGCCGGGGCGATCAGTGGGGTGGGCCTGGCGGGCGGCTGGCGCCGGGTGCGCCCGGGCGCGATGGTGCCGCTGTGCCTGGCGGCCGCGTGCACCGTGCCGGTGGGTACCTGGCTGACCCGTCAACTGCCGGAAGCCGGCCTGATGTTGGTCATGGGCGGGTTGGTGACGGGGGCGGTCCTGCTGGTGATGAGAGGCGCACGGGTACGGGCGCTGCGCGGCACACCGGGTGCGGTGGCCGCGGGTGCGGTGGGCGGATTCATGAACTCCGCGGCGGGGGTCGGCGGCCCGCCGGTGTCCCTCTACGCGGTCAACGCGGGCTGGAGCGTAAGGGAGTTCATCCCCAACGCCCAGTTCTACAGCGTGATCGTCAACACGTTCTCGGTGGCGTCCCACGGGGTGCCGGCGCTGAGCGCACCCCGCTGGATCTCCGTGGCCGTCGCCATGGCCGCGGGCGCGGCGATCGGCAGAGGGCTGGCGGGCCGCCTGCCGGAGAAGCGAGCCCGGCTGCTGGTGCTGATGCTGGCGCTGACGGGCGGGGTCACGGCGGTGGGGAAGGGGTTGTGGGGGCTCGGACCGTGAGGCGGGCGTTTCCGGAGCACCCCTGCAACTCCCCTGGCTGCAGGCCGTCCGCCGCTACCGCTACTGCGCCGTCCGCACGCCCAAGGGACCCGCGATTTCGCGCTGCATGACCTTTCCGGCCTCGAATTCCAGGGTGTCGTCGCCCACGCCCTGGTCCGTGTCCAGGCCGTCCAGTTCCTCCAGGGGCTGGTTCAGGCGGACGTGCGCCAGGACCGAGTGCAGGGCGCGCAGGGTCGCCGAGGCCGTGGTGCCCCAGTTGGAGAAGTAGGAGAACTGCCACCACCACAGGGCCTCGGAGGTGCGCCCGGCACGGTAGTGGGCCATGCCGTGGCGCAGGTCCGTGATGACGTCCGCGAGATCGTCGGAGATACGGGCCGGCACCGGTGCCTTGCGCGGCTCGTACGGGTCGAAGACCTCCGAGTAGACGTCGATCGGCTCCAGGAGACGGGCGAGGTTCTCACGGAGCTCGTCCACATCCGGTTCCGGGCCCGGGTCGGGCTCGTAGCGCTCGTCGGGGACGATGTCCTCGTGGGCGCCCAGGCGGCCGCCGGCCAGGAGCAGTTGGGAGACCTCCAGCAGGAGGAAGGGGACCGCCGAGTCCGGCTCGTCGCCCTTCGCTACCTCTGTGACGGCCACCAGGAAGCTCTCGACCTGGTCCGCGATCTGGACCACGAAGTCGTCGGGGTTCTGGCTGGTCGCGTGCAGCGTGGCGTCAGACATCTAGGAGTCGTCTCCCCTCGAAGGCGCGGCCGAGGGTCACCTCGTCCGCGTATTCCAGGTCGCCGCCCACCGGGAGGCCGCTGGCCAGGCGGGTGACCTTGAGGCCCATGGGCTTGATCATGCGGGCGAGGTACGTGGCCGTCGCCTCGCCTTCGAGATTCGGGTCCGTGGCCAGGATGAGCTCCGTGACCGTGCCGTCGGCCAGGCGAGCCAGCAGTTCCCTTATCCGCAGGTCGTCGGGGCCGACGCCCTCGATCGGGCTGATCGCTCCGCCGAGCACGTGGTAGCGGCCGCGGAACTCGCGGGTGCGCTCGATGGCGACCACGTCCTTCGGCTCCTCCACCACACAGATGACGGAGGGGTCGCGGCGGCTGTCACGGCAGATGTTGCACAGCTCCTCCTGCGCGACGTTGCCGCACGTCGCGCAGAAGCGGACCTTCGCCTTGACCTCCAGGAGGGCCTGTGCGAGCCGCCGTACGTCGGTCGGTTCCGCCTGCAGGATGTGGAAGGCGATCCGCTGCGCGCTCTTGGGACCGACGCCGGGCAGCCGCCCCAGCTCGTCGATGAGGTCCTGGACCACGCCTTCGTACAACGGACTGCCCGTCCTTCCTGGGTTCCTTCAGTACGTACCGTAGTTGGCCACCGGCCGTCTTAGAAAGGCAGGCCCGGGATGCCGCCGCCGAGGCCCTGTGCGAGGGGGCCCAGCTTCTGCTGCTGAAGGGTCTGCGCGTTCTCGTTGGCCGCCTGGACCGCCGCGACGATCAGGTCGGCGAGGGTCTCGGTGTCCTCCGGGTCCACCGCCTTCGGGTCGATCTTCAGGGCGCGGAGCTCGCCGGCACCGGTGACGGTGGCCTTCACCAGGCCGCCGCCCGCCTGCCCGTCGACCTCGGTCCGCGCCAGTTCCTCCTGGGCGTTCGCCAGGTCCTGCTGCATCTTCTGGGCCTGCTGGAGCAGCTGCTGCATGTTGGGCTGGCCACCACCGGGGATCACGATCAGCTCCTGGTCTCGTACGGCTGTTACGGCTGTCCGAGCGGGTTTTTTCCGCCTGGATCGAGCCTACGTGGTCCGGGCAGCCGTCGCCCCAGCACTCTTTCGAGTGAGTCGACGTCGATCCCTCTACCTGATCAAGGACCTCTTCCGGGCGGAAAAGAGACGGAAGGGACGCCTTCGCCACCCATGGGGCGCTAGGAAGGGTGCGGCGCATCAACATCAGGCGTCACGCAGCGTGATCGATCGCGTCGGTGCCGTGACCGGTGCCGGCCGGGATCAGTCGGTCGGGATCAGTAGGGAGTGCCGGGTGGGTCAGCCGGAGATGCAGCCCGAGGGTCCGCCTCAGGACGGGCGGGGCGAGGGCGCGGCCGGGCTGCGGCCGGGCGACCTGACCGGGCGGACGTTTCCGCTCGGCGACTGGGGGGAGCCGGCCGAGCGGCTGGACGAGCTGTACCGGTGGGTGGAGCGCGGGGCGCTGGAGACGGTGGCCTGGTATCTCTCGGAACGTGCGTGGAAGCGGCGGGCGGCCTGGGCGCTGCGGGTGGGAGCGGCGACCGGCGGGGTGGCCGGGGCCGCGCTGCCGCTGCTCGATCTGACCGGGGTGGCCGGCGGGGTCTCGCCCTGGGGGTATCTGGCGCTGCTGCTGGCGGTGGCGTGTGTGGCCGGGGACCGGTTCTTCGGGGTCACGTCCGGGTGGATGAGGGACGTGACCACGGCCCAGGCCGTACAGCGCAGGCTTCAGGTGCTCCAGTTCGACTGGGCGTCGGAGTGCGTACGGGAGGTGCTGGGGCCAGCGGAGGGGACGGCGAGTGAGGCGGCCGAACGGTGCCTCGGAGTGCTGCGGAGGTTCTCCGAGGATGTGACGGACCTGGTGCGGACGGAGACGGCGGACTGGATGACGGAGTTCCGCACCGGCATGGCACCGGTGGGCCTCCGGTCGACGACGGCTCCCGGCGGACGCACGGACCCGGGCGCGGCCCAGGGAAGATTCGCGATGCCTCCGGGCACCAACGCCCGCCCGAACATGCCACGGCAGCGGCCGCCCGAGCCCAGGTGACGCCGGACGAGCTGATGCTCCGCCAGTCCACCTCTGGTCCCCCCTCCAGTCGTCCTCCAGTCCCCCTCTAGTCCTCCTCTAGTCCTCCGCGCAGAGTCTCAGCCCCTCCGGCGTCCAGCACGGGATGTGGCCATGGGTGCGGATCACGTCCTGGCCGTTGCCGCGGGACAGGTAGGTCAGGAAGCTGGAGGCCAGGGAGTCGGCGGGGGGCCGGCCGTAGGTGTAGGCGTACTCGATCTCGCGGTACGGGTAGGCGTTCGCGCCGTGTTCGATGGCGTCGACGGAGGGGGCGTCGCCGTCGAGTTTCAGCGGGGTCAGGCCCTCGGCCCGGTTGGCCGCGTTGAGTTCGCTGTAGCCGACGGCGCCGGGAAGCCCCGCCACCGTCGTCAACACCTGTTCGGTCGAGTCGAGTTCACAGCGGATGACCGGTGCCGTCGCATCGTCCTTGTGCACGCAGTCGACGGAGGAGTTCGCGATCTCGCCGCGGCCCAGCACCCGGCGCTGGAACACCTGCCGGGTCCCCGAGTTGGCGTCGCGGCTCACCAGATGCACCGGCAGGTTCGGGCCGCCCAGCTGCCGCCAGTTCCTGATCTCGCCGCGGTACAGGCGTCGTACGTCCTGAGTCGACAGGTTCTTCAGACGCACATCGTCATTGACCACGAGCGCGAAGACCGACAGCGCCACCCGGTTCTCGCGCAGCTTCGGCAGGCCGCTGGGCTTCGGACCGTCGGAGAGGGCCACGACGGGCGGGCTGCCCTTCTTGTGCTGCGCGCCGGCCCCCGCCAGTTCCCGCACCCCCGCGGTCGACCCGTGCGGGTCCACGGTGACGGCTGCTCCCTCGCAGTCCCGCTCGTACTTCTTGGCCACCTCCTCCAGCACGGGCGCGAACGCGGTGGAGCCGGTGAGCGTCAGAGTGCCCTTCGCGCAGCCGATCGGGGGCCGGGTGTCGTCCCGGGTCACCACGATCGTGGCGAGGGTGAGCACGCTGACCGTGAGCATGATGGTGATCAGTCGGGCGGCCCGGCTGAACAGGGGTGGTTTCTCGTCCGGGGTCGCGCTGCGGTTCGGGTGGACCTCGCCCTCACGGATACCGCCGATCAGCCGTATCTCGCTGCCCACGTCACCGCCGGACAGCAGCACCAGCAGCTTGAAGTGGTCGCCGCGGTTGAGCGGGACGCGCGGGATGCGCAGGGTGTTGCCGTCGTAGCCGAAGCCCCGGGTCGGGGTGAAGTGGTCCATGAGGTGGCCGGTGTCGGACGGCTGGGTGACCGAGACGCCGCGGATGGTGCGGTCGCTGAACACCGCGGTCAGGCCGTGGACTTCGGGGCTGGTGTAGTCGTCGCGGTCGATGCCCTGCGAGCCGTCGTTCTCGACGCGGAGCAGGACGAGCGTGGCGTCCGACATGCCCGGCGCCTCGTCGAACAGGCCGGCGCGGACATTGGCCCGCCCGAGCCGTACGTCGTCGCCGATCGGGTTGTCCATCTGGACGCGGTAGCCGATCCGCTTGCGGCGCGGCACCCGCCGCTCGTACCAGACCATGACGCCGGACGCGGCGATACCGAGCACCGCGGTGCCCACGGCCACGACGTTCTCTGCGCTCAGCCACTCCACCGTGGTGCCCCCGCCACTGCCCGAGCCGGAATCGTAGGGGGTCACCGTACGGCCGTACGAAGGGACGTGTGGGACCGGTGAGCCGAAGTTCGCCTTACGTTCACTGGCGCGTGTAGGTCAGCTTCTCCCCGGTCTCCGTGTTGACGCGCTCCAGTCTGCCGTCCGACCGCAGGGTGATCTCGGTGGCCGCACCCGGCGCGCACGAGGAACGCGGTTCGCCGGTCGTCACGGTGGACGGGCCGATCTCCAACGGGCCGTCCTCGGTGGGCTCTTCGGCCAGCTCGGCCTTGAACACACAGTGGTAGGTGCCCGAGCCCGCGGGCCCGTCGGCGACGAGGGAGAGCACCGTGTCGCCCACCTCCCCCTGCTTGATGGTCAGTTCACGGGTGTTGTGCCCGGAGTCGTTGTCGATGGACGTCGTCCAGGTGCCCACGTATGCGGCCGGGATCGTGCCGTCCGGCGGGGCCGGGGCGGAGGTCTCCGCGTCCGTCGGGGACGGCTCGGGGGTGCTTTGGCCGGGGCTCTCGGGCGCGCCGGCGGTCGGGGACGGGGAGGGGGCGGTACCGCCCTTGGCGCCGTCGTCGCCCTGCATCAGGGCGTAGACCGAGCCGCCGGCGCCCAGCGCGACGACCAGCGCGACCACGACGAGCGCCGCGGTGGAGCGTGCGCTCCTTCGCGCCGGCTGTTCCGGGACGTCCGGCGGGACGAAGGACGGGCCGCCCGCCCCGACGGGCGGCGGGCCGTACGGCGGCGTCGAGCCGAGTCCGCCGTACGACGCGTAGGGGCCCGGTGTGCCGGGCTGCTGCGGATAGCCGTAGGCGGAGGGCTGCGGGTGCTGTTGCGGATAGCCGTAGGCGGGGTGCGGCGGGACCCCGCCGGGGGGCGCTACCCGCCCGGCGGCCCGGGTGGGGAGGTGCTCGGGCGATGTGCCCGGCGCGGGCGGGCCGGCCGCGACCCGTGGGCCCTGCATCGTGGGCGCGTCGCCGGACGAGTGGTCGGCGACGGGAGCGTGCTCGGGCGAGACTTCGGGAGCCGGCGCACCGGCGTGGCCGTACCCGCCCGCCGGGCCCTCCGGGTCCTCCGTCTCCAGCAACCGCACCGCGTGCCGTCCGAGCTGGGCCACGAGCGCGCTCGGCAGCCACGGGTCCCGGGAGCGGCCGTCGGAGACGGTGTCCTCCGCGCCCGTGCGCTCCAGGATCCCGTCGAGCGTCGGCCGGGCGGCCGGGTCCTTGCGCAGACAGTCGTGGACGAGGTCGGCGATGCCCTCGGGCAGGCCCCTGAGGTCGGGCTCCTCCTGGGCGATACGGAACATCAGGGCGTGCACGCCGCTGTTGGCGGCGCCGAACGGGAGGCGGCCGGTGGCGGCGTACGCGAGGACGGAGCCGAGGCAGAAGACGTCGCACGCGGGCGTGATCCGGTCGCCCCGCACCTGCTCGGGTGCCATGAAGCCCGGTGAGCCGACGAGCGCGCCGGTCCGGGTGAGCCCGCCGTCGGTCACGCTCTCCAGGGCCCGCGCTATGCCGAAGTCGATGACGCGGGGGCCCTCGATGGTGATCATGACATTGGACGGCTTGAGGTCGCGGTGGACGATCCCGGCCGCGTGGATGTTGGTGAGCGCATGGGCGAGCCCGGCGGCCAGTATCCGCACCGACCGCTCGGGCAGCGGGCCGTGGTCCTGGCTCACCACCTGCTGGAGGCTCGGCCCGGCGACATAGCCGGTGGCGACCCAGGGCACGGCGGCCTCGGTGTCGGCGTCCAGGACCGGCGCGGTCCAGAATCCCCCGACCCGCTGGGCATTGCGGACCTCCTGCCGGAACCGCGCACGGAACTCCTCCCGCGCGGCCAGCTCCCGCCGGACCATCTTCACGGCGACCGTCCGCCCCCGGTCGGAGCGCGCGAGATAGACCTGCCCCATCCCGCCCGCGCCCAGCCGCGCGAAGAGCCGGTATGCACCGATGCGCTGCGGATCCCCCGGCCCCAGTTTCTCCATGGCCGCCCCGCCTTTCCCCCCATAATGTGATCGAGCCGAGAATAAACCGGCCCTTCGGGGAGTCGAGCGGCGAGCTGTCTACGGTTCCGTAACGGGCGGTCGGTCCTGTATGACACCTTCCCGCCGCCGGCCCGCAGGCGCACGGCGGCCGGGAACGTCGTCAGGCGGGCCCCAGCTCGTCCAGCGCCTTCGACAGCCGCTCCAGCACCGCCACGCCCGCCGCGAGATCCGCCTCGCCGAATGCCTCGGCCAGGCGGTCGGCGAACGCGGCGTGGCCGGGACTGATCCGGGCGACGGCCGCGCGACCCTCCTGCGTGGGCGCGAGGAGCTTGGCGCGGCGATGGGCGGGGTTGGGCCGGTATTCGGCGAGGCCGCGCTCCACCAGCAGGTCGGCGATCCGCTGGACGCTCTGCCGGGTGATGCCCATGGCGCGGGCGATCCCGGACACGGGCAGCGGCTCGCCCAGCACCGCGCCGAGCACCTGCCACCAGGCGGCGGTGAGCCCGGCCGGCCGGGCCAGTTCCTCCGCCACCGCGAGGAACTGGCCGTTGAGCCGGAAGACACCGAGCGCGCTGCGGCTGAGCAGGTCCTGACGCTCCCGGCTCACAGTGCCCCGGCCTTCTCGAGGACCACGTACGCCCCCGCGTCGGAGTCGTGGAACAGCCGGTACCAGGCGTCGAGCACCTCGCCCTCGTACACCCCGAGCAGCCGCAGCACCTCGCGGGCGAAGGCGACGGGCTCGGTGGGGCCGGCGGTGACGAGGCCGCGGTCGGTGACCGCGTCGGTGTCGAGGTAGCGGCCGCCGCCCTGGTAGCCCGTGGCGGCCAGGTAGAAGGAGACCGCGCTGGTGTGGTCACGGTCGTCGAGCAGGCCCTCGCGGGCGAGTCCGGCGGTGGCGCCGCAGATGGCGGCGACGGGCACGCCGGCGTCCAGGAAGGCGCGGGCCGTGCGGGCGAAGGGCGCAAGGTCGTCGGTGGTGTCCCAGAGGTCCGCGCCCGGGAGGATCAGCAGGGAGCTGTCCTCGGGCCGTACGTCGTTCAGGGCGGCGTCGGGCTGGATGCGCAGGCCGCCGATGCTCGTGACGGCGGCCGTGGTCGGGCCGACGGTCCGGATCTCGTACCCGGCGCGGGCGAGGTGGGCGGTCGTGTGCCCGGTCTCCCAGTCGGCGAGGGTGTCGTACACGGCGAGACGGACGGGCTTGCGAGTGGTGCTGTTCATGACTCCTCCTCGGACCCTTGGCTTATGACAGCATCCTGTCATTAACGCAGCATGCTGTCAATCGGCCTTCGACATCAGGGGGTGCGGCCGCAATGCCGGGAGTGCACCCCGTGTCGACAACCTGTCGCGGAAAGCCCCGGACCGCGGGACAGGACGCCGATGTCGCTCCCCGGCCCCGCCCGCCTAGCCTCGGGCGCATGACCCCTCAGCCAAATCCCGAGGCCGGCGCCGCCGTGAAGGCCGCGGACCGTGCGCATGTCTTCCACTCCTGGTCCGCGCAGGAGCTCATCGACCCGCTCGCCGTCGCCGGCGCCGAGGGGTCGTACTTCTGGGACTACGAGGGCAGGAAGTACCTCGACTTCACCAGCGGGCTCGTCTACACGAACATCGGCTACCAGCACCCCAAGGTCGTCGCCGCGATCCAGGAACAGGCCGCCACCCTGTCCACGTTCGCGCCCGCCTTCGCCGTCGAGGCGCGGTCCGAGGCGGCGCGGCTGATCGCCGAGCGGACGCCCGGCGACCTGGACAAGATCTTCTTCACCAACGGCGGCGCGGACGCGGTGGAGCACGCGGTGCGCATGGCGCGGCTGCACACCGGCCGGCCGAAGGTGCTCTCGGCGTACCGCTCGTACCACGGCGGCACACAGCAGGCCGTGAACCTCACCGGCGACCCGCGGCGCTGGCCGTCCGACAGCGGCACGGCGGGCGTGGTGCACTTCTGGGCTCCGTTCCTGTACCGCTCCCGCTTCTACGCAGAGAGCGAGGAGCAGGAGTGCGCACGGGCCCTTGAGCACCTGGAGACGACGATCGCCTTCGAGGGGCCGTCGACCGTCGCCGCGATCGTCCTGGAGACGATCCCGGGGACCGCGGGGATCATGGTGCCGCCGGCCGGCTATCTGGCCGGCGTCCGGGAGCTGTGCGACAAGTACGGCATCGTCTTCGTTCTCGACGAGGTCATGGCCGGGTTCGGGCGGACCGGGCGGTGGTTCGCGGCCGACCTGTTCGACGTCGTGCCGGACCTGATGACCTTCGCCAAGGGCGTGAACTCCGGCTATGTGCCGCTGGGCGGTGTCGCCATCTCCGGGGCGATCGCGGAGACCTTCGGCAAGCGCGCGTACCCGGGCGGCCTGACCTACTCCGGGCACCCGCTGGCGTGTGCCGCGGCCGTCGCGACGATCAACGTCATGGCCGAGGAGGGCGTCGCGGAGAACGCGGCGCGGCTCGGCACCGAGGTCGTGGAGCCGGCGCTGCGGGCACTGGCGGAGCGGCACCCCTCGGTCGGCGAGGTGCGGGGCGTCGGGATGTTCTGGGCGCTCGACCTGGTGAAGAACCGGGAGACACGGGAGCCGCTGGTGCCGTACAACGCGGCGGGCGAGGCGAACGCCCCGATGGCCGCGTTCGCGGCGGCGGCGAAGAAGCAGGGGGTGTGGCCGTTCGTCAACATGAACCGGACGCATGTCGTGCCGCCGTGCAATGTGAGCGAGGCGGAGCTCAAGGAGGGGCTGGCGGCCCTGGACGTGGCACTTTCCGTTGCGGACGAGTACACGGAGTAGACCACCCGCCACGGGGGCCGTTCACGCATTCGAACGCGTAAGGTGGCGTGCTCGTAGACATGTACGTGCACGCCACCCGAACGCGATGAGGTGACCCCCCGACCATGCGCGGCAGCAGCGGCATCGGCGCCGTGACGCGAAGCACCCTGCGGCAGCAGATCGCCGAGGCGCTGCGTGACGAGGTGCTGGCGGGGCGGCTGCAGCCGGGGCAGGAGTTCACCGTGAAGGAGATCGCCGAGCAGTACGGGGTGTCCGCGACCCCCGTGCGCGAGGCGCTCGTCGATCTCTCCGCACAGGGTCTCCTCGACGCCGACCAGCACCGCGGTTTCCGCGTGCACGAGTACTCGGCCGACGACTTCCGGGGCATGATCGAGGCCCGCAGCCTCGTCACCGACGGGATGTTCCACGCGCTGGCGGGCGGCCACGGCGGCTTCCAGTGGTTCGACGACGCCCGTACGGCCGCTGCAGTGGCCGTCGTCCGCCGGCGCGGCGAGGAGGCGCGGCGCGCCGCCGTCGCCGGTGACCTCACCGTTCTGATCGGCTACGACCTGCGCTTCTGGCGCGAGCTCAGCACCCTGTTCGGCAACCCCTATCTCGTCGATTTTCTGCACCGTCTGCAGGTCCAGGGCTGGGTGTGCGCGGTGCAGCACCTGCGCCGGCTGCCCGACCTGCGGGGCGAACTGTGGTCCGGCCACACGGACCTGGTGGACGCCCTGACCCGGCGCGATCTCAAGGCCGCCCGCGCGATCCTCGCCGGGTACAGCGCACACTCCCTCGCCCTGATCGAACGCCTCGCCGCCGGATGACCGCCGCGGGCCAGGGTAAGGGTCCTGCACGAGGGCAGCCGACCCGTGCCGCACCGACTACCCTTCCTTGACCACCGTGCGCCGACCGACGCACGACGACCGCTGGGCGCTGCGAGTATCCGAGGAGCTCTCTTTGGCCTGTGACCTGTGGCTGGTGCCGCTCGTGGACGTGTTGTGCCACACCCCCGACAACCCCTTCGCCGACGAACTCGCGCAGTACAACAAGGTGCTCGGCGAAGCCGGCCTCCCGCCGGTGCCCGTGTACCAGTACATGCCGGGACTGTCCGGCGAGGTCGCCCCGGTGGCCGGCTTCGACTACGACGCGCTGCACTTCCTGCGCCGCGCGTATCTGCTCCAGGTGTGCGGGCTGGCGGTCACGCCGGTCGACGAACTCGGCGGCGACTACGAGCAGTTGCTGGAGATGTTCGAGACCACGGCGCAGCAGTCGCATCTGGTCTGGCACTACGACCACGCGGGCGCGTACGTCCCGGTCGACTTCCCGCACCCGCTGTCCAACGACGAACTCCTCGCCGGCGGCGGCCCGCTGGGCTCCTCGCAGACCCTGCTGCGCGAACTGGAGCTGGTGGCCCCCGTCATCGGGATCGACCCGGCCAACCCGCCGGCCGCGCCCCAGCCGCCGATCGCACCGACGGAACTGGAGGAACCGGCCGTCCCGGCGCCGTACGACCCCAGCCCCTTCGCCCGTGAGCGCCACGTCTGGCTGGGGCTGCACGCGGCGGCGACGCGGAGCCTGGCGCAGGGGTCGATGATCATCTTCAGCTGACGGGCGGCCGACGATCAGCCGAGCTGGGACAGTCCCGTCCGGAGCTCCTGGGCGTCCATCACCGGTGTGAAGTAGACCTCGGCGTTCCCTTCCATGAAGAACGGCTCTCCGATCACCGGCATCTGGGAGCTGTCCTGCATGTCGAAGACCATGTAGCAGGTGCGCTCACCGTGGTCCGTGGTGAAGTAGGCGGCCTCCGGCTTGATCCTCTCCAGCGCGCCCTCGATCAGCCCGGGCATCTTCCCGCTGCGTATCAGCTCGTTCGACTTCTCCGTGTCGAAGGAGGCTTTGAGCAACACGCGCCTCCAACTCACCCTCTATCTCCCGAGACACACACGTACAGCCCCAGAATATGCCGTTTGCCGGGTGATGTCCGGGCCCCACCGTGCCTGTGCCCCCGGCCCATGTGTCGGCGGCCGGGGGCACAGGTACGTCCGGGGCTACAGGAACGAGTTGATCTCGATCGTCTCGTCCCGGCCCGGGCCCACGCCGATCGCGGAGACCGGGGCGCCGGACATCTCCTCCAGCGCCTTGACGTAGTTCTGCGCGTTCTTCGGGAGGTCGGCGAACGTCTTGGCCTTGGTGATGTCCTCGGACCAGCCCGGGAGGGTCTCGTAGACGGGCTTCGCGTGGTGGAAGTCCGACTGCGAGTACGGCAGCTCCTCGACGCGCTTGCCGTCGATCTCGTAGGCCACGCAGACCGGGATCTGCTCCCAGCCGGTGAGGACGTCCAGCTTGGTCAGGAAGAAGTCGGTGAGCCCGTTGACGCGGGTGGCGTAGCGGGCGATCACCGCGTCGAACCAGCCGCAGCGGCGGTCCCGGCCGGTGGTCACACCCCGCTCGTGGCCGATCCGGCGCAGCGCCTCCCCGTCCTCGTCGAACAGCTCGGTCGGGAAGGGGCCGGAGCCGACCCGGGTCGTGTACGCCTTCAGGATGCCGATGACGCGGCTGATCTTCGTCGGGCCGACACCCGCGCCGGTGCAGGCACCGCCCGCGGTCGGGTTCGACGACGTGACGAAGGGGTACGTGCCGTGGTCGATGTCGAGCAGGGTGCCCTGCCCGCCCTCGAACAGCACCACCTTGTCGTCGTCGAGAGCCTGGTTGAGCACGAGGACCGTGTCGGCGACGTACGGCTCGATCTTCTCGGCGTAGCCCAGCAGCTCCTCGACCACCTGGTCGACGGCGATGGCGCGCCGGTTGTACAGCTTGGTGAGCAGCTGGTTCTTGACGTCGAGGGCCGCCTCCACCTTCTGCGTGAGGATCGACTCGTCGTACAGGTCCTGCACCCGGATGCCGACACGGTTGATCTTGTCGGCGTAGGTGGGCCCGATGCCCCGCCCGGTGGTCCCGATCTTCCGCTTCCCGAGGAAGCGTTCCGTCACCTTGTCGACAGTGACGTTGTACGGCGTGATGATGTGGGCGTTGCCACTGATCAGGAGCTTGGACGTGTCGACGCCTCGCTCGTTCAGCCCGCTCAGCTCGGAGAGCAGGACCGACGGGTCGACGACGACGCCGTTGCCGATGACCGGGGTGCACCCCGGGGACAGGATTCCGGAAGGGAGGAGGTGGAGGGCGTACTTCTGGTCGCCCACGACTACCGTGTGGCCGGCGTTGTTACCACCCTGGTAACGCACCACGTAGTCCACCGACCCGCCGAGCAGATCGGTCGCCTTTCCCTTGCCTTCGTCACCCCACTGAGCACCGAGCAGCACAAGTGCGGGCACGCGCGTACACCCCTTCCGGGCGGGGCATGTCCAGGGTCAGGGGCGTACGCGGCACGGAGTGTGCCTCGTACACCGGCGACCCTCGTCGGCCGCAACCCGTCGGACCGGATGCCCCGGAATAGACGAAGCCCCTGGCGCAATAGCGCAAGGGGCTCTTGCACAAAGATGCTACCCGAGGAAGCGAGGCATGACCGAGGTGGCGACTTCCGACCAGCTGCTGATGGTCATCGACCCGGTCGCCGTCCGGGCGGACGGCGAGTCCGTACGGATCGCGAAAGACGTGCTCAGCGCGGGTGCGACCACCAAGGTGTGCCTCCCGCAGGGGCCCGAGGAATTCGTCCGGGCACTGGAGCGGAGAGGGTCGCGCCGGCCGGTCGTGGTGGGCGACGACCGGGCCCTGGTCCGGGCGGTGTCCCTTTTGCACCGGCAGCGGGAACTGGCCGGATGCGGGCTGTCGGTGGTGCCGGTCGGGGGCGCCCTGTCCCTGGCACGTGCCCTGGGAGTGCCGACCGGGGCGGTGGCGGCGGCCCGGGCGGTCCTGGAGGGCGCGGAACGACGGCTCGACCTGCTGGTCGACGAGAGCGACGGGGTCGTGCTCGGCACCTTGGGGATACCGTCGCCGGCCGCTTGGCCAACGGCACCGGAGACCGCCGAGCCCGGGCGTCCCTGGCTGCGGACCTGCCAGTCGCTCGTACGGACCCTGGTGCATGCGCGGCCGCCCCGGGCGCTGCCCACCGCCCCCGGGCCCCGGCCCTCCCGGCTGCGCGTGGAGGTCGACGGGGTGACGCTGGTCGACCTGGACCAGCCGGTGCGGGCGGTGTCGGTGTCGGCGGGCGACTCGGGCGTGGCCGACGTCGAGGTGCGGCCGGTCTCGGTGGGCGCGGAGGCGGCGCCCCTCATGGCCCGCGGCCGGACCGTGACCGTGTCCGGCGGCTCGTTCCGCTACCGCGCGGACTCCATCGTCTCGGGACCGGTACGCAGGCGGACATGGACGGTGTGGGAGGGGGCGTTCGGGCTGACGCTGCCGGTGGCTTGAGGGGCGCGCGCCAGGCGCCGGGTCACCCCGTGCCGAACGTCTCCTCCCGGTGCACCCGCCAGCGCTCCATCATGGCCGCGATCTCGCCCTCGACGAACTCGAAGAACGCGAGCGTCTCGGCCATCCGGCGTCCCGCGGGCGTACCCGCGCCGAGGCTGGTGACGCCGTCCCGCAGTGCCCCTTCCCAGCGCTTGATGACCGCTTCCCGGTTGGTCAGGGCCTCGTACCACTGGTTGCTGTGCACCCGGTAGCGCTCGCGCCGCGAACCGGGCTCGCGCTCGCGGGACACCATGTGCTGCTGCGCCAGATAGCGCACCGCGCCGGACACCGCGGCGGGGCTGATCCGGAGCTGTTCGCCCAGTTCCGCGGAGGTCATCGCGCCCTCGTCGGAGGACAGGAGCGCGGCGAAGATCCGGGCGGGCATGCGCTGCATCCCGGCCTCGACGAGCTGCGCGGCGAAGGACTCGACGAACCTCGTCACCGCCTCCTGGTCCCGCTCGGCCTGCGCTGATTCCGTCATGCGCCCCATCCTATCGGCAATTCACACTCTTCCTTAACTTCACAAATTTCTGAAAGAAGCGTAGGTTCTGGAGCATGACGAAGGCCATCACCGTCTCCGCACTGCACAAGTCGTTCGGCAGGACACACGCCCTCGACGGCCTGGACCTGGAGGTCGAGACCGGCGAGGTCCACGGCTTCCTCGGCCCCAACGGGTCCGGCAAGTCCACCACCATCCGGGTCCTGCTGGGCCTGCTGCGCGCCGACTCCGGCGCGGCGCAGGTGCTGGGCCGCGACCCTTGGGCGGACGCCGTCGAGGTGCACCGCAGGATCGCGTACGTGCCGGGCGATGTGACCTTGTGGCGCAATCTCTCCGGCGGCGAGGTCATCGATCTGTACGGGCGGCTGCGCGGAGGACTCGACAAGGCCCGCCGAGCCGCGCTGATCGAACGCTTCGAGCTGGACCCGACGAAGAAGGGCCGGACGTACTCGAAGGGAAACCGGCAGAAGGTCGCCCTGGTCGCAGCCTTGGCCTCGGACGTCGATCTGCTGATCCTGGACGAGCCGACCTCGGGCCTCGACCCGCTCATGGAGGAGGTCTTCCAGCGCTGTGTGGAGGAGGAACGGCAGCGCGGCCGGACCATCCTGCTCTCCTCGCACATCCTCAGCGAGGTCGAGGAGCTCTGCGACCGGGTGAGCATCATCCGCAAGGGCCGGACGGTCGAGAGCGGCTCGCTCGCCGATCTGCGCCATCTGACGCGGACGAGCGTCACGGCCGAACTGGCCGGTCCGCCCAACGGGCTGGCGCAGCTGCCGGGGGTCCACGACCTCGACATCCAGGGACGGCGCGTCCGGCTCCAGGTCGACACCGACAAACTCGACGCCGTCCTGCGGTCGCTCAGCGAGTCGGGCGTACGGTCGCTGAGGTCGACGCCGCCGACGCTGGAGGAGCTGTTCCTGCGCCACTACCAGGACGAGGCGGCGGCCCGATGACCGCCGTCTTCGCCGTACGGGGCAAAACGGCCCGTCAACTCGCGGGCACCGGAACGCTGGTGCGCTTCGCGCTGCGCCGCGACCGGGTGATGATCCCCGTCTGGGTCGCCGTGAACGCCCTGATGGTGCTCTCCATGCCGAACGCCCTCAAGGGCCTGTACGGCACCCCCGCCGAACGCGCCGACCTGATGCGGCAGATGGCCACCAACTCCTCGCTGCGCGCGATGGTCGGCCCGGTCTTCGACGACTCGCTCGGCGCGCTCACGGCCTGGCGCGTCGGGGTGTACGCGGGTGCGCTCGCGGCCGTGATGAGCCTGCTCGTCGTCGTACGGCACACCAGGGCGGAGGAGGAGAGCGGCCGTCAGGAACTGGTGGCCTCGGGGATGGTGGGCCGCAGGGCGTCCCTGACGGCGGCCCTGCTGACGGCGGCCACCGCCAATGCCGTACTCGCCCTGCTGGTGACGGCCGGGCTGGCGGGACAGGGGACGTCCGGCGCGCTGGCCTTCGGTCTCGGGATCGCGGGCGTCGGCATGGTCTTCGCGACGATGGCGGCGATCGTCGCGCAGCTGACGGAGAGCGCGCGCCTGGCGCGCGGGCTCACGGCGGCGGTCCTGGGCGCCGCCTTCGTGCTGCGCGCGGCGGGCGACTCCGCGACGGACGACGGCTCGTCGCCGCTGACCTGGCTGTCGCCGATCGGCTGGCTGGAGAACCTGCGGGCGTACGCGGACGAGCGGTGGTGGGTGCTGCTGCTGTTCACGACGGCCGTGCTGGTCCAGGGCGCGGTGGCGTACGAGCTCGCGGGGCGGCGGGACGTCGGCATGAGCTTCCTGCCGACCCGGCCCGGACCGGCGACCGGCCGCCTGGGCACGGCGGGGGCGCTGGCCTGGCGGCTGCAGCGCGGCAGCGTGCTGGGCTGGAGCATCGGCTTCTTCCTCGCCGGAGTCGTCTACGGCGGGATGACGGAGGGCGCGGCCGATCTGGTCGGCGACAACGCCAAGGCCCGGGAGATCTTCGAGCGGATGGGCGGGCAGAGCGGCCTCACGGACGCGTTCCTCGCCTCGATGGTGGGGATGCTGGGCCTGATCGCGGCCCTGTACGTGGTGGGGTCCGTGCTGCGGCTGCACGGCGAGGAGACCTCGGGGCGGGCGGAGCCGGTACTGGCGAACGCGGTGGGCCGGCTGCGCTGGGCCGCGGGCCACCTGGTGATCGCCTTCGGCGGAGCCGCACTGATCATGCTCCTCGCGGGCCTGGGCCTCGCGGCCGGCTACGGCAAGGAGGCAGGCCCGATCCTCGGTGCGTGCCTGGTGCAGCTCCCGGCCGTGTGGGTGGTGGGCGGTCTGGCGGTGCTGCTGCACGGGGTGTCCCCGAGGCTGGCGATGGCCGCGTGGGGCGTGGCCGGGGCGGTCCTGCTGATCGGCTGGGTCGGCCCGGCACTGGATGCTCCACAGGCGGTGCTGGACCTCTCCCCGTTCGGCCATCTGCCGAAGCTGCCGGGCGGGGGGATGGAGTGGGGGCCGGTGGCGATCCTCACCTTGCTGGCGGCGGCGCTCGTGGGCACGGGGCTGGCGGGGCTGCGGCGACGGGATCTGACGAGCTGACGGGGGCGTGTCAGTCGACGTACTGCTTGAGTTTCTCGGTGTCGAGTTCGATACCGAGGGGCTCGGGGAGCAGAAGCCTGTCGCCGAAGGGCGCCATGCGGGTCTCGCGGTACCCGACCTCCGGTTCCGGATCGCCGTAGAGCTTGACCATGCAGGCGTCGCGGTCGATCAGCAGGTAGAAGGGGATGCCCGCAGCGCCGTACGCAACGGGCTTCTCCTGCCGGTCGCGCTGATCGGTGTCGGAGTCGTACGACGTGACTTCGAGGACCAGGAGTACACCACTCGGGTCGGCCCACTCCCCGTGCCCGGCAAAGTGCTCCTCGGGCACGATCACAGCGTCAGGACGAGCCCGGCCCTCGCGGTACTTCTCCACGCGCAGCCCCCGACCCTGGTACACGTCCAGGTCAGGCCGGACCTGCATGCACCGTTTGGTCAGCCACACCACGATGGTGTCGTGGTCCCCGTCCGCCACCTTCTTGACCCCGATCCGTCCGTTGATGAACTCGAACCTGACGGCGTCGTCGGTCTCCTTGGCCGCGAATTCGGCGATCCTCTCGAAGTCCTCAACCGACATCTGGGACGTCTGCGACGTGCGCTCTGCCATAACCGTCATGGTGCCTCCCTTCGCAGGCAGGCACCAGCTTGACGAGCCATGGGCGGCCACCGGCCGGAATCGCCCGGGATCAGCCAACGGGTGATCACCCCACCTCGACGCTCAACCCCTCCAACCCCCGGATCACAAAGTTCGGCTTCCGCTCCGGCTCCGCCGCCAGGCTCAGGGTCGGGGCCTTTTCCAGGAGGGCCGTCATCGAGGCCGCCAGCTCGATACGGGCCAGGGGGGCGCCGATGCAGTAGTGGATGCCCGCGCTGAACGAGATGTGCGGGTTGTCCTTGCGGGTCAGGTCCAGTGTGCCGGGGTTCGCGAAGATCTCGGTGTCGTGGTTGGCGGAGCCGAACAGCATCGCGATCTCCGCGCCGCGCGGGACCACCGTGCCGTCGATCTCGATCTCGTCCAGGACCCAGCGCTCGAAGAGCTGGAGCGGGGTGTCGTAACGCATCAGCTCCTCGATGGCGGAGGGGACCAGGGAGTGGTCCGCGCGCAGGGCCGCCAGCTGCTCCGGGTTGCGGAACAACGCCCACCAGCCGTTGACCGTGGCGTTCACCGTGGCCTCGTGACCCGCGTTCAGCAGCAGGACACAGGTCGAGATCATCTCCTGCTCGGTCAGACGGTCGCCCTCGTCGTGCGCCGCGATCAGGCCCGAGATCAGATCGTCGCCGGGTTCCTTGCGTCGCTCGGCGATCAGCTCCCGCAGATACTCCGAGAACTCGACCGACGCCCGCACCGCCCTGCTCGCCGCGTCCTCGGACGGGTTCAGCTCGTACATCCCGCAGATGTCCGCCGACCAGGGCCGCAGCGGGGCCCGGTCCGCCTCCGGGATCCCGAGCATCTCCGCGATGACGGCCACCGGGAGCGGCTCGGCGACATCCCTGAGCAGATCCCCGCCGCCCGCCCCGACGAGCCGGTCCACCAGTTCCCCGGCGAGGCCGGACACATACGGCTTGAGCTGCTCGACCGTGCGCGGGGTGAACGCCTTCGACACCAGCCGCCTGATCCGGGTGTGGTCCGGCGGCTCCAGATCGAGCATCCCGTGGTCGTTGAGGACGTGGAACGGCTCGTGCTCCGGCGGGGGCGCGGTGCGGCCGAAGTCCTCGTGCGTGAAACGGTGCTGGTAGGTACGTCCGAGCCGGCGGTCGCGCAGCAGCGCCGAGACGTCCGCGTGGTGCGGGACCAGCCACTGGTTCGTGGGCTCGAAGTAGTGCACGCGCCCCCGCTCCCGCAGTTCGGCGTAGACGGGGTACGGGTCGGCGAGGAAGGCCGGGTCCCATGGATCAAAGGCTGCCATGAACGGACGCTAGCCCGGCATCCCCGGGTCTGACCAGGGGGTCTCAGCCGACGGGGCCCGGCTCAGCCCGGCGTGACCAGCCGTGCCTCGTAGGCGAACACCGCCGCCTGGGTGCGGTCCCGCAGGCCCAGTTTCACCAGAATCCGGCTCACATGTGTCTTGATCGTCGACTCGGCGACCACCAGCCGCTCGGCTATCTCCGCGTTCGACAGGCCCTGCGCGATCAGCACCAGCACCTCCGTCTCCCGGTCGGTCAGATCGCCGTACGCCTGGGCGGAGGGCATCAGGTGCGGGGTGTCGGAGAGTTTCGAGAACTCCGTGATCAGCCGCTTGGTCACGGACGGGGCGAGCAGCGCCTCACCGGCCGCCACCACCCTTACACCGTCCGCGAGTTGGCGTGCCGAGGCGTCCTTGAGGAGGAAGCCGGAGGCTCCCGCGCGCAGCGCCTGGTACACGTACTCGTCGAGGTCGAAGGTGGTGAGCACCAGCACCTTCGCCGCGCCGTCCGCGGCGACGATCTCCCGGGTCGCCTCGATGCCGTTCAGCTCCGGCATACGGATGTCCATCAGCACCACGTCCGGGGCCAGCTCGCGGACCCGCTCGACCGCCTCCCGCCCGTTGACGGCCTCGCCGACGACCTCGATGTCCGGCATCGCGTTCAGCAGGACCGAGAAGCCCTCGCGCACCATCATCTGATCGTCCGCGATCAGTACGCGGATGGTCATGCGTCACCCTCGCTCACACTGGCGACCGGCAGGAACACCGCCACCTCGTAGCCTCCGTCGGCCGCCGGGCCCGCCGTCATCTCGCCGTTCAGCATGGAGACCCGCTCCCGCATACCGGTGATGCCGTGCCCGGCTCCGGGCGAGGGCTTCACCAAGGACGGCTCGGGCGGCGGACCGTTGACTATGCGCAGGCCCAGGCCCCCGAGGACGTACCCGATCTCGACTCTGGCCCTCGCGCCCGGTGCGTGCCGCAGCGAGTTGCTCAGCGCCTCCTGCACGATGCGGTACGCCGACAGCTCGACGCCCTGCGGCAGTTCGCGCACCGCTCCGATCACCGCCTTCTCGACGTCCAGCCCCGTGTCCCGCACATTGGCCAGCAGCCCGTCCAGGTCCGCGAGCGTGGGCTGCGGGGCGTCCGGGGCCTCGTAGTCCTCGGCGCGCACCACGCCCAGGACCCGGCGCAGCTCGGTCAGTGCCGCCACCGCGTTCTCCCGGATCGTGGCGAAGGCCCGCTCCAGTTCCTCCGGCGGGTTCTCCACCCGGTAGGGGGCGGCCTCCGCCTGGATGGCGACGACCGACATGTGGTGGGCGACCACGTCGTGCAGCTCGCGGGCGATCGTGGTGCGCTCCTCCAGGAGCGTGCGGCGGGAGCGCTCGTGCTCCGTCACCGTCTGCTGGGCCGTCACCTCCTGCTCTGCCTCGCGGCGGATGTGCCGGACGGTGACGGCGAGCAGCAGGAACGCGGAGACGACCAGCATGGGACCGGTGTTGGAGGAGTAGTACCCCGAGCCGAAGGTCTCGGCGGCCGTGCCGTACACCGCGGTCAGGATCCACATCCACACCGCCACCCGGGGCCTTGTGCGCAGGGCGACGACCGTCAGCACGACCAAGTGGGCCGCGAAGCTGCCGGCCCGCCACGGGAAGTCCTCCCAGCTGTATCCGAACACCGCGGTCACCGGGGCCGCGGCGAGGGAGAACCAGAAGGCGCCGACCGGCCGAAGCAGCGTCAGCAGCACCGGGCCCAGCGCAAGGAGGACGCTCAGCATCGAGCCGAGGTCTCCGCCGGCGGACGTCGAGCCGGCGGTGATCGCCGCCATCAGTCCGGCGCCGGCCACCACGGCGTGCGGGGTCCAGACCGCGTACTGCCGGATCCGCGAGGGCAGCCGCCTGGTCAGCGGGCCGTCGACGCGCATCCGCGGAAGCGGGTCGTAGGCGAAGGCTCCGTGGAACAGGTCCTGTCGCAGCCCGCGCAGGGCGTCTGCGGCCAGCCGGAACTCCGGGCTGCGCGGTCTGCTCCCGTCGCCCTTCGGCGCGGTGGGCATCTGCTGGGTCGTCTCGGTCACATACAGAACGGTAGGCGGAGGCAGGCCTCGCGGTCGTCACCAGGGAGAGGGGTACTTCGGGATCCGTCTCAGGTACTACGGGTCCTGACCGGGGCAGCAGCCGGCCGCGCGCTCAGTAGCCCGACGGCCGTACCAGGCCCGACTCGTACGCGAACACCGCCGCCTGGGTCCGGTCCCTGAGACCCAGTTTCACCAGGATGCGGCCCACATGGGTCTTCACGGTCTGCTCGGCCACGACGAGACGCCCGGCGATCTCCGCGTTCGACAGGCCCTGCGCGATCAGCACCAGCACCTCCGTCTCCCGTTCGGTGAGATCGCCCACGCGTTCCTTCAGCGGGGTGCGGGGTCTGCCGTCCATCCGGGAGAACTCGGCGATCAGACGGCGGGTGATGCCCGGCGCGAGCAGTGCGTCGCCGGCCGCCACCACCCGTACCGCCTCGGCCAGTTGGTCCGCCGACGCGTCCTTCAGCAGAAACCCGGAGGCGCCCGCGCGCAGCGCCTCGTACACATACTCGTCGAGGTCGAAGGTGGTCAGGACCAGCACCCTGATGTCGGGCCGCTCACCGGTGATGCGGCGGGTTGCCTCGATTCCGCCGAGCTCCGGCATACGGATGTCCATGAGGACGACGTCCGGGGTGAGTTCGGCGACCTTCGCGACGGCGTCCAGGCCGTCGACCGCCTGGCCGATCACCTCGATGTCGGGCTTGGTGTTGAGCAGCACGGTGAAGCCCTGCCGGACCATCTGCTGGTAGCCGCCAGCGTGGGCGGGTTGAGGTTGGAGACCGCGGTCCCCGGGACGCCGACCATCGACGCCGGGTAGTCCGCCCAGGCGACGAGCACGGCCGTCGTCGCGGCACCGCCGGTGAGCAGGACCCAGCCCGCGCGGCGGCCCTCCAGTTCGCCCCGCGTCCACGCCGCACCCACAGTGAACGGCACCAGCCAGCCGGCCACCACGTTCACCCAGCCGAGCCAGGAAGGCCCGCCGAGGCCGAACCGCACCAGATCCACATGCAGAACGACGGCCAGCGGCCACAACGGGTTGAGCCGGGCCACCAGCGGGGCCGCCGCCGTCAGCGCGGCGAAGACCACGAGGAACCACAGCGGGGACAGGGCCAGCTTGAGGAGGGTGTGCACCGTGATGAACTGCGCGCCCGAGAGAACAAGGGCCACCGAGGCCGCCGTCCACAGCGCCAGCACGGCGGCCACCGGCTTGAACAGACGGGCCAGCCGGGTGCCCAGCCACTGACGGTACGTCATGCCGCGTGCCCGCGCCGACGCGTGGCTCTTCGTCGCCACGTGCCCGCCGACCAGGAAGAACACGGCGAGTGTCTGGAACGCCCAGGAGACGGGGGCCAGCCACGGCATGTGCTGGAGGGGGCTCGCGGCGCGCAGGGCGCCGCCGTCCGCGACCAGGGCGGTCACCAGCCAGTGGCCGAGGACGACGCCGAGGATCGCGAGGGCGCGCAGGGCGTCGACGGCCCGGTCACGCTGCACGGGGGTGGCGGCGTCGATGACGCCCGCCGTCCGTCGTATGCCGGCCCACGCGGTGCGCAGGCTGCTCTCACCCATGGGTGACCTCCGAGGTGTCGCCGAGAACGATCCGGGTCAGGTTGGCCAGGGAGGCCGAGCCCGGTGTGAAGTAGTCGCTGTGGCCGCCGTCGCCCGCCGCGAAGACCTGTGCGCCGAAGGCCGGTGACACCGGATCCGTGCCGAAGCCGACGGTGGTGCCGAAGAGGTCGGTCCTGACATGCGGCACACACGCCACCCAGTCGCCGGCGCCACGGGCCGCCCAGATCCGGGCGGGCGAGTGCAGGGCCGCGGCGGAGTCGGCGCCGGTGCCGGGGCTGCCGATGAAGGCGATGTCGTCGACGTCCAGACCGGGTGCGGCACGGCCGCAGACGACCGAGCCGTACGAGTGGCACAGCAGCGCGACCCGGGCATCCCGGCTGGCGATGCCGTGCAACTGGCGTATGAGAGCGCGCAGGTGCGGGGCGGCCTGTTCGGCGCGGTCCGGAGTGAGGACGGTCGCGCTGACCGTGCCGGGCGTGCGGTAGCCGAGCCAGGCCACGACCGCGGTGCTGGTGCCCGCGGGGGCCATGGGGGTCCCCTCGCTCGAGCGAAGCCGGGAGTGGGGGAGGGTGAGCCTCCGCTGCAGGGCGAGGGCTCCGGCGCGGAAGCGGTCGTAGGTGTCGAGGCTCGTGTCGGAACCCGGGACCAGGACGGCTATGCGTTCGGCGTGGGCGAGGTCGCCGAAGACCTCTGTCGCCCGGCCGGGACCGCGGCCGTCGAAGGCCAGGAACCGGCGGGACGGGTCGGCCATGGAGCGGTCCGCCGCCGCACGATGCGAGTCGCCGTGGGCGGCAGCCATACGGGACGCCTGCGCGGCGTTGGCACGGTTGGCGGCGTACGCCTCGTCCAGCGTGACCGCCGTGACCGGTGCGAGGGACGCCGGGGCCGGGGCGGGGATCTCCGGCCGGGCGGCGGCGGAGAGAGGGGCCACGACGGCGGCGGTGATGAGGACCGCGAGCAGGGCGCGGCGCCATCTGCCGGCCCCGCCCACCCGGGACGCCCGGGACGCTCGGGACGCCCGGCCCGGTCGGCCCGGTCCGCCCGGTCGGCCTGCCCCCATCCGCCTTGTCCGGCCCGCCCCCGCGGCGGTACCCGTGTCGAGCCCCATGGTTGTCTTCCCCCCGGTCCGCCCGGCCATCGGGCTTGCCTGGATGGGAAATTACGGATCCGACGTCGTGGTCCGCGTCACGCCATGGAGCTCACCTGCGCGGTAGCTCTCAGGTATTAGGGGTATGACAGAGGCGGGTAAGGCAGGGGGGACAAGGCAGGCGGGTAGGACAGGGGCGGGTGGGACAGGGGCGGGTGGGACAGCGCCCGCTCACCAGGCCAGTTGAGCGATCTCCTCCGCCACCACCGCGCATGCGTCCGCCGCCGGGTCGATCAGCGGGAAGTGCCCCACGTCCTCCAGGAGCGTCAGGCCGACCACCTCACCCGCCTTCGCCGCCGCCTCGGCATACGCCTCGGCGACCGCATGCGGGACGTCCAGGTCCCTGCGGCCCTGGACGAGGGTGGTCGCGATGCCCGTGGGGAGCAGCAGGGCGGGGTCCGCACAGGGCAAGCGTTCCGCGAACTTCTCGCCGCCGCCCAGGAGTTGGCGTACCGCATCGCCGCAGACGTCCAGCTTGTCGGCGATCTCGAAGTCGGCGATCGGAGCCAGGGCGACCACGCCGCGCAGCGGGGCCGGGCGGTCGGTGCGCCACGGGGCGTCCGGCGGGAGGCAGTGCCGGGCCGCACCCCACAGGGCCAGATGGCCGCCCGCCGAGTGACCGGTGATCACCGTGCGGCGCGGGTCGGCCTGCGGGAGGGCCTCCCGTACGAGGGTGGGGAGCGCGTCCAGCGCGGCGGCGATGTCGTCGAAGGTGTCGGGCCAGCGCCCTGCCTGCGCCGGGCCGGCGCCACCCCTGCGGTACTCGACGTTGGCCACGGCGAAGCCCCGGCGGGCCAGGTAGTCGGCGAACGGAGTGATGTGGCGGCGGTCGTACGGCGCGCGCCAGGCGCCGCCGTGCAGCACGACGACCAGCGGAGCGGACGCGGCGCCCGGGCCGTCCCCACCGCGCGGTGCGTAGAAGTCGATCACCTGGTCCGGGTCGTCGCCGTACGCGGCGCTCGCGTCGGGGTCGACGGCGGGGTGCGAGAAGGCCGACTCCTCTTCAGCGGCGGCTGCTGCTGCGGCGCGGGCGTCGTCGTCCGGCATGCTCCAACCTCTCAGCGACGAAACGTACTTGGCGGACCAGGAGAGAAATTCGGCCGTTGGCGGGGACGGTATCAGGAGGGTGACGGGGGGCGGCACTGGGATGTCACGCTCGGTGAGGGATAAACGGTTCTCTCCGGTTCGTCCGTCGTCGAGTGAGCCCGGGGTCGGTGCGGGGCGGGGGCGGCCCGGCGCTGCGGGGCTGCCGCCGCGCCCCGTCGTGCCGCCCCGGCACGACTGCCCGCTCGCAGCAGCTACAGCTGAGCGGCCACCACCTCCCCCAGCACCCGCGCCGCCCGCTCCACATCCGCGAATCCCACATACAGCGGTGTGAAGCCGAAGCGGAGGACGTCGGGGTGGCGGAAGTCGCCGACCACGCCCCGTTCGATGAGCCGCTTCATCACCTCGCCCGCGTCCTCGCAGCGCAGCGCGACCTGGCTGCCGCGCTCCTCGTGGGCGGCCGGGGTCAGGGACTCCACGCGTCCCGCCGGCACGTACTGCGCGACGCATTCCAGGAAGAAGTCCGTCAGCGCCAGCGACTTGGCGCGTACGGCCTCGACGGTGACGCCGTCCCACACCTGAAGGGCCGCCTCCAGGGCGAGCATGGACAGGATGTCCGGCGTGCCCACCCGGCCCCGCGGCGCGCCCGTCGCCGGTTCGTAGTCGGGGCGCATGCCGAAGGGCTCGACGTGGGAGTTCCAGCCGGGGAGCGGGGAGTCGAAGCGGTCCTGGAGATCACGTCGTACGTACAGGTACGCCGGTGAACCGGGGCCGCCGTTGAGGTACTTGTAGGTGCAGCCGACCGCCAGGTCGACCCCGTGCTCGTCGAGCCCCACCGGCAGGGCGCCCGCGCTGTGGCACAGGTCCCAGACGGCCACCGCGCCCGCCGCGTGCACGGCCGCGGTGAGCGACGGCAGGTCGTGCAGCCGGCCGGTGCGGTAGTCGACGTGGTTGACGAGGACCGCGGCCGTACGGTCGCCGAGGACGCCCGGCACCTCCTCCGGCGTCACCGGGCGCAGCGTGCGGCCCGTCATCCTGGCGGCCGACTCGGCGATGTACCCGTCCGTCGGGAACGTCGTCGCGTCGACGACGATCTCGTCCCGGCCCTCGCCGGCCATGCGCACGGCCGCCACAAGTGCCTTGAAAACGTTGACACTTGTGGAGTCGCCCACCACGATCTGCCCGGGCGCGGCCCCGACCAGCGGGCCGATCCGGTCGCCGATCCGCTCGGGCGCCGTCCACCAGCCGCTCTCGTCCCAGGAGCGGATACGGAGCGAACCCCACTGCCGACGCACGACGTCGTCGACGCGCCCGGGAACGGCCGCGGGCAGCGCACCCAGCGAGTTGCCGTCGAGGTACACGTGTGCGTCTGCGTCGTCGAGGACGAACTCCGCGCGCTTCCCGGCCAGTTCGTCGGCGGCGTCCAGCTTCTTCGCCGTGGCCGCGAGCTCAGACATGGGACCTCGCCGTCCACAGCTCGGGGAACACGTTCTTCTGCGCGCGCTTCTCCAGCCAGGCCACCCCGGCGGAGCCGCCCGTGCCGGCCTTCGCGCCCATCGCGCGGCGGGTGGCGACCAGATGGTCGTTGCGCCAGCGCCACACCAGTTCGGCGACGTCGGTCAGCGCCTCGCCGAGCCGGGCGACCTCGTCGGTGGCGTCGCCGGAATAGACCGCCGTCCACGCGGCCTCGACCTCGTCCGACGGCTCGTGGCGCCGTACGACGTCGCGCTCCAGTACGGCCTCGGGGATCGCGTGTCCGCGCCGGGCGAGCAGCCGCAGCACCTCGTCGTAGAGGCTCGGCTCGTGCAGCGCCTTCTCCAGCTCCGCGTGGACGCGGGGCGCACCGCGGTGCGGGACCAGCATGGACGCGGACTTCTCGCCGAGCAGGAACTCCATACGGCGGTACATCGCGGACTGGAAGCCGGAGCCCTCGCCGAGGGCGGAGCGGTACGCGTTGAACTGGGCCGGGGTGAGCCGGCCGAGCGGCTTCCAGGAGGCGTTCAGTGCCTCCAGTTCCTGTACGGAACGTTTCAGCGCGTCGATCGCGACCGGCACCCGGTCCTCGCGCAGGGCCCGCGCGGCGGTCTCCCACTCGTGGACGATCACGGTGAACCACAGCTCCATCACCTGGGTCGTGACCAGGAAGACCATTTCTCCGGGATCGTCGGAGAGGGTGTGCTGGAGGTGGGTGAGCACGTCCGCCTTGACGTAGTCCTCGTACGGCGTCGTGCCTGCGAAGTCGAGATGCGGGGTCTCGGGCTCGTGAGCCTCGTGGGACATCGCTGTCTCCTGTACATGTACTCCGGGTAGCGGTCCGCCCCTGCCGTTCTCGACACGGGGGCCCCGGTCCCCACGGGCATCCTGCGCATCGTCCGCCCAAAGCGCAAGGCCCGCCTGTCACACCAGGCGGGCCCGGGAACACGAGCGTTCGCTCAGCTCAGCGTCTGGGCGGCCGTCGGCGAGGAGTCCTTCAGGAACTGCGTGCAGCGCTCGTACTCCTCCCGGGGGATGGTTTGGCTTGTGCTATCAGGAGAATGGTGGAAGATGTACCCGAGAGCGTGAGGGGGCACGGTATGACCGAGCAGGAGTGGCTGGACAGCCTCGCGGCCCAGCTGCCGGAGCGGGACCTGCCATGGGTGGTGGAGCTTGCCAGCATCTGCTCCACGGGGTGGGCGGGGGGCAAGCCGCCAACGGGGGAGGCTTGCGAACCCGCCGCGCCAAGCGCCGCTGTCCATGACGGCAGCGATTCGAGGGCGCCAGCGAGTCGAGGAACTTCGTTCTTCATCTAAGCACCGGCTCGATGTCCTCCGGATCGAAGATCGGCCCGTTCGACGCGGGCTTGACGATGACCGCGCGGAAGACCTTGAGGACTGCGGCGCGCTGCTGCTCGATCGTCAGCTTCTCCCACCGCTCCCGTATGTCGATAGGGCCGGCCGAGAAGGTCGCGGCCTCGGCACGTTGCAGGGCTCGCTCCCGGTGCAGCTCCGCGATCTGCTTCTCCAGGTCCTCGGTGAGTGCGATGTAGCGAGCGGCAGACATACGCTTCTCCTGCCACGCCTGCTTGAACTCGGCCATATCCCGTTCAAGGGAGGCCAGTTGCTCGTCCTTGGTCCACTCCGGCGCGCGCTCGCGGACGTTCGCGAGCGCCTTGTCCGAGCTGAGGAACACGGCGTTCCTGATGAGGCGGTCGACCGGTTCGCCTGCTCTGGCCACTCCCCCACATCCCCCATCGTTCTTACCGGGGCAGGCGTACCTGTACTGCGATGACGTTTTCGACTTCCGGTACGACGGGAAGGCCCGCATCTTCGTACCGCACCGCCCGCACCGGGCGATGCCGGAGAGCAGGTACTTCGTGGCGTTGTCCCGTACGGCCCGTCCCTCCGACTCCCGCCGGACCTTCTCCGTCAGCAGGTACCAGTCGTCGGGGGTGATGATCGGCTCCCAGTCGCCGACGACGGGCTCACCGCGTTCGTCCAGGAACAACTCCCCCTGGTGCATCCGGTAGCCGCAGATCCGCGGGTTCATCAGCATCCGCTTGATCTTGGAGTCGTCGAAGAATCCGCCGCTGTGCGACCTGACTCCCTTGTCCCGCCACTCACGCGCGATCGACGCCCAGCGGACGCCGCCCAGGAAGTCCTTCACCGCCTTGCGGAGGTTCTCGGCCTCTTCCGGCACCCGTGTCCGGCGGTCCTCGCGATTCCATCCGTACGGTGCCCGACCACCGGGGAGCTTGCCCTTCGCCGCCAGTTCCAGGTGCTTGCGCTTCGTCCGCTTCGACGTGTCCGCCGAGGACTTGTTGGCGATGGTGACCTTGATCCGCGCGATGAACCGGCCGTTCTCCGTGGACAGGTCGATGTCCGACGCCGAGACAGAATCGAAGACGAGGTGGCGCTTCCGGCGCTCTTCATCCTCGTACTCGTCGATCCACGCCTCCAGTTCGCGCGGCTGGCGCGTGAAGCGGTCGATGTCCCAGGCGACGACCCCGTCGATGCGTCCAGCCTTCAGATCTTCCAGCATCTGTCGGAACTCCGGACGCACCGTCTTGCGCTTGTACGCGGAGAGATCGTTGTCCTCGTAGACCTTGGCGACCTCCCATCCCCGGGCAGCGCAGTGCAGTCGGCAGTCCTCTTCCTGTCGTGCGACGCCCAGCCCTTCGGCCTCATCGTCCTTGCTGATCCGGGTGTAGATGCCCACCTGAATGGCCCCGGAGGACCCCCGTCGTGCCGCCATGTGCCGGATCGTCGCATATCGCAATCAGGTACATCAAGCGCCATTCTCATATCCACCCGGTCCACGGCCAATATTCCGCGGAGGCTTCCCGGATGCCCAGCCTCAAGTGGCAGACTGCTTCCATGACGACGCACAAGAACCTGCTCGGCGGCCCGGACCCGACGTACCTGCCGGAGAATGAAGAGGCGTACCGCCTACTGGGTGAGCAATCCCAGCCCCCGGTCGAGGTCGCGGCGAAGCACCCCACGTTCTCGCTCGCCTGGGCGATGCTCGCCGACGACGCCTTCGAGGCGGGGCGAGTTGTCGAGTCATACGCCTACGCGCGCACCGGCTATCACCGCGGTCTGGACTCGCTGCGCCGCGCCGGCTGGAAGGGGCATGGCCCCATCCCTTGGGACCACCGGGCCAATCGCGGGTTCCTGCGCTGCCTCGCCGCCCTCGCTCGTGCCGCCAGCGAGATCAACGAGAAGGACGAGACGGAGCGTTGCTGGCAGTTCCTCAAGGACAGCAGCGCCGAGGCGTACACCGAGCTGAAGCGGTAACAGGCACCGCAGCGCAAGAATGTGCCGCCGCTCCTCAAGAAGCGGCGGCCCGAAGTGCACGACGATGGCGGCAGCGGTCCCCAGCCCGCTACCCGATCCGCCCCCGGGGCCGCTCCCCCTCCAGCGGTGGTGCCGAAATCGACCCGAAGGTGCGGCACTCCGGGCGGCGGCAGTCCGGGGGCAGTCGTCGTACCGTCGCGAAGGCGAGGACCGAGGCCGCCACCAGGAGTACCGCGCACAGGACCATCGCGCGGCCGAACGCCTCGTCGAAGGCGCTCGGCGAGCGGTACGCCTCCGGGCCCATCCCCGCGAGCAGCGGCAGCGCGGCCACCGCGATCAGGCCCGCCGCGCGGGCCGCCGCGTTGTTGATGCCGCTGGCCAGGCCCGCCCGGGAGGTGTCCACGGAGCCGAGGACGGTGGCGGTCAGCGGCGCGACCAGGATGACCATGCCGAGGCCGAGGATCAGCAGCGCGGGCAGCACATCGCTCACGTAGGAGGCGCCCGGTCCGACCCGCAGCATCAGCAGCATCCCGGCGGCGCACAGCAGGGGGCCGACGGTGAGCGGGATGCGCGGGCCGATGCGCTCGCCGATCTCGCCGGAGCGGGCGGAGAACAGCAGCATCAGGACCGTCGTCGGCAGCAGGGCCGTACCGGCGGCGAGAGCCGACCAGCCGACGGCGACCTGGAGCTGGAGCGCGGCGAGGAAGAAGAAGCCGCCGAAGGCCGCGTACACACCCAGCGTGACCAGGTTGACCGCGGTGAACTGGCGCGACGCGAAGATGTCGAGCGGCATCATCGGGTCGGGCGTGTGCCGCTCCACGTGGACGAAGGCAACGGCGGCGACCAGACCGGCCACCGCGGTGACCGCGACCACCAGCGAACCCTCACGGGCCTCGATCAGCGCGTAGGTCACCAGCGCGAGGGACAGTGCGCCCAGGGTCGCGCCGAGCACGTCGAAGCGGCCGTGGCGGGTGTCGTCCGCCGACTCGGGGACATGGCGTACGGCGATCGGCGCGCACACCAGCGCCAGCGGGACGTTCAGCAGGAAGACCCAGCGCCAGCCCGGCCCGTCCACCAGCCAGCCGCCCAGGAACGGGCCGACCGCCGCGCCGACGCCGCCGAACCCGGACCACAGTCCCACGGCCCGGCCCCGGTCGTCGGGGTGGAAGGACGCCTGGATCAGGGCGAGGGAGCCGGGGGTGAGCAGGGCTCCGCCGACGCCCTGAAGGGCACGGGCGGCGATGAGGACGCCGGCGTTCGGGGCGAGACCGCACAGCAGGGACGCGGCGGCGAACCAGATCACGCCCACGACGAAGACCTTGCGCCGGCCGTAGCGGTCGCCGAGCGACCCGCCGAGGAGGATCAGCCCGGCCAGCGTGACCATGTACGCGTTGACCGTCCACTGCAGAGCGGCGAGGCTCGCGTCGAGGTCACGGCCGATGCGGGGCAGTGCGACGTTGACGACGGTCGAGTCCAGCATGGCCATGCTGGAGCCGAGCACGGTGGTCAGCAGGATCCACTTGCCTTGCGGCGAGGCCAGCCGGACATCGGGCATGCCCCCAGGTATACAGCGAGCCCGGCGCGGTCGCGCCGGGCTCGCTGTCAGCCGGTTACTTGATCTTCGTGCCGGCCGAGCGCAGGTTCTGGGTGGCCTCGAGGACACGCGCGGCCATGGACGCCTCGGCGAGCTTGCCCCAGGTGCGCGGGTCGTAGGTCTTCTTGGAGCCGACCTCGCCGTCGACCTTCAGGACGCCGTCGTAGTTCTTGAACATGTGGTCGGCGACGGGACGCGTGAAGGCGTACTGCGTGTCCGTGTCGATGTTCATCTTCACGACGCCGTTCTCCAGCGCGGTGCGGATCTCGTCCTCCGTGGAGCCGGAGCCGCCGTGGAAGACGAAGTCGAAGGGCTGCGAGCCGGTCGGCTTGCCGTACTTCGCGGCGACGCCCTCGTTCAGCTCCTTGAGCAGGTCGGGGCGCAGGACGACGTTGCCCGGCTTGTACACGCCGTGGACGTTGCCGAAGGAGGCGGCCAGCAGGTAGCGGCCCTTCTCGCCGAGACCGAGCGCCTCGGCCGTGCGCACGGCGTCGTCGACCGTCGTGTACAGGGAGTCGTTGATCTCGTGGGAGACGCCGTCCTCCTCGCCGCCGGTCGGGGTGATCTCCACCTCGAGGATGATCTTGGCGGCGCGGGCGCGCTCCAGGAGCTCCTGGGCGATGGCGAGATTGTCGGCGAGGGTCTCGGCGGAGCCGTCCCACATGTGTGACTGGAAGAGCGGGTTGCGGCCGGCCCTGACGCGCTCCTCGGAGACCGCGAGCAGCGGACGTACATACCCGTCGAGCTTGTCCTTCGGGCAGTGGTCCGTGTGCAGCGCGACGGTGACCGGGTACTTCTCCGCGACGATGTGCGCGAACTCGGCCAGGGCCACGGCACCGGTGACCATGTCCTTGCTGTACTGGCCGCCGAGGAACTCCGCACCACCCGTGGAGATCTGGATGATGCCGTCGCTCTCCGCCTCCGCGAAGCCACGCAGCGCAGCGTGCAGGGTCTGGCTCGAGGTGACGTTGATGGCCGGGTAGGCGAACTTGCCTGCCTTCGCCCGGTCGAGCATCTCGTTGTAGACCTCGGGGGTTGCGATGGGCATCTGTCCGCTCCTTGGGATGTGCGGGTTGACGTTGTGCGTCCTACGGCCCTGACCTAGACCTTGGGGATGACGTCATTGTCGACCCCATCTTTCCAGACTTGGCCGGATGGTCCCCCCATGGTGTCCAACCTGTGGATGACCCGGTCAAGGGTCGACTCGGCGGGACGGCTCAATCGAGCCCCAACTCGTCCTTGGAGTACGCGAAGCGGTACGGCACGCCCGCGCCCGCCTCGATCTTCTCGGCGGCGCCGGTCGCCCGGTCGACGATGGTCGCCACGGCGACCACCTCGGCGCCCGCCTCCCGCACGGCCTCGACGGCGGTGAGCGGCGAGCCACCGGTGGTGGAGGTGTCCTCGACGACCAGGACCCGGCGGCCGCTGATCTCCGGGCCCTCGACCCGCCGCTGCAGTCCGTGGGCCTTGGCGGCCTTCCGTACGACGAAGGCGTCCAGCTTCCGCCCGCGGGCGGCGGCCGCGTGCAGCATCGCGGCGGCCACGGGGTCGGCGCCCATGGTCAGCCCGCCGACCGCGTCGAAGTCGAGATCGGCGGTCAGGTCGAGCAGCACCTGCCCGACCAGCGGGGCGGCCTCTCCGTCGAGGGTGATGCGGCGCAGGTCGACGTAGTAGTCCGCCTCCAGACCCGACGACAGGGTCACCTTGCCGTGCACCACGGCCTTGTCCTTGATCTGCTGCAGCAGCTCGCCACGTACGTCACTCATGCGGCCAGCTTAGATGCGGCGCCAGGTCCAGGTCGTCGTGGCCTCCAGGGGGTCGATCGGGGTGACCAGGCGGGGGTGGGAGTTCAGGCCGTCGGGCGGGCCCGTCTGCGGCTCCACGCAGACCGCGGCCTCCTGCTCGTCGTACACGACCATCCACTGCTCACGGCTGGCCACCTTCAGCTCCAGTTGTCCGGGCCAGGTCAGGGTGACGTCGATGCCGCCGGGCATGCCGAAGCAGTCGTCCCAGGGGCCGGGCTTCGGGTCGACGCGGTGGCCGGTCGGGAGGTGGTCCTCGCCGCGCTCCTCCTGCCAGGCGGCGTCAAACTCCACTCGCACGTCCTCGCCTCCCAGGTTCCGGTTGTACCACGGGTGCCAGCCGATCTGCGCCGGGAAGGAGGTCTCGTACGTCTCCACGGACATCGTGAGCGTCAGGCTGTCCCCGGTCAGGCCGACGACCTGGGTGACCCGGCCCGACCAGGGCCAGGGGTCCACGAGGTCGTACGTGATGACCGCCTCGTCGGCGGTGGCGCGGGCCGTGCGCCAGACGCCGTCGCGGACGGTGCCGTGGATGGCGTGCGGCGGGGAGTTGAGCGGCATCTGGTAGGCGGTCGCGCCGTCGCGGAACCGTCCGTCGCGGATCCGTCCGCACCAGGGGACCATCGGGAAGCAGCCGAACCGCTCCCCCTGCCGCAGGAGTTCGGTGCCGCCGACCCGGAGTCCTCCGATGCGGCCGCCGTTGCCCGGCTGCACGGTCACTTCCGCGTCGCCCGCGGTCAGCGTGATGTCTTCGTTACTCACGGGACGACCCTACTGGGCTGATCGAGAGGGCGTGCGGCGCTCAGCGTCGTCTGCGCAGCATCCGCGCCGCGACGATCGCCGAGACCACGACGGCCGCGGCGGCCGGTGCGGCCCAGCGCAGCGTGGACACGGGGGTGACCGTCTGTGGCGCGGGCACGGGGGCGTAGCGGCCGCGCGGCGGGGCGTGGTCCACCTCCTCCGCGCTGCGACCGATCATCGTCCGCCGCGCGTGCGCCGCCTCGGCGGGGGGTTCGGGGGACTCGGGGAAGTCGTCGGCCGGGAGGGGGGCGGCGGGCTCCGGGGGGTGGTGCGGTTCGGGTTCGGGTGCCGCTTCGGGCTCCGGTGCCGGTTCGGGCTCCGGTGCCGGTTCGGGCTCCGGTGCCGGTTCGGGCTCCGGTGCCGGTTCGGGCTCCGGTGCCGGTTCGGGCTCCGGTGCCGGTTCGGGCTCCGGTGCCGGTTCGGGTTCCGGTGCGGACATCTCCGGCTCCGGCCGCGGCTCCGACTCCGGTCCCGGTTCCTCCGCCGTCGCTCCCAGGTTCTCCGCGAAACGGTTCAGCAGCCTGGCCGCGGCCGAGGCGACCGCGTCGGCCGGCAGTTCCGTGACGCGTCCGTCCGCGGAGGCCGTTCCCTCAAAGGTGAGGGTCGTTCCGCCGTCCGTGTCCCTCAGGCGGAGAGTCAGCGCGAGCCTGGCCGAGCCGGTGCCGCGGGCCTCGGTGGCGTCGCCCTCGACGGCGTACGAACCGTCCTCCTGCCCGGTCACGCGCACGGTGCCTCGATAGGTGACGGAGTGGCTGCCGACGCGGACCTTCAGCCGGCCGCTGAGGGGCTCCGCACGCTCCGCACCGGCGTCCTGCAGGAGCCCGGGGATCGCCCGGGCGACCCGCGCGGGATCTTCGAGCGCCGCGCGCAGCAGGTCGGCCGGAACCGGAACGAACACCTCATGCTCCATGTCCCCGGAGCCTACCCAGTACGGCGTTGGCTGCACCTCCGTCGGTTGAAAGTGACCGTGCGTTCGTGTGGGCGTTGCCGGGGGGCTGCCTCCCCCGGACAAAAAGGCTCAGTACCTCGGATGCACCAACGTCGACACACGCACCCCCTCGATCCTCATCCCCTCCGCCGCCCTCCCGTCCGCCTCCAGTCCTCGCTGGGTCAGAGTTGCCGGGCGGGGGCCGCGGGCGGCGAGTCGCAGGGGTGGACGGGCTCCCGGCGCCGCGAGGACGAAACCCCAGTCGTGGGGCGCGTGGGTCGCACCCGAGGAGCGGTCGGGGCCCGCGGCGAAGCCGGAGGCACGGCCGTCCACGCAGTAGGGGGACGTGCCGAGGCCGGCCGCGCGGACGGTCGTCTCCACCGTCCAGAAGACGCGGGGGCGCAGGGAGACCGGACCCGCCTGCACCACCAGCCGGCCGTCGGGCGCCAGCACCCTCCGCACCAGGCCGTAGAACTCCTGCGAGTACAGCCTGGTGCTCGCGGTGATGCCCGGGTCGGGGAGGTCCGCGATCACCACGTCGTAGGCGGCCCGCGCGGCGTCGCGGAGCCGGCGGAAGGCGTCGGCCGTCCGTACGTGGACGCGCGGGTCGCCGTAGACGTTGCCGTTGAGCCGGGACAGCGCGGGGTCGTGGCGGGCCAGCCGGACCACCGCCGCGTCGAGTTCCACGATGTCGACCCGGTGCACGCCGGGGTACCGCAGCACCTCGCGGGCGGCCAGGCCGTCACCGCCGCCCAGGACGAGCACGCGCGCGTGGGGGCCGTTCATCGCGGGGTGGACCAGGGCCTCGTGGTAGCGGCGCTCGTCGCGGCCGCTGACGCGCAGCCGTCCGTCGAGGAACAGGTTGAGGGGGCGGCCGTGGGTGCCGCCGGTGATGACGACCTCCTGGACGCCGGTCTGGAGTGCCACGCGCACGTCTTTGCCGTAGACGGCGTGCCGTGCGGCGCGTTCGAAGTCGCCGACCAGGGCGGCGGCCGTGGCCAGCAGCGCGAGCACGGCGGCGATGACGGTGAGCAGCGACCAGCGGGCGCGGCGGGTCAGGTCGCCGTGGAAGAGGCCGAGGACGAGCGCCCCGCCCGCCGTGACGTTGACCGCGCCGGTGAGCAGCGCGCCGGTCAGCTGGCCGAGCTGGGGCAGCAGAAGGAAGGGGAAGGCGAGGCCGCCGACCAGGGCGCCGACGTAGTCCGCGGCGAACAGGTCGGCCACCGCGCCGCCCGGGTCCTGCCGGCGGATGCGCTGGATGAGTTCCATCAGCAGCGGGACCTCGGCGCCGATCAGCAGGCCGATGGCGAGGGAGAAGGCGACCAGCAGACAGCGGGGTCCGCTGGCCCACAGGCCGCCCCAGTCGCCGGTCCAGGCGAAGACGGCGTACAGCGCCATCGCGCTGCACCCGCCGACGAGCGCGAGGACCGCCTCGATGGCGCCGAAGCCGGCCGCCGCGCGGGGGCGCAGCCGCTTCGCGGCGAGTGAGCCGACGCCCATCGCGAAGACCATGACGGACAGCACGACGGAGGCCTGGGTGACCGAGTCGCCGATCAAGTACGAGGCGAGGGCGACGAGTTCGAGTTCGTACACGAGCCCGCAGGCCGCGCAGAGGAACACGCAGGCGAGGACGAGGAACCGGGCCGTCTCCGGCCTCACCGGCAGCCGCGCGGGTCCGGCCCAGGGCGGCGGGGTGCCGGGCTGGGCTGGCGCGTGCGGATCGATCACGCTGCGACGGTACGTCACACATACGGCACGCTTCGTCACCCACACGTGTGGAACTGCCGTACGGCCGGGGCACCTTGTTCGATGTGCTCCGGCCTCACACGCCGGACGGGCTGAGACTGCTCACCGGCACCCGCACGCCCACGCGCGTCCGGGTGGCCACCAACTGCCCGTCCTGCGGGTACGCGTGCCAGGTACGCCAGTGCACCTGCCCCTCGTGGTGCTGGGCGAGCAGGGCCGTGAAGGCGTGCGGGCTGCCCGGGAAGACTCCGGCGAGGCCGTTGGGGTGGTCGGAGACCAGGGCCAGCAACTCCTGGGCGCGGTCCGCGAACGAGCCCGGGGAGAGAACCTCCACCCGGGCCGCGAACTCGTACTCCCAGTCGCCGACGCGTTTGGTGACGCCCAGCGGAAGGGGGGCGCTGCTGCCGGAGATGCACGCCACGGTCTCCGAGCGGACGCCCCCTTCCTCCTGCAGAAGTACCTGGTGGGACGCACCGAGGAGTCTCAACTGGAGCTTTGTTCCGGCCAGTTCGAGGTCGAGCGTGGCCAGCGCGGGCAGCGGCTCGCGTCCCAGGGCCCAGGCGAGATCGGCCGCGCGCGTGTCGGTGTAGGAGGTGTTCAGGGTCGTGAGCATGGGTCGGCTCCGAAAGCACGCAAAGAAAAGGGGAGGTGTGGGTCCGGCGCACCCCGGTCGGCTCCGGGGGATCGGCCCGGTCAGCCCGGTCGGGAGGTCAGGAGAAGGGTCCGCTGCACGTCCGCGGGCTGGCTTGGTGTTTTAGAGGGAATCATGAACTGTGGCGCCGCCACAGCGTTTTTACCCAAGTTCGTGGGGTTTCCATCCCTCAGAGGGCCCCACAGCTCAACTGTTCAACTACGGCGTACGCCGGGGCGGTCGGGGCGTGCGCGGAAACAGGCGAGCGCCCCCGGGCCGTGGTCCCCGGCGGGCGCGTGACATGGTGCGGCGGGGCCCGCTCGTCGAGCGGCCCCGCCGGCGCGGATGCGATTCCCCCTGCGGGAGCTCAGCTGCCCCGTGTCAGCTGCCTCCACCGCATCCGCCCCCACCACCGCAGGACGACCCGCCTCCGCAGGACGAGCCGCCACCGCAGGAGTGCCCTCCGGAGTGCCCGCCCGACGAGCCGCACGACGAGCCGCCGTCGCCCCCGCCGGCCCACCAGCTGTCACCGCTCCCCGAGCGGTACGAACGGGCGCCCCGCCCCGCGTGGCTCCCCCTGCGGGCGACGGACACCAGCGCCCCCACGAACAGGACCGCGATCACCGCCAGGATGATGCCGAAGACCATGGCGTCACCCTCCTTCCGATTCACCCGAAGCGGCCCCCCGTGGGCGCCTCGCTTGGTGCGTGCGGGGGAGATGCCCTCCCGGCTCACGGCCCAAAGCAGAGTTGAGGAACTCCAGAGCTTGGGCGCAGGATGGCCCGCATGACCTCCAGCGCCCGCCCCCTGCTCAACCGCCGGCTCGCCGAGTTCGGGACGACGATCTTCGCCGAGATGTCCGCCCTGGCCGTGCGGACCGGGTCGATCAACCTGGGCCAGGGCTTTCCCGACACGGACGGCCCCGAGGAGATCCGGGAGGCGGCGGTCCGGGCGCTGCGCGAGGGGCGCGGCAACCAGTACCCGCCGGGTCCGGGCATCCCCGAGCTGCGCACCGCGATCACCGCGCACCAGCTGCGGCGGTACGGGCTGTCGTACGACCCCGACACCGAGGTGCTGGTCACCGCGGGCGCCACGGAGGCCATCGCCGCCGCCCTGCTGGCCCTGTTGGAGCCCGGGGACGAGGTCATCGCCTTCGAGCCGTACTACGACTCGTACGCGGCCTGCATCGCGATGGCGGGCGGCACGCGCGTACCGGTGACGCTGCGCGCGCACGAGGGCGGTTTCCGCCTCGACCTGGACGAGCTGCGGGACGCCGTCACGGACCGCACCCGCCTCCTGCTCATCAACACTCCCCACAACCCCACCGGCACCGTTCTGACCCGCGAGGAGCTCACGGCGATCGCCGAGCTGGCCGTCGAGCGCGATCTGCTCGTGGTCACGGACGAGGTGTACGAGCACCTGGTCTTCGACGAGGCCGGGCATCTGCCGCTGGCCACGTTCCCGGGGATGCGGGAGCGGACGGTCTCGATCGGCTCGGCCGGGAAGACGTTCTCCTTCACCGGCTGGAAGGTCGGCTGGGTCACGGCCGCCGAGGGCCTGGTCGCGGCGGTGCGCTCGGCGAAGCAGTTCCTGACCTATGTCGCGTCGGGGCCGTTCCAGTACGCGGTCGCCGAGGCGCTGGCCCTGCCCGACTCCTACTTCAGCGCCTTCCGCGAGGACATGCTGGCCAAGCGGGACCTGCTGGCGGCGGGTCTGACGGAGGCGGGCTTCCAAGTGTTCCGGCCCGCTGGCACCTACTTCATCACGACCGACATCCGGCCCCTGGGCGAGAGCGACGGTTTCGCCTTCTGCCGCGCGCTGCCGGACCGGGCCGGCGTCGTGGCCATCCCGAACGCGGTCTTCTACGACCACCGGGAGGCCGGCGCCCCCTACGTGCGGTTCGCGTTCTGCAAGCAGACGGCCGTCCTGGAGGAGGCGGTGCGGCGCCTCAAGGCGCTCGCGGGCTGACCCGGACGGCAAGAGCCCGGTCCTGGCGTTCGACCCGCTGGTCGGCCGCCCGGCCGGGCTCTGGTTCGGTTACGGGGCGTATCCGGTCGCACTCGACCGGGCCCCCTGTCGGCAGGACCGGAGGGAGGACTTACTCCTCGTCGCCCTCGGACTTCTCCGCGTCGTTGACCTCCTGTTCGAGGCCCAGCTGCTCCACGAGCCACTTGTCGAACTCGATCGCGGCCCGCACCCAGCTGACCGTCGACGAAACAAAGTGCTCCAGGCTCACACCCGTGCCGATCAGCATCTGGGCCTCACCGATCAGGCGGACCGTGCCGTCGTCATGGGTGTGGCTGTAGACCTTGGGCCACAGAGTCCGCCGGTTCCAGTCGTCGATGGACTCCAGCAGCTGTGTCTTCTCGTCGATCTGGTGCGGTCGGTCGTAGAACGTCCGCACGGAGAAGACCTGCTGGTCGCCCTCGCCGCGGAACATGAAGTACGTACGGAACTCCTCCCAGGGCGCCGCGAGGTCGCCCTCGTCGTCGACGACGTACTTCAGCTCCATCTGGTCGAGAAGCTGCTTCACGAGGTCCTGATCCGGGATGACGGGGCCCGCCGGTCCTTGGGGCTGCGGCTCGGGCTGGCCCCCGAAGTTCGGAATCGAGGACGGGTCGATGGTCATACTTGGAAACTCCTGCGGTCGTCTGGCTCGTCCGGTCATCACAGAGACCAGACGTACACTCCCACCCTCTCTCTCTTGACCCACGACCGGCAACCTCCTACGCCGTCGCGCTGCGACGGCGTGAAGGATCACCGGCGCGGGTGCGGCGGAGTCACAGCGTCTTGCCGGTCGCCGGGCCCACGAGCAGGCCGTCTGCGAACGCGTCCACGCGGACCGTGTCGCCGTCCTTGACCTCGCCCGCAAGGATCTCCTTGGCGAGGCGGTCGCCGATCGCGGTCTGGACGAGTCGGCGCAGCGGGCGGGCTCCGTAGGCCGGGTCGTTGCCCTCGTCGGCGAGCCAGGCCAGGGCGGCGGGCGTGACCTCCAGGGTCAGCCGCCGCTCGGCGAGCCGCTTGGCGAGCCGGTCGATCTGCAGCCGGGCGATCCGGCTCAGCTCGTCCTTCGACAGGGCCGAGAAGACCACCAGGTCGTCGAGGCGGTTGAGGAACTCCGGCTTGAAGGAGGCGCGGACCACCTCCAGGACCTGTTCCCTCTTCTCCTCCTCGCTGGTGATCGGGTCCACCAGGAACTGGCTGCCCAGGTTGGAGGTCAGCACGAGGATCGTGTTGCGGAAGTCGACGGTGCGGCCCTGACCGTCCGTCAGACGCCCGTCGTCCAGCACCTGGAGGAGGATGTCGAACACCTCGGGGTGGGCCTTCTCCACCTCGTCGAGGAGCACCACGCTGTACGGCCTGCGCCGCACCGCCTCCGTGAGCTGGCCGCCCTCCTCGTAGCCGACATAACCGGGCGGGGCGCCGACCAGACGGGCCACGCTGTGCTTCTCGCCGTACTCCGACATGTCGATGCGGACCATCGCCCGCTCGTCGTCGAAGAGGAAGTCGGCGAGCGCCTTGGCCAGTTCGGTCTTGCCGACGCCGGTGGGGCCGAGAAAGAGGAACGAGCCGGTCGGGCGGTCCGGGTCGGCGATGCCGGCACGGGTGCGCCGTACGGCGTCGGACACGGCCTGGACCGCTTCCTGCTGGCCGATGAGGCGGCGGCCCAGCTCCTCCTCCATGCGCAGCAGCTTCTGCGTCTCGCCCTCCAGCAGCCGGCCGGCGGGGATGCCGGTCCAGGCGGCGACGACGTCCGCGATGTCGTCGGAGCCGACCTCGTCCTTGACCATCGTGTCCTTGGCGGCCTCCTCCTCGGCCTCGGAGGCGGCCTCCAGGTCGCGCTCCAGGGTGGGGATCTCGCCGTAGAGCAGCTTGGAGGCAGTGTCGAAGTCGCCGTCGCGCTGGGCGCGTTCGGCCTGTCCGCGCAGATCGTCGAGCTTCTCCTTCAGCTCGCCGACGCGGTTGAGGGACTGCTTCTCCTTCTCCCAGCGGGCGGTCAGGCCCCGCAACTCCTCCTCCTTGTCGGCGAGATCGCGGCGCAGCTTCTCCAGGCGCTCGCGGGAGGCCGGGTCGGTCTCCTTCTCCAGCGCCAGCTCCTCCATCTTCAACCGGTCGACGACGCGCTGGAGTTCGTCGATCTCGACGGGCGAGGAGTCGATCTCCATACGGAGCCGGGAGGCGGCCTCGTCGACCAGGTCGATGGCCTTGTCGGGCAGGAAGCGGGAGGTGATGTACCGGTCGGAGAGGGTGGCGGCCGCGACCAGCGCGCTGTCCGCGATCTGCACCTTGTGGTGGGCCTCGTAGCGGCCCTTGAGTCCGCGCAGGATCGCGATCGTGTCCTCGACGGTGGGCTCGGCGACCAGCACCTGCTGGAAGCGCCGCTCCAGGGCCGGGTCCTTCTCGATCCGCTCGCGGTACTCGTCGAGGGTGGTCGCGCCGACCATGCGCAGCTCACCGCGGGCCAGCATCGGCTTGAGCATGTTGCCGGCGTCCATGGCGGAGTCGCCGCCGGCGCCCGCGCCCACGACCGTGTGCAGCTCGTCGATGAACGTGATGATCTGCCCGTCGGAGTCCTTGATCTCCGCGAGGACGGTCTTCAGCCGCTCCTCGAACTCACCGCGGTACTTGGCGCCCGCGACCATCGCGCCCAGGTCGAGCGCGACCAGCCGCTTGTCCCTGAGGGACTCGGGCACGTCGCCCTTCACGATCCGCTGGGCGAGCCCCTCGACGACGGCGGTCTTGCCGACGCCGGGCTCGCCGATGAGGACGGGGTTGTTCTTGGTGCGGCGGGACAGCACCTGCACCACCCGCCGGATCTCCTGGTCCCGCCCGATGACCGGGTCGAGCTTGCCGTCCCGCGCGGCGGCGGTGAAGTCCGTGCCGAACTTCTCGAGCGCCTTGTACTGGCCCTCGGGGTCGGGGGTGGTCACCCGGCGCCCTCCCCTGCTCTTCCGGAACGCGTCCAGCAGCTTCTTCGCACTGGCTCCCTGCCCGGAGAGTACGTCGCCGGCCGCGCCGCCCTTCGCGGCGATGCCGATGAGCAGATGCTCGGTGGAGAGGTAGTCGTCGCCCAGGTCCTTGGCGCGCTCGCCGGCGTCCGCGATCACGGCGAGCAGCTCGCGGTTGGGCTGCGGGGGCGCGACCGTGGAGCCGGTCACGCTGGGCAGCCCGGCGAGGGCCTTCTCCGCGCCCGCGCGCACGGCCGCCTGGTCGGCTTCGACCGCGGCCAGCAGGTCGACGATGTTCTCGTTGTCCTGGCCCTGGAGTAGAGCAAGAAGCAGGTGGGCGGGGGTGAGGTCGGGGTGTCCCTCGGACACGGCGCGGTTACCGGCCGCGTTGATCGCGTCCCGGCTCCGGTTGGTCAGCTCGGCGTCCACGTTCGCTTTCTCCTCCTGCCGTCAGCTGTCGGCCATGGCTCCAGCACGTCTCCCAGTGCTGACTCGGTCAACGTACACAAAGTTGAGTCTATTCCACTCAAGGCTGTCGCGCGTATAAGTTCCGTCCATGGCCAAGTACCCGCAGGACCCCGCCGCGCCCGACGCCTCGTACCTCGCTTTCTGGCGGGAGCGGCACCTGTGCACGCTGACGACACCGCGCCCGGACGGCAGCCCGCACGTCGTGCCCGTCGGAGTGACATACGACCCCGGGGCACGGCTTGCTCGGGTGATCGCGGACAAGTCCAGCGCGAAGGTGGGAAACGTACTGGCCGCCGGACCCGACGGCGCGGCGGTCGCCGTGTGCCAGGTGGACGGCCGGCGCTGGGCCACGCTGGAGGGCCGCGCCACCGTCCGGACCGAGCCGGAGCGGATCGCCGAGGCAGAACGCCACTACGCCGAGCGCTACGGCCGGACCCCTACACCCAACCCGTCCCGGGTGGCGATCGAAATCCGGCTGACGCGGGCCATGGGACGCGGGTGACGCGAGTGGGGGACACACCGGTGACCGACTGATTCCAGCCATGCGCCGATCTCCCCGAAACCCGGAGATATCGCAGGAAACTGCAGCGGCGTCACCGTGTTCAGGTCACGGTGACGCCGCTGCGGGGGGAAGTACCTGAGGCGATGTGTTACGACGGGGGAAACGCGTCTGGCCCTGGGGGGGGTGGCAGAGATGGTCGGGAGGACCGGCGCATCCGGCTCCACCAGCTGGTGGTCCCGCTGGTCCAGGTTCACAAAGATCATTCCGTATCGGATGGCGCACCGTACAGGCTGCGGCGCCCCCCGAGGCCGCCGCAGACAGCGGTACGCCCGCACGTCATCTTCCTCGTCCCGTGTGACCACGACCGGCTCACCGAAGACCGTCACCATCAACGAGTCACCGGCGTGGGGGATCGCCGTGACCAGGTCGATGAAGTGCCAGCCCGAGCGGTAGGCCGTGGCCATCTCACGCCGGAAGGAGCGGTCGTCGGGTGGAGTGGTCATGCCGTCGTGTCCTTCGGGGCCGCGATGCTCCAGGACAGATCCCCGGCCTGAACGCTGCTCCAAGAAAGGTCCGGAGGTGCGACGGCCTCACTGCCGGAGTCCTGCACTTGGGCCGGCCCACTGCTCCAGGAGAGGTCCAGGGCACCGTACGCACCGAACACCAACCCAGCGGAGAAGGCGACAGCGAGCACCGAGCGAACCATTCTCTTGCACATAGTCGGCTTCGTCCTCACTTCCGTGGCTACTCTCCCCCGCCGTCACCAAGACGATGGCTCATTCAGCCAGGCGAACACCACAGGGTCGATGCATCATGTTCCTGCACGTTCAGGACCCTGGGGGGTGGAGCTTTGCCATCAAAGAACTCATACCGGACACATCCTCATGCTGAGACTGAGCTGTGCGAAGACGGCAAGCGGCTTTACGCCAGCGCGCTGCGTTTCGGCCGCATCGCGCGGACCGAAGTCGAGCCCGCTCCCTGCCTGATGGAGTTCGCGCTCCTCCACCCCGACCCCGACGACGCGGGCTGGCTGCGTCCGGTTCCCCCGGCGGCGGCACTGGCACAGCGTCTGCACCCCCTGGAGCGGGAGATCCAGGACCGCAGGACCCTCGCGGTCCGACTGACCGACTCCTTCGAGCCGTTCATGGCCATCACTGCCCAGGATCTGCCGACCACGCACGCGATCACCGTGCTGGAGGGGATCAACCGGATCAACTCGGCGATCGAACTCGCCATCGCCGACTGCAAGTCGGAGATCCTCACGGTGCAGCCCGGCGGCGGCCGCAGCGAGCACTCGCTGACCGAGGCGCTGGAGCGGGGCCGCGCCGTCATCGCACGCGGCATCACCATGCGGACCCTGTACCAGCACACCGCCCGGCACAGCCAGGGCACGCTGGCGTACGCCGAGCTCATGGCCGAGGGCAATGTCGAGATACGGACCCTCGAGGAACTCATAGAACGGCTGATGATCTTCGATCGCACCGTCGCCTTCATCCCCGCGCGCGACGACAGCGACGTCGCCCTCGAACTGCGGCACCCGGGCCTCGTCGAGTATCTGGCCAAGGTCTTCGAGCAGTTGTGGGCCCGCGCGGTTCCCCTTCTGGAGGAGGCCCCGTACGCTCCCCCCACGGACGGCATCAGCGGTGTGCAGCGGTCGATAGCCAAGCTCCTGGTCGAGGGGCATGTCGACGAGGCCATCGCCCGGCGCCTCGGCATGAACGTACGCACCTGCCGGGCCCACATCGCCAAGCTCGCGGCCGCCCTGGGCAGCGGCAGCCGGGCCCAACTCGGCTTCCTCATAGCGCAGTCGGGCATCCTGGACCGCGATCACTGACCGGTGAGAGGTGCCTGACGGAAGGAGACACGCGAGTGACCGCGGCGCCGCATGCGGAGCACGGCCCGGAAGCCCTGTGCGCCGCGGGGACGGAGCTGTACGAACGAGCCCTGCGCGAGGGGCGGGTGAGCGGCGCCGACGCCGAAGCGGCGCCCTGCCTGGTCGACTTCGGCCTGCTGCACCCCGCCGTCGCGGACCTCGACAGGCTGGAGCCCGCGTCCCCGGCCCTGGCGCTGCACCGGCTGCTGCGCGCCTTCGAGGAACGCATCGCGGACGAACGTAGGCGCGAACAGCGGCTGGCCGAGACCTTCGAACCCCTTCTGCGGATCGGCCTCGGTCAGACGGCGGGCGCCGGCAGCGACACCCCCGCCATCAGCGTCCTGAGCGGCTTCGACCGGATCAACCTCGCCATCGCCGAGGCCCTGGCCGACGCCTCCGCCGAACTCCTCGCGATCCACCCGTACACCAGCCACACCCGCGCACGGGCCGAGCGGCACGCCGAGGCCCTGGTCCGCGACCAGGACCTGCTCGACCGCGGTGGCCGGATCCGCACGCTGTACCAGCACACGCTGCGCCATGCGCCCTCGGTCCTCGCCCGCTACGAACTGCTGCGCGGCGATGTCGAGGCCCGCACCCTCGACGAGGTCACCGAGCGCCTCCTCGTCGTCGACCGCGCCGTCGCCTTCGTTCCCGGCAGCAAGGACCGCTCCCTCGCCCTGGAGGTCCGCCACCCGGCCCTCGTGGACTACTTCGCCACCACCTTCGACCGGCTGTGGCAGCTGGCCACGCCCATGTACCCGCAGGCGGCGCAGCAGCCCTCCCTGGACGGTGTCACGCACCGCCAGCGCGCCATCGCCGCCCTCCTCGTCGAGGGTCTCACCGACGCCGTCATCGCCGACCGCCTCGGGATGAACATCCGTACCGCCCGCGTCCACATCGCCAAGCTCGCGGCGACGCTGGGCAGTGAGAGCCGGGCCCAGCTCGGCTATCTCATCGCACGGTCCGGGATTCTTGACCGGGAACCCTGAGGGGGTCGACCTCGGCGGCGCGGGGCGGGCCGTCCAGGCCGACCTGTGCGATACGGACGCCCAGCTGGGTGCGGCTGGCGGCGCCCAGGGTCTCCGACAGCCGGGCGATATGGGCGCGGCAGGTGCGCACGCTGATGCCGAGCCGTTCCGCGATCACCGCGTCCTGGTGGCCCTCCGCGAGCAGCGCGGCGATGGACTGTTCGCGGTGCGAGATGCCCTCGATGCCGGTGTCGGGCAGGGGGGCGGTCAGCGGGATCGCCAGCCGCCACAGCCGTTCGAAGACGGTGACCAGATACTCGACGAGCGCCGGGTGACGCAGCTCCAGCGCCAGGGTGCGGTCGGCGTTCGCGGGAATGAAGGCCACCGTGCGGTCGAAGAGGATCAGCCGGTCGATCACCTCGTCGAGGGTGCGCGCCTGGACCGCGCCGCCCATCAGCTCCAGGTAGTTCAGCAGGCCCTGGCCGTGCCGGGCCACATGCGTGTACAGGTCGCGCATCCGCACGCCCCGGGCGCGCAGCGCGAGGGCCCGGTGCAGGCCCTCCGTCAGCTCGTGCTCGGGGCGGATGCCGCCCGGCTGGACGGTGAGGACCTCCGTCGTGCAGGCCTCCGTCGCCTCGTCCATCGCGGCCTGGATCCGGGAGAGGCCGTCGAGGACGCGGATCGCGGAGCCCTCCGCGGGGGCGGTCCGCGGCCTCGGGCCGAGGCCGGCGTACCACTCGAAGGCCGCCACCGCCGAGCCCACCCGCCGCTGGCTCGCGCTGACCTCGTCGTAGACGCCGCGCAGCAGCCGGGTCATGACCTCCTGCGGCGAGGTGGGCACCAGCCAGTCCATGTCGTCCGGGTCCGGGTGCAGCAGGGCCAGCTCCAGCAGGCAGGGCACCGGCTCCGCGTCCCGGCGCGGCACGCGGCCCCGCCGTACGGCCCGGGAATACACGCGATCCCCGGCGTCGCACAGTCGGTCAGCACCATGTGGATGCTCGTCCGTCCCGTGCCCGGCCATGGCCCATTCCACCCCCGCTTCCCGTCTCTCCCCGTCGCCGGTCGTGTCCCTTCGGCTTCGCAACTATGCGCGGCCGTGACCCGCTCCGCAACACGGCTCCCCGGGGTGTGACCGACGGAAACCACCCATACGAACCGTTTCCTCCAGGCCTCCTTCAGCCCGGTTGCAACAAGGTGACGGTGGTGCGCCCGCGTCACTTCGCGGGCGTCTGCAAACGCCGGCGGGAGCCGGTGACCGGCGGTCCGGTCACCGGCTCCCGCCGGCACGTCCTCAACTCGGACCGATCATTTCAGGCCGATCGCCGCGCAGGCGGCCTTGTACTTGTCGGTGCAGATGTCGGACACCTTGTAGATGCCGTCCGCGACGACGGTGCTCTTGATGTTGGCCTTCGTCAGGGCGACCACGGTCACGAGCTGTGCCGGGATGTCCTTGTCGGTGGGGCTGTCGACGCGGTCGCGGGTGAGGGAGTCGAACTTGATGTCCTTGCCCTGGACCTTGGCCACCGCCATCTCGGCGGCCGCCTCGGCCTCCGCGGGGTAGGACTTGTAGACGCTCATGTACTGCTCGCCGCCGACGATGCGCTGCACGGCCAGGAGTTCCGCGTCCTGGCCGGTGATCGGGGGCAGGTCGCTCACGCCCGCGCCTTCGAGGGCCTTGATGATGCCGACGACCATCGCGTCGTTGGCGGAGTAGACCCCGGCGATGTTGTCCTTGCCGATCTTGTCGATCGCCTCGGCCATCTCGGACTGGGCGACGTCCGGGCTCCAGTCCTTGGTGTCGAAGGACGAGGCGATGGTCACCTTGCCCTCCAGCTCGGAGAGCGCACCGGCCTTGAACTGCTTGGCGTTCGGGTCGGTGGGCGAGCCGTTGATCATGACGACCTTGTCGGAGGTGTCGACACCCTCGCCCAGCGACTCGACCAGGGTGCGGCCCTGCACCTGGCCGACGAGTTCGTTGTCGAACGACACGTACGCGTCGATCGGGCCCTCGGCCAGGCGGTCGTAGGCGATGACCGGGACGCCCGCCTCCTTGGCCTTCTTCACGGTGCCCGCGATGGCGTGCGAGTCGACGGCGTCGATCAGGATGACGTCGACCTTGTCGTCGATCATCTTCTGCATCTGGCCGGCCTGCTCGCCCGCGTCGTTGTCGGCGTTGGCGTAGGCGATCTTGCCCTGCTTGTTGGTGAGGGACTCGACCTTCGCCTTGATGATCGGGTAGTCGAAGTCCTCGTACCGCGTGTTCGTCCTCTCCGGCAGCAGCACACCCACGGTGATGTCGTTGCCCTTCGTCGGGCTGGCGTCCGCACTGCCCCCCGATGCACCGAGCGCGCCACAGGCGGCCAGCGACAGGGACAGCGTGGACGCGGCCACGGATATGGCGATACGACGCATGGGGGTGCTGCTCACTTCAGGTGCCTTCCGAAACGTGGACGCAACATTGCGGGCCCGGATGACTGGAAAGCCAACGCGGCCGCGCCCCCCGCGGTCAAGCAATACTACTTAACGAGATGACAACGCCACCCTCCGCTTCAGCTGTAAAGACTTGAAGGAATCGCCCACAAGCGCCCTTTACGGACTCTCCACCACGTGTCGATCATGTAAGGCACAAATTCCGTACACCAACGCGAAAGGCCCGGAGGTTCACCCTCCGGGCCCTTTCCCGCGCTGCGCGTTAGTCCGTCGACTGCTGCCTCTTCGGCCGCCACACGACCAACGCGCTGGTCTGCTGGACCTCCTGGTACGGGACCAGGTCGCGGCGGTAGGACGCGTGCACCGCGGCCTCGCGCTGCTGCATCGCCGCCGCCGCTCCGTCGACGGCCGCCTGGAGTTCGGCGACACGCTGCTGGAGCGCGGCGACCTGGTTCTCCAGTTCGATGATCCGCTTGATGCCGGCCAGGTTGATGCCCTCGTCCTGCGACAACGCCTGCACCTGGCGGAGCAGTTCGATGTCGCGGGCCGAGTAGCGGCGGCCCCGGCCGGCGGTGCGGTCGGGGGAGACCAGGCCCAGCCGGTCGTACTGGCGCAGCGTCTGCGGGTGCAGTCCGGAGAGCTGGGCCGCCACCGAGATGACGTAGACCGGGGTCTCCTCGGTCAGTTCATACGGGTTGCGTCGACGCCCGTCCATCTCGATCAAGCTCCCTTCGCGGCCTGGAACAGCTCCGCCCGCGGGTCCTCACCCGCGGTCGCCTCGCGATACGCCTCCAGTGCGTCACGAGCCTTCCCCGACAGATCCGCCGGAACACTCACCTCCACGGTGACCAGCAGGTCCCCGCGGGTGCCGTCCTTGCGGACCGCGCCCTTGCCCCGGGCGCGCATGGTACGGCCGTTGGGCGTGCCCGGCGGCAGCTTCAGGGTGACCGGCGGTCCGCCCAGGGTCGGCACCCTGACCTCGCCCCCGAGGGCCGCCTCCGTGAACGTCACCGGGACGGTGACGGTCAGGTTGTCGCCCTTGCGGCCGAAGACCGGGTGCGCGTCCACGTGCACGACGACATAGAGGTCGCCCGACGGGCCGCCCCGCTCGCCGGGTGCGCCCTTGCCCCGGAGCCGGATGCGCTGGCCGTCGTTCACCCCGGCCGGGATGCGGACCTGCATGGTCCTCGACGACTTGGCGCGGCCGCTGCCGTTGCAGACCTCGCAGGGGGTCTCGGCCATCAGGCCGCGGCCCTTGCAGTCCGGGCAGGGGTCCGTCAGCGAGAAACCGCCGCCGGAGCCCCGGGCCACCTGGCCGGTGCCGACGCAGGTAGGGCACACCCGCGGGTTGCCGTTCTTGTCCCCGGTGCCCGAACAGGCCTTGCAGGGCTGCTGCGAGGTCATCCGCAGCGGGACCGTCGCTCCCTCGATCGCCTCGGTGAAGCTGAGGGTGACTTCGGTGTCGATGTCCTGGCCGCGCCTGGGCTGCACCCGCTGGGTGCCGGAGCTGCCACGGTTGAACAGGCCCCCGAAGACGTCACCGAGCCCGCCGCCGCCGAAGCCGCCGGCTCCCCCGCCGCCCTGGGCGCCTCCGAAGAGGTCGCCCAGGTCGAAGTTGAACGAGCCGCCGCCCGCGCCCGGCCCCGGGCGGAAGCCGCCGTTGCCGAACAGGGCACGCGCCTCGTCGTACTCCTTGCGCTTCTTGGGGTCACCGAGGACGTCGTTCGCCTCGGAGATCTCCTTGAAGCGCTCCTCGGCCTTGACGTTCCCCTTGTTGGCGTCCGGGTGGTTCTCGCGGGCGAGCTTCCGGTACGCCTTCTTGATCTCGGCCTCGGTGGCGTCCTTGGGGACGCCGAGGACCTTGTAGTAGTCCTTCTCGATGAAGTCCTTGGTGCTCATCCTCGACGTCCCTCCTTTCTCCTCATGTCAAGCTCAGCCCTCGTCCGGGCCACCGCTCTCCTTGTCGTCGCCCGCCTCCGCGGAGTCCGTGGAGTCCGCCTTCACGGTCTGCGCCCCCGGCTGGGGTTCGGCCACGGCCACCCGCGCGGGGCGGATGGTGCGCTCGCCGATCCGGTACCCGGGCTGCAGAATCGCCACGCAGGTCGTCTCCGTGACGTCCGGCGCGTAGCTGTGCATCAGGGCTTCGTGGATCGTCGGGTCGAAGGGCTCGCCCTCCTTGCCGAACTGCTGCAGACCCATCTTCGCCGCGACGGTCTCCAGCGACTCCGCCACGGACTTGAATCCGCCGACGAGTTCGCCGTGGTCCCGTGCGCGGCCGATGTCGTCGAGCACAGGCAGGAGCTCGGTCAGGAGGTTCGCGATGGCGATCTCCCGGACCGTGATCCGGTCGCGTTCGACGCGGCGGCGGTAGTTCTGGTACTCGGCCTGGAGCCGCTGGAGGTCGGCCGTGCGCTCGCCGAGCGCCGTACGGACCTGGTCCAGCTGGGCCGTCAGGCCTGCGGTCTGTGCTGATGCGTCCCCGGCCGGGGCCGCCCCCTCCCCCGCGGAGGGGGAGGCGGCCTGCGGCTCGGCGTCGTCGGGGGTGGCGCCGGAGGGGACGTCGGGCTTCTCCTCGAAGCCCGGGGTCTCCTCCGTCACGCGGCACCGTCCTTGCGCTCGTCGTCCACGATCTCGGCGTCCACGACGTCGTCGTCGGCCCGCGGGGCCTCGGCACCGGCGTCGGCGCCGCCCGCGGCACCCTGTGCGGCCTGGGCGTCGGCGTACATGGCCTGGCCCACCTTCTGGGAGACCGCGGCGACCTTCTCGGTGGCCGTGCGGATCTCGGTGGTGTCCTCGCCCTTGAGCGCGGTCTTCAGCTCCTCGACGGCGGCCTCGACCTCGGTCCTGACCTCGCCGGGGACCTTGTCCTCGTTGTCCTTGAGGAACTTCTCCGTCTGGTAGACGAGTTGCTCGCCCTGGTTGCGGGTCTCGGCGGCCTCGCGGCGGCGGTGGTCCTCCTCCGCGTACTGCTCGGCCTCCTGGCGCATCCGGTCGACCTCGTCCTTCGGCAGCGAGGAGCCGCCGGTGACGGTCATCTTCTGCTCCTTGCCCGTGCCGAGGTCCTTGGCCGTGACGTGCATGATGCCGTTGGCGTCGATGTCGAAGGAGACCTCGATCTGCGGGACACCGCGCGGGGCCGGCGGCAGACCGGTCAGCTCGAACATGCCGAGCTTCTTGTTGTACGCCGCGATCTCGCGCTCGCCCTGGTAGACCTGGATCTGCACGGACGGCTGGTTGTCCTCGGCCGTGGTGAAGATCTCCGAACGCTTCGTCGGGATCGTCGTGTTGCGCTCGATCAGCTTGGTCATGATGCCGCCCTTGGTCTCGATACCGAGGGACAGCGGGGTGACGTCGAGGAGCAGGACGTCCTTGACCTCGCCCTTGAGGACACCGGCCTGGAGCGAGGCGCCGATGGCGACGACCTCATCCGGGTTCACGCCCTTGTTGGCCTCCTTGCCGCCGGTCAGCTCCTTGACGAGCTCGGCGACGGCGGGCATCCGGGTGGAGCCGCCGACGAGGACGACGTGGTCGATCTCGTTGATGGAGACGCCGGCGTCCTTCATGACGTTGAAGAACGGCGTCTTGCAGCGCTCCAGGAGGTCGGCCGTCAGCTGCTGGAACTGAGCCCGGGTCAGCTTCTCGTCCAGGTGCAGCGGGCCCTCGGCGGACGCGGTGATGTAGGGCAGGTTGATCGAGGTCTCGGTGGACGAGGACAGCTCGATCTTGGCCTTCTCGGCGGCCTCGCGGAGGCGCTGGAGGGCCATCTTGTCCTTGCCGAGGTCCACACCGTGACCGCCGGCGAACTGCTTGACCAGGTAGTCGACGACGCGCTGGTCCCAGTCGTCACCACCGAGGTGGTTGTCGCCGTTGGTGGCCTTCACCTCGACGACGCCGTCGCCGATCTCCAGCAGGGACACGTCGAAGGTGCCGCCGCCGAGGTCGAAGACGAGGATGGTCTGGTCGTCCTTGTCGAGGCCGTAGGCCAGGGCGGCCGCCGTCGGCTCGTTGACGATGCGCAGGACGTTGAGGCCCGCGATCTCGCCGGCCTCCTTGGTGGCCTGGCGCTCGGAGTCGTTGAAGTAGGCCGGGACGGTGATCACCGCGTCGGTGACCTTCTCGCCCAGGTAGGACTCGGCGTCCCGCTTCAGCTTCTGCAGGATGAAGGCGGAGATCTGCTGCGGGTTGAAGGGCTTCCCGTCGAGCTCGATCTTCCAGTCGGTGCCCATGTGACGCTTCACGGACCGGATGGTCCGGTCCACGTTGGTCACGGCCTGGCGCTTGGCCACCTCGCCGACGAGCACCTCACCGTTCTTCGCGAAGGCGACGACGGACGGCGTGGTCCTGGCACCCTCGGCGTTGGTGATGACGGTGGGCTCGCCGCCCTCCAGAACGCTGACGACGGAGTTAGTCGTGCCCAGGTCGATGCCGACCGCACGTGCCATGGTTGATTCCTCCAGCAATGACTTGAGTGGAACGGACTCAAGTGTGCATGACGGCCACCGCGCGGTCAACAGAGCTGAGTCCAGGGGACTCAACTCTTATCCTTTCCTTACACGCAACTACCCTCTGACCTGCACAGATGCGGTGTGAGACGCGGTAGGAGCAGGTGCCCGCAGGGGGTGAACCGGCGGTCTGCGCGGCCCGTACACCCTGACCCGCAGCAGTCCCAGTACGACGGCCAGGGCGACCCCCGCCACCCACAGCGGGCCGGTCCCGCCCGTCCAGCCGACATGGCCGAGGACCCCGACGAGTACCCCGCAGAACGCGCCGGCACCGAGCAGGACCGTCGCGCCCCGCGGGGTGAGGCCGATCCGCCGCAGCCGGTGGGCGAGATGGTCGGGACCGCCGCGCAGCAGGGGCCGTCCGGCCAGCCGCCGTGACAGCGCGACGAGGACGAGGTCGGCGCAGGCCGCCGCGGTCAGCGCGAACAGCACGCCCGCGCTGGACGCCACCTCGTGTCCGGCGCGGGTGAGCACGGCGGCCGAGGCGAGCACGAAGCCCACGAACAGGGACCCGCAGGCCCCGAGGGCGATCCGCGCGGGATGCCAGTTGTGCATGAGGAACCCGGTCAGCGCGGCGGCCAGCACACTCAGCATGGCCGCGAGCCCGTCCATCACCTCGGCCGCCGCGCAGGCCCCGACCCCGAAGGCGGTCACGACTCCGACCGCGCCCGCCAGCCCGTCGGCGTGGTCGAGCGACTTGAAGCCGACGGCCACGAGGACGATCCAGGCCACCGCGAGCAGCCCGGCGGGCACCCCGGTCTCGTCGTACGGCACCACACAGGCCGCCGCGACGGCCGTACCGCCGAGCAGGAACCGGGCCTTCACCCGCCGCAGGTCCGCGACCAGCCCGAGCGCGGCGACGGCGGCCCCGGCGGCGAGCAGCGGGCCCATCCCGTCACCGAGCGGCGCGACCCCCAACCAGCTGCCGGCCGCCACCACCAGACAGGTGGCGAGGACGACGGCCGCTCCCCCGAGCAGCGGAACGGGCCGCTGCCGTCGTCGGTCGACCACACCGAGGCGCAGGGCGGGGGCCCTGAGCAGCGCGGTGAGCAGGGCGGCGAAGAGGAGGGCGGTGGTGGCGGCGGCGATCCCGTAGAGCACGGGACCACGCTAAACCGAATGTGATGATATGTGGTGAATTGCACATGAGTCCGCGCGCCGTCGCGATGAGATCACTGAGGGCCGCCTCAGTAGCACAGATCACCGCACGTCTGACTACAGTGCGGCGCAGGATGCGGGTAGTCTCAGAGGACTACATAAGTTACCGCTTAGTAATTTCGCTCGAAGAAAGCCTCGCAGGCCCGAGGAGCCCCCAAATGCAACTCGCCGCGATCATCGTGTCGCTGGTTCTGACCGTGGTCGGCGTTGCGCTGCTCGCACGCGCCATCGGCCAGTTCGTCCGGTACTTCAAGCTCGGCCAGCCGGTGCCCGCAGGCACCCGGACCGACAACCCCTACCAGCGCAGCGTGACGCTGGTGAGGGAGTTCCTCGGCCACACCCGGATGAACCGGTGGGGCATCGTCGGGTTCGCCCACTGGTTCGTGGCGATCGGCTTCCTGACGCTGCCGCCGACGATCATCACCGCTTACGGCCAGCTGTTCGAGGCCGACTGGACGCTGCCGGTCATCGGCGGGTTCCTGCCGTACGAGCTGTACATCGAGTTCATCGCGGCGATGACCACCGTCGGGATCGTCACGCTGATGGCGATCCGCCTGCTGAACCTGCCGTCGCGGCCCGGCCGCAAGTCACGGTTCGCGGGCTCCAAGATGGGCCAGGCGTACTTCGTCGAGTACGTCATCCTCACCATCGGTCTGGCGATCTACGTGCTGCGCGGTCTCGAGGGCACGCTGCACCACGTGGACCACTACGAGGCCGCGTACTTCGCCTCGTACCCGATGATCCTGGCGTTCAAGGGCCTGAGCCTCACCGCGCTCCAGAACCTCGTCTACTTCACCGCGATGATCAAGCTGGGCACCACCATGGTCTGGATGATCACGGTGAGCCTGAACACCAACATGGGTGTGGCCTGGCACCGCTTCCTCGCCTTCCCCAACATCTGGTTCAAGCGCAACGCGACCGGTGAGACGGCCCTGGGCGGCCTCCAACCGATGACGTCGGGCGGCAAGCCGATCGACTTCACCGACCCGGGCGACGACGACGTCTTCGGCGTCTCCCAGGTCGAGCAGTTCTCGTGGAAGGGCCTGCTCGACTTCTCCACCTGCACCGAGTGCGGCCGCTGCCAGTCGCAGTGCCCCGCCTGGAACACCGGCAAGCCGCTCTCCCCGAAGCTGCTGATCATGTCGCTGCGCGACCACGCGCACGCCAAGGCGCCCTACCTGCTCGCCGGCGGCGGCAAGACGATGGAGGGCGACGAGAAGGCCTCCGAGGAGCAGCTGGCTTCGGTGCCCGCTGCGGCCCTGGCCGAGGCCGAGCGCCCGCTGATCGGCACCGCCGAGCCGGTATCTGACAGTGGCTTCGCCACGGGCGGCGTCATCGACCCGGACGTCCTGTGGTCCTGCACCACCTGCGGCGCCTGTGTCGAGCAGTGCCCGGTGGACATCGAGCACATCGACCACATCGTCGACATGCGCCGCTACCAGGTGATGATCGAGTCCGCGTTCCCGTCCGAGGCGGGCACGATGCTCAAGAACCTGGAGAAGAAGGGCAACCCCTGGGGCCTGGCCAAGAAGCAGCGCCTGGAGTGGCTGAAGGAAGTCGACTTCGAGGTGCCGGTCGTCGGCAAGGACATCGAGGACCTCTCCGAGGTCGAGTACCTGTACTGGGTCGGCTGCGCCGGCTCCCTGGAGGACCGCGCCAAGAAGACCACCAAGGCCTTCGCCGAGCTGCTGCACATCGCGGGCGTCAAGTTCGCGATCATGGGCGGCGACGAGAAGTGCACCGGTGACTCCGCCCGCCGCCTCGGCAACGAGCCCCTGTTCCAGGAGCTCGGCATGGAGAACGTGGCCGCGCTGAACATGGCGTTCGGCGAGGAGATGGACGACGAGGGCAACATCACGGCGGAGTCGAGGAAGCCGAAGTCCGCGAAGAAGATCGTCGCGACCTGCCCGCACTGCCTCAACACGCTCGGCAACGAGTACCCGCAGCTCGGCGGCGACTACGAGGTCATCCACCACACCCAGCTGCTCCAGCACCTGGTGGACGAGGGCAAGCTGATCCCGGTCACCCCGGTCGAGGGCATCATCACCTACCACGACCCCTGCTACCTGGGCCGCCACAACAAGATCTACACGCCTCCGCGGGAGATCATCGCCAGCGTCCCGGGCATCCGCAACGAGGAGATGCACCGCCACAAGGAGCGCGGCTTCTGCTGCGGCGCCGGCGGTGCGCGGATGTGGATGGAGGAGCGGATCGGCAAGCGCATCAACAACGAGCGCGTCGACGAAGCCCTCTCCCTCAACCCGGACATCGTCTCCACCGCCTGCCCGTTCTGCCTCGTCATGCTGACCGACTCGGTCAACGGCAAGAAGAACGAGGGCAAGGCCAAGGAGTCGATCCAGGTCGTGGACGTCGCCCAGCTGCTGCTGGAGTCGGTCAAGACCCCGGTCGACGACGAGCCCCCGGCGGGCGCGTCGGAGGCGGAGAGCGAGCCGGAGCCCGAGCCGGTGAAGTAACGCGCCTGCGCGCACCCGAAGGGCAAGAACGCCGCCTCCCCGCATGATGCGGGGAGGCGGCGTTCTTGCCCTTCGGGTGGTCCTCACGGTCTGAACCGGCATGCGCGGCCGCGCCGTTCAGTCGTCCCCGGCCGGTCGGTCCGCGTCGGCGAGCGGCAGCCTCGCGGTGATCGTGGTGCCCCGGCCCTCCTCGGAGTGCACCTGCGTCTCACCGCCGTGGTTCGCCACGATCGTGCGCACGATCGTCAGCCCCAGACCGGTGCCCGGGATGGCCGCGTCGGTGGCGTTGGAGGCACGGAAGAACCGTGTGAACAGCTTCTCCTGTTCCTTCGCCGGGATCCCGATGCCCGTGTCGCTGACGCTCAGCAGCACCTCGCCGTCGTGCCGGTGGGCCCGGACGCTCACCTTCCCGCCCTCCGGGGTGAACTTGACCGCGTTGGACAGCAGGTTCATCAGCACCCGGTCGAGCTGTTCGCCGTCCGCCTCCATGATCAGCGGCCGGTCCGGGCACTCCGTCACCAGGGAGACGGACGCGGCCTTGGCGGCCGGCCTGATCGCATCGGTCGCCGACGACACCAGCTGACGCAGGTCGACCGGAGCCTTGCGGGAGGTGAACGCCCCCGACTCGATCCGGGAGAGGGTGAGCAGGTCCTCGATCAGCGCCCGCAGCCGGTTCGCGTTGCGGTCCACGATGTCCAGCATGTGCACCTGGGGCGGGGTCAGTGACCCGGTGTCCTCGTCCTTCAGCAGCTCGATATAGCCCACGATGCTGGTCAGCGGGGTGCGCAGCTCATGGGAGACGGTGGACAGGAAGTCGCTCTTGGCCTTGTCCAGGGCGCGCAGCTTGTCCACCAGATCCGTCTCCTGCTTGAAGAGCCGGGCGCTGTGCAGGGCCCGTCCGACGCCGCTGGTCATGGACTCCGCGGTCTCGATCTCCACCGGGCGCCAGGGGCGGTCGGCGCTGGTACGGGCCAGGCACACGGTGCCGATCGGTTCCTCTCCCACCCCCATGGGGGCGATCAGCGCGGAGACCAGGCCCAGCGCCGACGCGGCGACGCGGTTCTCCGCCGGAATGCCCGTCTCGCCCCAGGTACCCGGGCCACCCGGCACGGGTGTGGTCTCGGACAGGTACCGGGGCAGGTCGGCGATCTCCCAGGTCGTCCCCCGCCGATAGTGGTCGCGGACCATCTCGGCGGGGGCCCCGGGCAGCGACTGCTGCTCCGCGGCGCTGAGCAGGCCCTCCTTGGCACCCCAGGCCCGGGCCACGGGGAATACGGAGCGGTCTTCACCGGCGAGCGTGATGAAGACGTAGTCGGCGTCCAGGCCCGCCCCGATCCCCACGACCGCGTGGTCGAGCACCTGGTCGACGTCGAGGTTCTCCCGGATCCGGATGCCGGTGTTCCGGGCGATCCCCGACAGCCGGGCGCGCTCCTCCTCGATCGCCCGCAGCCGGTCACGCTCGTCGGCGAGCGCGTTCACCGAGATCGCCACCGCCTTGATCTCCGCCGGTCCCTCCGGCGTGGCGCGCGCGGTGCGGTCACCCGCGGCGAGCCGGTCGAGCGTCGCCTCGACGTTGCGGAGCGGACGCTTCAGGGCACGCGTGGTGCGCACCGAGGTGAAGACGGCCGCGGCCAGGCCCACGACCAGCAGGGCGCCGAGCCCGCCCACGCCGTACCGGATCACCGTGTCGGCGTGGTCCTGCATCCGCTCCTCCGCGGCGGCCAGCTGGACACCCAGCTGGTCGTTGGTCCGCTCGAACGCCCGGAACCGACGCGTGGCCTCGCGGGTGAGGACGGCCGCCCGCTCGCTTCTCGGGACCGCGCGCGTCTGCCGCTCCACGAAGCGGAAGTACGCCGTGAGCTCCCGTTGCTGCGCCGTGAGAAGGCCCTCGTCCGCGACGCCGTACCCACGAAGATCGTCGATGATCGACGGGACGCGGTCCCTGGCCTGGCGGAAGGCGGCGAGCTCCCTCGGGTCGCCGGTGATCAGATAGCCGCGCACCGCACGCTGCGCGCCGACGGCCGTGGAGCGCAGGAGCAGCCCGTCGTCCCCGGCGGGGTCCACATGGTCGATGATCTCGTCGTACTCGTTGTCCAGTCGCTCCGCACCGATCAGCGCGCCGGCACCGCACAGCGCGATCAGGAAGATCAACAGGCCGAACGCGAACCCGAGCCGACGACCGACCGTCCCGCCGCCCCGGCCGAGGATTCCGCTCACGCACGATCACCTCCGCCTTCCTTGACCGGGTCGTCCGTGCCGAATCCGGTACGGGCCATCGCGCCCCACTCCTGGGGCGTGCGGCGCAGCCCGTCCCACATGCCGCGCAGCCGCCACCAGGCGGTCAGCTGCCGGTAGCCGATGTTCTCCGCGACCACCCCGACGAGGGCGCCCCACACGTCCCGCCAGCGCGTGAACCGGTGGAAGGCGTACTCCTCCACCGCCACCGACAGCAGACTCACCACCAGGGCGTAGGCATAGGCGGCGAGCATGAAGCGCCACAGAAAGTCCACGTTCACCGCGCCGATGAGCACGCCCAGGGGCATCAGAACCAGGCCCGCGAGCTCCACCAGCGGGGCCAGCAGTTCGAAGACGACGTAGAAGGGCAGTGCCACAAGTCCGATGCGGCCGTAACGCGGGTTGGCGATCATACGGCGGTGCTTGAGCAGGATCTCCGTCAGTCCGCGGTGCCAGCGCCGTCGCTGGCGGGCCAGGACCTTCAGCTGCGAGGGCGCCTCGCTCCAGGAGATCGGCTCGGTGACGAACGCGATGCGGTAGGTACGGCCCTGGTCGCGCAGATGGGCGTGGAGCCGGATGACCAGTTCGGCGTCCTCTCCGATGCAGTCCGGGTCCATGCCGCCGACCGCCACGAGGGCGTCCCGGCGGAACAGGCCGAAGGCCCCGGCGATGATCAGCAGGCCGCCGACCTTGGACCAGCCGGTGCGGCCGAGGAAGAACGCGCGCAGGTACTCGACGACCTGGATCCGTCCGAGCGTGTCCCTCGGCACGTGCGGCTCGACGACCCGGCCGGCCACGACGGTGCAACCGTTGGCGAGGCCGACCACACCGCCGGTGGCGACCACCCGCAGCGGGTCGTCGGCGAAGGGCTTGGCCACCGCGAGCAGGGCCTGGGAGTCGAGGATCGAGTCGGCATCCACCATGCACACCAGGGGATAGCGCGCCAGGTTGATCCCGACGTTGAGCGCGTCGGCCTTGCCGCCGTTGACCTTGCGGGCCACCACCAGGGGCACCGGACCGCCCCGGGGCATGTGGACCGAGGTGACCGCGCCACGTACCGGAACGTCGTCGGGGATCACGTACTCCACCTCGGCGAGGTCGAAGGCCTCGCCGAGGGCCTCCACGGTGCCGTCGGTGGAGCCGTCGTCGACGACGATGATCTCGAACATCGGATAGCGCAGCAGCAGCATCGCCCGCACCGCCTCGGCGATCCCGGCCGCCTCGTTGTGCGCGGGCATGATCACCGACACCGGCGGGGTGAAGGGACTGGTGGCGGCGTCGTCGTAGCCCGCGAAGGGTGCCCGGCGTCTCCGTCTGACGAACTCTCCGAGCGCGATGAAGATCAGGATCAGATGGCCGGTGTTGATGAAGAGGAAGTAGCTGATGATCACGGTGTCGCAGACCGAGATCAGCGTGTGCGCCGCGCCCAGCAGCGAGTCCCACGGTCCGTCGGCCATCGTGCTCACAGCGCCACCTCCACGCGGACGTCGTGGCGGCCCTGGACCGCGGCCTCGGAAAGGGCCGCCCCGGCCTGGGCGGCCGCCGAACCGCCGCGGACGCCGGCCGCCGCCTCGTGCAGCGCGGCGTGCCCCGCCGGGCCGAGCCGCAGCAGCGAGCGGGCCGCGGCCCCGGCCACATGCCGGTCGGGATCGCCGAGCAGTTCCGCCAGCCGGTCCGTCGCGGAGACGGCTCCCAGATTGCCCAGCGCTCCGGTGCCCACGATGCGCAGGGCGAGCGGCTGACCTGGTGCGACGGCGTCCAGCAGCGGTTGCAGGCCTTCGGGCATGCCCAGTCGGCCCAGCGCGCGGGCCGCTTTGATCCGTACCTCGTTGGAGGGGTCCTCGCGCAGTGCGCGGGCGATCTCGGACGTACGGGAGACCACCCCGGTCACGCCGAGCACCTCGATGGCCACGGCCCTGGCGAGGGGCTCGGGATGTTCCAGCCCGGCCGCGACACTGCGCTGGACCTCGGGCCCCATCGAGACCAGCGCCATGGTGACCGAAGGGGGCGGCACCGTCCGCGATCCGTGCAGGGACTCCAGCAGGTGCGCCACGGACTCCGCACCCCCGCTGCGGCCCAGCGCCCGGGTGGCGACCAGCCGGACCTCGGGGTCGCGGTCGGTCAGCAGACGGCACAGCGCCGGCTCCGCGGCGCGGTGCGAGAGCTGGCCGAGCACCTGTGCGGCACGCCCCCGCCGGGCCGCGCTGTGACTCCTCAGGTCGGCGACGGCGCCCTCGGGGGCCCCGCGCAGCTCGTACAGGCGGATCAATGCCGTGCGGGCGGCACCGGAGACCTTTTCCAGCAGCGCCGTCAGGGACGGTTCCAGGGCGGTCCAGGTCCGCTTGTCGACCGCCGCGAGCCGGTTCAGCAGCTCGCTCTGCTCGTCCTCCTCCGCGCACAGCAGCTCCAGCAGCAGGCCGCGCACCGGTTCCGCGCGCCGTTCGCGTCTGCGCTGCTGGACCCTGCGGACGAAACGGTTGGAGACGATCAGCAGGCTCAGCGCCAGGACGAGGGCCGGCAGGCACAGCAGCGCGCCTCGCACAAACCCTGGCGGTATCACCGCTCCGCCCGGCTGAGCACCGCGGTGACCCGGCTGGACAGCTCCCGTGGGCTGAACGGCTTGATGATGTAGTCGTCGGCGCCCGCCGCGAAGCCCACCTCGACGTCCCCTTCCTGGGACCGGGCGGTGATCATGATGACGGGCAGGGTGGCGGTCTCGGCTGCCGCGCGCAGCTCCCGGCAGACGTCCAGTCCGGACATCCCCGGCATCCGGATGTCGAGCAGCGCCAGGTCCACCGGCTGCTCGCGCGCGGCCTTCAGCGCCGCCATGCCGTCCTCCACGGCGGTGACCTCATGACCGCTCTGGGTCAGTTTGAAGGCCACCAGATCCCGGATGTCCGCGTCGTCGTCGGCCACTAGGACACGCGCCATTTACTCCTCCTCCGGCACGGAACTCCCGGACACGGAGCTCCGGTAGGAGCTCACGAGCCGCGCCACCGACGACTGCCGGAACGGTTTGGCCAGCAGATCGTCCGCCAGGTCCCTCACCTCGTCCTTGTCCAGGACCGTGGACACGACCACGTGGCAGCCGGTCGTGCGCTCGTCCGCCCGCATACGGCGGATGACCTCCCGGCCGTCGATGCCGGGCAGCATCATGTCGACGACCGCGATGTCCGGCGGGTCCGCGAAGGCGAGATCGAGTCCCTCCTCGCCGGTGTGCGCGGCGGCCACGGGGCAGCCCAGCTCACGGAAGTGCCGCGCCAGCAGGGCGCTCACGTCCGGGTCGTCCTCGATGACGAGTACGCGAGGTGGTGACATGACCGTCCTGTCCATGGGGTCGGACCGATAGTCACCAAAATAGGATCACAGGCCCACTTTCACCACATATGCACCATCAGCCCCAGAGGGGACGGCAGAACCGTTCGCCCCGGCCCGGACGGCAGGCGCGACACGGCGGTGACGGCGGGCGCGACACCACGGCGACAGCGGGCGCGGCAGCGCGGCGGCCCTCAAGGTTCATCGAACTCCCGTGCAACCCTGCCCACTTGCCGAAGGTCACATGATCGCGACAACTCGCGGACCGACACCGCCCACCGATCTGGAGACACGGAAGTGAAGCACCCCCTCCGCACCGCCCCGGCCCTCGCCGCGCTGGTCGTCGCGGGCCTGACGCCGCTGGCCCTGCCGGCCGGCCCCGCCTCGGCCGCACCCTCCGGCCTCCAGGGCGACTTCAACGGCGACGGCTACCGCGATGTGGCGATCGGCGCCCCGGCCGCCACGGTCGGCGGCAAGGCATGGGCCGGACAGGTGGCGGTCGTGTACGGCGGCGCCACCGGCCTCGACCCCGCCCGGCACAAGGTCATCAGCCAGAACACCGCCGGCATCCCGGGAGAGGCCGAGAAGGACGACCGGTTCGGCGACCAGGTCGCCGTCGCCGACCTCAACCGGGACGGCTACAGCGACCTCGTCGTCGGCGCACAGCACGAGAAGGCCGGATCCGCCGAGGACGCCGGCACGGTGGTCGTCGTCTGGGGCTCGGCCGCCGGCCTGTCCGGCGGTACGACGGTGAAGAACCCCCAGCCGCTGTACGGGAGTTACTTCGGCCTGAGCATCGCCGCGGCGGACTTCACCGGCGACGGCAAGCCGGACCTGGCGATCTCCGCGCAGAGCAGCGCCGCCGATCCCGCCTACCGGATCCGGCTGGTCCGCGGTCCCTTCACCAGGTCCGGCGCCACGGGGAGCGTCTCCTCCTACTCCCCCGGCATCGACAGGCCGGTCCTGACAGCGGGCCGGGTCAGCGGCGACACCAAGGCCGACCTGGTGGTGACCGGCCAGAAGCCCAACGGCGACCACCTGGCCACGGCCGTCTACTACAAGGGCACGGCGAGCGGCCTGAGCAGGGCGGCGACCCTGCGCCCCGCCGCGACCGCGGCCATCGGGGACCTCGACAAGGACGGCTACGGCGACATCGCCCTCGGCGTCCCCCAGGACCCGGACAGCGAGCCGTCCGCCGCCAAGGGCGGCAGGATCCACGTCATCCACGGCACCGGGTCGGGCCCGAGCGCCACCCGCCGTGTCTCGTACACCCAGAACACCGCGGGCGTCCCGGACTCCTCCGAGTACGGCGACGGGTTCGGCGGAGCGCTGGCGATCGGCGACTTCGACAAGAACGGCTACGGGGACCTCGCGGTCGGCGCCTCCGGCGAGTCCTTCGGCGACGACGCCGACTACATCTCCTCCGCGGGCGCGGTCACCCTCCTGCGCGGCTCGGCGTCGGGCCTCACGACGACCGGGGCGGTGTTCCTGACCCAGGACAGCCCCGGTGTCCCGGGCACCAACGAGTCCGTCGACAACTTCGGGGCCACGCTGCTCGCGTCCGACGTCAACCGCGACGGCCGCGCGGACCTCACGGCGATCGCCGCCCAGGAGAACGACCCCGCGGGCGCCGCATGGTTCCTGCCGGGCGCGGCGCCGACGCTGTACTCGACGACGGCGTCCATCACCTTCGGCCCGACGAAGCTCGGACTGTCGACCGCCCAGGGCGGCGCGTTCGGCACGGACCTGGCGGGCTGACCGGACTCACCGGCCTCACCGGTCTCACCGATCTCTCTGGCCTCACGCGGCCTCATTCACTGGCTTCTTCGGCCCCTCTGGTCTCACCGGTCCCAAAAAATAACCGAACTCACGTACAACCCTTACTCCTCGGCAAAGGTCTCATGATCGCGAGCGCCCCCGTGGACGCCGGGACGACTCCAGGCCTCCACGGGCGGCCCGCATCCCATCGACTGCGGATGCCCCGCCAGGCATCCCCGCATGCCGCAGGAGAACCCGCATGCACGCGCATTTGCGACTCGCCCTCGCGTCGGCCGCCGCCGCCGCGCTGACGGGCGGTCTCCTCACCTTCTCCGCCGCCACGGCGACGGCCGCCGACTCCACGTCGGTCCCGCAGGCCGACTTCAACGGCGACGGCAAGGGCGATGTCGCCTTCTCCGCCGCCGGTGCCTATGTGAACGGCAAGAAGACCGCCGGACAGATCGTCGCCCTCTACGGCACCGCCGCCGGCGTGTCGGACGACACCCCCAGCTCCGCCATCAGCCAGAACTCCGCCGGCGTCCCCGGCACCTCGGAGACCGGCGACGCCTTCGGCTCGGACTCCGCCTACGCCGACTTCAACGGCGACGGCTACGACGACCTCGCGGTCAGCGCCCCGCGCGAGGACTCCGGCAGCGACACCGACGCCGGCCTCGTCACCATCCTGTGGGGTTCGGCATCCGGCCTCCACGGCGGCTCGACCGTCACCGACCCGGCCCCGTCCGCGCACGACCTCTGGGGCAAGAACCTGGCCGCCGGCGACTTCGACGGCGACGGCAAGGCCGACCTCGCCGTCGGCAGCAACGCGGCGACCATCTACGTCCTCAAGGGCGGCTTCAGCTCCTCGGGCACACCGGGCGGCAAGTACACGATCAAGCCCCCGATCCAGGGCACCGACGCGGGCGGCCCGCTGAACCTGACCGCCGGCAACATCAACGGCGGCCAGGAGACCGACCTCGTGGTCGACGGCTACGAGACCGACAGCGTCTACGGCTGGAACCGCAACTACTACATCCCCGGTACCGCGAGCGGCCTGAACATCTCCTCCGCCCAGACCCTCAAGCCCGGCGTGATCACCGCGATCGGCGACATCGACGCCGACGGCTACGGCGACATCGTCAGCGGTGCCTCCTGGAACACCACCACCGAGGACGGCACCCCGATCCCCGACTCGGGCAAGGGCGGCAAGGTCTGGGTCACCCGCGGGTCCGACGGCGGCCCGCTCACCGGCGCCGCCACCGGCATCACCCAGGACACCGCGGGCGTCCCCGGCACCGCCGAGACCAACGACTGGTTCGGCTACGAGCTCGACCTCGGCGACGTCAACGACGACGGGTTCCTCGACCTCGCGATCGGCGTCGCCGGCGAGAACATCGGCCCCGACACCGACACCGGCACGATCACCGTCCTCTACGGCTCGGCGAGCGGCCTCGACACCACGGCCGCCCCCCAGTCCTTCTCCCAGGACACCGCGGGCGTGCCCGGCACCGCCGAGGACAACGACATGTTCGGCCTCGACGTCAAGCTCGACGACGTCACCGGCGACGGCAGGGCCGACCTCGTCGTGGGCTCCGCCGAGAACGCGGGCGACGGCATGGTCACCTATCTGCCCTCCAACGGCACGAAGATCACCACGACCGGCTCGCACTCGGTCGCCCCGCAGCGGACGGGCGTCTCGACGACGGGCACGCCGTACTTCGGCGCGAACTTCGCCGACTGAGCCGTCGTAAAGCGGCCGTCGACGCGCCGTACAAGCGGCCGCCGAGCCGCCGTAGGACCTCGCTCGACCGACAGGCCGGGCCCGCACCGACGGGCCCGGCCGCACCCCTTCACGGAGCACCGACTTGCGCAAGCGCACCCTTCTGCTGGCCGCAACCCTCACCACCGGCCTGCTCACGGTCCTGCCCGCCACCACGGCCACCGCCGCCCCCTCGGGGCTGTCCGGCGATTTCAACGGCGACGGCTACCGGGACGTGGCGATCGGCGCGTCGGGCACGACCGTCGGCACCGCCATGAACGCCGGTGCCGTCGTCGTGCTGTACGGCTCGTCCTCCGGCGTCTCCGCCGCCCGGAGGACGGTGATCACCCAGAACTCCACCGGAGTCCCGGGTACGGCCGAGGAGTTCGACTCCTTCGGCGGCAGCCTCGCCGCCGGCGACCTGGACGGCGACGGCTACTCGGACCTGGTCGTGGGCGCGCCGGGCGAGAGCATCGGCGACCGCGACGGCGTCGGTGCCGCCACGATCATCTGGGGCGGCAAGTCCGGCCTGTCCGGCGGCGCGACCCTGCCCGCACCGTCCGGCCGGCTCGCCGAGTGGGGCGGCTTCTCCTCCGCCATGGCGACCGGCGACTTCAACGGCGACGGCAAGACGGACCTCACCGTCACCGGCCAGACCTACACCGGCCTGTACCGGGGCCCGTTCGCCCGCACCGGTGCCCCGCTGAACCAGACCGACGTCTACGAGGTCGGCACGACGTACGAGGTGTTCGCGGGCGACCTCAACGGCGACAAGCGGGCCGAGCGCGTGTACCCGTACACCCTCGAGAGCGACCACGGCGGCGTCATCGGCTACCTCAGTTACGACCCCGGGAACGAGGACCACCCCGAGTCGGACTACATCGAGACCAAGCTGCCGGGGGCCGACGGCCACCAGGGTGTGGTCGGCGACATCAACGGCGACGGCTACGGCGACCTCGTCCTCGGCGACCACGAGGACCCCCGCTCCGACAAGCCCGTCGGCCACAAGGGCGGCCAGATCAGCGTCTGGTACGGCGGCCCGGACGGCCCCGACCCGGAGCAGACCCCGACCGTCATCCACCAGGACACCGCGGGCGTGCCCGGCGCGGGCGAGGCCGAAGACCGGTTCGGCGTGGCGCTCGCCACCGGGGACATCAACGGCGACGGCTTTGCCGATGTCGCGGTCGGCGCCTACGGCGAGGACAACGGCTCGGCCAGGGACTCGGGTGCGGTGACGATCCTGTTCGGCTCGGCCACCGGGCTGAAAACCTCGGGCGCCAAGCTGTACACGCAGAACACCACGGGCGTGCCGGGCAGCAGCGAGAACGACGACGCCTTCGGCGCGTCGGTCCGTCTCGTCGACATCAACAAGAACGGCCGCGCCGACCTGGTCACGGGCTCCGGCTACGAGAACGGCTCCGGCGCCGTCACGATCCTGCGCGGCACCTCCTCCGGACTGACGACCACGAACGCCGTGTCCGTGATGGCCAAGGACGTCGGTCTCAAGTCCGGTGCCTACCTCGGCTGGGAGATCGCCCAGTGACGTACCGTCGACTGGCCGTCCTGCTCGCGGCCTCCCTCGCCCCGCTCACACTGTCCGGCCCCGCCGCCCATGCCGTCACGGCAGCCGCCCCGTACGACTTCAACGGGGACGGCCGGGCCGACGTGGCGATCGGCGCCCCGGCCGCCACCGTCGCCGGAAAGTCCCAGGCCGGCGCGGTCTCCGTGGTCTACGGCAGCGCGAGCGGCCTCAGGAGCTCCACCCACACCCTGATCACCCAGAACACGGCGGGCATCCCCGGCAGCGCGGAGACCGGCGACGCCTTCGGCACGTCCGTCGCCTCCGCCGACCTGAACACCGACGGCTACGCCGACCTGCTGATCGGCGCGCCCGGCGAGGACGGCAACGACACCAACGACGGCACCGTGGTGATCGTCTGGGGCTCGAAGTCCGGCCTCTCCGGCGCCCGTACGCTGCCGAACTGGTTCTACCGCGACCAGGACCGCTTCGGTCAGTCACTGGCCGCGGGCGACCTCGACGACGACGGCGACACCGACGTCGCCGTCGGCACCACCGGTCCCAACAACCTCACCTTCGTCCAAGGGCCCATCACCAAGTCCGGTGCCCTCAACAGCGGTTCGGGAGCGTCCTTCGAATGGGGCGCGTCCCACTCCTGGTCCGACGCGTACGGCATCACCCACCTCTCCGCCGGCGACGTCACCGGCCAGGGCTTCGACAGCCTGGTCGTGCACGGCCGGGTGGCCGGAACCGACGACACGATCACCGCCCTGGCGGACGGCCGTATCAGCAACTACACCGACTGGCTCCAGCGCCTGCCCGACGGTCATGTCTCCGCCATCGGCGACATCGACGGCGACGGCCACGCGGACATCGCGGTCGGCAACCCCCGGGAGACCTCCGCCGATCCGTCCGGAGCCAAGGGCGGCAAGGTCACCGTCGTCTACGGCGGCCCGGACGGCGTCGACATCACCCGCGCCCGCCTGGTCCTCACGCAGGACACCGCGGGCGTCCCCGGCGCGGCGGAGACGGGCGACGGCTTCGGCGGCGGCCTCTCACTCGGCGACATCAACGGCGACGGCCACGCCGACCTGGCGATCGGCTCCTCCGGCGAGACCTCCGGCAGCGCCACGGCCGCCGGCGCGGTCACCGTCCTGTACGGCTCGGCCTCCGGCCTGAACACCCAGGGCGCCAGGACCTACACGCAGAACACCACGGGCGTGCCCGGCACCGCCGAGAAGAACGACCACTTCGGCGCCCGGGTCGTCCTCGCCGACCAGAGCGGCGACCACCGCGCGGACCTCACCGTCGGCGGTCCCGGCGAGAACGCCGGTGACGGCGCCGTCTGGTCCCTGCGCGGCACCGCGACCGGTGTGACGACCACGGGCTCGACGACGTTCGGCCCGCCGACGACGGGCGTCGCCACGACGGGCAGCCCCAAGTACGGCGCGACACTGGGCGGTTGACCATGACCGCCGCCGCCCTTCCCCGACCTTGACGGGCGCGAAGGCTTTCTCCCAGAACACGACCGGCGTCCCCGGGTACCGCCGAGTCGCTCGACTTCTTCGGCTCGGCGCCGTCCAGCTCACGGACGCGGACGGCAACGGCCGCGCCGAGCTGGTCGCCTCCGCCGTGAACGAGAACACCGGCGACGGCGCCATGTGGCTCTTCGAGTCCACGACGTCCGGCATTACGACCCGCGGCTCGAAGAGCTTCACCGGCACGGCGCTGGGCGGCCCCGCGGGCGACGCGCTGTTCGGCGACGTACTCGCGGGCTGACCGCCGAAGGACCGACCGGCTCATGGGCATGGCAACGGCCCTCGCCGCACTCCTGGCGGCGGGCCTCAGCCCGCTCCCCCTCACCGCCCCGCCTCAGGGCTGCGTCCATGTCCTGCGCGGCGGCTCCGGCGGCCTGACCGGCGCCCGCTCCTCCTGGAGCCCGCAGACGGTCACCGGGATCGGAACGGGCTTCCTCAACCGAGCGGGCGTACGGTCCGTACTCCCCGTACGCCTCGTACGCCCCGTAGGGCAATACCCCGATGGCCCACGGACAGTTGACCACCGTCCCCCTAGGGGATGTCACAGCTCGGACCCAATGCCGGGCCCGGATGCCCGGGCCCGGCACACCACTCTCCGGGACCAGGTACGTTCGAGAGCGTGGCTGGATTCAGGATCGGACGCGGCGGCCGGAACAACGGCGCTCCGCAAGCGCGCCCCCAACAACCTCCGTACGGACAGCAGACGCCCCGGAGACCGTCGCACGGCTACCCGTCGGCGCCGCAGCCGTACCCGCCGCAAGGCGGTGGCCAGTGGCCCCAGGGCGGCGGCCACGGCGGCTACGGCGACGAGCCGGAGTACTTCGGCGACGGCGGCCACCAGCAGCACGGCGGCCCGGACCCGTACGCCGCCAACAACCCGGGCCACACCCAGGCGTTCTCGGTCGGCGAGGACCCGTACCACCAGGGCGGGACCTACCGCGCGGGCTCGGCCCCGGCGGGCCCGGTCGGCCCCCGCCTGCACTGGAAGGACCTGCTGAGGGGCATCATCCTGTCCCCCGCCCGGACCTTCCTCCAGATGCGTGACTACACGATGTGGGGCCCCGCCCTCACCGTCACCTTCCTCTACGGCCTGCTCGCCGTCTTCGGCTTCGACACCGCCCGCAAGGACGCGATCAACGCCACCCTGTCGAACGCGGTCCCGATCGTCCTGACGACGGCCGTGGCGATGGTGCTGAGCGCCTTCGTCCTGGGCGTGGTCACCCACACCCTGGCCCGCCAGCTCGGCGGCGACGGCGCGTGGCAGCCCACGGTCGGCCTCTCCATGCTGATCATGTCCCTCACGGACGCCCCCCGCCTCGTCTTCGCGATGTTCTTCGGCGGCGAGGCAACCTTCGTCCAGGCCCTCGGCTGGGCCACCTGGGTCGCGGCGGGCGCCCTGCTGACCCTCATGGTCAGCCGCTCCCACGACCTGCCGTGGCAGAAGGCGCTGGGCGCGTCGGCGATCCAGCTGATCGCCCTGCTGTCGATCGTGAAGCTGGGCACGTTCTGAGGAACCTGCACCCGGAAAAGGGGCTCCCGGCTGCCACAGCCGGGAGCCCCTTTCTGCTGGTCACGGGTCAGCTGGTCATGGCGCTTCAGGCATCGAGAACCTGACCGGCCCGGCTGATCGCGGGGGGTTCGACGCTCCAGGGATCGTTGACCTTATGAGGGACGTCGCTCATGGTTAATCCTCGCAGGTCAGAGAGGACGGGTTCGCGCGCTGATAGAAGACTGGCATGACCTACAGGTTCGTTGCCCGTGCCGCCGGAGCGCAGATAGACCTTGAAGACGACTGCTTCATCGAGGCAGGCATCGCCGAGGAAGAAGACGGCGACGGCTTCATCATGCTGTTTCAGTGCAGGGCCGGTGAGCCGGACGAGCAGGATGTCTCGCTGGGACTGGACACACCCTGTGTCGGGCAGTCCACAGCTGCCCGACGCGACGGAGGCTTAGAACTCCTAACAAAGTGAGAGGTTCTTCAGTCGTCGCCAGCAGATGATTGCGCAGGCCAGGCTGAGGAAGGCTTCGTGGATGTCGTCGCGGATCTCCCAGCGGGTGCGTAACCGGCGGAACCAGTG
>NZ_VZRB01000002.1 GCF_008806595.1 Streptomyces luteolifulvus | reverse complement strand
TGGCCTCCCGGCCGACCAGCAGGGGCACGGTCTGACCTCAGAAGTCACGTGCTTCAGGCGATGAAAGTGCTCACCTGCTGGCGGCTACGGCACCGAGTCTCTACGCCCCGGCAAGTCCCATTAGGCGAGCGCGAAGTAGCGCAGCCACACATACGGCACCGAGAGCGCAACGGTGACGACGGTGACCACCAGGCCGTACCTGGTGAACTGCCAGAAGGTGATGGGCTGCCGGTTGCGCTCGGCGATGCCGAGGACGACGACGTTGGCGCTCGCGCCGATCGCGGTGGCGTTGCCGCCGAGGTCCGCGCCGATGGCCAGGGCCCACCACATCACATGATCGCTCGCGCCTCCCATGTTCTGCACCAGGTCGGCGGTGATCGGGGCCATCGTGGCCACGTAGGGGATGTTGTCCACGATGCCGGACAGTACGGCCGAGGCGCTCACCAGCAGCATGGAGCCGCCGAGTTCGTTGTCGCCGATGGCGTCCGCGAGGGAGCGGGAGACCTCACCGATCACGCCGGTCTCGATCAGCCCGCCGATCATGATGAACAGCCCCGCGAAGAACGCGAGGGTGGGCCACTCGACCTCGCCCAGTACCTCGCCGGTCTCGACGGCCGAGATCGCTGTGAGCAGGCCGGCGCCGAGCAGGGCGACGACGCTCGGCTCGTAGTGCAGGACAGGGTGGAGCACGAATCCGAGGACGACCAGAGCGAGGACGACCAGCCCCTGGACGAGCAGCCGGTGATCGCGGATGGCCTCCTTCTCCTCCAGTGCCATGACCTCCTCGGCGCGTGTCTCGTCGTAGACGAAGGATTTGCGGAAGAGGAACCGGCACAGCACGACGAGGACCACGACCAGGATCGCGGAGAGCGGGGCGAGGTGGACCAGGAAGTCGTTGAAGGTCAGGCCGGCGCGGCTGGCGATGATGATGTTGGGTGGGTCGCCGACCAGGGTGGCGGTGCCGCCGATGTTGGAGGCGAACACCTCGGCGATGAGGAACGGGGCTGTGGGCAGCATGAGCCGTTCGCACACCAGCAGGGTCACCGGGGCGATCAGCAGGACCGTGGTGACGTTGTCCAGCAGTGCCGACGCCACTGCCGTGATCACGACGAGCATGACCATGACGCGGAAGGGTTTGGCCCGCGCCCGCTTGACCGCCCAGATGGCCAAGTACTCGAACATGCCGGTCTTCTTCAGTACACCGACGATCATCATCATGCCCATGAGCAGGAAGATGACGTTCCAGTCGACACCGGAGTGCTCGGAGAAGAAGGCCGACTTGTCGTCGGTGGCGCCGATGGCCAGCATCAGCGCGGCGCCGCCCAGGGCGGCGCCCACGCGGTGGATCTTCTCACTGATGATCAGGCCGTACGTGGCCACGAAGACGGCGATCGCCGCCCAGCTCTGCCAGCCGTTCACGATCCTCCGACGAGTCGTTCCATCAGACGGGCGGCCGTCACGGCCCCAGCGAGCCGGGGCTGGTCACCGTCCCGTTCGACGACGGCGACCAGCGGAGTGTGCGTGCGGGCCATGAGCGCGGCGATGTGCATGACGCTCGCGTCCGGACCGACCGTCGGCGGCCGGAACCTGCGGCGCGGCAGCCACTCGGCGACCGTGAGCCCGGCCAGCTTGCCGGGTACCTCGTCGAGTTCCCGGTCGTCGATCACAGCCGCGAAGAGGGGGTCCTCCAGCACGAACTCGGGCAGGAGCTGCGCGATGAGCTGGGAGCCGGGGACGATGGCGTACGGCTGTCCGTCGCGGTCGACCACCAGCAGCGCGGGCAGCTTGTGCTCGGCCAGCAGCCGCGCCGCGTCGGTGGCGTCGTCGTCGGTGGACACGGACGGGTAGGGCTCGGCGAGTTCACGCGCCGACATGGCCGGCCTCCTTTGTGGTGCGAGGTGTGGGGGTGGCGCCGTCCACGCCGGCGAGGTCGTCGACGTGGAACACGCGGGCGATCGGCACATCGGTCGAGCTGTGCGCGATGATCGAGAAGGCGATGCACACGGCGATCAGTGTGAAGGCTTCTTCGCCCTGCGGGATGCCGGCCTGCAGCACCAGCAGCCCGTAGACCACAGAGGCGAAGCCCTTCGGCCCGAACCAGGCCGCGACCAGCTTCTCCTGCCGGGTGAACCGCGTGCCGAGCAGGGACAGCAGCAGCGAGGCCGGCCGGATCAGCACGATGGCCAGGACCACCGCGACGTAGCCGCCGAAGGACAGGTCCCCGAAAAGTTGCGGCGTCAGCAGCGCGCCGAAGACCAGCAGCGCCGCGAACTTCGCCAGCTCCGCCAGCGCCTCGCCGAGCGGCTCGAACGCCTCCTTCGCCTCCAGCGAGCGGGCGGTGAGCATCGCGCCCGCGGAGAACGCGGCGAGATAGGGGTTGGCGTGCGTGAGGTGGCAGACCGCGTACAGGATCACGCCGACCGCCAGCGGCAGCAGCGGCTGCAGCTTGGGCTCGGCGCCCAGCAGCCGGAACCGCACGAGCTCGATCACCACGAACGGCAGGACAACGCCGAAGAGCAGCCCGAGAACCAGCTCCAGCGCGATCTTCCCCAGCGACGCCTCCGCGTGCCCGGACGTCGGTCCGGCCGCGGCGATCAGGATCAGCACGACCGGCAGGGCGAGCCCGTCGTTGATGCCGCTCTCCACGTTCAGCAACTGCCGTAGCTTCGCCGGGACTTCCTTGCGCCCGACGATTGCGGAGGCGAACACCGGGTCGGTGGGCGCGAGCACCGCGCCGACCAGGAAGGACATCGTCCAGTCCAGGCCCACCAGGAAGTGCGTGATCAGCGCCATCCCGACGAACGCCAGCGGCATGCCGAGGCCCAGGGCGCGGGCCGGGTTGCGCCAGTTGGCGCGCAGCTTGGGGAAGGAGACGTGCATGCCGTCGGTGAACAGCACCGCGAACAACGCCAAGTCCGCCGTCACGGACACGATCTCGCTGTCGGGCGTGATGTGGATCAGTCCCAGGAAGCCGTCGCTGACCAGTGCCCCGCCGACCAGGAAGAGGAAGGACGTCGACAGCACGGTCCGGGCGGCCAGCCCGGAGAGCAGCACCGCGATCAGCAGCGCCACACCGAACACCACGACGAGCACCATGACCCGAGCCCCCGATCAGCGAAGAGAGTTGTCCTCAAACGCCGACCAGGCTTCCCGGCACACCGCTGGGAACCCTACACGTTCTTTACGCGGCATTGACAGGTCATTGGCACGCACTCCGACGTGCCGGGCGTTGCCGGGTTCCGGCAGTGCGCCGGGAAAAGTACTGGCTTACCGGGCACCGCCGTTCTGGTGTGACAGGGCACGGTGGCCGCCGGGAGTCCCCGCAGCCACGGGCGGCCAGCCATTCGTGCGGCGGGCACATCCGTCGGACGCCTCGGCCGGCAGCCCAGGCGTCGATGACGTGGCTGACCGCGTTGAGATAGTCCGGCGGAGTGACTATCTTCATGGAGTGAGTGAGCGCGTGATGCAAGAGCCCACCTTGATGGTGTTGACAGCCCTCGCGGACGCACCCCGGCACGGATATGCCATCGCGCAGGAGGTCAAGGCGATGACCGGCGGCCGTGTCGTGCTGCGTACGGGCGCCCTGTACGGGGCCCTGGATCGCCTGCTGGCCGATGGCCTGATCGATGTCGAGCGCGAAGAGGTCGTCGATGGCCGGGCCCGGCGGATCTTCACCTTGTCCCCGTCGGGGCGGGAGCGGCTGGCGGTGGAGGCCGAGCGCCTGGCCGCGACGGCGAGGGAGGCCACTCGCCGCCTGTCCGTCACGCGACCGTCGGCGGACGCCACATGATCGAGCGCGTGTTGCGGCTGTATCCCGCTGCTTACCGACGGGCGCATGGCGGGGAGATTGCCGCGACCTTTCGCGAAATGACCGAGGGTGAGCCGCTGAGCTCGCGGGTGCAAGAAGGTGCAGGTCTGGCGGCGCACGCGATGCGGATGCGGATGGGACTGGGGTCGGCCGCTCCCGTCGCGCAGGTTCTTGCGCTGGCGTATCCCTTCGCCCTGGCTGCCTCGGCCGCCGCGTGCGGCCTGCACCTTCTGCGTTGGTACGCCGGTCTGGTCGCCTCACCCACCCCGTTGGGGATGCAGCTTGGCGTCGACCTGTCGGGGGCGTGGGGTGTGCTGCTCGTCTCGTCGCTGATCGTGTTCGCAGGAGCGGCGTCGGCGCTGGCCGGCCGGTGGCGCGTGGGGGTGCCCTGCACAGTGGCCGGGCTGCTCTGCTTCGCGGTGGCCGCGGTGGTCAGCGGGCCGGCGTTCGGTGACCCGGTCGTCACCCCGGCCGCGGCGGCCCTGGCGGCGGCCGTGGTGCTCGCCTGCCCGCCGGACCGGCGTTTGGAGAGCACTGCGCCGGGGTGGGCGGGCATGGCCGGTGCCGTGATCGCGCTCGTGGTCGTGCCACGGGCGGCCATCGACGCGCACGCGGTGCCGGGGGTCAGCACCGACTACGGGTGCTGGCCGCTGCTCGTCCTCGCCGCGACCGGTGTCGTGCTGACCTGGCGCAGTGGATCACGAGGCGGGCGCGAGCTGGGGGCGATGGTCCTGGCATCCCCGCCTGTGCTCGCCCAGGCCTACACCACAGCGTGGGGCGAGGCTGCTGCTGTCGCGTGTCTGGCAGCCGTTTTGCCGGCCACCGCGGCGCTCGCCCTTCTGGCCGGCCGCCTGGGGCGAACCCGACGCACCTTCCTCTGAACGGCCTGCCGCGGCCGAGCATCCAAACGGGGCGCAGTGGCGTCCGTCGCCCACCGATAGTCCGTTTGGCGTAGCATTCCGTTCGACGGACTATCGGGTCTGCGCGAGAGGATGCTCATGCCGTTTACCCTGTCCCACCCCGCGGCCGTACTGCCGTTGATGCGGCGGCCCTTCAGCCGGGCCGCGCTGGTCGCCGGAGCCGTCGCACCGGACATGCCCTACTTCGTTGTCGCTACGGGCCTGCCCGTCAGCGCGCAGTCCTGGTACGAACCCTTCGTCAACGCCACGACCTCGCACACCGCTCCCGGCGCTGTCACCGTCACCCTGCCGTACGCCCTCACGCTGTGGGGCCTGTTCCGAGCCGGCCATCGCCCGCTGGCGTCCCTGCTGCCCATACGCGTCCCCCCGCCACCGCCCCGGACGGCCCGCACACTGATACGCCGAGCCGGGTGGATCGTCCTGTCCGCCCTGATCGGCATCGCCACGCACCTGCTCTGGGATGCCTTCACCCACCACGACGGCTTCGTGGTCACCCGTGCGCCCTGGCTCACCTCCACGCTGGTGGGCAGCCTCACCTGGGCGCGGGCCCTGCAGCATGCGAGCACGATCGGCGGCCTGGCCGCCACCGCGGTGTACCTGTGGCGCAGGCGAGCGCGCCTCCTTGCTGATCAAGTCCGTACCGGCCTCAGTGGCGCAAAGCGGCGCCTTGTCCTCCTCGCAGTGGCTCTGTTCACGGTCGGCGGAGCCGTCGCCCACGCCTGGTGGTGGCTCGCCGGCCCAGAGGCGGCGACAACCGGACTGCCGCTGAGCGTCGTGGTCGAAGGGGTGCTGTCCGACGCGGCGAAAGGCGCGGGCTCCGGCCTGATCGGGCCCCTGGTCCTCTACGCAACTGTGTGGTGGATCTGGCGCGCCGTCACGGCAGCCCGCTCCCGCGGGAGCGGAGCCGACTCCGTGTACGACGACGCCCCTCGGGCGAACACGACCATCTGACTCGCCACGAGCGAGACCCGGTGCCGCGATGTCCAGGGCCTCGTTGTCATCCAGAGCTCAGACGGCTTCTCAGGGATTCCACGTGGCCCTCGGTCCCGGGTCGGGTCGGGTCGGGTCGGCCCACGGCGGCTCCGCCGCGGTGCTCTCGTCCCAACCGTTTCCCGGAAGATCTGTCACGCGTGGCCGACAGCGTCCTGGTCGTCGACGCTCTCAAAGCCCTCCGCCGACAGCGGCGTGCCGTCCCGGGCCCCGGGCCGTTCGCTGCCCCCCGTCACTTCGGCGGACCTGTCGTTCGGACTCCGAACCTGCAGAGCACGAGGCTCAAGCAGGTTCCCATGCCGCCCAACTGGGTCCGTACGTCATCGGGTTCAGGGGACGACGGGCAGGGCCAACCGGACCTCCGAGGATGGACAGTAGGCGACGTGCGGGCGGCCCGTGGGTAGGGCCAGGCAGTCGCGGTTGTGTAAGCCTGCGTGAAGCTGACCTAACGCTGCGGCTTGGGCGGTAGCGGGCAGAACCGGCTGCCACCTTCGACTGCCACCGTCAGCCCGGGCGCGATCTCCGTGAAGCCCGCGTCGCGCACCAACGGCAGTCCGCCGGTGGTGAGTTCGGGCCAGCGGTCGGCGTCGGCGGTGCGGACGGCGAGGGGGAAGCCCGCGTCGCGCCACCCGGCCCGTTCCTCGTCCGACAGTTCCCACCAGGCCAGTTGGGCACCGTGACCGGCCTGCGCCATCGCCTTGCCGGCGGACATGTCGAGCTCCGGGTTCATCCAGAGCACCGGCGCCGCCCCGTCCGCATCCACCGGCGGCTCCAGGTCGTCGAGGTCGGTGCCGGACACCTGGAGCCGGGCCAGCTCCTTGGGCCAGCCGTCGAGAGGCACGGGCGGAAAGACCCGTACCTCCGCCGACTTTCCCGTCACCGTGATTCCCGGCAGTGTCCCGGCCCGCCGCCACTCGGCCCCGCGGGCCCGCCGCACCACCTTGCGAATCCGCGCGTCCTGCCAGTCCCGCATCGCTTGAGCCCACGCACCGTCACCGAGGGACCGCTCGTCACCGAGGATGGTCAGCACGGCCCGGGCCGCGGTCTCCAGAGCATCGGTACGCGCCGGCGGGGCACCCTTCTCGATGCGCACGACGAGAGGCAGCACAAACTGCGGCGCGTGGTCGCGTGCACTCGGCTCGGACCGAAAGGGGCTGTCGCCCGGGGGCGTTGCATCGTGGCTCACAACGACCAACCCTAAAGGGCGCGGGGCTGCAGCAATGTGCAGCAATGTGCGGCTTCGTCGCGGGAGCGCGGCCAGCCGCAGGCGACCCGCACCTCCGCATCACAACGCACTCCCTCCGATCAACTCGGACACCTTCACGAACCGGAACCCCCTCTCCCGCAGCTCGGGCACGATCATCCGCACAGCCCGTTCACTCACCGGCGCCGCGCTCCGCGTGCAATGCATGACGACGACCGACCCCGCCCGCACCCCGTCCAGCACCTGCCGTGCCACGGCCCCCGCGTCCGTCGCGAACGCGTCCCCGCTCACCACGTCCCACTGCACGGCAGTGACACCGGTGGAGGCCAGCGCCTTGAGGGCCCGCCGGTCGTAGCACCCACCGGGAAAGCGGAAGTACGGCATCACCCCCCGCACCCCCGCCTCGCGGAACGCGGCATACGCCCGCTCCACCTCCGCCCGCATCCGCTCCTGCGGCACGGTCGGCAGCCCGTAGCAGTCGCCGGTGAAGGCGTAGTGGCTGTAGGAGTGGTTGGCGACCTCGAAGAGCGGGTCCCGCCCGATGGACCGTGCCTGGACCGGGTACTGCTCGGCCCATCGCCCGGTCATGAACACCGTGGCAGGCACGCGCATCGCCCGCAGGGTGGCGATGAGCCGGGGATTGTCGAAGTGCTCTCCCGCCGCCGCACGCGGCCCCTGGTCGGCGGTCATGTCGGCGTCGAAGGTGAGCGCGACGGTCTTGTCGGGTGTGCGGGTGCCGTTCTTGAAGACGGGCGTCAGACCGGCGGGGCCAGGGGCGAGGGTCGGAGGCCGGGAGACGACCGGGGACGGCGCCGAGGGGGCCGGCCGGGCGGGGTGGGGAGTCCGGGCGGTGCCGCAGGCGGCGAGTGCGGCGAGCCCGGCGAGAGTGGCGCTCATGGCGCAGACAGCGGTGACACAGCGTACGCGAGAGATCACCGAGTGAATGTATGACGATGTGTCTCATATGCGGGCGGGCATGGCTGGAGCGGACCGGAGGATCACCCGCTCAGATGTCCCGCCGCTCCAGCGGCCGCGTCGCCGGTCCCTGGACGACCTTGCCGTCCGTGTCGAAGCGGGAGCCGTGGCACGGGCACTCCCAGGCACGTTCCGCGGAGTTGAACGCGACCAGACAGCCGAGGTGGGTGCAGCGCGGGGAGACGGCGTGCAGGGCGCCGTCGTCGTCCCGGTACACCGCGAGGCGGTGGCCGTCGACGCGGACCACCGCGCCCTCGCCGGGCGGCAGGGCGTCCACCGGGGGCGCGGGCCGCAGCCGGTCGCCGACGAAGTGCAGGGCGACCTCGGCCTGGTTCTTGAGGAACGAGGGGGCCTCGCGCACCGCCGTGCGCAGCCGGCGCGGGTCGTACAGTTCGCTCCACGCGCACGTCCCGCCGGTGATCAGTGCCGTGAGGAGCCGGCCCGCCATGATGCCGCCGCTCAGCCCCCAGCCGCCGAAGCCGGTGGCGACGAAGACATGCCGCGCCCCGGCGTGCAGTGGGCCGACAAGCGGCACGGTGTCGGTCGGGTCGTTGTCCTGGGTGGCCCACGCGTGGGTGAGATCGACGCCCGGGAAGTGCTCGCCGGCCCAGGCGGAGAGATGGTCGAAGCGGGCCCGGGTGTCGCCCGTGCCCGGGGTGAAGTGCTCCCCGGTGACGATGAGCAACCGCTGCCCGCCCGCCTCGCCGCCTTCGCCGTCCTTGCCGTACGGCGCCGTACGGACCGAGCGCGTGCCCTCGTCCGGCGTGATGTACATGCCGTCCGGGTCCCGGGCGGCATCGAGAGGTCCGGCGACGACCAGCTCGCGGCGGGGGGAGAGGCGGGTGAACAGAAGCGCACGGTCGAAGATGGGGTAGTGCGTGGCGACGACCACGTCCCGCGCGGTCACCGTCGCCCCCGTCCCGGTCGACAGCCGGCACGGCTTGCTCTCGTCCAGGCCATGGACGGTGGTGTGCTCGTACACGCGCCCGCCGTGGGCGACCAGGTCGTCGGTGAGGGCCAGCAGGTACTTGCGCGGGTGGAACTGCGCCTGCCCGGTGACCCGGACGGCGCCCGCAACGGGGAACGGCAGCCCGGTGTCCGTCGTGAACGAGGCCGGCAGCCCGGCCGCGCGGGCGGCGTCCGCCTCGGCCTTGATCTCGGCCACCCGGCCCGCGTCGCAGACGTAGGTGTACGCGCTCCTGCGCTCCCACTCGCAGTCGATGCCCAGCTCGTCCACGAGGGCGGCGGCGTGCTCGACCGCCTCGCTCTGGGAGCGGGCGTACAGCTGCGCGCCGTCCGGGCCGCGGGTGCGCCGCAGCTTGTCGTAGACCAGCGTGTGCAGTGCGGTGAGCTTCGCCGTGGTGTGGCCGGTGACGCCGGCCGCGACCCGGCCGGCCTCCAGCACCGCGACGCCCTTCCCGGCCCGCGCCAGCTCCCGCGCCGTGCTGAGCCCGGCGATCCCGGCACCGATCACGGCCACGTCGACGGTGAGGTCCTCGTCCAGTGCGGGGCGGGGCTCGCCGGGTGCCGTATCGAGCCAGTACGAGCCGCTGACGTGCGCGTTCTCGGTCATACGGGCCGAGTACCCGGCCGTGCCCACTTCAGTGATCGGAGACGGCTACCCGCGCCAGGGCCCCGTCACCGCGAACGTCGTCCCGGGGGTGTAGCAGTTGACATACATCGTCCGGCCGTCGGGGGAGAAGGTGACGCCCGCGAACTCGCCCCACTCGGGTTCCTCCGGTGTCCCGCCCGCCTCGGTGGCGGTCGATGTGATGGCCTGCCGGTTGCGGGCCAGCGCGTACACCTCGCCGCGCCGGGTGACGCCGAAGACGTGCTGGGCGCCGCTGCCGTCCTCGCAGACCATCAGGCCGCCGCTGGGCGCCAGGCAGATGTTGTCCGGGGACTCGCCGGGCAGCTGGAGATCCGTGTCCGGGCCGAAGACGACCACCAGGGTCAGCCGGCGCGCGGCGGGGTCGTACCGCCAGACCTGCCCGTAGTGGTCCGCCGCCGAGCCGTCCGCGCTGTGGGCGAACGACGACACGAAGTACACGCTCCGCCCGCCCCAGTAGCAGCCCTCCAGCTTCTGCGCGTGGGTGATGCCCCTCCGGCCGAAGTCCTGGAGCCGGACCGGCGTTCCGCTCGCCAGCGGATCCGGTACGTCCACCCACTCGATGCCGTCGAAACGGGCACCCGTCTCCTGGACCGAGGACAGGTCGGGCACCCCGGGCACCCGCATGGCCTGGAGCCGGCCGCCCGCGCGCAGGGAACCGGTGCCGCCCAGCGGCCTGTCCGGCAGGAAGCGGTAGAAGAGGCCGAAGGGCTTGAGGAACGCGTCCTCCGTCTCGTAGACGATGCCGCGCCTCGGGTCGACGGCGACCGCCTCGTGCTGGAAGCGGCCCATCGCGGTCAGCGGTACGGCGCCGGTGCGACGCGGGTTGGCCGGATCCACCTCGAAGACGAACCCGTGGTCCTTGGTATGACCGTTCGTGCCCGCCTTGTCCTCGGTCTCCTCGCAGGACAGCCAGGTGCCCCAAGGCGTGGGCCCGCCCGCGCAGTTGACGGCCGTACCGGCGAGCGCGACCCGCTCCGACAGCACAGTGTTGCGGCCGTCCAGGGTCAGCACCGTACAACCGCCCTTGCCCGCCGGGTCGTAGGTGAGGCCCTCGACCGCAGGCACGGGGATCGCGGCGTCGACGCGGTTCTCGTGGTTGCGGACGAGGTGGACGCGGCCGCGGGGGCCGCCGGAACGCGCCGCGAAGGCGGCCATGCCGTCGTGGTGGGAGGGGACCCGGCCCTCGCCGGAGCGCAGCCGGTCGCCCTCGCGGGAGAGGACCTGGTAGCGGAAACCTTCCGGCAGATCGAGCAGCCCGTTCGGGTCGGGGACGAGCGGGCCGTATCCCCTGCGGCCGAGGGTCTGCGCGGCGGCGGTGCCGGCGAAGAGTTCGGACAGGCTCCCGGCGAAGGCGATCGACACGCCCAGGGCGCCGGTGCGGGCGAGCATCTGACGCCGGGTCGAGCGGCCGTTTACGGGCATGGCGGACATGGGGCAGCCTTCCTGCTGGCGGACAGGAACCGTGACCCCGCCGTGTCTATCACCCGCTGTACGCCTCGGGAACCACATGCGTAGCAGGTGTCACCGCTCGGGCGGATGTTCCTGTGCCCTCTCCAGGAACCGCAGCAGCTCCACGGGGAACGGCAGTACGAGCGTCGAGTTCTTCTCGGCGGCGACCGCCACGACCGTCTGGAGCAGCCTCAGCTGAAGCGCCGCGGGCTGTTCGGACATCTGCTTCGCGGCCTCGGCGAGCTTCTTGGACGCCTGGAGCTCGGCGTCCGCGTTGATGACCCGGGCCCGCCGCTCGCGGTCCGCCTCCGCCTGCCGGGCCATGGAGCGCTTCATGCTCTCCGGCAGCGACACGTCCTTGATCTCGACCCGGTCGACCTGTACGCCCCAGCCGACGGCCGGGCTGTCGATCATCAGTTCCAGGCCCTCGTTGAGCTTCTCGCGGTTGGAGAGAAGATCGTCCAGCTCGCTCTTGCCGATGATCGAACGCAGCGAGGTCTGCGCCATCTGCGAGACCGCGAACTTGTAGTCCTCGACCTTGATGAGCGCGTTCGCCGCGTCGACCACCCGGAAGTAGACGACGGCGTCCACCCGCACGGTGACGTTGTCCCGGGTGATGCCCTCCTGGGCCGGCACCGGCAGCGTGACGATCTGCAGGTTCACCTTGTGCAGCCGGTCCACCATCGGAATGATCATCGTGAACCCGGGCGTACGGGCCTCACCCGCGAGCCGCCCGAGCCGGAACACCACCCCGCGCTCGTACTGCTTCACGACCCGCGCCGCCGCGGCGACGTAGACCAGTCCGACGGAAACGGCCGCCACGGCCGCGGTCAACAGCTCCGGGAGCATGACGACCCCCTCTTCGAGAGGCCACGTATGTCTGCTCCTGTAACGATATGCCCGGTAGCCGGTCCCGGGCCATGACGAACCCGTGACCGGCCACCGCGGCTTTACGGCGCCGTCACCCGCACCGGTTCCGTGCCGGCGGAGCTGTGCCGCTCCGCCCAGCTCTCCAGTGCCGTACGGCAGGCGTGGTCGAGGTGGTGCAGCCCGGACAGGTCCAGCTCGACGGGCCGGTCCTGGGGCAGCGCCTCCAGGCTGTCGAGGATCTTCGGCAGCCGCAGGAACGTGGCATTGCCCGACAGATACGCCTGGACGGGACCGGCGCCCTTGTCGATGACCTCCAGCCTGATGTGCGAGGCCTCCCAGGCGGTCTTCGCCACGGCCAGCGCGAGGCCGATGAGCACGCCCTCGAACATGCTGACCGCCACGATCGACACGGCCGTCACCACAAGGATCAGCGCCTCACCGCGGTGCTCCCGCCACAGCGACACGATCCCCCGCAGCGGGATGAGCTTGGCGCCGGAGTGGACCAGGATGCCGGCCAGGGCCGGGAGCGGGATGTGGCCCAGCACGCCCGGCAGCAGGGCCGCGAACAGCAGCAGCCAGACGCCGTGCAGCACCCGGGACGCCTTCGTTCGCGCGCCCGCCTGGACGTTCGCCGCGCTGCGCACGATCACCGCGGTCATCGGCAGCGCGCCGAGCACACCGCACACGGCGTTGCCCGTGCCCTGCGCCACCAGCTCCTTGTCGTACGCGGTGCGCGGGCCGTCGTGCAGCCGGTCCACCGCGGCCGCGCTGAACAGCGACTCGGCGGACGCGATCAGCGTGAACGCGACGATCGTGGCGAGCAGGCCGAGGTCCGCGAGCCCGCCGAACGCGCTCGGGGACGGCGGCTGGACCGACCCCAGCAGCCCCTGCACCTCGACGGTGGCGACCGGCAGGGAGAACACCAGGGCGACGAGCGTGGCGAGGCCGACGGCGGCGAGCGGTCCGGGCACCGCGCGCAGCCGCTTCGGCATGCGCTTCCACAGCACCAGGACGGCGATGGTGCCGACGCCCAGCGCCAGTGAGGCGAGCGATGCGGTGGCCCCGGCGGACTCCGCGAGCGTGGCCGGCAGCCCGGCCAGCTTGGCCGGTCCGGAGGCGGGAGCCTCGGCGTCGGCCATCGCGTAGAGCTGTCCGGCGATGAGCACCAGCCCGATACCGGCCAGCATGCCCTCGACGACCGAGACCGAGATGGCCCGGAACCAGCGCCCCAGCCCGAGCACGCCCATGAGGATCTGCAGCACGCCCGTGGTGAGCACGATCACCCCGAGCACGGGCAGCCCGTACTCCCGTACGGCCTCGAAGACGAGCACGGTGAGCCCGGCCGCGGGCCCCGACACCTGGAGGCTGCTGCCGCGCATCAGCCCGGTGACGATGCCGCCCACGATGCCGGTGACCAGGCCGAGTTCGGCCGGCACCCCGGAGGCGACGGCCACGCCGAGGCACAACGGCAGCGCGACCAGGAAGACGACGAGGGAAGCGGCGAAGTCCTGCCTCAGATGAGGGAACCCGGTCAGGGCGGTGCGGTTGTCCACGGCGGCCCTCACAGTGCGCGGAAGGTGTCGGTGGACACGTCATGGGTCAGCACGGACCCGGTGTGCACCTCGTAGTACCAGGCGTGCAGGGTCAGCCGGCCCTCCGTCAGCTTCTCGCCGATGAACGGGTAGGAGCGCAGTCGGAGCACCTGCGCCAGGACATGCCCCTGCACACCCTCGGCGACGGCCGGGTCCTCGGCCGCCCCCGCGGGGCGCGGCGCGGCCTGCGCGAGCCAGTCCCGTACGGCGGGTACGGCGGTCAGGTCGTCGCCGCGCACCAGGGCACCGACGGCGCCGCAGTGCGAGTGTCCGCACACGACGATGTCGCGGACGCCCAGCACCTCCACGGCGTACTCGATGGTGGCCGCCTCGCCGGTGGGGTGCTCGGAGGCGTACGGCGGGACGATGTTGCCCGCGGTGCGCAGCTCGAAGAGCTCGCCGGGGCGGGCGCCCGTGATCAGGGCCGGTACGACCCGGGAGTCGGAGCAGGTGATGAACAGGACCTGCGGGGACTGGCCTTCGGCCAGCCTGGCGAACTCCTCAGGGCGCTGTCCGAAGGTGCGGGCGTTGTCGATGAGGGGCTGCATGGCGTGGTGACTCCTCCTGGCGCACCTGACGGCGCGTCGGGCTGACAAGGCAGAGTGGGGGACCGCCCCGCTGTCAGCAGCGGAAGACCTGAAGTGCGGCCGCCGAGTGGGCCGTCGGGAGTCTCGAGGTACGAGGGTCCCGGTGTGCCGGCGGTTCGGTGGGGGCCGCCGGGTCCAGGACGAGCGGTGGTCGCTCGGGGTCCTCAGGAGCCGAGTCGACGGCGCGGTGCCGGTCGCGGGAGCGCAGGGGGCCGGTCGGGTCCCCGGAGTGGCCGCAGTGCCGGAAGGTGACGGCTTCGTCGGGCAGCGCTGTGCCGGAGGGTTTGATTCCGGGCGGCGTCTTGGCCTCGACCTGACGGACCGTGTGCGCGGATGCGAAGGACGCGGTGGGTGCGAAGAATGTGAGCGCGAGCAGGGCGGCGGCGAGGAGCGCCAGTGCGGTCCGAGCCGTCTTACCTCGGAACATGCGCCCCCCTCCCGGCAGTTGGCATCTCTTGCGCGGACCAACGGTTGGTCAACGACTGGTCAAGAAACACGTTAACCCTGCAAAGTTGTTTGCAGGGTTAACTAGGCGTTTCGACTCGAAGAGAGCCTGAAAAGTGCGGGTGGCCTGGCGTGAACTAGTCGCTCGGGACGAGGTCCTTGGCGTCCCGGGCCAGCGCGGTGAGCCGGGAGATGGCCCGGAAGTACTTCTTGCGGTAGCCGCCCTTCAGCATCTCCTCGCTGAACAGCCGGTCGAACGGCTGCCCCGAGGCGAGGACCGGCACCTCACGGTCGTAGAGCCGGTCGGCGAGCACGACGAGCCTCAGCGCCGTCGACTGGTCCGGCACCGCCTGGACGTCGGTGAGACAGACGGCCCGCACGCCGTCGGTCAGGGCGCCGTACCGGCTGGGGTGGACCCTGGCGAGGTGCTCCAGCAGATGCGGGAAGTCGTCGAGCGAGGCGCCCGCGGTGGCGTACGCCGCCTTCGCCACCTGCTCGTCGGAGTACGGCGCCGGCGCCTCGGGCAGACCGCGGTGGCGGTAGTCCTCGCCGTCGATGCGCAGCGCCCGGAAGTGCGCGGACAGGCCCTGGATCTCGCGCAGGAAGTCGGTGGCCGCGAACCGGCCCTCGCCGAGCTTGCCCGGCAGTGTGTTGGAGGTGGCGGCGAGCGCGACGCCGGCCTCGACGAGCTTGCCGAGCAGCGTGGACACGAGGACGGTGTCGCCGGGGTCGTCCAGCTCGAACTCGTCGATGCACAGGAGGCGGTGGCCGGAGAGGGTCTTCACCGTCTGCTGGAAGCCGAGGGCGCCGACCAGATGGGTGAGCTCGACGAAGGTGCCGAACGCCTTGAGCGCGGGCTCGGCCGGGGTGGCGTGCCACAGGGAGGCCAGCAGATGCGTCTTGCCGACGCCGTAGCCGCCGTCGAGGTAGACACCGCGAGGGCCGGCCGGGGCCTTTTGGGCCTTGCTCCTGCCGAACCCGAGGAACCCGCGCCGGACGGTGCCGGCGCCGCTCGCGTGCGCCCCGCCGAGCCCCGCGGCGAAGCCTTCGAGGACACGGACGGCCTCGGTCTGGCTCGGCTGGTTCGGGTCCGGCAGGTACGTGCTGAAGCGCACCGAGTCGAACCGCGGCGGCGGCACCATCTCGCCGACCAGCCGGTCCGCGGGAACATGCGGCTCACGCGCACACAGGGACAACGGGGCCGCGTCTGCTATCGGGCTGGTTCCGGGGGCGGTGGTGGAGGAGGACACGGTTGTCAACTGTAGACGGCGTGCCAGACTGCTCGGCATGCGACGCCTGTTCCCTGTGACGGACGAAACAGCAGCCCTGGACTCCGGCGGGGCCTCCGGGGCCGGTGGTGCGGGCGGTGACGGCGGGCGGGAGTGGAGTCTCGACGAGCTCGCCGCCGCCTACGCCTTTCCCGAGCCCGTGCCCGGCGGGACGGGTGCCTGGCTGCGGGCCAACATGGTGTCCACGCTCGATGGAGCCGCCCAGCACGAGGGCCGCTCCCAGCCCATCTCCAGCGCTGCCGACATGCGGATCTTCGGCACCCTGCGGGCGCTGGCGGACGTCGTGGTCGTGGGCGCGGAAACGGTACGGCAGGAGGGGTACCGCCCGGCACGCGCACGTGCGGAGTTCGCGGCGCTCCGGCAGGCCGCAGGGCAGGGGCCCGCGCCGGCGATCGCCGTGGTCAGCGCAAGCCTCGACCTGGACTACTCGCTCCCGCTGTTCACCTCGCCGCTCGTGCCCACCCTGCTCCTCACCGGCGCCGCGGCGCCCCCGGACCGCGTCGCCGCCGCCGAGAAGGCCGGCGCCCGGGTGGTGATCGCCGGCGACGGCGTCGGCGTGGACCCCGACCGCGCCGTCCGCGCCCTCGCCTGGCTCGGTCACACCCGGCTGCTGACCGAGGGCGGCCCCCGGCTGCTCGGGCAGCTGGTCGCCGCCGGGGTGCTCGACGAGCTGTGCCTGACCCTCGCCCCGATGCTCACCGCGGGCGACGCGCAGCGCATCGCCGGCGGGCCGTCGGTCGCGGTCCCCCAGCGGTTCGTCCTGGGGTCCCTGCTGGAGGAGGACGGCTTCCTGTTCAGCAGGTACCGCAGGCCGTGACCGGCCCGATCCACCCATTTGGCTTCCGAAGAGCACACTGAATCTCGCAGCCCCCGTGCGATCGCGGGGAAGGATGGTATCCGCGGGGCCCGGCACGGCCCACGGAGGAGTGAGGGCCCCGGGCCCTCGAAGGAGAAGGGGCGCCTGGTGTTCACAAGCGTTTTGATGATCGAGAAGGCCCTGACGTCCGCCGACGTGGAGTTCGTCACGAGCCTGCACGGCGACGAGCCGGTCACCTTCCATGTGCTGCTCCAGCCGCGGGGGGACCAGGCCGACCGGCTGCTGCGCGCCATCGACGACGTCGCGCTCGGCGAGATCGACGAGGCCGCCCGGGAGCGGGAGACCCCGGAGGGCGAGGCCGCGAAGGGCCCCGCACAGCAGGCCCTCGACGTGTCGCTGATCGCGCTGCGCGCGTCCGGCAACGAGGCGGAGGGCCGGCTGATCGAGGACCATCCGCTGGACGCGCTGAAGATCCTGGTGGACGAGGTGGAGGCGGACGAGGTGATCGTCCTGACGGACCCGCACTACGTGGAGGAGTTCTTCCACCGGGACTGGGCCTCCCGTGCCCGGCACAAGGTGGGCGTACCGGTACTGAAGCTGTTCTCGCACGCCAAGGCGTAGCGGACCACGCCGTCACCGGGCGTGGACGGCACGGCATAGGCTTGGCCGCTGAACGTCCGCAGTGGCACGCACGCCGAGCCACGAGCGCCGTATCACCGCATGCCGTATCACGCACAGGGAGACAACGCATGGCACCCGGCCTTCCCACCGCCATGGACCGACCGCACTTCATCGGCATCGGCGGCGCCGGGATGTCGGGCATCGCGAAGATCCTCGCGCAGCGCGGGGCGAAGGTCGCGGGCAGCGACGCCAAGGACTCCGAGACCGCCGAGGCGCTGCGCGCGCTGGGCGTGACGGTGCACCTCGGGCACGCGGCGGACCACCTCGCCGACGACGCGAGCTGCGTCGTCGTGTCCTCGGCGATCCGGGGGGACAACCCCGAGCTGGCCCGGGCCGCCGAACTGGGCATCCCGGTCGTGCACCGCTCCGACGCCCTCGCGGCCCTGATGGAGGGGCTGCGCCCGATCGCGGTCGCCGGCACCCACGGCAAGACCACGACCACGTCGATGCTGGCCGTGTCGCTGAGCGCGCTGGGCCTCGAGCCGTCGTACGCGATCGGCGGCGATCTGGACGCCCCCGGCTCCAACGCGCTGCACGGCGACGGCGAGATCTTCGTAGCCGAGGCGGACGAATCGGACCGCAGCTTCCACAAGTACGCCCCCGAGGTTGCGATCGTCCTCAACGTCGAGCTCGACCACCACGCCAACTACGCGTCGATGGACGAGATCTACGAGTCCTTCGAGACGTTCGCGGGCCGTATCACCGAGGGCGGCACGCTGGTGATCTCCGCGGACCACGAGGGGGCGCGGGAGCTGACGCGCCGCCTCGCGGCGAGCGACGTGAAGGTGGTGACGTACGGCGAGTCGAAGGACGCGGACGTGCGGGTCCTCTCGGTCGTGGCGCAGGGACTGAAGAGCGAGGTCACCGTCCTGCTGGACGGCAGTGAGCTGACCTTCGCCGTCTCCGTCCCGGGCCGGCACTACGCGCACAACGCGGTCGCCGCGCTGACGGCGGGCGTGGCGCTGGGTGTGCCGGCCGCCGAGCTGGCGCCCGCCCTCGCCGCCTACACCGGCGTCAAGCGCCGCCTCCAGCTGAAGGGCGAGGCGGCCGGCGTCCAGGTGATCGACTCCTACGCCCACCACCCCACCGAGATGACGGCCGATCTGGAGGCGATGCGGGCGGCGGCGGGCGAGGCGCGGATCCTGGTCGTCTTCCAGCCGCATCTGTTCTCCCGGACGCAGGAGCTCGGCACGGAGATGGGCCAGGCCCTGGCCCTCGCCGACGCCTCCGTGGTGCTGGACATCTACCCGGCCCGCGAGGACCCGATCCCCGGCGTCACCAGCGAGCTGATCATCGAGGCGGCGCGGGCCGCGGGCGCGGACGTGACGGCGGTCCACGACAAGGCCGGGGTGCCGGCGGTCGTGGCGGGAATGGCCGGGGCGGGTGATCTCGTTCTCACCATGGGCGCGGGCGACGTCACGGACCTCGGCCCGCGCATCCTCGACCAGCTGTCGAAGTAAGGGGCTGAGGCTCATGTCGTACGACGTCGAGAAGCCGGACGAGCAGTGGCGTGCGGAGCTGACGCCGGGCGAGTACGCCGTGCTGCGCCAGGCCGCGACCGAGCCCGCCTTCACCGGTGAGTACACCGACACCAAGGCGAAGGGCGTGTACTCCTGCCGCGCCTGCGGCGCCGAACTGTTCACCTCCACCACGAAGTTCGAGTCCCACTGCGGCTGGCCGTCCTTCTACGACCCGAAGGACTCCGACGCGGTGGAACTCATCGAGGACCGCTCCCACGGAATGGTCCGCACGGAGGTGCGCTGCGCACGCTGCGGCTCACACCTCGGCCACGTCTTCGAGGGCGAGGGCTATGCGACACCGACGGACCAGCGGTACTGCATCAACTCGATCTCCCTGCGGCTGACGCCCGAAGAAGGCTGACCGGATCGTCATCGCTCCGTCCTGGAAGCTGATGCGGCTCTCCGTCACGGCCTGGCGGTTGCAGGGCCCGGCTCAGCCGGCGGGGCTCGCGCAGATTTCCTCCGGTGGGCGGAACGTGTGGCCCTCCGGTGGGTTCTCGTTCGTCTGGGTGCGGACCGTCTCCAGTTGTCCGAGCAGTGCGTCGAGACGGCGGGACGCGGGATCGCGGAAGAATTCCAGGACCGCGCGGTGGAAGGCGTCCCGCAGTTCGGGCGGCATCACGTCCGAGGCGTCGAAGCACAGGGTGCGGGCGCTGCGGGTGAGCAGGGTGTCGATGTGCCGCTCGGTGGGGTGTGTGGGTGCCGGGTCGGTCCGGTTCGGGAACAGGGGGCGCACCGCCGGGGCCGCCTCCTCGCGCCAGCGCTTGCGCCCCGCCGGGCTCGACAGCCGTTGCACCAGTTCCTGGGCCGCCGGGTTGTCGCTGAAGACGGCGGCCATGTCGCCCGCGACCTCGTAGGTGTCGCGGTACTCGGCCGGCCCGTCCAGGAACCGTGCCGACGGCTCCAATGCGATGTCGGTGCCCGTGTACACGTACCGGATGAAGGCGCTCTGATGTTCGTGCGTGCAACGGAAGCCGGGGGAGTGGAGCAGGCCCCGCGGGCCGTTCGGGCCGGATGTGCCCTCGTAGGACGTGGTGAGGGAGCGCTCGACCGAGGCCGCGGAGCGTACGCCGAGCAACTGTGCCCAGGTCGTCCAGGCGCCGCGGACCGCCGGGGCGCGCCAGGTGAGGCGGCTCGTGGCCCACTGGGTGTAGACCGCCGGGCCCGCCTGGTGGAGGAGGATGTCCTCGATCCAGTCGGTGCCGGGCCAGCCCGAGGTGGCCTGCGAGGCGAGCCCCACGCACCAGATGGGAGCCTTGTCCGACGCGTCCTTCCTGCTCCACACGAGGCTCTTCAGGTCGACCTTCAGCGGCACCCAGTACGTGCGGCGCCTGCCGTCCACCAGCAGTGTCGGCGCCCAGGGCGGGTACGCGCGCTCGGCGGTCGCCTCGGCGAGCGGCTTCAGCTTGTCGCGGCGGGCGTACTCGGTCAGTTCGCCGATGCTGTTGAGGATCGCCACGTCCGGCGGATCGTCGGCCTCCAGTTGTGAGACGAGGGTCTCGCGCAGCGAGCGGGTGCCTTCGTAGGTGTACGTCCGGCCGGTCCCGTCGTCGAGCCGTTCCAGGGCCGCTTCGAAGGCCTCGCCCTCCGCCCCGGTCCACGGGCCGAGGACGACGAGCGGGGCGGGCGGGTGCGCCGAGCAGCCGGGGACGAGGGCGAGCAGGCACGCCGCCGCGAGCAGGGCGCGCAGGACACGGTTCATGCGACGACTCCCGGTCGGGCCACCACGAGGTACTCACGGCGGTACGCGTGCAGGGCGCCGCCGATGACGCCGGCGCAGGCCAGGCCCACGGGGAACACGAAGGGGGCGGCCCCGTCCAGGAAGCCGAACCGGCCCTCGGACAGGCCGTCGTCGAGCCGGTCGGCCAGTACATCGATCGCCACCGGATCCGGGCCGTCGAAGGGGCGCTCCTCGGCGGCCGTCTCCGTCTTCGGCGAGGTCCGCTCGGCGAGCGCGTCCGCCACGGGCACGGTCTCCCGCTGCGCGTGCTGGGCGAGCAGGGCGTCGGCTGTCAGCAGCGGTACGGCGAGCAGCGGCAGGGCGGCGGCCGCCAGCGGAACGCTGAGCCGGATCCGGAAGCGGCGGCGCAGGAAGGACAGGGTCCGCCACAGTCCTGCGGCGAGCAGCACGGAGGCGACCCCGGAGACGGCGCCGGCGGCGAGCACGCCGTCTCCCCAGCCGGCCCGGTCCGCGAGCCGTTCGCGCAACTGCCGCTCCAGGCCGGACACCCGGTCCACGATCGAGGTGGCACCCGAGCCGGTCGCGGGCGGGCACGGCGGGTAGCGGTCACCGCTGTCCTGCGGGGCGACGGGCGTGGAGCAGAGCATGCTGCGCGCGTACGCGAGTTCGGCGTCCCTCAGGACCGGGTCCGTGGCGTGTCCCTGAGCCCGGCCGATCCAGCCCGTGTAGTCCACGACCAGCGCGGACACGACCCGCAGCTCCTGCTCCTCGGCCACGGTCAGGGCTCCGCTGCGCGTGACCCGGTTCAGGTTCTGCGTCGCCCGCGCCACCCGGGTCCGGTACCGCTCGCTGAGCCCGCTGAGTTCTGCTGCCCGGCCCTCGGCGAGGTTCTCCTCGGCCTCGCCCTGCGCGATGAACAGCGAGGCCCGGACGCCGGCGAGGCCGACCAGCGCGGGCGCCAGCCGGTCCCGCGCATACGCGGAGTCGCCCCGCACGCCGGTGTAGGCCCAGCCGAACGCCCCGAAGGCCACGACGGCGAGCAGCGGCAGCGCGACGAGCCGGTCCCGCAGATACGCGCGGTTGCGGCTGCCCGCAGTGGACGGCCACGCGTAGCGCCGTACCCGGCGGGCGAGTTCGGCGGCGACGGTGAACACGGCCCGGGCACCGCGCAGCAGGCGGGCGGCCGAAGGCTTCGGCGGCATGGCCCGGTTCATTCGCGGGCCGCCTCGGCGCTGCGGCCCGGCGACGGCGTGCGGGCGAGCGTCCGGAGCCAGTTCGTGACTCTCCTGCCGAGCCATGGGCTGTCCCTGTGGTGACGGAAGGCGAGCGGGCGGACCTCGTAGGCGAGATCCAGCAGGGTCTCGGCGACGGCGGCGTCCTCGGGTGCGGCGGAGCGGGCCGCCTGGTGCGCGAGGGAGAGGCGGAGGCGGGACAGGCCGGTGCGCAGACCCGGCTCGCCGGACGGCAGACCGAGCCGTACGTCGGCGCCGGCGGCCAGCGCGGCGAGGCCCGGGGCGTCGAGGGCACCCCGCGCCAGCGCGCCCAGCGCGGCCTCCCACACCTCCGCCGTCATCCGGACCCGGGCCTGCTCGTCCGTCAGCCCGTGCGCATGGAAGAGCCGGGCCAGCCGCTCCAGCACCTCGCCCAGCCGCTCGGTCACCTCCCCCGGGTGCTCGGCGGTGCGTACGTGCTCGACTCCGATGCGCACCGCGGCCGTTCGCGCGGCGGTCCGGTGCCGTGAATGCTGCGGGACCGCGTCCAGCGCCCGCACCGCGTCGTCCAGCGCCCGCTCGCCGCCCAGCGCCAGGTGCGCCCGTACCGCGCCGAACGCCGCGCTGCCCAGCGACGGGTTGCGCAGCCGCACCGCCTCGTAGAACGTCAGCGCCTCCCGCCACCGGCCCAGCCGCTCGGCGCAGTGGCCGAGCGCGAGCTTCGGCGCGTACTCGCCCGGGATCGCCGCGTAGACGCGGTCGAAGTGCCGCCGTGCCGCGTCCACTTGGCCCCGGACGAGGGCGAGCAGCCCGCGGTGCCAGTCGAGCCGCCAGTCGTACGGTGCGTGCTCGGGCCCGATCAGCGCCTCGGCGGACCGCAGTTCGCGCTCGGCCGCCTCGGCGCCGCCGCGGGGAACCCGCAACCGCAGGCGGCAGCGCAGCAGATGGACCTCCGGCGAGTCCCGCCAGTCCGCGGTGTGCTGCAACAGCGCCTCCGGAGCCGCGTCGGCGAGCCTGCTCAGCTCCGCGTGCTGGGCGTCGTACGGATCGGGCCGCGGGACGGGCAGCCGCCGGGCGACCTCGGCGGGTGACGGCGGCGTGTGCACCGCGGGGGTACGCCGCGCCGCCCAGCGTGCGAGGGGTGGCGCGCTTCCGAGCGCCCCGTCGAGCGCGTACGGCGACTGGAGGAAGAGCGGCGACGGCTCGAAGGTCTCCGTCCCGGTCCGTAAGGAGCGCAACTCCCGGAACACGCCCCGCAGTTGCTCCTCCATCTCAGGGGCGGTCGCGAACCGGTCGGCCCGCTCGCTCCGGGTGGCGCGGTGCAGCACCCGGGCGAGCGAGAGCAGACCGAGTCCGCGGGGCGGGGGCGCCGTCATCTGCTTGGCCTGCGGGAACTCGGGAGAGCCGTCCTCGCCCAGTCTGTCCAGCATGTCCAGGGAGCCCAGCTCCGCCAGTTCCCCGGGCGACTGCCCGAGCCCGCTCAGCCTCCGCAGCGTCTCGCCCAGGCTGAACAGGTCGTCCTGGCCGGTGGATTCGCCGCTCGGGCCGGCGGTCGGGGCGCGGAAACCCTCCGTGGTGAGGCCGGGCAGCCCGGCCGCGCGGACGCTCCCCACGTCGATGATCTTCGTCGTGGTGCCGTCGTGCATGACGTTGTCCGGCTTGAGGTCGCCGTAGACCCTGCCGGGCCGGCCGGAGTGCAGATACCCGAGCGCGGCGAGGAGACGTACTCCGTAGGCGAGCACGAACTCGTGGAAGCGGCCCCCGCCGAACTCGGCCGGGTTCACCCGGGCCCGGGCCCGCACCTCCTCCAGCGTGAGCCCGTCCACGTACTGGAGCACGAGGAAGTCGCCGACCTCGGGGTGGTGCCCGTAGTTGAAGACCCGGATGATGTCGTCGTGGCTGAGGTCGACCAGGGCCCGCCGCTCCCGGGCCAGGGCGCCCGGCCCGGCCGCCGCCTGTTCCGGGTGCAGGATCTTGATGGCGACCTCGCGCTCGTCGACCTTGGTGTCCAGCGCGAGGTGGACCTCGCCCATCCCTCCGTAGCCGAGCCGCCGGATCAGCCGGTACTGCCCGGCGAGCAGCTGCCCCGGCGGCAGCGGAAGCGCGTGCGGGGCGTCGGCCCGCGACGCCGCGCGCTCCAGCAGCTTGATCGTGGGCAGCAGTGCCGGGTCGGGGCTCTCCTCGGGGAGTTCCACCTGCGCGGTGCGCAGCAGCACCGGCTGCGCGGCGACTACGAGCGGCCCGAACGACCCGCTGGAGTCCGGCAGTTCACCGGATGCCTCCCTGCCCGCAGCCCCCGCAGCCCCCTCCATGGATCCTCAGGATAGACGGGGGTGCCGGGAATGCCGCCGGTGCGGCATGGGGAGGTGATGTGTCCGCTCTGCGCGGTGGTGCTCGGGCCCGCCCCGCCGTGGCGGTCGGCCACCCCTGGCGACCGTGACCCGGATCACAGGGGTGGAGTGCATCGTGGCATGGGGGCCGGCGTCTTTCCCTAGGTACAGGGGGCTGGTCGGAGCAGGGACGGTGCGGATGGAGCGGGAGCGGGCCGAAGGGTTCGACGGGTTCGTGGCAGCCCGTTGGTCGGCGTTGTTCCACCTCGCACGGCTGCTCGTCGGGGGTGACCGGCACCGGGCCGAGGACCTGCTCCAGGAAGCCCTCGTCAAGCTCTGGTTCGTCTGGCCCAAGATCGCGGAGGAGGCCCCGGAGGCATACGTGCGCAAGGTTCTGGCCCGGGCGGCGGCACGCTCGGCGCGGCGGCGCTGGTGGGGCGAGCGCCCCGTCGAGCAGCTGCCCGACCTGCCCGAGGCGGGTGACGTGTCCGCCGTCGTGGCGGAACGCTCGCGCCTGGAGGCCGCGCTGGCCCAGTTGCCGCCGCGGCAGCGGGCCGCGGTGGTGCTGCGTTACTACCAGGACCTGCCCGAGAAACAGGTCGCGGAGGTGCTGGGGTGCCCGGTGGGCACCGCTCGATCCCATGCGTCACGGGGCGTGGCGCGGTTGCGCCGGCTCCTGGCCGACGTCATCGAGCCGGTGGGGTGAAGGGGAGGCCATGGATCACTTCGAGAGGGAGCTGTCGCGGATGATGCGCGACGCCCGGGAGCACACCCCCTTCGAGCCCGCGCACCAGGCTCGCCTCCGGTCCGGCGTACGGGCCCGGCGGCGGGCGCGTGCGGCGCAGAAGGCCGTCGGCTCCGTGCTGGCCGTGGCCGGACTCGGCATCGGATTCTTCCTGCTGCCCGACAGCAGCGTCGAAACCAGGCCGCAGGCTCCCCTGCCCCGGCCCGCGGCAAGCCCGGCGTCCCCGACTGCGACACCGTCGACGACGGCGGACTCGGCCCCCAGCGCGACCGTCACCGCGCCGCCCACCGGGAGCGAGACCTCCGCTCCGCCGGGCGGGCCCGCCACGACCGGGAGTTCGGACACGCTCTCCCCGGACCCGGGCTCGGACCCCACCAACACACCGCCGCCGACGTCCGACGTGACGAGGAACGCGCCGACTCCTGAGGCCACGCCGACGTCCGAGGAGCCGTCGTCGTTCGTGACCTCGACGGACTCCGGATAGCGCACCCCGCCGTCTCCCCGACCGCCCTCCGCAATCCCTGATCGCTGCACCGCCGCGGGTGCCTTCGGCCTGCCCTGCGACAGAACACACACATGGACGCACTGTGACAAACGTTATGGACCATCTGCCGCTCCGCACACCAGTGCCGGCGCACCACCCGGAGCCCGTCCTGGACGTGGTCGTACCGGTGTTCAACGAGGAGACGGATCTCGAGCAGAGCGTGCGGCGGCTCCACGCCCATCTCCGCGAGACCTTCCCCTACCCGTTCCGGATCACCGTCGCGGACAACGCCAGCACCGACGCGACCCCCCGCATCGCGGCCGAACTGGCCGCCGAACTGCCCGAGACCGAGTGGCTGCGGCTGCCCGACAAGGGAAGAGGCCGGGCGCTGCACGCCGCATGGTCCGCGTCACGGGCACCGGTGCTCGCCTACCTGGACGTGGACCTGTCGACCGACCTGACGGCGCTGCTGCCGCTGGTCGCCCCGCTGATCTCGGGACACTCCGACATCGCCATCGGCACACGCCTGGCCCAGGGTGCCCGGGTGGTGCGCGGCCCCAAGCGCGAGGTCATCTCCCGCTGCTACAACGCCCTGTTGCGCTCCACGCTCGCCGTGGGCTTCTCCGACGCCCAGTGCGGATTCAAGGCGGTGCGGCGCGATGTCGCCGAGCGGCTGCTGCCGCTGGTGCAGGACTCGGAGTGGTTCTTCGACACCGAGCTCCTGGTGATCGCCGAGCGGGCCGGACTGCGTATCCACGAGGTGCCGGTCGACTGGGTGGACGACCCCGACAGCCGCGTCGACATCCTGTCCACGGCGCTCGCCGATCTGCGCGGCATCGCCAGGATCGGCCGGGCCCTGGCCCGCGGCACCCTCCCGACGGAGGGACTGCGCCGCGGCACGGCCGACGGGACGCGGGACGGCCTCGCCGGCCAACTGCTGCGCTTCGCCGTGGTGGGAGCCCTGAGCACCGTCGGATACGTCATGCTGTATGCGATATTGCGCCCACCGGCCGGGCCACAGGCTGCCAACGCGCTGGCGCTGCTGATCTGCGCGGTCGCCAACACGGCAGCGAACCGGCGGCTCACCTTCGGGCTGCGCGGCCGTGGCGGTGCGCTGCGCCACCAGGCCAAAGGACTGCTGGTCTTCCTGATCGGACTGACCCTCACCAGTGGCTCACTGGCCGCACTGCACCACCTGGCGCCGGGGACCGCGCGGTCCACGGAGCTCGCGGTGCTCGTCGCCGCCAACCTCGCCGCCACCCTGGTGCGGTTTCTGCTCTTCCGGTCCTGGGTGTTCCCCGCCCGGCGCCGCCGCGGGACGGGAGCCGGCGCCGAATGAACCGGACGACGCTGTTGATCACTTCCCCGCCCGCCGCCGGCCCCCTCGAACCCGCTGCCCCCGCCCCGGCCCTCGACGAGCGTCTGCGCCGCGCTGCCCGGCACTGCCTGCCCGTACTGGCGCTGTACGGCGTCCTGAAGCTCATCGGCTTCTCCGTCTTCATGTACCTGCTGGACTCGGCAGGGGACTTCCGGCGCAAGGACCCGCGCTTCGGCGGCGGCGCCCACGTCTGGGACGTACTGGCAAGCTGGGACGGCTGGTGGTATCAGCAGATCGCCGAGAACGGTTACGACCCCGCGCTGGTCCCGGTTCCCGGAGCCACCGGACTGATCACCCTCGAAGGCAACTCGGCCGCGTTCTTCCCCCTCTACCCGGCGGCGATACGGCTCGTGTCCGTGTGCACGGGTTTCGGTTCGTACGGCGCCGGCATGCTGGTCTCCGTCGTCGCCTCGTTCGCCGCCGCCCTCGGCATCTACGCCGTCACCGCACGGTTCGGCGGCAGGCAGGCCGGGCTCGCCGCGGCCGGACTGTGGGCCGTCTGGCCCGGCTCCGGCGTCGAGTGGTCGGTCTACTCGGAGTCCCTCTACGTCGCCCTCGCCGCCTGGACCTGCCACGCCGTCATGAGCCGACGCTGGCTCACCGCCGGAATCCTCACCTTCACCGCCGGCCTCAACCGACCGACCGCGGTGGCGCTGATCGCGGCCCTCGCCGTCGCCGCGCTGCTCGCGCTCCACCGCCGCCAGGAGGACTCCCCGCGCCCGCTGATCGCGATGCTGATCGCTCCGCTCGGGCTCGGCGGCTATCTGCTGTGGGTCGGCAACCGGATGGGCGACCTCGGCGGCTACTTCACACTCCAGAAGGGAGCCTGGGCCCACACCTTCGACTTCGGTGAGCAGACCCTCGACGTCCTGACCTCCGTCCCCGTGGGGCGCTTCGACTACCTCTTCGCGTACCCCTTCGAGGACACCATCGGCGTGGCCGTCGTGCTGCTGGCCCTGCTGCTGATCCCCCTCCTGATCCGCCTGCGCCCCCCGGCCGTCCTGATCGTCTACACGCTCTTCACCCTCGCCCTGGTCCTGGGCAGCCAGCAGATCTTCGGCAACGTCTCCCGCTATCTGCTGCCCGCCTTCCCCCTGTTCATCCCCCTCGCGGTCCGCCTGCGCACCCTCCGCCTGCCCGTGCTGTGCACCCTGCTCGGCATCCTGGCGGCAGCCTCCGGCTCGTACGCGGGATACGCACTCTTCGAACTCGGGGTGCCCTAGATTCCTACAGCACCTTGCGGTGAATGAGGGCCGAGAGCACCAGCGCGCCCGGCAGCAGGGGCAGCCACACCGTCAGGACGCGGTAGCCGATGACGGTCGTGGTGGCCAGGTCCACCGGTGCGCCGAGTGCGGCCATGGTGAACACCATCGCCGCGTCCACGGGCCCGATGCCGCCCGGGGCGGGTACCGCGCCCACGGCCGTGCTGGCGGCCAGGAACGCGAAGACCACCTGAGCCCAGGACAGCGGCAGGCCGAGCGCGGCCCCGACCGAGGCGATCACGCTCGCCTGAAGCACCGGAGCGGCGGCGGCCCCGCCCCAGAGGGCGAGGATGCGGCTGGGCCTGGTGTGCAGCAGCCGTACGTCCGTCAGGGCGGTGCGGACGAAACCGAGCACCGGACGACGCAGCGGACGTACGGCCGTGACCAGGAGGGCCGTCGCGGTGAGACCGCTCGTCAGGCCCGCGCCGATCAGGAGCAACGTCCACTCGTCCGGCACCAGTTCGGCGAGCCGGAGCAGGCCAGGGAGGGCCGGCAGGAAGGCCAGCAGCACCAGGGTTTTCGCGACCGGTCTGACGAGTGAGTACAGGGCGAGCGACGCGGTGGCCCGCGCCAGGGGTATACCGCGGCCCTGGAGGAAACGCAGGGTGACGGCATGGGCGCCGATGCTCGCGGGGGTCACATGGTTCGCGGCGCCGGCGGCGAACTGTGACGCCAGCAGCAGCCCCGGCGGAAGCTGCTCCGGGATCGCCCCCTGCCGGACGCATGCGGCGCACACCCAGCCCAGGCAGGTGAACAGGACCCCGGCCAGCAGCCACCAGGGGTCGGCGGCGGCCAGCCGGGCGGCACCGTCGGACACGGTGTGCCGGTCGACCACGGCCCACGCCCCGATCAGCAGGAGCGGAAGCACCGTCAGCAGCCGGCAGGCGAGGCGTGCGGCGGAGGAGGGGGATGAGGGGGAGAAGGGAGCGGAGGGGGTGGAAGGAGCGGAGGACGAGGGGGTGGGGGAGGGGCAGCCGACCGGGGTGGGGTCGCAGGCGGGGGCCCGGGCGGGGAGCGGTCCCGGAAGCGGTCCGGGGAGATGGTCGAGCGGGAGCAGGGACACGGCGCACGTCGTCCTTCCGTGACACGTCCCGCGCGGTGAGGCGCGGGACGGACGGTTGCAAGGCGAGGCAGGGGGACGGCGACAACGTTCCCGCCCGGCGTGACGGCACGGTGTCCGGGAGCCGAAGCGGCGCGGGCGACTGGGCGACGCGGTCCACGCCGTGGGCGGCACGGCACCCCTGGTCGTACGGCCGTGGTCGGAAAGTCCGTTGCGGCCCGCGCCCGCCGCACCGGACAGTGGCCCCATGACGACGCCCCGCACCCTGCCGCCCGGGCTCACCGTGCGCCCGGCCACGTTGGACGACGCGACGGCGGTGTGCGCGCTGCTCAACGAGGTCGACCTGCTGGAGGTCGGCCGTGCCGAGACCGAACTGTCCGAGGTCCGGGCGGACCTGAAGCATCCCGAGGTGGATCTGGAGCGCGACTCCTGGCTGCTCTTCGAGGGTGACGGGCTGATCGGATACGGACTGGTGTGGGACGACTCCGGCGGTGAGCGCGTCGACATGGACCAGTACCTGCTGCCCGGCCGCCCCGAGGGCGCCCGGCACCTGTTCGACCTGATGGAGGCCCGGGCGGCCCAGCGGGCGGCCGCGAACGGAGCGGCGCGGGCGGTCCTGCACATGCACGTCAATACCGCCCCCACGACGGATCCCAACGCCATCCGCGCACGTGGGTGGAGCCCGGTCCGCCGCTACAACGTGCTGGTCCGCCCCTTGTCCGCGGCGGACCGGATCCCGGCCCCGCCGCCGGACGTCACCCTGCGCCCCTGCCTGACCGAGCCGGACCGCCGCCGCGCCCACGCACTGCTCCAGGAGTCCTTCGCCGACCACTTCGACTTCCAGCCGCGTACCTACGAGCAGTGGCTGCACGACATCGACGGCGAGAACGCCGACTGGTCGCTCGTGTGGATCGCGTACGTCGACGGCCTCGGCGACGCCGCGGTGCTGCGCAGCCACGACAACCGGACCTCCATGGCCTGGATCGGCCACCTCGGTGTCCTGCGCGCGGCGCGGGGCCGCGGACTGGGCAGCTACCTTCTGCGCCATGCGTTCGCCCACTACGCCCGCGCCGGCCGCGACCGCATCGGCCTGGGCGTCGACACCGACAACAGCACCGGCGCCCTCGCCCTGTACGAGCGGCACGGGATGACGCTCGATTTCGCCGTGGACACCTGGGAGTTGATCAGGCCCTGTTGAGAGCTACTCCAGGTCCACGGGTGAATCGACGATCTCGCCGTCCTTCTTGACGGTCTGCTCCGCGTCGGCCTCGCGCACGCTGACGGGGGAGTCGGTGATGCGACCGCGGCGGGTGGCCCGTTGACGGATCACCGCGCCCTGTCGCCCCGTGACCCCGGAGCGCTCGATGCGCCCGCCGCGGTCGGCCCGGATACGGGCTCGGGTACGTCGCCCCGCAGGAGCAACCGCGCCCTGGACCGCAAGGATGATGCCGACCGCCACCAACACGGCCAGAAAGGCGAACAGCGCCCAACTCCGCTGCTCGGTCAGCAGGTTGGTGACATAGCCGGTGGCGACGCTGACGACGAAGCCGCCGGCGGCGATGGTCTTGGGGCCGAGTGCGGGCATGCCCCGCTCCCTCCGTCAGGTCCGGGGGGGCGTGAAGTACGAAGGAAACACGTCCACCACACGGACGAACTGGCACAATGTCAAGATATCGGCGTGAGGCCGCATCATGCGAGGCGAACGGCGGCGGAGGGCGTTCGATGGGGGACGTGGGGGCATGGTTCACCGATCGTGAGGCGGCTCTGAAGGCGGTGCACCGCCTCCTGAACGGCCCAGGAAATGAACGGGTGTTGCTGCTGCACGGTGTGTCCGGGACGGGCAAGTCGACCGTGCTCGACAGGCTGCAGTCCCGTCCGCCCGCGCGCTGGCGGCCGGTACTGGTGGACGCCGCGGCACTGGTTCCGGGCATGGTCGTGCCCGACGAAGGCGGCGAGGAGGCGGCGCTGGCCCTGCTGCGCCTGATGGCCCGCGGTATGGCCGATCAGACGTCGTGGTGGCGACGGCGCTGGGTGCGCCAGCGGGCCGACGCGATCGGCGTGGTGCGTCCGTGGAGCGTGCAGCTGTGGCAGTGGGCCGGTATGGGCGGCACCATCACGGAGTCGCCCGTGACCGTCTCCGGTGCGCACGTGACGCAGAGCGAGCGGCGCACGGAGTGGGTTCGCGAACTGCAGGTGGTGGCCCGGGCGGTCAGGCGCCGTCGGGTGCTGCTCCTGGTCGACACCTGCGAGCAGTTGGTGTTCTTCGACGACGTCCATGGCGAACAGCCGCGGTCGGGCCGGCCCTTCGGAGTCGGCGGCTGGTTCCTCGGCGTGCTGGAAGAGCTCATACCCCGCGTGCCGGAGCTGCGGGTGGTGATGGCGGGCAGCACCCGGAGCCTGGTCGACCAGGCCGGCCGTTCGGGCCGCGCGGCCGGGCGCTACGTCGTTCACGAACTCTCGCCGTGGACGGAGTCCGACACGTGCACCTACCTCACCCGCCGTGGCCTGACCCGGGCCGCACAGCTGGCCGGACCGGTCGTCGGCGCCGGCGCGGGCATGCCCGCCGTGATCAGCTGGATCGCCGACGTTCTCACCCGAACGCTGGGGGGCGGCCATGCCGGTACCGCGGACGACGGTGCGGCGGAGGAGGACGTACTGTCGGTCGCCCATGAACTGACCAGTGCCACACGGCAGACCTGGTTGCGCGAGCACGTGCTGCGGCGGGTCAGCGAGCGCGTCCGGCGCCTGCTCCAGGCAGCAGCGGTTCTCGGGACGTTCACGGAACAGGCCCTGTTCACCGTCGCGTTCGGGCCCGACTCCCTTCCCGACCCCGGAGACGACTGGTTCTCCCGTATCGCGGGCATGTCCTGCCTGCGCCAACTGCCCGATGCGAACGACGTCTGGCGGATGCACGCCACGATCCGTGCCTGGCTGCTGGAGACCCTGACGGAGGACGACACCCGGCGCACTCCCACGCAGAAGACACTGCCGGGCCTTCACGAGGCCGCGGCGCTCTACTACGAGGCCCTTGTCGACGGGGACTTCTCACCTCAGGCCGCCCACCATCGCTTCGCCCTCGGGCAGGACACCCATGCGGCGTCGTGGACGAGTCACCTCGGCCGGGCGCTGACGGCCGACCCCGTCGACGCACTGCACGCGCAGGCGCTGACGGACGCGGCCCTCACCGCTCCCCGGCTCGAACACACCCTCCCCCAGGTGGCGGCCGAAGCGCACTTCGCCCGTGCCTACGTCGCCCATCTCCGCGACGACGACACGGTGGCCCAGCACCACGCCGAGCAGGCGCTCGCCCTCTTCGAGAAGGCACAGCCGCAACGAAGCGAGAGGGCCTGTACGGCGGCCCGTCTGGCCGGTCAGTCCGCCTGGCGTCGCCGGCGGTTCGCCGAGGCCGCGGCACACTGGACTTCCGCGCTCACACACCACCCCGAAGCGGACACCGAAGCGGAACTGCGCTGTGCCCTGGCCGGAGCGGTACTGCACACCGGCGACCTCGCGCGGGCTCAAGACCTGCTGGAACGGGCTCTCCAGGCAGTCGACCACGCGTCCGTCGGCACACCGACCAGTGCCGCTCCCGAGGTGGTCACCCCCTCGGGCGTCCTGCCTCCGATCGCCCTGGCCGACCACTTGGCCGACCGGGAGCGCCGCGCCCACATACTTGTGGAGAGCGCCGTCTGCGCCTTCCGGCGTGCCGAGGGGGATCAGGCTCAGGAGTACGCCGCCCGCGCCCTGGAGCAGGCCACCGGCGATCCGCATCACACCGCACTGGCCAACGACATCGCTGCCAGGATCGCCCTTCATTCCTGGAACGTCCCCCGCGCCGACCGGCTGGTGGAGGAGGGGCTGACCGCCGCCCGGGCGTGCTCCGATCCACGGTGCATGATCCAGTTGCTTCTCACCCAGGCGGATCTCGCGGAACGACACGCGGTGTGGACGTCCCCGGACAAGCTCGTCGACCGGCCTGCCTCCGTGTCCCCGGCCCCTGGCGTCGGTGTGGACGGCAGCAGGAGTGTCGTCGTGGTGACGAGCAGTACGAGTGTCACCCAGAGGGTCGAGGCACTGCGCCGGCGCGCTCTGGCCAAAGACCTGCGGGGAGAAGCCCACGCCCTCGCCCTGCAACTCCAGGACGATCATGTCCTGGCGGTCGTGCTGTACGAGCAGGACGCCGCTGAAGCACTGAGACTCCATCGCCTCAGCGGCGACCGGACGGGTCAGGTCGGCGCCCTGCTCGCGCTGGAGAAGTCCGCGCGCAGGCGGGGCGACTTCAACGAGGCCCTTGCGCACGCCACTGAAGCCCTGGCCCTGTCCCGTGCTACTGGGTACCGGTCCCGGGAAGCGCCGATCATGCAGCGTCTCGGCGCCAACCTGAGCCGTATCGGAGAGGTCGAGCAGGCGGAGCAGTACTATGCGGACGCTCTCGATCTCTTCCGGACCACCGCCGACCGGCACGGAGAAGCCTCGGCTCTCCGGGGCAACGGCGTCCATCAGCGTATCCGCGGCAACCTGGCGCGATCCGACGATTTCGCTCTCCAGGGTCTTGGCCTCTCCCGTTCCCTCGGGGACCGGAGCGGAATGGCCGAATCCCTGCACGACCTCGGCGAGTCTGCCTACGCGCGCGGGGACATCGACGACGCCCACCGATACGCCCTGGAGGCCTTCCATCTGTACCGTTCCACGGCCAGCGAGGACGAAGAGGCTCACGCCCTGCAGGACCTCTCCCGGGTCGCGTACGACCGCGACGGCCCCGAACAGGCGCGTCGGCACCTCATCGATGCCCTCAAGATGGCCCGCGCCGCCGGGGACCGTCACCGGGAAACGCATGTGCTGTATCGGCTCGGCATCATCGCCACCAGGATCGGTCGTCTGGAAGAGGCCCGGCGGCACCTGACGCAGGGCCTTGCCCTGTCACGCGACAACGGTGAAAGCAACGGAATCGCTGAGGGGTTGTACCGTCTGGGCATCGTCGCTCTGAGCCGCCGTGACCTCGAATACGCTCAGCGTTCTTTGACCGAGGCCCTCGCCCTGTTCGGAGAACTCGCCGACCGCCATGGCGAGGCCGGCAGCCGGCGCATGCTGGCCGAGGTCGCCCTCCGCCGTGGTGACCTGCCCTTGGCCGAGCGGTACGTCACCCGGGCCCTGACCGCGTACCGTGACATGGGTGACCGTCGGGGCGAGGCCGACAGCCTCCACTGCCTGGCGCACATCGCCATCGAGCACCGTGACACGAGTGCGGCCCACCGGCACCTGACGCGTGCCGCCGAGCTCTACGAGGCGGTGCAGCAGCACGACTCGGCGCGACTGTGCCGCCGGTCGCTGCGTGAGCTCTAGAGCCTGTGTCACATCCTCTGAGCCCGGGTCAGGACACCGGCCCCGCCGAGCGGGAGCGCGATCGTGAACGTCGTCCTGCCCGGTTCGCTGGTCAGATCGATCGTGCCGCCGTGCGCGCGGACCAGTGACATGGCGACCGCGAGGCCGAGGCCGCTGCCGCCGCGGTCGCGGCTGCGGGCCTTGTCGACGCGGTAGAAGCGGTCGAAGATGCGCTCGCGGTCGGCGGCCGGGATGCCGGGGCCCGCGTCGGTGATCCGCACCAGGGCCCTGCCGCCGGAGACGGGGACGGAGACGGACACGGAGACCTCCGTGCCGGGCGGGGTGTGCACGGCCGCGTTGGTGAGCAGGTTGTCCAGGACCTGTCGTATGCGCTGCGGGTCCAGCCGGAGCCTCAGCGCGCGCGGGCCGGGCGCCACCGTCAGCGGATGCTCCGGGCGGCTCGCGCGGAACGCGTCGGCCGCCTGCTCGACCAGGTCCGCCAGGTCCGTCTCCTGCCGGCGCAGCGGGGCCTCCACCTCGTCGGCGTCGAGGCGGGCGAGCAGCAGCAGGTCGTCCAGCAGGAAGCCCATCCGCGCGGCCTCGGCGCGCAGCCGGGCGAGGTGCTTGTCCCGTTCCTCGGGCGTGTTGGCGGCCGCGTACTGGAAGAGGTCCGCATAGCCCCGTACGGACATCAGCGGTGTCCGCAGCTCGTGCGAGGCGTCCGCGACGAAGCGGCGCAGCCGCTGCTCGGCCTCCGCACGCACCGCGAGCGAGCGGTCGATGTGCTCCAGCATGGTGTTGAACGCGGTGCGCAGTTCCTCGACCTCGGGGCCGCCGTCGCGGCCGTCGGCGCGCAACGGGAGCCTCGCCGCTGACTCGGTCAGATCGTGGGAGGTGATGCCGTGGGCGGTGTGCGCCATGTCGCTCAGCGGCTCGAGGCCGCGCCGCAGCATTCTGCGGCCGAACACCACCAGCGCCAGCAGCGCGAGCCCGAACGCGACCACCTGGATGGCGATCAGCTGGCCCACGGTGTCCTCGATGTCGTCCATGGGCGCGCCGCTGACCAGGACCACTCCGGGCTCGACCTCGCAGCCGCGCAGCCGGTACTCGCCCTCGCCGGCGAGGTTCTCGGTGCGCAGCACCTCGGTGCCCGCGGAGATCTGCGCCCGGGCCACGGCGGTGAGGTCGGCGATGTCCCTGGGCAGGTCGGTGGTTTCCTCGGGTCTGCGGAGCACGGGGGTGCCGTCCGAGACGTCGTACACGGCGTAGTACCAGCGGTAGTACTTGTTGCCCGTGAGGGTGCCTTGCTGCGCGATGCTCTTGGACTGGGCGACCTGCGCGAGCCCGAGTTGGGCGTCGAGCTGGGCCGACAGCCAGGTGCGCATGTAGGTCGTCTGGGCGGTGCCGACCACGGCGAACACCGTCAGGGCCAGTGCCCCGAGCCCCAGCGCCAGCCGGGTGCCCAGGCGCATCCCGCGGTAGGCCCGCCGTATCCGCCCGATCACTCGGCCGCCTGCCGGACCACGTATCCGAAGCCGCGGACCGTGTGGATCACAGGCGTCCCGTTCTCCCCGCTTGCTCCGCGCTCGCCAGGTTCGTCCAGCTTGCGGCGCAGCCGGCTGACGACCAGCTCGACGACGTTCGAGCGGCCGCCGAAGCCGTACTCCCAGACATGGTCGAGGATCTGTGCCTTGGTCAGTACGGTCGGCGACTTGCGCATCAGATAGCGCAGCACCTCGTACTCGGTCGGGGTGAGGGTGAGCAGCCGCTCGCCGCGGCGCACTTCGCGGGTGTCCTCGTCCATGGTGAGGTCCCCGATCCGCAGCACGGACCGCTCGAAGCCGGGCCCGGCGCTGCGCCGCAGCACGGTCCGCAGCCGGGCCATCAGCTCCTCCACCGCGAACGGCTTGACCAGATAGTCGTCCCCGCCGCGGGTCAGCCCCGCCACCCGGTCGGCGACGGCGTCGCGCGCCGTGAGGAACACCACCGGCACCATCGTCCCCAAGGCGCGCAGCCGGTCGAGGACGCCGAAGCCGTCGACGTCGGGCAGCATCAGGTCGAGCACCACGATGTCCGGACGGAAGTCGGCGGCCACCCTCAGCGCCTCCTCACCGGAGTTGGCGGTGGCCGCCTCCCAGCCCTCGTAGCGGGCGACCGTCGCCACGAGGTCGGCGATGGGCGGATCGTCGTCCACGACGAGAAGGCGTACTTTCTCCACCCGCTCATCCTCCTTCACGGAACTCCTGGTGCCAGACCCGGCCGGCGTCCACGACCACTTCGATAACCACTTGAAAGTCAAACGACAGTAGAACGACAGCTCCGGCCCGCCAAGCTCGTAACCCCGGACCCGATCAAGGAGCTGTCGCCCGTGACGACCGTCCAATCGCCCCCCGTTCCCCCCACGGCGATACGGCCCAGGGTGGTGGCCCGCACGGGGCTGTACGCCGTGCTGGCCGCGAACGCGGCCGTGGTGACCTTCTTCTTCACCCAGGCGGGTTTCGCCTCGAACACCCTCGTAGTGCTGGGCCGCCTGGCCGGCCTCTACGGCGCCCTGCTGATGGCCTTCCAGCTGCTGCTGGTGGCCCGGCTGCCCTGGCTCGACCGCCGCATCGGCATGGACCGGCTGACCCTCTGGCACCGCTGGACGGGCTTCGGCATCCTGTGGACCCTGCTCGCGCACGCCGTCTTCATCACCTTCGGCTACGCCGAGTCCTCCTCCCTGGACCCGGTGAACCAGCTGATCGACCTCGCCGAGACCGTCGAGGGCGTGCTCCGTGCCGTCGTCGCGCTGGCGATCGTCCTCGTCGTGGGCGCCGTCTCCGCCCGCTTCGCCCGGCGCCGCCTCGCGTACGAGACCTGGCACTTCATCCACCTGTACACCTACCTCGCGGTGGTGCTCGCCTTCAGCCACCAGGTCGCCGCCGGTACGACCTTCACCTCGTCCCCTGCTGCCACGGCGTACTGGTACGCGGTGTGGGCTTTCGCCCTCGGCTCGGTGGCGGTGGGCCGGCTGCTGCTCCCGCTGTGGCGGAACTGGCGCCACCAGCTGCGGGTCACGGCCGTCGTCCCCGAGTCCGACAGCGTCGTCTCGATCTACATGACCGGCCGCGACCTGGACCGGATGCCCGCACGCGCCGGCCAGTTCTTCCTGTGGCGGTTCCTGACCCGGGACCGCTGGTGGCAGGCCAATCCGTACTCGCTGTCGGCCGCACCCGACGGCCGCACCCTCCGGCTCACCGCCAAGACCGTCGGCGACGGCACCGCAGCCCTGCGGCATGTGAAGGTGGGCACGCGGGTGTTCGCCGAGGGGCCCTACGGCGCCTTCACCACGATGCACCGCACCCGGCCCGAGACCCTGCTCATCGCGGGCGGCGTGGGCATCACCCCCATGCGGGCGCTGCTGGAGGAACTGCACGGCCATGTGGTCCTCATCTACCGGGTGGCCACCGACGGCGACGCCGTTCTCTACGACGAACTGCGGGAACTCGCCCACGCCAAGGGCGCCGAACTCCATCTGATCACCGGACGGGCCGCCCCCGACAAGCTGGCGCCGGGCGAGCTCGCACGGCTCGTGCCGGACGTCGCCGACCGGGACGTCTTCCTGTGCGGACCGCCCGGCATGACCGGTGCCGTGCTGCGCACCCTGCGCGAACTGGGCGTGCCCACACAGCAGATCCATCACGAGCGCTTCAGCCTGGCGGGATGAGAGGGACATCGTGAAGCGAGCAATTCCTGTTCTGGTCCTGACCGTTGCGGGCCTGGTCCCCGTGTGGCGTTATGCGCCGTCGGACGGCACGACGACCACCGAGGCCGCCGCACCCGCCTCGACACCTTCCGCGTCCTCCTCCTCGTCTTCCTCGTCCTCTTCATCCTCTTCGTCCGACGTGGTCGACGGTTCGACGGTGAACACGGAGAAGGGCGCCGTGCGGGTGCAGGTGTCTTTCGAGGGTGGGAAGATCACCGCCGTCAAGCTGCTTCAGCAGCCGAATCATCCGCAGACGACGGCGGCAGTGCCGAAGTTGATCGCGGCGACGCTGGAGGCGCAGAGCGCGGACGTCGACACGGTGTCGGGCGCCACGCTCACGAGCGACGCCTACCGGGAGTCGCTGCAGGCCGCCATCGACGCGAAGGGCGCCTGACCGTGCGCCGCGTCGAACACGTCATGGGGTTCCCGGTGTCGCTCCGTATCGACGACGAGGGCGATTTCGGCGCGGCCGCGGACGCGGTGTTCGCCCGGCTGCGTGAAGCCGACGAGCGGTTCAGCCCGTTCAAGGACGGCAGCGAGGTGTCCCGGTACGGCAGGGGCGAGCTGAAGGCCGGCGACCTCAGCGCCGATCTGGTCGAGATCCTCGGCATCTGCGAGCACTACCGGACCGCCACCGGCGGCGCCTTCGACGTACGGCTGCCCGGCCGCGGCCTCGACCCCTGCGCGGTGGTCAAGGGCTGGGCGGTGCAGCGGGCGGCGGAGCTGCTGGCGGACGCCGGGGCGCGGCGCTTCTGTCTCAACGCCGGCGGTGACGTGGTCGCCGTCGGCGGGCCCTGGCGGGTCGGCGTACGGCACCCCGAGATCGCCGACCACCTGTGCGCCGTCCTCGACGTCACCGACGGGGCCGTGGCGACCTCCGCGTGCTACGAGCGGGGCGACCACATCATCGACGGCCGTACGGGCCGCCCCGCGACCGGACTTCTCAGCCTCACCGTCACGGCGGCTTCCCTGACCGAGGCGGACTCGGTCGCCACGGCCGCGTTCGCGATGGGCGGGGAGGGCGTCGACTGGGCCGCCGGACTGGAGGGGTGCGAGGTCTTCGCGGTGGACGCCGGACGACGGGTGCTGCGCACGCCCGGGTTCCCCGTTGCCGCGCATCAAGAGGTCTAGACTCATCACCCGACGGGCCGCCCGGGCGAAACCGTGGTCTCAAGCGGCGACTTCTGCCAGACCCGAAGGGTATGCGGCGTTTTGATACGGATAGATTCAGTCACCAAGCGGTATCCGGACGGCACGGTGGCGGTCGACCGTCTGTCCCTGGACATACCGGACCGTTCGATCACCGTCCTGGTGGGACCGTCGGGCTGCGGCAAGACCACGACGCTGCGCATGATCAACCGCATGGTCGAACCGAGCGAAGGAACGATCCTCCTCGACGGCCGGGACATCATGCGGCAGCCGGTCAACACGCTGCGCCGGTCCATGGGTTACGTCATCCAGAACGCCGGTCTCTTCCAGCACCGCACGATCATCGACAACATCGCCACCGTGCCCCGCCTGCTCGGCTGGGGCAAGGAGAAGGCCCGCGAGCGCGCCCGTGAGCTGATGGGCCGGGTCGGGCTCGACGCCTCGCTCGCCAAGCGGTACCCCTACCAGCTGTCCGGCGGCCAGCAGCAGCGCGTCGGCGTGGCCCGCGCCCTCGCCGCGGACCCCCCGGTGCTGCTCATGGACGAGCCGTTCTCGGCCGTCGACCCCGTGGTGCGCAAGGGACTTCAGGATGAACTCCTGCGTATCCAGGAGGAGTTGGGAAAGACGATCGTCTTCGTCACCCATGACATCGACGAGGCCGTGAAGCTCGGCACGATGGTCGCCGTGATGCGCACCGGCGGCCGGCTCGCCCAGTTCGCGCCGCCCGCCGAGCTGCTGTCCGAGCCCGCGGACGAGTTCGTCGAGGACTTTCTCGGCGCGGACCGCGGCATCCGGAGGCTGTCCTTCTTCCCCTCCGCGGGACTGGAGTTGGTGACCGCGCCGGTTGTCGCGACCGACTCCACCGCCGAGCAGATCGCCGCCCGCGACACGCCGGACGCCCCCTACCTCCTCGTAACGAGTCCGGACGGCAAGCCACTCGGCTGGAGCGAGCCGCGGAACCTGACCGCCGGGGAGATCGACCCCGCGCAACTCCTGTCGTACGGGCGGCCGTTCGTCGCCGGTACGGACTCGTTGCGGGCCGCTCTCGACTGCGCCGTCCTCTCGCCCACCGGCTGGGCCGTCGCGGTCGACGCGGACGGCCGGGTCGCCGGAGTCGTGTCCCAGCAGACCATCGCCGAGGCGATCCGAGGAGCGCACAAGGAGAGCACGAGCGAGGCGAAGGCCCTGCGATGAGCGGCTTCTTCGACATCCCCAGCGACCTTCAGCACAGCTGGCTCGGGCTGATCGGTCTGCATCTGCGCGAGGCACTGCTGCCGGTCCTCGCCGGGCTGGTGCTTGCGCTGCCGATCGCGCAGCTGTGCGTGCGCTTCCGCTGGCTGTACCCGCCCGTGCTGTGGGTGACGACCGTGCTGTACGCCATCCCGTCGCTGGCCTTCTTCGTCGTGCTCATCGACTACACGGGCCAGACCGAGCTCACGGTGATGATCCCGCTGGCCGTCTACAGTCTGGTGATCCTGGTCCCGGCGATCGTCGACGGAGTGCGGTCGGTGCCGCAGGAGACCCTCGCCGCCGCCACCGCGATGGGCTTCGGGCCCCTAAGGCGTTACGTCCAGGTGCAGTTGCCGATCGCGGTACCCGCGATCATCGCGGGGCTGCGCGTCGCGGTCGTGTCGAGCATCAGCCTCGTCAGTGTCGGCACCCTGATCGGCAACCAGGGAGCCCTCGGCAACCTGCTCGCCGACTCGATGTTCTACCACCGGCCCGAACTGGCCGTTAACTCCGTGGTGACCACCGCCGTCCTGGCGATCGTCATCGACGCCCTGCTGGTGGGCCTCCGTCACCTGCTGACGCCCTGGATGGAGGACACGGCCAAGTGAACGTACTGAACTTCATCAACGCCTTCTTCAGCGACAGCGCCCACTGGAAGGGGTACGACGGCATCCCCACGCGTCTGTGGGAGCACATCCTGTACTCCCTCGTGGCACTCGGCATCGCCGCCGGAATCGGCCTTCCCGTGGGCCTGTTGACCGGACACACGGGACGCGGCGGCAACGCCCTCTCCCTGATCGCCACCGCCGCCCGGGCCCTGCCGAGCTTCGGTCTGCTGGTGCTGATGTTCGTCGTGCTCGGCCTCGGCCTGCTGCCGGTGATGATCCCGCTGGTCGTCCTCGCCGTCCCGCCGATCCTGGTGACCACCTACGAGGCGGTGCGCTCGGTCGACCCGTCCCCGGTGGACGCCGCTCGCGGCATGGGGATGCACGAGTCCCGCATCCTGCTCCAGGTCGAACTGCCGGTCGCGCTCCCGCTGATCCTCAGCGGTCTGCGCTCCGCCGCCATCCAGATCGTCTCGACGGCCACGATCGCCGCGTACGTCAGCCTCGGCGGTCTCGGCCGCTACATCGTCGACGGTCTCTACCAGCGCGACTACGAGAAGGTCGTCGGCGGCGCCACCCTGGTCGCCGTGCTGGCTCTGGCCACCCTCGGCCTGTTCTGGGCCGTCGGGCGGCTCGCGGTGTCGCCCGGGGTGCGCAGAAGCAACTAGTGCCTGCCGGGGCACCAGCACAATCAGCCACCTTCTGAAGCCAATTGGTAATCAGGCTGCTCTTGACTGAACAAGAACCCGCTGGATTGGATCAGTTCCAGGTCAAGAGAACAGCCAAGAGAACATCCGAGCACCCCCGAGATCCGGAACGGGAATCGTGACTTCTACTGCTTCGCACAGCAGGTCCCTCAGGAATCGTCCCGGCGTGGCCGGCGTCGCGCTCGCCGCTGCCGCGGCCCTGCTGGCGGGATGTTCCTCCTCCGACGACACCACCGACCCGCTCTCCGAGAAGAAGCCGGACGGCGGCACCGTCGTCGTCGGCTCCAACAACTTCGCCGAGAGCATCCTGATCGCCGACATCTACGGCGAGGCCCTGAAAGCCAAGGGCATCAAGGTCAGCTACAAGCTCAACATCGGCAGCCGCGAGACCACTTACGGCCTGCTGAAGAACGGCTCGGTCACGGTTCTGCCCGAGTACAACGGCTCGCTGCTCGCGTACCTGGACTCCAAGGCCCCGCAGGAGTCGGCCGAGGCCGTGAACGCCGCCGTGAAGACCAAGCTGGACTCGAAGCTGACGCTGCTGGACTCGGCGCCCGCCGAGGACAAGGACTCCGTCAGCCTCAACGCCGAGACGGCGAAGAAGTACCGCCTCACGGGCGAGTCCACCCTGGAGGATCTCAAGGACATCGCCCCGGACCTGGTCATCGGCGGCTCGCCCGAGTTCCAGACCCGGCAGCAGGGGCTGAAGGGCCTGGAGTCCGCGTACGGCCTGAAGTTCAAGTCCTTCAAGGCGCTGGACGCGGGCGGTCCGCTCACCCAGGCGGCGCTGACGAAGAACACCGTGCAGGCCGCGGACATCTTCACCACCGACCCGACCATCACCAAGGAGAAGTTCGTCGTCCTGCAGGACCCGAAGAACCTCTTCGGCTTCGCGAACGTGACCCCGCTGGTCCACAAGAGCGGCCTCTCCGAGGAGGGCGTCGCCGCGCTCAACGCGGTGTCGGCCAAGCTGGACACGAAGACGCTGCTGGACATGGACTCCCAGGTCCAGCTGGAGAAGAAGGACCCGCTGGACGTCGCCAAGGCCTGGCTGAAGTCGGCCGGTCTGGACTGAGGTCACGCACCACCGCACGACCCCGGACGACCTTGCGCGGGTGCACCCAACAGGGGGTGCACCCGCGCGATCAACTGGTCGACCAGGGCGATCAGTACGTCCCGGCACGACTCTCGCTCCCGCGCGTCGCACAGCAGCACCTGCACATCCCGCGGCAGTGCCAGGGCGTCCCGGATCTCCTCCGGCGGATAGGGGTGCCGTCCGAAGAAGCCGTTCACCGCGACGACGAACGGGATGCCCCGGCGCTCGAAGAAGTCGACGGCGGCGAAGCTGCTCTGCGGCCGCCGGACATCGACCAGGACCACGGCTCCCAGGGCGCCGATGGCCAGGTCGTTCCACATGAACCAGAACCGCTGCTGCCCGGGCGTGCCGAACAGATACAGCACGAGGTCCCGGCCGATGGTGATCCGCCCGAAGTCCAGGGCCACGGTGGTCGCCCGTTTCCCCTCCACGCCGTCGAGGTCGTCGACGCCCACCCCGGCGATGGTGAGGGGCTCCTCGGTGCGCAGCGGAACGATCTCGCTGACCGACCCGACCATGGTGGTCTTGCCGACACCGAAGCCCCCGGCGATCAGGATCTTGACCGTGTCGGGAGCCGTGACCGCGTCGGCGGCGGGATCAGAGCCGGCCAAGGCCGTCCCTCACTTTCTGCAGCAGGTCCAGGTCCAGGCAGGGGTCACGGCGCACGGGATGCGGCGGGTGGACGATGATCCGGCCCGCCTCCAGCAGATCGCAGAGCATGATCACAACCACGCTCACCGGCAGGTCGAGATGGGCGGCGAGCTCCGCCACGGCGACCGGCCGGGCGCACTGCCGCAGAATCCGTACCTGCTCGGGCTGCGGCCGGGCGGCCCGCTCGGGCGGCGGATCCACCGTGGTGACCGTCGTGATGAGGGTGAAGTCGGCGCGGCTGGGCCGGGTCCGGCCGCCGGTCAGGGTGAACGGTCGTACGAGACGGCCCGCCGAGTCGCCTTGGTCCACCTCACACGCCGGAGCCGGCCACGGGACCGATGCCGGCCCGTGGTGCGGCGCTGAGGTGCTCGCCGATCTTCTTCACGAGCATGTTCATCTGGTACGCCACCACGCCGACGTCCGCGCCCGGCCCGGTGAGCACCACGAAATGGGCGCCGGATCCGGCCGAGGTGAGGATCAGATAGCTGTTGGCCATCTCGATGAGCGCCTGGCGCACCGGACCGCCGCGGAAGTCCATGCTCACGCCCTTGCTGAGGCTCATCAGGCCGGACGCGGTGGCCGCCAGCCGTTCGGCGTCGTCGCGCAGGAACCCCGTGGACTTGCTGACGACCAGTCCGTCCTCGGAGAGCACGACGGCGTGGCTCACGTCCGCGACCCGGTCGACGAGTCCGGTGAGCAGTTGGTCGAGCTGGGAATGGGTGGCCGGTGCGGGGCGTGTCATGGCGTGTCCTTCATGAGCGGTCGGCGGGTGGGGTCGAGGGAACTGCTGTGTCTGCGGCGGGGACCTCCGCGCGGTGGTCCTCCGGTGTGGTGGCCTCCTCCTGGTCGTACTGCGTCGGCGCGTCCTCGTCACGCGCCCGCTGTGTGCCGCGCTGGAACCCGGCGAGCGAGGACGCGGCACGTTCCGCCGTGAAGTCGTCCGCCGCGCCGTCCTCCTCGGCCGAGGAGGACGGCGCGGACTCCGCACGCAACTCGACGGCCAGACTGGTCTGCGGGACCCGGCGGGGGAGCGGAACGAGGCCGTCCAGCCCCGCGACGGGCACCGGGGCAGGGGCAAGGGCAGGGGCGGCGGCGGAGGTACGGACCGGGGCGAGGGGCCCGCCCTCGCGTGCGGGCTCGGAGGCGGAGTCCTCCGGGGCGGCCGGTTCGGGGGCCTCGCGCACCACGATGTCGTGCGGAAGCAGCACGATCGCGGTGGTTCCGCCGTACGGCGAGGGGCGCAGCGTCACGGCGATGCCGTGCCGGGTGGCGAGCCGGGCGATCACGAACATGCCGAGGCGCAGATCGTCGGCCAGCGCCACCACGTCGAACTTCGGCTCCTCGGCCAGCTGGGCGTTGAGCGAGGCGTAGTCGTCCTCGGACATGCCGAGGCCGCGGTCCTCGACCTCGACGGCCAGCCCCTTGGCGACCAGCGCGGCCCGTACCCCGACGGGGCTGGGCGCGGGGGAGTAGGCGGTGGCGTTGTCGATGAGTTCGGCCAGCAGATGGATCACGTCCGCCACCACCGGCGGGGCCAGACACAGGTCCTCGTCGGTGTGCACCTCCACCCGCTGGTACTCGGCGACCTCGCCCACGGCGCTGCGCAGGATGTCGATCAGCGCGACCGGCTCGGTCCAGCTGCGCCGGGGCTGCTCGCCGCTGATGATGACCAGGTTCTCCTCGTAGCGGCGCAACTGGCTGGCGGTGGAGTCCAGTTCGTACAGGCCCTCCAGGACGTCCGGGTCCTGGTGCTCGCGTTCCAGCGCGTCGAGCCTGCTGAGCTGGAGGTTGACCAGGTTCTGGCTCTGCCGGGCGATCCCCAGGATCACCTTCTGGAAGCCGCGCCGGGTGTCGGCGAGTTCGACCGCGGTGTGCACCGCCGTGCGCTGCGCCGTGTTGAACGCCTCGGCCACCTGGCCGAGTTCGTCGCGCCCGTAGTCCAGCGGGGGCGCCGCCAGGTCGATGTCGACCTTCTCCCCCCGGTCCAGCCGGGCGACCACGTCGGGCAGCCGCTCCTGGGCGAGGCGCAGGGTGGCCATCCGCAGGCCCCGCAGCCGCCTGGACAGGGAGCGGGTGATCCGCCAGGACATGCCCACGCAGAGCAGCAGGGCGGCCAGTCCGCCCGCGCTGAGCGAGCCGGCCGTGACCAGCAGGCTGTCCGCCTTGTCGGCGCTCCGGGTGAGCAGTTGCTCCGTCTGGGCCTGGATCAGGGCCGTGTACTGGTCGGCGACCTTCTCCAGCGCGGCCCGCCACTCCCTCTCCGAGGCAGGCAGCGCGATCCTGCCGTCACGGCCGGCCGGGCGGGCCGCGAGCACCCGGTCCTCGATGTCCATGATCGTCTGCCATTCGCGGCTCTGCAGGATGCGCTCGGTCTGCGTCTTCGCGCTGCCGCGCAGCTGCGGGAGGATCTGGTCCTGGACGAGCCAGCGGCGGCTGTTGACCAGCTCCACGACCTGTGCCCAGGCCTTGTCGTCGATCCGGCCCGACGGCCAGGCCAGCGTCAGCTGCGCGTCCTCCTGGGAGACCAGCTCCGCCGCGTGCTCCAGCGCGACCAGCGGGCCGGCCTGCGAGGTGAGGTCCCCGTCGTCGACCTGGGAGAGCTCCTGGAAGGCGTGCACCTGGTCGTCGATGATCGAGGTGTACTGGTCCAGCGCCTGCTGGGCGGTGATGTCGGTGGGATCGTCCACCTGGCCGCGGTAGTACTCCAGGCTGCTCACCGACGCGATGACCGAGTACAGCCGGTCCGCGACGCGGGCGGGGGCCTCCTCAAGCGCTCCGGACCGGCCGGCCAGCTTCGCCACCGCCGCGTCCGTCCGCTTGCGCTGCGCGTCCAGCGCGGCCCGGGAACCGTGCGGCGAGGCCAGCCAGGCGGCCGACAGACTGCGCTCGCGCTGGAGCGCCAGCGTCGCGTCGGTGCCCATGGCCCCGGTCGACCTGCTCAGCTCCGTCTGGTTACGCAGCCGCAGTCCCTCCGCGAACATCTGCGTCGTGGTGACACCCCACATGGCGGCGAGGGTGACGCCGGGGACCAGCGCCAGGAGGATCAGGGAGAGACGTATGGAGCCGAGACGGCGCCGGGCGCCTGTCCGTTCAGACATCGTCGTCCTAGTACGGGGAGCGGAAGCGGGGAGCGGTCATGGGCGGGGGAAGCGGGCGGAGGGGGGCGGGAGGACGGGTGCGGTGGGTGACCGCGTGTCCGGTACGGCACAAGGGGTGCGCAGGATGTTATCCGTACATGTGACCGTACGCGCCCCGGGTGAACCGATTCTTTGACGACGCCGGCGTGCGGGGTGTCCGGTCAGCGGGTGCCGCCGGCGGCGAACTTCGCGACCTCGGAGACGTTCGTCCTGGTCACGAAGGCCGGTCCGGTGAGCACCGGCGCCACGCCGCCGCCGCTGACGTTGCCGTTGGTCTTGTAGAGCCAGAGCGAGTCCACGGCGAGATAGCCCTGCAGATACGGCTGCTGGTCCACCGCGAACTGCACATCGCCGCTCTGGATCGACTTGACCAGGTCCTTGTTTATGTCGAACGTGGCGACATGGGCCTTGCTGCCGGCCTCCTTCACCGACGTGACCGCGCCGAGCGCGAACTGGGCGCCCAGCGTGACGACTTCGTCGATGCTGGGATCCTGCCGCAGCTTCGCCGCCAGCGCGGCGTTCACCGCGTCCGGATCGGTGCCCTCCACATAGAGCATCTCGGTCCGGCCGCCGAACGTCTTCTTCACCCCGGCACAGCGCGCCTCCAGGGCGACGTTGCCCCGTTCGTGGATGACGCACAGGGCGTGCTCGGCGTTCAGGCCGTCCAGCTTGTCTCCGACGGCGCGGCCGGCGACGCTCTCGTCCTGGCCGAAGTACTGCAGGAGCCCCGCCGTCTGCCAGGCGTCGATACCGGAGTTGAGACCGACCACGGGTATGCCCGCCGCCCTGGCCTCGGCGACCGCGGCTTTCATCGCCTCCGGCTTGGCCAGGGTCACCGCGATGCCGTCGACCTTGTCGCGGATCGCGTCCCGCACCAGCTCGGCCTGGCCCGCCCCCTCGGGCTCGTTCGCATACGTCAGCTCTATGCCGTCCTTGGCGGCAGCCGCGTCGGCGCCCTTCTTCACCAGATCCCAGAAGGCGTCCCCGCGTCCGCCGTGGGTGACCAGGGCGACTTTCAGCCGGTTGGCGCCCGCCTTGCCGCCGGAGTCGGTGCCCGAATCCGTCGACCCGGTGGAGAAGGAACAGCCGGTGATCAGCAGACACAGGGCGGCCGCGAGAGCCGCGATGCGGGCGAGGCCGGGGGAGGCGTGCGGCGGGGCAGGAGTGGTCATGACGGTGCGGCACCTCGCTGTGCGGCCGAGCCGGAGGAACGGGGAGAGCACGGCCGGACAGCACGAGGGGGTGCGAAGACCGGGCGACTCTCGCTGGCCCGGAGCCAATCGTGTGTGACCGCCGGTAGTCAAGTGAGCGGCCACCTGGAGTGAGTTGTCGCTGCCGCATTGTGATGATCTCCGTGGTCGCGGGTCAGCCGGGTGTGCGGGCCACCGCCCCGTACATGGCGATGTCCTCGTCCCGTATCTCCGTGCTGTCCGTGCCCTCCGGACGCCACCTGTGGACCTGCACGATGCCCGGCTCGACGAGTTCGAGGCCCTCGAAGAACTGCCCGGCCTCGGCGAGGGTGCGCAGCCGCATGGGCATGCCAGGGGAGGTCGGGATGCCCGTGCCGATGTCGAGGAACTGACGTGTCCCCGCCTCTTCGGCGAGGTGGCGCACCGCGCGGTTCATGAAGTCGCGGTTGGCCCGCATATGGACCGGCAGGGCGGGCCACGCGCGGACCATGGCGTCGCCCGCCTGCTGGTCGGCGGGGTAGTAGTCCTTTCCGCCGAGGATGTAGTCGTAGATGCGGGCGGAGTGGGCGCTCTCGATGTCGATCTCTCTGGCGGCGTCTGAGTCCATGCCCCACGCATGCCACCCTCAACTGGGTTCTAACCGTGGGTGGTTGAACGTCGTATGAGATGCAAGATGCCGGAGTTGAGCTCTAGCGCCGTCGCAGCCGCAGGGCCAGGGCGGTGCCGCCGGTCAGGAGCAGTACCGCTGCGGCGCCCCCCGCCAGCAGCGGGGCCGAGGCGCCGTCCGTGGACGGTTCGGCGTTCGCGGCGACCGGTGTGCTGCCGGACGCCTGGCCGGCCTGGGCGCCCGCGTCCGCCGGGGCTTCGGCCGGGCTCGCGGAAGCCTTGCGGCTTCCGGAAGCGTTCGGCGAAGGGTCGTCATCCGTACGGTCCTTGCCGCCGGCCGGCGCGGCGGAGGCGGCCGGAGCCGAGGAGGAGGCTTCGCCGGCACCGCTCGCCGCCCCCGGGAACACCACGTCGGAACACGAGTAGTAGGTGTCCGGCGTGCTGCTGTTCTGCCAGATCGTGTACAGCACATGCCGCCCGGTCCGGTCGGCGGGCAGTTTCGCCCGGATGCCGTAGGCGCCGTCCGTCAGTGCCGGGTCCTTCACCTCCGCGAACGGCTTCTCGGGCAGGTCGGACCACTTCAGCGGCTTGGCCGGGTCGTAGCCGGCCTTGGTGAGATAGAGCCGGAACGTGCCGGTGTGCGGGATCGTCGAGACATACCTCATCGTCAGCGTCCCGCCGGGAGTGAGACGAGTCGACGGCCAGTCCGCGCGGGCGAGGTCGAGGCCCTTGTAGGCGGGCAGGCCGCCACTGCACAGCTTGCCGTCGGGGATCGTCTGCCGGTCCCGGCCGTTCACGTCGGCGATCCGCAGATTGTCCCAGGCCGTGAAGGGCGCCCCGTTCGCGGCGACGGCCGCCCGGCACGCCGAGGAGCGGGACGGGCTCCCACCCTCGGGGGAGCAGCCGAAGACCCGGCTGACCGGGTCCGTCGGCGCGCCGTGCGCATGGACCGGCCCCGCCGCCCACACTGTGAGCAGGAGCGGGGTGAGGGCGGTGGCCGCCAGGGCGGTGCGGTGTGCGGTCATCCGGAGCATCCGGAACGTCTCCTCGGCCGGCGCGGGAACGGTCTGCTCCCCTGAGGTACGGGAAACCGGCCCGCCGCGTTCACTCCCGGACAGGGGGCCTCATAGGGGTCGATTGCCGGTCAACTGGCCGGTATCAAGGGGGTGTTTCCAGCCGGATCAAGGGTTTCCCCCGTATCCCCGTGGCCGACGCCTTGCCTATCGTTCGAGCTCAGCTGACCCACAGGTAACCCCGGACGGGTCGGCGTACGCGCCTGGCCGGCCGCAGCACCGCTTTTCGGTTCAGATCCCCCGCCGCTTCGAGGACGAAGCGATCGATCGCCACTCCGCCATGCCCGGAGTACGGCCACGAAAGGCAATCCCTTGCGTACCTCCCCTCCCTCTCCTTCCTCCAGACGGAAGCTGATATCCGCCGCCGCGGTCTCCGCGGCCCTGCTGACGGCCGGGACCGCCACGGTCGCCGCCGCCCAGGAACCTGCCGGCCAGGAGTCCGCCGTCCCCGCGGCGCTGACCGAGGCCGCGCCCGGTGCCCCCGCCGAGCGCCTCATCGTCGGCTACAAGTCCGGTGCCGCCGAGGCCACTTCGAACAAGGCCGCCGCGGCCGACGCCGCCGCCAAGGGCAAGGAGGCCGGCGAGGACGTCGACTTCCGGCGCCGCCTCGGCACCGGTGCCGCCCTCGTCGACCTGGGCGCCGAGCCCACCCGCGGCGCAGTCGCCGACGTCATCGCCGAGTTCACGGCGGACCCGCAGGTCGCCTATGTCGTACCGGACCGCCTCAACCAGCCGAAGGCCGACCCGAACGACACCGAGTACAGCAAGCAGTGGGACCTTTTCGAGGCCACCGGGGGCATGCGGGTCCCCGGCGCCTGGAACGTCTCCACCGGCTCGGGCGTCACCGTCGCCGTCATCGACACCGGCTATGTCGCCCACAGCGACCTCGCCGCGAACATCGTCGGCGGCTACGACTTCATCGCCGACACCGCCGTATCGGTGGACGGCAACGGCCGTGACAGCAACCCGGCCGACCCGGGCGACTGGTACAACGCCAACGAGTGCGGCTCGGGCATCCCGGCCAGCAGTTCCTCCTGGCACGGCACCCATGTGGCCGGAACCGTCGCCGCCGCGACCAACAACGGCAAGGGGGTCGCGGGCATCGCGTACGGCGCCAAGATCTCCCCCCTCCGTGTGCTCGGCAAGTGCGGCGGCTACGACTCCGACATCATCGACGCCATCACCTGGGCGTCCGGCGGCAGCGTCTCCGGCGTGCCCGCCAACACCAATGTCGCCAAGGTCATCAACATGAGCCTGGGCGGCGACGGGGCCTGCACCTCGGCGACCCAGAGCGCCATCAACGCTGCCGTGAACCGCGGTACGACCGTCGTGGTGGCCGCGGGCAACGAGAGCGACAACGTGGCGAACCACTCGCCGGGCAACTGCAACAACGTCATCTCGGTCGCCGCGACCAACCGCTCCGGCGCGAAGGCCTCGTACTCCAACTACGGCTCCCTGGTGGACATTTCGGCGCCCGGCGGCCAGACCAGCACCGGTACCGCCAACGGCATCCTGTCGACGCTGAACTCCGGCACCAAGACGCCGTCCACCGAGTCGTACGCCTACTACCAGGGCACCAGCATGGCCACCCCGCACATCGCGGGCCTGGTCGCGCTGATGAAGTCGGCGAGCCCCTCGCTGACCCCGGCCCAGATCGAGTCGGCGATCAAGTCCAACGCCCGTGCGCTGCCCGGCTCCTGCTCCGGCGGCTGCGGTGCGGGTCTGGCGGACGCGGCGAAGACGGTGCAGGCGGTGAGCGGCGGCGGCTCCACGGGGGGCACCACCTTCTCCAGCACGTCCGCGGTCTCCATCCCGGACAACAGCTCGGCGATCACCTCGTCCATCGCCGTCAGCGGCCTGAGCGGCAACGCGCCCTCGACCCTGAAGGTGGCCGTCGACATCACCCACACCTACCGTGGTGACCTGGTGATCGACCTGGTGGCGCCGGACGGCTCGACCTACCGTCTGAAGTCCTCCAGCGGCTCGGACTCCGCGGACAACGTCAACACCACCTACACGGTGGACGCTTCCAGCGAGGCCGCGAACGGCACCTGGAAGCTGAAGGTCCAGGACGTGGCCGCGCTGGACACGGGGACGCTCAACAGCTGGAAGCTGACGTTCTGAGCGAACGGTCCCCTTGAGCGGGCGGGCCCGCCGGGGGGGTTGGGGCCCCGGCCGGCCCCGCCGTCCGTACGACCGCCGCTTGCGTCCGCGCGCCCGGGTTCACGTCCGGAACACCGGCACATGGTCCCGCGCCCACTCCCGGTAGCCGCCCGCAGGACGGCCCAGCAGCTGCTCCATCGTGGGGTCCACCCGTGTCTTGGCACCTGCCCGCCCGCGCCGTGCGCTCTCCACGAGCGCGTCGGCCACCGGAGCGGGCAGACGGGCGAGCAGCCGGCGGCGGGCCTCGTCCTCGGTCAGTTCGACGAACCGCAGCGGGCGGTGCAGGACCTCACCGAGGATCTCCGTCTGCCGCACCGCGCTCACCGCCTCCGGGCCGGTGAGCGCGTGCGCCCGCCCCGCGTGCGTGTCGGGGTTCAGCAGCGCCCGCGCCGCCACCTCGGCGATGTCCCGCGGATCGACGGTCGCGTTGGCCGCCGTACCGTTCTGCGCCCGCACCACGCCCTCCTCCCTCACCGAGCGCGCCCAGCCGAGGGTGTTGGTCATGAAGGCCCGCGGGCGCAGCAGCGTCCACGACAGCCCCGAGCCGAGCAGAAGCTGTTCGTTGCCGCGCTGCCAGGTGGTGATCAGGTCTCTCGCCCCGGGATCGGTGACCGCAAGGGCCGACAGCTTCACCACATGCCGTACGCCCGCCGCCCGCGCGGCCGCCACGAAGTGCTCGTCATGGGCCTGCGTCAGCGGGTCGGCGGTGACGAGCAGGGCCGACCGTACGCCGGTCAGCGCCCGGTCCAGACTCGGGCGGTCCGCGAAGTCCCCGCCGACCACCTCGACCCGGGGGCCGGCCTGGCCGGCCGCGCGGCCGGGATCCCGGGTCAGCAGCCGGAGCGGTACCGCGCCCGCGAGGCGCCGGGTCACCAGCCGTCCGACCGTGCCGGTCGCTCCGGTCAGCAGGATCACGTCTCAGTACCCGGACAGTTCGATGTCGGCCAGGATCCGGGTGCCCCGGTCGGGCTTGCTGTCCAGGCCGAGGAGCAGACCCGGCACGGCGATGCTCGGCAGGATGTGGGACCACAGGACCGAGATCCGGTGCCCGAGGTCCTCGCGGCCGCTGAGCGCCCGTGACATCTGCTGAACGCCGGCGAACGCGCCGACCAGCAGTTCCACCGTGTCCCTGAGGACCACCGTGGGCAGCAACTCGCCCTGTTCCCTGGCCTGTTGCATGAGCGCGACCAGGAGCTCGGCCCACTGCCGGTACGGCCCCGTGTGATCGACGCCCGGCGGCGCGCACTGGTCCACGGTGAGCCGCACGCTTCCCTGCAGCAGGGAGTTGCCCACCAACCGCTGCCCGAAGACGAAGGTGATGTCGATGATCTCCTGCAGTTTGCACGGGTGCGGCGGCACGGTACCGAACGGCAGTTGCTCGTCCAGCACGGCCTGGGCGAGGGATTCCTTGGAGGGGAAGTGGAAGTACAGCGCGCCCTTGGTGACTTCGGCCCGCTCCAGGACCATCGCGATGGTGGTGGAGGCATAGCCGTGTTCGTCGAAGACCGCGCCCGCGGCCTCCAGGATCGCCTTGCGCGTCCTGATGGCGCGCTCTTGCCGTGCCATAAGAGCCCCTCCCCTGCGCCGAGTTGGGCATCATGAGTCTCATTGAAAACAAACCGTGCGCCTCGTACTCTAGCGCTCACCGGCACGGCCCCGTCGCCGTCCGTCATCGCTTTCGGGGGGCCGAGGGAGGGACATGCCTCAACTGCGGCAGCTTGCCGAGACCCCGAAGACAGACGAGACCCCGAACACGAACGAGGCCTCGACGACATACGAGACCCCGAAGGCACCCGACATCCTGAAGACCTTGACGGCCACCGTTCCCCGTCAGTTCGTGCACCGGGCGGCGGTCGCGGAGACCTTGCTCACCGGCTGGACCGGCACGGGACCCGAGCGTTTCACCGTCGTTGCCCAGTGGCCGCGGGCCCACCAGTTACACGTGTCGCCCGACCGGACGTCGTACGAACCGCTCCTGGTCGCGGAGACCGTCCGTCAGTGCGGTGCACTCCTTGCGCACACCGAGTACGACGTTCCCCTCGACCACCGGTTCGTGCTCCACGAGCTGCGGATCACCACGCGGCCCGAGCAGCTGGCCGTCGGCCCCATACCCGCCGAGCCGGTCGTCGGCATCACCGTCACCGAGGTCCGCCGGCGCGGCTCCCGCCCGGCCGCCATCCGCTACGAGGCGGACGTACGGCTCGGCGACGAGACCGTCGCGACCGGGCACATCGCCGTCTCCTGGACCAGCGAGAGCGTCTACCGGCGGCTGCGCGGCGGCCGCACCCCGGACACCGTCTCCGCACTTCCCGTCCCGCCCGGACTGCCCGCCGAGGCCGTGGACCGGGCCCTGCCCGCGGACGTCGTCCTGGCCCCGACCCGCCGCCGCGACCGCTGGCAGCTGCGCGTCGATACCACCCACCCCGTTTTCTTCGACCACCCCCTCGACCATGTGCCCGGCATGCTGCTTATGGAGGCCGCCCGCCAGGCGGTACGGGCCCGGGGCCTCGACTGCCGGCTTCCGGCGTCGTTCCACACCGTCTTCCACCAGTACGCCGAACTCGACCGTGCCACCTGGATCCAGGTCACGGACGAGGACGACGAGCACATACAAGTCGTGGGAAAACAGGGTGAGTCGATCCTGTTCAAGTGCCGCGTAGGGACCGGCGTACGGTGAGATATCGTGTACAGCGAGTAAGAAACAAACGGCATGACCCGTTCTTTTCGCTGCCAGGAGTGAGTCCGGTTCCGTCCCAGGAGTGTTCAGCCGATGGCGAGGCAGTTACGCGCCGAGCAGACCCGCGCGACGATCATCACGGCCGCCGCCGACCTGTTCGACCGGCGCGGCTACGAGTCGACAAGTCTGAGTGACATCGTCGACCACGCCCAAGTCACCAAGGGCGCCCTGTACTTCCACTTCGCGGCCAAGGAGGACCTGGCCCACGCCATCATGGAGCTCCAGGCCAGGGCCTCGCGCCGGCTGACGAGCGAGATGGACGCCAGGGACTGCTCCTCGCTCGAAGCCCTGATGCGCATCACCTTCGGCATAGCGCGGCTGTCCGTCGAGGGTCCCATCCCGCGGGCCGGACTCCGGCTGGCCACCGGCGGAGTCGAGGTGCGCCCGCCGCTCAGACACCCCTTCGCCGAATGGCTGGACATCGCCTACCGTCGGCTGCTCGGCGCGGTCAGGGAGTCCGACCTGCACCCGGACACCGACGTCGAGGCCGTCGCCCACTCCCTGGTCTGCTTCTTCGTCGGCACCCGTGTCGTGGGCCGCTCCGTCGAACCGGTCAGACGGCAACCGCGCAGACTGGCCGAGATGTGGCAGATCCTGATCCGCGGCATGGTCCCGGTGCCCCGCCGCGCCCGCTATCTGACGCTCGCCACCCAGCTGGAGCGGGAGATCAGAACCATGTGATGCCCGCGATACGGTGAGTCACATGCCCGACATCCCGTTCCCGCCCGTGATCCTCGGCAACGAACCCGGCTCGTTCCCGCACAGCGTCCTCGCCGAGCGGCATCCGGCCATCGTCCGGCAGGTGCGGGAGGCCTTCCCGTACGACCCCGGCCGGCACCGCGCGCTCGACGCACTGCTCGACAACTGCATCAAGGGCGTGATCGAGCCCCTTCCCGCCGATGCGCACGACCTCGGCCGCTGGGAGGGCTGGGGCATGCGCGAGTACACCGGCAGCTCCTGGTTCGACGTGCCCTGGCTGTGGTCCGAGAGCTACTTCTACCGGCAGCTCCTCGACACGGTCGGCTACTTCGGGCCCGGCCCCTGGCAGGGCATCGACCCCTTCCGGCCGTTCAAGCTCGCCGAACTCGACGCCCCGGAGACGGACGAGGAACTGACCGCGCTCGACACCCTCGCCGGCCGGCCCGCCGACGAGCAGGCGCGGGCCCTGCTGCACGGCTCGCTGTGGGGCAATCGCGCGGACCTCGGCTTCCGTCTCTCCACCGAGCACCCCGGCTCCCCGGCCGCCGCGCAGGGGTTGGTGGCCGACGACAGCGAGGACCTGTGGCCGCTGCTCAGCGGCGCGGGCACGCTGTGCCTGATCGCCGACAACGCCGGCCGTGAACTCATCCCGGACCTGCTCCTCATCGCCCACCTCCTCGAACACGGGTGCGTCGAGCGGGCCGTCCTGCACATCAAGCCGTACCCGTACTACGTCTCCGACGCCACGACCGCCGACGTGGTCGACGCGCTGCGCCGGCTGGCCGCGGCGCCGGGGGCGGCCGCCGCGTACGGGCAGCTCCTGTGGTCCGCGATGGCCGACGGCCGGCTCACGGTCCGGGCCCACCCCTTCTCCTGCGCCCCGCTGCCGTATGCGCGGATGCCCGCCGATCTCCGTGAGGAGTTCGCCGCGGCCGCGCTGACCGTCGTGAAGGGCGACCTCAACTACCGCCGCCTGGTGGGCGACCTACTGTGGCCCCCGACCACCCCCTTCACCGAGGCCGCCGCGTACTTCCCGGGCCCGGTCGCCGCCCTGCGCACCCTGAAGTCCGACGTCGTCACCGGCCTGGACGCCGGCACGGAGGCCGCGCTGGTCGCCGCGGAGGACCAGCGCTGGCGGACCGGGGGGACCCATGCGCTGATCCAGGTGTGCGCATAGTCGCTCAAGTCACCTGCAACGGCAGGGACTTGAGTCCATTGATGAAGTTGGACACCAGGCGTTCCGGGGGCCCGGCGGTCCGGGGCGCTGCGGGCAGCGCCCGTAGCGCCTCCCGGTGGAGCACCCGCAACTGCAGCCGGGCGAAGTGCGCGCCCAGACAGACGTGCGGCCCGCCGCCGAAGGACACGTGCGGGTTCGGCGTCCGAAACGGGTCCTGCTGGTCCGGGGCGTCGAAGACCCGCTCGTCGCGGTTGGCGGAGGCATGGAAGACGACCACCTTGTCGCCCGCGCGGATCCGTCGCCCCGCCAGCTCGGTGTCCTGGGCGGCGGTACGGCGGAAGGTCAGCACGGGCGGGTGTCTGCGCAGCAACTCCTCGACGGTCGCGGCGAGTTCGGCTCTGCCCGTGCGCAGCAGCTCGTACGTCCCCGGATGCTCGGCCAGGTCCAGCAGCCCGCCGGGGGCCGCGCTGCGCACGGTGTCGTTGCCCGCGACGGTGAGCAGGAAGAAGAACATCTCCAGCTCGGCGTCCGCGAGATCACCGTCGTGCGCGAGCGTCGTCATCACGTCGTCGGCCGGGTGGCGCCGCTTGTGCGCGGCCAGCTGTCCCGCGTAGGCGAACATGTCCCGCAGCATGGCCGGCGAGCGCGGATCGACCGGCTTTCCGGCGTTGTCCAGCACCGGCGGACCGGCCTCGTCCGGGTCCTGGTAGCCGATGACCCGCTGCGTCCACTGCAGCAGCAGCCCGCGGTCGGACTCCGGGACACCCAGCAGGTCGGTGAGGTTCAGCAGCGCGTAGTCGTCGGTCACGGCGGTGACGACATCGACCGTGCCGTCCGACTCCCGTGCTGTGCGAAGGGCCTGCCCGAACAGCGTCCGCGCCCGCTTCTCGGCGACCGCCGTGAAGCGCTCGATGCGCCCCGGAGTGAAGGCCCGGCTGACCAGCCGCCTCAACCGCCCGTGGCCCGGCGGATCCTGATTGAGCATCATGCGACGGATGAACGGCAGGTCGTCCGGATCCGGGTCCCGGATCTGTGTCGCGCCGAGGTGCGAGGAGTACGTGGCCGGGTCCTTGAGCACCCGCACCACGTCCGCGTGCCGGGTCACCGCCCAGAAACCGGGCCCCGCCGGCCAGCCCAGCACCTCCGGCTCCTCCTGCCAGGCCACCGGGTGGTGGTCGCGCAGGACGCGGTAGTCGGCGTACGGCACCCCGACGGCGTACCGGCGCGGATCGAAGACGTCGGGGACGTCGGGGCTCTCGCTCACCTCAGGGCTCTCGGTCACATCCCCAGACATACCCGGCCCGGCACCCGGACCCGACGTCACGCGAGGATCACACCGGACCCTTCACACGGACTGATGTGCGGTGCGTGACGCGTGCTCGACCGCCGCGCGCGCCAGCCCCCGGATCATCGGGTGGGGGCGCGAGCCGTCGCCGTACAGCTCCGGCTGGAAGAGCGAGGCCAGGAAGAAGGGGTGGCCCGTGAGTTCGGCCAGGCGCACCTGACCGTCGTCGTCGCGTCCCGAGAAGCGCAGGCCGTGCGCCTCAAGGGTCTCCAGATGGCGAGAGGGGCCGTAGTGGCAGGAGTAGCGCTCGACCGTCCGCTCCGAGCCGATCACGGAGTGGGCGAGCGAACCCGGCTCGACGTGGACCGTGTTCTCGTGGCCCGCCAGTGAGCAGGCCAGCGGCTCGATGAGGAAGTCGTCGGCGCCGGGGTCGTTCTCGGCGTGCGCCACATGCGTCAGCCCGCACGCGCCGCGGGCGAACTCCAGCAGCGCGTGCTGGAACCCGCCGCACGTGCCGAGGAAGGGGATGCCCTCCTCGCGCGCGGTGCGGATCGCGTTCAGGACACCCGCCTCACTGCGGTACGGGCTGCCGGGCACCACCCACACGGCGTCGAAGCCGCGCACCGCGTCCGCCGCCTCGGCGTCCTCGGACGGGATCCAGTAAGGGTCCAGGACGAGCCGGTCACGTTCGGCGAGGGCCTGGAGCAGGAGCGGGATGCGGGTGTGCGAGACGACGTTGGGGGAGCGGTCGCCGACCAGGGCGACCTCGGCGATATGGGCTGCGCTGTCCGTCATGGCTTCATCCTGGGCGCGGCGTCGGGTTCACGTCCAACGATGATTTCTGGATGCTCGATAAGCAGTACTGATGGAATCCTGGGCGCATGGATCCGCACCTGCTGCGCACGTACGTCACCGTGGCCCGCCTCGCCTCGTTCTCCGAGGCCGCGCGGGAGCTCGGGTACACCCAGTCCGCGGTGTCCCAGCAGATCGCGGCGCTCGAACAGGACCTCGGCGCGCCGCTGCTCACCCGTCGCCCCGTCGCCCCCACACAGGCCGGCGAGCGGCTCCTGGAGCACGCCGGGCCGCTGCTGCTGCGCCTGGACGCGGCCCGAGCGGACGTCGCCCGGATGGCGACGGCACCCGAACACGGCCTGACCCTCGTGAGCGCACCGACGGCGCTGGGACCGTACGTCCTCGCCGCGCTGCCGCCCACCGGCGTCACCCTGCGCGTCCTCGCCCGCGACGAGATCCCCGCCGCGGTCGCCACCGGCGCCGCAGAAGTGGGCCTGGTGGACGGCCTGGCCGCACCGAGCGACCCGCTCCGGCTCCCCGACGTGGCACCTCTGAGCACGTACGGCGTGGGCGAGGAACCGGTCTGCGCCCTGCTACCCGCCACGCACCCCCTCGCCCGCCGTGCCCGGCTGCGCCTCGGTGACCTGGCCGACGCCCGCTGGCTGGACGCCCCCGACACGGGCCTCCCCCTCGCCCAGCTCCGCGCCGCGAACGGCGGCCGGGGCTTCCGCCCGTCCCTGCGCTACGACGGCACGGACGTCCGCACGCTCACCGCCCTCGCCGCCGCGGGTCAGGGGCTGACCCTGCTGCCCCGGTCGGCAGCCACCGGAGTGCCGGGCGCGGTCGCCGTCCCGGTCACCGAACCACGTCTGGTCCATCGGACGGAACTGGTGTACGCGGGGTCGCTGTCAGGGGCGGCGGCGAGGCTGGCGGAGGCCGTGTCCCGTTCCTGACCGGGCTGTCAGTCTCACTCGTTCGTGGCTCGTGCCGGGCCGGTGCGCCGGGTAGGGCACCAGCCGGAGGCGAACCATGGAACAGACCGCGTTGCGTCCCAAGCCGATCCCCGGCCGCCAGGAGCGCGGAGGCGGCGGCTCCGGCAGGGGAACCGGCTCCGCTCCCGTCCGGCACCCGCACACCGCGCCCCGGCGCTGCAGCCGGCTCATGACCCTGCTGCTCGTTCTGCTCGCCGGGACCGTCCTGGTGCCGGCCGGGGTGGGGCTCGGGACGACGGGCGCCACGGTGATCGGCATCAGCGGGCTCGCCGAGGCGGAGCGGCAGGCGGTGGGACAGGGACCGTCCCCGGGGCGCCCCCCGGCCATACCGCACCCCGGCCCGTCGCCGTCGGCGCCCTCCCCCGCCTCCGCGCGCGTGACCCTCGGTGTGGAGGCCGTGGACGCAGCGAAGCCGGGAGCCCTGGTCGTCGGTGTCCATGTGCCCGGCTCCGGTCACACTGCGGGCCTGGTCAGGGGTGACGTACTGCTCGCCGTCGGCCGCACCCGTATCGACTCGGCCGCCGACCTCGCCCGTGCGGTCGCCGGCGCCCGATCCGGCGCCGAGATCACCCTGATGGTCCGTCATCGCAGCGGCGACTACGAGCAGTTGACGGCTGTCCCGGGCGTCAGTACCTAGCTGCCCGCCCGAGCGCCATCACCACGGCGCTGCCGGTACCGCGCTGCCGCTGGGCGTGCAAGGGGAAAACCCCTGGTCGGATCTGGCCGCTCGGGTCACGATGAGCCCCATGCTGAGCACCCTCATCGCCTTCCTCGGCGCCTGTACCCTCATTGCCGCCTCGCCCGGCCCGAGCACGGTGCTGATCATCAAGCGGTCCCTGCACAGCCGCCGGGCCGGCTTCCTGACCGTGCTCGGCAACGAGACCGGGGTCTTCGTCTGGGGCGTCGTCGCCGCGTTCGGTCTGACCGCGCTGCTGGCGGCCTCCGAGCCGGCGTACGACGTGATGCGGATCGTCGGCGCGGTCGTCCTCGTCGGCTTCGGCATCCAGGCGCTGCGGCAGGCACGCCGTGCCAAGGGGGAGTCGGAGGACGGCGGCCGGGAGGACACCGAGCCGAGCGGCTGGGCCTCCTACCGCGGGGGACTGCTGCTCAACCTCGCCAACCCCAAGGCGGCCGTCTTCGCCCTGTCCTTCCTGCCCCAGTTCGTACCCCGGGGCGCGCCCCATCTGCCGACCATGGTCGGGCTCGCCGCGCTGTGGGCGGTCTACGAGGTCGGCTACTACGGCCTGTACGTGTGGTTCGTCGACCGGCTGGGGACCGTGCTGTCCCGCTCCGGCGTGCGCCGACGTCTGGAGCAGATCTCCGGGGGCGTGCTGCTGCTCCTCGGCGTCCGGCTGGCTCTGGAGAGCTGAGCCATGGTGCAGTCCGGCTGCGCAAACCCGGCCGATCGGCTCGCGCGGCCCCCGCTGTCCGGGCAGGATGCTGCCCGTAGCCCTTTCACCGCCCGCAGCCCCCGCACCCGCCGCCCAGGGAGGCCCGGATGACCGGCAGCACGGCCGCGCCCTTCACCGTCGACGACTACCGGGCCCGCACGGAGCGCGCCGGGCGGGCGGCCCCCGACGCCGGATACGGCGAGTACTTCGTCCACCGCATCGGTCACGGCATCGGCGTCACCACGCACGAGCTGGTCATAGTGGACTGACCGAGCCCCCAGGAGCCCCTCCACCACCCGGACGACAACGGCGCGACCATGACCCAGGCACCGACACCCACCGCGGACACCGTCCGCCGACTGGTCCGTTCCCTGATCAAGGACGGTGCGGACACCGCCGGACCGGACGTCCGGCCCGTCACCCGGGGCGGCGAGCACTCCACCTGGTGGGTCGGCACCCGCCATGTGCTGCGGCTGGCCCCCGACCGCGAGGCCGCCGCCCGTCAGCGCCGCGAACTGCGTCTGCGCGACCTGATCCGCCCGCACCTTCCGGTCGCGGTGCCGACGAGCGTGGCGCACGGGGAGTGGGCGCCCGGGCTGACCTACACCCTGGACACCAAGGTGCCCGGCGGCTCGGGGGAGGACCACGACGTGTCCGCCGTCGGCGAGGCCGATCTCGCCGGGCTGCTCACGGGGCTGCGCGAGGTGCCCGCGCGGCAGGCCGAGTCGCTCGGACTCCCGCGCACCGCGCCCCGCTCCCTCGAGGCGCTGCGCCGCGCCGCCGGACGCGCCGCCGAACGCCTCGCCCGGGCCGACGAGTTCGATCCCGCCCGCCTCCAGCAGCTCACCTCACCGGCCGCGGTGCAGCTCGCCGCCCAGCCCGGCACCGCGGTCCTCGTCCACCACGGCCTCACGGGCGAGCACCTCGTGGTCAGCGCCGACGGCCGGGTGCGCGGCGTCCTGGACTGGACCGGGGCGTCCGTCGGCGACCCCGCCGAGGACATCGCCGGGCTCGCGCTCGCCGTCGGAGCCCCCGCCGCCGTCCGCGCCGCCACCCTCGCCGGCTACGGCGCCCGCCCCTGCCTTCGCGGTCTGTGGCTCGCCCGCTGCGACACCGTGCTCCGGCTCGCGGAACACCTCGACGGCCGCGACCCCGGCCCCCTGCCGCTCCTGCGCACCCGGCTACGACGCGCCTGGGAGGCGATCCTGCTGGAACGGGTGACGGAACTGAGGGACGAAGAGACGAGCGACGCGGGGGACGCGCTTTAGAGCGCCCCCCGGTGGGGCGCCGGCTGTCGGGGACGCACTCTCACCGGCTCGGTCGCGCGGAGGGTCTTCGGTGGGTGTCGGGTCGCTGAAGTGCCCGCATGGCTCGTCTCCCGCGCTCGGCGTCGCGTGCACGTGGGAGATGCGCTTTGGAGCGCGTACGCCCCCCTGGTGGGGCGCCGGGCTGTCGGGCGCGCACTCTCACCGGCTCGGTCGCGCGGAAGGCCTTCGGTGGGTGTCGGGTCGCTGAAGTGCCCGCATGGCTCGTCTCCCGCGCTCGGCGTCGGGACACGTGGGGGACTCCAGCGTGCGCGCTGCGGCGCCATGCCATCGCGCGCTCCCCGCGTCCGGCTGCGCCCCCGCGGGCAGACCCCGTGACGACGTGCGCCGGATCCGACCGGGTGGGTGACCCGTGTCTTCAGCGCGGCCCGCGGCAGCGGCGGGCTCATGCCTGGAGCAGTACCGCGCACGACTCGCCCGGTACGTGCAGGACGCCGTCCGCGGCCGGTGGGTCGACCGGCTCCCACGCGGCCAGGACCTGTGCCTCGCGTGGGCCCAGGGGGATCGCCGCCGGCCGTTCGGCGAGATTCACGACCACGCGTACGTCCCCGCGCCGGAAGGCGAGCCAGCGCTGCTCCTCGTCGTAGGCCACCTTGATGTCGGCGAGGTCGGGATCGGTCAGGTCCGGCTGCCCGTGCCGCAGGGCGACGAGCCGCCGGTACCAGGCCAGCACGCGCGCGTGGGGTTCGCGTTCCGGTTCGGACCAGTCGAGGCAGGAGCGCTCGCGGGTCGCCGGGTCCTGCGGGTCGGGCACGTCCTCCTCGGCCCATCCGTGCGCGGCGAACTCACGCCGTCTGCCTCGGCGTACGGCCTCGGCGAGCCGGGGATCGGTGTGGTCGGTGAAGAACTGCCAGGGCGTGCCCGCCGCCCACTCCTCGCCCATGAACAGCATCGGCGTGAAGGGCCCGGTCAGCGTCAGCGTGGCGGCACACGCCAGCAGTCCGGGGGAGAGCATGGCCGAAAGACGGTCGCCCTGGGCCCGGTTGCCGACCTGGTCGTGGGTCTGGCTGTAGCCGATCAGCCGGTGCGCGGCCACGGTCGCGCGGTCCAGGGGGCGTCCGTGGTGCCGGCCCCGGAAGCTCGAGTAGGTGCCGTCGTGGAAGTAGCCGCCGGTGAGCGTCTTGGCGACCGCGGCGAGCCCGGCGTGCGCGAAGTCGGCGTAATAGCCGTGGGACTCGCCGGTCAGCACCGTGTGCAGGGCGTGGTGGAAGTCGTCGTTCCACTGGGCGTGCAGCCCGAGACCGCCCTCCTGGCGGGGCGTGATGAGCCGCGGGTCGTTCAGGTCCGACTCGGCGATCAGGAAGAGCGGCCGGCCCAGCTCGGCGGCGAGCGTGTCCACGGCCGTCGACAGCTCCTCCAGGAAATGGCACGCGCGCGTGTCCGCCAGCGCGTGCACCGCGTCCAGCCGCAGCCCGTCGATCCGGTAGTCGCGCAGCCAGGCCAGCGCGCTGCCCAGGAGATACGCGCGCACCTCGTCCGAGCCGGGCGCGTCGAGGTTGACGGCCGACCCCCACGGGGTGTGGTGCGTGTCGGTGAAGTAGGGGCCGAACGCGGGCAGGTGGTTGCCGGACGGGCCCAGGTGGTTGTGCACCACGTCGAGGACCACACCGAGGCCGAACTCATGGGCCCGGTCGACGAAGCGTTTCAGCGCCTCGGGCCCGCCGTACGGCTCGTGCACGGCCCACAGCGAGACCCCCTCGTACCCCCAGCCGTGCCGCCCCGGGAAGGGGCACAGCGGCATCAACTGGACGTGCGTGACCCCGAGTTCGGCGAGATGCCCCAGCCGCCCGGCCGCCGCGTCCAGCGTGCCCTCGCGGGTGTACGTGCCCACGTGCAGCTCGTACAGCACCGCGCCCGGCAGCGGACGCCCCGCCCACTCGGCACGCCACGCGTAAAGCCCGTGGTCCACCACCGCGCTCAGCCCGTCCGGGCCGTCCGGCTGCCGGCGCGAACGCGGGTCGGGCAGCACCGGCCCGTCGTCCAGCGCGAAGCCGTACCGCGTGCCGTCCTGCGCCTCCGCTTCTCCTGTCCACCATCCGGCCCGTTCAGGATCGCGCTCCAACGCGCGCGTGACCCCCTCGCACTGGAGCGTTACACGGCCGGCCTGCGGTGCCCACACCTCGAACTGCACGGACGGTTCCCCTTCGTCTGCTCACCGTGATGTAGTCCGTCCATGGTGCGTCAAACGAGATCAATCTGCTTTTGAATCACCCCTTTTGCGGCGGGTGTCGCCGGATACGCGCGCGTGGCGGCCGTTTTCTCGTTTTCTGGACACGCGGGGTCCACTGACCGACAATCACGAGCGTGACGTCGTCCTTCGAGTTCAACACGTACCCCGCGCGGCTGTCCGACGCGGAGCGCGACAGGGCGCTGAAGGTGCTGCGGGACGGCGTCGCCATGGGCCGTCTGTCGCACGACACATTCGTCCGGCGGATGGAGCTGGCCCTCACCGCGCGCCGCTCGGACGAGCTCGCCGTGCTCACCGCCGACCTGCCGACCGAGAGCCGGATCTCCCGTCTGGTCTTCGGCACCGTGGAGGCGGTCTCCGGTTTCACCGTACGGCTGCGCAGGGCCTGGCAGGCCGAGCGGCTCCCCAAGCTGCTGCTGCCGCACCCCGGCAGCGGCCACGCGTTGCGCATCGGCCGCGACCCCGCCTGCGGGCTGCGGCTGAACCACGACACGGTCTCCCGGGTGCACGCCGAACTCAGCCGCCACGGCGGCATGTGGGTGCTGCGGGACCTCGGCTCGACCAACGGCACCACGGTGAACGGGCGACGGGTCACCGGTGCGGCCGTGGTCCGCGAGGGCGACCAGGTGGGCTTCGGCCGGATGTCGTTCCGGCTCTCGGCGAACTGAGGAGCACCGCTCGACGCCGCCTCTCACCTCTGGCCTGCGCTTTACTCCATGTCGCGGTAGCGGCCGGGCCAAGTCTCTTTCCGCTCGGCGGTGTTGACGTACCCGTCAAGTCGTGACTGACTGTGCCTACACCATGCACACCAGGTGAACCGACGGCACCACATTGTGGAGGTGTGCCCTGCCGCCCCTCCTCCGCTACCCGACCGTCGACGAACTCGGCGCCCGGGCGGCCGCGCTCGTCGCCCGTCACCCACGGGACGCCAGGCTGCGGCGTATCGGCACCTCCCGCGCGGGCACGCCCCTGTGGCTGCTGTCCGTGGGCCACGGCAGCCGTCAGGCCCTCGTCGTCGCCGGACCGCACGCCAACGAGCCCGTGGGCGGCGGCACCGTCCTGCGGCTGGCCGAACGGGCCCTCGCCGACCCCCGGCTCACCGTGGGCGCCGACGCCACCTGGAACCTGCTGCTCTGCCTGGACCCCGACGGCCTGCGCCGCAACGAGGGCTGGCTGCAGGGCCCGTACACCCTCGGCCGTTACTTCCGGAAATTCTTCCGTCCCGGCTTCCTCGAACAGCCCGAATGGCTGCCCGACGGCGCGGCCGCCGCCGTACTGCCGGAGACCCGGGCCCTGCTGGACCTCCAGGACGAACTGCGGCCCTTCTTCCAGTGCTCCCTGCACGGCGTCGACGTCGGCGGCGGCTTCGTCGAGCTCACCCGCGAGCTGCCCGGCCTCGCACAGCGCGTCGCCCACAGCGCGGCCCGCCTCGGCATCCCGCGCGAACTCGGCCCGTACGACACCCTGTACTGGCCCAGGCTCGGACCCGCGGTGTACCGGATCCCACCCCCGCGCGCGGGAGACCTGGCCGCGGCCATCACCGAGGCCGCCGTGGAGTCCACCTGGTTCCACCCGCACCGGTACGGCACGGTGACCGCGATCGTCGAGGCGCCCATGTGGGGCGTGGCCGCCGTGGAGGACGACTCGGCGTCCCCGGACCGGGCCGCCGTGCTGCGCACCGTCAGCCACACCCTCCGCCGTGACGCGGGCCGGCTGGAGCGGCTTCTCGCGCGGATCCGGCCCCGGCTGCTCGCCGCCCCGGACGCGGCACACCTGCTCGCACCGGTCGACGACTATTTACTGGTCTGCCCCGGACTCGCCGACGCATGGGACCCCGACGTCGCCGACGGCGCGCGCCCGCTCCCGCCGCTCGGCACCGCCCATCTGGCCGCCCTGCGCATCGCCGGGCGGCGGCTGGCTCTGAGGACGGCGGGGCTGCTGCACCAGCTCGTGACCCGCGTCGGCACCGACCCGGACGGCGCGCTGCCGGAGCTGGACGGTCTGGTCGACGAGTGGTGCGCCGACTACCACGACGGCTGCGGGGCGCGTTGGATCCCGGTCGCCCGACAAGTGGAGTACCAGTCGCGCGTGGTGCTCGCCGCCTTCGAACTCGCCGGACGGTACGCGCCCGCGTGCTCCCGTTCGGGTGAGTCGGGGTGGGGTTCCGAGGCCGCGGTGCCGATGCATCGGGAATGAAGCACACCACCACAGCGAAAGCGGTACGCGCCGGCCTGCTGGCCGCCGCCGCTCTCCTTCTCGCCGGTGCGACCCCGGCCCAGGCGACGCCCCGGGAGTCCGTCCCGGCCAACTGGCTCTATCTCACGGTCACCCAGGGCGAATCACGTTCCGCCGCCGGCCGCGGCACCCTGCTGCTGTGCCGCCCGCCGTCGGGCCACCCGCGCGCGGCGGAGGCCTGTGCGCAGGTCGACGCGGTCGACGGCGACCTCGGCGGTCTCCAGGCACGGACCGTCTTCTGCCCGATGATCTACGAGCCGGTGACGGTCCAGGCGCGCGGGAAGTGGAACGGACAGCGCGTCGCGTACACGGAGACCTTCTCCAACGCCTGCGAGATGGAGGCGCGGACCGGCGCGGTGTTCGCCCTGGACGGCTGACCGGAGCCGGCCGTGGGGGGAGCATGGTGCACGCGCGCGTGGGCGGCGGTGTCTCACACCGGCCGCACGCGCGCGTGCAGCGCCGCCGCGACGACCGTGCGGGACTGATGCTCGACCTGGTGCTCCAACGGCACCCAGCGGGCCTGGAAGCGCTCCGCGAAGGCCTCGCTCCAGGCCGCCACCAGCCGTTCCAGCCGCGGCGCGGCACGGTCGCCCGTCTCCAGCAGGACCCGCAGCAGCATCGCCGCCGCCCGCAGCGGCAGCCGGCGGGCGAACGCGTCCACGCTGCCGACATAGGCCCTCGTGTTGTCGGCCGGAGGGGTGTGGATCCAGTCCGAGGCCAGCCCCGGCACCAGCTCCAGACCCCACCGTGCGGCCCGCAGCAGCGGCCCGTCGACGCCCTCCAGACGCGGCAGCGCCTCCGCGAGCACCTGCTCCACCTGCAGCGCGTCCTCCAGCAGCCGGCCCGCCAGCCCCCGCATCGCCGCGGCCGGCGCCGGATGCGGTGCCGGGTCGTCCACCAGGTCGCTCGCCCACATCGGCACCTCGACGACCGCGGTCAGACCGCCGTAGCGGTGCACATGGTGCCAGGTGCTGTGCCGTGCGTCGTCCGGCATGCTCGGGTATGCCGCCCCCGCCCCCGGCGACGGCATCACATGCACCCCCGGCCCGGAGGCGGGCCAGCCCGCCGCGTCCGAGGCGGCCGTCTCCACCGGGATGTGCAGCGCGGCCGCGGACTTGGCGAACGACTCGGCGAGCCCGGGCACGTCCTTCGTCAACTGCACCCAGCTGCCACCCAGATCGGTCCCGTGCAGGGTGACCTGGAGGTAGGGCCGCAGCTCGTCGATGACCCCGGTCAGGGCCCGGGTCTCGGGCGGCAGCCGGTCGGGCGGCAGCACGGACGGTGACCACTCCGGCTGCTCGGGCCCCGCGGGACGGAAGAAACCGAGGTGGTAGTCGAACAGGCTGCGCGGTGCCGGGGTGACATGGAGGCTCGCGCCGTCCGGGTCCGCGCACAGCAGGAAGTGCCAGGAGGTGTCCGCCCGCAACGTCCGCTCGATCAGCACCCGTTCGGCGACCGCGAGCAGCGTCGGGCCTCCCGTCGGCTCGTTGGCGTGGGCGCCGGCGACCACCAGCACACTGCGCCGGGCGTGGCCGACGGACAGCAGATGGAGGGGTCTTCCCGCGCGTGAGACGCCCACCTGCCTCAGCATGCACTCGCCCGGCCGGTGAGCGGCCAGCGCCCGGGCGGAGGAGACGAGTTCGGTCACCGTGGGGTAGCGGAGCTCCGGCAGAAGACTCACCCCCGTCATGTCCGCCCGGCCTCGCAATCCGCAGTACCCCACGGTCTCCTTGAGGTGTCAAGCACACGTCGGGGGTGGCTCCGGGGGGCGCCCGGAGGCATTCACCGCGCACCCGTCTCCTGCTCTGCAAGCGCTTCCGGTCCGGCCTCGCCCACCCGCTCCAGCAGCACCACCGGCAGCCGCCCGAAAAGCTCCGCCACGCGCGCGTGCCCCGTGAACTCCCGCCCCGGAGCCAGGACGTCCGCCCACCGCCCCGGCGGCAGCGCAAGCCGCGTGTCCCGCCAGCCGCCCTCCTGAGCCAGCCGCAGCGACAGCCGTGTCACGGCGGTGACCACCTGCCCGGAGCGCGCGAACGCCACACAGTGGGCCGCCGCCGCACCCTCGGCGGTCAGCGGTGCGTAGGTCGCCGTGTCACCGAAGACCTCCGGCCGCCGCGCACGCAGCAGCAGCGCCGCGCGGGTGACCGCGTCCTTGTCGCCGGGATCCTCCGGGGGAAACCGCACGGGCCGCCGGTTGTCCGGGTCCACCAGCGCCAGATACTCGACCTCCGTGCCCTGGTAGACGTCCGGAACACCGGGCATCGTCAGCTGGACCAGGGCCGTCCCCAGGACGTTCGCCCGGATGTGGGGCTCCACCCTGCTTCTCAGGGCGGCCACGTGCTCACCCGGCGGTCCGCACGGCCCCTGGGTGACGAACGCCTCCACCGCGTCCTCGTACGCGGGTTCCTGCTCGGTCCAGCTGGTGTACATCCCGGCCTCGCGCACATGCTTCAGCAGCGCCGCCCGTACCCGGTCCGCATCCGCGGGACCGAGCCCGAACACGGTCTGCCAGGCCGCCCACGCCAGCTGGGCGTCCGGTACACCGTCGCCGGAGCGCGTCACCTCCGTCAGCACGTCCGCCCAGGGCTGCGGGCACTGGGTGAGCACGGTCAGCGCCGCCCGTACGTCGGCGCTGCGCTTGGTGTCGTGCGTGGTGACGGCGGTTCCGGTGGTGGGCCAGTCGCGCTGCACGCGCGCGCAGTAGGCGTGGAAGTCCTCCGGGGACACGGCCGGGCTGCCGGGGTTCCCGCCCACCTCCGTCGCCGACAGCAGCGCCACATAGCGGTAGAACGCCGTGTCCTCCACGGACTTGGCGCGCAGCGCCGACGCGGTCTGCGCGAACCGGGTCCGGAACTCCCTGTGCCCGGGTCCGTCACCCGCCCGCCCCAGCACCAGATCGCGTACGACGTCGACGACGCCGGCCTCCTCGGGCACCACGAAGGCGAGCCGGGCCTCGGCCGCCGACTCCTCGGTGACGACGGCGGCCGCGTCACCCGAGGCGTAGGGCCGGTAGACCTCCAGACGGACGAGGAGTTCCTGCAGCGCGGTGCGCAGCGCCCAGGGGGCGCGGTCGCGCAGCGCGGGTTCATGAGAGGTGGCGCACAGCCGGTCCGCCACCCGGGTCAGACGGTCGACCTCGGTGGGCAGCTCGTGGGTGAGCACCTTGTACGCCGCCCGCCGCACCGTGGCCGCCCAGTCGCCGCCCCGGTCCGTCTGCGGGGCCGCGAAGCGCCGGTACTGGCCGAGGAGTTCCCCGGCACCCGCGGGGTCCGTGAACAGCCCGTCGATGTGCCGGAGGGCGTCATAGCCCGTCGTGCCCGCGACCGGCCAGGAGGCCGGCAGGTGCTCCCCGTCCGCCAGGATCTTCTCCACGACCGTCCAGCACCCGCCGGTCGCCTCGTGCAGCCGCAGCAGATACCCGTCGGGGTCGGCGAGACCGTCGGGATGGTCGACCCGCAGTCCGGCGACGACCCCCTCGTGGAGCAGCGAGAGGATCTTGGCGTGGGTGGCCTCGAAGACCTCCGGGTCCTCGACCCGCACCCCGATGAGCTCGGAGATGCTGAAGAAGCGCCGGTAGTTCAGCTCGGTGCGGGCCAGCCGCCACCACACCGGCCGGTACCACTGTGCGTCCAGCAGCTGCGGCAGTGGCAGCTCCTCGGTGCCCTCGCGCAACGGGAACACATGGTCGTGGTAGCGCAGCACGTCCCCGTCCACCCGCAGATCGCCGATCACCGTGCCGAGCGGGTGCCCGAGCACCGGCAGCAGCACCTGGCCGCCCTGCGCCTCCCAGTCGATGTCGAACCAGCGGGCGTACGCCGACTTGGGGCCCTCCCGCAGCACCTCCCACAGGGCACGGTTGTGGCGCGGGGCCATCGCCATGTGGTTCGGCACGATGTCCACGACCAGGCCGAGACCGTGCTCGCGCGCGGTGCCCGCGAGCGCCCGCAGCCCACCCTCCCCGCCCAGCTCCTCGCGCACGCGCGCGTGGTCCACGACGTCGTAGCCGTGCGCCGAGCCCGGGACGGCCTCCAGGACGGGGGACAGGTGCAGATGCGAGACACCGAGCGAGGCCAGGTACGGCACGGCCGCGGCGGCGGCTCCGAACGGGAACTCGGGCTGCAGCTGGAGCCGGTAGGTGGCCGTGGGCGGAGCCGGACGCGGTCGCACAGGTGTCATGCAGACCTACGTACCCGCCCCGCCCTCCTTTGTGTCACCTTGCGCGGCTATACGGGCCGCTGTAGCACCGTCATGCACCGGTCCACCAGGGTCAGCCGGTCCCCGGCCTGCACCTTCGCGGCCGTGCCCGTAGGCACCCCGTCCGTGCGGGCGGTGTCGACGACGACCTCCCACTGCCGCCCGTGGTTGACCGGCACCACGAAATCCAGCGACTCGGGCGAGGCGTTGAACATCAGCAGGAAGGAGTCGTCGGCGATGCGCTCCCCGCGCGCACCGGGCTCCGAGATCGCGTTGCCGTTGAGGAACACCGACAGCGCGGACGCCTGCGCCGAGTCCCAGTCCCGCTGGGTCATCTCCTTGCCCTCAGGGGTGAACCAGGCGATGTCCGACAGCTCGTCGTGGGTGCCCTCCACGGGCCGCCCGTGGAAGAAGCGCCGGCGGCGGAAGACCGGATGGTCCCGGCGCAGCTTCACGATCGCGCGCATGAAGGCCAGCAGCTCACTGCCGGTCTCGTCGGCGTCGGGCCACCGCACCCAGGCCAGCTCGCTGTCCTGGCAGTAGGCGTTGTTGTTGCCGTGCTGCGTGCGCGCGACCTCGTCGCCGTGGCTGATCATCGGCACGCCCTGGGAGAGCATCAGCGTGGCGACGAAGTTGCGCATCTGGCGTGCCCGCAGCTCCAGCACGTCCGGGTCGTCGGTCTCACCCTCCACACCGCAGTTCCAGGACCGGTTGTGGCTCTCGCCGTCCCGGTTGTCCTCGCCGTTGGCCCGGTTGTGCTTCTGGTTGTACGACACCAGGTCGTGCAGGGTGAACCCGTCGTGACAGGTCACGAAGTTGATCGAGGCCAGGGGGCGCCGGCCGTCGTCCTGGTAGAGGTCGGAGGAGCCCGTCAGCCGGGACGCGAACTCCGCGAGCGCCCGTGGCTCGCCGCGCCACAGGTCCCGTACGGTGTCGCGGTACTTGCCGTTCCACTCGGTCCACAGCGGCGGGAAGTTGCCCACCTGGTAGCCGCCCTCGCCCACGTCCCACGGCTCGGCGATCAGCTTCACCTGGGAGACCACGGGGTCCTGCTGCACCAGGTCGAAGAACGACGACAGCCGGTCCACCTCGTGGAACTGTCTGGCCAGGGTGGCCGCGAGGTCGAAACGGAAGCCGTCGACGTGCATCTCGGTCACCCAGTACCGCAGCGAGTCCATGATCAGCTGCAGCACGTGCGGGGACCGCATGAGCAGGGAGTTTCCCGTCCCCGTGGTGTCCATGTAGTAGCGGGGATCGTCGCTGAGCCGGTAGTACTGCGGGTTGTCGATGCCCCGGAAGGACAGCGTGGGGCCCAGATGGTTGCCCTCGGCGGTGTGGTTGTAGACCACGTCGAGGATGACCTCGATCCCGGCCTCGTGCAGCGCCCGCACCGCCGACTTGAACTCCAGGACCTGCTGGCCGCGGTCGCCCCAGGAGGCGTAGGCGTTGTGCGGGGCGAAGAAACCGATCGTGTTGTAGCCCCAGTAATTGTTGAGGCCCATGTCCACCAGACGGTGATCGCTCACGAACTGGTGTACGGGCATCAGCTCCAGCGCCGTGACGCCCAGCTTGGTCAGGTGTTCGATGATCGCCGGGTGGGCGAGCGCCGCATAGGTGCCGCGCAGCTCCTCCGGCAGCCCCGGGTGGCGCATGGTGAGACCCTTCACATGGGCCTCGTAGATCACCGTGTGGTGGTACCCGGTGCGCGGCGGCCGGTCGTCGCCCCAGTCGAAGTAGGGGTTGACCACGACCGAGGTCATCGTGTGCGGCGCCGAGTCCAGGTCGTTGCGCTCGTCGGGCGCGTCGAAGTGGTAGCCGTACACCTCCTCGCCCCAGCGGACCGATCCGCTGATCGCCTTCGCGTACGGGTCGAGCAGCAGTTTCGCCGAGTTGCAGCGCAGCCCGCGCTCGGGGGCGTACGGGCCGTGCACCCGGAATCCGTACCGCTGTCCCGGCATGACGCCGGGCACGTACGCGTGCCGTACGAACGCGTCGCTCTCCCGCAGCTCCACCGCCGTCTCCGAGCCGTCGTCGTGCAGCAGACACAGCTCTACTCGGTCCGCGGCCTCGGTGAAGACCGCGAAGTTGGTGCCGGCGCCGTCGTACGTGGCACCGAGTGGATATGCCTCTCCAGGCCAGACCTGCATGGATACGACTCTTTCAGCTGTAGCGCGCGGCCGGGGTGCCTTGGTGCCGAGTCTCCCCGAAAGTGATGGAACCACCTATGACTTATGTCCCTCTTAGCGGGCGACCAGTGCATACGGCGGGCACCGCGTACGTCGTATGCCGAACCAATGGGGCAGACACGTACTCCCGGGGAGTTTGGGGGAGTAGGGGGAAGATGTGCGCAAGATAGTGCACCGCCATCTGGGCAAGGTGGTGGCCGGTGCGGCCATCGCGGTGGCCGGGACCGCCGTGATGGTCGGAGTCACCCTGCCGGGGACGGCCGGGGCCGACGAGGCGGGAGGCGCCGAGGCGGGCGGTCGGTCGGCACAGCAGGCAGGTCAGGGGCAGGACGGCGTCCGCCCGGGCGTGGTCGAGCAGGCCCCGGCCGAGGGGTCGACGGGCAAGGGCCGCGACCCGCTGACCGACGACGAGATCAAGCGCGTCGAGCAGATCGCCGTGAACCGGCAGCTGCTCGGCTCCAGCGAGGACGTCGAGGGCGAACGCGGCCCGCAGCGCCTGACCGTCGACCTCGCCGAGCCCGAGGACGGCGAGGCCGACGACCCGAACGCGCCCCGGCGCGCCGAGGTGTCCTTCTACGACTACAAGAACGACGCCCTGGTCACCAAGATCGTCGACCTGGCCACCGGGAAGGTCGTCCAGACCGGCAGCGAACATGGCGTCCAGCCGCCGATGAGCCGGGCCGAGAACGCCGAGGCCGCCGCGCTCCTGATCGCCGACCCGCTCGGCGCGGGCCTGAAGGCCGACTACAAGGACGCCACCGGCAAGGAGCTCACCTCCCCGGACCAGCTGCTGCTCAACGGCGCGGTGTACCGGGCAGCTCCGGGCGCCCAGCCCGCCGCACTCGACAAATGCGGCGAGCACCGCTGTGTGCGGCTGTTCCCGAAGGTCAAGAACGGGCCGTGGATCGACGCCAGGTCCCTCGTGATCGACCTGAGCGCCCGCAAGGTCGCCGAGCTCACCCGCGGCTGAGCAGCCGCCCTCCGTCCAGTTTTCGTACTTGCTCCTTACGCAAGGGAGTCACTTTTTCATGCGCGTGAACAGAATGAGCCGTGCCCGTCGGGGTGCGGCCGTGGGCCTTTCCCTGGCCGCGCTCGCCGCCGGCGCGACCACGGGCGCGGGACCGGCCGCCGCCCAGCCGAAGGCCGCCCCGGTCGCCGCCGACTGCAGCCCCGCCTACCGCATCGAGCAGAAGCTCGCCGGCGGCACCACCTGGCGGATGTGCTGGCGCTACGACAGCAAGGCCGGGCTCGTCCTGGAGGACATCTCCTACCAGCCCAAGGGCGAGGCCGCGCCGATCAAGGTCCTCAACAGCGGCCGGCTCGGCCAGATCCACGTCCCCTACGACGACGGAAGCGTCGAGTACGACGACCTGACGGGCTTCGGCTTCGCACAGGGGCTGATGAACCTGGCCTCGGGCGAGTGCCCCGGTGGCACCATCAAGAAGGTCAAGGTCCCGGACGCCGTCGACCCGGCGCACCCGGACGTCAACGGCCTGTGCACCACGACCCGCTCGCGCGGCCACGCCTACCGTATGCAGGGCAACAGCGCGAACAAGGTCTACCAGGCCCAGGGCAAGGACCTCCTCGTCTACACGGTCAACCAGGTCGGCTGGTACGAGTACATGACCGAGTGGCGCTTCCAGGACGACGGCACGATCACCATGAACGTCGGCGCCACCGGCAGCCTCAGCTACTACGACTACGACGCCGGTGACGGCCGCGGCTGGCCCATCGGCAAGGGCGCCCGGTCCTCCGCCACCAGCCACAGCCACAACGCCTTCTGGCGGCTCGACTTCGCCCTCGACGGCTCCACCAAGAACAAGATCGAGCAGTACGACTCGAAGGTCACGGCACAGGCCAGCGGCCAGCAGGCCCCGACCGCCAAGACCGCCCGTACCAAGGTCACCAAGGAACTGGCGGGCGACGCCAAGAGGTACCGCTGGTGGCGTGTGGTCAGCGCGACCGGCAAGAACAAGGACGGGCACGCGCGGTCCTACGAGATGGTCCCCGGGCCCACCACCAAGTACCCGGCGCGCAGCTTCACCAAGCACGACGTGTACTTCACGCAGTACAACAAGTGCGAGAAGTTCGCCAGCAACAACCCGGGCAACTGCGGTGCCGGAGCGGGCAAGTCCGTCGACAAGTGGGTCAACGGCCAGACGCTCACGCACCCGGTCGTGTGGATGAACATCGGCTTCCACCACATCGCCCGGGACGAGGACCAGCAGCCCATGCCGGTCCACTGGCAGGGATTCTCCATCGTCCCGCGCGACGTCACGGCTATGAATCCGCTCACTCCGGACGAGCTGGCGTGGCAGAACGGCAAGTGGGAACCGCGGAGTTGAGAAACGACCCTGTCCATCCGGCTGCACCGCCGACCGCTCCCGGAGTACCCTTCCTTGATCGTTGAGACGGGGAGTGCTCGGGGGAGCGGAAGGCGGTGCGCGGGTGGGCTCGGGAGGGCTGGAGTTGCCCCCTGGTGACGAGAGTCACGAGGGGAACTCCGCAGAGGTCCCGCCCGGCACGGTGTCCCTGGCGCGGCCGATGGACGCCGGCGCCATCGGGCCGGAGCTGGACTGGGACGCCGACGCCTGGCGCGAGGTGCGTACGCGCGCCCAGCGAGCCGGCCGGGCCTACATTTGGCTGAACCTCGTCGAACAGCGGCTGCGCGCCGTCGTGGCCGCCGTTCTGCGGCCCGTCTACGAACCCGTCCACGGCGACGACTGGGTCGTCGCCGCGGCCGGGCCGGCCGGCCAGGAATGGGTGCAGCGCGCGGTCGCCGTACGCGAAGTCAGCCGCCGCAAGGGCTACTTGCTCGACCCGGCCGACGACAACGTCCTCAGCTTCCTCACGCTGCCGCAGCTGCGCGAGCTGATGGTGCAGCACTGGCCGTGCTTCGAGCCCTACTTCGACGAACGCCGGGACGTCGAACTCGCCCTGGACGAGCTGGAAGTGACCCGTAACGTCGTCTCCCGCAACCGGGCGCTGTCCGAGGCCGTCCTCGGCCAGGCCGAGCGGGCCTCCGCCAGACTGCTGGAGATACTCGGCACGGGCGGTGACGTCCCCTCCGCGCGCCGGCTGCCCGTCGACGCGGTCGAGGACCTCGTCGGAGACCGGTACGCGGATGTGGTCGCCGTACACCCCGACCGGGTGCGGCTCATGCGCCAGTTCCCCGCCGAGGACCTCTTCGGCGGCGCCCGGCGGCTCGACGCCGTCGGCATCGGCCTCAACCTGCTCGTGCAGAACTTCTCCGGCCGGCGCCTGGTGCGCCTGGCCGAGTCGGGCTGCCGTGTACGGCTGCTGTTCCTGAACCCCGCCTCCAGCGCGGTCAAACGGCGCGAGCGCGAACTCGGCATCAGACGCGGCGAGTTGAGCCGGGCCGTCGAGATGAACATCCTGCACATGCGCCGGGTCCGCTCCAAGCTGCGCGACCCCGGCGCCTTCGAGATCCAGGTCTACGACGAGACACCCCGCTTCACGGCGTACCTCGTCGACGGCGACGGCTCGGACGGCATCGCCGTCGTGCAGTCCTATCTGCGGCGGTCGCGGGGCATGGAGGCGCCGGTGCTGGTTCTGCGCGGCGGGGGCAAGGTGGTCAAGCCGGGCGAAGTCGACGAGAGCGGTCTCTTCCCGACGTATCGCGAGGAGTTCGAGCTGACCTGGGCGGATTCGCGGCCGGTGTCCTGAACGGCGTGCGGCGCCACGGGAGCGACCAAGCGGAATGCGGTCCTCTGATTGTCAGTGGCGCATGGGAGGGTGGAGACCACTGGGGGAAAGCACCACCAAGAAGGGGGGCCGCCGATGGGCTGGCACCGGGAGCTGCTGATCGGCTTCGACCTGGAGACGACCGGGACCGATCCGCGTACGGCGCGTATCGTCACGGCCGCCGTCATCGAGGTCAGGGACGGGCAGCCCATAGGGCGCCGGGAGTGGCTGGCGGATCCGGGCGTGGAGATCCCGGCGGACGCGGTGGCGGTGCACGGCATCAGCAACGAACGCGCGGCCGCCGAGGGCCGGCCGGCCGACCAGGTGGCGGACGCCATCGCGGACGTCCTGGTGACGTACTGGAAGACGGGCGTTCCGGTGGTCGCCTACAACGCGGCCTTCGATCTGAGCCTGCTCTCCGCGGAACTGCGGAGGTACTCTCTGCCGTCCCTGCGCGACCGCCTCGGCGGAGTCGACCCCGCGCCCGTCATCGACCCGTACACCATCGACCGCTGGGCCGACCGGTACCGCCGAGGAAAGCGCAACCTCGAAGCGGTCTGCACGGAGTACGGCATCGCGCTCGACTCCGCCCACGACGCCTCGGCCGACGCCCTCGCCGCGGCCGGGCTGGCCCGCGCGATAGCCGCCCGCCACCCCAAGATCGCGGCCCTCGGCCCGGCGGAACTGCACCGCCGTCAGATCGAGTGGTACGCGCAGTGGGCGGCGGACTTCCAGAACTTCCTGCGCCGCAAGGGCGATCCGGAGGCGGTGGTCGACGGAACGTGGCCGCTGCGGGAGCTCGCCAACGAGCCGGCCTGAGAGCGAGCGGACCCGCGGGGGAGCGATGCACCATCCTCCCCCCGATCCGCAGGTCACGTGGCTCGACACGTGCGAACTCGAGGCGTTCGTCGCGAAGTAGGGGTCGTCGTACGGCATTCCTAGAACGGATACCACCGCACCGTCTCGTCCCCGTCCCGCAAGGACGCCACCCGCCGCTCGAACTCGGCCAGTGCCTTCGGGTTCCCCGGCGCATGCTGGGTCACCCAGGCGCAGCTCGCCGTCTCCCGGGCGCCGCGCAGCACCGAGCAGCCCTCCCACGCGCGGACGTCCCAGCCGTACGCCGAGGTGAACGCGTCGTACGCCTCGGCGGAGAGCCCGTAGCGGTCGCGGTCGAGAGCCATGACGACCAGGTCGTGCTCGCGCAGATCCGCGGAGAACGTCTCCAGATCGACCAGCACCGGCCCGTCCGGACCGACATGCACATTGCGGGGCAGCGCGTCCCCGTGGATCGGGCCCGGCGGCAGATGGGCCGTCAGTGCGGCCGCGGCCGCCGCGAAACCGTCGCGGCGCTCGCGCAGATACGCCGCGTCCCCGGGATCGATCGCCTCGCCCGCGAGCCGCAGCCAGCGCTCCACACCGCCCAGCAGGTCGCGGGAGGGCAGACCGAAGGAGGGGGAGGGCAGTGCGTGCACCCTCCGCAGCAGGACGGCCAGATCCCGCGGCTCCGCGGGCCGTACCGGATCGGGCATCCGGTGCCACACGGTCACCGGATGACCCTCGACCAGCAGTGCCTCGGGGGCCGCCGCCCGCACCGCCGGCACGCCCGCCTCCGCGAGCCACATCGCGACGTCCAGCTCACGGCGCGCCCGGTCCAGCAGTTCGGCGTCCCGGCCCACCTTCACGACCAGATCACCGGCGGCGAACACCGCGTTCTCGCCCAACGCCAGCAGCCGCGCCTCCCGCACCCGGCCGGGCAGCACCTCCGCCGCGGCCAGCACCTCCCGCGCCCGTGCCTCGTCCATCGGCCTCCTCCGCGCCCGGCCCGCCACCCACCGTTCCACGCGATCATCATCTCCGGTCACGGCCGGGGCTGCACGTACTCGGGAGCCACCTCGTCGAGCTGTCCAAGCACTGTCCAGAGGACAGACGAGAGCCCGTTGGTCCCCCCGGGAAACCAACGGGCCCTCTGTTGAAGGGGCGAATCCTCGTCAGACCCTCACCGGCTCACCCTCGTCGTCCCGCGCAGAAGGCCGCACGATCGCCTCCGACGACTCGTCGTGCGTCAGGTCCGGCATCCGGTGCAGCCACTTCGGCAGATACCAGTTGCGCTCGCCGAGCAGCGCCATCACGGCCGGGAGCAGCACGCCCCGGATGATCGTCGCGTCGATGAGCACCGCGGCCGCCAGGCCCACACCCATCTGCTTCATGGACTGCATGGACAGCGTGCCGAAGATCGCGAACACGGCGACCATGATGACCGCGGCGCTGGTGACGACACCGGCCGTGGTGACCACACCGTGCTGGATCGCGTCCTTCGTCGTACGGCCCCGCATCCGGGCCTCGCGGATCCGGGAGACCACGAACACGTGGTAGTCCATCGACAGGCCGAACAGGATCACGAAGAGGAACAGCGGCAGCCAGGTGATGATGGCGCCGACGCCCTCCGCGCCCACCACCGACGCGCCCCAGCCGTGCTGGAAGACGGCGACGAGGATGCCGTACGCCGCGCCCACCGACAGCAGGTTGAGCACGATCGAGGTGACCGCGATCGTCAGCGAGCGGAAGGACAGCAGCATCAGCAGGAAGGCGAAGACCACGACGAACGCGAACACCGGGACGACGGCTCCGGCCAACTGGTCGTTGAAGTCGTGCGAGCCGGCGACCTGTCCGGAGATCGGTGCCTGGACGCCGTCGACCTTGCCGAGCGTGGCCGGCCGTACGTCGTCGCGCAGCTTCTCCAGGCTCGCGCCCGCCTTGTCCAGGTCGGAGCCGCCGACCAGCGGGACGTAGACGAAGGCGATGTTCTGCGCGTCGTGCAGCTTGATCTCGACCGGGCCGCGCGAGGCACCCGAGCTGATCGCACGCTCCTTGAAGGCGGCGATGGCGTTCGTCACCTCGGGGGAGTTGATGTCCTTCGCCTTGACGACCACCTCGGCCGGCTCGGAGCCGCCCGGGAAGGCGTCGTTGACCCGGTTGTACGTCTGCACGATCGGCAGCGAGTCGCCGAACTCCTGGTCCAGCGTGAGGTTCTGGGTCTTCATGCCGATCGCGGGGGCCGCGATCGCCAGCAGCGCACCGGCCGCGACGAGCACGGAGACCAGGGGCCTCGCGAGCACCTGGCGCAGCACGGCGGTCCAGAAGCGGCTCTCCCCGTTGTTACGGGCGGCGCGGCGCTGCATGGCCTTGTGCAGGAACGGAATGCGGCCCTTCTCGACCCGCTCGCCCAGCAGGGACAGCAGCGCGGGCAGCACGGTCACCGATCCGACCATGGCGACCGCCACGACCATCAGCGAGGCCAGACCCATCGCCTCGAACTCGGCGAGCCCGGTGAACAGCATGCCCGCCATCGCCACGCACACCGTGACACCGGAGACGATGATCGCGCGGCCGCTGGTGGCGGCGGCGACCCTGAGGGCCGTCTGCGCGTCCCGTCCGGCCTCGCGCTCCTCGCGCTCGCGGCGCAGATAGAACAGGCAGTAGTCGACGCCGACCGCGAGGCCCACCAGGAGCATCACGGAGTTGGCGGTGTCGCTCATCGGCATCACATGGCTGACGACGCCCATCAGGCCCATCGTCGCCATGATCGCGGTGATCGCCAGCGCGACCGGGACGAGCGCCGCCACCAGCGCGCCGAAGGCGATGAGCAGAATGCCGAGGGCCACCGGCACCGCGGAGTACTCGGCCTTCTGGAAGTCGTCCCCGAACGCGTCGTCGAACGTCTTCATCATGCTGGCGCCGCCGATCTCCTCGATCCGCAGCGACTCGTGCTCCTTCTGCACCCCCTCGACGGCCTTCAGCACCGGCTCGACCCGCTCGCCCGCTGTGTCGGCCTCGCCCCGCATGTCGAACTGCACCAGCGCGCTGCGGCCGTCCTTCGAGATCGTCTGCGTGTCGTACGGCGACGTCACATCCGTGACCTTGCCGGTCCCCTCGACGGCGTCCATGACGGCGGTGACGGCGGCCTTGAACTCGGCGTCCGTCGCCCTGACCCCGGCGTCCTTCGCCTGGACCAGGACGGTCTCACCGGCCGGCTCGTCGATCCCGGCTTCCTCGATGATCTTGGCTGCGGTGTGCGTCTCGCCCTTGAGCTGGTCGCTCTCCTTGACATCGACCCGGCCCGCCGCTGAACCGAGCCCCATCGCCAGGACGACGAACAGCACCCAGATGCCGACCGCCGCCCAGCGATGCCGGGCGCTCCAGCCGCCGGCCCGGGCGGCGATGCCCCGCACCCGCGAATCTCCGTTCCCCATGACGGGCTTGCCCCCTCGTGATCGGTGACAGCCCCCTGCCGTCACCTCAGGATTCGAAGGTATGGGCGGGATAAAGCCATCTCGTCGTGCTGGCCGGTGAAGTGCTTCGGGCGCGACTCATCCCCTCGGAGGCGGCTCTCTCACCCCCGGGGAGGACAGTGGCCCCCTACATCTATCTCGGGACCTGGGGGTCGGTGATCAGGGGTGTCCGGCCCGTGGCCCCCCGCGCCCACCCTCTACAGCGGCGGCGGCCGCTCTAAGGTGAGCGGATGACGACGACGTATGCGGCCCTGCTGCGGGGGATCAACGTGGGCGGCGGCAGGAAGGTCCCGATGGCCGAGCTGCGCACGCTCATGGCGGGGCTCGGCCACGACGGCGTCCGCACCTATCTGCAGAGCGGCCAGGCCGTCTTCGCGAGCGACCACGGCGACGAGGAGTCCCTCGCCGACGAGCTCGGGCAGGCGATCGAGCAGCACTTCGGGTTCCCCGTCGACGTGATCGTGCGCGACCACGCCTATCTCAGGGCCGTCGCCGAGGACTGCCCCTTCCCGGCCGCCGATCTGGAGGCCAGGCAGCTCCACGTCACGTACTACTCCTCGCCGGTGGACGCCGAACGGTTCGCGGGGATCGACCAGGGGGCCCATCTCCCGGAGGAGTTCCGCCTGGGCGACCGTGCGCTGTACCTGTACGCGCCGAACGGCCTGGGCCGCTCCAAGCTCGCCGAACAGCTGTCCAGGCCCCGGGTCAACAAGGGCCTGATCGCCACCACCCGCAACTGGAACACGGTCCTCAAACTCGTGGAGCTGACCGCCCGCTGAAGGGCGCGCGGGTCTGTGCGAGGACGACGACGAGGCTGTCGCGTTTGTTCAAGAGTCCTCAGCGGCGTCTTCCTAGCGTGAGGACATGACCAAGGACGACCTGTACCCGTACATGACCGAATGTGCCGCCGAGGCGGCGCGCGTGGCGCGTGGCGTCACGGCGGCTCAGCTCGGCGATCCGACCCACTGCCCGGACTGGGACCTCCGCGCCCTCGTCAACCACTGGGTTCTCTACACCTCGTACGGCCTGGAGCACCGCGCCCTGCGCAAGCAGCTTCCCGAGGAGCTCACCGCGCGGGACTTCACCGCCGACCCGGACTGGGCCGCGGCGTACGCCGCCCAGCTGGACCGCGCGGTCGCGGCCTGGGCGGACCCCGCGGTGTGGGAGGGCGAGGTGGACCTCGGTACGGCGGCCCTTCCCGCCGCCGAACTCGCCTCGATGATCATCAAGGAGATGGCGGTGCACGGCTGGGACGTCGCCACGGCCACCGGCCAGGAGTACCACGTCTCGGCGGGCGCGGCCCGGCTCGTCCTCGACGTGGTCGAGACGCACGGCGACCTGTATCGCCAGTACGACGGCTTCGCCGACCCGGTCCCGGTGCCGGACGACGCGCCCGTGTTCGACCGAGCGCTGGCGTCGAGCGGCCGGAACCCGCGTCAGGGTGCCCGGGCGGGCCGCTGAGAACGATCCGTCGTCATGGGAGGCCGGGCTCCCCTCAGGCCCCCACGGCGGCGAGTGCCGGGACGCATGCCGTGTCGTACCGCTCCAGCAGCACCCGTGCCACCTCCGGTGCCGGGCCCAGCACGTCGGCGAGGACGTCCGCCCCGGCCGCGCCCCGGGCGATGCGGTCCGGGAGGAAGCCGGGGGCGAGCACATACGGGGCGACCGCGACCTTCGAGCAGCCCATGGCCCGGAGTTCGCGCACGGCGTCCTCCGTGCGGGGCAGAGCCGCGGAGGCGAACGCAGGTCGCACGGCGCACCAACCGGTGTGCCACCACTCCCGCGCGATATCGGCGATCACTGCGATCGCCTCCGGGTCCGTGGACCCCGCCGAGGCCAGCACGACCCCGGTCGAGGACTTGTCGGCGGGGGTGAGCCCCGCCTCGTACACACGCCGTTCCAGGGCGGTCAGCAGCAGCGGTGAGGGGCCGAGCACCTCCGCCTGCCGGATCCGCAGCCGCGGCGGCGCGTCCCGCAGGACCGCCGGGATGTCCGCCTTGGCATGGAACGCGCGCGTGAGCAGCAGCGGAAGGGCCACGACATCCCGCACACCCTCCGCCGCCAGCGACTCCAGCACCCCGTGCACGGACGGGATGTTGAAGTCCAGGAAGCCGGTCTCCACCCGCAGCCCCGGCCGCAGCGACCGTACCCGCCTCACCAGGGCGTCAACGGTCGCGGCATGCCGCGGATCGCGGCTGCCGTGGGCGACGACGAGAAGAACCGGCTTGTTGTGCAAGGAATCTCAGCCCTTCACCAGCAGACCGCGGCTGCGCAGCACCCACCGCTCCAGCGGACTGAAGATCAGCAGGTCGATGGCGATGCCGACGAACAGGATCAGGAAGATGGCCTCGAACACCATGGACATGGAGCTGGCGTTGCGGCCGTTCTCCAGCAGCGCGCCCAGGCCGATGCCCAGGTCCGGCGAGGAGGCGATGATCTCCGCGGCCATCAGCGAGCGCCAGGAGAAGGCCCAGCCCTGCTTCAGACCGGCCAGATAGCCGGGCAGGGCGGCCGGCATCACGATGTGCCAGGCGCCCTTCAGACCGGTCGCGCCCATCGTGCGGCCCGCCCGCAGGAACAGCGGCGGCACCTGGTCGATACCGGAGACCAGACCGTTGGCGATGGACGGGACCGCGCCGAGCAGGATCACCGCATACATCATCGAGTTGTTCAGACCCAGCCAGATCACGGCCGGCGGCACCCACGCCACCGACGGCAGCGACTGCAGTCCGGACAGGATCGGGCCGATCGCCGCACGCACGAACTTCACGCGGGCCACCAGCAGACCCAGCGGGGTGCCGATGGCGAGCGCGAACAGGAAGCCGAGCAGGCCGCGCGAGATGCTGGTCCAGATGTAGCCGAGGAGCGTGCCCTCCAGCCAGGCGTCCCTGAACTCGTTCCCCACGTCGGCCGGCGAGGGCAGCTTGGTCGGATCGTCGACGATCTTCAGCGAGATCAGCGCCTGCCAGACGACCAGCACCACGCCGACGGCGACGATCGGCGGCAGGATCTTGTTGACGAACGTCTGCCGGAACGGCGTACGGCTCGCGACCGAGGTCTCCAGCGCGTCGAGGCCCGCCTCCAGGCCGCCGGCGTCGCCGCGGTCCTTGACGGGCGCGTCCGCCGTCGGGTCGGTGGTCTCAGTGCTGGCCATGACGGCGGATCTCCCCACGCAGGACATCGGTGATCTCTAGGGACAGTTCGGCCACGGGCGCGTCCTCGATGCGGCGCGGCTGCGCCATGTCCACCCGCCACTCGCGCGCCACCCGGCCGGGCCGGGAGGACAGCAGCACCACACGCTGCGCCAGGCGCACGGCCTCGCGCACGTTGTGCGTGACGAACAGGACCGACACCCCCGTCTCCGCCCAGATCCGGGTCAGCTCGTCGTGCAGCACATCGCGGGTGATCGCGTCGAGCGCCGCGAACGGCTCGTCCATCAGCAGCAGCTGGCTGTCCTGCGCGAGCGCGCGGGCCATCGCCACGCGCTGGCGCATACCACCGGACAGTTCGTGCACCCGCTTGCCGTACGAGCCCTTCAGCCGGACCAGTTCGAGAAGCTGCTCGGCGCGGCCGCGCCGCTCGCTCTTGGGAACCCCCCTGAGCTTCAGGGCGAGTTCGATGTTCTTGCCCGCGGTCAGCCACGGGAACAGGGCGTGCTCCTGGAACATCAGGGCGGGGCGCCCGTCGGTCGTGATGGTGCCGGCGGTGGGCCTGTCGAGGCCCGCCACCAGGTTCAGCAGGGTGGACTTTCCGCAGCCCGAGGCCCCGAGGAGGGTGACGAACTCGCCCGGTGCGACATCCAGGGTGATGTCGTCGAGGACGAGCTGCTGCCCGGCGGGGCCGGGGAAGGACTTCGAGACATGCTCGATGCGCGCGGCGTGCTCCACCGCCGCGGTGCTCTCCGCGGCCTTGGCGAGGGCGGTTGCCATGGTCGTCACCTCCTGGGAACTCTCGGGATGTACGGGCTACTTGACGCCGAGCCCGGCGTCGTCGACTGTGTTCGCGCCCTCGTCCTTGAGGACCTTGTTCAGCAGCGTCAGGTCGTAGATGCCGGCCAGATCCGGGTTCTCGAGGAGACCCGCCTCGACCGCGTGCCCGGCCTCGGTGCCGAGCGTGGAGGCCAGCGGGTCGTCGGTGATCCGGATGGACTTCCACGCCGGGTCCAGCACCTCGGCCGGCAGCTCCTTGCCCGAGTCGGTCCCGAGCTGCCTGTTCGCCGCGGCCTTGGCCTCGTCCGGGTTGGCGTTGATCCACTTGTTGGTCTCCACCGAGGCCTTCAGGACCGCCTCGACGGCCTTGGGGTGCTCGGTGAGGAACTTCTGCGACACGATGATGTTCGTGATCACGAACTTCCTGTCCGGCCACAGGTCGGATTCGTCGAGGAGCACCTTGGCGCCCTCCGCGACCAGCTTGGACGCGGTCGGCTCGGGCACCCACGCGCCGTCGACGGAACCGGCCCGGTAGGCGTCCGGGGTGACCTTGTTGTCGGTGCGGACGACCGAGACGTCGCCCGTGCCGCTCTCCGCGTCGACCTTCCAGCCCTGCTCCGCGACCCAGTTGAGGAACGCCACGTCCTGCGTGTTGCCGAGCTGCGGGGTCGCGATCCGCTTGCCCTTGACGTCCTTCAGGGACTTGATCTTCTCCGGGTCGACGACGAGCTTCACGCCACCGGAGGCCGAACCGCCGATGATCCGCAGGTTCTTGCCCTCGGCCCGGGTGTAGCCGTTGATCGCCGGGGACGGGCCGATCCAGCCGATGTCGATCGAGCCGGAGTTCAACGCCTCGATCTCGGAGGGACCGGCGTTGAAGACCTGGTACCTGGCCGCCGTGGCGCCGAGCTCCTTCTGGAAGAAGCCCCTCTGGACACCGACGAGGGCGGTGGCGTGGGTCAGATTGCCGAAGTAGCCGATCTTCACGGAGTCGAGACCGTCGACCTTTTCCGCCCCGGCGGCGATCCTCTGTCCGGCCGGGACGTCGTCCGCCTTCGAGCCGTAGCCGCAGGCGGCGAGGGCCAGCAGCGGAAGAGCGGCGAGCACGGCGAGGCCGCGGCGGAGCAAGGTCGCACCGGCTGAGCGGTTGGCAGGCACGGGAGGTGTTCCTCTCGTTGGCCCGGCGGTCACGGTCTGTCAGGTCGCGGCCGGGAGGTCGGCAGGTCTTCGTCTACGGCGGTGGGGGGTGAGGGCGCGCCCGCAGTGCGCGTACGTCACCGCACACATCGCGCCACTCCGCCCTGCCCGCTGCCGAGGGCGCCGCTGCCGATGCGGCCGCCCTCCTTCGCGAACATCGAGTAGTAGTCGGTGCCGTTCATGCTCAGAAGTCCCACCCGTCGTCCTCGGCCTCGTCCTTGACGGGCTCCGGAGACGCGAACGACTCGCCGACCATGCCCGCGGTGAGCGTGGTGCCGTCGTTCGGGTCGATCAGGATGAACGAGCCGGTGCGACGGGAATCCGCGTAGGAGTCGACCGGCAGCGGCTCGGCGGTACGGATCTTCACCCGGCCGATGTCGTTGGCGACGAGCTGTCCCGGGTGCGGGTGCAGGGACAGGTCGTCGAGCGTGAGACGGGACGGGATGTCCTTCACGATCGCCTTGACGGTGCGGGTGCCGTGCCTGAGCAGCACCCGGTGGCCGACGGTCAGCGGCTGGTCGGCCACATGGCAGACGGTCGCCTCGATGTCCTGGGTGGTCGGCGGCGCGTCCTTGCTGGGCACGATCAGGTCGCCGCGCGAGATGTCGATGTCGTCCTCCAGCAGGAGGGTCACCGACTGGGTCGTCCAGGCGACGTCGACCGGCTCGCCGAGCAGGTCGATGCCGGAGATCTTCGTCGAGCGGCCGGAGGGCAGCACGGTGATCTGCTCGCCGACGCGGAAGGTGCCGGCGGCGATCTGGCCCGCGTAGCCCCGGTAGTCCGGGTGCTCGGCGGTCTGCGGCCGGATCACGTACTGCACGGGCAGACGCGCATGGCAGTGCGCCAGGTCGTGGCTGACCGGCACCGACTCCAGGTGCTCCAGGAAGGTCGGCCCGCCGTACCAGTCCATGGTCGCGGACGGCTCCACGACGTTGTCACCGGCGAGCGCCGAGATCGGGATCGCGGTGACCTCCGGGACTCCCAGCTCGGTCGCGTACGCCGTGAACTCCTCGGCGATCGCGGCGAACACGGACTCCTCGTAGCCGACGAGGTCCATCTTGTTGACGGCGAGGACGACGTGCGGGACGCGCAGCAGCGCCGCGATCGCGGCGTGCCGGCGGGTCTGCTCGACGACGCCGTTGCGGGCGTCGACCAGGATCACCGTGAGCTCTGCCGTGGAGGCACCGGTCACCATGTTCCGGGTGTACTGCACATGGCCCGGCGTGTCGGCGAGGATGAACCGGCGCCGCGCGGTGGCGAAGTAGCGGTAGGCGACATCGATGGTGATGCCCTGCTCGCGCTCGGCGCGCAGGCCGTCGGTGAGCAGCGCCAGGTCCGGGCCGTCCTGGCCGCGGCTCGCCGAGGCGCGCTCCACGGCCTCCAGCTGGTCGGTGAGGACCGACTTGGAGTCGTGCAGCAGCCGGCCCACGAGGGTGGACTTGCCGTCGTCGACGGACCCGGCGGTGGCGAACCGCAGCAGCGTGGTGGCCGAGAGTTCCTCGGTCGTGGTCGTGCTCATGGTTAGAAGTACCCCTCGCGCTTACGGTCTTCCATCGCGGCCTCGGAGAGCTTGTCGTCGGCGCGGGTGGCGCCGCGCTCGGTGAGCCGGGAGGCGGCGATCTCGGCGATCACGGCGTCCAGCGTGGTCGCGTCGGAGTCGACGGCTCCGGTGCACGACATGTCGCCCACGGTCCGGTAGCGGATGAGCCGCTTCTCGACCGTCTCGCCCTCCTTCGGCCCGCCCCACTCACCGGCGGTCAGCCACATGCCCGCCCGCCGGAACACCTCGCGCTCGTGCGCGAAGTAGATCTCGGGCAGTTCGATGCCCTCGCGGGCGATGTACTGCCAGACGTCGAGTTCGGTCCAGTTGGACAGGGGGAAGACGCGGACGTGTTCGCCGGGTGCGTGGCGGCCGTTGTAGAGGTTCCAGAGCTCGGGCCGCTGACGGCGGGGGTCCCACTGGGAGAACTCGTCGCGCAGGGAGAAGACCCGTTCCTTGGCCCGGGCCTTCTCCTCGTCGCGGCGTCCGCCGCCGAAGACGGCGTCGAACTTCTCGCCCTGGATCTTCTCGGTGAGCGGCACGGTCTGGAGGGGATTCCGTGTCCCGTCCGGGCGTTCGCGCAGCACACCGCGGTCGATGTAGTCCTGCACGGAGGCCACATGGAGGCGCAGCCCATGCTGTTCGACCGTGCGGTCGCGGTAGTCGATGACCTCGGGGAAGTTGTGCCCGGTGTCCACGTGCAGCAGGGAGAAGGGGATCGCGGCCGGGGCGAACGCCTTCAGCGCGAGGTGCAGCATGACGATGGAGTCCTTGCCGCCGGAGAACAGGATCACCGGCCGCTCGAACTCGCCCGCCACCTCACGGAAGATGTGCACCGCCTCGGACTCCAGCGCGTCCAGGTGGGAGAGGGCGTACGGGCTTCCTGTGCCCTCGCCCTCCTTGACCTTGGCGACGGTCGTCATGCCAGTCCCCTCTCGGTGAGCAGCGCGTGGACCGCGGCCGCGGACTCCTGGACGGTCTGGTGCTGCGACTCGATGCGCAGGTCGGGCGACTCGGGATCCTCGTACGGGTCGTCCACGCCCGTGAGCCCGGTCAGTTCGCCCGCCGCCTGCTTGGCGTACAGACCTTTCACATCGCGTACGGAGCACACCTCGACGGGGGTCGCGACATGCACCTCGATATACGCGGCCCCGCTCTTCTGGTGGCGCCCCCGCACGGCGTCACGGCTGTCCGTGTACGGCGCGATGACCGGAACGAGCGCCTTGACGCCGTTGCGGGCGAGCAGTTCGGCGACGAAGCCGATGCGCTGCACATTGGTGTGCCGGTCCTCGCGGCTGAAGCCGAGCCCGGCCGAGATGAACTCGCGGATCTCGTCGCCGTCGAGCACCTCGACGAGGTGGCCCTCCTCGCGCAGCCGGCCGGCCAGCTCGTACGCGATGGTGGTCTTGCCGGCACTCGGCAGACCCGTGAGCCAGACGGTGGCTCCGGTCGTCACGTGGTTCTCCTGGGTCTCGGTGTTCGCCTGAAAGGCACTCGCGGTCATCCGTGCAGCCCGCACTCGGTCTTGGCGCGGCCCGCCCAGCGGCCGGCGCGCGCGTCCTCGCCCTCCAGGACGCGGCGGGTGCAGGGCGCGCAGCCGACGGACGGGTAGCCGTCCATCAGCAGCGGGTTGGTGAGGACACCGTGTTCGGCGACGTACGCGTCCACGTCGTCCTGGGTCCAGCGGGCGATGGGGGAGACCTTGACCTTGCGGCGCTTCTCGTCCCAGCCGACGACCGGCGTGTTGGCCCGGGTCGGGGACTCGTCGCGGCGCAGACCGGTCGCCCAGGCCGCGTAGTCCTTGAGGCCCTCCTCCAGGGGCTGCACCTTGCGGAGCTTGCAGCACAGGTCGGGGTCGCGGTCATGCAACTTCGGGCCGTACTCGGCGTCCTGCTCGGCGACCGTCCGGCGCGGGGTGAGCGTGATGACGTTGACGTCCATCACGGCCTCGACCGCGTCCCGGGTGCCGATGGTCTCGGGGAAGTGGTAGCCGGTGTCGAGGAACACCACGTCCACGCCCTTCAGGACGCGGGACGCCAGGTGTGCGACCACCGCGTCCTCCATGGAGGAGGTCACGCAGAAACGCTTGCCGAAGGTGTCGACCGCCCACTGGAGGATCTCCAGGGCGGAGGCGTCCTCCAGGTCACGGCCCGCCTGCTCGGCGAGCGCCTTCAACTCCTCGTCCGTACGCTCTTCCTGAGCCGTCGTCATATCCGGTCCCCTCCGTTGTCCGTTCGCTGAACGCCCCGGGACAGCAGCCCGAGGAACTTCAGCTGGAATGCGCGGTTGCACGCCGCGCATTCCCAGGCGCCGTGACCTTGCTCGCTGGGACGCAGGTCCTCGTCACCGCAGTAGGGGCAGTAGAAGGGGGCGGCCCGCTCGCTCATGAAAGGGCCTCCTCGGAAGCGCGCGCGGCCCACGTCGCGAACCGTTCGCCGTCCTCGCGCTCCGCCTGGAAACGCTTCAGGACGCGCTCGACGTAGTCCGGCAGCTCCTCCGACGTCACCTTCAGGCCGCGCACCTTGCGGCCGAAGCCGGCCTCCAGACCGAGGGCGCCGCCCAGATGCACCTGGTAGCCCTCGACCTGCTCGCCCTGGTCGTTCAGGACCAGCTGGCCCTTGAGACCGATGTCCGCCACCTGGATACGGGCGCAGGCGTTCGGGCAGCCGTTGATGTTGATGGTGAGCGGCTCGTCGAAGTCCGGGATACGGCGCTCCAGTTCGTCGATCAGCGAGGCGCCGCGGGCCTTGGTCTCGACGATGGCGAGCTTGCAGTACTCGATGCCGGTGCAGGCCATGGTGCCGCGCCGGAACGGAGAGGGACTGGTCGTCAGGTCCAGTGCCTCCAGGGCCTCGACCAGCGACGCGACCTGCGCCTCCTCGACATCGAGCACGATCATCTTCTGCTCGACGGTGGTGCGGACCCGGCCCGAGCCGTGCGCCTCCGCCAGCTCGGCGATCTTCGTCAGGGTCGTGCCGTCCACCCGGCCCACACGCGGGGCGAACCCGACGTAGAAACGGCCGTCGTTCTGCGGGTGCACACCGACGTGGTCGCGCCAGCGCTGCACGGGCTGGGCGGGCGCGGGGCCGTCGGTGAGCTCGCGCTTGAGGTACTCGTCCTGAAGCACCTGACGGAACTTCTCCGCGCCCCAGTCGGCGACCAGGAACTTCAGACGGGCGCGCGTCCGCAGGCGCCGGTAGCCGTAGTCGCGGAAGATCGAGATGACGCCTTCGAAGACCTCGGGCACCTCGTCCAGCGGGACCCAGGCGCCGAGCCGGACGCCGATCTTCGGGTTGGTGGACAGCCCGCCGCCGACCCACAGGTCGAAACCGGGGCCGTGCTCGGGGTGGTTGACGCCGACGAAGGCGACGTCGTTGATCTCGTGCGCCACGTCGAGCAGCGGCGAGCCGGAGATCGCGGACTTGAACTTGCGGGGCAGGTTGGAGAACTCCTTGTTGCCGATGATCCGGCGGTGGATTTCCTCGACGGCCGGAGTGCCGTCGACGATCTCGTCCGCGGCGATACCGGCCACGGGTGAGCCGAGGATCACACGGGGCGTGTCACCGCAGGCCTCGGTGGTGGACAGGCCGACCGCCTCCAGGCGGTTCCAGATCTCGGGCACGTCCTCGATCCGGATCCAGTGGTACTGGACGTTCTGCCGGTCGGTGAGGTCCGCGGTGCCGCGCGCGAACTCCTGCGAGATCTCGCCGATGACCCGCAGCTGCTGCGTCGTCAGCCGCCCGCCGTCGATACGGACCCGCAGCATGAAGTACTCGTCGTCCAGCTCCTCCGGCTCCAGGATCGCGGTCTTGCCGCCGTCGATCCCGGGCTTGCGCTGGGTGTAGAGCCCCCACCAGCGCATGCGGCCGCGCAGGTCGTTGGGGTCGATGGAGTCGAAGCCGCGCTTGGAGTAGATCGTCTCAATGCGTGTCCGCACATTGAGACCGTCGTCGTCCTTCTTGAACTGCTCGTTGCCGTTGAGCGGGGTGAAGTGCCCCGCGGCCCACTGACCCTCACCACGGTGACGGCTCACCTTGCGGCGGGGAGTCGCGGCGGCAGGGTTCTGCGGGGTGGCGGCCATGGTTCTACGTCCTTCGGGACAGGCGGGAATGCGGCTCTTACCTGCGCGTACGGGCGCGTGGGAGTACGGGCGCGGCATTGCGCAGGAGGGCGAAAGCGGGGGATGTCGGCGGTGCTGGTCCAGTGGCCGAGGGCCAGGTCAGCTCGCCGGACAGATGGCGCTGGACATGCGGCCGAGGTCGACGTGCCGCCGACTCACCAAGGCAATTCCAGTTCCAGACATGACGGAAGCGTGTCACGGCAATCTGGACTCAGTCCAGCTTCGTCCATCATGCGGACATCCTTGTCCCGAAGTGTGGGACGAGGGTGGCGTCGGTCACAAACGGCACGCGGTGGCTTGTCCGTGCAGGTCAGGCAGGGTAGGCGCCCGGCCAGGGACCCGGCGCGACAACGTCCCGCTCCTCCTCGACCTTGGTGTCGAAGAGCCTGAAGCCACGGCGCAGATAGTTGTCCATCGCATGCTCCCCGTCCAGGCTGCAGGTGTGCAGCCACACCCGCTTGGTCGCCGCCAGCCCGGGCCAGCGGTCCGCGAGATCCCAGGCGCGGGCGGCGCCGTACGACAGCAGATGGCCGCCGATCCGCCGCCCGCGGAAGGCGGGGATCAGCCCGAAGTAGACGATTTCCACGACCCCGTCGTCCTGCGGATCCAGTTCCACATACCCCGCGGGTGTGCCCTGGTCGTAGGCGACCCAGGTCTCCACGCCGGGCCGGCCCAGGTGCTCCTGCCAGCGCGCGTAAGTCCAGCCGAGCCGGTCGATCCAGCGGATGTCCCCGCCCACCGAGGCGTACAGGAAGCGGCTGAACTCGGGGGAGGGCACCGCGGCGCGGACGATCCGCACATCGCCCTCCGGGCCGGCGGCGGGGAGGAGGTCGGTCGGGGCGGTCTGTTCCAGGGACCAGGTGGTCACAGGGATGCGGCTCATGCCGGCCAGGGAATCACGCCGCCGAAGGGTCTGTCGATCGCCGCCCGGCCGACCTCAGTCCAGTGACCCGCCCACCGAGTCCAGTGGCAGCGCGAACAGGACCCGTCCCGACTGGGACCAGAGCTCGCCGGTCTCCTCCCAGTAGGAGAGCGACTCGGTGCGCGGGCTCCAGCAGCGGTGGTGCGTCTCGTCCGAACCGCACTGCGTGGCCTTCGCGCCGTCGGTGTTCTGCCGCCACAGGGTGCCGTGACCGTCCTGTTCGTCGGACGCGCCGCCCACATACCAGTCGGAGCGGTACGACAGCACACCCCTGATCTCGGAGGCCTTCGTCTCGAAGGCCTCGGCCGCGCGCGCCGATCCCGCGGTGTCGGTGTCGAGGAGGCCGGAGCGGTCGTCCTGAGGGCTGAGGGAGTAGCGCCACAGTCGCGCGTGCCGGTCGCTGCCCTCGGAGACCCACTGGCCCGCGACCAGACTGTCGGGCGCCGTGCTGCGGTCGAGCGAGACGCCGTCGAGACGTGGCCCCCTTGCGTCACCGGCCGGCCGGTACGAGCCGACGGCGGGCAGTACGTACCGGTAGCCGTGCGCCGACCAGCCCTCGCGTACCCGTCCGACCGCGTCGGCGTCCACCGTGGCGCGCTGGACGCGGTCCATGTCGTACACATACAGGGAGTTGCGGTCCCCGCTGTCCGTGGTGACCAGCAACTTGTCCTGGTACCAGACCATGCCGGACACATGTGAGGCCAGCGCACGGTAGGTGCGTCCGCCGTCGACCGGGACGACGAGGAGCACCCAGGTGTAGCTGAGACGGCCCGGGTCGTTCGCGTCGACGAAGGCGACCTTGGCCAGGTCCTGGCCCGCCGCCGAGCGGGCCTGGTGGCTCCAGCCGGAGAGGATCACACGGTTCTCCCCCCACACGCCGTCGTCGTCGGCGTCCCCGGAGGTGGTGACCGCGCCGGGCTGCCAGGCGTGGGTGTCCGCGGCGTTCCAGCAGTAGGCGCGCGTGGCCGCCGGCTCCACGGGCAGCGAGGTGCGCTCCCCGGCCGTGCAGTCGGCCGCGTCGCGCAGGCTGTCGTCGGCGTCGGCGAGGACGGCGCCGACCCCGACGGGCCGGCCCATCGCCGAGCTGAGGCGGTCGAGGGAGGTCTGCGGCACCAGGTGCTCCCGCAGCCGCAGTGCGTCGGTCGCGTCGGACGAGGTGAGCGGCTTCAGCGCCCCGGGATTGTCCCCGACGGTGGCCTGTGAGGCGCTGATCATGGTGGCGGCGGCGGTCAGTGCGAGGGCGGTTCCTGCCAGGGCGGCCCGCAGTGCCCTGCCCCGCCTGCGTCGGCGATGTCTGCCACGATGCTTCATTCGTCCTCCCGAGGCGGGTCAACTGCGCCTGGTGATCCATACGTTGACCAGGGAGCAGGTGGGGTTGACCCGTACGAGGGATGCTACGGCAGTCGGACACCGTCGGGGACGAAGACCCAGCAAATATGCGAAAGACGCACTCCGGGACCGCTCAGGACGTTCCCCCGGCCGCCCGTTCGCCCGCCACCGCCGAAGCGGCCGAGTGCGGCAGCAGGTCCCGGGGGTCGTCGGGGAGGAGCACCTCGACCTCCGCGGCCTCGCAGAAACGATACGGCCGGTGTTCCAGAAAGCCCCCGAGATACCGCCGTACCCGTGACATCTCGGCGCGCACCGTCACCGTACGGTTCGGGTCGCCGAACAGGTCCTCGGCCAGGCCCGCGGCACTTCGGCCGGTGCGGTGCAGGGCCAGCAGATAGAGCAACTCGGCGTGCCGGGGACTCAGTTCGCGGCTCCAGGAACCCGCCCAGCCCGACACCGTCACCGACCAGCGGCGCGGCTGCGCCAGGTCCAGCACGATCCGTGTGGCCTCCGGTGGCACCGGCTCCTCGGTGACCCGGACCAGCCAGCCGCCTCCGAGCGGCTCCACCGCGCACAGCCCGAGCGGCGGCAGCCACCGGCGGCCCGCCGACAGCGACTTGGGCAGCGCGATGCGGTCGGTGTACGGCATACCGTTCACCGCCGCCGTCCAGCCGTCCCGGTCCACCACCACGGCCCGGCTGCTGCCGAGCCGGGCCAGGACCGGCGCCGCGGTGGCCCGCAGTTGCTCCAGCGAGCACAGATGCAGCTCCCGCAGCCGCGCCTCGGCCAGCTTGGCGACCGAGTCGACCCAGGCGAGCGTCGCCGGGTGCATCGTCTCCAGCGGCCCGCTCACATCCACCACACCGAGCAGTCGGCCGTCCCGCGGATCCGTGACGGGGGCGCCGGCGCAGGTCCAGGTGGCGTGCGTCCGCACGAAGTGCTCGGAGGCGAAGACCTGTACGGGCCGGCGCTCCACCGCGGTCGTGCCCACCCCGTTGGTCCCCACGACCTCCTCCCGCCAGTCGGCGCCGGGTTCAAAACCGAGGCCGTCGGCCTTGCGCAGCACCGGCGGGTCGCCCTCGCGCCACAGCACCCGGCCCTCCTCGTCGGCGACCACCATGATGTGGTGGGCGACGTCCGCGACCGACAGCAGCCCCTCCCGCAGCACCGGCAGGACATGCCGCAGCGTCGTGGTCTCCCGGCGCCGCTGCACCTCCGCGCGGGACAGCAGGCCGGATCTGACGTCGTGGTCGGGATCGACGCCGCGGCGCAGCATCCGGTCCCAGGACTGCTCGATCACCGGGCGCGGCGCGAGCGGGGCGCGCTGTCCGGCCAGCCGGGCGGAACGGACCTCGCTCAGCACCTGCGCGGCGCGCGCCGAGTCCACGGCGGCGAGCTGCGTCACGTCCGTCGGCGAGAGTGCCACTGATCCTCCCCTGGGTGGAACCCGGGTCGTGCGGTCCGTCCTGATGGCTCGTCTCATGGTGCCGCTCGCCCCGGGGCGGGGGGATCCAGTCCGCACACAGAGCCCGACAAGTTGCAACCCCTTGCAACCCTGGTGGTCCGCGGCGCAGTGTCTGAAACTTGAACGACGCCGTCCCGAGCGGCGTTCGGGGCCTCGAACAGGCCTGGGAGCGGGGGTGGTGCCGTGTCGGCGCAGCACCACCCCCGCTCCGTGTTCCCGCAGGTCAGGATGTTGGCCTCGCCCGTTCCAGCACGGCGGCCAGATCCAGGCTCGACGGCAGCGTCCCAAAGGCCGCGCCCCCGTCGCCGCCCAGCCGCGAGGCGCAGAAAGCGTCTGCTACCTGGGGCGGCGCGAACCGGACGAGCAGCGAGCCCTGAAGCACCAGGGCAAGCCTTTCGGCCAGCCGCCTGGCGCGTCCTTCGACGCCGTCGAGGTCGGCGAGCTCGGTCAGCAGGTTCTTGATCGCCCCGTCGAGACGGTGATCGGCGCCACGGGCCATGCCCACCTCCTGGAGGTAGGCGTTCAGCGCCTGCGGCTCCCGTTGCAGCGCCCGCAGCACATCGAGGGCCTGGACGTTCCCGGCCCCCTCCCAGATCGAGTTGAGCGGCGACTCGCGCACCAGCCGGGGCATGCCCGACTCCTCCACATACCCGTTGCCGCCCAGGCACTCGGCGGCCTCGACCGTCACCGGCGTACACCGCTTGGTCACCCAGTACTTGGCGGCCGGCACCGCGATCCGCAGCAGTGCCCGCTCCTGTTCGCCGCCGTCGTCGCAGGCGGCCGCGAGCCGCAGCGCGAGCGTGGTCGCCGCCTCGGACTCCAGCGCGAGGTCCGCCAGCACATTGCGCATCAGCGGCTGGTCGGCCAGCTTCCCGCCGAACGCCTCACGGTGGGTGCAGTGGTGGACCGCCTGTGCGACGGCCTGCCGCATCAGGCCCGCCGAGCCGAGCACACAGTCCAGCCGGGTCGCGGCCACCATGTCGATGATGGTGCGCACGCCGCGCCCCTCCGCGCCGACCCGGCGCGCCCACGTCCCGTCGAACTCGACCTCGCCGGAGGCGTTGGACCGGTTGCCCAGCTTGTCCTTGAGCCGCTGGAGGAGGAAGACGTTGCGGGCGCCGTCCTCCAGCACACGCGGGACCAGGAAGCAGGTCAGTCCCTCCGGTGCCTGCGCCAGCACCAGGAACCCGTCGGACATCGGCGCCGAGCAGAACCACTTGTGCCCGGTCAGCTCGTACGTCCCGTCCTCGGCCAGCGGCCGCGCGGACGTCGTGTTCGCCCGTACGTCGCTGCCGCCCTGCTTCTCCGTCATGCCCATCCCGAACAGCACACCGGCCTTCCGGGCGGCGGGCCGCAGCCCACGGTCGTAGACCATCGAGGTCAGCCGGGGCTCCCACACGGCCGCGAGGCCCGGGTCGGTACGCAGGGCGGGTACCGCCGCATGCGTCATGGACAGCGGGCAGCAGTTTCCGGCGTCGACCTGCGTCCACAGCACAAACGCGGCCGCGCGCCGCACATGTCCTGCGGGCCGTCCCCAGGCCGCGGTCAGGCCCGCGGAGACTCCCTTGCCGAGCAGCCGGTGCCAGGCCGGATGGAAGTCGACCTCGTCGACACGGTGGCCATAGCGGTCGTGCGTGTGCAGTCTCGGCGGGTTCTGCTCCGCCTGCGCCCCCCATTCCTGGACCTGGGCGGAACCGCAGGTCCGGCCCAGCGCCGACAGCTCGCCGCGCACCTCGTCGAGCAGGTCCGGGGCGGTGTGCCGGTCCACTGCCGCCGCCAGGGCGCGGTCGGTGGCGAAGACGTCGTGTCCGGACAGCGGCGGGGGCTGATTGGTCACGATGTGCGTGCTGCGTGCCATGTCTGCGAACCTACCCGCCATGGAGCCGGACACCACAGGGACGAGGCATACGGAGGCCGCCTCACGGCCCGTCCCACCGGGGATGAGTGCCGACAGGCGCGACGGATACCGTTAGGACGTGCAGCCGGCAAGTGAATCCTCCGAGCGGCCCTCCGGCCGCCTCCATCGCGCGCGTGCCCTCTACCGGAACGTGTCGAAGCGCAGGACCGTCTGGCTGCTGCTCAAGGACACCGTCAACTCGTGCATGGAGTACCGCATCCTGGGCCTCGCGGCCGAGGCCGCGTTCTTCACGCTGCTGTCCGTGCCGCCGCTGCTGCTGAGCCTGATCGGCCTGCTCGGCTACGTCGACGACTGGACCGGCACCGACACCATCAGCAGTCTGGAGGCCAACCTCCTGGAGGCCTCGCGCACGGTCCTGTCCGACAAGGGCGTCAGCGAGATCGCACAGCCGATCCTGGACGACGTGATGAAGGGCGGCCGCCCCGACGTCATCTCCATCGGCTTCCTGTTCGCCCTGTGGTCCGGGTCGCGCGCGGTGAACGTCTTCATCGACACGATCACCGTCATGTACGGCCTCGACGGCGTCCGGGGCATCGTCAGGACCCGGCTGGTGGCGTTCCTGCTGTTCACCGCGGCGCTGCTGATCGGCTCGGTCGCGCTGCCGCTGATGGTCGCGGGCCCGGACGCGGTGGTGCGGATCGTGCCGTGGTCGGGGACGGTGGTCCAGGTCCTGTACTGGCCCGTGGTGATCATCCTCTCCGTCGCGTTCCTGACTACCCTGTACCACGTGTCCGTGCCCGTGCGCTCACCCTGGATCGAGGACGTCCCCGGCGCTCTGGTCGCGCTCGGCATGTGGGTGCTCGGCAGCTTCCTCCTCCGTATCTATCTGCAGAACACCATCGAGGGCGCGACGATCTACGGCTCGCTGGCCGCCGCCGTCGCCGTGCTCCTGTGGATCGGTGTGTCCGCGTTCGCCGTGCTCGTCGGGGCCGCGGTCAACGCCGCCATCGACCGGGTCTGGCCGGCCGCCGCCACGGCCGCGGCCCGCGCCGCCAACGAGCGGCTGCGGGAGGCACAGGTCGCCGAGTACGTGGCGCGCGCGGCCGCGCACCGCGAGGCCGACCCCGAGGACCCGGACATGCCCTCCGAGTTCCCGGAGCGCTGGTCCCGCTTCCTGCCGCCGGAGGACGTGACGTCACGGCTGCGGACCCATGTGAAGAGCACGCATCCCCCTCATCCGCACAAGCCCGAGGGCTCGCACCCGCACCAGCACGAGAGCTCGTGCCCGAAGGAGCCGGAGGATCCGTACCCCCGCGATCGGGAGGGTCCGTACCCCCGCGATCGGGAGGGCCCGTACCTCCGCGATCGGGAGGACCCGTGCCCCCGCGATCCGGAGAGCCCGTATCCGCCGCACGAGCCCGAGGGCCCGTACTCGCACGAGGCCCACGGCTCGTACCCGCACAAGCCGGAGGGTTCGTACTCGCACAAGCCCGACGGCCCATAGACGCCCGAGCCGGACGGCTCGCAGACGGCTGAGCCGGGGGGCTCACGGACGCCCGGCCCGGAAGCCTCAGAGACGCCGAGCCGGACGGCTCACGGGCGCCTGAGCCGGAGGGCTCACAGGCCCCCGGACCGGAAGCCTCAGAGACGCCCGAGTCGGAAGTCTCACCGACGCCCGAGCCGGGCGGCTCACCGTCGTCGGTCCGGTCACGGCTTCCATGTGCCCGCTGCCGCCGCCTCCCTCGCGAAGTCCGCGAAGTCGCGCGGCTCGCGGCCCAGCACCTGGCGCACCCCGTCCGACAGATGGGCGTTCCGCCCGTCGAGCAGCTGTTCGAACGCCTCGACCAGCGGCTCCACCTCCTCCGCGGGCACTCCGAAGCCGGTCAGGGTCTCTCCGTACCGGCGCGCCGACACGGCCCGGTACGTCAGCTCGCGCCCCGCCGCCCCGGCGATCTCCGCGACGGCCTCCCCGAACGTCAGTAGCCTCGGCCCCGAGACGGCCACCGCCCGTCCCACGTACCGGTCGCCGTCCGTCAGCGCGGCCACCACCACGTCCGCGATGTCCCGCACATCGATGAACGGCTCAGGCACCTCACCGCCCGGGAACACCAGCTGTCCGCTCTGCCGCAGCTCCGCCACCAGCGGCCCCTCACTGAAGTTCTGCGCGAACCACGCGGACTGTACGACCGTCCAGTCGGCGCCCGACCCGCGCAGGGCCTCCTCGGCCGCACGCGCGCCCTCCTGCCCCCGGGACGACAGCAGCACCAGCCGCCGCACGCCGAGCCCGACCGCCTCGTGGGAGAGCAGCCCGACCGCCCGGGCGGCGTTCGGGGCGCCGATGTCCGAGGGGTGGACCAGATACGCGGCATCCGCGCCGCGCAGTACGTCCGCCCAGGTCGACCGGTCCTCCCAGTCGAAGCCGTGCGCCCGCGAGGCCGCCCGCACGGTGAGCCCGGCCGCCTGCGCGGCCTGCGCCACCCGGCTCCCCGTACGGCCCGAGGCACCCGTCACCACCACTGTCATGTTCCGTGTGTTCTCTGCCATGCGGACCAGTCAACTGCCGTGCGCCGTACGGTCCCATCGTCGAACCGCTCATTCCCATGCGCGCGCGTCTACCCTGGCCCCATGGACGGCCCCATGGACGCTCCCCCACGCTCGGACATGCTCACGCGGGGAGACCCCCTCGCAGGCCTGCTGGAGGGACCGCGGGCGCGGGGCGCCTTCATGATCCGTGCGTGCTTCGACCCGCCGTGGTCCGTGCGCATCGAGGACCGCGCGCCGCTGACGGTGATGCTGATGGTCCGCGGCGACGCCTGGATCACACCGGACACGGGGGAGCCGCTCCGGCTGCGGGCCGGCGACCTCGCCATCGCCCGCGGCCCCGACCCCTACACCTGCGCCGACGACCCCGACACCGCCCCGCAGGCGCTGATCCTGCCCGGCGAACGGTGCGCCTACCCGGACGGCCGGCCGCTCAACGGATCCATGGACCTGGGCGTGCGCACCTGGGGCGACCGGCCCGACGGCTCCACCTTGCTGCTGATCGGGACGTATCTGATGCAGGGCGAGATCAGCGGCCGGCTGCTGGACGCGCTGCCGCCGCTGCTCTCCCTCACCTCCGATGTGTGGGAGTGCCCGCTCACCCCGCTCCTCATGGAGGAGATCGTGCGCGACGAACCCGGCCAGGAGGTCGTCCTGGACCGCCTCCTCGACCTGCTGGTCATCGCCGCGCTGCGGGCCTGGTTCTCCCGCCCGGAGGCGGCGGCCCCGGCCTGGTACCGGGCGATGGCGGACCCGGTGGTGGGCCGTGTGCTGCGCCTGCTCCAGGACGACCCGGCCCACCCCTGGACGGTCGCCACGCTCGCCGCCAAGGCCGGAGTCTCCCGCGCCGCCCTCGCCCGCCGCTTCACGGACCTCGTCGGTGAGCCCCCGATGACGTATCTGACCGGTTGGCGTCTGGCCCTCGCCGCCGACCGCCTGCGGGACAGCGGCGACACGCTCGACGCCATCGCCCGCCACGTCGGCTACGGCAGCGCGTTCGCCCTGTCCAACGCCTTCAAGAGGGTGTACGGCGTCAGCCCCCAGGACCATCGCACCCGGGCGGAGGCGGCCAGGGTGGGGGTCGGTGCCGACGGGTAGGGGCGAGGCGGCGCCGTAGCCTTTTCCCCATGTACGCGGAGCGGGCGTCCAGGGTGACCGGTGCCGTCGTGTGGAGCCGGACCCTCGACGGGGATCCCGTCGTCCGGCCCGTTCTGCCGGACGGTTGCATGGATCTGCTGTGGAGCGAGGGCCGGCTGCTCGTCGCCGGTCCGGACACGCATGCCTACGTTCCCGGAGGCGGGCTCAGGCGTTGGGCGGGCGTCCGCTTCCACCCCGGCACCGCGCCCGCGATCATCGGCGTTCCGGCGTACGAACTGCGGGATCGGCGCGTGGAGTTGACCGATCTGTGGCCCGCCGCGGAGGTACGGCGCCTGCAGAGCCGTATCACCGCCGCCGCCGACCCCGTGGCGGCCCTCGAAGACATCGCGCTGGCGCGCGCGGCGGCCGCGGGCCCGCCCGACCCCCTGCTGACCCGGCTCGTCGCGGCGCTCGACGCGGGCCGCCCGGTGGCCGCGACCGCCGACCGACTCGGCCTCGGCGCACGCCAGTTGCACCGCCGTTCCCTCGCCGCCTTCGGGTACGGCCCCAAGACGCTCGCCCGCATCCTCAGGCTCCAGCGGGCCCTCGCGCTGGCCCGGTCGGGCATCCCGTTCGCGCAGACCGCGGCCCGCTGCGGATTCGCCGACCAGGCGCATCTCGCGCGGGACGTGAAGGAGTTGACGAGCATGCCGCTCGGGCGCCTACTGAGCCTCGGCCGGCCGGGCGAACAGATCGACCCCGTTGCCGTCCGGGTCGTGGAGCACCGCGTACCGCTGTCCCCAGAAGGCATCCCAGGGCTTGAGCTCCCCGTGGTGCCCGGCGCCCACCAACGCCTCGTACACGGCGTCGACTTCGGCCGGACTCCCGCACAACAGGGCCAGTGAGGCCCGGCCCCCGCCGGACGGTGCCCGCCACCCGGGGTGGAAGGACCGGACGGTCTCCTCGGTGTCCAGCAGCAGCCTGGTCCCGCCCGGCAGCTCGGCCTCGACATGCGGCTGCTCCTCGGCACCCTCGGGAAACACGAACCCGAGCCGGCGGTAGAAGGCGACGGAGGCGGCCATGTCCGAGACGACAAGGCCGATGGCATCGAATCGTGGAGTCATGGGCCCACGGTAGGCAGCATCCGGGCGAGCGGTCTTGAAGGAATCGGACATGCCCCGCCGCTCAGCCGAAGGTCACCGGCCCCAGCGGGGTGTCCACCGTGAACGACAGTCCCACCGGGCCCGCCGTGAGCGTGAGGTCGGTGCCGACGGCGTGCAGCAGGGGGCGGATCTCGTCCGGTTCGGGGGCTGTCCCGGACAGCGCCAGCAGGGGAGTGACGGGCAGGCCGGAGGCGGACGGGTGCAGGGAGGTGCCCCAGTCGATGAGGAACGGCACCAGGCCGGAGGGGTGTGCGGTGTCGCCGTCGGTCAGGCGCCACTCCAGCAGGGTGCCGTCGGGTCTGCGGCGGCGCATCGGGTGCACGGGGCCGGGGTCGTAGCCCAGGGCGCGGGCGGCCGCGACCGCCGCGTCCAGGTCGGGCGGGCTGATCGCCCAGGTCACCGTCCGCGGCAGGGCAAGGTCGTCGACGCCGAAGGGACGCGGCACCCCGGGCGCGGACTGCTCCGGGTCCGGGCCGAGGATCTCCAGGTAGCTGCTCCCGCCCAGGGACACCAGATGGTTCCGGGTGCCGAGACCGACATGGGTGCCGCCGGGGGCCGGGGCCACACCGGTGCGACGCGTGAAGTCGGCGACCGTCGCCGCGAGATCGGGCGTGGCCAGGACGAGATGGTCCAGATGCGCGGGAATGGCGTTCATCGGTGTCGAGGCTACGCAGACCGGACCCCGCGACGGAACAGCCGTGCCGCGATGGGTCCCCCCCCCGCGAGCTTGCTCGGGCGTGAGGGGAGCGTGTGCCAGGACTCGCGCCCCGGCACGATCCGGAAGACGGAGCTGGCGACGTAGCGCCGGTCAAGGGGGCCGCCGGGTCCGTCGGGCGAGCTGCGCCGTGGTGGAGGCGGACTCCTTCGCGGATTCGAAGAACGCGACCTGGTTCTTGCCCGCGGTCTTGGCCCGGTAGAGGGCCGCGTCGGCGTCCCGCAGGGCCTCCGTGGGCGGCGTCGGCTCGGCGACGCTCCGTGCTCCGATGCTGGTGCTCAGGCGGACCGTATGACCGCGGGCGAGGGTGAACGGGTCGGTGAAGGAGTCCAGGATGCGCAGGGCGTAGTCGCGCAGCGTGATCACGTCCACGCCTTCCACCAGAAGCGCGAACTCGTCCCCGCCGAGCCTGGCCACGATGTCCTGCTCGCGGACCCTGCTCATCAGCCGCTGTGCGACGTCGACCAGCAGTTCGTCGCCCACCGGGTGCCCCAGCGTGTCGTTGACGTCCTTGAAGCCGTCGAGGTCGAGCAGCAGCAGCCCGGCGGCGGACGTGCCGGAACACCGGGCCAGAGCGGACTCCAGACGCTCGTTCAGCAGCGCCCGGTTGGCCAGACCCGTCAACGGGTCATGGGTGGCCTGATAGCTCAGCTGCTTCTGCAGCTCTTCCTGCTCCCGCAGCGAGTTGGCGAGGGCGTGGGCCTGTGTGCGTGCCTCGGCGGCCCTGCCCTGTGCGTACCGGGCCAGGAACGCGATGCGCAGCACCAGCAGCAGCGACAGGCTCGCCATCATCCCGACGATCACCGTCACGTTCACCGGCCGGTCCCGGATGCCGCCGGCATTGACCAGCACGATCAACGGCCCCATCAGGGTCAGCGCGATCAGGATCGTCAGCCGGCTCCGGGACAGCCGCTCCTGGTCCCTCGCCACCCGGGTCGGCCGGGCCACCGACGAGTGCAGCGCCGCCGCCCCCAGCAGCAGGGAGGAGACCATCCACCCCACCTCGGGCACGTCCTCCGGGATTGTGGTCCCAGTGGCCAGCGTGCCGTAGTAGAGACCGTCCGCGGCCAGCAGGATCACCAGCCAGCCGAGGCACAGCAGGAACGACGCCGTGTGCGTGCCGGTGGTGAGCATCAGCCGCGCGGCCATGGACAGCAGCACCAGATCGGTCACGGGATAGGCGATCGTCACCGCGAGCGGCCAGGCGGACAGCTCGCTGCGCAGATACGGCGCGATGATGAACGCCCACGTCAGGGTGCCGAACCCCAGTGTGACGATGCCGGCGTCCAGCAGCCCGGCCCAGTGCAGCCGGCCCGACTGCTGTCTGGCCAGGGTCACCAGACCCGCGGTGAACAGCACATAGGTGCCCAGGTAGAGCATGTCGGCCACGCCCGGGAACGGAACCTCGACGTCGTGGGCCTGGTAGAGGCCCCAGATCAGGTCCGCCGCCGCGAAGGGCGCCATGGCCGCCGCGAACAGACACCACGGAAGGGCCGACGGCGGTCTGTTCCTGGCCACGCCCGCCAGCACCGCGAAGACGACCGAACCGGAAATCATGACCGGCAGCATGTAACGCGCTGTGGCGGAGGTGAGCAGGTAGAGAACGATCATCGCCGTCCCGGCCGCCACATACGCCCAGGCCGCCGCGTTACGGCGGGAGGGCAACCGGACGTCAACGGTGCGCACGGCCCTCCTTCCCCGCTCCGGCCGGGGACGCGGTCAGTCCTCGTCCCGTCCGCGGCCGGGTGGGCGGGAGCGGAGCGTCTCGATGGTGCGGCAGGTGCGGTCCAGTTCGGCCTGGAGGCGGGGAGCGGTCTCGGCCAGCTGGGTGGGGGCACCGCCCCGGGCGGCCTGTTCGAGGTCCTGGCAGCAGTCCGCGAGGCTCTGGGCTCCGATGTTCCCGGCGGCGCCCTTGAGACTGTGCGCCTTCTCCGCGATCTCCGAGGAGTCGTGGCGGTCCAGGGCGTGGAACAGGGCGCTGGTCAGTTCGGGGGCCCGGGTGAGGAAGTGGTCCACCAGCCGGTCCACCAGGTCGTTCTCGGCCGGCGTACCGCTGCCCCGCAGTTCGTCCAGCCGCTGCTCGATGGAGATGCGCAGGTCGTCCTCGTCCGCGGCCGGACCGGCGGGATGGGCCCAGCGGACGAGCGCGTGTTCCAGTTCCTCGGCCGAGACCGGTTTGGAGATGTAGTCGTCCATGCCCGCGGCCAGACAGCGGTCCCGGTCCTCGGCCAGGGCGTCGGCGGTCATGGCGATCACGGGCACATGGCGGCCGCTGTTCCGTTCCCGGCGGCGCAGCTCCCGGGTGGCGCTGTAGCCGTCCATCCGGGGCATGTGGCAGTCCATCAGCACGGCCTGATACGGGTGTTCCCCGAGCAGCTGCAGTGCCTGGAGGCCGTCGGCGGCGACGTCCGCGCTGTAGCCGAGGCGGGTGAGGATGCCCTGCGCCACCATCTGGTTGATGTCGTTGTCCTCCACCAGCAGCAGATGCCCGCGGTGGGCCGGCGGGCGCTCGGCAGGCGCGGGCGTGGCGGCGGCCGCCGGCGACCGGTGCGTGACGATTTCGGTCAGGGCGTCCATGAGCTGGGACTGCTGGACGGGCTTGGCCAGACTGCGGGCGATACCGGCCGCGGTCAGTTCGGCGGCGGGCAGCGGCGGTCCGGACGTCAGCAACACGAGGGGCACCCTGCCGAGCTTCTGGTCGGTGGTGATCCGCCGGGCGAGTTCCAGGCCGTCCATGTCCGGCATCTGCATGTCCAGCAGCGCCAGGTCGAACAGACGGCCGGCGGCCGCCGCCTCGTGGAGGGCCACCAGGGCCTGGGGGCCGCCGGCGACCGTGGTGGTGTGCATGTGCCATCTGCGCAGCTGGGTGTCGAGGATCAGCCGGTTGGTGTCGTTGTCGTCGACGATCAGCGCCCGCAGCCCGCGCAGCACGACGGGCTGGGCGGCCTCCTGCGGTGGCTGCGGGGTGTCGGGGGTGCGCACCGGCACGGTGAACCAGAAGGTGCTGCCCTCGCCGGACCGGCTGTTGACGCCGATGGAGCCGCCCATCGCCTCGGTGAGCCTGCGGCAGATGGCCAGACCCAGCCCGGTGCCGCCGTAGCGGCGGGTGGTGGAGGCGTCCGCCTGGGAGAAGGCGTCGAACATCCGCTTCTGATCGGCCTCGGCGATGCCGATACCCGTGTCGGTGACCTCGAAGTGCAGCCATGGCGCGCTCTGCGCGGAGGGCTGGGCGGACGCGGGCCGCACCCGGATGACGACCTCGCCGCTCTCGGTGAACTTGACCGCGTTGGACGCCAGGTTGAGCAGGATCTGCCGCAGCCGGCCCGAGTCCCCGAGCACCATCGCCGGCAGCTGGGGATGGAAGTCGCTGAGCAGCTCCAGGCCCCGTGCCTGTGCTGTCTGCGCCACCAGCGCGATGACCTCCTCCACCATCAGCTGGGGGCTGAAGGCGACCTCTTCCAGCTCGAGCTTGCCCGCCTCCAGCTTGGAGAAGTCCAGGATGTCGTTGATCAGCGACAGCAGCGCCGAGCCGGCGGACTGGATGCCCTCCGCGTAGCGGCGCTGTTCGGGGTCCAGCTCGGTGCCCAGCAGCAGGTTGCTCAGCCCGATGACACCGTTCATCGGGGTACGGATCTCGTGGCTCATCGACGCCACGAACTGCGACTTCGCCTGGGACGCGGCGATCGCCTGGTCACGGGCCTGAGCCAGCGCCACCTCGGTCTGCTTGCGTTCGGTGATGTCACGAAGGAAGGCGTTGAAGCAGCGCGCCTTCGCCGACTTCAGCCGCCACACCGCCAGTTCGACCGGAATCTCGTGGCCGTCGCGGTGCAGGGCGCTCAGCTCGATCCGGCGGCCCAGCACATGCGACTCCCCGCCGGACAGCACCCGTGCCAGACCCGCCAGGTGCGCGGAGCGGTACCGCTCGGGAATGAGTGTGTCCGCCAGCGGACGGCCCATCACCTCACGATGGCTGTACCCGAACAGCCGCTCGGCGCTCTGGTTCCAGTCGATGACCAGGCCGTCCTCGTCGATGGAGACGAAGGCGTCCCGGGCGGTGTCGATGACGGAGCGTGCCTGCTCCTGCAGCAGCCGCAGCGCTTCCTCCCTGCGCCGCTGGCCCTCTGCCTCGCGCAGAAACCCGCGCACCTCCTGCGGCTCGCCGGCGGCGTCCCGTACCACCCAGCAGGTGTCCTCGACCCACATCCAGTGTCCGTCGGCATGCCGCAGCCGCAGACAGACCACCACCCGGCCGTCGCGGCGCAGATCCCGCTCCGCCCACTCGAATTCCTCCGCGTCGCCCGGATGCACCCAGGACTCGGCCGACGTCCCCACGATCTGCTCGACCGGTCTGCCGAGCAGCAGCGCTCCCGCCGCGGAGACCTCCAGATAGACGCCGTCGACCGTCCTGCGGAAGACCATGTCCGGGGAGTTCTTCTCCAGCAGCCGAAACCGTTCCTCGTCATCGGCTGCGTACTGCCGCGGCGGGTCTGAGGGCGCCATGAATCCGCCTCCACATGATCATGCCCGGCCACAAGGCGGGCCGGGACCAGCGGACATCTCCAGCGAAGAATGAACCACTGAAGATCGCAAATCGGGCCGCGTGCGCAAAGGGCTCCTCGGACCGCCCGACAAGGGGCAACGGCCCAGTGCGCCCCCTCTGCGCAATCCGGGCAAGGTCCGAACGGCGTACCCGATGGGTCACCGTGTGCCGCACCGGCCTCGGCCGCGCCGTCAACAACCGGGCTTCGGCATGCCGATGTACGCCAAACAGCCGCAAAGCCCCGCTTCTGCACCGGAATACCCGGCCGCGATGTGGTGCTCTGTTGTTCACGGTGCACGAGCGCGGCGAGGAGGCTGGTGGTCGTATGACGGCGGTCCAGGCAGATCCCGTGGTGAGAACACCGTACGGGGCCGTTCGCGGCCGGTACGAGCAGGGCCTCGCGGTGTTCCGGGGCATCCCCTACGCGGCGCCCCCCTTCGGCCCGCGCCGGTTCCGGCCGCCCGCGCCGCCCGAGCCCTGGGACGGTGTGCGCGACGCGGGCGCCTTCGGGCCGACACCGCCGAAACCGCCGTACTCGGAGGCCTTCGCACGCTATCTGTCCGACCCGGTCGTGCCGGGCGACGACTGCCTCAATCTCAACGTGTGGACTCCGGAGCCGGGCCCTGGCGCCCGGCTCCCGGTTCTGGTGTGGCTGCACGGCGGCGCCCTGACCCGCGGGTCCTCGGCCGTTCCCGTGTACGACGGCCGGCCCTTCGCCCGCGACGGCGTGGTCTTCGTGTCCTTCAACTACCGGCTGGGCATCGAGGGCTACGGCCTCTTCCCGGACGCCCCCGCCAACCCCGGTCTCCGCGACCAGATCGCCGCGCTGGCGTGGGTGCACGAGTCGATCGAGGCCTTCGGCGGCGACCCCGGGCGGGTGACGGTCGGCGGGCAGTCCGCCGGGGCGATCAGCATCGGGTCGCTGCTCGCCGCCCCGCAGGCCCGGGGCCTGGTCCGCCGGGCGATCCTCCAGAGCGGGTCGCCCGAGGCCTCGGACCGCGACAAGGTACGGCGGATGGTGCGCCGTATGGCGACCCGGCTGAAGGTGCCCGCCACCGCCGCGGCCTTCGCCGAGGTCGACCGTGAGCTGTTGCTGCGTACCCAGGCCGAGGTGAGCCGGCTCAGCAGCCCGGTGGTCGGCGGGCCGGCCTTCGGGATCGTCGTCGACGGCGACGTCGTCCCGCGCGACCCCCTGCAGGCCCTGACGGACGAGGACGCCGCCCCGGGGATCGACCTCCTGCTCGGCTGGACCCGCGACGAGTACCGCCTGTGGCTGGTCCCGGGCGGGCTGCTGGAACGTGTCGACCGGCTCGGGGCGGTCGCCCTGGCCGGTGCCATGGCTCGCTGCCACTGCGGCCCCGAGGTGCCCCGCGGCTATCGCGCCCTGCACCCGGAGGCCGGCACCGCGGAGATCGTCGGCCAGATGGTCACCGACCATCTGCTCCGCCTCCCGCTGCACCGCCTCGCCGACGCCCGCCCCGGCACCTCGTACGTCTACGAGTTCGCCTGGCCCTCCAACCTCCCCGACCTCGGCGCCTGCCACGCCCTGGAGCTCGGCTTCGTGTTCGACACCGGTGACGTGCCCGAGTCGGCCAGGCTCGCCGGGGAGGGGGCCCCGCAGGAGCTGGCCGACGCGATGCACGGGGCGTGGGTACGGTTCGCGGTCGACGGCGACCCGGGCTGGCGGCGCTGGGACGCCTCACATCCCGTACAGATCTTCGGCGACGGTGGACCGTATACGGCATACGGTCCACGAGATCCAGAGCTGGCGGTGTGGACCGTCGACAAGGCCGTCCGTGAGGCCGACGACGGACCAGAGGGAGACACACCGAAGCCGGTCAACGGCGCGGACACGGCCGCCCGGACCGCGGAACTGCGGTCGGTCGTACGACGGCTGCGGCTGCCCGGCGGGGTCCACCGCAGCCAGGGCCTGCCCTGACCGGCCACCCGGGCCAACACGGCCGGCGGAGCGTCGGGGTCACGCCGCCCTCAGCGTGCCCACGACGGACGTGATCGCCTCCGGGCCGACCCGGCAGCAGCCCCCGATCAGCCGGGCCCCGGACTCCCGCCAGCCGCGCACCTGCTCCGGCGCGAAGGTGGAGCGGCCGGCCCAGGCCCGCGCCTCGGCGTCCCAGGTCTCGCCGCTGTTCGGGTAGACGACGACCGGCTTGCCGGTGACGCGGGCGGCGATCTCGATCGCCCTGTCCACGTCCTCGGGGGCGCAGCAGTTCACCCCCACCGCGATCACCTCCTCCACATCGGCGGCCAGGGCGAAGGCCTCCTCCAGGGGCTGCCCGGCCCGGGTGCGGTCACCGGCGGCGCTGAACGACAGCCAGGCCGGCACCCCGAGTCCGCTCACCGCGCACAGCAGCGCCTCGGCCTCGTCGGCGTCGGGGACCGTCTCCAGCGCCAGGACGTCGGGCCCGGCCGCGGCCAGCACCTCCAGGCGCGGCCGGTGGAAGCGTTCGAGCTCGGCCACGCTCAGGCCGTACCGGCCCCGGTACTCGGAGCCGTCCGCGAGCATCGCCCCGTACGGGCCGACCGAGGCCGCCGTCCACAGGGGCCGCGTGATGCCCTTCGCCCCGGCCTGCCGGGCCGCCTCGCGGGCCAGTTCCACGCTCAGGGCGAGGAGTTCGGCCGCCCGCTCCCGGCCGATCCCGCGCCTTGCGAAGCCCTCGAAGGTGGCCTGGTAGCTGGAGGTGATCGCTACGTCCGCGCCCGCTTCGAAGTAGGCGAGATGGGCCTCGGTGATCGCCTCGGGCCGTTCGGCGAGCAGCCGGGCCGACCACAGCTCGTCGCCCAGGTCGTGCCCGGCGGACTCCAGCTGATTGGACATGCCCCCGTCGAGGACGACCGTCCCCGCGGAGAGGGCTTCGGCGAGGCCGAGGGTGCGGCACATGCTGTCGACGGTAGTCGAGTCGGCAGGTCACAGCGGATCAGCGAACCGATTCCGTCTGATTCAGGTACGCACGCAACACGATCGGCAAGACGGCAACGGGCAGCCAGAGCCAGAGATATTCGCCGTGCGCGACAGGGGGAGAGAAGCTCCAGAACGCGATCTCATGCTGCAGCATCACGGCCGTCCAGCCGCCCGCAAGCCCCAACGCCACCTCGGCGGGCCGGACGAGGAGTGCGGCAATCGGTGTCCCGGCCGCGAGGACGCCGGTGAGCACCCACATCAACACCACGCTCCACCCGAGCGGAGTGAAGTTCAGCCGGGCCGAGACGTACAGGCCGGCCACCGCCAGTGTCAGAGCCGTGGCAAACGCGGGCATGCCCCATCGCACCGGACGCTGCAGCCGCAACGGCGGCCCCGTACGAGCGATGGCGAAGGCCACGGCGGACAGGACGAGTCCCAGGAGTACGAAGCCGGCGATTTCGACCTCGCGGTCCCAGGAGGAGAGCTGTGAGGAGGGAAATGCGTTGGGGTACGAGAGCCGGAACGGAACGCTCGCTGCCAGGTAGACGCCGTACACCAGGAGGGCTGCGGCGCCGGACCATGCGAATCTGCTGCGCAGGACGCACAGCCGCCATATGACCACAGCGGTCAGCAGATGGAACAACGGCACCGTGAGATCGCTGAGCTTCATGGTTTCGTCCGCCGGAGAACGGAGCCACTCCTCGACGCTCGTCACGACGCGATAGTCGTCCACGGCCAGACCGAAGACCGAGTGGGCCAGTGACGGAAGCCCCCACAGGAACATCGCCGGCAGGAACAGTCGTCCCGCAACCCGCAGGAGGCGGGAGTCGCCACCTCGCATGTCGCGTTCGGCCGACGCAACCGGCCCGGCCAGGTCTCGAAGGACGACTGGCCGGTCGCCGGCCGTCGCCGCAAGGACCGTTGCCGACCTCGCACCCACGGCGGGGTTCCGGCTCAGCGCGAGCAGGTCGACGGTCCCCGTACCACGCCGTCGGGGAAGGGGCAGGCCGCGGACCGTCGCGGTGTGCAGGAGCTGGCGGTAGATGTCGCCGTACGTGAGGAACTCCGGCCCGGCGGGTATCCCGGTGCGCAGCAGGCGCAACAGTTCGCCGGTGAAGGCCGTGTGGGAGGAGCCCACGGGGGCGAGTGCCACGGCGTTCATCGGGGTCGCCGCCAGGACGTAGGTGCCCTCGATGCCGACCTGGCCGAGGATGGTTTCCTCCTCGCCGGCCATGTCCTGGACGGCACGTCCGCTGAAGCAGCAGTCGAGGATGACGACGCGGTTGGCGGCCGGACAGTCGGTGAGCACGTCGCGCAGCAGGTCGAACGGCAGCGCGCTGACCTTCAGTTCGTCCGGGACGGTCTCCCCGAGACCCAGATAGAGCTCGTTGCGCGGTCCGGTCTGGCCGTGACCGGCGAAGTACACGAGAAAGGTGTCCTCTGCGGCAGCGGAGTACTGCCGCAGGATGCGGAAGAGCGTGCGGGGATCGCTCGGGTCCGGCACGACCACGCACCGCTCGGCGGGCAGTCCCCCGAGGGCCGGATCGGTCAGGATGTCGCCGAGGTCCTGGAGGTTGTTGCCGACGGCGGGCAGGTCCGGCAGCTGGTCGGAGCGATAGGTGCCGGTACCGATGAGTACCGCGTAGGACCGCTGGGGATCGGGCAGTCGCACGGCTACCGTCCTTGGCCGTCACCTGCGGCACCGGGCGGTACGCCTTCCGGCGCGGGCCGCTCCTGGAGCGCGAGTCTCAACAGCCGCTCTGCTTCCGCCGCATGAGCCGACGTCACCGTGACGCTGCGCCCGTCCCCGGTCGTCAGACTGACCGTGGTCGGTGAATTGCCCTGTGCGCGCCGTTGGTTCAGCCACAACGACAGCGACTGGCCCAGCAGACCGGCAAGCGTCCCGATGGTGCCGGTGACCGCGCTCTCGACGACCAGTTCGCCGAGGGAGCCCATGGTCCCCACCCGTGCGGGGGGCGTGTCGTGCCGGACGCGGCCGCGCAGTGCGGGCTCCTGCCGTAACCAGTCCAACAACGATTCCTCGGCGGCCGCGTCCCCGCGCACCGCAATGCGGATTTCGTGCACCCGGCTCCCCCAGCAGACCGGCACGGCGCGTCCTCATGGGCACCCGTACGCCTCACGTGTGGTGCCAAGAGTGCCACGAAGCGTCGCGTGCGGGGAGCCACTTGACGATAGTCGGGGGCCGTGCCGGGAGAGTACGGTCACCCACCTGGGGGAACCCGCAACCATGAGGCGCCGTCCAGCCGTTGGGCCGCCCCGGGGGTCACGCCCCGCTGATCGATCTGCGTTCCGGATGAGCCCCTGGGGCGTCCCGACCGGAACCGGGGCGCCCCAGGTCCGACAGCCCTTCCCGGCTCTCAGCCGGCCACGCAGAACTCGTTGCCTTCCGGGTCCCGTAGGACGGTCCAGGTCAGGGGCCCGGCGGAGTGTTCCCCGACGACACTGGCACCCAGCTCCACCAGTCGGTCCACCTCGGTGGGCCGGTCCTCGGTGTGGAAGTCGACATGGACCCGGTTCTTCACCTGCCTGGGCTCGGGAACGTGCTGGAAACCGAGCACCAGGGGCTGCGCCCCGACGATGACGAACTCACCGCCGAAGTCCTGGGCGATCTCTGTGTCCAGGACCTCGGCCCACCAGGCGGCAAGTTTGCGGGGCTCGGCACAGTCGACGGTGATCATCTTTGCATCCAGGCTCATATCGCTCACCCTAGCCGCCGGCGGGAGCGGGTCAGGTAAGTCGCCGTCCCCTCTTCGCCGACTGCCGGCTGTGCCCCTTCGTGTCCCCTTCTGGCCGGCCGCTGACCGGCCGCGGTGACCTGAGAAGGCACCGCGGCGGATCACATGTCATCGAACACCGTGACGGGTCACATCTTTCCCGGCCGGTAGTTCGACGGCAGGGTGTAGATGAACTCGCGGGGGTCGCCGTGCGCCGGCTCCAGCTTCTCGTAGGCGCTGTGGTAGCCGAGGGCGTAGAAGTTCCGGTCCGGGTTCCAGGTGTTGTAGCAGTAGATCGAGTTCCGCTTGCGGGTCATGTGAGCGGAGGGGATGTTCAGAACGTAGGACGCACCCCTGGCGCGCTCCCCGTACGGGCGGTCGTAGGCGTAGATGTGGTTGAAGCGGACGTCCCTGATCGTGCCGTCGTTCATCAGGCGGTAGGCCGCGTCGCTGCACGCCTTGTGCGTGGGCGTCACGTCCAGCCAGCCTGCCGCGAACTTGTGCGAGGCCCCGGGGTACTTCCTCGCGAGCGACTTCACCTTCGCCGTGACCGCGTCCACGAACTTGCCGTACGTCGACGGGTCGTGCGCGCTGTCGGGGAGGTCGAAGTTGATGACCTTGTCCACGCCGATCGCCTTCGCCGAGGCCATGAACTCGGCCGTCCGCGCGGGCACGATCATGCTGGCGCCGTCGGTGGGCCAGTTCAGGTCGTGCCAGTGGTTCGGCGCCGCGCACCGCTCACGCAGCAGTTCGCAGGCTCCGACGTTCATCCGCCGGGCCAGGCCGTCGTTCTCCCCGCGGCTGACGAGCACGAGGTAGACCGGGCGGCCCGCCGCCTTGTGCTCCAGGATCGAACCGGCCATGCCGATGGCCTCGTCGTCCTGGTGCGGAGAGTAGAAGATGGCGGGAGCGGCGGCTGCGGAGGCACGGGAGGCGCCCAGGGAGCCCTGCGCCGCCACGGCGGCCGCGGTCAGCGCCCCGGCCGCCAGCACGTGCCGCCGGGACATACCCTCGGCAGTACGGTTCTTGTGCGTGCTCGTGCTCACGTGTGTTCCCCTCAATGGTCTGTTCGCTCCCCGCCGTACGGTGGCGGGCACCCGGTCCGGTGCCCGTGACAACTGCCCGTACGCGGGGCGGTCAGGCGGCGAGGCGGCAGCCGCGAGCCCGTCGGGCACGCGCACCCGACGGACCTCCTGTCTGGATTCCCCTGCTCATTCCCCCGCTCAAGGCGCCGCGTCGCCGGGCCACAAGTCGACCACGGCCGACGATGCCGTTCCAGGCGGTTCCACCGGCAGGAATGTCGACCGGCATACTTCTGCCGGAAGCAGCTCACCAGGCTGATCCATGCCGACCGGGGGAGCCGAATCATGGCCGCGGACACGGGCACGACCGACACCGAGGGCCTGGGCGACGGCGGCGATCCCGACGCCGGTGTCGGGTCCGGCCCCACCACCGGGACGTTCGCCGGGCTCCTCCTGGAACTGCGCGCGCGGGCCGGGCTCAGCCAGGAGGAGCTCGCCCACGCCTCGGGGGTGAGCGTTCGCGCCCTCGCCGACCTGGAGCGCGCCCGGACCCGCGGCCCGCAGCGCCGCACCGTGCAGGCCCTCGCGGACGGGCTCGGCCTGGACCCCGCCGGCGCCGCCGCGCTGGAGGCCGCGGCCCGCCCGGGCCGACCCCGCCCCCGGCCCCGTACGCATCCCGCGCAGTCCGCCCCAACGACCGGCCCCGGCACTCCCCTTGACGACGCCTCGGGCGCCACCTCACCCCCACCCCCACCCTCACCCACAGCCGCAAGCGTGACCGCGCCTGCGTCCGCTCCCGTCCACCATCCCTTGGCTCTCCCCCGCGACCTCGGTGACTTCACCGCCCGCGGCCCAGCCCTCGACGCGCTGCGCGCCCTCGCCGAAGGGCTCGATCCGGTGCGGCCGCCGGTCAGTGTGATGACGGGTCAGCCCGGGCTCGGGAAGACCTCCTTAGCCGTACACGCCGCACACCGGCTGGCCCCGTACTTCCCGGACGGGCAGTACGCCCTCGACCTGCGCGGCATGGACCCGGAGCCGGTGACTCCCCGGGAGGCGCTGGGCCGGCTGCTGCGGGCGCTCGGCGTCCCCGACCGGTCCGTGCCCGCCGGCACGCAGGACCGGGCGGGGCTGTTGCGCTCGGTGCTGGCGGACCGCCGGGTGCTGCTCCTGCTGGACAACGCCGTGCACGAGGAGCAGGTCCACCCGCTGCTCCCCGGCACGGGCCACACCCTCACCCTGGTCACCAGCCGGCACAGCCTGGCCGGGCTCTCGGCGGTGCACCGTACGCACCTGCCCCCGCTGCGCCGGGAGGAGGCGGTGGAACTGCTGACCCGGATCCTCGGTCCGGAGCGGGTACGCGCCGAGGCACAGGCAGCCCGTGACCTCGCGGACCTCTGCGGGTGCCTGCCGCTCGCCGTCCGGATCGCCGGGCAGCGGCTGGCCGCCCGCCCCGGCGAGCGGCTCGGGAAGCTGGCCGCCCGGCTGGCGGCCGAGGGGCAGCGGCTGGACGGCCTGCAGGCCGGCGGGCTGAAGGTGCGAGCGGCCTTCGCGCTGTCGTACGAGCGTCTGAAGCCGGAGTCGAGACGGTTGTTCCGCCGGGCGGCCCTGGCCGCCGCTCCCGGTTTCGGCCCCGAGACCCTCGGGCTGCTGGCGGACCTGCCGACGGCCGCGGCCGCCGCGGGCGCGGAGGAACTGGTGGACGCGGGACTGTTCCAGCCCGATCCGCGCGCCGAACGCTACCGGTTCCACGACCTGTTGAGGCTGTTCGCCGCGGAACGGCTGGCCGCGGAGGACGGCTCCGGGCGCCGGGCCGCAGCGCTGGACCGGACCGCGGACTGGTTGCTCGGCCGGGCCACCGCCGCTGCCCTGCGCTTCGACGCCGACCGGCACGAGGAGACACCCGGTACGGATCCCGACCCGGCCACCGCACCCGTCGGGCGGGCGGCAGCCCGCGTCTGGCTGGAGGCGGAGCGCGACCAATGGCTGGCCGCGCTGCGAAGGGCCGCGGAAACCGGACGGCACCGGCAGGTCATCGACACGGCCCGGGCCATGCACTGGTTCTCCGACCTCACCCAGCACTGGGAGGAGTGGGCGGAGGTCTTCCGGCTGGCCGTGGAGTCGGCCCGCGCCCTGGGCAGCCGGCAGGACGAGGCCGTACAGCTCAACTTCCTGGCCTGGGCGCACAGTCTCTGCCTGCACGACCACGCCGGTGCCCTGGCCGTCGCCGACGAGGCGCTGGCGGTGGCGCGCGAGCTCGGCGACGGCCTCCAGACCGGCTGGGCCCTCGGATACGGTGCGGCGGCCCTGCACCGTATCGGCAGGACCGAGGAGTCCCTCGCCCGGTTCCGGGAGGCGGCCGCGCGCCTGCGCGCCGAATCCTGCGGGCAGGCCCGCCTGGCCGAACTGACCGTGCTGAACGCCATGGGGCACAACCTGCGCCAGTACGGACACGCCGAGGAGGCTCTCGCCATCCACCGGCGCATCGAGGCGGTCTGCCTCGCCGGGATACCGGGGCAGCCCGATCTCGTCGAGATGTACCTGGCCAGCGCCCGCCAGCAGATAGGCAACGACCTCGCGGCCCTGGGCCGCCCCGCCGAAGCGGAGGCACCCCTGCGGCAGGCCCTGGCCTACTTCGAGTCCGCGCGGATGACGGCCTGGACCGAACCGGCCCGCCTGGACCTCGGCATCGTCCTGCGCACCCTGGCCCGCGACCCGGAAGCCCGGCGCGTCCTGGCCACCGCCCAGGCCGCCCTCGCCGCCATGAACAGCCCCCGCCAGGCCGAAGCCGCCGCCGAACTCGGCTTCCTGGAGGAAGGCGGGCACCGCCCGGCGAGTTGATCAGGTCTGCTGTCGACTTGAGCCGGTCGCCGGTCGCCGGTCGCCGGTCGACAGTCGCCAGTGGTCAGTCGCCGGTCGCCGGGCTGAGTGGCCGCCGGTGGCGGAAAGGTTTCCCCGCGCGTTGCCCCGTTTCTCGACCGTGCACAACAATCCCGCGCATGACCTCCGCCATCCGTCATGTGACGATCGACTGCGCCGACGCCTACGCCCTCGGCAGCTTCTGGTCCCAGGCCCTCGGCCGGCCCCTGCACGAGGAGGACCAGCCGGGCGACCCGGAGGCGCTGATCGAGGCCGCCGGCCTGCTGTTCGTCACCGTGCCGGAGGCCAAGACCACCAAGAACCGCCTGCATCTGGACCTTCAGCCGCAGGATCGCACCCGTGACGAGGAGGTCGAGCGTCTGCTCGCACTCGGCGCCCGCCTGATCGACGACCGCCGCAACCCGGACGGCACGGGCTGGGCGGTACTGGCCGACCCGGAGGGCAACGAGTTCTGCGTGGAGCGCAGCGCGGGCGAGCGGCGGGACTGAGCTCTCCGGTACGCACGGTTCGGCACCCCGCACAAGGCGATCCGCCGGGTCGCGGACCTAGGGTATCCAGGGACAAAGCTGGTACCCACAGGTTGGCGTGCCGCTGCAACCGTTGTCGCTGCCGGATCGATCTAGAGGGACATGCACACGATCACGCGGGGAGCGGGCGTCTTCATCCGGCAGTTGGCGTGGTTCGGGTGGCTGCAGGCACGCAGCTGCGCGTTCGCGGTCGCGCTGCTCGGCGGCATGGCAGCGTCCACTCTCCTCCCGCCGCTGCCGGTGGCTCGCTATGACCTGTTGCTTGTATACGGGATTCTGCTCACCGGCGTCGGTCGCCTGCTGGGATGGGAAAGCCGACGGGAGGTGGCCGTTGTGGCCGTCTGTCACATCCTGGGGCTCGCCTTCGAACTCGTGAAAGTGCACGTCGGTTCGTGGACCTATCCCGAGCCGGCCCTCACCAAGGTCGCCGGTGTGCCGCTGTACGGCGGTTTCATGTACGCCGCTGTCGGCAGTTACGTCTGCCGCGCCTGGCGGCTGCTCGACCTCACCCTCACCGGCTACCGGGCGCGCGGCACCGCCGTGCTGGCCGTCCTCCTGTATGTGAACTTCCTCAGCCACCACTGGCTGCCCGACCTGCGCTGGCTGCTGGGCGGTCTGCTGCTGGTGGTGACCACGGGGTCGTGGGTCCACTTCGTGATCGGTGAACGGCGGTACCGGTTGCCGCTGGCGGTGTCCTTCGCGCTGATCGGTTTCTTCCTGTGGCTGGCCGAGAACATCGCCACGTATCTCGGGGCCTGGAGCTACCCGTACCAACTCCACGGCTGGGAACCGGTGTCGGTGTCCAAGTGGGTTTCCTGGGCGCTGCTGATCAGCATCACCTTCGTCATCTGCGGAAGGCTGGACTCAGGCGTGGCCACGAGCCGCGAACTCGACGAACTCCGTCCAGGTGGTGGGAGAGAGGGCGAGCTGAGGGCCGGTCGTGTTCTTTGAGTCGCGGACGTGGATGGTGGTGGGGCAGGTGGCTACCTCGATGCAGTCGCCGGAACTGCCGCTGCTGTACGTCGACTTGCGCCAGGTCAGGGCCACTTCGATGCAGTCGCCGTCACCGCTGCTGCTGTAGCTGCTTTTGAACCATGCCAGTTCGGTGGTGCTCATAGCGCTCCTCGCATCCGCTCCAGCAGGCTCCGGGAGTCTCTCGGGGGAAGAGCCTGTGAGCGCAGTTTCGCATAGCGCATGTGCAGCACACTGATTGATTTCGGGCTGACGATGAACTGACCGCTAAGCTGCGCCTCGCAATACGCGAACCACTCGTTCTCCGGGGTCTCCAACAACTGGATGGGGCCCGCGACTCCCGCGTGGACGCCGCGCTCCATCGGCATCACCTGGAGTTCTACGTGGCGCGGTTCCGTGATCTCCAAGATGTGCTCGATCTGCCCACGCATGACCTCTGCCCCGCCGGTCTCCCGTCGTAGAACGTGCTCTTCGATGATGAAGCTGAAAGCCGTGTGGGGCCGTTCCTCGAACAGGGACTGGCGTTGCATCCGAGCCGTGATCTTGGCTTCGACTTCCGAGTCTGTGAGAGTCGGCACGCGCTCCCGGAAGAGGGTCAGCGCGTGACCCTCTGTCTGCAACAGCCCCGGCACCAGCCGGTTCTCGTACGTATACAGACTGATCGCCTGCTCCTCCAGCTCCGCCCACTGCCGGAACCAGGACGCCAGCCTCTTCTCCCGGCTGACGTGCTTGTATGCCGCCCTCAGCGCGCCGAACGCGTCCAGGACCTGTTCCGCGCGCTCGACGAAGACGCGCGGTGGGAAGCGGCGGCCCTGTTCGATGGAGGCGACCGTGCCCGGCTGGTACTGGACCAGGGGCGCGTACTCCTCCTGCGTGTAGCCGGCCCGCTTGCGGAAAGCCTTGTGCACGGCCCCGAACGACTTCAGAGTGTCGGAGGGCTCCGGCTCGTTCGTGTGGTGCTCGATGCTGAGGGTGCTGTCGGCCATAGGAATCATGGTCACGGAATGTGACGCACACTGTCCACTCCGTAACTCGTACAACTCGCAGCGTACGAGTTTCGCAGCTGGGCTACTCCCTTGTCTCCCGGGACCGTTGACCCATGCAAGGAGACACTCGGGTCCAACCCCCCACCGCTGTCAGCACCTTCACCCAGCTGTTCAGTGCGACCCCGCGTGGCGCGCGTCTCGCACGCAGGCTCGTCACCAACCGGATGGACGTGTGGGGGTACGCCTACGGCTGCGACGCGAACGAGACCGTCACCCTCGTCGTCGCGGAGCTCGCCGCGAACGCCGTACGGCACGGGCGGGTGCGGGGGCGCAGCTTCCGCGTACGGCTGGTGCTGTGCGGGGACGTCGTGCGCGTGGAGGTGCTGGACGCGCGCGTGGACCGGCTGCCCGTGCGCGCGTCGGAGCCGGACGAGGGCGGACGCGGGCTGCTGCTGGTGGAGGCGCTGTCGCGGGAATGGGGTGTGGACCTCCGCCCGGACGGGATGCACAAGACCGTCTGGGCGGAGGTCCCGCTGTCTGCGGCGTGCTTCATTGCTCAGGGGTCGCGTCAACCAGTGTGACGTCAAAGGGGAGTTGGGGAAGCAGTGCGCGACGAGCCGAGCTGCCGTGTCCGGGGCATCCGGTGCTCACTCCCCGGCTGATCCCTGTTCACCTTCCGCCTCGATCCTCCACACGCGGCGCTGTGGCGCAGACAGAAGACAGCGGCTGAAGACAGCGGCAGAAAGCAGCGACAGAAGGCAGTCGCGGACGGCAGCGGCATCCAGGAGGCGGATCATGGGGCACGGTCACCACCACGGACATGGCCAACAGCACGACCACGAGCACGACCACGGGACGGCCTCCGCGCTGCCCGCCGCCTTCGACACCTCCGTGCCCGACGAGGACCTGACCCCCGAGCAGCAGTCGCGCCGCTCGCTGCTGCGCCGCGCGGGGCTCCTCGGCGCGGGCGTGGCCGCCGGGAGCGTCCTCGGCCAGACCGCGGCGTCCCCGGCGTACGCCGCCACCACCGCCACCACCGGCGGCCGCCGCACGGGCGGCTTTCTCTGGCTGGCCGGTGACCACCACATCCACACGCAGTACAGCAGCGACGGCAAGTACCGCGTCGTCGACCAGGTCCGCCAGGGCGCCCGGCACGGCATGGACTGGCTGGTCATCACCGACCACGGCAGCGCGACCCACGCCAAGATCGGCGTGGGCAAGGTCAACCCGGACATCAAGGAGGCCCGGGCCGCATACGAGGACACCCTCGTCTTCCAGGGCCTGGAGTGGAACATCCCCGGCGCCGAGCACGGCACCGTCTTCGTCCACCCGGGCCGGGGCGAGGTCTCCGTCCTCAAGCAGTTCGAGACCGACTACGACGGCAGCGTGAAGAACGCCTCCGACTCCACGCCCGCCAACGAGGCCCTCGCCGTCGCCGGACTCGCGTTCCTCGACGAACAGGTCCGCCGCCGCAAGGTCAAGGACGCCCTGATGCTCGCCAACCACCCGGCGCGGCGCGGTGTCGACTCCCCGCACGAGATCCGTGCCTGGCGGGATGCGACCGACCCGGGCCGCCAGATCGCCGTCGGCTTCGAGGGCGCGCCCGGCCACCAGGCCTCCGGCCTGCCCGCGCCCCTCGGCCCCGCCCGCGCCCGCGGCTTCTACGACAACAACCCCGGCGCCAACTCCTTCGCCGGCTACCCGCTGGAGAGCTACCGCACCTGGGGCGGCTTCGACTGGATGACCGCCACCGTCGGCGGCCTGTGGGACAGCCTCCTCGCCGAGGGCAAGCCCTGGTGGATCACCGCCAACTCCGACTCCCACCAGGTCTACGCCGACACCGCGGTGCGCGGCCCGGGCGGCGACTTCAACGCCAACGGCAGGTACGAGGACCCGGTCTACGGCGGCCGGATCGACACCACCCAGGGCGACTACTGGCCCGGCCAGTACAGCCGTACGCACGTCGGTGCCGACGGTTTCTCGTACGCCGCCGTCATGGACGGCATCCGCGCCGGCCGCATCTGGGTCGACCACGGCCGGCTGATCAGCGGCCTCGACGTCCGTGTCGCCGGCGGCAGCCGCTGGGCCACGCTCGGCGGCGCCCTGCACGTCAAGAACGGCACGAACGTCACGCTCACCGTGGACGTGGCGCTCGCGGGCGGTGCCAACTGGGCGGGCTTCGTGCCGAAGCTGGCCCGGGTGGACGTCATCCAGGGCGATGTGACCGGCCCGGTCGCGGACAAGGACACGTTCACCGCGCCGACGGCCAAGGTCGTGAAGTCGTACGAGATCGACAAGTCCACCGGCATGGTCCGGCTCACCTACGACCTCGGCCGCGTCGACCGCCCGCTGTACGTCCGTCTGCGCGGCACCGACGGCAACCGGTCCGGCGTCGGCCCGATGGGCGCGGCGGTCGACCCGGCGGGTCCGGCCATCGACGTCGTCGGCGACGCCGACCCGTGGCGTGACCTGTGGTTCTACTCCAACCCGGTGTGGGTCCTGCCGTCGTGACACCGTACGTCCTCACGGTGGACGCCGGGATCCGGGACCTGCGCACGGCCGACCACCTTCGCGGAGCTGCTCGCCCGCTCCGCGATCGGCCGGGTGACCGTCCTCGGCTCACCGGGCCGACCCGGCCCGCACACCCGCCTGGTGACCGGACACCATGTCCGCCCGCAGTGGCAGAACGGCGAACTCGTCCTGGCCGCCATGCCCGCCGCGGGCGGCACACTCGTCCCCTTCGAGGTCCCGTATCCGACACCGTGCTGCGCGGACCACTGAAGCGGGCCGGTGGATCGCGGACGTGAACCCCGCCGTCGACCAGGCCGTAGTGCGGAACGTAACTCCAAAAGCCGTACGGGAGATCCGCATGTCCAGTCACCTTGAAGTCCTTGTGGTCGGAGCCGGTATCGCAGGCCTGGCGAGCGCCATCGCGCTCGGCCGCGAGGGAATGCACGTCGACGTCATCGAACGCTCCCCCGAGAGCCGAACCGCGGGAGCCGGGCTCTTCCTGCCCGGGAACAGCGTCCGCGCGCTGACCGCACTGGGGCTGGGCAAGCACCTCAGCGCGCTGGGCGCGCCCGTGCCCGGCCAGCGGCTGATGGACCACCGGGGCAGGGCGCTGGCCGACATCGACATGGCCGACCTGTGGCGGGGAACCGCCGGCTGCGTGGGCATCACCCGAGGCGACCTCCACGCCGCCTTGCAGGACATCGTGCCGGTGCCCGTCCGCCACGGTGTCACCGTGGATTCGCTCAAGCACTCCGACGACGGTGTGCAGGTGGAGTTCAGCGATGGCGGCAGCGCCCGGTACGACGTGGTGGTGGGAGCGGACGGCATACGGTCGAGCCTGCGAGAACTGGTCGATCCCGCGGCCGCTGCCCGCTACCTCGGGCAGGCCAGCTGGCGCTTCCTGACCGGCGACGCCGCCGACATCGACCGGTGGACCGTGTGGCTGGGTCCGGGGACGGCCTTCCTCGCCTACCCCGTCTCCGGGGGCCGGGTGTGCTGTTACGCCGACGTGGCGGCCCCCTCACCCGAGGACCCGACCACTGCCGCCGGCCTTGCCCGCCTCTTCTCCGGCTATGACCAGCGCGTACGCGACCTGCTGGCCACACCCGACGCCCACGAGGCCTACTTCTCACCGGTGGAGGAGGTCAGGTGCGAGACATGGGCGCGCGGACGCGTCGTACTGGTCGGGGACGCGGCCCACGCCAGTTCGCCCAACATGGCTCAGGGAGTCGCCATGGCCGTCGAGGACGCTCAGGTTCTCGCCGAGGTACTGGCCGGCGGGGGCGACACCGAGGAACTCCTGCGCCGGTACGTCCAGCGCAGGCTTCCGCGCACCCGGTGGGTGCAACGGCAGACCCGTCGGCGCGACCGCACCAGGTCCCTGCCCCCCGCCGTGCGCAACCTGGCGTTCCGCCACGGCGCCAAGGCCTTGTTCGAGCGCGGCTACGCTCCGCTGCGCGACCTGCCGTGAAGCCGACCCGCTGGGCGCCGTGTCCCAGCCGACGGCCAACCTGCGGTGGACGGTCGCACAGGCGTTTCTTCAGCGGCCATCGCACGGGTCGTCGTCCGCAGGCATCGGCTTGGTGTCGGCCGCCAGACAAGAGGAGTACACCCGCGGCGGCGTGGGCCGCGGCTCCGGTTCCGACGTGGCACCCACGGCGATGATCACCCCGGCACCGACGAGGGCCAGCCCTGCCATCGCGACGAGCCGGCTACCGCGGCTCACCGATCGCCCCCGAAGTGATTGCGGAGCTCATCGCGGCAGTCGTCCTCGGTGCCGACCTGGACTCGCGAGAAGGCCACCACTCCGTCTCCCTTGCCTTCCTGCTTGGCCTTGGCCAGCTGCCTCTCGATGTCCGCGATGTACTCGGCGCACTCGGCGCTGACGGTTTCCTGGGGCTGTGGGTCCGGGCCCGATGAGGCGTTGAGTTCGGCGGTGGCGGCGAGGCCGGCCGCGCACAGCACGGCCCACGCGGCAACCCACGTGCGGCGGCTCATCCGTATCGGCTTGGGCATCCAGCCAGCCTACGAGTGCCGAGGCGGACTGTCGCCGAATCGCGGTCTGGCACCTTGGCCCGCGATCGACCCGTCGTCCAACCGCCCACCGAAGGCGGCGGTCAGCACCTTCGGGTCGGCGACCGATTTGTCGGAATTGCGTAAGGGGTCCCAGGCGTCGCCCCGGATGATCTAGAGTTCCCGCGGCGGGCAGCCCGCCCGCCGTGCGGACACTCGACTCAGGGGTGGGGATTGACCACTTCAATATTGGCTGCTGCTCCGCAGCGGCGCAGACCCTCGGCTGCGCGATACACCGCCGCCGCGGCGGCGGCCGCAGGCATGGCGCTGGTGGGCGTGGGGCTCACGGCGCCGGCCGCGCACGCGGCCGACAGTGACATCTCGTTCTCGAACGTCGTGTTCAACAACGGCAAGCCCATCGTCGTCGGCATCAGCGCCGAGGTCGAGGCCCCGTTGACGTACACGGTGAAGAGCAACGTGACCCTCGACAGCTGGTGGGTCAACGCGTACCGGGGCACCTACGGGACCAACGAGTACAACCTCGCGGTCTTCACGACCCGGTGGGGCTGCAGCCAATCCTCCGCGGGCGGCTACACCTACCGCGACTGCGACGAGACGATGACCATCGACCCCGACAACATGCCGGGCGGCAATGGCAACAAGCTCGTCAACAGTGACGCCACCGACTGGAAGTCCGTCGGCACAGCCATCAAGAAGGGCGGCGGTTACGACACCGACCTGCTCTCCGCGACGGTCCGCCTCCAGCGTGCCTCGCGCATCCAGAACATGAACGCCTCCCCGGAGCCCGTCACCAAGGGCACGCCCATCACTGTCACCGGCACCGTGCAGCGCGCCAACTGGAGTCTGCACCGCTACGACAATTACGGCGGCCGACTGGTGAAACTGCAGTTCAAGCCCGCCGGTTCCAGCACCTACACCACGGTCAAGTCGGTAACCGCCAGTAGTACCGGCTATCTGAAGACCACGGTAACCGCCTCCCAGGACGGCACCTGGCGCTGGCGCTACAGCGGCAACACCACGACCGGCGCCAGCAACTCCTCCACTGACTACGTAGACGTGAACTAAGTCGAGGGTGGCGGCAGCCCATCCGGCGACTGGGGTCAGGGCGCGCCCGAGGAACGTCTGCCGCTGCACTCCTGACCGACGGCGCCCGCGACCGGCGTACGGCGGAAGTCGGCCGTACGTCGGCAGTCGGCCGTACGCCGGCAGCGGTCCGGCCCCCACTGCCCACTGCCCGCGGCCGACTGCGGACTGTCGACCGCCCACCGCGCCGGCGGCCCGGACGCCGGCACTCTTTACCGGCGCGCGTGGAATCCCTGGGACGTCAAGACGTGGCGCAGCGCCTTCAACGCATGGCTGGTACGGGACTTCACCGTGCCGATCGGGATGCTCAACACCGCCGCGGTGTCCTCAACACTGTGATCGAGGTAGTACCGGTGCACCAGCACCTCGCGGTGGTACGGGGCCAGCTCCGCCATCGCCTCCCTCAACACGTACGCCGTGACCATGCGTTCGCCGACATCGGGAACTCCCTCGACGTCCAGGTCCACGTCGGACGCACTCAACTCGAACGGACGCGTGCGACGGGCCCGGAGACCATCGATGGCCAGCCGCCGTACGACGGTGAAGAGCCAGGGCCGCGCAAGTCCTTGGGTCGATATGAGTCGTTCCGCCTGCCGCCAGGCCCGCAACAGAGCTTCCTGTACGAGGTCCTCGGCACTGTGGACGTCGCCCAAGGTGAGCGTCGTGGCGAAGCGCAGCAGGGCTGCTTCCTCCGTCCTGCTGAGGTGGCCGCCGAGCCGTCGGCTGTCGACGAGATCATCGAACACTGCGACCGGCTGCCGTTTGCCCTGTCCATCGCGGCGGCTCGGGCCCTGTCCCGCTCGGCCTTCCCGCTGGCAACCTTCGCCGGTGAACTCGCCGACGGTCACCGCGGTCTGGACGCCTTCAGTGACACTGACGCGGCGGTCGACGTACGGGCCGTTTTCTTGTCCTCGTACCACGCCCTCACCCCTGCCGCCGCGCGGCTGTTCCGGCTGATCGCCCTGCATCCGGGCCCGGACACCTCGTCGGCCGCCGCCGCGAGCCTCGCGGGCCTCACCGTCCCCCACACCCATCACCTGCTGACCGAACTGACCCAAGCGCACCTCGTGGACGAACGGGCACCCGGCCGGTACGCCGCCCACGACCTGCTGCGCACCTACGCCGGCGAGCTGGCCCATTCCGCCGACGCGCCGGAGGAGCACCACGCCGCCCGGGCCCGCGTCCTCGATCACTATCTGCACTCTGCCCACCGCGCAGGCCGGGCTTACTCTCCCGACCGGCAGGCGATCGTGCCGCCCGACCCCTCCCGGGGCGTCCGGGCCGAGGAATTCGCCTCGGAACCGGGGCACTCCAGCCGGGCCGCGGCCTGGTTCGACGCCGAACGGGCGGTCCTGATGGCGGCCATCGGCACGGCAGCCGCGCACGGGGTCGACACCCACACCTGGCAGCTCGCCTGGACCGTCGGACACTAGCGGCAGAGCGTCTCGGTGATCCCTGTGCCCAGGCACACGTCCACCGGAGTCTGGCACGGGCCGCGACCAAGCTGGGCCGGACCGAAGAGGCGCGCCGGCGCATGGAGCGTGCGGTGGAGCTGTTCACCGCGGCCGGTGAGGTCACCGCCTGCGCAGACAGCCATCGCCAGCTGAGCTGGGTGGCCGAGCGGCACGGCGACCTGGAGGCAGCGCTCTCCCATGCCCAGCAGGCTCTCGCTCTCCAGCGGGCTGCCGGCCACAGCGCGCGCACCGCCGCAGCGCTCAACGCCGTCGGCTGGTGCCACACCCTGCTCGGGCAGCACCAGCAGGCGCTCGACCACTGCCGTGACGCTCTGACGACACACGGGCACCGGGACGGGCGGGATCCTCGACGGCTGATCCGGAGCAGACACTCGGTCCGCCAGGGGTGTCGAAGAAGAGCTTTCCGATCACTGCCGCGTTGTCACGGTAGGGCGTCTTCTCGGCCGCCGCGGGTACCGCTGCGGGCTCCGGGTCCGAGACTCCGGCATCCTCACCCACGTTGTTCGCCACCGGGTTGTCGATGCTCTCCGCCTCCGCCATCCGGTCCGGTGTCCACAGTCCGGGGACGACCGGGTTGGAGAAGGCGGGCAACTGACGCTGAGCCTGCGTGCAGTTGGCCACCAGGAGCATGACCAGAACCGTGAGACCGGCGCCTACCCATCGCGACCGGCGTGACGAGTGCATCGGGGGTACCTCTCTCGCCGACGCATTGGCCCCCACCTCAGCCAAGGGCACGTTTCAGCCGAGGAAGCGAACGGACTTCACCGTGCCGAATCCGATACCGGAGAGATCCTGGACGTTCCCATTGACGATCCGGACGTTGCCCGTGCAGTTGGCTCCGTCCCAGATCTTGAGGGCGCCGCCGGCCTGGAGCGAGCCGGAGAAGCGGACGTTCCGGCAGCCGGGACCTGCCACTCCCTGGGAGGGGTCGGCGAAGTTCGGACCTTGGAAGAAGGTGGCGCTGCTCGCGGGCGAGGCCTTCGGACCGGGGTCGGAACCGGCATCGGCACCAGCATCGGAACCGCTATCGGCACCGGCCTGTCCGTCGCCGGCCTTCTCGCCGTCCGGCTTGACGCCGAACCAAGTGCCGCCCACGCCCTGGCCGTTGGTGTCCCCGGACTTCGTGTCCTTGTTGAACAGGTAGACGGGCCAGCCGCCGAGGGTGACCTGGAAGGCACCGTCGCGCTCGATGAAGCCGATCGCCGACTTGTCGATCCCGTCGAGGAAGACCTTCCCGCCACGCGCGACCAGATACGGCGGCCAGGTGGTCGCGCACTCCCCGCTGCAGTTGGACTTCGACGGATCTGCCGTGTCCTTGTCGAACCGATACAGAGTGAAGCCGGCCCCATTGACCACGACCGGATCCAGTTGTCCGGCGCGTCCGGCCGACAGCTGCACCCACTTGCGGGCCACCGGCTTCTTCGCCGCCACAGCGGGTGCCGCGTCGGGTGCAAAGTCACCGGTCTTTGCAGGCGCGTTGTTCTGCTTCGCCGTGCCGTTCTGGAAGGACAGTTCACTTCCCCCGGATACGGATGACGATGCGCCGGCTCCCGCGTCGGTGGCGTCATTTCCACCGCAGGCGGACAGCAGTCCGTGACCACGGGGGCACGCACGGCCGGTGCCGTACGTCAGTGCTCAGCCCTTCACCGCTCCGGACGTCAGGCCCTGGACGATGTGCCTGCTGGCGACGGCGAACAGCACCATCGTGGGCAGGATGGTGAGCACGGCCGCCGCCGACATCGAGCCCCAGTCGATGTTGAAGCTGGAAATGAAGCCGTTCAGGGCCGTGGGGACGGTCTTGTTGCTGTCGCTGTTCATCAGCGTCACCGACAGGAAGAGCTCGTTCCAGCAGTTGACGAAGTTGAAGATGAACGCGGCCACGATCCCTGGACGCATCACCGGCAGCAGCACCCGGAACAGTGCCCCGAACCGGGACAGCCCGTCGATCATGGCGGCCTCCTCCAGCGCGTCCGGGATGTTCTCGAAGAAGCCGCGCAGCATCACCGTGCAGAAGGGGATGCACACGGCGATGTAGACGAGGATCAGTCCGAGGCGGTTGTCGACCAGCTTCAGGTCGGTCATCAGCAGGTAGAGCGGTCCCAGCGCGATGAACGACGGGATCATCTGGGTGACCAGGGCGGCCATCAGCAGGGCCGACTTGGTGCGGAACTCGAAGCGGGCCAGCACATACGCCGACAGCATCGAGATCGCCGTGGCGGCCGCGCCCGCCACCACCGCGACCACGAGGCTGTTGGTGAGGTAGGTCCCGAAGTCGGCCGTGCCGAACAGGCCACTGTAGTTCTCCAGCGAGAAGTGTTCGGGCCAGTAGGCGATCGGGAAGCGGAAGATGTCGCCGGGTGCCTTGAGCGAGGTGACGGTGATCCAGTAGAGCGGAAAGACGGTGAAGAGCAACCACACCCCGAGGAAGGTGAACCGGACGGCCCGGCCGCCCGCGGTCTCCTTGCCGATCACGGCCTCGCCCCTTTCTTCTCTCGTTTCTTCTCTCCCGTGGCCAGGAGGAAGAACACGGCGAACACCAGCAGCGCGGCCATCACGAGGAGGCCGAGCGCGGAGGCCCTGCCGTAGTCGCCCTGCTGCGTGATCTTGATCATCCAGGTGGTCACGATGTGTGTCTCGTTGTTCGGCCCACCGGCGGTCATCCCGAAGATCAGGTCGGGGAAGTTGAAGATCCAGATCACCCGGAGCAGCACGGTCAGTGCCAGTGTGGTCCGGATGTAGGGGACGGTGATCCGGAAGAGCGTGCGCACCTTGCCGGCTCCGTCCAGTGCCGCCGCCTCGTACAACTCGTCGGGGATCGACTGGAGGGCGGCCAGGATCATGATCGCGAAGAAGGTGACGCCGTACCAGACGTTGGCGATCAGCACCGCCGCCATCGCCGTGTCGGGATCCGCCAGCCAGGCGATCGGCTCGTCGATCAGACCGGCCTTCTGCAGCAGGTCGTTGACGACGCCGAACTCGCTGTTGAACAGCCACCGGAAGAGAATGCCGATGAGGAAACCGGAGATCGCCCAGGGAAAGAAGATCAGCGCCTGGTACAGGCCGCGGAAGCGGAAGCGGCGGCGCAGCCACAGGGCCAGAGCGAAGCCGATCACCAGCTGAGGGACGATCGAACCGATCACCCAGACCGCGGTGTTGCCCAGCACGGTGCCCCAGGCGGGGTCGGCGAAGACGTCGCGGAAGTTCTTCAGGCCGACCCAGGACGTGTCGGTCAGGTCGGTCAGCTTCCAGTTGCGGAAGGCCATGTGACCGCCCGCGAGCATCGGGTAGTACGTGAAGACCGCCACGAAGACGGCGGCCGGCGCCATGTAGGCGGCGATCTGCAGGCCGCGCCGAGAGGTGAACTCCCGCCTGCGGCCCCGCCCTCGGGGGGCGCCTCCCCTGCGGGAGGCGCTGCCCGTGCCAGGCGTGGCCGCCTTCGTCGGTGTGGACGCGACGGACATGCCTACTGCTCCTGCTGCCACTTCTCGGTCCAGTACGCGTCCCAGCCCGCCAGCAGCTCCTTGGGCTTCGTCTTGCCGAGGATCATCTTCTGGACGTCCGTGTCGGCCTTCTGCTGCCACTCGGTCCACCACGCCACGCCGCGCGGCTGGGTCACCACCAGGTACTTCTCCGGGTGCTCGGTCATGGTGACGTAGCTGGCCCACGGGCCGGTCCGGTAGAAGGGGTCGCCGGTGGCCGACTTGAGGATCGGCACGAGGCTGTTCTTCTTGGTGAAGTTCGTCGACGCCTCGCCCTGGGAGAGGAACTCGACCAGGTCCACGGCCGCCTCCTTGTGCCCGCTGCCCTTCGCCACGCCCCACCCGGCCGTCGCCAGCGGCTGGACGGTCTTGCCTCCCGGCCCGGCCACCAGGGGAGCGGTGCTCCACTGACGCGTCGAGATCGCCTTGGACTGCGAGACGGTGGCGATCACCTCGGGGTCCTGCAGCAGAAAGGCCGTGGACCCGTTGGAGAAGGCCTCGACCATCTCCGGATAGCCCCATGCGACGGAGGACTTGGGGGACGCCTGCTCGAACAGCTGCAGATAGGTCGCCAGGGCGTCCTCCGCCTCGGGCGCGGAGAAGATCGTACGGCCGCTCCTGAGTCTGTAGCCGTTGGCCGGGTCGACCTGGTCGGCGACGTACGCCTCGATGACGGCGGTGGCGTTGCTGTGGGCGTTGGCGCCGCCGCGGAAGGCATAGCCATAGCGCCGTGTGGCCGGTTGGTTGATCGCTGACGCCTGCTGCAGCAGTTCCTCCCAGGTGGCGGGCGGCTTGCTGAAGCCGGCCTTCTTGATCAGGTCGGTGCGGTAGAAGAGGCTCAGACCGTAGAAGCCGTACGGGATGAAGTACGTGCGGCCCTTGGCGTCCTTGGAGGCGTTGACGGCGTTCTCCGTCAACGCCTGCCAGCCCTTCCAGCCATCGAGGTCCTTGTTCATGTCGTAGAGCCAGCCATTGTTCGACCAGGGCCCCACGGTGATGTCCCGTACCTCCAGGACGTCGACGCCGCTGCCGGACTGGAGCATCTGCTGGAGCTTCTGGTCGGCCTGCTCGGTGGGCGGGGAGATGAGGTTGACCTTGACCTTGGGGTGCTGCCGCTCGAAGTCGGCTATCAGATCCTTCAGCAGGTCGGTACGGGCGGGGTTCGTCAGGCTCTCCACCATGTTGAGCGTGACCGTTCCGCTCGCGTCGGGGCTCATGGTGGAACAGCCGGCCAGGATCGTCGCGGCGGCCGTACCGAGCGCGAGAGCTGCCGTCCTTCGTCTCATCGTGCTTCTTCTCATGGTGCTGACCTCTTCCCTGGGGTTTCTCGGGCCCACTGGCCGAGGACGGGGACGCATTCCTCGGCGAAGTACTCGTAGTCGGCGGTGGTGTTGTAGACGTGGGCGGACAGGCGCAGATAGCCGACGCCGGCGAAGCTGGTGAAGGCCGCCTCCACGTCCAGTTCACGGGCCACGCGGTCACGCAGGGCGTCGGCCTCGATCCGGTCGGCCGCCAGGCCTTCGGGCAGTCGCACCAGGCGCATACCGGGCACGGGCATCCCGACGTCAACTCGGCTGTCCGCACCGGTCAGTTCCCCGAGGGCGGCACCGATCACCTCCGCGCCGTAGCCGGCCAGGTCGTCCATGTAGCGCCGGGCGGCGGACCAGCCCCAGGTGTCCTCGACGAAGGCGAGGGCCGCCGGAGCGGCCAGGTAGGCGGTGGCGTCGACCGTGCCCTGCTGGTCGAATCGGTCGGGGTAGGGATCCCCGGCGCCCCACGAGTCGATCAGCGGGCACAGACCGTCACGCAGTGGGCCGTGGGCGACGAGGACCGCGGTGCCGCGCGGGGCACAGCCCCATTTGTGCAGGTTGCCGGTCCAGAAGTCGTACGTCGCGTCGGCGAGCGGGGTTTCGACGAGTCCGGGCGCGTGAGCGCCGTCGACGAGCACCGGGATGCCGCGCCGGCGCGCCTCCGCGCCGATCCGTTCCACCGGCAGCCGGCGCGCGGTCGCCGAGGTGATCTGGTCGACGACGACGAGGTCGGTGGCCTCGCCGAGCTCGCCGGCCACGGCCTCGTATGCCTGGTCCTCGTCCGCATCCAGCGGCACCCGCGCGGTACGGACCCGGCCGCCCCAGCGACGTGCCAGCCGCTCGGCGCCCATCGTGACGGCACCGTAGCCGTGGTCGGTGACGACGATCTCCCCGCCACGACGGCGGGGGAGAGCGGCGTAGACGACGCTCGCACCTGCGCTGGCGTTCGGCACCAGGGCAAGGTCGTCGGCGGAGACGTGCAGGAAGGCGGCGAGCTCGACACGGGTGCCCGCGAGCCGCCCCGGCAGCGCCGGGAACCACACCACGGGCGAGCGTTCCATCTCCGCACGCAGCATGTCCTGCCGCTGCTGAGCCACCAGCGGAACCGCCCCGAAGGACCCGTGGTTCAGGTGTTTGAGGGCCGGATCCAGCGACCACGCCCGCTCGGCGGGCCTGCCGTCGGCCAGCAGCAGGGGGCGCGGCGCGGTGTTGACCTCGGTCTCGCTCACATGACTCCACATCTGGGCAGGACAGGCTCCATGGAACGTCGGACCGCTCCTGAGTCGTATGATGAATCGGCATCCTGCACGGCTTCCTCCTCGGACACAAGGGGTCTTACAGTGAAAGTCATCAGATGACTTTCGGGCGATGCGTGCGGGGCATCTGCTGACTCGCTACGGTGCTCGCAGGGGGCTGCCGTGTGAATCGCAGGCCCGTCAGGGGAAGAAGAGGGAACGGATGTCCGCAGTCGACAAGGCCTTCCACGGCCTACGGCACATGATCGCCACTGGACACCTGGGTCCGGGCGAGCGCATGCCGCCGGAGGGCGAACTCTGCGAGGAACTGGGCGTCTCACGGGGATCGCTGCGCGAAGCGGTACGGATGCTCGCCGCCCTGGGCGTCGTCGAGCCGCGGCACGGCTCGGGCACCTACGTCTCCCAGCTCAGGCCCGAGGACGTCATCGGAAGCCTCTCCCTGACCCTCGAACTCCTCCCGCTGTCCGGCCTGTTGGAGGTCTACGAGATCCGGCGCGTCCTGGAGGCCCATGTCGCCGCCCAGGCGGCGGCCCGCGGTACGCCGGAGACCGTGCGTACGCTCTTCGCCCTGATCGAGGACATGGAGGCCACGGACGACCCCGCCAAAGCCTCCGAACTCGACCACCGCTTCCACGCGGAAATCGCCCGCGTCGGCGGCAACCCCACCCTGGCCTCCCTGCTGGCGGTCTTCCGCGCCCGCTCCCGCAAGTACCAGGTCTTCACCCTGCCCGAAGGCCCCCAGCTGCGCAGCAAGAGCGACGACGACCACCGCGTCCTGGCCACCGCCATCGCCGACCGCGACCCCGTCGCCGCGGCCGGTGCGGCACAGGCGCACGTCGCTCAGACGGAGCGGTGGCTGCGCGCGTTCATGCCACCGGTCGAGGAGGCCGACGCCCCGGACTGACCGTCGACGGCAGGCGCACCTGCCGGTGTCCGGACCGCAGGCACCTGCTTCCGGCAGGAGAGGGCGTCAGGGTGCCTGAGCGTCCGTCCGGCAGTCGGGGCACAGGCCCCAGAACGTCACTGCGGCCTCTTGTGTGTCGTACTCCTCCGGCAGCTGCGGGTCCATGCAAGGGGCCGTTCCCAACGCGCACACCACATCACGGATGGTGCCGCAGCGGCGGCACACGAAGTGGTGGTGATTGTCGTGGCGCTCGGTCTCGTAACGGGCCGGGTGACCGGGGATCAGCGTGCAGCGAACGAGACCGGCGTCCGTGAGGGCGCGCAGCACGTTGTAGGTGGCCTGCAGGGACAGCCGGCCGGTGACCCGCTGGGCGCGCTCGCGCAGGGCATCGGCGTCAAGGTGGCCGGCCGACTCCTGGACAGCCACGAGGACGGCCATGCGCGGGGCGGTCACCCGCAGGTCTGCCGTGCGCAGCCGTGCCGCGGCCAGCGCCATGGGCTCCTCGGCGTCGGTCGCGATCGTCATGTCACCCCGGCCTTCCAGTCGTCCCTGCGCCTCGGCCCCAGCCGAGCGGGTCAGTGTCCACGGAGAGCTCGAACCACACGCTCTTGCCCACGGGCCGCTGCTCCCAGCCCCAGCGTGCGGCCAGCATGTCCACGAGCACGAGTCCGCGGCCGGTCTCCTCCTCGGGGCCGGCGTCGGTCGGGCGCGGAATGGCCCGAGAGCCGTCGGAGACCAGACAGCGCACATCGGGCACGCCCTCGAGTGTGAGGCCCAGTGGGCCGACGGCATGCCGCAGCGCATTGGACACCAACTCGCTGACCAGCAGTTCGGTGGTCGGGACGAGACCGCTCAGGTCCCATCGGGCCAGTACGTCGCGTATGGCCGACCTCGCTTGGGCGCATGCCATGGGGGACCAGGGCAACATCCAGGGCCCGGCCACGAACGCTTGCACGTTCCTCACAGTCACCGGAGCGTCGGAGATCATTGCGCGGTACATGAGGCACACCTTCGAGAGGTGAATCCAGTCGGTTCCCACCGTACATCTATTCTGGAATCGGTCAAGTATATGGATGGCATCCTTTTTCATGACTCAGTCCAGTCGGGGTCGTCAGATGGCCTCTCGGCTGCCCCGCCCTCATCGTCGTGAACCAATCCGGACACGAGTCAGAGCGCCGGCCTGCGGCAGTTGCCGAGGCCCCAACACGCGGTCGCGAGGGGGACCCGGCGCCGGTCACGCGGGCCCGGGGGCATACCGTGAGGAGTCGTACGCCTGACCCTGGAGGAGATACGGATGGGCAGCCGCACCGCGCTGGTCGAGGATCTGATGGAGCGGTTCCCGCATGTGCCGCGGGAAGCCGTCTTCAAGGAGGACCTGCTCCGTGGCGGGGTTGCCTTCGACCCGTCGGCCCTGAGCGACAACGAGCAGGGCGAGGTGAAGCCGAAGTCGTACTTCATCTTCTCCTTCGACCACGGCACCCTCCCCGAGCTCGGTGAGGCGGCGCTCAGGCGCCCGCCGGAGGAGATCATTCTCACCGGCGGCCCGTACGACCTGCGGCGGACCGTCGTCTCCGTCCGCGTGAACCCCGCCTCGCCGTACCGTGTGGCCGCCGACGAGGACGGCATGCTCGGGCTCTACCTCGACGGGAAGCGGATCTCCGACGTCGGCGTGCCCCCCATGCCCGAGTACTACCGGCACACCCTCGCCAACGGGAAGTCCGTCATGGAGGTCGCCCCCACCATCCAGTGGGGCTACCTGATCTACCTCACCGTCTTCCGGGTCTGCCAGTACTTCGGCGCCAAGGAGGAGTGCCAGTACTGCGACATCAACCACAACTGGCGACAGCACAAGGCCGCCGGTCGACCGTATACAGGAGTCAAGGACGTCGAGGAGGTCCTCGAAGCCCTGGAGATCATCGACCGGTACGACACCGCGAAGGCGTCCACCGCCTACACCCTCACCGGCGGCGCCATCACCAAGACGGTCGCCGGGCGCGACGAGGCCGACTTCTACGGCCAGTACGCCAAGGCCATCGAGGAGCGCTTCCCGGGCCGCTGGATCGGCAAGGTCGTCGCACAGGCGCTGCCCAAGGACGACGTCCAGCGCTTCAAGGACTACGGCGTGCAGATCTACCACCCCAACTACGAGGTGTGGGACCGCCGTCTGTTCGAGCTGTACTGCCCGGGCAAGGAGCGTTACGTCGGCCGTGACGAGTGGCACCGGCGCATCCTCGACTCGGCCGACGTGTTCGGCGCCCGCAATGTGATCCCCAACTTCGTGGCGGGCGTGGAGATGGCCGAGCCCTTCGGCTTCACCTCGGTCGACGAGGCGATCGCGTCGACCACCGAGGGCCTGCGCTTCTTCATGTCGCACGGCATCACGCCCCGCTTCACCACCTGGTGCCCCGAGCCCACCACCCCGCTCGGCAAGGCCAACCCCCAGGGCGCGCCGCTGGAGTACCACATCCGGCTGCTGGAGGCCTATCGCGCCACCATGGACGACTTCGGTCTGTCCTCGCCTCCCGGCTACGGCCCGCCCGGCCCCGGCCGTGCCGTCTTCTCCGTCAGCTCCTTCATGGACAGCCTCCCGGCACAGGAGCCGGCCGAGGTGTGATCCCGAGCCGGTAACGATGCCGGTACGAACTCACCTCTGAGTGGACCGGCATCGATACTTCTTGGCGTTCCCCTCGTGCAATTCTCGTAGCACCATCGGAGTCGTGCATTCCGGCCGGCGGGCCGCCCAAGTGGTGGCTCGTCAAGGCCGGTACAGCATGTGAACATGCCGCTTGTCAGTTGTGCGGAGACCGTGAAAGGCTCGTGGCCTGCCGCGAGGTTTCCCCCAACTCCATTGCCGATATGGCGAGTTGACTTCGCTTGTGGATGCAGGAGACTCATGCCCGACCTGCCGACCCCCCAGGACGCCGCCGAGGCCGCGCTGTTCTCCGAGTGCTGGGACGCCGTGCTCTCCTACGCCGATCTGTGCACGGCCGGCTCCGCCGCCGCCCCACAGCTGGCCACCGAGGCGTTCGCCCTCGGTATGCGCGAGGCCCGTGAGACCGTCCCCTCCCGCGGCGCAGGCCGCCGCCCGGCCCGACTGCCCATGATCCCCCTGCTGCTGACCGCCGTACGTACCACGGCGGCCCTCTGGGAGGACCGGGGCGAGGGACACCGGCTCGACCCCGAACTGCGGCTGTGGCTCCACTCGGACAAGGCCGCGCGCTACACCGGACCGCCGTTGCAGCGCCCGATCGCCCTGCGCGGTCTGCGCGACCTCCAGGAACCGGACGCCGCGCTGCTGTGGCTGACCGAGGTCGAGGCGCTGCCGCTGCCCGTCGTCGCCCGCCGGCTCGGCCACGACCCCGCCACCGTGGCCGACGAACTCACGCAGGTGCGCGGCCTGTTCCGGGACCGCTGCCACCGCAGCCACCTCGACACACCGATGGACGCGCAGTGCCGCAGCTACGCCCGGCTGCTCGACGCCGTCACCCGGTCACCCGCCGCCGACACCCCGCCGGACCTCTCCGGCCACCTGGCCCGCTGTGTGGACTGCGCGGAGGCGGCGGCCTGTCTGCGGCTGCACGCAGGCGGACTGCCCGGGGCCCTCGCCGGCGGCGTGATCGGCTGGGGCGGGCTCGCCTATCTGGAGCGGCGCCGCCGGGCCGCCGACGTCCGCCTCGGCGCCGGACGCCCGGAACCGGCCGACGCACCGGGCGGGGAGCCGCACTCCGGGGCGCACAGGACGCGTGTCCTGCGCAACGGCCTCCTGGTGGCGGCCGTCCTGGTCTCCCTGCTGGCGCTCGCCGTCTCGTTGATGCCCTTCGGCGGCGAGGGCACCGGAGCCGCGGCCCCCGTCGACCCGGCCGACCGCCAGCCGGTGGCCGACCCGCGCGTGTCCGTGCCGTCCGTCGACCCGCTGCCCTCCAACTCGCCGACGTCGTCCCCGGAACCCGCGCCGAGCGCTTCCTCTACGTCCGGCCCTCCGCCCCAGGGGAAGAACTCCGACCCCGAACCCCAGGGCTCGGCCACCGGCGGCGCCGCCCCGGAGCCCACCGAGAGCGAACAGTCCACCTGCGAGGTCCGGTACCAGCTCGTCAACCAGTGGCCCGACGGCTTCCAGGCCACCGTCACCTTCACCACCGCCCAGGCCCTCGACGACTGGCGGGTCGCCTGGGCCTTCCGGGACGGCCAGCAGGTCAGCCAGATGTGGGACGCGCGCTTCACCCAGAACGACGACCGTGTCGTAGCCACCGCCACCGACTACAACCAGGCCGTTCCCGCGGACGGTTCGCTCTCCTTCGGCTTCCTGGCGACCTGGCAGGGCAAGAACTCCCCGGCGTACGACTTCGAATTGAACGGGCACAGCTGCACCAAGGCCTGACGCCCCAGAAGGCGGCTCACCCGTGCGGGGCCCAGTCGTGCGACACGACCGCAACCGGGCACCGCACATGGTGCAGCACCGCGTGGGCGACCGGGCCGATGTGCGCGCCGAGCCTGGCCCGGCGGATCCTGCGGCCGACGGCCAGCAGTCCGGCGTCGCGCGAGACGTGCAGCAACTGCTCCGCCGGACTGCCTTCCCGCACCACCTCACAGACCTCCACCGAGGGATACTTCTCCCGCCACGGCCCGAGCGCGGAGGCCAGCGCCCGCTCAGCGGCCGCCCCGACCGCGTTGCGCGCCCTCGACTCCAGCGCAGCGGGCACGTACGGCAGCTGCCAGGCGTGCACCACCCGCAGCGGAGCCTTGCGCAAGGCCGCGCTCTCGAAGGCGAACGCGAGCAGTTCGTCGCTGGGACGTGCCGGGTCGACGCCCACCACGACATCGCGGTACGGCGTGCGCGCCGACCGCAGGCCCTCCGCGTCCGGCACATGCTCGTCCTCGACTCGCTGCCCGGCCCGTACCAGGACGACGGGGGGCACCGCGCGGGCGACCGTCGCCAGCGCCACCGACCCCGCCATGAACCCGCCGATGCCGCCGAACGCCCGGCTGCCCAGCACCAGCAGCTCGGCTTCGTCGCCCGCCGCGACCAGGGCCTCCACCGCGGGCCGGGTCACCTGCTCGGCGCTCATATGGACCTGCGGCCGGCGTTCGTCGAGCCGGTCCAGGGCGCCGCGCAGAATCCGCCGCGCCCTAAGGCGTGGCGCCGCGAGCTCGGGAAGTTCCGGCTCGTCGGGCGCCATACCGCCCTCCCACGCGTGCAGCAGGCGCAGCGGCAGTCCGCGCCGCAGTGCCTCCCCGGCCGCCCATTCCGCGGCGGCGAGGCTCTCGGGCGAACCGTCCAGTCCTACGACAACAGGGCGAAGCACGGCCGACACCTCCCCGGATCGGTGATCGCACACGCGGGCACGGGACCCCTGCACCACCAGCGTCCCCGCGTGGGCACCCGCATCAGAAGGGACCGTTGTGACCTACCTCCAGGGCCTAACGGCCCTGCGCCGCCCGGCACCCCACCGGCTCAGCGGAGCCTGCGCAGATAGGGGTCGTGGGCGTCGCGCGGCAGCAGCCGGACGCGGGCGTCGAGCGCGGTGACACGGTCGCGAAGGGCGAGGACCGGGTTGAGGTCGGCCTCCGCGAGCTGCGGCAGGTCGCTCGCCATGCGGGACAGACGCAGCAGGACCTGTTCCAGGCCCGCCAGATCCACCGGTCCCGGTGCGTCGAGTCCGAAGAGCAGAGGCGCGCACCGCGGTGCGGTGATCAGGTCGTGCACATCGTGGTCGGTGAGCGGGGCGAGCCGTGCGGCCTGGTCGGCGAGCACCTCGCTGGCCGTGCCGCCGAGCCCGAACAGCACCAGCGGCCCGAACACCTCGTCCTGCACCACGCCCGCGAACAGTTCGATGCCGCGTGGGGCGAGCGGCTGCACCACCGCACCGGTCATCACATGGCCGAAGCGGAGCTCGAAATCCCGGTACGCGGCACGGACCTGGGCGTCGCCGCGCAGATCGAGACGGACGGCGTGCTCGGTCGTCTTGTGGATCAGCCCCGGCCAGTGCGCCTTGAGCACGACCTGTCCGCCGGGCCCCTTGAGGCGATCGGCGGCCAGCACGGCCTCGTCCTCGCTCTCCGCCCAGGCCCACGGCACCTGGGGTATCTCGTAGCAGCCGAGGAGTTCGGCGCACGTGCGCGGGTCGAGCCAGCCGCCGTCCGGGTGGTGCTCCAGATGGGCGGCGACCACCGCGCGGGCGCGGTCGGTGTCGACGTCGTCCAGCTCGGGGACGGTGCCGGGCGGCCGGGCCAGCCACCGGGCCCGCTCGGCGGCGTGCGCGAGGGCACGGGCGGCGGCCTGCGGATCGGCGTACGCGGGGATCTGGCCGGTGTCGGTCGGCAGCAGCCGTACGGGGGTCTCCTGGTCGAGGAGGATCGCGGCCGTCGTACGGGAGCGGCGGTCCGGGGCATGCGTGAGGGACCGGACGAGGACGTCGCCGGTCGCCGCGGCGACCGCGGTGGGCACCAGCGCGACCAGGACGGCGTCGACGGCGTCGTCGGCGGCCAGCCGGTCCAGGCAGGCGCGCAGCTGCTCCTCGGACACGGCGGCGGTGGTGTCGACGGGGTTGCCGGCGGTGGCGGCCCGGGGCAGTACCCGGAGCAGGTCGTCCACCAGCTGCGGCGGCAGCGCCGGCAGGGTCAGCCCGGCCTCCGCGCATGCGTCGGCGGCGAGCACACCCGCGCCGCCCGCGTTCGTGACCACCGCGACGCGGCTGCCCGGGGGCAGCGGCTGGGCATGCAACAGGGCCGCCGCCTCCAGGAGTTCGGGGACGGTGCGGGTGGCGGTGATCCCGGCCTGGGTGAACAGCGCCCGCCGGGTCATGGTCGTGGTGGCGGCCGCCGCGGTGTGCGAGGCGGCCGCACGCCGGCCCGCCTCGGTACGGCCCGCGTCGACCGTCAGGATCGGCATACGGCGGGTGACACGGCGGGCGGTGCGGGAGAAGGCACGCGGGTTGCCGAAGGACTCCAGGTGCAGCAGGGCCAGACCGGTGCGTCCGTCCGACTCCCACCACTGCAGCAGGTCGTTGCCGCTGACGTCGTACTTGTCGCCGAGCGAGACGAAGCTGGAGACGCCGATGCCGAGCCGTTCCAGCCCGCCGAGCAGGGCGATGCCTACGCCGCCGCACTGCACGGCCACTCCGGCCGTGCCCGGTTCGGGATGGGCGGCGGCGAAGGTGGCGTCCAGCCGCACCGCCTCCTCGGTATTGGCCAGACCCAGGCAGTTGGGGCCGACCAGGCGCATGTCGTGGTTGCGGCAGGCTGCCAGCAGCGCCGTGGCCTGCGAGGCGTCGAGCCCGCCGGAGACCACCAGCAGGGCCCGCACACCGAGCGTTCCGCACTCCTTGGCCGCCTCGGCGACCTCCGCGGCGGGTACGGCGATCACCGCGAGGTCCGGCACCAGCGGCAGCGCGGCGAGTGACGGGTAGGCGTGCACCCCGCAGATCGTCGCGGCCTTCGGGTTGACCGCGAACAGCCGGCCCGGAAACCTGCCGGTGCGCAGATTGCGCAGCACCGCCCGGCCGACCGAGCCCGGACTGCGGCCCGCCCCGACGACCACCACCGACTCCGGCCGCAGCAGCGGCGTCAGACTCGCCACGTCCGCGGCCCGCCCGCGCCCCTCGACGGACACGCGGTAGTCCTCCGTGTCGTCGAGCGGGATCAGACAGTGGACCTCCGGCCCGTCGAACTGCCGTACGGCGCGCAGGCCCAGGTCGGCGAAGACCTTGAGCACGTCGTGGTTGTCGGCGAGGGCGTCCGCGGTGAACGTCCTGATGCCGCGGGCGCGGGCGGCGGAGACCAGATGCTCCAGCAGCAGCGTGCCCACCCCGCGGCGGTGCCGGCCGTCGCTCACGGCGAGCGCGATCTCGGCGCTGTCGCCGCTCGCCCGCGCGTCCTTCTGGTACTCGGCGATGCCGATGATCCGCCCCCCGTGCTCGGCGACGAGGGCGTGATAGCCGGAGTCCGCGGGCCGGGTCACCCGGGCGGCGGCCAGCTCGGCGGAGCGCCGGCTGAGGGTGAAGAACCGCCGGCGCAGGTTCGCGTCCGACATTCCGGTGTACAGCCGCAGCACGGCGTCGTGGTCGCCCGGCCCGGCCGGCCGTACGCACACGGTCGTGCCGTCGACGAGCAGCGCGTGCACCCGGTCGCCGGATACGGGGATGGCGGACATCGCATGCCCTTTCGTCGGCCGATGACCTCCTCATCGTCCGGCCCGGCGGCCGGTGCGCGGATGGGCCGGACGGGGCACCGCGGGGGCCGGACGGTCCCGTCGCGGACCCGGCCCGCGGGAGAGCGGAAAACGGGTGGTGTCCTGCCGACGGGTGTCCCTATCCTGAGCGGACTTCGAGCGGTGGCCGTTGGCTGCCGCCGTCAGTCGTACGGAACGGAACGGGAGGTGTGACCGATGGCTGTCGTCGTGATGGGCGCTGCCCGCATCCAGAAGTTCATCAAGTCCACCTCCGTGGCCTCCGGCTGACATCTCGTCACCTTCTCGACACCTTCCGCGCCGTGCGCGCGATGCCGGGGCCGCCCTTGTGAAGGGTTTCCCTTGACTTCCACCTCAGCTTTCTCGGCTCTCGCTCCCTACGGCTGGGACGAGGCCTGGGCGGACGAGTTCGCCCCCCACGAGCCCGAAGGGCTGCTGCCCGGACGCGTCGTCCGGGTCGACCGCGGGCAGTGCGACGTGATCACCGCCGACGGGGTCGTGCGGGCCGACACCGCGTTCGTCACCCCGCACGACCCGCTGCGGGTCGTGTGCACCGGCGACTGGGTCGCCCTCGAACCCGGCGGGAACCCGCGCTACGTACGGACGTGTCTGCCACGCCGAACCGCCTTCGTGCGCTCCACCTCCTCCAAGCGGTCCGAGGGGCAGATCCTCGCCGCCAACGTCGACCACGCGATCGTCGCCGTGTCGCTGGCCGTCGAACTCGACCTCGGCCGCATCGAACGGTTCCTCGCCCTAGCCTGGGAGTCCGGGGCGCAGCCCGTCGTCGTCCTCACCAAAGCCGACCTCGTGCCGGACGCCGTCACGCTCGGGCATCTCGTGCAGGACGTGGAGACGTCCGCGCCCGGGGTGCCGGTCCTGCCGGTCAGCGCCCTGGACGGCGACGGGCTCGAGGTGTTCCTCGCCGTCGTCTCCGGCGGTACGTCCGTACTGCTCGGTCAGTCCGGAGCGGGCAAGTCGACGCTCGCGAACGCGCTGCTCGGCGAGGACGTGATGGATGTCCGGGCCACACGGGACGTGGACGGGAAGGGACGCCACACCACCACCACGCGCAACCTGCTCGCTCTGCCCGGCGGCGGAGTGCTGATCGACACGCCCGGGCTCAGGGGCGTCGGGCTCTGGGACGCCGGGAGCGGCGTCGGGCAGGTCTTCTCCGAGATCGAGGATCTGGCGGCGGACTGCCGTTTCCACGACTGCGCGCACGATGCGGAGCCGGGGTGCGCGGTGCTGGCCGCGATCGACTCCGGTGAGCTGCCCGAGCGGCGGCTGGACAGCTATCGCAAGCTGCTGCGGGAGAATCAGCGGATCGTCGCGAAGACGGATGCGAGGCTTCGCGCCGAGATCCGCAGGGACTGGAAGCGGAAGGGGGCGGAGGGCCGGGCGGCGATGGAGGCGAAGCGGGGGCGCTGGCGCTGAGTCACCGGCACTGGTGACACCGGCACCGGTGTCATCCGGCACCGGTGTCACCTCCCTGGGGCTGCCGCCCCCGGCCCCCGCTCCGGCCTGAACGGCCTCCTCCTCGAACGCCGGACGGGCTGGTGGTCATCTGCACGTCCGATTTCCGCCAGCGGCACGCCCGCCCGAGGCGGAAACTGGAACGCGTGATGGACGAGGACACCAGGTACGAGACGGTGCGGAGCAGAGACGCCCGGTTCGACGGCGAGTTCTTCTTCGCCGTCCGGACCACCGGGATCTACTGCCGACCCAGCTGCCCGGCGATGACGCCGAAACGGCACAACGTACGGTTCTTCGCGACGGCCGCCGCCGCGCAGGGCTCGGGTTTCCGGGCCTGCCGACGGTGCCGGCCGGACGCCGTACCGGGGTCGGCGGACTGGAACGTACGGGCCGACGTCGTGGGGCGGGCCATGCGGCTGATCGGCGACGGCGTGGTCGACCGCGAGGGCGTGGCCGGCCTCGCCGCACGGCTGGGCTACAGCGCCCGGCAGGTCCAGCGGCAGCTCACCGCCGAGCTGGGCGCCGGCCCCGTCGCCCTGGCCCGGGCCCAGCGGGCGCACACCGCGCGCGTCCTGCTCCAGACCACCGACCTGGCGGTCACCGGGATCGCCTTCGCGTCGGGGTTCGCCAGCGTGCGGCAGTTCAACGACACGGTCCGTGCGGTGTACGCCGCGACACCGAGCGAGCTGCGGGCCACCGCGCCCCGCGGCGGCCGGACCTCGCGGCGTGCGGTCACCCCGGCCGCCGGGATCCCGTTGCGGCTCGCACACCGGGGGCAGTACCAGGCCGGCGCCGTCTTCGACCTGCTGGCCCACGAGGCCGTGCCCGGCGTGGAGGAGGTGAGCGGGCCGCCCGGGCGGCGCACCTACCGTCGTACGATGCGGCTGCCCCACGGGACCGGCATCGTCGCCGTCGACGAGCGGCCCGGCGCCCCGAGGGCGGTGCCCGGCGCCGCCCACCCCGGCGGCTGGCTGGACGCCCGCCTCCAGCTCACCGACCCCCGCGATCTGACCACCGCCGTCGGACGGCTGCGGCGGCTGTTCGACCTCGACGCCGATCCGTACGCCGTCGACGAGCGGCTCGGCGCCGACACACGGCTCGCCCCACTGGTCGCCGCCCGGCCCGGACTGCGCTCGCCCGGTGCCGCCGATCCCGAGGAACTGGCCGTGCGTGCGCTGGCCGGCCCGGCCGAGGCCGAGCGGCTGGTCCGGCGGTACGGCAAGGTGCTGGACGCCCCCAGCGGCAGCCTCACCCATGTCTTCCCCGAACCGGCCGTCCTCGCCGAGGCAGAGCCGGACGGTCCTCCGGGCGCGCTCACCGGCGCCCTCGCCGACGGTGTCGTACGGCTGGACCCGGGCGCCGACCGGGACGACGCGGAGCACGCGCTGCTCGCGCTGCCCGGCATGGACGCCCGTACGGCCGCCGCCGTCCGCACCCGTGCCCTCGGCGACCCGGACGTCGCCCCGCCCGGCGTGGACGTCCCCGACAGCTGGCGCCCCTGGCGCTCCTATGCCGTGCAACACCTGCGTGCAGCAGGGGAGTTGGAGTGGTGATGACAGGCATGACGGACATGACGGGCGTGACAGATGGGACGGGCATGACAGACGGGACAGGCATGAGAGACGTGACCGAAGTGACCGGCCGGACCATGACGTACTGGACGAGCATCGACAGCCCACTCGGCCCGCTCCTCCTCACCGCCGACCCGGCGGGCGCCCTGACCTCGCTGTCCGTGCCCGGCCAGAAGGGCGGCCGCAGCGTCCAGGACGGCTGGCGGCACGACCCCGGACCCTTCCGCGCGGCAGGGGAACAGCTCGCCGCCTACTTCGCCGGTGAACTCAAGGAGTTCCGGCTGACGTTGCGGGCCGCGGGCACGGAGTTCCGCGAGCGGGTGTGGGGCGCGCTCGACTCCGTTCCCTACGGCGGCACCACGACGTACGGCGAGATCGCGGCCAGGATCGGTGCCCCCAGGGCCGTCGTACGGGCCGTGGGCGGCGCGATCGGCGCCAACCCGCTGCTGATCCTCCGCCCGTGCCACCGGGTGATCGGCGCCGACGGTTCCCTGACCGGGTACGCGGGCGGACTGGAACGCAAGACCACGCTGCTGACGCTGGAAGGCGCTCTCTAACCCGCGTTCTCCGGGCGGGCCTCCAGCCCCCAGCTGTGGATCCGCCGCGGGTGGATGCGGATGACCTCCTCGCTGAAGTGCGGGCCCAGCTCGTGCGGGCCGACGAGGAGTTCCGCCTCGCCCCGGATGTCGACGCCGCGTACCCGCCACGGCCGCAGACTGACGATGTCGTCCACGACCAGGGCGACCTTGGGGTTCTTCTGCAGATTGCGCCACTTCTTGGTGCGGCCCATCGCGAGGCCGCCCACCAGGATGGTCCCGTCGTCCTGCGGGAAGAAGCCGACGGGGTTCGCCTGCGGCTGCCCGTGGGCGTCGACGGTGGCCAGTCGCCCCAGCCGCTGCGACCTGAGGTACGCGCGCTCGGCCGCGCTGAATTCGGTCATGACGGCCAGCCAAACACGCCTCGCCGGCGGGCGCATCGGATGCTCGCCCTAGGCCCGAGGCCCTACGCCCCGGACCCCCAGAACACCGCCCCCATCCACGCCCCCATGATCAGCAGGCAGGTGAACAGTTCCGCCAGCACGCTGGAGCCGCCCGAGTGCATCGCGGTCCGGGTGGCGGCGACCGCCTCGCGGTGGCGGCCGAGCCGGAGGCGTTCGGAGAGGTAGACGCCGCCGATGAACCCGGGGATGGCGCCGAGCACCGGTATGAGGAAGAAGCCGAGGAGCGCCCCGACCCCCGCGTACACCGCCATCCGGGGCGTCGCGCCGCTCATGCGCAGCCGCCGGGGAGGCAGCGCCCAGCGCACCACCTGGGAGAGGAACAGCGCGACGGTCGCGCCCACCAGGACCCACCACGCGACCGGCTGCGGATCCTTCAGCGCCCACCACAGAACCGCGGCCCACACGAGCCACGACCCCGGCAGCCCGGGCACCAGTACTCCGCACAGGCCGAGCAGGAGGACCAGGCCGACCAGCACGAGGTCCCACACTCCCATCTGACCAGAGTGCCGGAGTACCGGAGAAAGTGCAGGTCAGCCAGGTCACACGGGTCGTTCCGGGCCACCGGCCCCCGCTCTCGCACGGGTCGGCCCCACCCTGGCCGGCACACCGTCCCGCGCGGAATGGCGAGCGGGATTTTCCGGATGCCCCGTTTTCAACCGGCCCGTGCGGTGGACAATTGGGGGCATGAGCCAGCAGGGGGGAAGTCCCACGGGTCATGAGGACGACTGGTGGGGGCAGCTGTACGACGACTCCATCGAGGACACCGGGCCCACGGCCGCGCCCGATTCACTCGACGACCGCTACGCCTCGGCCGTCGGGGCGATGGACGAGGCGTCCGCGGCCGACGCGCCGCGCGGCACGGAGTCCGCGCCACGGCGCGCCCCGTGGGAGCCTCCTCCCGCCGCACCCCCGGTCCAGGCGACCTTCCCGCCGGGACCGGTCCCGCCGGGATTCGCCGGACGGGCGCCCCGGGGACGGACGGCGTCCGCGACCGGCGACGGTCCGTCCACGCAGACGCCGCTCACCCCGGTCCCCGCCTCCCCGATGCCCCCCGACACACCGCCGCCCCCCGCCGCGCCCGCGCGGACGGACACCGTGGTCGTCCGCGACGCCGGAGCCGACTCCCGCCGCGACGCCATCGCCGACGCCGTGGAGGCCGCGGAAGCCGGCCCCGCCGCACAGGGGCGTCCGCCGGGCACCGCTCCCGCCCGCATGCTCTCCGGCGAGGCAGTCCGCACGGCCACCCAGGTGGACCTCCCCACGCTCCCGCCGCCGCCCTCCGGCTACGTCGGCTCCGGGCCGCCCACCTACGACGCCGAGCCAACTGCTCTCCCGCCCGCCGACCCCGACGACCTGGACGACCTGGTCGCGGACACGGTGCTCGACGGCGCCCGGTACGGGGCGTCCACGCTGCGGGCCGCCTCCGTACGCGGTGACTCGGCGAGGTTCCGGGGCGAGCCGCGACGCGACTCCCTGCTCACCGCCCGCTTCGGCGCGGGCGACCAGGCGCTGGTCCTGGTCGCGATGGCGACCGGGGCGCGGGCCACGCCGGGCGCCCACCGGGCCGCCGCCGAGGCGTGTCAGTGGATCGGCCGGGCCGTGGGCCGCAGCCATGCCCGGCTCGCCGAGGACATCAGGGCCGGCCGCCGCGGCGAACTGAAGTCGGGACTGCACCGCCTCACCGACCGCAGCCTCGGCAGACTCCGCGCCGGCGCCGCCGAACGGGGCATCGACCCGGAGGAGTACGCGGCCACCCTGCGCTGCCTCCTCCTGCCCGCCGACCCCGGCTGCCGTACCCGTGTGTTCTTCGGTGTCGGCACCGGCGGACTCTTCCGGCTGCGCGACGGAGAGTGGCAGGACATCGAGCCGCGGGTCACCGACGTCACCGGCGACCCGGTCGTCGGCTTCGGCTCACTGCCCGCCGAGACGCCCGAGGGCGACCGGCTCACCATGGACCTGGGCATCCCGACGCCCCCGAGCCCGTACGAACCCGCCCCCGAGCCGCCCCGCGAACCCTTCCGCTTCCGCGCCTCCATCGCCCGTCCGGGTGACACGCTCCTGATGTGCACGGACGGCCTGGCCGAGCCCCTGCGCGGCGAGCCCGAGCTGTGCGGCTACCTGACCGGCCGGTGGTCCGGACACGCTCCGCCCGGGCTCGCCGCCTACCTCGCCGACGTCCAGGTCAGGGTCAAGGGGTACGCGGACGACCGTACGGCCGCCGCCGTGTGGGAGGCGTGACGGCGCTCGCTGTGGATTGATGGAACCGGAGGGATCCTCGGAGACCGAAGGGGTACGCCGTCATGGCCAAGCAGAGTGTCGCGGAACAGTTCGTCGACATCCTCGTCCGCGCCGGGGTCAAGCGCCTCTACGGTGTCGTCGGCGACAGCCTCAACCCCGTGGTGGACGCCGTCCGCCGCAACGCCGCCATCGACTGGGTGCACGTCCGCCACGAGGAGACCGCCGCCTTCGCCGCCGGCGCCGAGGCGCAGATCACCGGCAGGCTCACGGCCTGCGCCGGCTCCTGCGGGCCCGGCAACCTCCATCTCGTCAACGGCCTGTACGACGCCCACCGCTCGATGGCGCCAGTCCTCGCCCTCGCCTCCCACATTCCCTCCGGCGAGATCGGCCTCGGCTACTTCCAGGAGACCCACCCCGACCGGCTGTTCGCCGAGTGCAGCCACTACAGCGAACTGATCTCCAGCCCGAAGCAGATGCCGCGGCTGCTCCAGACCGCCATCCAGCACGCCGTCGGCCGCAGCGGCGTCAGCGTCGTCTCCCTGCCCGGCGACATCGCCGACCAACCCGCCCCCGACAAGCCCGTCGAGACCGCCCTCGTCACCTCCCGCCCCACCGTCCGCCCCGGCGACGCCGAGATCGACAGACTCGTCGAGATGATCGACGAGGCCGGCAAGGTCACCCTGTTCTGTGGCAGCGGAACGGCGGGCGCGCACGCGGAGGTCATGGAGCTCGCCGAGAAGATCAAGTCGCCTGTGGGGCATGCGCTGCGGGGGAAGGAGTGGATCCAGTACGACAACAAGTTCGACGTCGGCATGAGCGGTCTGCTCGGCTACGGCGCCGCCTACGAGGCCACCCATGAGTGCGATCTGCTGATCCTGCTCGGCACCGACTTCCCGTACAACGCCTTCCTGCCCGACGACGTCGGGATCGCCCAGGTCGACGTCCGGCCCGAACACCTGGGCCGCCGCTCCAAGCTGGACCTCGCCGTGTGGGGCGATGTGAAGGAGACGCTGCGCTGTCTCCTTCCGCGCGTGAAGCCCAAGGAGGACCGGCGCTTCCTCGACAAGATGCTCAAGAAACACGCGGACGCGCTGGAAGGGGTCGTCAAGGCGTACACCCGCAAGGTCGACAAGCATGTGCCGATCCATCCCGAGTACGTGGCCTCCGTGCTCGACGAACTCGCCGACGAGGACGCGGTCTTCACGGTCGACACCGGAATGTGCAACGTATGGGCCGCCCGCTACATCTCGCCCAACGGCCGCCGCCGCGTCATCGGTTCCTTCTCCCACGGCTCGATGGCGAACGCGCTGCCGATGGCGATCGGCGCCCAGTTCACCGATCGCGGCCGCCAGGTCGTGTCAATGTCCGGCGACGGCGGATTCTCCATGCTGATGGGCGACTTCCTCACCCTCGTCCAGCACGACCTGCCGGTAAAGGTCGTCCTCTTCAACAACTCCTCCCTGAGCATGGTGGAGTTGGAGATGCTGGTCGCGGGACTGCCCTCCTACGGCACCACGAACAAGAACCCCGACTTCGCCGCCGTGGCCCGCGCCTGCGGTGCCCACGGCATCCGCGTCGAGAAGCCCAGACAGCTCGCCGGGGCGCTGAAGGAAGCGTTCCGGCACAAGGGTCCGGCCCTCGTCGACGTCGCTACCGACCCCAACGCCCTCTCCATCCCACCGAAGATCAGCGCCGAGATGGTGACCGGCTTCGCCCTGTCCGCGTCGAAGATCGTGCTGGACGGCGGGGTGGGCCGGATGCTCCAGATGGCCCGCTCCAACCTGCGCAATGTGCCGCGGCCTTAGTCCGACCGGAGACCGAGGCCAGGCTGAAGGACCGGCCGTCAACAAGCTGTACTGACGGTCTGTACTGACGGTCCGTCGAACCGGCGGCGGATTCCGGCCAGTTTCGCCGCTCCATTCGTGCATCAGCCGTCCAAGACCGCCGCACCCGTGGCCGAACACCTGGTCGTTGATGATTCGACATGACTGGCCCGTGCCCCACGGGGCATGGATCCCGTGAACGTGTTCGAGCAGGAGGGGCATCGACATCGGCACGCGGGCGGGGGTCATGAAGAGGCAGGTGCGAGGAGGCGGTCCCACGACAGTCGGGGCCTTCTCGGTGGAGATGGTGGAGGACGAGGCCGCGAGCCCCATGGAACGGGCGCCGGCACCGCAGCTCAGGCGCAGACTCGGGCGGGCGGACCTGCGGGCGGTGCCCGAGGCACGCAAGGCCCTGCGTGAGCTGTTACGGACCTGGGGGAGGCCCGGACGATCGGAGACAGCGGAACTGCTCACCAGCGAACTCGTCACCAACGCACTCGTCCACACCGACCATGACGCCGTGCTGACCGCCACCGTGGGGCCCCGTGGACTCCGGGTGGAGGTACGGGACTTCGTGCCCCGCAGACCCAGACTGCGCGTACCGAACGCCGACGACAGTACGCACGGCAGGGGCCTCGTCCTGGTGCAGTCCCTGGCGGACTCGTGGGGCGTGCGGACCCACGGGGTCGGAAAGGCGGTGTGGTTCGAGCTCGATGCCGGATTGGCTTGAAACGGGAAGGGGCGTGACCCTTGTGGGTCACGCCCCTTCCCGTGGTCCCGGCGCCCGGTGACCGCCTGAGACTTCTAGCCGAACTGCTGCTCCAGGTCCTTGAGTTTGCGCTCCAGGGAGTCCAGACGCGGCAGGGCCATGGTGTCGTCCTCCGCGGTGAGGTCGACCGTGTGCGACTCAGAACTCTTGCGGACCGGCTGCAGGGAGGGCCGTGACCGGGCGGGCAGTTCGGGCGTTGATATGGCGGGCTCCGCAGAGACCGTGGCGGTGGCCCGCTCCAGGGTGGCCTGAGCCTCCAGCTCGCGTCCGCCGGCCCGGCCGATGAAGCCGCGGTGGCCCCGGCTGATCGCCTTGAGCTGGGCCCGCTCGACCCGCTCCTGCTCGCGGCGCCGCTGCCGGGCCGCGTCCTTCTGGCGCTGGTCCTCGCGGACCTCGTCCACCGCCTCGTCCAGGCTGCGCACGCCTTCCAGAAGCATCAGCGACCAGGCCCTGTAGGTCTCACGGGGGGCCCGCAGCCAGCGGACTATACGGATCTGGGGCAGCGGACGCGGCACCAGGCCCTGCTCGCGCAGGGCGGCCCGGCGGGTCTGCTTCAGCGCGCGGTCGAAGAGGACGGCCGCGGAGAGGGACATGCCGGCGAAGAAGTGCGGGGCGCCCGCGTGGCCGAGGCCCCTGGGCGCGTGCACCCAGTTGAACCAGGCCGCGGCGCCCGCGAACGTCCACACGAGGATCCGGGAGCCGAGCGCCGCGTCACCGTGGCTTGCCTCGCGCACCGCGAGCACGGAGCAGAACATGGCCGCGCCGTCCAGGCCGAACGGCACGAGGTACTCCCAGCCGCCGGAGAGGCCGAGATTCTGTTCGCCGAAGCCGACCAGGCCGTGGAAGGAGAGCGCGGCGGCCACGGCCGCACAGCAGAACAGAAGGACGTAGGAGGCCGTGCCGTAGATGGCCTCCTTGCGCCTGCGGCGCTCCTCGCTGCGCTCCCACGAGTCGTCCGCGCTCGCGTCCTTCCCCGAGGAGCGCTTACCGCGCGCCAGCACCGCAACCGCCGCCAGCATGCCCAGGAGCAGTACGGCGCCCGGAAGCAGCCAGTTCAGCGATATGTCGGTCAGTCTCATCTGGGGTCCCTTGCATTGGGATAGGGCGTAACGCCCGCCATAGTGGCCCAATCCCACCGGCCCTCAGGGGGTTTCGGGGCAAGAGGCCGCCAAGGAAGTGCAAGGGGATGCCCAGGGCAGCGTTCTGCTCGAACTGCCGCTTGAGGGGCGGGAGTTGAGTTCGAATAAGACTACCCGGACGGATGGTTCCACGGAAAGTTCCCGCGGCAAGTGAGGAAGTTGTGAATCAGCTGTAACCGGCGGGCGATTGGTTCGCGGGCGATCCTACGGGAGGCGCGCGCCGGGGCGGGGCGGGATGCGGGACGAAGGCGCTTGTGAACGCATGACGAAAAGGCAAGCCTTGCCTTACCAGAAGTCGCCCGGGTTTGAACTACCGGCTTCTCCGCCTAAGGTGCTTGACGGACGAGTAACAACCAGCCGTAATGACCCCAAGTACCGACACGTCCGGAGGAGGACCCGTGAAACAGGGCGCGCAGGGCTCCTCCGGGACGGGGATTCCGGGGCTTGCCGATCTTCCCTCGGGCGCCGTCCGGGTTCCGCAGCAGGTGCGGGCCTAGGACGTGGACCGGGAACGATGTGCCCCGCAGGGCGCCGCACGCGGCGAGCACACGCACAGTGAGCAGCCCATTCCACGGCCCCGCGCCGTCGTCCAGCGGCCCTCCGTGCGCGGCCAGATCCTCGACGCCCTGCGCACCGCCCTGGTCGCGGGCGAGCTGACACCGGGCGGGGTCTACTCGGCCCCCGCCCTCGGCGACCGCTTCGGCGTCTCCGCGACGCCCGTCCGTGAGGCGATGCAGCAGCTCGCCCTGGAGGGCGCGGTCGAGGTGGTCCCCAACCGGGGGTTCCGGGTGATCGAGCGCGGAGCGCGGGAGCTGGCGGAGCTGGCCGAGGTCCGCGCGCTGATCGAGGTCCCGGTGATGCTCCGGCTGGCCCGCACGGTGCCGGCCGAGCGCTGGGCGGAACTACGGCCGCTCGCCGACGCGACCGTGCGCGCCGCGTCCTCCGGCTGCCGTGCGACGTACGCCGAGTCCGACCGGGCCTTCCACCGGGCGGCGCTGGAGCTGTCCGGCAACGAACAGCTCGTCCACATCGCCGGGGACCTGCACCGGCGGGCACAGTGGCCCCTGATGGGCGGGCCAGCGCCGCACGGCCGCGCCGAGCTGCTGGCGGACGCGGCGGAACACACGGCTCTGCTGGACGCGCTGATCGCCCGGGACGTGGACGTGGTGCGCTCGCTGGTGGCGGAGCATTTCGCGGGCGCGAGCTGAGCAGGGCGGCGCCGCTGCCGGGTCCGGGGGGTCGGTCGCGCGGCCCGGCACCGACCGGGCGCGGCCTGCGCCCACCTGCGCCGCCCCTGGCGGCACGACTGCCTGGAGCTTGATGGTTCGCTCGGCGGCGTGCCTGATGGCGGGGTTCCGGTGTCGGGGGTGGGTCGCGCCCGCCCTGCGCGCCGCCTGCACCTGTGGCCCCCCGACGGCGACTGCCCCGAGCTTGGTGGTCCGCTCAGCGGCGGGTCGGGGCGGCCTGACGGCAGGGCGCCGCTGCCGGGGCCGCCAGGGCGCCGTCAGTCTCGGCTTCGCTCGGGGGACCCCCGTTCGCCCCAGCGGCAACGGCTGCCCGCCGCTTGACGGCCGGCCCGGGGCGGTTACGCCGTCGCCGCCGGTGGGGCCAGCTGTCTGGCCAGCCATGTCGGGACGCCGCCCAGCAGCCGGAACAGGCGGCGAGCCTCCTCCCGCAGCCGTGAGGCCTCCGGCTCGCTCTCCGCGTCGGCCAGGGAGGCCAGCGCGGGCGCCGTACCCACGAGGTAGCCCAACTCCTCCCGGATCCGCAGGGATTCGGTGAACCCGTGCCGCGCCTCCGCCAGCTCGCCGTCCCGCAGGGCGAGTCCGGCCAGGTGCCGCCAGGTGAACGAGAGCAGCAGCGGGTCGTCGTGTGCGGTGGCCCCCGCGTGGGCGCGGCGGTACGCCGCCCGTGCCGCCTGCGGTGAGCGCGCGAGGTTCTCCGCGAGCAGCCCGCGCCGGAAGTCCAGCAGTGCCCGCGCCGGCGCCCCCGGAGGGATCAGCGCCGCCGCCCGCCCGAGCGCGGCCCGCGCCTCGTCGGCCCGGTCCCGTACCCCGTGCAGGGTGGCCGCGTAGGCAAGCTGCCCGCGTTCACAAGCGGCCGCGCCCCGCTCGTCGTCCCCGTGGGCCAGGGCCTCCGCCGTGCGCAGCGCGTCCTCGGCCTCCTCCCAGCCCTGCTCGGTGTACAGACACCGCTCCACGAGCAGACCGGCCCGCTGCAGCGCCGCGGCGGCGGTCACCGGCTGGAGCAGGTCCGCCGCGTCGGCCCAGCAGGCGCGCGAGCGCAGCCGCCATACCGCGGTCTGGAGTGGATCGTCACCGGTCGTTCCGTTACCAGACATGGCGGTATACGCCACCTTGCCCTCCCCGAGCACGCCATCGAGCTGTTGAGTGGTGGCGGCATCTCAGCACGATTCCAGGGCCCCGGCCAAGGGGGTGGGTGAAGTATTTCACAAAGTCGAGGGACGCTGACCGGATTCGGTACCCGCCCGGCCCCCTGACGGTGTGACCTCAGCTCATCCGCAACGCCAGGAAGAAATCGAGCTTGTCCTCCAGCCGGGACAGGTCACGGCTCGTCAACTGCTCGATCCGCCCGATCCGGTAGCGCAGCGTGTTGACGTGCAGATGCAGCCGGCTCGCGCAGCGGGTCCAGGAGCCGTCGCAGTCCAGGAACGCCTCCAGCGTCGGAATCAGCTCCGCGCGGTGACGGCGGTCGTAGTCCCGCAGCGGGTCGAGCAGCCGGGCCGTGAAGGCGCGGCGGACGTCGTCGGGGACGAACGGCAGCAGCAGGACGTGCGAGGCCAGCTCCTGGTGCCCCGCCGCGCACACCCGGCCGGGCCGCGCCGCCGCCACCCGCCGCGCGTGCCGTGCCTCCTCCAGGGCCCCGCGCAGCCCCTCCGCCGAGTGCACGGCCGCGCTGACGCCGAGCGTGACCCGGCCGTCGTCGTCCAGACCGGCCGCCAGCGGGTCCCGTACGGACTCCAGGAGCGCCTCGGCGAGGATTCCCTCCTCGGAGCCGTCGTGCTCGCTCGACACCGCGGGCAGCGGTACGAGCGCGACGGCCTCGTCGCTCATATGGGCCACGGCGATGCGGTCCGAATGCTCGGGGCCGGCGGCCAGCGGGTCGACGAGGATCTCCTCAAGGAGCGACTGGGCGACCGGGCCGCCCTCGATTCCGGCGTCGTCCCACTCGACCCCGGCCACGACCACCTGCCAGTGCGGGGCCGCCCCGAGCCCGGGCAGCAGCACCGGCGCGGCGACCCGCAGCCGCGCCGCGATCTCGGCGGGCGCGGCACCCGCCTGCACCAGCTCGAACACCTCCTGCGCGAGCCGCCGCCGCACCGTGCGCGCCGCGTCCCGCCGGTCCCGCTCGACCGCGATCAGCTGGGTGACGCCCTGGAGCAGGTCGAGCCGCTCCTCGGGCCAGTCCCCGGCGTCCGCCTCGACGGCCAGCAGCCAGTCGGAGAGCACGGTCTCGCGCACGTCCCGGGCGGCCTGCGGCGAGCGGCCGTTGCTGCGGACCGGGAAGAGGGAGTACGTGGTGGAGCCGAGCGGCAGCCGGTGCGGTCCGCGCCGGCCCGTGCGGGCGGCCGCCAGCTGCTCGGCCGCGAGCTTCGCGCACACGTCGGCGGGCAGCGCGGGCCCCCCGACCTTCGGGCCCGCGATCAGCCGCCCGGTCGGCGAGAGCACCCAGGCCCGCAGGTCCAGGTCGGAGCCGAGCAGGTCGAGGACCACGTCCGGGCCGCCGCCCGCGGGGCCCGAGGTCATCATCCGGCGATGCCGGTCCACGACGGCCGCGAGGTCGCCGGCCCGCTCCCCGGAGACCTGCCGTACGACATGCTCGGTGATCGTTGCGAACGCAACCGACTCGTGCACGGCGAACAGCGGCAACCGGTGCCGGGCACAGGCCACGACCAGGTCCTCCGGGATGTCGCCGAGCTCTGCCTCACCGGCCGCGAGAGCGATCACCCCGGCCGCCACCAGGATCCGTACGAACGGCTCGGAGTCCGCGGCGTCCCGGCGCCAGGCCAGGCCCGTGAGCACCAGTTCCCCGCCCGACAGATACCGGCTGGGGTCCTTGAGGTCGGTGGTCATCACGCCGCGTACGGTGCGGTCGAGTTCGTCCTCGCCGCCGAGCAGCCGCAGGCCCAGCGCATCGGTGTCCAGCAGTGCGCGCAGCCGCATTTCGTCGCCGCCGTTCTGTGTCTCGAAATCTACGATGGATCGTGAGGACACACCGTGTCCCGGCTGTGTCCCTGGTCACGCGGCTGTGTCGCGCGTTTCCACAGGAAAACGGGGAGGTTACTGAGGACCTCCATTCATACGAATCTACAAGATGCCCGCCCTGGCCAGCCAACTCCTTCATGGTTTCCGTGACTGACCCCGTCGGAGCACACCGCTGTGTACTGACCCCACTCCGCGTGAACACCACATGAACGAGCCTGGCCCGCCGCACACGAACTGGCTCGATCCGTACGACCCCACGAGACGAAGAAGAGAGCCGGTCATGGACTTCCTTCGCCCCGCCAGCTGGGAGGAGGCGCTCGCCGCGAAGGCAGCGCATCCGACCGCTGTGCCGATTGCGGGTGGCACCGATGTGATGGTCGAGATCAACTTCGACCACCGGCGGCCCGAGTTTCTGCTCGACCTGAACCGCATCGGCGACCTCTGTGAATGGGAGGTCGGCGAGGACAGTGTGCGGCTCGGGGCCTCCGTCCCGTACACCGGGATCATGGAGAACCTGCGCGGTGAGCTGCCGGGCCTGGCCCTCGCCTCGCACACCGTCGCCTCCCCGCAGATCCGCAACCGCGGCGGCGTCGGCGGCAACCTCGGCACCGCCTCCCCGGCCGGTGACGCCCACCCGGCCCTGCTGGCGGCCGGCGCCGAGGTCGAGGCCGAGTCGGTGCGCGGCTCCCGGCTGATCCCGATCGACGAGTTCTACACCGGCGTGAAGCGCAACGCGCTCGCCGCGGACGAGCTCATCAGGGCCGTACACATCAAGAAGGCGGACGGCCCGCAGCAGTTCTCCAAGGTCGGCACCCGCAACGCCATGGTCATCGCGGTGTGCGCCTTCGGCCTCGCCCTGCACCCCGAGACCCGTACGGTCCGCACCGGCATCGGCTCGGCCGCGCCGACCCCCGTCCGGGCGAAGGCCGCCGAGGAGTTCCTGAACGCGGCGCTCGACGAGGGCGGCTTCTGGGACAACGGAAAGATCATCACCCCGTCGGTCGCCCAGCAGTTCGCCGAGCTGTGCTCCGCCGCCTGCAATCCGATCGACGACGTCCGGGGCACGGCGAGCTACCGCCGCCACGCGGTGGGGGTCATGGCCCGCCGCACGCTGACCTGGAGCTGGGAGTCGTACCGCGGCACCGCCGCTCGCACGGAGGGAGCCGCCTGATGCGCGTCAACTTCACTGTCAACGGACGTCCGCAGCAAGCCGACGACGTGTGGGAGGGCGAGTCCCTGCTGTACGTGCTGCGGGAGCGCCTCGGCCTGCCGGGCTCGAAGAACGCCTGCGAGCAGGGCGAGTGCGGGTCGTGCACGGTCCGCCTGGACGGGGTGCCGGTGTGCTCGTGTCTGGTTGCGGCGGGCCAGGTGGAGGGCCGCGAGGTCGTCACCGTCGAGGGGCTCGCGGACTTCGCCAGGCAGCGTGCCGAAGGATGCGGTACGGGCGCCTGCGGTACGTCGTTGCAGGACGCCCAGCTGTGGGAGGCGCGCCCGTCCCACCGTGCCTCCGACTCCCAGACCGGCGAGGGCACCGAACTCTCCCCGATCCAGCAGGCGTTCATCGACGCCGGCGCCGTCCAGTGCGGCTTCTGCACCCCGGGTCTGCTCGTCGCAGCCGACGAGATGCTGGAGAACAACCCGAACCCGACCGACGCGGACATCCGCGAGGCGCTGTCGGGGAACCTGTGCCGCTGCACCGGCTACGAGAAGATCATGGACGCGGTCCGCCTCGCGGCCGCCCGGCAGGGAGAGGCGGTCTGACGATGCCGGAGAACGGCGCTCCCCTCGGCACTCCCACCAAGGTCACCCAGGGCACCCCGACCAAGGGCGGCATCGGCGAGTCCACGCTCCGCCCGGACGGAGTCCTCAAGGTCACCGGCGAGTTCGCGTACTCGTCCGACATGTGGCACGAGGACATGCTCTGGGGCCAGATCCTGCGCTCCACGGTCGCCCACGCGGAGATCGTGTCCATCGACACCGGCGAGGCCTTGGCCACGCCGGGCGTCTACGCCGTCATGACGTACGACGACCTGCCGACCGACGTGAAGAACTACGGCCTGGAGATCCGGGACACCCCGGTCCTCGCCCACGGCAAGGTCCGCCACCACGGCGAGCCGGTCGCCATCGTCGCCGCCGACCATCCGGAGACCGCGCGCCGCGCCGCCGCGAAGATCAAGGTCGAGTACCGCGAACTGCCGGTCATCACCGACGAGGCGTCCGCGACCGCCCCGGACGCGGTCCTCGTCCACGAGAACCGCACCGACCACCACATCGGCCACGTCCCGCACCCGAACATCGTGCACCGCCAGCCGATCGTCCGCGGCGACGCCGACGAGGCAGCGAAGAGGGCCGACTTCGTCGTCAAGGGCGAGTACACCTTCGGCATGCAGGACCAGGCGTTCCTCGGCCCCGAGTCCGGTCTCGCCGTACCCGCCGAGGACGGCGGCGTCGACCTCTACATCGCCACCCAGTGGCTGCACTCCGACCTGCGCCAGATCGCGCCCGTGCTCGGTCTGCCCGAGGACAAGGTCCGTATGACACTGTCCGGCGTCGGCGGCGCGTTCGGCGGCCGCGAGGACCTGTCGATGCAGATCCACGCCTGTCTGCTGGCGCTGCGCACCGGCAAGCCGGTGAAGATCGTCTACAACCGCTTCGAGTCCTTCTTCGGACACGTCCACCGCCACCCCGCGAAGCTGTACTACGAGCACGGCGCCACCCGCGACGGCAAGCTGACCCACGTCAAGTGCCGCATCGTCCTGGACGGCGGCGCGTACGCCTCCGCGTCCCCCGCGGTCGTCGGCAACGCCTCCTCGCTCGGCATCGGCCCGTACGTCGTCGACGACGTCGACATCGAGGCCATCGCCCTCTACACCAACAACCCGCCCTGCGGCGCCATGCGCGGCTTCGGCGCGGTCCAGGCGTGCTTCGCCTACGAGGCCCAGATGGACAAGCTCGCCGACGAGGTGGGCATGGACCGGGTGGAGTTCCGCCGGCTCAACGCGATGACCCAGGGCACGCTCCTGCCGACCGGGCAGCCGGTCGACTCCCCGGCCCCGGTCGCCGAACTCCTGCGCCGCGTCAAGGCGATGCCGATGCCGCCGGAGCGCCAGTGGGAGAGCAGCGAGGGCGCGGACGTACGGCAGCTGCCCGGCGGTCTGTCCAACACCACGCACGGCGAGGGCGTCGTACGCGGTGTCGGCTACGCGGTCGGCATCAAGAACGTCGGCTTCTCCGAGGGCTTCGACGACTACTCGACCGCGCGCGTCCGTATGGAGGTCGTCGGCGGTGAGCCGGTGGCCGTCGTGCACACCGCGATGGCGGAGGTCGGCCAGGGCGGCGTCACCGTCCACGCGCAGATCGCCCGCACCGAGCTGGGCGTCACCCAGGTGACCATCCACCCGGCCGACACCCAGGTGGGCAGCGCCGGTTCGACGTCCGCGTCGCGTCAGACGTACGTCACCGGAGGCGCCGTCAAGAACGCCTGCGAGCTGGTCCGGGAGAAGGTCCTGGAGATGGGCCGCCGCAGGTTCGGTACCTACCACCCGGCCTGGGCCACGGCCGAACTCCTCCTGGAGGGCGGCAAGGTCGTCACCGACGGCGGCGAGGTCCTCGCCGGTCTGGCCGACGTCCTCGAAGGCGAGGCCGTCGAGGTCGAGGCCGAGTGGCGGCACCGTCCGACGGAGCCGTTCGACCTGCGCACCGGCCAGGGCAACGGACACGTCCAGTACTCCTTCGCCGCGCACCGCGCCGTCGTCGAGGTGGACACCGAACTCGGCCTGGTGAAGGTCATCGAACTGGCCTGCGCCCAGGACGTCGGAAAGGCGCTCAACCCGCTGTCCGTCGTCGGCCAGATCCAGGGCGGTACGACCCAGGGGCTCGGCGTGGCGGTCATGGAGGAGATCATCGTCGACCCGGTCACGGCGAAGGTGAAGAACCCCTCCTTCACGGACTACCTGATCCCCACCATCCTCGACACGCCGACCATCCCGGTCGACGTCCTCGAACTCGCCGACGACCACGCGCCGTACGGACTGCGCGGCGTCGGCGAAGCCCCAACGCTGTCTTCGACTCCGGCCGTGCTTGCGGCGATCCGCAACGCCACGGGCCTGGAGCTGAACAGGACGCCGGTACGCCCCGAACACCTCACGGGAACCGCGTAGCGCCGACTGCCGTTGCCGGGCAACCGCTCACCCACGCCCACCCCGGCGCCGGCCAGCATCACCGCAGTACCACCGTTCGTCTCGGGCCGTCCCCCGGGTCGTGCACACCTCCCCAAATCCCGCACGTAGCCGGAGGCAACACGCGGGTGCCCCTATGAACCTTGGGAGCAGGCCCACATGACCCACCAGTCACTGGAGCCCAGGACCACAGCCGACGACGCGGGAGAAGGAACCCGCGTCCCGGCCGGCAGATCCTGGCTCGACCGGTACTTTCACATATCCCTGAGAGGCTCCTCGGTCGCGCGCGAAGTGCGCGGCGGCGTCACCACCTTCATGGCGATGGCGTACATCCTCCTCCTCAACCCCCTGATCCTGTCCGGCAAGGACGCGGCAGGGGACACACTCGGCCGGCAGGCCCTGATCACCGCGACCGCGTTCGCGGCCGCCCTCAGCACGCTGCTGATGGGCTTCTTCGGCAAGGTGCCGCTCGCCCTCGCCGCCGGCCTCTCCGTCTCCGGAGTCCTCGCCTCCCAGGTCGCCCCGCAGATGACCTGGCCGCAGGCGATGGGCATGTGCGTGATGTACGGCGTGGTCATCATGCTGCTCGTTGCCACCGGCCTGCGCGAGATGATCATGAACGCGATCCCGCTCGCGCTCAAGCACGCGATCACCATGGGCATCGGCCTGTTCATCGCCCTGATCGGCCTGGTGAAGGCCGGCTTCGTGCACCAGGGCAAGGCGACCCCGGTCACCCTCGGCCCCACCGGCGAACTGGCCGGCTGGCCGGTCCTGCTCTTCGCCGTCACCCTCCTCGTGATCTTCATGCTGCAGGCACGCGGCATCCCCGGCGCGATCCTGATCGGCATCGTGGGCGGCACCCTGATCGCCGTGGTCCTCAACGCACTTGACGTCATCGACCCCAAGCAGTGGGCGAGCGGCGCACCGGAACTGCCCGGCAGCGCGGTCTCCATGCCGGACTTCTCGATCTTCGGCCATGTCGAGTTCGGCGGCTGGAGCGAGGTCGGCGCGATGACGGTCGGCATGATCGTGTTCACACTCGTGCTGGCCGGCTTCTTCGACGCGATGGCGACGATCATCGGCGTCGGCACGGAGGCCAAGCTGGCCGACGAGCAGGGCCGGATGCCGGGCCTGTCCAAGGCGCTGTTCATCGACGGCGCGGGCGGCGCGATCGGCGGTGTCGCGGGCGCCTCCGGCCAGACGGTGTTCGTCGAGTCGGCGACCGGTGTCGGCGAGGGAGCCCGTACGGGCCTGTCCTCGGTCGTCACGGGTCTGTTCTTCGCGGCCTGTCTGTTCTTCACCCCGCTGACGGCGATCGTCCCCGGCGAGGTCGCGGCGGCCGCCCTGGTGGTCATCGGCGCCATGATGATGATGAACGCGCGGCACGTCGACTGGGCCGACCGGGCCACCGCGATCCCGGTCTTCCTGACCGTCGTCATCATGCCGTTCACCTACTCGATCACCGCGGGCGTCGCGGCCGGCGTCATCTCGTACGCCGCCATCAAGACCGCTCAGGGCAAGGTCCGGGAGATCGGCGCGTTCATGTGGGGCCTGACAGGCATCTTCCTGGTCTATTTCGCCCTCAATCCCATTGAGAGCTGGCTGGGCGTGCACTAGGCGCTCCGCTGGAAATGCCGCGATACGTCGTCGGCCGTCTGCGGCGCCGTCGTGGCTGGTCGCGCAGTTCCCCGCGCCCCTTCAGGGCGCTGCCCAACCGTGGCGGACTTCGCCCGACCTGCTCAGCGGGAACGGTCACGGCCGCCGACCGCCCTTCACACAACCGCTGTTGAGGAGACCGAGAGATGCTGGACATCGCCGAGGAGCTCGACCGGTGGGTCGAGCAGGGACGCGACTTCGCCGTGGCCACCGTGGTGGCCGTCGGCGGCAGCGCGCCCCGCCTGCCCGGAGCCGCCCTCGCGGTGGACGCCGACGGCACGGCGATCGGCTCGGTCTCCGGCGGTTGTGTGGAGGGGGCGGTCTACGACCTGTGCCAACAGGCCCTGCAGGACGGTCTTCCGGTCCTGGAGCGCTTCGGCTACAGCGACGAGGACGCCTTCGCCGTCGGGCTGACCTGTGGCGGCGTCATCGACATCCTCGTCACACCGGTACGGGCCGGCGATCTGGTCCGTCCGGTGGTCGCGTCCGCGCTGTCCGCCGCCTCCCGCGGGGAGGCGGCGGCGGTTGCACGGGTCGTGTCGGGCCCCGCGCACCTCATGGGCCGGGCGCTCCTCGTCCACGCCGACGGCTCGTACGAGGGCGGGTTCGCCGCCCACCCCGAACTGGACCGCACGGTCGCTGCCGAGGCGGCGGCCTTCCTGGACACCGGCCGTACCGGCACCCTGGAGATCGGCGAGCAGGGCTCGCGCTGCGGGGCCCCGCTCACGGTCCTGGTGGAGTCCTCGGTCCCTCCGCCCCGGATGATCGTCTTCGGCGCGATCGACTTCGCGTCGGCGCTGGTCCGCGTCGGCAAGTTCCTCGGCCACCACGTGACGGTGTGCGACGCCCGCCCGGTGTTCGCCACCCGCCCCCGCTTCCCGGAGGCCGACGAGGTCGTCGTCGAGTGGCCGCACCGGTATCTGGAGCGGACGTCCGTGGACGCCCGTACGGTCCTGTGCGTGCTCACCCACGACGCCAAGTTCGACGTACCCCTGCTCCGTCTGGCGCTGCGGCTGCCGGTGGCGTACATCGGTGCGATGGGCTCCCGCCGGACCCATCTGGACCGCACCGAGCGCCTGCGCGAAGCCGGCGTGACGGAGCTGGAGCTGACGCGGCTGAGGTCCCCCATCGGCCTCGACCTCGGCGCCCGTACGCCCGAGGAGACGGCGCTGTCGATCGCCTCCGAGATCGTCGCCGACCGACGCGGGGGCAGCGGCGTCTCACTGACCGGCGCGCACACCCCGATCCACCACGACATGAGTTCGGGGGAGGCGGGGCGGATCGGGTCGGTGGCCTAGGCCCTGTCGTCAAATGCCCGCCTGCCTGCCGCCCCAGGGTCGTCCTCCAGAGCCCTCCTGACGGCCATGGAGGCGTCGCGGACGGCTGTCAGCAACTCGTCCAAGGCGTCCGCGAGCTTCAGACGTGACTGATCCACCTCGCGCGTCGGAGCCTGCCCGGCCCACATCCGCTGCAGACCGCCGCGCAGGTCGGTCGCCCGGTCCGCCACCGTGCGCAGCAGACCGACGACCTGGGTGACGCGACTCCGGGCCGCCTCGGGAGTGCTCCACTCTCTGCGCAGGTCGGTCCTGAAGGACAGCGCGCGCGTCTTGACGGACTCCACGGCCTCCCCCCTGACCCCATTGGCGCGCATCCGGGCCAGCTGCTCGCTCGGACGCTCGAAGGTCGACCAGATCTCCTCCAGAAGCACGAGGGTCGGGTCATGAGCGGGCGCCGCCGAGGCCTCTTCCGGCCTGTCGGCCGGTCTCTCGGCGGGCCTGTCGGCCGGTCCCTCGGCGGCCCTGTCGGCCGGCCTCACCGCGCCCGGAGCCTGCGCCGGAGCGGCCCCGTTCACCTGGGCGCGGGCAGCACCCGACGACGGGGCCGCGACGGCCTCGGAGAGCGTACGAGGGCGAAGTAGCGTTGCCCGGACGGGCCGGTCCGTCCCCATCGCCTCCAGATACGCCCAGCACGCCCGCGCCGCCAGCCGGAAGAACCACCAGCGGTCCCGGTCCGAGAAGCCCTCGCGCTGGATGAACATCAGGGAGCAGGCCTGGAGCGCCAGGTGCCACTGGTGGAGCCACGCGTCGTCGAGGTGACGGGCCGCGCCCCAGCCGAGCGCGGCCTCACGAACCTCCGGGAGCGGTCCAGGACGTCCTGTTCGGCTACGGTTACGCGCCCCGCCGGGCGTTGCTCTGGCTCCTGCTGCTGGCGGCCGCGGGGTCCCTGTGGTTCTGGAACCACCCACCGGGCCCGGCCGGCCCGGACGCCCGCCGCGCCTGGGACCCCGTCCTGTACAGCTTCGGCCTCCTCGTCCCGGTCGCGAGCCTCGGCTACCGCGGGGCGTGGACCCGACGGGCTTCGGCAAGGCGGTGGCGGTCTTCCTGACCGTCTCCGGCTGGATCCTCGCCACCGCGGTCGTCGCGGGAGCCCGCCGGATCCTCGGCCGCGGCTGACGACCGCGGGAGCGGATCCGGTGCGCCATGTGCCTTCGGCGGTACGCTCGCACCCTGTTCGGCGATCCTTCTCACGCGCCTCTCAGCAACCGATTCACCGCCCGCCCGAACACATACCCCGCCGCCCCTCGCACCACAGGATCCGCGAAGGCCGGCAGCAGGCGGACTCGCAGGTCCTCTCGCCACAGGACCCGTGTGCGGCCCCCCGGGCCGGGGCGTACCTCGATTTCGGCCCAGCCTCTGATGACCCGGCCCCGCTTCTCCAGGCGGCACAGGCCGGGGCCGTCGTCGGCCGTCGGGGGGTGCCAGAGCGTGATCTCCATCGGGTCGTCGAAGGAGAGCGGGCCGATTCCCGTGCGGGCGACGAAGACCGTGCCCTCGCGCGTCGGCGGGGATGTGACCAGGGTGACGCGGGTCAGCGGGACCACCTCGCCGTGGCGGGGCCACTGTGTGAGACGGCGCCACGCCTCGTCCAGGGAGAGCGGGACCGTGCGTTCGAGGAGGATGTCGACCACGCGACGATCTTAGGGAATCCGGCCTGCTCGTCGGCCGGTTCGTGGACGGGTCACACAGTTGGCCCAACGCCCGGGTCGCGCCCGCTGTGACGCGGGCTGGGTCGTCGCCACGAGGGCGAGAAGCGCGGCGGTGGCGCACAATGCTCCGGCCTACGGTTCGGCCCGGACAGAGCCCGCCTACTCCTGCCCGAGCGGCTGCCCGACGCGGAGGTTCCAGCGCCCGGAGCGGCCGCTGAACTCGGTTGCCGTCAGGGGCGGTACGTCGATGCGCCAGAACGCCGACTCCGGCGCCCCGAGCGCCCGTACGCCCGCGGCCCGTACGACCTCGGGGTCCACGACCGCGACGGTGCGGCCCGCCGGCCGCGCGGCCGAGTCCAGCCAGACGGCGATCCGGTCGCAGAAGTCCCGGACCGACTCCCCGCCGTGCGGCGCGGACGCCGGGTCCGCCAGCCACAGGGCGACGGCCTCGGGCTCCCGCGCGCTCACCTCCGCCAGCGTCGCGCCCCGCCAGCGGCCCACGTCCAGACCCGTCAACTCCGGTACCACCACGGCGTCCAGTCCGAGCGCCCCGGCTGTCTCACGGCACCGTACCGTGGGGGAGACGCAGCCCCGGTCCGCCGCCCGCACGGCCCCGGCCGCGGTCCGCGCGAGCCGCAGTCCGGCCGCGTCGAGCGAGCAGCCGTCGTCGAACCGGGCCTCCCTGAGCGCCGCACCGATCGCGGGTGAGATCAACATCACTCGGCTCGTCATCCGTCCGTTCCCCTGCCCGACTTCCTTGCCGCCGTGGGGACTTCGGGTTCGGCGAAGCCCCTGGTGTGCACCCGTGCGCTCTTGGCCGCGCCCCCGCTTCGCGATACCTTCTCGGGCGGTGTCCACGACGGACACCGACGACGGTTCAGCGGAAGCCGGTGAGAGTCCGGCACGGTCGCGCCACTGTAATCCCGGCTCGCGCACCCAGGTGTGCGGGGCGGGCCAGTCAGACCCGCCCCCGTCGTCCTGTGCACCACCGAGACGGGACGCGAGTTCCCCAGGAGGGCCTGCCATGGCGCAGTCTGTCGCTCAGCCGACCACCAACCCCACCGCCGTACCCGCCAAGCTGCCGATCGGCGCGATCGTCCCCTGGGCGGTCTTCTTCGGCATCCTGATGCTGGTCCTGCTCTACTTCGTCGGCGCCGAGCAGGGCGCCACCTCCGTCGTCGCGGGCGAGGACGTCCACGAGTGGGTGCACGACGCACGCCACCTGCTCGGCTTCCCCTGCCACTGACAGCGACGAGGAACGTCCAGCCATGAACTCCGCAACCGTCAGAAACCTGTTGGTGCGTGGCATGCTCGCGGGTCTCGCCGCGGGTCTGCTCGCGCTCGTCGTCGCCTACTTCCTCGGCGAGTCGCGCGTCGACGCGGCCATCGCCTTCGAGGAGGCGCACGCCCACGAGCACGGCGGCGTGGAAGCCGTCAGCCGCACGATGCAGTCCACCGCCGGCCTGTCCACCGGTGTGCTCGTCTACGGCGTCGCGTTCGGCGGCATCGCCGCCCTCGCGTACTGCTTCGCACTGGGCCGCGTCGGCCGCTTCGGGCCGCGCGCGAGCGCGCTGCTCCTCGCGGCCGCGGGCCTGGTCGCCGTGTACGTCGTGCCGTTCCTGAAGTACCCCGCCAACCCGCCCGCCACGAGCGACCCCGAGACGATCGACCAGCGGACCACCCTGTACTTCCTGATGGTGGTGCTCAGTGTGCTGCTCGCGGTCGCCGCCGTCATCCTGGGCAAGCGCCTGGCGCCGCGCCTGGGCAACTGGAACGCGACCCTGGCCGCGGGGGCGTTCTTCGTCCTGGCCGTCGGGCTCGCGTATGCGTTCCTGCCGTCCTACAACGAGGTCCCGAAGGACTTCCCGGCCACCCTGCTGTGGCAGTTCCGGCTGGCGGCACTGGCCGTCCAGGTGACGCTGTGGACGGTGTTCGGCCTGGTCTTCGGCGTGCTGGCCGAACGGGCCCTGGCCCCTCGTACGGCAGCAGCCGGCGAGGAGGCCGCTCACCCGCGGGCCGCTGCGGTACCGCACTGAGAAACGCCCCTTCGACGGCCCCGCGGGAACCCTCCGGCGGGGCCGTCGGCCATGCCCGGGCGCCCGGGCGTGCGGGCCGGGGCCACCGGAGGGTGTGCCGACCGCCCCTTTTGGGCGTAGCGTCCCATAAGGACGAGTTCGCTTACGTCTGGTGGGAGGTGCCTCGTGACCGGCGCGGGTGGTCCGGCCGCCGACGTGGCGGAACTGGATGCCGCGTTCGCGGAGACGGTGCGCCGGACCGGCGCGTCCATCGGCGCCATGTACCTGCTCGCGCCGGACGATCAGACGCTGTGTCTGCACCTGCTGAGCGGGGTGTCGGCCGAGCTGGCCCAGCCGTGGGCGAGGGTTCCGCTGGCCGCTCACGCCCCGGTGGCCGACGCGGTCCGCGAGGACCGGATGGTGTGGGTGGGCAGCCAGGGGGAGATGGCCCGCTCCTATCCGCGCACCGCGTTGGCGCTGCCCTACCCGCTGGCCCTGGCTGCCGTGCCCGTCACCGGCGTCGGGCCGTGGGGCGCCCTCCTGCTGATGTGGCCGACCACCCGTCCGGCACACATGACCCGGCGGGAGCAGGGCCATATCGCCTCCCGTTGCCGCCTTCTGGCCCGGCTGCTGGAGGAGGCCGCCGACCGCGGCAGCCCGCCCGCCTGCGGCGACCGGCCTCGCGTCCTGTCCACGGACACCGGGCGACGGACCGCGAGCCCGGCGATGGCCGCCGCCGACTTCGTCGAGCGACTGCCCGGCGGCAGCTGTGCGCTGGACCTGGAAGGGCACATCACCTACGTCAGCTCCGGCGCCTGCGATCTGCTCGGCCGCGACGCGGGCCAGCTGCTCGGCACCGTGCCGTGGCATTCCCTGCGCTGGCTCGACGACCCCACCTACGAGGACCGCTACCGCGCCGCGGTGATCAGCCGGGAGCCCGTCGTCTTCACCGCGCGCCGCCCGCCGGACGTCTGGCTGGACTTTCACCTCTATCCCGACGCCAGCGGCATCAGCGTGCGTATCGTGCCCAGCGGCGCACAGCCCGCACAGGCGCCCCGGCAGACCGGGCACACCGCCGCCCCGGCCCGCGCGGGCCGGCTCCACCAGCTCACGCATCTGTCCGCCTGGCTCACCGAGGTCGTCGGCGTCCAGGACGTCATCGACCTGATCGCCGACCAGATCATGCCCGCGTTCGGCGCCCAGGGCCTGGTCCTGTCCACCGCCGACGCCGGCCGGCTGCGGATCGCCGGATACCGCGGCTACCCCGCCAGCACCATCGAACGCCTCGACGGCCTGAGCCTCGACACCGACTTCACCCCGGCCGGGCAGGCCCTCAGCAGCGGTATCCCCGCCTTCTTCTCCCACCCCGAGGAGATGCGCCGTATCTACCCCGAGGCGCCCCAGGTCAGCGGCAAGCGGGCCTGGGCCTTCCTGCCGCTGATCATCTCCGGCCGGCCCGTCGGCATCTGCGTCCTGTCGTACGACGAACCCCGCGAGTTCCCGGCCGAGGAACGCGCCGTCATGACCTCGCTCGCCGGCCTCATCGCCCAGGCCCTCGACCGGGCGCGGCTCTACGACACCAAGCACGAGCTCGCCCACGGCCTCCAGCAGGCGCTGCTCCCGCGCACCCTGCCCGCGGTCGCCGGCCTGCGGGTCGCCGCCCGCTATCTGCCCGCGACCCATGGCATGGAGATCGGCGGGGACTTCTACGACCTGATCAGGCTCGGCGACACCGCTGCCGCGGCCGTCATCGGCGACGTCCAGGGCCACAATGTCGCGGCGGCCGCCCTGATGGGGCAGGTCCGTACCGGCGTCCACGCCCACTCCGCCCTCGGCACCCCGCCGGACCAGGTCCTCCACCGGACCAACCGGCTCCTCACCGACTTCGGCCCCGACCTGTTCACCAGCTGCCTCTACGCCCACCTCGACTTCGCCGGCGGACGCGCCACGCTGGCGAGCGCCGGCCACCCGCCGCCGCTCCTGCGGCTGCCCGACGGTGACACCCGGCCCGTGGACGTGCCGCCCGGGCCGCTTCTGGGCATCGACCCCGACGCCGACTACCCCGTGACGGAGCTGCCGCTCACACCGGGACTGATGCTCGCCTTCTACACCGACGGGCTCGTCGAGACACCGGGAGTGGACCTCGACGACTCCATCTCCGAGCTCGCGGACCATCTCGCCCACGCCGACGACCGGGACCTGGACCTGCTCATCGACGTCCTGCTGGCGAAGACGAGCACCACCGGACAGCGCACCGACGACATCGCGCTCCTCGTGCTCCACCACGAGGCGGAGCCGTAGGGCGGAGCGGCGGCGGGCACACTTCGCCGTCCCGCGCGCCTCGGATACGCTTATGTCAGTAATGCGCCTTATCTGCGCTTTACCCGAATGTTCGGTGCCGACGCCGTTGTTGGACGAGACCGGCCGGCACAGGGCCTGCGCCCCGGGGGTTAGGTCGCTGTGGTGGACACACACGAGCCGACACATGACGCGCCGGATCTGCCCCTGCCCACGGTCGGATATGCGGGGGCGCTCCGTGATCTGCTCTGGAGGGCCGATGCACAGGGGCGCATCGTGGAGTGGTCGCGCGCCGCACAGGACCTGCTCGGCTATCCCCCCGAGCAGATGCTCGGCCGGAACGGATTCCCGCTGCTGGTCCCCGAGTCCGACCGGGAGGCGGCCGCACGGCTGGCACGGAAGGTCCGCGCGGGCCAGGCGGTGTGCGAAACGCTGCCGGTACGCCACCGTGACGGGCACCTCGTACCGATGGAGCTGTGGGTCTGCCCGGCCGCGGACCCGCAGGGCGGGGGCGGGACGGGCGTCCTGGCCGTCGCCGTGGAGACGTCCGCCGACCGGGCCGTACAGGACTCGCTCGCCGCGCTGGAGTCCCTCTTCGCCCAGTCGCCCGTCGGACTCGCCATGCTCGGCCCCGACCTGCGCTTCCTGCGGGTCAACGACGCGCTGGCGCGGATGAACGGAGTGTCCGCGGACGAACACATCGGCAGACGCCTGGCCGACGTCGCACCGGGAGTCAACGCCACGAAGCTGGAAACGATGATGCGCCAGGTCCTGGACAGCGGTGAAGCGGTGGTCGACGTCCGCCGCACCGGCCGCACCCCGGCCGATCCCGAGCACGACCGGATCTGGTCGTGCTCGTACGCTCCCCTGGTCGACAGCGCCGGCCGGCGGCTGGGACTCATCGCCTCCCTGATCGACATCACCCAGGGACAGCAGGCGCAGATCGAGGCCGAACGGGCCCGGCAGCGCTTCGCCCTGCTGGCCGACGCCGGCACACGCATCGGGACCACACTCGACCTGCACCAGACCGCCGAGGAAGTCGTCCAGGTGCTGGTGCCAAGGCTGGCCGACTCCGCCGATGTGCAGCTGCTGGCGGCGGTGCTGGAACCGGACGAGGCCGCCGGGTCCACCCACGGCGTGGTGCGCCGGGTCGCGGCCGCCTTCCCCGATCCCTCCGCGCCCACCGCGCGGCTGCAGGTGGGCGACACCCTCCAGGTCCCGATCGGCTCGGTCTACGAGCGCGTGATCGCCGACGGGCGTCCCATGAACCTCTACCAGAGCGACATCCCGGCGCTGATCACCAACCCCGGTGCCGCGCCGCTGCGCGCGTACCTCAGTGCCCAGGTCCGCTGCGCACGACTGGTCCCGCTGGTCGCCCGGGGCAAGGTGCTCGGCGCCGTGGTGGTCACACGGCTCCGCGGCCGTGAGCGGTTCGACGAGCAGGACTGCGTCCTCATCGACGAACTGGTCGCCCGGGCGGCGCTCAACATCGACAACGCGCTCATGTACACCGGCCAGCGAGCGGCGGCACTCACCCTGCAGCGCAGCCTGACCAACAGCACGCTCCCGGAGGTGACCGGCCTGGAGCTGACCGGGCGCTACCTGCCCGCCAGCGATCACGAGGTCGGCGGCGACTGGTTCGACGTCATCGCCCTCCCGCACGGCAGGACCGGCCTGGTCATCGGCGACGTCATGGGACACGGCATCCACGCGGCCGCCGTCATGGGACAGCTGCGCGCGGCGGTGCGGACACTGGCCCGGCACGAGATCCCGCCGGCCGAGATGCTGCTGTCCCTGGACGCCGCCGTGGCCGACCTCGGCGAGAACGAGATGGCCACCTGCCTCTACGCCGTCCACGACCCCTCCGTCGGCGGCTTCGTCATCGCCCGGGCCGGACATCCGCCGCCGGCGATGGTCGACGCCCGGGGACGGATCGCGTTCCTCGACGGCTCCTCGGGCACACCTCTCGGGGCGGGCGGCCGGGACTTCCGGACCGAGCGGGTCTCCCTGCTCCCCGGCGGCCTGCTGGTGCTGTACACCGACGGCCTGATCGAGGCCCGGGACAGAGACCTGGACCAGGGCATGCGGCAGCTCGCCGTGACGCTGCGCGACCTCGACCGCCCGCTGGAGGAGATCTGCGACCGCATCCTCTCCGGGCTGCTGCCCTCCACGGCCCAGGACGACGTGGCGGTGCTCCTCGCCAGAACCCGCCGGTCCAGGGCCCCGGTCGGCAGCCACCCCGAACGGCTCCGCTCGCGCGGCCCCACCCGGAAGGTGGATGGTGGGTAGCGATGGACACACCGGTGACCAGGTTCAGCGAAGGACCGGACGACCCCTTCGCCGTGCGGCACGCCGCCTCGGTGGTGCTGGACGGCAGGGGGAGGGTCGTGGGCTGGAGCGCGCGGGCCGAGGCGTTGCTCGGGTACCCGGCCGAGCAGGCTCTCGGACGCCTGTCGATCGGTTTCCTCGTCGACCCGGGCGACCACGACATGGTCATGGACGCGGTGGCGGAGTGCGTGGCCAACGACGGGTGGTTCGGGGTCCTGCCGGTACGGCACCGTGACGGCCGGCGTGTGGAGTTCGGGTGCCGGGCCCGGCCGATCACGAAGCACGACTCGTCCCGCGAATGGTTCCTCGTCGCCGCGCCCGCCGAGGAGATCGTCCAGTGGAACATCGACCGGTCCGTCCTGGACGGCCTGTTCAACCGCTCGCCGATCGGGCTGTCGGTGCACGCCCCGGATCTGAGCCTCCTCCGGGTGAACCGGGCGATCGCGGGGTTCAGCCAGGTCCCGCCCGAGCAGCACCGTGGGCTCCACACCAGGGACTTCCTGATCCAGCAGGACACCGACACGGTCGAGGGACAGCTCCGGGAGGTGCTGGAGACGGGCCGCTCCTCGATCTTCACCGAGCAGCCCGCCCGTCTGCGCCGGGACCCCGGCCATGAGCTGTTCGTGTCCATCTCGGCGTTCCGGCTCGAGGACTCCACCGGGCAGATCCTCGGGGTGACACAGACCGTCGAGGACGTGACCGACCGCTATCGGGCGCGGCGCCGGCTCGCCCTCCTCAACGAGGCAGGCGCACGCATCGGGACCACCCTCGACGTGGCCAGGACGGCGCGGGAGCTGGCCGAGGTGGCCGCACCGGAGCTCGCCGACTGCGTCTCCGTGGACCTGCTGGAGCCGGTCATGCACGGCGAGGAACCCGCGCAGGACGTGCTGGGACCCCTGCGCCGGGCGGCGGTCCGCACCCCTCTGCCGAACGACGCGGACGTGATGTATCCCGTGGGCCGCGTCATCCACCTCCCGCCGGACAGCCTTCAGGCCCGGTGCCTGGCCGAGCGGCGTCCCGTCCTCGACGCGCACCTCCAGGAGCCCGCCACCTTCCTCGCCATCGATCCGGACCGCGCCGAGCGGGCCCTCGCCCTGGGCGTCCACTCGCTGATGATGGTTCCGCTGGTCGCGCGGGGGCTCGTGCTCGGCCTGCTCAGCCTGTGGCGGTCACAACGGCTCGAACCCTTCGAGGAGGACGACCTGAGGGTCGCCGAGGAGTTCGCCTCCCGTGCCGCCGTGTGCATCGACAACGCCCGCCGCTACACCCAGCAGCACCAGGCGGCCCTCACCCTCCAGCACAGCCTGCTCCCGCACGAGATGCCGGGGCACCCGGCGGTCGAGGTCGCCCACCGCTACCTCCCGGCCGACGCCGCCTCCGGCGTCGGCGGAGACTGGTTCGACGTCATCCCGCTCTCGGGGCTCCGTGTGGCCCTCGTGGTCGGGGACGTGGTCGGCCACGGTATCCACGCGGCGGCGACCATGGGCCGCCTGCGCACCGCCGTACACACCCTGGCCCATCTCGATCTCACCCCGGACGAGGTCCTCTCCCACCTCGACGATCTCGTGGACCGGCTGTCCGAGGAGCAGGAGCCGACCGACGGACAGGCACCCCAAGTCGTGGGCGCCACCTGCCTGTACGCCGTCTACGACCCTGTCTCCCAGCAGTGTGTGCTGGCCCGCGCGGGCCACCCGCCGCCCGCCGTGGTGAGCCCGGCCGGAGAGGTCCGGGTGCCCGACATCCCGGCGGGTCCGCCCCTCGGGCTGGGCGGGCTGCCGTTCGAGGCCGCCGAGCTGCCCCTGCCCGAAGGCAGTCTGCTGGCGCTGTACACCGACGGTCTGATCCGGGCCCGTAAGCGGGACGCCGAGGAGAGCCTGGCGGATCTGTGCGAGGCCCTGGCCGTCCCCGCCCGCTCGCTGGAGGAGACCTGCGACGTCGTGGAGGGCGCGCTGCTGCGCGATCGCGCCCCCGACCAGGCCGCCGACGACGTGGCGCTGCTCATCGCCCGGACCGGCGTCCTCGCGGCGGAGAACGTCGTCACCTGGGAACTGCCCGTGGAGGCCACGGCCGCCGCCGGGGCGCGTTCGCTGACGGCGGCCCAGCTGGCCGCGTGGGGGCTGGAGGAGATGGGCTTCACCACCGAGCTGATCGTCAGCGAGCTGGTCACCAACGCCTACCGGTACGGCGGCGGGCCGATCACCCTGCGGTTCATCCGCGACCACCACCTCATCTGCGAGGTGTCCGACACCAGCAGCACCTCGCCGCACCTGCGCAGAGCCCGTACGACGGACGAGGGCGGACGCGGCCTGTTCCTGGTGGCACAGCTCACCGAGCGGTGGGGCACCCGGTACTCCCGCGACGGCAAGACGATCTGGACCGAACAGCTGCTGTCCGACGCGCCGAAGTGATCTCAGCCGTCCCGGGGGGACGCGCGGCGGGCCGGCTCGGCGAACGCGGGAATCCCCGGGCCCTGCGGCAACAGCTGGGCCAGCACGAAGGACATGACCGCCGCCAGCACCACCAGCGCCACCGTCTCCACATTGCCCAGCAGCACGACGACGAGGACCACGCTGCTGACGGGCAGCCGCAGGGCCGCCGTCACCGACGCCGCCATGCCCGCCGCCATCGCCGGCACCAGGCCGAAGCCGGGCAGCGGCGCCAGCAGGGCGCCTGCCGCCCCGCCCAGGAACAGAGCGGGGAAGACGGGACCGCCTCGCAGGCTGCCCAGACACAGCGTGTACGCGATGCCCTTGAAGGCCAGCACCGCGACGAGGGCGCTCACCGGCCAGGCATCCGCGTCCTGGGCCAGCTCGCCCAGAGTGGCCTCCCCGGACAGGGCGACCTCGGCCGGTGAACGGCCGGTGCCGACCGTGTAGAGGGCGATGCAGCCGGCCGCCCCGAGCGCGCACAGGGTCGTGTTCCGTACCGTCCAGGACGTCACGAAGCCGGCCACGAACCGTCCGCCCACGAAGACCCAGTGGATCAGGAACGCGATGGCGGGCGCCATCACCAGCACCCACAGGACGTCCCCCACATCGAGCGGCGGCGGCTCGGGCAGGCCGATGTCCAGACTTCCGGTCTGCAGACCGGTCCAGTGGACGAACGTGGTGAACACCAGATCCCCCACGCCGCTGGACAGCAGCACGGGCAGCATCACCGCGAACAGCTGCGGCCCGCCCACGCCGGCCACTTCCATCAGCAGTACGGCGCCCACCACCGGGTTCCCGAAGAGCGCCGAGATGGCCGCGGCGGAGCCGGCCGCGCCGAGCAGCCCGGCCGACCCCGGGGTCTGCGGCGCCCGCACCAGGCTCGCGAAGAGGAGGGCCAGTCCGCCGCCCAGGGCGATCAGCGGCGCCTCGGGGCCGAGCACGGCGCCCAGCGGCAGACCGACCATGGCGGCGATGACGACACCGAGCAACGCGTTCTTCGTGATCCCGCCCGAGTGCAGGCCGCCCGCCGGAATGTGCCCGCCGCGTCCGGGCAGCCGCGCGACGACCAGGCCGACGACCACTCCGGCCACCAGCAGCAGGGGGAACGCCCACCACCAGGGGGCCTGTTTCCAGCCCAGATCCTTGGGCCAGTCCGTCCAGAGCAGCTGCTCCAGTCTGTGGAGCGCCGCAAGGAACCAGAACGCGATCAGGGCCACGGGAATGCCGATCAGCCCGCAGAAGATCAGCGCCTTGAGGTACTCGGGCCGGCGCAGCATGGCCCGCAGCTGGTCGGCTTCCTGGGGCTGAGTCCCGGACGCGGACCGCGCGGCTTCCGACTTCGTCCCGGCGATGGGGTCCTCCTGGGCTCGGCGGCTCGACGGGCGATTCACCCCATAACGGCACGAGATTAACCGGCTTGTCATCGGCGGCCCGCCGCCACGCCGCCATCTCCGCCAGGACGCCGATACGCGGCTCAGTACGCGTGGCCGGCGAACGTCGCGGCGATCAGCTCGCGGTCCGCGCCGTGCGCCAGCAGCCCATGGAGCAGCAGGCGTGCCCGGTACGGGCCGAGGTCGCCGGCCGGGACCAGCCCACGGCCGATCAGATCCTTCTCGGAGCCGGGATAGCCGTATGTCCCGGTCAGGACAGGGCCGTTGCCGATGCGCGAGGAGAGGACGACGGGGACCCGCGCGGAGAACCGTTCCAGACCCTCGACGAGCCGCAGCGGCACATGACCGACACCGAAGGCGGCGACGACGAGCCCGTCGCAGCGGCCCTCCCACGCTGCAAGCAGCTCGCCGTCGTCGCCGAGACCGACCGTGTACAGGCCCACGCGCACATCCCGCCGTCGCGGCGGCGCCAGGGCGGCGGGCCGGCGGGGCAGGGCGGAGGTCAGCCGTACGCGGTTCTCGGCGATCCGGCCGAGGGGCCCGGCGCCCGGTGAGGTGAAGGCGGCGGGGCTGGTGGTGTGGGACTTGCGGACGTGGCGGGCCGCGTGGATCTCGTCGTTGAGGACGACCACCACACCGGCGCCGCGCAGGCGCGGGTCGGCCGCCGTGAGAACGGCCGCGTGGAGGTTGGCGGGTCCGTCGGGGCCGGGCATGGTGGGGTTGCGCATGGCGCCGGTGACGACGACCGGCTGCTCATGGCCGTGCCGCAGGTCGAGGGCGAACGCCGTCTCCTCGATGGTGTCGGTGCCCTGCGTGATCACGATGCCGTCGACCCCGCCGGCGGCGAGGGCCGCGTCGATCGCCGCGCCGAGCTCCGTGAGGTCGTCGAAGGTGAGCCAGGCACCGGGCACCCGGCGGACGTCGTGCACCCGCAGCTCGATGCCGTGGCCTTCCAGGCCGGGGACGGCGGCGAGCAGGTCCCGGGCGGAGAGGGCCGGGGCGACCCCGGCGGTCGCGGGATCGGCGGTCATGGCGATCGTGCCGCCCAGCGAGTAGACGGCCACGGTTCTCGTCGCGTTCATTCCTGCCCCACCTTCCGACCGAGTTCGGCACGAACAGGTCGCGCCCGACGGAGATCGCTCGTGCAGGCTATCGGTGGCGGGCGGCAGGGCCGGGGTGGACCGGGCTCGGGCGGGAGGGGTGGGGAGATCCCACCCGGCGCGCGATCATCGCGTCACTGCCCTGTTCCCGGCGGGCGGCTGAGGGCACCGATCGGCCCCGGTGCCAGCTCTCATCCCTCAGTCGTCCCGATGTCCGGCGATGTTGAGGACATTGCCGTCGGGCGCGCGGACGAAGAACCGGCGCAGGCCCCACGGTTCGTCGGTGAGCGGGTGCACGATCTCGTATCCGCGCCGGCGGGCCTCGGCGTAGGCCTCGTCGACGGCCGTGCCGACGCGGACCGAGACGACCGGCAGCTCGGGCGCGCTCGCGTCGTGGGTCAGGAGCTGGATGTCGGCCCGCCCGTCGGGTGTCTGATAGCGGGCGACCCAGCCCAGATCGAAGCCTTCGACGCTCAGGCCGAGGTAGTCGGTGTAGAACGCGCGGGCGGCCGCGAGGTCCGGGACGTGGAGGTTGGCGGTGATGCGGGTGGGTTCCATCATGACTCCTTGCCGACGGCGTCGGCTCAGAGCCGGTCACGCCGCTCGAAGTTGACGTACAGGCTGGTGCAGACGACCGCCATCAGGACGATCGCACAGGCAGTGGTGTCGCCCGACACTGTGAGCGCCGGGGCGGGTTCGGGTGCGGAAGGTGCGGCGGTAGGTGTCCGGCGGGACGCCGACCGTCCGGGCGAAGTGGCGGCGCAGGGTGGTGGCGGTGCCCATGCCGGTGGCCGTCGCGATGGTGTCGACGGTGTCGGGAGGTGCAGAAGCGAACCAGGCGTGCTCCGTGAGTGGAGTCGGGCGACTCCCAGAGCCAGTCCCGCCGCCTGAAAATCACATGCGGATGGCGACATCCGGCGCCGGACGGGCTGCCCGAGGAGTCGGAGCTCACGCTCTTCTGCCCCGTTACACCGAGGCGGAGCTCGGCTAGGGTAGCCCGCTGGATCTTGACCGGGTGCTGATGGATCCTTGACGGAACGTTGGCAGGCAGGAAGGCCGGGAGTGGCTGGGCGCGCGGGGCGGGTGTGGCAGTCGCTGTTGGCGGCGCATCCCGCTCGTACGGTGGTCATGGGCTTCGCTGCCGTGATCCTGCTGGGGACGGTACTGCTGATGCTGCCCGTCGCCGCCGAGGACGGCCGGAGCGCCAACGTGGTGACGGCGTTGTTCACTTCCACTTCGGCGGTGTGCGTGACGGGTCTGGTGGTGGTGGACACCGGCACGTACTGGAGCGGCTTCGGCGAGGGCGTGATCCTCGTGCTGTTCCAGATCGGCGGCTTCGGCATCATGACGATGGCCTCGCTGCTGGGTCTGCTGATCTCCGGGAAACTGCGGCTGCGGATGCAGCTCACCGCGCAGGCGGAGACCAAGAGCCTGGACATCGGGGACGTGCGGAAGGTGCTGCTCGGGGTCGCCGGATGCACGCTCGCGGTGGAGCTCGCGGTGGGCGCGGTGCTCGCACTGCGGCTGCGCTTCGGCTATGGCGAGTCCATCTGGGACGCCACCTACCTGGGGTTCTTCCATGCCGTGTCGGCGTTCAACAACGCCGGGTTTGGGCTGCACGCCGACAGCCTCACGAAGTACGCGCAGGACGCGTGGATGACGCTGCCCGTCGCCGTGGCCGTGATTCTCGGAGGAATCGGTTTTCCGGTGCTGCTGGAGTTGCTGCGGCACCGCAATCGTGCCCGCACCACGGGTCGGCGTGGCTGGTCTCTGCACTTCCGGCTGACGGTGATCACCACGGCGGTGCTGCTGTTCGCCGGGACGCTGCTGACCTGTGTGCTGGAGTGGACGAACAACGACACGCTGGGCCCGTTCGACTGGGACAAGAAGATCCTCGCGGGGTTCTTCCACTCGGCGATGTCCCGTACCGCGGGGTTCAACAGTGTCGACGTCGGGGCGATGACGGATGCGACACTGCTGCTGACCTGCATGCTGATGTTCATCGGCGGCGGCAGCGCGGGCACCGCGGGCGGCATCAAGGTCAGCACCTTCGCGGTGCTGGGTGCGGCGATGCTCGCCGAGGTGCGCGGCGAGCCCACGTCCGCAGTGATGGGCCGCAGGCTCGCACCGCATGTGCTGCGGCAGGCGCTGACCGTGGCGCTGGCCGGCGTGGGCTTTGTGATGACGGCGACCCTCGCTCTGCTCGCCGTGGTCGACAAGCCCTTCGAGGAGGTGCTGTTCGAGTCGGTCTCGGCCTTCGGCACGGTGGGTCTGTCCACCGGCATCACCGGTGACCTGCCGACCGTCGGCCGACTGATCGTCATCGTGCTCATGTTCGTCGGCCGGCTCGGCCCGGTCACCCTGGTCTCGGCGCTTGCCCTGCGCGAGCGCAAGCGCCGTTACGAGCTACCCGAGGAGCGACCCGTCATTGGTTAACTACCTGCACAACCTGCGCTTGCGTCGCCGCAAGCGGCTCGCCGAGCACGCCGCCGCCTCCGGGCACGGTGACCAGCGTGTGGCCGTGATCGGTCTCGGCCGCTTCGGCAGCTCGCTGGCCCATGAGCTGATGCGGCGCGGCTGGGACGTTCTCGGTGTCGACACCGACCCGCACCTCGTCCAGCGGATCAGCGACGATCTCACCCATGCGGTGGTCGCCGACTGCACCGACCCCGAGACACTGCGCCAGCTCGGCGTGCACGAGTTCAGCAGCGCCGTGGTCGGCATCGGCACCGACATCGAGGCCAGCATCCTGATCGCCTCCAATCTGCTGGAGGCGAATGTGCCCAACATCTGGGCCAAGGCGATCAGTCGCCAGCACGGTCAGATCCTCGAACGCCTGGGCGTGCACCATGTTGTCCTGCCCGAGCACGAGATGGGCGAGCGCGTCGCCCACTTGGTCACCGGCCGGATGCTGGACTTCATCGAGTTCGACGACGACTACGCCCTGGTGAAGACCGTCGCCCCGGCCATCTCCACCGGCATACCACTCGGAGAGAGCCATGTGCGCAGCAAGTACGGGGTGACGGTCGTCGGCATCAAGCGGCCGGGCGAGGGCTTCACCTACGCGACCGCCGAGACGGTCATAGAGAAAGGGGACGTCATCGTCGTCACCGGCAAGATCCAGGATGTGGAGTCCTTCGCCGAACTCAGCTGAGTGCACCGCGAACCGCCGTATCGCTGCTGTTTGCTCGTTCGCCACGGGTCGCGCGTCCAGGGAAGCCGTGCCCGTACGGAGTTCGTTAGAGGGCGGTCGCCAGGCGCGGAACCGTCCTGGAGGCGCTGTTATGGGAGCAGCGCAGGTGACCCGGGGAAGGATGCGCTCATGGTGGAGTGGCGACCGTTGCGGGCCGCGGTCAGGCCGGTACCCGAGCCTGTCCCCACACCCTTCGTCTGGGGGGCGGCCTTCATCGGGGCGCTGCTGACGGTGGGGGCGCTCAGCGCGGCGAAGGGGCTTGCCGACCCGCTGCACGCCCTGCTGGTGCTGTGCGTCCTGGCGGCGCTGCTGGGAGTGTGCGCCCGCTTCGTCGCGGCGCTGGGCACCGCCGCGGTGTGCTGGCTGTTCCTCAACGGCTTCGCGGTGCCCCCACATGGCGAGCTTGCGTGGCAGGGGTATCCGGATGCGGGGCGGCTCGCCTTCCTGATGGTCGCGGCGCTGCTCGGTACGGTGATCGCCCGCCTCGTCAACGCCCGGGGCGCGTACCGGCGGATTACGCCAGGCGGGACCGCGACGCCGGCTCCTGAGCGGCCGCTGAGGCTGTTAGGAGGTGAAGTGGGCGGGCAGGTCGGGAGGTACCGGTGGACGGCCTGGCGTGCTCTTGAGAGTGAGGACCATGGTCATGCCGCCGCCGGGGGTGTCCTCGGCGATGAGCGTGCCGCCCATGGCCTCGGCGAAGCCGCGGGCGACCGCGAGGCCCAGGCCGACCCCGGCGCCCCGAGGAGCATCTCCGTACCGCTGGAACGGCTCGAAGATCCTCTCCTTGGCCTCGTCGGGCACGCCAGGGCCGCGGTCGACGACCCGCAGCTCGACCCGGTCGCCGAGCGCGCTGGCGGAGACCAGGACGACCTCGTTCTCCGGGCCGTACTTCACGGCGTTCTCCACGACGTTGGCGACAGTCCGCTCCAGCAGCCCGGGGTCAGCCGCGACCATCGGCAGGGTTTCGGGAATGTCCAGGGCGACGGAACCTTCGGGAACGCCGCCCAGGGCCATCGGCACCACTTCGTCCAGGTCCACGTCGCGGATCAGCGGGGCGACGGTGCCGGTCTGCAGCCGGGACATGTCCAGCAGGTTGCCCACCAGGTGGTCGAGCCGGTCGGTGCCTTCCTCGATGCTCGCCAGCAGTTCCGCCTGATCCTCTTCTGACCATTCGATGTCATCGGAGCGCAGCGAGGTGACCGCGGCCTTGATGGTGGCCAGTGGGGTCCGCAGATCATGGCTGACGGCGGCGAGCAGCGCGGTGCGGATGCGGTTGCCCTCGGCCAGCTCGCGGGCCTGTCCGGCTTCCTGCTTCAGCCGCTGGCGGTCCAGAACGACGGCGGCCTGGGCGGCGAAGGCGGCCAGCACCCGGCGGTCCTCGGCAGGCAGCACCCGCCCGGACAGGGCGAGTACGAGGTGGTCGCCGACCGGCATGTCGACGTCGGCGTCCACCGGGCGTTCGATGGGACGGGCCGTCCCGACCCTGCCCGCGCAGGTCCACGGCTCGACCTCGCCGCCCCGTTCCAGCAGCGCCACCGACTCCATCCCGAAGGTCTCCCGCACCCGCTCCAGCAGCTCCTCCAGACTGTCCTCGCCCCGCTTCACGCTGCCCGCCAGGAACGACAGGGTCTCGGACTCGGCGCGCAGCCGGGCGGCCTGGTAGGTGCGGCGGGCGGCGAGGTCCACGACCGAGGCGACCGAGACACCGACCGCGAAGAAGACGATGATGGCGAGGACGTTCGCCGGATCGTCGATGATCCAGGTGTGGGTGGGCGGGGTGAAGAAGTAGTTCAGCAGCAGCGAGCCGGCCGTGGCCGCGGCCAGCGCGGGCAGCAGCCCGCCGAGCAGTGCGGCCCCCACGGTCAGGGTCAGGAACAGCAGCACCTCGTTGGCGAAGCCGGGCCCGTCGTCGGCAGGCCGGGTGTTCCATACCGAGGTGAGCAGCAGGGTGAGCAGCACCGGGCCGACCACGCCGACCAGCCATCCGGCGGTGATTCGGGATTGGCCGAGCCGGGCGCCGCGTGCCACAGGCAATCCGCGGCCCTTGGCAGCCTCCTCGTGGGTGACGATGTGGACGTCGAGGTCCGGCCCGGACTCGCGGGCGACCGTGGCGCTGACCCCGGGCCCGAAGGCGTACTGCCAGGCGCGCCGACGGCTTACGCCGAGCACGATCTGGGTGGCGTTGACACTCCGGGCGAAGTCCAGCAGCGCTTGCGGGATGTCGTCGCCGACGACCTGGTGGAAGGTGCCGCCCAGGTCCTCGACGAGGGTGCGCTGTACGGCGAGTTCCTTGGGCGAGGCGGAGGTCAGCCCGTCGCTGCGGGAGATGTAGACGGCCAGTACCTCGCCGCCCGCGCCCTTCTCAGCCAGCCGGGCCGCTCGCCGGATCAGGGTCCGTCCTTCAGGGCCGCCGGTGAGCCCGACGACGATCCGCTCGCGGGCCTGCCAGGTGGAGCGGATGTCGTGTTCCCCGCGGTACTGCTGCAGGTACTCGTCGACCCGGTCCGCGGTCCACAGCAACGCCAGCTCCCGCAGCGCGGTCAGATTTCCCGGCCGGAAGTAGTTCGACAAGGCCGCGTCGACCTTGTCGGGCTTGTAGATGTTGCCGTGTGCCATCCGGCGGCGCAGCGCCTGCGGTGACATGTCGACCAGCTCTATCTGGTCGGCGCGACGTACCACCTCGTCCGGTACGGTCTCCCGCTGCCGCACTGTGGTGATCGACTCGACGACATCGCCGAGCGACTCCAGGTGCTGGATGTTGACGGTCGTGATGACGTCGATCCCGGCTTCCAGTAGCTCTTCGACGTCCTGACACCGCTTGGGATTCCGGGAGCCGGGCACATTGGTGTGGGCCAGCTCGTCCACCAGGGCGACGGCCGGTCGACGCTTCAGCACGGCGTCCACGTCCATCTCGGTGAACACCGCGCCCCGGTACTCCAGCTCCCGGCGCGGGATCTGCTCCAGGCCGTGCAGCATCACCTCGGTGCGCGGCCGGTCGTGGTGCTCCACGAAGGCCACTGCACAGTCGGTGCCGCGCTCCACGCGGCGGTGCGCCTCCGACAGCATCGCGTAGGTCTTGCCGACGCCAGGCGCCGCACCGAGGTAGATCCGTAGCTTGCCGCGTGCCATGGTTCAGGGTTCCGATCGTTCTGCGCTCGCCGGGCCGGTTCGGGACAGCAAGGAGATCACCTCTCGACGCTGTGTCCCGCGGCCGGCCCGGTGCTGAGGTGGCGTGGATGCGATGGGTCTGCCTCCAGTTTGCGCCGCTGCCGGGTCACGCGGACCCGCAGGTTGCCGGTAGGCGCCTCGTACGACGGTCCGCACATGCCCCGAAGCAGACGCTTCTGGTACCCACGCCCCGTGCCGTGCTCAGGACCTCTCTGGAAAGATCAGCGCGAGGACCAAATAGCCCAGCAGGGCCACGGCCACGATCAGCCCGACGATGTTCTCGGCGCTCACAGCCGACCCACCCCCCGGGCGATGAGAGCCGCCAGCGCGAACACCGCGACCGTGGCGCATACGAAGGCCACATCGGCCATCGCGAGCTCCTAGACGAGATTCGGAAGGAACAGACCTCTAGAAGTAACCCCGCCGCAACGCCGATTAGCCCGCTGTTGACACGGCTCTTACGCCCCTGGCCACTTCCTTGACGCTTTCCTAACGCGGCCGCGCCCGACTTGCAGCAGCCCGGAGGGTTCTGCGCCACCCGGTGTGTTTCGCGCAGTACCGACGGCTCCGCCGCAGTTCAGATGGAGCGACACCTCGCCCGAGACGCCCCGACCGCCGAAGAGCCTCGCTGTCGGCCGCAATCATCCATGCCCGGCGTCCGGGACCCCGGTACGGGAGACACTGTCAGTAGGGGGACCCACACCGTCCGCAGGAGATGGTGATGAACAGCTCGGTACGGATGGGACGCCTGCTCGGGGTGCCGCTGCGCCTCCACTGGACCGTGCCCCTGCTCGTGGTGCTGTTCGGGTACAGCCTGGGCAGCCGGACGCTCCCCGCCAGGGTTCCGGACCAGTCGAACGCCGCCTGCACGGTCGCCGGCCTGGCCGGGGCTCTGTTGCTGCTCGGGAGTCTGCTGGCTCATGAGGCCGCGCACGCGATCGTGGCCCGGCGAAAGGCATCCCGGTCCAGAGCATCACGCTGTGGGCGTTGGGCGGGATGACCGAGATGGGCAAGGAAGACGTGCTCGAAAAGCTCTCCCCGGGCAGTGGCATGCGCATCCTCGTCATCGACGGGCGGCGCCTGGTGGGCATCATCCCCGCACGTGACATCTCCCGAATCGTCCAACGCCATGCACTTCGCCTCGAACCTGAGTGTGTTCTGTCGGACGGGATGTGAAGAGCACGGCATCAAAGCCGTGTAAAGACTGCCGGAACAAGGCAATGTGCTTGCACTTGTCCACATGCGAACATGCGGTCAACCAGCACGAAGGCGTCGAGGAGAGGCGGTGACCGCGGATGGCCTGGTTTCTCGGTCTGGGCATCGCGGGGGTCGTACTCCTCGTGCTGTCACTCGTCTTCGACGGCATCCTTGAGGGACTCTTCGACGGTGTCGACGTGCTGGACGGCCTGTTCGACGGCTGGCTGTCGCTTCCGGTCATCGCCGGGTTCGTCTCCATGCTCGGCTTCTCCGGCGCGATCGCCATGGGCGCCACCGGGATGGGTGCCGTCGGCGCCACCGCGATCGGCGTGCCCGTCGGAGTCGGCACAGGCTGGCTCGCGTATCGACTCAGCCGTGCCCTGATGAGCGACCGGTCCGGCGCCGCCCCGCGCGACGACGACCTGATCGGTGCTTCCGGCTCCGTCGTCACAGCCATCCCGGCAGGCGGCTACGGCGAGGTACTGGTCCACCTGGCCGGACAACCCGTGAAGCTCGCGGCGAAGAGTTCCGCCCCGGTGGCGCGAGGCGCCGAGATCTGGGTGGAGGAGACGCTGTCGCAGACATCGGTCTCCGTACGCCTGGTGGAACGCTGACCGACCGCTCTGCTGTACACACCCGGCACGGAGCCGACGGTGTCTTTTCGTCCACCTGTACCCATCGATCTGCCGTCCCCTGGGAGGGCTGAGGGGGGATTCGTCATGAGCCCAGTTGTCATCGCTGTGATCGGAGTCGTCGTACTCCTTGTCCTACTCGGTCTTGTCGTGATCACCCGCTACAAGGTGGCGGGTCCGAGCGAGGCGTTCATCGTCACCGGGCGGCGGGGAAAGAAGGCCACCGATCCCGAGACGGGCCGCGTGTTCACTGACAACAGTGGGCAGAAGGTCGTGGTCGGCGGCGGCGTGTTCGTCGTGCCGTTTGTGCAGCAGAAGTTCACCCTCGACCTGTCCTCGCGGCACATCCCGGTCGCGGTGCGCGGCGCGGTCACGCTGCGGGGCGTCAAGGCCCACCTGGAGGGGGTCGCGATCGTCAAGGTCGGCGGCACGGAGGACTCGATCCGCGCGGCGGCTCAGCGGTTCCTGATGCAGCAGGACGGCATCGTCGGCTTCACCCAGGAGGTGCTGTCGGGCGCGCTGCGCGCCATCGTCGGCCGGATGTCGGTGGAGGACATCATCCGCGACCGGGCCGCGTTCGCCGGCCAGGTCGCCGAGGAGGCGGAAGCGAGCCTGTCCGGGCAGGGCCTCGTCCTGGACGCCTTCCAGATCCAGGACATCACCACCGAAGGCTCCTACCTGGAGGACCTCGGCCGCCCGGAGGCCGCCCGCGCCAAGCAGGAGGCGGACATCGCCGAGGCCGTCGCCCGCCGTGCCGCCGAGCAGGCGCGGCTGAAGGCCGAGGAGGAGATCGCGATCGCCCAGCGGACGTTCGCGCTGAAGCAGGCGGAGATCAAGGCCGAGACCGACGAGGCGGCGGCGCGTGCCGCGGCCGCGGGTCCGCTGGCCGAGGCGGCGCGGAACCAGGAGGTTTTGGCCGAGCAGGAGAAGGTTGCCGAACGCCAGGCCGCGCTGACCGACCGCGAGTTGGACACCAAGGTCCGCAAGCCCGCCGACGCCGCCCGCTACCAGGCCGAGCAGGAGGCCGAGGCCCGCCGCATCGCGCTGGTCAAGGAGGCCGAGGCGGCCGCCGAGCGGGCCCGGCTGACCGGTGAGGGCGAGAAGGCGCAGCGTGCCGCCCTCGCCGAAGCGGTCCGCATCGAGGGTGAGGCGGAGGCCGCCGCGATCGGAGCCAAGGGTGCCGCCGAGGCCGAGGCCATGCAGAAGAAGGCCGACGCCTTCGCGCAGTACGGCGACGCGGCCGTGCTGCAGATGCTGGTCGAGGTGCTGCCGCAGGTGGTCGCCAAGGCGTCCGAGCCGCTCAGCGCGGTGGACAAGATGACGGTGATCTCCACCGACGGGGCCAGCCAGCTCTCCCGTACGGTCGCCGACAACGTCGCCCAGGGCGTCGAACTTCTCAGCTCCACGACGGGAGTCGACCTCGCCGAGCTGCTGAAGGGCATCACCCAGCGCGCTGATGGCGCGCAGCCCGCGACCACGGCACCCGCCGAGGCCAACGGGAAGGTCGAGATCACCGGCTGACATAGGTACTGATCAGCGGAGCGAGCCAGGGCGGCCCTTGAGCTGCCCGGGCTTGTGCTCGCTGGGTGGTTTCCCGGAAGTGGAGTGTGAGTGGTGTTCCTGTGGCTTTGGCCGATCGGCTGGTCGGCGTTCGCCCTGCCCCTGGCGATCGCCTCATTGCGCGGCCGGGCGCCCAAGTGGGTCCGGCGCCGGACCACTCCGTGGGGCATACGCGTACGGGGCGTCGCTCTGCTGGTCATCTGGGTCGGCGGTCTGGTCGTTCCGCTGCTGCGGTGGAGTGGCTTGGACACCGAGGACGCCGCGTTTCTCGGGTTCATCGTGCAGGTCGGATTCTTGATGTTCGCGGCGGGACTGATGGGCGGCTCGCAGCTGGGGGAGTGGTTCTACCGAAGGGCTCTTCAACCGAAGGAACTTGATGAGATGCCCAGCACCGCCGGTGGGCGGCGGTGGTGAGCCCGGATCGGGTCCGGCATCGGACGACGCACATCGCCCAGGCCGTTGGGCGGATCACAGACCAGATGGAGAAGCAGTGACCGCACTGCGCAAGTCACGCTCAGGGACGGACACGGCGACCGGGATCGCGTATCCCGGGACGGCGTTCGCTCTTGCCGGGTTCCGTCGGCGCGCTTGGGCCTGGCTCGGGGGCGGCCTCGGGGCCGTCGTGGTTGGGTTGATGGTCGGTCCGCCGGCCGACGAAGCCGGAATCGGCTGGCTGAACGACATCGCCGTCTTCTGCGTCGGAGGCGGCCCGGTCACCGCCATCGTCGGCGTGGCGGCCCTCGTCAACTACCGCCGCATGCGGCGGTCCTTGTCCACCCACCCGTGGATCGCCTGCTCCGCTGTGGCCATTTCATCCCAGGGTAAACCCCGTACGGTATTGCGCCACCCGCAGACGGGTGACGTGATCCCGCTGTCGGTCCGGACGCTGCAGCCGCGATACCACCTGGCCAACCCCGACCCCGGAGGCGTGCTGTGGTGGTGCGGCGACGCGCGCACCGGCGGTGTGCTCGCGCAGCCCGGCGGCGAGCACCTGCTGTGGGCACGCCGTCCCCGAACCGAGCGGACCCGCCGCAAGGACGTGTTGACGGCGGAACGACAGGGGCTCCTGAACAGGCCGCAGCCCCGGCAGCCGCAGGCCGGCGTGGACGACCACCCCATCGAGGGCCGGGAGCCGGACCTGTCGTACGCGGCCATGGCCGAAGCGGCCCGCCGACAGGCGATCGAGGACGAGGACGGAACCGCTCCGCGCCGCGAACCCGACATCCGTGCCGTGCCCTGGTGGCGCGTGCCGGCCCTGCTGGAGATCTCGTACGTCTGGCCAGCCGTGGTCAACGCTGCTTTCGCCATCGCGATGGTGCTGACATGGTGGCTCCTGGCGAAGGACCAGGACATCCTGGTGCCGCTGATCCTCGCGGCCCTGTCCGGCATCAACGCACTCCGGTTCGGCCGCCGGATGATTACTCAGGGGATGCCCGCGGTGAAAGGCTTGGTGCAGGCCGCTCGGGCGCCCCTTCCCGTGCCCAAACGCTACGTGTTGTTGCCCGGCCTCGACGACGGACTGGTCCTGGTCCTCTTTGCCGTCCACGGAGGTCCGGAGGATCTGCCGGAAGCCGCCATGGAAGTCAACCCGCCAGGCACGCCCAGGCATCCGAGACGCGGTATACCCCCAGCGGTAGGCACGGTCGATCTGCACGGCTGGCTCGACGCCGGGCCCACCGTCGTCCCATGGATCGACGGCCGCCCCCTTTGGCCCCGGCACGAGTACGAGGAGGTGAACCTCAATGACCGGAGGGACCGTGACTACTTCACAGCCCTGGTCGGAGGTGTGGGTGCGAAGGCGACATGAGTCGGCCGGGTCCGGGGCCCCTCGTTGGTAAGGGTGAAGCCGCTGGTGAGGGTGATGGACCCCGCTCAGCGGTCGAGTACCGGCCCTGCGGTGTCGAGTGCGGCACCGACGTGGTCGGCGAGGCTTACGGCCACCAGGCGTGCCTGAAGAGGCGGTGGTACGGCGCCGGGTTCCGGCAGGAGCATGAACCGGCCGAGGTAACGGCCGCCCACCGAGGCGCGCAGCTCGATCTCCTCGCCGGGCCAGCTGTCCTTGTCCAGGTCCCAGTTGGCGCGCCCGACGGTCAGCGAGCCGTCCTGCTCCAGGCGGGGGTGCCGGCCGAGCAGCGTGCCGTGTTCGAAGCGGCAGGCGCGCAGGCCAAGGATCTCGACGAGTTGCTGCCGGACCTGGTCCACCACGGCATACGGCGAGGCACCGGCCTGAACCAGGCAGGCAATCGTGTGTGGTCAGGAGGATCGAGAGCGGGTCATGACTCGAAGCGGTAGCCCATGCCCGGCTCGGTGATGAGGTAGCGGGGGTGGGAGGGGTCCGTTTCGAGTTTTCGTCTCAACTGGGCCATATAGATCCGAAGATGGTTGGTCTTGTCGCTGTAGGTTGCCCCCCAGACCTCCTGGAGGAGTTGCTTCTGGGTGACCAGGCGGCCGGGGTTGCAGACCAGGATCTCCAGCAGGTGCCACTCGGTTGGGGTGAGCCGGATGTCGCGGCCGCCTCTGGTGGCCTTCTTGGCCAGCAGGTCGATGGTGAAATCGCTCGTCGTGACCATGGTCGTCTCGGGTGCCATCGGCAGAGCTTCGGTACGGCGGACGGCGGCCCGCAGCCGGGCCAGCAGCTCGTTCATGCTGAACGGCTTGGTGATGTAGTCGTCGGCGCCCGCGTCGAGGGCGGCGACCTTCTCGTCGGACGCCGTCCGGGCGGACAGGACCAGCACGGGCACCCGGGTCCAGCCGCGCAGCGCCTTGATCACCTCGACGCCGTCCATGTCGGGCAGGCCCAAGTCGAGCACCACCACGTCCGGCTGGCGGGCGGCGGCCGGTCGGAGCGCGGTGGCGCCGTCCGGCGCGGCATCCACTCCGTACTGGCGTGCCTGCATGTTGATCACGAGGGCTCGTACGAGCTGTGGATCGTCCTCCACCACCAGCACCCGGGTCATCGGTGTGCGGCCTTCCTGTCGTCGGTGGGGTCGGGGCCGTCAGGGCGGCGGCGGGAGCCGGTGGGGCCAGATGTTCCGGTCCGCCGACTCCCGGCCGCTGTCCCTGCTGCTAACGGCATCAGCGGTCGGCCAGTTCCTTGAGCGCGATGTTGAGTTCGAGGACGTTGACGCGCGGCTCGCCCATGAAGCCGAGAGCGCGGCCGTCGGTGTGGTCCTTGACCAGCTTCTCGACCTGGGCGACTGTCAGGCCGTTCGCCTCGGCGACCCGCTTGACCTGGATGTCCGCGTAGTCCGAGGAGATGTCAGGGTCGATGGCGGAGGCGGAGCCGGTGACCGCGTCCTTGGGCACCTCGGACTCGGGTACGCCGTTGAACTCGGCGACCTGCTTCTTCGCCGCTTTCACCATCTTCACGAGCTCGGGGTTGCCGGCGCTCAGCTGGCTGGAACCGGTGGCCAGCGCGTCGTAGTTGCTGTTGGACGGCCGCCCGTGGAACCACTTCGGGTCCGGCTTGTCGGTGCCCTTGATGTTCCAGCGCTGGCCGATCAGCCTGGAGCCGACCTCCTTGCCGTCGACCTTGACGATCGAGCCGTTCGCCTTGTCATGGAAGGCGAGTTGGCCGATGCCGGTGACCACGAGCGGGTAGATGACGCCGGTCACGACGGTGAGGACGAGCAGCATGCGCAGCGCCGCCCATGCCAGGCGTCCGGTGTTTGCCACGGAGTTGTTCATGGTCCTTCACCCGATCCCGGGGATCAACGAGATGAGCAGGTCGATGAGCTTGATGCCGATGAACGGGGCGATCAGTCCGCCCAGGCCGTAGATGCCGAGGTTGCGCCGGAGCATCCGGTCGGCGCTCATCGGCCGGTACTGCACGCCGCGCAGGGCGAGCGGCACCAGAACGATGATGATCAGCGCGTTGAAGATGACCGCGGAGAGGATTGCCGACTCCGGGCTGGCCAGGCCCATGATGTTGAGCTTGTCCAGCGACGGGTAGGCGACGGCGAACATCGCCGGGATGATCGCGAAGTACTTCGCGACGTCGTTGGCGATGGAGAACGTCGTCAACGCGCCCCGGGTGATGAGGAGTTGCTTGCCGATCTCGACGATCTCGATGAGCTTGGTCGGGTTGGAGTCGAGGTCGACCATGTTGCCGGCCTCCTTGGCGGCCGACGTACCGGTGTTCATCGCCACGCCGACGTCGGCCTGCGCGAGCGCGGGCGCGTCGTTCGTACCGTCACCGGTCATGGCGACCAGCTTGCCGCCCGCCTGTTCCCGCTTGATCAGGGCCATCTTGTCCTCGGGAGTCGCCTCCGCGAGGAAGTCGTCGACGCCCGCCTCCTCGGCGATCGCCTTGGCGGTCAGCGGGTTGTCGCCGGTGATCATGACGGTCTTGATGCCCATGCGGCGCAGTTCCTCGAACCGCTCGCGCATGCCCTCCTTGACGACGTCCTTCAGGTGGATGACACCCAGGATCCGGGCACCCCGGTCGTCCTCGACGGCGACGAGCAGCGGCGTACCGCCCGCCTCGGAGATCCGGTTGGCGGTCGTGTCCGCGTCCTCGGCAACCGTGCCGCCCTGCTCCTGGACCCAGGCGATGACCGAACCGGCCGCGCCTTTGCGGACCTTGCGCCCGTCGACGTCCACACCCGACATACGAGTCTGGGCGGTGAAGGCGATCCACTCGGCGCCGACGAGCTCCCCCTGGTGCCGCTCGCGCAGACCGTGCTTCTCCTTCGCCAGGACGACGATCGAGCGGCCCTCGGGCGTCTCGTCGGCCAGCGAGGACAGCTGGGCGGCGTCCGCGACCTCGGGCTCGGTGGTCCCGCGCACCGGCACGAACTCGGCCGCTTGGCGGTTGCCGAGCGTGATGGTGCCGGTCTTGTCGAGCAGCAGCGTCGAGACGTCACCGGCGGCCTCGACCGCGCGGCCGGACATGGCGAGTACGTTGCGCTGGACCAGGCGGTCCATGCCCGCGATGCCGATCGCGGAGAGCAGTGCGCCGATCGTGGTCGGGATCAGGCAGACCAGCAGCGCGGTGAGCACGATCATGGAGGTCTGCTTGTCGGCGCCCGCGTAGATGGCGAACGGCTTCAGCGTCACGACCGCAAGCAGGAAGACGATGGTGAGCGAGGCGAGCAGGATGTTCAGTGCGATCTCGTTCGGCGTCTTCTGCCGTGCTGCGCCCTCGACCAGGTTGATCATCCGGTCGATGAAGGTCTCGCCCGGCTTGGTCGTGATCTTGATGACGATCCGGTCGGAGAGCACCTTCGTGCCGCCGGTGACGGCGCTGCGGTCGCCGCCGGACTCGCGGATGACGGGCGCGGACTCGCCAGTGATCGCCGACTCATCGACGGAGGCGACACCCTCGACGACGTCACCGTCGCCGGGGATGGTGTCGTCGGCCTCGCACACGACCAGGTCGCCGACCTTCAACTCCGTGCCGGGCACGCGCTCTTCGGAGTCCCCGACGAGTCGGCGCGCCACGGTGTCGGTCTTGGCCTTGCGCAGCGTGTCCGCCTGGGCCCTGCCGCGGCCCTCGGCCACCGCTTCCGCCAGGTTGGCGAAGACGACGGTCAGCCACAGCCAGGCGGCGATGACCCAGCCGAACCAGTCGCCCGGGGTCTTGATCGCCAGCACGGTGGTGACCACCGAGCCGATGAGCACGACGAACATCACGGGGGACTTGACCATCACCCGCGGGCCGAGCTTGCGGAACGCGTCGGGCAGTGACTTGACGAGTTGCCTGGGGTCGAACAGGCCCGCGCCGACGCGGCCCTCGGCGGGCTTGTGCCCGGTCGGTACGTCCTGGTGCGGTGCCCGGGTCGGGGTAACCGTGGACATCGGGTCCTCTTGCTTCTTGGTGTTGATGGTCATGCCGCCAGCCCTTCGGCGAGCGGGCCCAGCGCGAGGGCCGGGAAGAACGTCAGACCGGTGACGATCATGATGGCGCCTACAAGGAGGCCGGTGAACAACGGCTTCTCCGTACGAAGCGTGCCCGCGGTGTCGGGGATCGGCTTCTGCTCGGCGAGCGAGCCGGCCAGTGCCAGCACGAACACCATCGGCAGGAACCGGCCCAGGGCCATGCACAGGCCCAGCGTCGTGTTGAAGAACTCGGTGTTGGCTCCGAATCCCGCGAACGCGGAGCCGTTGTTGTTCGAGGCCGACGTGTAGGCGTACAGGACCTCGGAGAAGCCGTGTGCCCCGATGTTGGTCATGGCGTCCTTGCCGTCGGGCAGAGCCAGCGCCACCGCGGTGCCGATCAGCACCAGCGCGGGGGTGATGAGGATGTAGCAGGCGGCCAGCTTGATCTCGCGGGTGCCGATCTTCTTGCCCAGGTACTCGGGCGTGCGGCCGACCATCAGCCCGGCGAGGAACACCGCGATGATCGCCATGATCAGCATGCCGTAGAGACCGGAACCGACACCGCCGGGCGCGATCTCGCCGAGCATCATGCCCAGCAGGAGCACACCGCCGGACAGGCCCTGGAAGGAGTCGTGGAAGGAGTTCACCGAGCCGGTCGAGGTCATCGTCGTCGACACCGCGAAGAGGGAGGACGGGCCTTCGCCGAACCGCTGCTCCTTGCCCTCCATCGAGCCGCCGGCGATCTGGGAGGCGATACCGGGGTGGGCGTACTCGATCCAGGTCACGGCGACCACGGCGAGGAACCAGATGATCCCCATGGCCGCGACGATGGCGTAGCCCTGCTTGACGTTGCCGACCATCTTGCCGAAGGTGCGCGGCAGCGAGAACGGGATCACCAGCAGCAGGAAGATCTCCAGCAGGTTGGTGAAGCCGCCCGGGTTCTCGAACGGGTGCGAACTGTTGGCGTTGAAGAAGCCACCGCCGTTCGTCCCCAGGTCCTTGATGGCCTCCTGGGAGGCGACCGCACCGGGGCTGATGGCCTGCTTGTCGCCGGTCAGCGTGGTGATGGTGTGGATGTCACCGAAGTTCTGGATGGCGCCGGCGGCGATGAGGATCACGGCGGCGACCACGGAGATCGGGATCAGGATGCGGACGATGCCGCGCACCAGGTCCGCCCAGAAGTTGCCCAGGTCCCCGGTGCGGGAGCGCGCGAAGCCGCGCACCAGCGCCACCGCCACGGCGATGCCGACAGCGGCGGACACGAAGTTCTGCACGGCCAGTCCGGCGGTCTGGGTGACGTGGCTCATCGCCACCTCACCCGAGTACGACTGCCAGTTCGTGTTCGACACGAACGACACGGCGGTGTTGAACGCCTGGTCCGGAGTGATCGGCTTGAAGCCGAGCGACAGCGGCAGCTTGTCCTGTACCCGCTGCAGCAGGTACAGGAACAGCACGCTCACCGCGGAGAAGGCCAGCACCCCGCGCAGGTAGGCGGGCCAGCGCATTTCCGTGTCGGGGTTGGCACCCACCGAGCGGTAGATCCACTTCTCGACGCGCAGGTGCTTCTTGGACGAGTAGATGGCGGCCATGTAGTCGCCGAGGGGACGGTGCACCAGGGCGAGCGCGCCGATCAGCGCGGTCACCAGGAGCACGTCAGCGAGGACGGGGCTCATGTCGCGACTCAGAACCTCTCCGGGAAGATCAGGGCGAGGACGAGATAGCCCAGCAGGGCGACGGCCACGACCAGGCCGACAACGTTCTCGGCGATCACAGCTTCGCCACCCCCTTGGCGACGAGGGCCACGAGCGCGAACACCGCGATCGTGGTGACGACGAAGGCCACGTCGGCCATCGCAAGCTCCTGAATGAGGTTCGGAAATCCGTAAGAGGATCGGACCGCAACAGGAAACCCCCCTCCCCGACCGGATTCGACCTCGCTTAACGGCTTCCATACGGCGGCGCGTACACCTTTGACGCACCCCATACGGCGACCCGCGCCGCACGGTTCTGCGCGGGGCTGAACGAGTCGTCTCTTGTTGGATCGCCGCCTCCGTTGGTGACGCGTGAAGAGACACGGAAAAGCGCTGCCGCGGGATTGCCGCTGGGGGCTATGCCCGCTGAGGTGTATGACCTCTTCATTTGCGCTATTTGTACGCATCGGGCGAAACCCTAACGGCCCCTTAACGCCCACCCGACGGTTCAGCACTCCCCAGGGCGACCCCCTCGCGGCTTACCCTCGCGCATGTGCTCAACGTGACCGGTCTGCTCAAACGTCTGGTGATCGGCCGGGCGAAGCGCAGCGAGGAACTTCACGAGACGCTGCTCCCCAAGCGGCTTGCCCTGCCGATCTTCGCGTCCGACCCCCTGTCCTCGGTGGCGTACGCGACCCAGGAGATCCTCCTGGTCCTCAGCCTCGGCGGTCTGGCCTACCTGCACTTCACGCCGTGGATCGCGGCTGCCGTCGTGATCCTGCTGACGGTGGTGGTGCTCTCGTACCGGCAGGTGGTGAGCACATACCCGAGCGGCGGTGGCTCGTACGAGGTCGTCTCCACCAACCTGGGCCCTTCGGCCGGGCTGGTGGTCGCCGCCTCGTTGCTTGTCGACTACGTCATGACGGTGGCGGTCTCGGTTGCGTCCGGTGTCGGGAGAGACACCCGGGATCACGTCGGTCCCGGCAGGGTGAACGCGGTGGGTAATCGGAGGGGCGCGATCCGTCTTATCGAGGTCGCTGCGTATGTTTCGCGTCAATGGCCTGGTCGACACCAGGAATACGTACGACGCTGAGCACAGGTTAGTTTCCTGTAGATGAGGAGCCCGCCGTGCGCGCTCGTGACCTGGCGGTCGAATACGAAACAGTGAGCGTCGACAGCGACGCCATGGACGCGGCCCGGATGATGGCCGAGCACAAGCTGCCCGGCCTGTTGGTACTCGACGAGCGGGGTGAGCCGAAGGCGATCCTGCCGGCATCCCAGATGATCAAAGTGCTGGTGCCCGCCTACGTGATCGAGGACCCCACCCTTGCCGCGGTCGTCGACGAGAAGCACGCCGACCGGCTCTGCCAGGCGCTGGCCGGCCGCCGCGTGGGGGAGTGTCTGTCCAGCACGGCGGCTCCGCCGCCGGTCGCCAACCCCGACGACACCGCGCTGGAGGTGGCCGCTCTGATGGCGCAGGTGCGCAGCCCGTTGGTGGCGGTGGCGGAGAAGGCAAAGGACGGCACCCATCTGCTCGGGGTGATCACGGCCTCTCACCTGCTGCATGAACTCCTCGGCGCCGCAGGTGCGGTGAGCCCCAAGTAGTCGCATCCCGCCCTGTGGCGCGCAGGGCTATTCCATGCCGGAGGCCCGGAGGATTCCGCGGCACAGCTCGCCGTCGATCCGCCGCCCCAACCGCTCCAGCACCGGCGTGCCGGATCGCAGGGTCCCCTGTTCCAGGGATCGGCGTGCACCTTGATCCAGTTGGTGCCACAGCAACGGGTTGGCGATCAGGACGCGTGGGTCCAGCACCAGCCGCCCGCCGGACGTATCAGTGAGAATCACCCGCTGGCTTGCGCCTTCGGATATGCGCACCGCCGCGAGGCGGTCGGTCCGCACCCAGGGGTGGGTCACGAGCCCGCGCGCGCCGAGTGCGCCGGCAGCCGCACTCACCCGCGGCGGCGTCAGGATGATCAGGAGCAGCACGGCGAGCGCGGCCCACCATCCGGCGCGCACGGCAGTGAGCCGCGCGAACCCCCAGTCGAGCAGTACCAGTGCCCCGAAGAGCAACACGCCGTAGAGCACCGCGCTGCGCAACTCCCGCGCCCAGTAACGGTCATGGACCGTCCCGACGGCATCCGCACGCGGACTGCCGCCCACCAACGCGCGCTTCTTGATGTGCCGTCCCATACGGGCCACATTAGGCACGCCACCGGTCTGTGTCTCCGGCTGTGACAAACCCGGTTTCGAACTGTCCGGTCAGCCGACGCCGCCGAAGCTCGAGTACGCCCTGCGGCCGAGCAGGGATCCGGACCAGCGGCTCAGAGGAACGCCGTTCGCCGTATGGTCGCCCTTGGCCCTGTGTGTCATCGCCTTGGCAAGTCTGTTCTCCTGACGGCGGCGCGGGGGTCTTCCCCGGCGATCACGGATCCGGTGTCTCGGCTCGGGCCCGGTTGTCCTTGACCGCGGACAGGAGGAACAGAACGGCCGCGAGGCCGTAGAAGCCGATGCCGAAGAGCATGGCGGCCATGACCACGTCGAACGAGGCTTTCGCCAGGCGGGGCACACCGTTGGCCAATGTGCCGCCGTACAAGCACAGAATTCCGTAGGCACGAAGGCGCAGACCTCCGGTGCGCCCTCGCGTCCACGGAGGAACCCAGCCCCGTAGGAGCGCGATCGCCAGCGGCAGCATCAGGGCGCTGGCCACGGCCAGAGCGATCCAGTGGTAGAGCGGATTGCCGTGCATGTCGACGCCTTCTTTCACCAGGGCCGGTCGGTCAGCCGAACAGTCCGGCACCCACGAGACAGAGGATGCCGAGCAGCAGTACGGGAAGACCGGGCCCGGGCAGGGCCCACATCACCACGCCGCAGAGAGCGAGCGCCATACCGGCGGTCGCAAGCGAGCGCGCGACTGTGCGCCTGGTGAGGGGGCTGTCCATCAGGTGACTCCAGGAAGGACGAAGGGGCGGTGACCGTGGCTGAAACGTATCGCATATGCCAGTGGCATCTCAGTGGCTCTCGCCGTCGAGTACGGGGTGGGCCGCGTGGCGGGCGTTCGGATTCGCGAGCAGGCTACGTGGGTCGGCGGCCTGGGAGATGGCCGACTCGACTGCGGCGATCCGGTCGGCCAACAGGGAGGGCGGCGACCGCGCGGGTGAGCTGGTCGTCCTCGGGGTCGCCGAGGGCCTGATCACGGACGTGCGCCGTCTTCAACTCGGCCCAGCGGGCGGCCTGTCCGGTGGCGAGCGTGCCACGCAGTTCGGCCAGCTTGAGCAGGTTGGACTCCGCGTCGGTGGTCGCAAGCAGACTCTGGCCGACGCCCGCGCCCGCAGGGCTGAGCGGCTGGCCGACTCGGCGACCCGGGTCCTGCAGACGGCCTGCTCCACCTTGCGGAACAGGCGGGAGACGGCGAACAGCACGGCGACCGTGACGAGCAGGACAGCGGCGACGGTCACGCCGATGCCCACAGTGGTGGCATCCATAGGAAATCCTTGAAGTCTGCGAAGAGGTGACGCCTCGACGGCGAGGGCGAAGCGGCTCGCTCGGCCGCGAGCAGGGGCGTCAGGAGGAGGCCGGCGGTTGGGCCGCGGGCGGTCGGTTCAGCCGCGGGCGCGGTGACTGCCGGGGTCGAACGGAGCGCCGTTCGCCAAGTCCCGTTGTCGCGGCCCAGGTTCGTGGCGGAACAGCTTGGTGAGCGGACCCGCGAGAGCATGTGCCACCGACCAGGCGGCGAGCGCGGCCAGCGCGAGCAGCACGACGCGGGCCAGGGCAGCGCCGAACCCTGTCACGCCGATCCGCTCCATCACGAGCATCCCGGCGAGGCTGACGAGCCAGCCGCTCACCGTGACGACGGAGGCGGCGACGGCGACCGGTGCTCCTCCGAACACCCTGGCCAGCGCGGGGGCGTCTGCCTCGAAGTCGCGTACGCCGACCCGGCCCAGCAGGACCAGGAACCAGAAGCAGAGCGCGACGACCAGAGCAGAGGTGAGGATGACGGTGGGGAACTGCGCGGCGGCGTCGATGGCCTCCAAGATCCCTCACCCCCAAGTCTCGCCGTAGTTTCCGGGTATCCGCGGCCGTTGCCGGGGCCGGGCACCAGGACACACCCGTTGTGTGCGCCAAAGTCATTGTGAACTGGCGCTGCTCCTCACCGCATTGCCGCATTCCGGCAGTCTTGACGACTCGTTGATGCCGGACTGCGATACCCAGGGGCCGACTGAGCCGGCCGTGACCACTCGGCTCATGCGTCATGATCAGTCCCGGTCACCGCGGCGTGCGCTTTGCTGTCGCTGTGTCGTTGATACCGGCATCGGGGGAGGGAGAAGGGGTGGGCCGACTCGTATACGGCGCCTCAGGAGATGGCCGCCGGACACTACCCGCTCGGGCGGACGGGGGTCCGTCTCGCGGACAGGGCGGACAGAGCGGACACGGCGGACAGGCGGGCACCGGGGGCCGGAGGTGCGCACCATGAGGCGCGTGCCCTCGCTTCCCGACCAGGCCCGGCACCCGGCGCTGCCGGGCCACATGGTGGTGTGCGGCGATGACGCCCTCGCCGAGCGCCTGGCCGCTGAACTGCGGGAGCTGTACCGCATGCGGGTCACTGTCGCCGTGCCGTCGCTGCCCGGTACGGTCGACACCGGGAACGGCACGGAGGGACGGGCGCGGGCAGCCGCGCTGCTCGCCCGGATGCAGGCGGTCGTCAACCGGGCCGCCGACTCGGAGACCAGACAAGGCGTCCGAGTCCTTCAGGCGCCGCTCCTCGACGATGAGACGCTGGCCGAAGCCGGTGTCGCGCGCGCCGATGCCCTCGCCCTTGTCCATGACGACGACGAGACCAACATCCGCGCCGCGCTCGCGGCCCGCCGCCTCAACCCCCGACTGCGCCTGGTCATCCGGCTCTACGACCGCAAACTCGGCCAGCACCTCGCCGACCTGCTGGACCAGGCCGCGGCGGTCGCCTCACCCGGCCTCGACCCGGCCGCTCTGGACACCTCCACCACCGTCCTCTCGGACGCCGACACCGCGGCCCCCGCCCTGGTGGCGACGGCCGTCGCGGGCACCAGCAAGGTCGTCCAGGCAGACGGCCTTCTGCTGCGGGCCGTCGAGCGCACCCCATCCGGGCGCGGCGAGGTCGCCGACCCCGGCCTGTGCACGCTCGCCCTGCTCTCCTCCACGGCCAACGACCCGGCGGGGGAGGAGGGTTCGGACGCCAGTGGCCAGGACGGACCGCTGCTGCTGCCGGACGACCGTACCGTCGCCGCTGCCGCCGGCCGTGGCACCGTCGTACTGGAGACCGTCACGCACAATGGCCCCGAGCGTGTCCCGAGCCGTGGCGTGCCGCTCGGCTCGCTCTTCTCCCACCGCCTGCGCTGGTCCCTGGCCGGGCTCGTGCTGAGCGTCCTGGGCCTGGCGGTGGCGTCCTGGCTGACCACCGGCGACCACCCTCTGCACGCCGTCTACCTCACCCTCCTCGACCTCTTCGCCATCGGCGACCCTGCCCTCGGCGATCCCATCGCCCGCCAGGTCCTCCAACTCCTGTCCGGTCTGACCGGGCTCCTCCTGCTGCCTGTGCTGCTCGCCGCCGTACTGGAAGTGCTCGGCACCTTCCGCACCGCCTCCGCACTGCGCCGTCCGCCGCGCGGCCTGTCCGGCCACGTCGTCCTGCTCGGTCTTGGCAAGGTCGGTACCCGCGTCCTGGCCCGGCTGTGCGAACTCGGCATCCCCGTGGTGTGTGTGGAGGAGGACCCCGAGGCGCGCGGCATCCCGCTCGCCCGCCGCCTGCACGTGCCCACCGTGATTGGCGACGTCACCCAGGAAGGCGTTCTGGAAGTCGCGAAGATCCACCGTGCCCATGCGCTGCTGGCCGTCACCAGCAGCGACACCACCAACCTCGAAGCCGCCCTGTACGCCCGCTCCGTAGAGCCCGGCGTACGCGTGTCGCTGCGCCTGTACGACGACGCCTTCGCCACCGCTGTCTACCGCACCCTGCGTGCCGCCCACCCCCGGGCTCTCACCCGCAGCCGCAGCGTCTCCACTCTTGCCGCACCCGCGTTCGCCGGCGCGATGATGGGCCGCCGGATCCTCGGCGCCATCCCCGTCGAGCGCAGAGTCCTCGTGTTCGCTGCCCTCGACGTGGCGGGCCATCCGCAACTGGAAGGCCGCACGGTCGCCGAGTCGTTCCGCGCTGGAGCGTGGCGCGTCCTGGCCATCGACTCCGCCGCCCCGGACGAACGCCTGCCCGACCTCGCGGCCTCACCGTCGGACGACGGTACCGAGCACCCGAGCGGCCTCCTCTGGGACCTGCACCCCGGCTACGTCCTGCGCCCGCAGGACCGCGTGGTCCTCGCCGCCACCCGCCAGGGGCTCGCCGAACTCCTCGGGACTCACCCGCGGACCCGCCCACGTGCGACGTGAGCATCGCCGCGCAGGTTGATTGCCACCGCGTACACGTCGGGGCCACCGCACCACCGAGCAGCGGCCTTGCTAGTACGTCCAGCTCGCCGTCGTCGATCCATCTGCGGGCGGATCGGCCGGCCGGGGAACAACCTCGGCAAGGCGCCCCGTCTGCACGTGCTGCGGGCCGAGGTGGCCTCCCGGGGCCAACCCGGCCCTTGATCGTCTTCACAAGCGTTCATGATCACGGTAAACGTTCGGCTGCCCGCTGGTATCCCCGCCGATCAGGGCAAACCCTCTTAACGATCGAGAACCACGGCTGCCGTGTCTGTCTGCCCGGAGTTCCGGGAGGTAGCTTGGTGGACAAGGCCCCTAAGGGAGGGCGATTCGATGCCGTGGTACGTATGGCTGCTCGCCGCCGCGGCGCTGGGTGCCGCGGAGTTCTTCACCCTGACCCTGGTCTTCGGATTGCTGGCGGGCGCCGCGTTGGTTGCCGCCGTAGTCGCTGGTGTGGGCATCGGCCTTCTCGGCCAGCTCGTGGCCCTCGCAGCAGCAGCGGCAGCGGGCCTCTTCCTCGTCCGTCCTGTCGCGCTGCGGCATATGGCACAGCAACCCCTCACACGCGAGGGCAGTGATGCGCTGATCGGCAGGCGGGCCGAGGTCATGCAGGAGGTCACCGCGACCCGCGGCCTGATCAAACTCTGCGGCGAAGAGTGGTCCGCCCGCGCCCTCGACGAGAGCCTTGTGATCCCGGTGGGAGCGCTGGTGGATGTCATGGAGATCGAAGGCGCCACGGCCATCGTCTATCCCCGCGAACTCCTTCCATGAACGGCTGAACACATAGCAACGGAGGCACCTGTGGATCCAGTTGTCGTCCTCACTCTGGTGGCGGCCATCGTCGTCGTTTTCCTCGTGGCCTCTGCTGTTCGGATCGTCCCGCAGGCGCGCCGCTACAACATCGAGCGGTTCGGCCGGTATCGCCGGACGCTGCAACCCGGCCTGAACTTGGTTCTGCCGGTGGCGGACCGCGTCAACACCAAGCTCGATGTGCGCGAGCAGGTCTATTCGTCCGACCCCAGGCCGGTGATCACCGAGGACAACCTCGTGGTGAACATCGACACCGTGCTCTACTACCAGATCACGGACCCTCGGGCGGCGGCCTACGAGGTCGCTGATTACCTGCAGGCGATCGATCAGCTCACCGTGACCACGCTGCGGAACGTCATCGGCAGCATGGACCTGGAGGAGACGCTCACCTCGCGTGAGGAGATCAACTCCCGGCTCCGCGCCGTCCTCGACGATGCCACCGGCAAGTGGGGCATCCGGGTCAACCGCGTCGAGATCAAGGCCATCGATCCACCGGCCACCATCAAGGAGGCGATGGAGAAGCAGATGCGGGCCGAGCGTGACAAGCGCGCGGCCATCCTGCACGCGGAAGGGGAGCGGCAAGCCAAGATCCTTACCGCGGAAGGCACGAAGCAGAAGGACATCCTGGAGGCGCAGGGCACGCAACAGGCCATGATCTTGCGGGCGGACGGCGAGGCAAAGGCGGTGGAGCTCGTCTTCCAGGCCGTCCATCGCAACAACGCCGACCCGAAGGTCCTGGCCTACAAGTACCTGGAGACGCTCCCGCACTTGGCGAGCAGCGACAACAACACGTTCTGGGTGATCCCGGGGGAGCTGACCGAGGCCGTTCGGACCGTCACCAGTGCGTTCGGTGATCAGGCGACGGCGGGTCCTCCCAAACCAGCGCAGACTGAGGAAGCAGCCACCGCCGACGCTGACGGGACGTCGCACGAAAGCCGGATTCCGGAGCTCGATGCAGGTTCGACGGTTTCGCTCGACGCTGCGACGGCTGCTGACGAGGCCGAGAAGGAGGCCGCCGCCGCGGTGAGCGACGCCAAGGCGGAGGCCGAGGCTGCGATGTCGCCCCAGGTGCCGCGCCGGGGGCAGACGTCCGGCGATTGAGCCCATCTCGGCTGTCGCCAGGGACTGCCGTGAGGCTTCCAGAGCTCTCGGGCAGCCCGTCTGGCTGTTCTTCGCGGGTCTTTGGGCGCTGGGCCTGTCACTCGCCCGGCGCCGGTACGGGAAGTACAGCCGGATTCTGCGGGCTGCCGGAATTGAGCGGCCTTCGAGCCCATCGCGCACGTGAGGTTCACGGCAGCGCACAGAATCGCGCAGCCGTAGCACAGAACCGCCCCGTACCGAGGAGTGGCAGGGGGCGGCCCACATGCTGGGCAATGAGGTCAGACCAGCTTGACGGACTCCCGCTCGTCCTCGGGATGCACGCCGCCCACGGCCGCCCGTGCCTCCCGGCTCCGGACGAAGTCAAGGAAGGAGCTGAGCTCGCGCCTGACGACGGGGGCCAGTAGGTAGAGGCCGAGCACTTGAAGACCGACAGCAGGAAGAGCGCCGAGTCGGCCAGGCTGACCATCGAGTCGAGGGAGAGCAGGTAGCCCGCAAGGGCTAACACGCTCCAGATGATCTTGAAGGTGATCTCGCTGGTCGCGCTCTCGCCGTCCATCCGCCCGTCGTGGTCCTCCTCGCTCTCGCCGAAGACCGGCAGCAGGGTGTCGCGGACCGCGCGGAGTGCGTACGCACCGCCGTAGACCGCGTGCTGCCACACGAAGCCGGTGTCCAGCGGCACCGAGCGCAGGGCCTGTCCCGCCTCCCAGGGGAGGGGACCGTCCGCCCTCACCGCGTACACCCGGTCACGTACCGAGACGGCCGGGATCTTCTGCGGGCTGAACAGCTCAACCGCAAGCCAGTAGCCCACGATCCCGGACCGCCGAACCGGCTCGTCCGCCATACCCCGCCCAGGCCCGTCAGATCGGTGTCCCGCTACCTCCGACACCCTACGCAACTGCCCGGCGGCGGAACGAGACCGATCGGTGCCCCGTCTGCGGACATCTTTGGGCTTCACAGCCCAGCCGAACGGCCCGCATGCCGTTGCCCACAGCAACCAGTCCTCGGCAGGGGTTGCACCCCGCTGTGGCGGGAGACGCCGCCGCACCGCGTTACCGTGACGTGCCTGCTATGTCCTGATCGTCAGCACTGCCGTCGCGGTCGTGTTCCGTGCAGGGCTTGTCGGCGTGGTGCGCATCGAGCGGCTGCCAGAGAGGAGGGGCCCGTGAGTTGCGGAAACCGCGGGGGATCGAGCACGGGTGCCGTGCATGGCACGGGAGACGAGAGACCTCGACCCGGTTCGCGCTGGAACAAGCCAGTGCACCTGCGGCCTCTCGTTGTCCGGGGCACGGCCGAGTCATGGCGGCGGTCCTGGTTCCGGCGGACGCGACCAGGTCCGGGATCGCTCGGCAGCGGGCGCCCCGTTCGTACGGCAGTCGTCCGCCACCACAGCTCAGCAAGGTGCCGGCGGGACAATCCGGACGTGGGGGCGGCCCTGTGACATTGCAGGACCTCTACCTGACCCTGCTCGTCGGTGGCACCGTTCTCCTCGCCAGCATCGCCGCCGCCCGCACCGCCCATCGCGTCGGCCTCCCCAGCCTGCTGCTGTTCCTGGCCGTCGGTGTCATCGTCGGCGAGGACGTGATCGGCCTCCACTTCGACGACGCCCAGCTGGCGCAGGCCCTGGGAACGGCGGCCCTGGCCGTCATCCTCGTCGAGGGCGGTCTGACTTCGGAGTGGGCCGACGTACGGCGCCTGCTGCTGCCGGCCGGCGTGCTGGCCACTGCGGGGGTGGCCGTCTCCGTACTGGTCACCGCGTCCGGCGCGCACTGGTTGCTGGGCATGAACTGGCACCTGTCGCTGCTGCTCGGCGCGATCGTGTCGTCGACCGACGCCGCCGCGGTGTTCGCCGTGCTGAGGTCCCTGCCGCTGCCGCAGAAGGTCGCCGGGTTGCTGGAGGCCGAGTCCGGCTTCAACGACGCGCCAGCCGTCATCCTGGTCTTGGTCCTGAGTACGGCCGACGTGCCCGGTCCGGCACACATCGCCGGGCAAGTCGTCTACGAGCTGGTGGTCGGCGGTGTGCTCGGGCTGGCGATCGGGCGCCTGGGTGCCGCCGCCCTGCGGCATATCGCGCTGCCCGCCACCGGCCTGTACCCGCTGGCCATCGTCGGGTTCGGCATCGTTGCCTTCGCCGCCGCCGGAGCCGCGCACGCCAGCGGCTACCTCGCCGCCTACCTGGCCGGACTCGTCCTGGGCAACGCCCAGTTGCCGCACCGAGCCGCCACCCGTTCCTTCGCCGAAGGCGTGGGCTGGCTCGCCCAGATCGGCCTATTCGTCATGCTCGGCCTGCTGGTGGACCCCAGCGAACTGCCCGCCGCGATCGGCCCGGCCGTAGCCGTCGGCCTGGTCCTGCTCCTGGCCGCCCGGCCTCTATCCGTTCTGGCCTGCCTGCTGCCCTTCCGCATCCCCTGGCGCGAGCAGGGCTTCATCTCCTGGGCGGGACTGCGCGGCGCCGTACCGATCGTGCTCGCCACCTTCCCCATCGTCGAAGGTCTCAGCGGCGCCCGGGACCTGCTGAACATCGTGTTCGTCCTAGTCGTCATCTTCACCATCGTCCAAGGCCCCAGCCTGCCCGTCGCCGCCCGGTTGCTGCGCCTGACCAGGCCGGGCGCTCTGCGCGAGATCCAGGTGGAGACCGCCCCACTGGACGTGCTGGACGCCGACCTGCTCACCGTGAGCATTCCCGCCGGATCACGCCTGCACGGCGTCGCCATCTTCGAACTGCGCCTGCCGCCGCCGACCGCGGTCACCCTCATCGTCCGCGATGGCGCCACCACCGTCCCCGGCCCCGACACCGTGCTGCGTGCGGGCGACGAACTCCTCCTGATCACCACCCCCAAGGTGCGGCAGGCCGCCGAACGCCGGCTGCGCGCAGTCGGCCGACGCGGCAAGCTCGCCCGCTGGCTCGGCGAGCACGGCGACCCGGAGACCAGCCGACTGACGGGTTCCTGACGACCGGGAACACCAAGGAGAACGCCCGGAACCCGGCAACCGAACCAGCAGCCAGAATCCGGTGACCACGATGAGCGAGACGGTGAGCGCGACTGCGGGAAGTCGACGACGGCGTCGGCGATCTCCAGGACCTGCCTCACCCGATCCCTAGGCGGCCGGGGAGGACTGGCGCCGGATTTCCGTGGTCCGGCATCGACTCGCCAGTGCTCCTGTCAAGAGCTGCATGGCAACGAAACCGCCCATTCTGGATTGAGCGACACCGGCAATCTTGATGTGCTCTTCATGCCGGGCTCTCTCACTGGCCGGGGGGTCTGCCACTCTTGTCCGGCGTGCGTTAGGAATACGCCAGCAGTGCGTCAAGAACAGAGGAGGCCGGGTGACCGGGCGTGAGGTACCCGACGAGTATCTGGAGAGGTATGCCCAGATACTGGCCGAGGCGTGCGTGACAGGCCGCCGCCTCACGCGGGACGAGCTGGAGTCGCTGCGCACTCGGGGAGAGCGCGCCGCCGAAGCCGGCCTCGGACTGCGGGGCCTCGTCCGCCGGCATCTGTCCGTGACCCGGGAGAGCTGGCCCACCCTCTCCTCCACGGAAGCCGATCGCGTGCTCGCCGTCGTCGAGCAGGCGATCGACGCCTTCGCCGAAGGTCATGAACGGGCGCAGAGGCTGGCCGTACGGCAGGAGGAAGGCGTACGGCGAGAGTTCATCGACGACCTGCTCTACGGCCGTAGCGACCTCGGGCGCCTGGCCGAGCGGGCCGAACGCTTCGGGCTGCTCCTCTCCCGAGCCCATGCGGTCGCCGTCGCCCAGGGCAGCAAGCCGGTGGAGGACATGCATCCGGCGACCCGGCAGGTGGAGAGCGCTGTGATCAGCAGATTCGGTGAGCGGCGCATCCTGCTCACCACCAAGGACGGGCGGCTGGTCTGTATCGCCCCCGGAGAACAGGACGAGGTCCTGGCGTTCTTCGCCAAACAGGCGTATGCCGCCACCGATGGAGGCCAGGTCGCCATCGGGCGCCCTCACCCGGGCGCTGGTGGAGTTGTCCACTCTTACGAAGAGGCCCTCAACGCCCTCGATTTGGCCGATCGGCTGCACATTGACGAACCGGTGCTGCGCGCCGCCGACCTCCTCGTCTATCCGGTACTGACCCGCGACCGGCAGGCCATGGCCGACCTCGTGCGCAATACGCTGGGCCCCCTGCAGTCCGCGCGCGGCGGCGCCCGGCCGCTCGTCGACACCCTCACCGCGTACTTCGACTCGGGGTGCGTCGCGGCCGAGGCGGCCCGCCGCCTGAGCCTGAGCGTGCGCGCCTTCACCTACCGCCTGGAGCGCATCCACAAGCTCACCGGCGCCAACCCGGCCGACTCCGTCCACCGTTACACCCTGCAGACCGCGGTGATCGGCGCCCGGCTCCTGGGCTGGCCGGACAACGAGGTGTGACCTGGCGTCCTGCATTGCGTCGCCCGCCATCCTGTGGGGACTCCACCAGTACCCAGCCTTGCGTTCCTCGCGCAGCGAGTGCACCCCGGCGTGGTCGTCATCGGCTGGTCGACGGTGCGCGCGTATGTGGTTGCCGAGTTACGGAAGGCAGTTAGGCACGAATGTGCCGAGAACGGTCCGTGACCCGGAGATGATGAAGCCGCAGCATCGGTGCATGGCTCATGGCAAACGGAGGGTGTGTCGATGCTCGTGGTGATCCTCTGAGCGGTCTTGCCGTGCTCATGGCCTGGGCGATCGGAGTTCTCGTCCGGCGGGAACGCCGACGGCTCGGCGCTGGCCCGGACACGCATCGGATTGAGATGGCCGCTACCCGGAGCATCCGTGACACGCGGCGCCGCGCTCGAGCCCTCCACCATCTCGGCGGGGCGGCGGGGATCGGCCGCCTCGACGACCGAGACGTGAGGCACTGACGACAGCGAGCCGACGGAGGCCAGCCGAAACGCAGACTCGAAGATCGCCCTCCCCAGCAGGACTCGCAGCCCTGACCGACTCGTCACGGGACCGGGTCCAGCCGGGTGACCAGTGATTCAGCACCCGTTGCCACCATCGCCGGAGCGATCCCATGAGGTGGCAGCACAAGGGGCCGTCGTGGTCCAGCGCGACAGAGGTCTCGTGGGTCATTGCCAGGAACAAGGCCCGTCCGTCCCGGGACTGCAATGTGGTGCTCCACCTGTAGCCGGGGCGAGGCGCGAGCAAGGAATGAACGAGCTCGCGTCCCAGTCCCTGTCGTTGCCAGTCGTCGCAGACCCAGATGTCCAGGATCCGCCCCGTACGGCACGTCGGGCAGGCACGGAAACGCAGGCGCCCAATGACGCGACCATCATCGTTGAGCAGGACGACCTCAGTTGGTGCCCTCGCAGCGGCGGCAGGCTCGTTCGCCCGCGAAGTCGGACCCACCCGGATCACCTCTCCCAGAGTGAGGCACGCGCAGCCGCGCGATCCGCCGATTCAATGACGTCCACCGTTCCGGTTCTCCGTCTTGTCCGCTTCCGGCCCGGTGGACAGGTGGACGACGTGGGCGACGAGTGCCCCGGCCAGCACGGCCCACGCCACGGAAGCGATCCCGGCCGCCCGCCAGCCGCCGACGCAGAGAAGCACCGCCGCGGTGGCTCCCGCTGTCATCGGATGGCGGCGGGCAAGGAAGCACCACTGCCGGCGTGCGCTTCCCGGGTGGCGCATCTCCACCAGCGCGGTTCGGATGACCAGCATGGCGGCGACGGTCACGGGCGCCACCAGCGATGTTTCCATGCGCAGACCTCCTTCCGGACCAGACGGCCGTTCTCGCGGTGGCTCCGCCAGACGACCGTTCAGGCGAGCGCGAAGTAGCGCAGCCACACGTAGCCGAGGGCGATGGCCACGGTGGCGGCGGTGACGACCAGGCCGTACTTGGTGAACTGCCAGAAGGAGATGGGCTGGCGGTTGCGTTCGGCGATGCCGAGCACTACGACGTTGGCGCTGGCGCCGATGGCGGTGGCGTTGCCGCCCAGGTCGGCACCGAGGGCGAGGGCCCACCACATGACGTGGTCGCTGCCGCCGCCCATGTTCTGGACGAGGTCGCTGGTGATGGGGGCCATCGTGGCGACGTACGGAATGTTGTCGACGATGCCGGAGAGGATGGCGGAGGCGCCCAACAGCGTCATGGACCCGCCGAGTTCGTTGTCACCGATCGCGTCGGCCAGTTGCTTGGAGATCTCACCGATCACGCCAGTCTCGATCAGACCGCCGATCATGATGAACAGGCCAGCGAAGAAGGCCAACGTGGGCCACTCCACCTCCTTCAGCACATCACCGGTCTCCGCCGAGGAGACGGCGATGAGCAGTCCGGCACCCAGGAGGGCGACAACGCTGGGTTCGTAGTGCAGTACCGGGTGCAGGACGAAGCCCGTCACGACCAGCGCGAGCACGATCAGGCCCTGGACGAGGAGCCGGGGATCGCGAATGGCCTCGCGTTCCTCCAGCGCCATGATCTCGGCGGCGCGGTCCTCGTCGTAGATGAAGGACTTGCGGAACATCACCCGGCACATCAGGACGAGGACGACGAGCAGGACCGCCGAGATCGGGGCGAGGTGTACCAGAAAGTCGTTGAACGTGAGGCCGGCGCGGCTGGCGATGATGATGTTGGGCGGGTCGCCGACCAGGGTCGCGGTGCCGCCGATGTTCGAGGCCATCACCTCGGCGATAAGGAAGGGGGCGGCCGGGAGAGCCAGGCGCTCGCACACGAGCAGCGTGACGGGCGCGATGAGCAGCACGGTCGTTACGTTGTCCAGCAGCGCCGACGCCACCGCCGTGATCACGACGAGCATGGCCATGACCCGGAAGGGTTTGGCCCGTGCCCGCTTCACGGACCAGATCGCCAGGTACTCGAACATGCCGGTCTTCTTAAGCACACCGACGATCATCATCATGCCCAGCAGCAGGAAGATGACATTCCAGTCGACGCCACTGTGCTCGGAGTAGAAGGCCGACTTGTCGTCGGTCGCCCCGATCGCCAGCATGAGGGCCGCGCCGCCCAGCGCCACGGCGACGCGGTGGATCTTCTCGCTGATGATCAGGGCGTACGCGCCGACGAAGACGACGATGGCTGCCCAGCTGTGCCAGTCGTTCACGATCCTCCGATGATGTGCTCCAACAGCGCGGTCGCAGTGACCGCGCCGATCAACGTGGCCTTGTCACTGTTGCGTTCGACGACCGCAACGATCGGGGTGTCCTTGCGGGCCATCAGCGCGGCGATCTGCGAAGGCGGAGCGTCCGGGCCGACAACCGCAGGTGTGATACGGCCGCGCGGCAGCCAATCGGTCACCGATCGTCCGGCCATTCCCTCCCTGGCCTCCTCGTCGAAGTGAACGTCGACCACGGTGGTGGGAATCGGCCCTTCCCGCATGTACCAGGGCAGCAGGGCGCCGATGACGCGAGCTGACGGCACGACTGCGTACGGATGGTCGTCTCGGTCGAGGACCAGCAGTGCGGGCAACCGTTCCTGTATGAGCAGGCGGGCCGCGTCGAGCGCGTCGGCGTCTGCCGACACGGTGGGGTAAGGGCCGGCCAGATCACGTGCGCGCATCGGCGGGGGTTTCCTTCGGCTGTGCGTCGGTGTCCTCGCGCCCGGCCGGGATGCCGGCCAGCTCATCGACGTCGAAGGCGCGGGCGATCGGCACGTCCGTCGAGCTGTGCGCGATGATCGAGAAGGCGATGGACACCGCTATCAGCGTGAACGCCTCCTCCGCCTGCGGGATGCCGGACTGCAGCACCAGTAGTCCGTAGACCACCGAGGCGAAGCCCTTCGGGCCGAACCAGGCCGCCACCAGCTTCTCCTTGCGGGAGAGGCTGGTGCCGATCAGCGACAGCAGCAGCGAAGCCGGCCGGATCAGCACGATCGCCAGGATCACCGCCACGTAGCCCCCGAACGACAGGTCGCCGAACAGCTGGGGGGTCAGCAGCGCGCCGAACACCAAGAGCGCCGCGAACTTCGCCAGCTCCGCCAGCGCCTCGCCCAGTGGTTCGAAGGACTCCTTCGCCTCCGGGGACACGTGCACCAGCGTCGCGCCCGCCGAGAACGCCGCAAGGTACGGGTTGGCGTGGGTGAGGTGGCACACCGCGTACAGGATGATCCCGGTCGCCAGCGGCAGCAGCGGCTGCAGCTTCGGCTCGGCGCCCAGCAGGCGGAAGCGCACCAGCGCGTTGACGAGCAGCGGCAGCGCGACACCGAAGACGAGGCCGAGCAGCAGTTCCAGGACGATCTTCCCCGGCGATGCCTCAGCGCTGTCGGACGTGGGACCCGCGGCTGCGATCAGGATGAGCACCACCGGCAGGGCGAGCCCGTCGTTGATGCCGCTCTCCACGTTCAGCAACTGCCGCAGCTTCGCCGGCACTTCCCTGCGCCCGACGATGGCCGAGGCGAACACCGGGTCGGTCGGCGCCAGGACCGCTCCGACCAGGAACGAGGTCGTCCAGTCCAGGCCCACCAGGAAGTGCGTGATCAGGGCCATGAAGACGAACGCCAGCGGCATGCCCAGACCGAGGGCACGGGCGGGGTTCTTCCAGTTGGCCCGCAGCTTGGGGAGCGACACGTGCATGCCGTCGGTGAACAGCACCGCGAACAGCGCCAGATCGGCCGTCACGGAGACGATCTCGCTGTCCGGCGTGATGTGGATCAGTCCGAGGAACCCGTCGCTGACCAGGGCTCCGCCGACCAGGAAGAGGAAGGAGGTGGACAGCACCGTCCGTGCCGCCAGACCTGACAACAGCACCGCCACCAGCAGCGCGGCACCGAACACCGCTACGAGCACCATGACGGACCCCAGATCGAAGAGAGATTGATCCCTTACTCGCCGACCAGGCTTCCCGGCACACCGGGGGGGAACCCTACCTGCCCTTGACGCGTTTTTGACAGATCATTGATAGGCACAATGGACTCCGTGACGTTGCCGGAACCCGGCAATGGTGACGACAGAGATGGAGCCGACGCCACAGATCCCGATCGGCTCAACCGCCGGCCGCCCAGGCGGCGGGTGCGGCGACCTGCGCCTACGCTGATCCTCAGGTGCGCCGGGAAGCCTGGTCGGCAGTCGGCCGCCCTCTGCCCTGGAGCCCCGGATCCCAGACCCTTCTCCGGCATGGCAACGGGGGCTTCCGACCGGCTGCCGCAGTTGCCCGTTCCGCTCGCGGTGACGGTGGTCATCATCGGCGCCTTCGGGCTGTGGATGGCGTGGCGGCCTTCCGGGCTGCTTCGCAGGGAGTGGGCTGAGGGCACCGGCCTCCGGCGCGCCGCCGTTGCCGTAGTCACCGCGGCGCTCGTCGGCTTCCCGGCCACGTCGGCACTCGGCCACCAGACGGCGATGCTGGCCAGTTGGCTGGTCGGAGGGCTCGCGGGTCTGATTCTCCTGCTGAGCGGCCGCACTGCTCCCCACCCTGGTCCAGGTCCCGCTCAGGGGCAGGACCGGCCTGTCTGAGCATGTTGCTGCTTCGTGCTTGTTGCTGAGTTCCCCTGTAAGTTCCCTGACGCGCGCCATGTGTCGTGCCCTGCTGTCACTCCTCGTACTGCTTGCGCCAGTTCTCGATCTGCGCCGGTAGCTCGCGGGCCATGAAGGTGTAGAAGTCCTGCATTTCACGGAGCCGGCGCGCGGTGGACGTGCTGGCTTCCGTGGCGTCGATGCCTTCCTGGGCCGCATGGAGCATGATGTTCAGCATGTTGTTCTGCTGAGACATGAGAGTGGCCCAGGCGCCACATGCAGGATCAGCTCACGAACCGGCCGCTGTCCAGCTCGGCCGGATCGCTTCAGGCGAGCGCTACGGGCGCCCTCGCCGCGGCCTGTGCGGTCTCGGTCGTACTGGGTGGCGGTCAGGCCGTTCACTCTCTTCTGGCCCGGCGGCGTCTGCGGCAGTGGGCCAAAGCCTGGGCAGAGGCTGACGCTCGGTGGGGCGGAAAGAGCGTGTGACCGCGGCCCGATGCCAGCGCCCTGCGCACACTCGCGGAGAGCGGTAGCTCAGCGATGCCGACCAGACCGGCGACAACCGGCTCGGGATCATGACACGATGCTTGGATGGCGCGGCTCTCCGTTTGCGGCAGAAGCGCGGGGGCCGGTCCTGGAGCGCCGGGAAGTCTGGTCGGCACAGTGCCTGAACGCGACGAGGGAGCAGGCTGTGTCCGCGATCCAGAGCGCCTTGCGCCGTGCGATGAGTGTCGATGGGGTACTGGGCGCCGCGATCGTCGACTACATCAGTCGCATGCCGCTCGGCACCATCGGCAACCCGGCAGGTCTCGACCTTGAGGAAGCTGCTCAGAGAGACACCGATGTCGTACGCGTGAACCTCTCCGCACTCGCTCAGCTGGGGTACGAGCCCAGGCGGGTGGAGGACTTCCTGATCACTCTGGACACCGAGTACCACCTTCTGCGTCCCCTCGCTCGCAGGGCTCACGACGGGCTGTTCATCTACCTGGTCTTGGACCGCGACCTGGCGGATCTGGACACGGCCCGCAAAGAACTCGTACGGATCGAGGAGCTGCTGTGAGTGGCTGCATAGCAGAAACGATTCCTCGGAGCCCACGAGAAGGAGGGGTGCAGCATCGCTGCGCCCCTCCTTGGCATTCTGCGACCCGGTGAAATTCATACTCTGGGTGATGATCGGTGCTCCCGGTGACTGGGGCTGCGGGAAGGTGGATCGAGGCCGGCGCTCCCAGTGGGGGAGGGGAGCGGTGAAGCGGAGCGCGTTTGATTCTCCCCAGATTCTCCCCAGCGCTCTCAGGGGCGTTTGAGGCGTCCGCGATCGGGGGTCTCCGACCTGTGGAGTGGCTGCTCGCCCAGTGGTTACTCAGAGCCAATCACGCCGCTTGAAGATGATGTACAAACTGGTACAAACCGCAGCCATCAGGGCGATTGCAAAGGGGTATCCGAATACCCAGTGCAACTCCGGCATGTGCTCGAAGTTCATGCCGTAGACCGTTCCGACCAGCGTCGGAGCGAACAGGATGGCCGCCCAGGAGGAAATCTTCTTGATCTCCTCGTTCTGCTGGAACCCGGCCTCCGCCAGCGCCCGCATCTCCGCGTTCTGCTGCTGGGTGACCAGGGTCGCGTTCACCGTCAGGATGTCCGTCAGGGCCTGGCGGAAGCTGTCGACGCGTTCGCTGGTGTGGGTGACGTGGTCGGCGACGTCCCGCAGATGGCGCTGGAGCTCCTCGTCCGTGCCGTACTTGGAGAAGCCGGCGATCAGGCCGTGCAGCATACCGACCAGGGGGCGGGTGGCGCGCTGGAACTCGACCATCTCGCGGGAGAGTTCGTAGATACGGCGGGACACCTCCGGGTCGCCGCGGAAGACCTCGGTCTCGATCTCGTCGATGTCGTTCTGGACTCCCACGACCACCGGCACATAGCCGTCGACCACCGCGTCCAGGATCGCGTACAGCACCGCCTCCGGGCCGAGCTTCAGCAGTTCCGGCGTCTCCTCCATCCGGCGGCGGACCGCCGACAGGTCCGGGGCCGCGCCGTGCCGGACCGTGATGACGAAGTCGGGGCCCACGAACACATGCAGCTCGGCGAAGTCGACCTCCTCCGGCGCATCGAGATAGCGGGCGGCACGCAGGACGACGAACAGCGTGTCGCCGTAGCGCTCCAGCTTCGGCCGCTGATGTGCCTCCATCGCGTCCTCGACGGCCAGCGGATGCAGGTCGAACTCCGCAGCCAGGGACAGCAGTTCACTCTCCGTGGGGCGGGCCAGGCCGATCCACGCCATACCGGAGTGCTGCTCGCGCAGCTCGCGGAAGGTGTCGGCGAGGGTGGCGGGGGTGGAGACGCGTACACCGTCCCGGTACAGCGCCGCCTGGACGATGCTCGCCGGCTCCGTGTCCACGGCTTGCGGCTCGCCATGTGCCGAGGGGTGCGCGTCCGGCGGCTCGCACGGCGGGGGCGGGGTGCGCCGCCAGGCAGACATGAGGTGATTCCTCGGGGCCGGTCGTCCGCGTCGCTCGGGCATCGTGGCTGCCTCTCCAGGGTCGAGCCAGCGTCTGCGTGATCACGGAGCAGGATATACGGGGGCACAGCGGGCCGCTCCGGCGCGTCAGGAGCCCGGCACCGGCTCAGTCGTCGAAATGGCCGCCCCTGCCGTGCCTGCCCTTCCCGTCCTTCCCCTCGTTGTCCTGGTCGCCTCCGTCGCCCTGGTCGCCCTCGTGATCCTCCGCCGACGGCGCCGTGGTGGGCAGGGCGGCCGACGGCGCTGCGGTGCCGGGGGTCTCGACGGGCACGGACGTGACGGCCGGCGAGGGGCTGTCGTCGCCCGCATTCAGCGAGGCGCCGATGGCCGCGGCCGCGCCGAACAGGGCGACGGCCGCGGCGCCCAGCAGGGCCTTCGAGCCCGGCCGGCGCCGGCCGCGGGGGCGGGAGCCGACCGCGTCCGCAGCGGCGGCCCACGGGGGAGCGGGCGGAGCGCCGGGCGGGGCGGGCAGCACGGCGGTCGCGTCCGTCTCCGTCGGGGGCTGCGCCCGCTCCTGCCCCGAGAGCCGGTCGGCCGTCTGCTCGGCGCTCGGCCGGTCCGCCGGATCCTTGGCCAGCAGATGCAGCACGTAGTCGGAGAGCGGCTGCGGTATCCCGGGGTGCAGCCGGGCGGGCGGGACCGGGGTGGCTTCGACGTGCTGCTGCACCACGGCCGTGGCGGTGGCGCCCTGGAACGGAGCCTGTCCGGTGAGGAGTTGGTACAGCACGCAGCCGAGCGAGTAGACGTCGGAGGCGGGCTGGGCCGGGCGCCCCAGGGCGCGCTCCGGAGCCAGATAGTCGGCAGAGCCGACGATCTTGCCGGTGGCGGTCAGGGCGCCGGCGGCATCGCCGGCGAACCGGGCGATCCCGAAGTCGGTGATCTTCGCGACACGGTCGGTCGTGAGCATCACGTTGGCCGGCTTGATGTCCCGGTGGATCACCCCCTGACGGTGGGCGGCGGACAGCCCCGCGGCCACCTGTGCCGCGATGGAGGCCGCTTCCCACGGGTCCAGGGTGCCGCGCAGGGAACGCTCCTGGGCCAGGCTCCAGCCGTCGACGAGCTCCATGACCAGGTACAGCTGTCCCTGGTGGGAGCCGAAGTCGTACACGCTCACCACCCCGGGGTGGTTGAGGCGGGCCGCGGTCTGCGCCTCCAGGCGAAAGCGCGCGACGTCCGTCGTCTCCTCCGCCCGCAGGATCTTGACCGCGACGGGACGTCCGAGGACCTGGTCGGTGGCTCGCCACACCTCACCCACCGCCCCGCGCCCGAGTGGCTCCTCCAGCTGGTAGCGGTCCGCCAGCGCCATGTGTGCACCCACCCCGAATCACGACGACACCTGAAACACCCGGACCCGACTTATCACCATTGATGATTGTTTGGGTACGGCGTGCCCAGGTTACCGAGGGGAGAGCGGGTACCCACGGGACCCCTTGGGCCACTCCGTAGAGCGCACCGACCGACCGTGGTGTCACACCCCGTGGACGGCTGTTGCGGACAGAGGGCGTCCGCAAGCCTCGCTAGCGTGGCCCGTATGACGAAGACGACCGCGACCGCGCCCGTACTCGGCACCCGCGCCCTGAACCGCGCGACCCTCGACCGGCAGCTACTCCTGCGCCGCGCGCCCCTGTCCGCCGGGGAGGCCGTGCACCACCTGCTCGGGCTTCAGGCGCAGAACGTCAAGCCGCCGTACTACGCGCTCGCCGCCCGTCTCGACGGCTTCACCCCCGAGGAGCTGTCCGGGCTGATGGCCGAGCGTGAGGTCGTCCGTATCGTCACCATGCGCTCGACCATCCACACCCACACCGCCGACGACTGCCTCACCCTGCGCCCCCTGGTGCAGGCCGCACGGGACCGCGAACTCACCAACTTCCGCAAGGGACTTCAGGGCGTCGACCTGGACCGGCTCGCCGTACTCGCCCGGGACCTGGTGGAGTCCGAGCCGCGCACCATGAAGGAACTGCGCGAGGCGCTGCTCACGACCTGGCCGGACGCCGACCCGCAGGCCCTCGCCATCGCCGCCCGCTGCCGGCTCCCGCTCGTCCAGGTCACCCCGCGCGGACTGTGGGGCAGGAGCGGCCGGGTCGCCCTCACCACCGCCGAGCACTGGCTGGGCCGCCCCGCCGAGCCCGCCCCGGCACCCGACGCGACCGTGCTGCGCTACCTCGCCGCGTTCGGCCCGGCGTCCGTCAAGGACATGCAGACCTGGGCGGGCCTGACCCGGCTGCGCGACGCCTTCGAACGTCTCCGCCCGCACCTGGTCACCTTCCGGGACGAGCACGGGGTCGAGCTGTTCGACCTCCCCGACGCGCCCCGCCCCGATCCCGGCACACCGGCCCCGCCGCGCTTCCTCCCCGAGTTCGACAACCTCCTGCTGTCCCACGCCGACCGCACCCGTGTCGTACCGCCCGAGTACTGGGGCCGCGCCTGGCAGGGCAACCAGGCCTACTGCACGCTCCTCGTCGACGGGTTCCTCGCCGGTGTGTGGAAGCTGGACGAGACGCAGGGCGCCCTCGTCGTCGAGCCCTTCGGCCGCCTCACCATGGCCCAGCGGGACGACGTCGCCACGGAGGGGGAGCGGATGCTCGCGGTCATGCACCCGGGGACGGGGTACGACATCCGGTTCGGCACGGTCGTACGCCAGTGAGGGCGGTCGTACGACGGGGACATGGAGAGGGGGGGGGGGGGGGGGGGCGCGCGGGGCCCCCCCCCCCCCCGCCCCCTGGTATGTCACCTGAGGGGTACTCAGGAGAACTGCTGGGTCACGAGTTGACCTGCGTGGTCACCTGGCCGGAGAAGGTGGTCAGCCGGGTGTACACACCCGGGTAACCCGCCTCCGCGCAGCCCTCGCCCCAGGAAGTGATCCCTGCCAGGACGCCCCCGATGAGCAGGGGACCGCCGCTGTCGCCCTGGCAGGTGTCTACGCCGCCGGAGGAGTATCCGGCGCACACCATGTCGCTCGCGACGTAGTCGGAGCCGTACGAGCTGCGGCAGCCCGCGTCGGACACGACCGGGACGGTCGCGGTCCGCAGCTGGTTGGAGGTGCTGCCGCCCGAGGAGGTGGTGCCCCAGCCGAGGATGCGGGCGGTGGTGCCGGCCGCGTACACGCCCGTCTGGGAGGAGGAGACGTACGACGCCGGGGTGTACGGCATCGACGTCGACAGCGTCAGCACCGCCACGTCGTCGCCGTCCGAGGCATCGGTGTAGCTCGGGTGGATCCAGATCTTGCTGACCCTGCTGACCGTGCCGTCGGTGCCGTTGAGGTAGGTGCGGCCGCCGACGACGCGGACGCTGCCGGTGGTCTCGCCGACCATGCAGTGGGCGGCCGTGACCACCTTCCTCGCGGACACCAGGGTGCCGCCGCAGAACTGGCTCTGCGAGGCGTCCGTGATCTGCATCATGAACGGGTACGCGGTCGTCGTGGTCGTCGTACCGCCGACGATGGGCTGAGGGGCGGCCGTGGCGGTGGGGGCGCCGAGCAGCGCGCCGGCGGCGGCAGCGGCGGTCGCCGCGACGACGGCGGCGGTCTGTCTGGCGCGGTTGAGCCCGAACATGAGTCTCCTCAGTGGGGTTGCCGGTGGGGGGTCGCACGGGTGGGTCGAGCACGGGGGTCGCGGGACCGACCCCCGTATGCCCGGGCGAGCGGCACGCCCTCACGGTAGAACCCGGCACACCCTCCTCCCAATGAGGGAACCCCCTAAGGGAGTTGGGCAGGGTTAACCCTCGGTCGGACCCCAGTAAAGCCGTCCGGGCCTCACTTGGAGTGGCGCCCCGCCGCCAGTCGGACGATGTCCACCCGCGAGCGGATCCCCAGCTTGCGGTAGACCCGGGTGAGCGTCGCCTCGACCGTCTTGACGCTGATGAACAACCGCCCGGCTATCTCCCGGTTGGTGGCGCCTTCCATGACGAGCGCAGCGACCTGACGCTCCATCGAAGCGAGGCCCTCCAGCGCGTCGAGCGCGGGGGCGGGGGCGGGCACCGGCACATGCCGCGGCGGCTCGGCGACGGCGGCCGCCTCGACCTGACGCAGCCACGGCAGCGCGCGGCAGCGCCGGAACAGCCGCGCGGCCTCGTCGTACGCCGTCGGCCCGGGGCGGCGGGGGGTGCGCAGCGAGGCCAGCGCGAACGCGGCCCGCGCCTCCTCCAGGCCGTATCCCAGCTTGGCGAGCCGGTCCTGAGCGGACGTCAGCTGGGCGAGGGCGGCCTCGTGTTCGCCGCGCGCCGCCCGCACCAGCGCCTCGGCCCGGTCGAGTACGGCCAGCACGCTCGCGCGGTCCAGCCGCCGCGCGTGCTCCCGCGTCACGTCGATGACGTCCTGCGCCTCGCCGGTCTCGCCGACCCTGACCAGAGCCTCGGCGAGGTCGCCGTGCCAGCGGCCGCGCGCCGGGTCGGTGATGCCGAGTCCGTGCTCCAGCTCGCGGACCCGGCGCAGCGACCGGACCGTCCCCGCGGCATCCCCGGCGACCAACTGGGCGTGCCCGAGGGCGGCCAGGGCACGCGAGGCGTACATCTGGTCGCCGTCCTCCTCGGCGTGCTCCACCGCCTCCCGGGCGAGCGCCAGGGCACGGTCCACGTCCCCGCCCGCGGCCTCCGCGAACGAGGTCAGCAACGCGGAGGCCACCGTGCCGATGCCGGTGTCGCGGGCCAGCCGCAGGCTCTCGCGGGCCAGGTCGAGGGCCCGGCCGCAGTGCCCGGAGCGCAGCTCGGTCTCGGCGAGCAGACGCAGGAAGTGCACCTCGCTCTCCACCACGCCGCGCCGCCGCACCTCGCGCAGCAGCGCGGTGACGGTGCTGCGGGCCTCGGTCAGCTGGTCGCTCATGATCAGCCAGCGGTAGCGGGTCGAGCCCGGGCCGTTGTGGTGGCAGGCCACCTCGGGGTCCTGGGGCCCCTTCAGCGCGCGTTTGATGGTGGCGGGGGCGTCCGGGTGGCCCATCAGGGTCTCGGTCTGGGCCTGGAAGGCGAGCGCCAGGAGCTCGGTGCGCCGGTCACCGGCCCGGGCGGCCAGCTCCGCCGCGTGCGCGGCCTGTTCCCGGCCCTCCGCGAAGTCGCCCTCCACGACCAGGCCCCGCCAGGCCAGCTGGTAGTGGACCAGGGCGAGCAGCCGCGGGTCGTCGCCCGCGTCGGCCAGCGCCTGCGGGAAGACGGCGTCGACCTCGCCGAGGGCCTGACCGGCCGCCTCGATCACGACCATCCAGGCCCGCACCCGGTCGGCGGGCACGGTGGCCCGGGTCAGGACGTCGCGGGCGATGTCCCGGGCGAGGTCCACCTCGCCCGAGGTGATGGCGTCCTCGGCGGCCTCCAGCCGCCGCTCGTCGGGGGACGGCCGGCTGTCCGCCGGGGTGTGCCGGGCCGCGAGCAGCCCCATCGACGCGGCCACCGACGGCGCGCCGCGGTCGCGGGCCAGTGTCGCCGCCTCGGCGAGCCGGGCCGCCACATCGGGGTCGGTGCCGGTGGTGGCCAGGGCCAGATGCCGGGCCCGCTCGATCGGGTCGGATGCCGCCGTGGACAGCGCGGCGTGCGCGGCCCGCCGGTCCTGTGCGGATGCCTCCGCGTACAGCGCGGCCGAGATCAGCGGGTGCGCGAACCGTACGGCCGTCCCCTCCGGCTCCGTCGCCAGCAGCCCGAGCTCGGCCGCCTGTCCCGTCTCGGCGTCGGCGTTCTCCCGGCCGGCCGCGTGCAGCAGGGCCAGGGTGGGCCGGGCGCCCGCACTGGCCACGAGCAGGGTGCGGCGGGCCTCGTACGACAGCATCTCCAGCCGGTTCAGCACCAGGGCGCGCAGCGAGGTGGGCACCGGCAGCGGCTCGCCCGGCCGGGGCGGGGTCGGGCTCTCGGCCAGCGCGCGGCCCAGTTCGAGCGCGAACAGCGGGTTTCCGCCGCTGGTGCGGTGGATGTCGCGGACCGTGGACCGCGGCAGGCCGGTGTAGCCGCGGTGGTCGAGCAGCGCGGAGACCTGGGCCCGGGAGAGCGGGCCGAGCCGGACCGCCGCGGTGTCGGGCGGGGACGCGCTCAGATGACGGTCGTACTCCTGGCCCTCGGTCCGCACCGCGCACAGCATCTGCACCGGGGTGTCGCCGAGCCGGCGGGCGGCGAAGCCGAGGAGCTCCGCGCTGGCGGGATCAAGCCACTGGAGGTCGTCGGCGACGATCAGGACGGGGCCCCGGGCGGCGAGCGCGCGCAGCGCGGACAGCACGGCCAGGCGCAGCGCGAGCCCGTCACGCTGGAGGGAGGACTCGCCACGGCCGGTCAGCGCCGATTCCAGGGCGGTGCGCTGGGCCGCGGGCAGCTGGTCGGCCACCTCGCCGACGACCAGTCCGAGGAGGTCGGCCAGGGCCAGGAAGGGGAGATGGGATTCCGACTCGGTCGCCGAGCAGCGCAACACGGTCCGTGCCGAGTCGGCGTATTCTGCGGCCAATGACCGCAGGACGGTGGACTTTCCTATTCCGGCGGGGCCGTGCAGGAGCACGCTGCCGCCGCGCCCGAGCTGCTCACGCGCCGCAGTGAACAGCTCCTCGTGTCCGATGACCAGCTCGGGGCGGCATCTCGCAGGCTCCTGGAAGTCCCGTCGCACGGTCACCGCTCCCCTCCTGCTGTCTCGTAAGGCACAAATTCTAGGCAACATCGCTTTGAAATTCGGACGGACGACGTGGTGAGGGATATAACAGCACTGACGGCACAGCGCAATTCAAAGCGCGTCTGGATGAATAGGTGCTCATCTCCGGGTGGTGCCGAACCTGGGCGAGGGGTCGGAAACCAGCCAAGTCACGGCAATACCCCCGCCCGGCGTGCGGCGACCACGGCCTCTCCCCGGGTACGGGCGCCGAGCTTGCGCATCGCCGACCTGAGGTAGCCCTTGACCGTCTCGGCCCTGAGCCCCAGCCGCTCCGCGGCGATCGCGTTGGTCGCCCCCGCGGCGACGCACGCCAGCACATCCAGCTCGCGGGGCGCGAGGGCCACCCCGGCCTGGGGCGATGCCCCCGGGGCCAGCAGCTCACAGGCGTCCAGCAGCTCGGCCCGCAGGGCCGCGTCGGTGATACGGGGCGCCAGCGCCCGCAGCGCCGCATGCGCCTCCCGGACCATCTCCCACGCGGACCCCGCCGCTGGACCGGGGGCCTGCTCCGCCCGCGTGGCGGCCAGCACGGCCCGCACCTCCTCCCCGACGACCAGCGCCTGCTCCACGTCCCGCGCCGCCTGCACCGCCGCGGTCAGGGTGCGGTCGCCCAGCGGCTGGGGCGTGCGCAGGGCGCCGTACAGCACGCCCCGCACCCGACGCCGTACGACCACCGGCACCGCCAGCACCGAGCGCAGTCCTTCGGTGGCGACGGCGGTGTCGTACTCATGGCTGATCTGCCGTGAGGACGAGTAGTCCGTCACGGCGCACGGGCGGGCCAGGGCCACCGCCCTGCCGCCCAGGCCGTTTCCCGAGGTCACGGTGAGCGAGCTCAGGGCGGGGGTGGCGGTGCCGATGAGTTCGCTGATGCGCATCTGCTGCCGCCCGCCCTCCACCAGGCCGCCGAACGCGACCGGGAGCCCGGTCGTGCGCCGCAGCCGCAGCAGCGCACCGCGTATCTCCACCGCCCCGGCGGCTCCGATCGGGTCTGCTGCCACGTGGTCGCCCTTCGTCCGCGGGTTCCCTGCGATGAGGGCCCCGTTCGGGGTGCCTCCCCGAGCGCACACCCCCGTTCGGGGGTAGTGAGACCTGCATCACGGATTACACGATGACGGAGAGCCGCCCGGCAATGGTCTGGGACCCAACGGCCGAACAGGAGGACGGATGACTTCGGCGACGGAGCTCTTCCGCGGTGCGCGGGATTTCCTGCTGGCGCACCGCGAGGACTACGCCACGGCCTACGAGGGCTTCTCCTGGCCCCGCCCGCTCCACTTCAACTGGGCGCTCGACTGGTTCGACGTCATCGCGGACGGCAACCAGCGGACCGCGCTGCACATCGTCGAGGAGGACGGCACCGAAACCGTCCGGTCCTTCGCCGAGATGGCCGACCGCTCCGACCGGGTCGCGAACTGGCTGCGCGAGCGGGGCGTGGGCGCAGAGGACCGCGTCCTCGTCATGCTCGGCAACCAGGCCGAGTTGTGGGAGACGGCCCTGGCCGCGATGAAGCTGCGCGCCGTCGTCATCCCGGCCACCCCGCTGCTCGGCCCCGCGGACCTGCGCGACCGGGTCGAGCGGGGCCGTGTCCGGCATGTGCTCGTGCGGGCCGAGGACACCGGCAAGTTCGACGAGGTGCCCGGCGCGTACACGCGGATCGCGGTCGGCGGGGCGCCGGAGGGCTGGCGGCCGTACGAGGACGCGTACGCCGCCCCGCCCGGCTTCTCCCCCGACGGGCCGACCCTCGCCGACGACCCGCTGATGCTGTACTTCACCTCCGGCACCACGGCCCGCCCCAAGCTCGTCGAGCACACCCATGTGTCGTACCCGGTCGGGCATCTGGCCACCATGTACTGGATCGGGCTCAGGCCCGGCGATGTGCACCTGAACATCTCCTCGCCCGGCTGGGCCAAGCACGCCTGGTCCAATCTGTTCGCGCCGTGGAACGCGGAGGCGACCGTCTTCCTCCACAACTACACGCGCTTCGACGCGGCCCGGCTGATGGCGGAGATGGACCGCGCCTCAGTGAGCACGTTCTGCGCGCCGCCGACGGTGTGGCGCATGCTCATCCAGGCCGATCTGACCCAGCTGCGCACCCCGCCCCGCGAGGCCGTGGCCGCCGGTGAGCCGCTCAACCCCGAGGTCATCGAGCAGGTCCGCCGGGCCTGGGGTGTGACCATCCGCGACGGCTTCGGGCAGACCGAGACCGCGGTCCAGGTCTCCAACAGCCCCGGCCAGCCGTTGAAGACCGGCTCCATGGGGCGGCCGAGTCCGGGCTACCGCGTCGAACTCCTCGATCCGGTCTCCGGCGCGCCCGGTGCCGACGAGGGCGAGATCGCGCTCGACCTGTCCGCGCGGCCGGTGGGCCTGATGACGGGCTACCACGGCGACGCGGACCGTACGGCGGAGGCGATGGGCGGCGGCTACTACCGCACCGGTGACATCGGCTCCCGGGACGCCGACGGCTACATCACCTACGTCGGCCGCGCCGACGACGTCTTCAAGGCCTCCGACTACAAGATCTCCCCATTCGAGCTGGAGAGCGCGCTGCTGGAGCACGAGGCGGTGGCGGAGGCGGCCGTCGTGCCCGCGCCGGACGAGCTGCGGCTCGCGGTGCCCAAGGCGTACGTCGTCCTCGCCGAGGGCCGGGAGCCCGGACCCGACATGGCGAAGGTGCTGTTCGAGCACTCCCGGGAGGTGCTCGCCCCGTACAAGCGCATCCGCCGCCTGGAGTTCGCCCCGCTGCCCAAGACCGTGTCCGGCAAGATCCGCCGGATCGAGCTGCGCGAGGCCACGGCCACGGGCTCGGCCGACGAGTACCGCGAGGAGGACTTCCGGTGACCGGACTGTCGTACACGCACGGGACGGACGGGACGCCGCTGCTCGGTGACACCGTCGGCGCCAACCTGGACCGGGGGATCGCCGCGCACCCCGGCCGCGAGGCCCTGGTGGACGTGCCCTCCGGGCGCCGCTGGACGTACGCCGAGTTCGGCGCCGCGGTCGACGAGGTGGCGCGCGGACTGCTGGCGACAGGGGTGACGACGGGCGACCGGGTCGGGATCTGGGCGGTCAACTGCCCCGAGTGGGTTCTCGTCCAGTACGCCACCGCCCGCATCGGCGCGATCATGGTGAACATCAACCCGGCCTACCGGGCGCACGAGCTGGAGTACGTGCTGAAGCAGGCCGGCATCTCGGTGCTGATCGCCTCCCTCGCGCACAAGTCGAGCGACTACCGGGCGCTGGTGGACCAAGTGCGGGGCGGCTGCCCCGAGTTGCGGGAGACCGTGTACATCGGCGACCCGTCCTGGGACGCGCTGACCGCGGGCGCGGCGTCCGTGCCGCGCGGACAACTGGACGCCATCGCCGCCGGGTTGAGCTGCGACGACCCTGTCAACATCCAGTACACCTCGGGCACCACCGGCTTCCCCAAGGGCGCCACGCTCTCCCACCACAACATCCTCAACAACGGCTACTGGGTGGGCCGTACGATCGGCTACACCGAGCAGGACCGGGTGTGCCTGCCGGTGCCCTTCTACCACTGCTTCGGCATGGTGATGGGAAACCTGGGGGCCACGTCCCACGGCGCGTGCATCGTCATCCCGGCCGCGTCCTTCGAGCCGAAGGCCACCCTTCAGGCGGTCCAGCAGGAGCGGTGCACCTCCCTGTACGGCGTCCCGACCATGTTCATCGCGGAGCTGAACCTTCCCGACTTCGCCGCGTACGACCTGACCTCCCTGCGCACCGGCATCATGGCCGGCTCGCCCTGCCCGGTCGAGGTGATGAAACGGGTGGTCGCCGAGATGCACATGGAGGAGGTCTCCATCTGCTACGGCATGACCGAGACCTCCCCGGTCTCCCTGCAGACGCGGATGGACGACGACCTGGAGCACCGTACGGGGACGGTCGGGCGGGTGCTGCCGCACATCGAGGTCAAGGTCGTCGACCCGGCGAGCGGAGTGACCCGGCCGCGCGGCACCGCGGGCGAGCTGTGCACCCGTGGCTACAGCGTGATGCTCGGCTACTGGAACGAGCCCCAGAAGACCGCCGAGGCCGTGGACGCCGGCCGCTGGATGCACACCGGCGACCTGGCCGTGATGCGCGGGGACGGTTACGTCGAGATCGTCGGCCGTATCAAGGACATGATCATCCGGGGCGGGGAGAACATCTACCCGCGCGAGATCGAGGAGTTCCTGTACGGCCACCCGAAGATCGCGGACGTCCAGGTGGTGGGCGTGCCGCACGAGCGGTACGGCGAGGAGGTCCTCGCCTGCGTGATCCCCCGCGACCCGGCCGATCCGCCGACCATGGCGGACCTGCGCTCCTTCTGCCAGGAACAGGTGGCGCACTACAAGATCCCCAGCAGACTGCAGATCCTGGACTCCTTCCCGATGACGGTGTCCGGCAAGGTCCGCAAGATCGAACTGCGACAGCGGTACGCGGGCGGTTAGAGCCGTAATCCGGGACATCAGCCGCCCGTCGCGTCGGCGCCCCTGGCGTCGAGGTCGTCGGCCAGGGTGTTGACAGGGCGGGGTGTGCCCGTGCGATCGAGGACGAACAGCGGGACGCCCACGGTGTCGGCCCGGGCTCGGGCCTCGTCGGTGTATCCGGCGAGGGAGAAGCAGACGCAGTCCGCGGAGTCCGTCATGGCCGTGAGCCACAGGCACTCCACGTCCCGCACGGACGCCGGGCGCACCGCCGGGTCCACCAGGGCCAGCAGGCCGCGGGCGGCCAGGCCGATGCCGGACGGGGGCCGCTGGTCGGCGCGCCGGACGTCCCGGTAGCCGAGCCATCTCAGGTACACGGCGACGGCCGTGACCGCGTCGCGGGCGGTGCGGATCGTCACGGGCCGGAAGGCCCGGCGCGGGTGCGGGGGCGTGCGCTCCGGCGAGCCGCCGGCCCCGGCGGCCTGAGGCTGCGCGGGCACCACCGCGACCCGCAGCACCGTCCCGCAGGGGCAGCCCAGTTCCGGCCGGGGCCACTGGCTCCGGCGCCCGCAGGCGGCACAGCGCACGGCGACCCATTCCTCGTCCCACGCCCGGTGCGTGACGACCGCCGGCGCGGTACGGCGATCCAGCCGCGGGGTCACGGGGGCGCCGCACGCACAGGGATACGAGGGTGCCGCATAGACATGCTCGCGCCGACAGGTCGGGCAGCGCACCGACACGCTCTCGGACATGGCCCCCATCGTCCTCCAACCGGACCCCGCTTGTCCGTCCGTTGGCGGCGTTCGTCGGCCTCTTGACGGCCTTGACCCACACACCTACATTGCTTCCAGATAGTAGAAGTTGGTTTCCATAATGTGGAAATAGATCAGCATCCGGGAACCGGAAGAGCTCACCGCGGGGCGCGACGGGAGTGCATCCGACAGCCGAGGCAGGAGTACTCGATGGCTCGTATGACCGCTGCCCGCGCGGCAGTTGAGATCCTCAGGCGCGAGGGCGTCACCGACGCGTTCGGTGTCCCCGGCGCGGCGATCAACCCCTTCTATGCGGCGCTCAAGGCCTCCGGCGGTATCCGCCACACGCTCGCCCGGCATGTCGAGGGTGCCTCGCACATGGCGGAGGGCTACACCCGCACCCACGCCGGCAACATCGGCGTCTGCATCGGCACGTCCGGTCCCGCCGGCACGGACATGATCACCGGTCTGTACTCCGCCACCGGTGACTCCATACCGATCCTGTGCATCACCGGCCAGGCTCCGACCGCCGTGATCCACAAAGAGGATTTCCAGGCCGTCGACATCGCCTCGATCGCCAAGCCGGTGACCAAGATGGCCGTCACCGTCCTGGAGGCCGCGCAGGTCCCCGGCGTCTTCCAGCAGGCCTTCCATCTGATGCGCTCCGGCCGTCCGGGGCCGGTCCTCATCGACCTGCCGATCGACGTCCAGCTCACCGAGATCGAGTTCGACCCGGAGACGTACGAGCCCCTCCCGGTCTACAAGCCCGCCGCGACCCGCGCCCAGATCGAGAAGGCGATCGGGATGCTGAACGCGTCCGAGCGTCCGCTGATCGTCGCCGGCGGCGGTGTCATCAACGCCGACGCCGCCGAACTCCTCGTCGAGTTCGCCGAGTTGACCGGCACCCCGGTCGTCCCGACCCTCATGGGCTGGGGCATCGTCCCCGACGACCACGAGCTGAACGCCGGCATGGCCGGCTTGCAGACCTCGCACCGCTACGGCAACGCGACCTTCCTGGAGTCCGACTTCGTCCTCGGCATCGGCAACCGCTGGGCCAACCGCCACACCGGCAGGCTCGACGTCTACACGGCGGGCCGTACGTTCGTCCACGTCGACATCGAGCCCACCCAGATCGGCAAGATCTTCGCGCCGGACTACGGCATCGCCTCCGACGCCAAGGCCGCGCTGGCCCTCTTCGTCGAGGTGGCACGGGAGTTGAAGGCGGCCGGCCGGCTGCCCGACCGGTCCGCATGGGCGGCCGCCGCGCAGGAGCGCAGGGCAACACTCCAGCGCCGTACGCACTTCGACGACGTCCCGATCAAGCCGCAGCGGGTCTACGAGGAGATGAACAAGGCCTTCGGGCCGGAGACCCGCTATGTCTCCACCATCGGTCTCTCGCAGATCGCCGGCGCCCAGATGCTGCACGTCCACCGGCCGCGCCACTGGATCAACTGCGGCCAGGCGGGCCCGCTCGGCTGGACGATCCCGGCCGCGCTGGGTGTCGCGAAGGCCGACCCGGAGGCGTCCGTCGTCGCCCTTTCCGGCGATTACGACTTCCAGTTCATGATCGAGGAGCTGGCGGTCGGGGCGCAGCACAAGATCCCGTACGTCCACGTCCTCGTCAACAACTCCTATCTGGGCCTGATCCGCCAGGCGCAACGGGCGTTCGACATCGACTTCCAGGTCAATCTGGAGTTCGAGAACATCAACTCCCCGGAGCTGGGCGTCTACGGCGTCGACCATGTGAAGGTCGCCGAGGGCCTCGGCTGCAAGGCGATCCGGGTGACGGACCCGAACGAACTCGGCGCGGCCTTCGAGCAGGCCAAGAAGCTCGCGGCCGAGCACCAGGTGCCGGTCGTCGTCGAGGCGATCCTGGAGCGCGTCACCAATATCTCCATGTCGACCACCAACGACATCGGCAATGTCGTCGAGTTCGAGGAGATCGCCACGGAGCCCGGCCATGCGCCGACCTCGATCAGGTCACTGAAGGTCTGACGCCCGCATCGGCGAGGGGGCGGCCCGCCCGGAGGGACGGGGCCGCCCCCTCGCCTTTCTGTCCGCCCGTGATCAAGCGGGTCACTCCTCGTGGTGCTCGGACAGCCCCGGCCAGTCGTCCGGGCCGCCGCCCTGCCACTCGACGACATCGCTCTCCGCCACGTCCGTCACATACAGATCGGCAAGCCGCAGGATCTCGCCGACGTCGTCCAGATGCGAGGCGATCCCCAGCGTTTCGTCACCCTCGGTGACCCGCCGTGAGCCGTCCAGGGCGGGAGGGTGCACCACGACATGCGGATGCTCCGTTGGATGTGTCATGCCTTCAGACTCCTGCGGGCGGGGCGGATCCGCACCCCCAAAGACACCGACGCGCCGGACACGGAATCCTCCGTGTCCGGCGCGTGTGGCGGGGACCGTGGCGGTCGCGACGGACCGGCGCCCGCTTCCCTCAGGTCGAAGAAGCGGCTCCGGAACCTTCACCACCGCACTGGCTCGCATTGCCGCCGCGGTCCTCGCCGTGCCCGCGTCCGCACGTGCACGGCGGTGCGGGCCGATGGGTCCGGGCGGCGCCGCCGCCTGGGCGCGACAGGACAAGTGTCGGCGGCGGCGTCGCCCGGAGTCTCGGGATGTCAGGGGCGGGCGCCCGACAGGCGTTCCACGCCTCGCAGCAGGGCCGAGTGGTCGAGGCCGCCGTCGCCCTGCGCGCGCAGGGACGCGACCAGCTGGGCGACCACGGAACCCACCGGCAGGGCGGCGCCGACGCTGCGGGCGGCATCCGTGACGATCCCCATGTCCTTGTGGTGCAGGTCGATGCGGAAGCCCGGCTTGAAGTCGCGGCCGAGGAAGTTGTCCTTCTTGCGGGTCAGCACCGTGGAGCCGGCGAGGCCGCCGCCCAGGACGTCGAGCGCCGCCTCGAGGTCCACACCGGACTTCTCCAGGAAGACCACGGCCTCGGCGCAGGCCTGGATGTTCACGGCGACGATCAGCTGGTTGGCGGCCTTCACGGTCTGTCCGGAGCCGTGCGGCCCGCACAGCACGATGGTCCTGCCGAGCGCCTCGAAGACCGGTTCCGCCTCGTCGAAGTCGGCCTGCTCGCCGCCGACCATGATGGACAGCACGGCCTCGATCGCACCGGCCTCGCCGCCGGACACGGGCGCGTCCAGGACGCGGATGCCTTTGTCCCGGGCGGCCTTGGCCAGGTCGATCGAGGTCTGCGGGGTGATCGAGGACATGTCGATCAGCAGCGCGCCGGAGCGCGCGTTCTCGAGGATGCCCTCCGGGCCGTACGAGATCGCCTCGACCTGCGGGGACGCGGGCACCATCGTGATGATCACGTCGGCGTCCCGCACAGCCTCGGCGATCGAACCCGCCGCGGTGCCGCCGGCGGCGGCCAGGCGGTCCAGCTTGTCCTGCTCCAGGGTGAAGCCGGTGACGTCGTAACCGGCTTTGATCAGGTTCTCGGACATGGGGGAGCCCATGATGCCGAGGCCGATCCAGGCAATCGCCGGCCGGGTCGGGCGGGAAGAAGCTGCGCGGGTCGGGTGGGAAGAAGCTGCGCGTGCGTTGCTCATAGGGGGTGCCTCTCGGTACAGGGGGTCAGCGGGGCAGCCAGTCGAAGGCCTCGGCGCTCGGACGGTCGCCCGGCTTGTACTCCAGGCCCACCGGGCCCTCGTAACCGGCCTTGCGGAGCTGGTCGAGGAGGTCCTCCAGCGGGAGCGTCCCCGTGCCCGGCGCCCCGCGGCCCGGGTTGTCGGCGATCTGAACGTGACCGGCCCGGTCCGCGTACCGCTCGATCACCGCCGGCAGGTCCTCGCCGTTCATGGACAGGTGGTACAGGTCCATCAGGAAGCGGGCGTTGCCGAGGCCGGTGGCCTGGTTGACCTTGTCGACGATGCCGACGGCGGCGGGGGCCGACACCAGCGGGTAGAGCGGTGACTCGGGCCGGTTCAGGGCCTCGATCAGCAGGACCGCCCCGATCCGGTCGGCCGCCCGGGCCGCGAGGACCAGGTTCCGCAGCGCGAGCGCGTCCTGCTCGGCCGGGTCCACCCCGTCGACGCGATTGCCGTACAGGGCGTTGAGGGCCGTGCAGCCGAGCGACCGTGCGAAGTCCGCCGCCACGTCGATGTTGGCGCGGAACCGCTCCGACTCCTCGCCGGGGATCGACAGGGCGCCACGGTCCGGGCCCGGGAGACGGCCCGCGTAGAAGTTCAGGCCCGTGAGCTGTACGCCCGCGTCCTCGATCGCCGTCTTCAGGGCGTCGAGCTCGGACCGCTCGGGGGCGGGGGAGTCGACCCAGGGCCACCACAGCTCGACCGCGGTGAAGCCGGCCGTGGCGGCGGCCGCGGGGCGTTCCAGGAGCGGGAGTTCCGTGAAGAGGATCGACAGGTTGACGGTGAAGCGCTGGTCTGCGGCTGTGCTCGATTCAAAACCTGGCATCGGGGCGGCGCTCCCTTCCCTGCTGCTCGATTCCGGTATTCCGTATTGCGGAAGTTTTTTTCTGCGTAATGGAAGATTGCCTGTGGAGGGGGAGGACTGTCAAGAGCGCCCACGAAAAAGCGCCCCCGCGCAAAGGGCGCGGGGGCGCGAACGGACGGGCGGGTTCACAGCGCGTCGACGGCGCTCACCTTCCATCCCTCCGAGGTGCGGGCCATCGTCAGCCGCACCCGGTTCAGATCCAGCCGGGACCCGGAGACCTGGGTGCTCTCGGTGATCTGGTTGACGAAGAGCAGCACGATCACCTTGTCCGCGGAGGCCGACACGACGGAGCCCGTGGCGACCGTCGCCCTCACCACCCCGTGGTACTTCCTGGCGGTCGGTCCGACCACGCTCGTCGTGGTCTTGCGGTACTGGTCGCGGAAGTCCCCGGTCAGATGGGTGCGGCCCCGGACGAAGTCGCGGTCCAGATGCCGGTAGTCGTACGACAGCACGACCGGCGCCGCCTTCCGCGCGGCCGCGAGCGCCTGAGCCCGGGCGTCGTCCGTCGCCCGTCCCTCCCGGTACTGCCACCCGAGGACGCCGGCCGCGATCAGCCCCGCGAGGAGCAGGACGCCCACGACGGCGGTGAGCAGCTTCCGCCGACGGGGCTGCGCGGGCTCCTTCGGCACGCTCTCCTCGAACGACTCCGGTGACGGCTCGGGCGGGTCGTCCCAGCCGTCCTTCGGGGCGTCGACGAGCACGGTGCGGCCCGTCAGCCGCGCCGCCTGCTCGTCCGTGGCCGCCGGACCCCCTTCGGGCCGGCCGCGCTCCACGCGCCGCGCCGCCGCACGGGCGGCAGCGGTCATGGTGCTCCGGGCGGCGGATCCCGCTCCGCGGCTCCGGGTGGTCGCCTTCGTCATGCTCGTACTCCTCCCTGCTGGTGCGCGTCAGCCGACGAACTCGACGTCGGAGGTCAGCCAGCGGCCGTCCCGGTGCACCAGATCGAGCCGCAGCCGGTAGGTGCGCGCCTCCCCTTCGGGCACGGCGATGTTGGTCACCTCGCTGTCGGCGACGACCAGGACGCGGGCCGAGTGCTCGTCGTACCGGACGATGCCCGCCTCCAGGACCTGTCCCTGGGACACGGACTTGTTCTCGGCGACGAGCTCGGTCAACTGCTCGGTCTGCGCGGCGAACTGCTTCTTGAAATCGCCGGTCGCGCCCTTGAGCACGTTCGCGCTGTCCTCGCCGTAGCGCCGGTAGTCGAGCGAGGTGAAGTTCAGAGCCGACTGGCGGGCCGCGGCCAGGATGTCCTGACGGCGCTGCCCGGCCTCGTGCTGCTCGTAGAGCCCCAGACTCAGCCAGAGCGTCAGCGCAGTGGTGAGGACGGTCGCCACGACGAGCCCCACCGACCCGGCCCGGCCCGTGAGGGCCCTGTTCATGCCATCGGTCCGACGAGCAGCCATTGCCACGACTCCTTTCCGAATACGGCCTGTTGGCCGCCCGTCGAGCCGATCTCGACGGGTCTTCCGTCCGGGCCGGAGGCGGCGCCGGTCTCCGGGTCGTACGGCGTGATGAACGCCGCCTGGTGCGCGCCGCCGGAAGTGGCCGTCGCGCCGGGGGCGTTCTGGGCGCCCCGCACGGACGTCTTGCTCCCGCGCGGGGCGGTGCAGCGCGCGTCGGTGTTGGCCTCGCGCGCGGTGGTGTCCGCCGGGTCGCGCCGAGCCGTGCCGTACCCCTGGGTGCACGCCGGCGGGTCGTCGGCGTTCACCACCAGGCCGAAGTGGGTGGTGCCGTCGCCGGGGACGACGGTGTGGCTGCCCGCGACCAGCACCGGGAAGGTGACCAGCGCCTGCTCCACGCCGGGCAGCCGGGCGAGGGTGACCCGGCCGCCGCTGATCAGGTTGGCCAGCAGGACCGACAGCCCCGGCCCCGTCGACTTGAGCAGCGAGTTCACCTGCTGCCCGGCCACCGTGGCGTTGCCGATCAGCTTGCGCAGGTCGCCGTCGCTCGACTTCAACTGCGCGGTGAGCGCCGCCAGATCGCGGGCGAACGACTTGATGGAGGAGCCCTGGTCGGCCTGTGTCTTGAGGACCTTCCGCGAGTCCTCGATCAGCGAGACCGTCTCGGGCAGCGACTCGGACGCCGACTCGACGAGCGTGTTGCCCGAGTCCACCAGGCGGCCAAGGCTTGGCCCGGTGCCGGAGAAGGCCTTGCCCAACTCGTCGACGGTGACCCGCAGATCGTCCTTGCCGACCGAGTTCACCAGCCGGTCCAGACTGAGGACCAGATCCGTCGTGGGCAGCGGAACCCGGGTGCTGCCGCGCGCGATCGCGCTGCCGTCGAGGAGGTACGGGCCGTGGGACGTCCGCGGCTGAAGATCGACGTACTGCTCGCCGACCGCCGAACGGTTCGCCACCACCGCCAGGGTGTCGGCCGGGATGCGCGGCGCCCCGTCGTCGATGTCGAGGGCGACCGTGACACCGTCGGCGCCGGCCAGCCGCAGTGCGCCGACGCGGCCGACCGGCACCCCGCGGTAGGTGACCTCGGCGCCGGGGAAGATGCCCCCGGAGTCGGCGAAGTCCGCGTGCACGGTGTAGCCGCGGTCGAGGACGTCGTCCACCAGGCCGGTGTACTCGGCGCCGACGTACGACACCCCGACGGCGGTGATCGCCGCGAAGGCGAGCAGCTGGATCTTGACCGTACGGGTGATCACGGCTGGACCCCCTTCAGCATCAGCTCCGCGAGCGCGAGGTCGATGCCCTCCGGCACGCCGGACTCGGCGGTGTAGCCGCTCTTGCACACCGGCGGGCACAGCAGGTCGCCGCCGTCCGGGGCAGCCGACGGCGTCGAGGGGGAGGGCAGGCCCGGTGTGCTCGGCAGCGCGGTGGGCGTGGGGATGCCCGGCAGATCGGGGAGCTCGGGTACCTCGGGAAGGCCGGGCTTCCCGGAGTCCTCGTCGCCCCGGCTGTCGCCGGGCTTGTCCGTCAGGTTGCCGTAGATGCCGGCCAGATCCAGGTCGGCGGTGATGTGGAGGTTGACGTAATCCCCCTTGATCGCGTCGACGGCATTGCGCGGGAACGGGTAAGTGGTCAGCAGCTCAAGGGAGTCGGGCAGGTCGCTGCCCGCCTTGTTCAGCTGCTGGAGGATCGGCCGCAGCTGCTGGAGGTCGGCGACCGTGTCGTCGTGCGAGGCGTTGACGACCTTGGTGCCCGTCCTGCCCAGCTTCGACAGCGCGGTGAGCATCCTGGTCAGATCGCGCCGCTGGTCCGCGAGGACCTTCAGTGCGGGCGGCATGGTGTCCACGGCCTCGGCGATCGTCTCCTTCTCCTTTCCGAGCCGTTCGGCGAGCCGGTCCACCGCCGTGAGGGCACGGATGATGTCGCCCCGCTGGTCGTCCAGACCGCCGATGAACGTGTCGAGCTCCTTCAGTAGCGATCTGACCCGGTCCTCCCGGCCGTTCAGGGCGTGGTTCAGCTCCACGGTGATCGTCTTGAGCTGGGCCACACCACCGCCGTTGAGCAGCGCGGACAGCGCCGACAGCACCTCCTCGATCTCCGGGTTGCGGCCGCTGCGGGAGAGCGGGATCCGGTCGCCGTCGCCGAGCCGGCCCACGGGGGCGGTGCCGGCCGGGGCGGAGAGCGCCACGTACTTCTCGCCGAGCATGCTGGTCTGCCGCAGTTCGGCGACCGCGTTGCCGGGCAGCTTCACCGAGTCGGCGACCCGCAGCCGTACCCGCGCGTGCCAGCCGTCCAGCTCCACCTTCTCCACGGCTCCGACGGTGACGTTGTCGACCTTCACCGCCGACTGCGGCACCAGGTCGAGGACGTCGCGGAACTCGACGGTGACGTGGTACGCGTGACCGTCCGCGGCGGCGCCACCGGGCAGTGGGACGTCGTACCAGCCCTTGAACTCGCAGCCGCACAGCAGCAGCGAACCGGCCGCCGCCCAGGCCATCGCCCCACCCTTGCGCAGTACGTTCATGCGCTCGCCCCCAGGATCCCGCCGAGCGTCCGGTCGACCGTGCCCGTCACCGCGGGGCCCTCGGGCACCTCGGGCAGGGAGTCGAAGAGTTTCCTCAGCTCCTTGCAGTCGGGGTTCCTGCCGCCCTCGTCGCCGGTGGTCCTCAGCACGGAGCACAGCAGCGAGGCCGGATCCTGTGCCTGGTCCGCGTTGTTGCGGGTGTCGAGGGTGCCCGCGGCCGGGTTGTAGGCGTTGTCGAGGTTCGACATACCGGTCGGAGCGACCTCCAACAGCTCTGCCAGCGCGGCCCGTTGGGTGACGAGCACCCTGGTCACCTTGCTGAGGCCCCGCACATTCGAGGTCAGCGACTTCTTGTTGTTCCTCACGAAGGCGGACACATCGCCGAGCGCCGTCCCCAGGTTCTTGAGCGCGGCCGCGAGATCCTTGCGCTCGCCCGCGAGCTGCCCCGCGACCGCGGCGAGAGTGGAGTTGAACGACCGCACGCTCTTGTCGTCGGCGGCCAGCGCCGCCGTGAACACCTGGAGGTTCCGCACCGTGCCGAACAGGTCGGTGCGGCCGTCGGACAGCGTGGTGACGGCCTCGGAGAGGTCCTCCACCGTCCGGTGGAGCTTCCCGCCCTGGCCGTCCAGGTTGTCGGCGCTCACCCCGAGCAGCCGGGACAGCGAGCCGTTCCTGTTGGCGCCCTCGGGGCCGAGCGCCTCGGCCGTGGTGTGCAGGCTGTCGAAGATCCGGTCCAGCTCGACCGGTACGGCCGTACGCGACGCGGGGATGACGCCCCCGTCCCGCATCGCCGGACCGCCCCGGTACACCGGCAGCAGCTGCACATAACGGTCGCTGACCACCGAGGAGTTGATGATCGCGGCCTTGGCGTCCGCCGGGACCCTGTGGCCCGCGTCGTACGACAGCTCCACCCGCACCCGGTCGCCCTCCGGGGTGATCTTCCCGACCTCGCCGATCCGGACGCCGAGGACGCGCACGTCCGAGCCGGGGTAGATGCCGACCGTGCGCGGGAAGTACGCGGTCACCCGCACGGCCTCGGAACGCGGCCACAGCACATGCGTGAGCGCGGCGGCAAGGGCGAGCGCGACGAGCACGGCCAGGCGTCTGTTCAGCTTCCTCACCGTGCGCCTCCCGTACGCGGCGCCACCGGGGCGGCGACCAGGTTCTGGACGTAGGAGTCGAACCAGCGGCCGTTGCCGAGGGTGTTGGTGAACAGCCGCACATACGGTGCGAGCAGCTGCACGCTCCGGTCGAGACTGGACTGGTTCCGTTCGAGCATCCGCACCACGCCGTTCAGGCCCTTGAGTGCGGGCCCGATCTCCTTCTCGTTGTCCTCGACCAGACCGGAGAGCTCGATGCCGAGCGCGGCGGAGCTCTTCAGCAGTGTGTGGATCGCCTCGCGTCGTCTGCTGATCTCCCGGAACAGCTTGTCGCCGTCCTTGACCAGAGCGGTGAAGTCCTCGGAGCGCTCGGCGAGCACGCCCGTGACCCCGTTGGCGTGATCGAGGAGCTCGCCGAGGGCCCGGTCGCGAGAGGCCACCGTCCGGGAGATCTTCGACAGGCCCTCGATGGACGCCCGTACCTCCGCGGGCGAGTCCTGGAAGGTGCTGGAGATGGTGTCCAGGGCCGTTGCCAGCCGGTCGGTGTCCACCTCCTCCGTCGTGGTGGTGAGATCGCTGAACGCCTGCACGACGTCGTACGCCGCGACCGTGCGCCTCAGCGGGATCTCGCTGCCCGGCCTCAGCTGCCCCGGCCCCTCGGGGCTCAGCGCGAGGAACTTGGCGCCGAGGATCGTCCTGACCCGGATCGACGCGCCGGTCCCGGTGCCGAGCCGTGGATCGCCCTTGATCTTGAAGGTGACCTTGACATGGTCGCCGTCCAGGGCGACCTCCTCGACCTTGCCGACCTTCACCCCGGCGATCCGCACCTCGTCACCGGGCTTGAGACCACCCGCCTCGGAGAAGGCGGCGCTGTAGGTCTCGCCGTCACCGATCAGCGGCAGACTGTCGGCGTTGAACGCGGCCACGGTCAGCAGCGCGAGCGTGCTGAGACCGACCGCTCCGATCACCACCGGGTTCCGCTCACGGAACGGGGCCGGCCGAGGGCGGCGGATCCGTATGCGGGGCAGCCTCGGCGGGTCGATGCGGACCTTCATCAGCGGTTCCGGGCGGTTCCTCCCGCTCATGAGCCGCACCTCGCCCTCGCCACATGCATCTCCGGGGTGAGCACCTGCTTCGTCTTCGGCAGCACGATCCGGCCGTCGAAGTCACAGAGGTAGAAGTTGAACCACGAGCCGTAGGACGCCGTCCCCGTCAACTCGGTGAGCTTGTTCGGCAGCCGCTTCAGCACGCCCTCCACGGTCTTCTCGTTCTTGTTCAGCGTTCCGGTGAGACCGGTCAGCTCGGCGATGTCGTCCTTCAGCGGGGGCCGCGCGTCCTTCAGGAGCCCCGATGTGGCCTCCGTCAGGTCGCCGATGCTCACCAGCGACTCGCCGATGGGTCTGCGGTCGGCGGACAGCCCCGAGATCACCCGGCGCAGCTGCCGGAGCAGCCCGGAGAAACGGCCGCCGCGCCGGTCCAGTGCCTTCAGTACGGTGTTGAGGTTGTCGATCACCGAGCCGATCAGCCGGTCGCGGCCGGCCAGCGTCGTGGTGAGCGACGCCGTGTGCGCGAGCAGGCTGTTGACGGTGCCGCCCTCGCCCTGGAGCGTCCGGATGATCTCGGTGGCGAGCTGGTTGACGTCCTTGGGGCTGAGCGCGGCGAACAGCGGTTTGAAGCCGTTCAGCAGCGCGTTGAGGTCCAGCGCCGGCTGGGTCCGCGACAGCGGGATCGTGGCGCCGGGCTTCATCCGGGTGCCGTCGCCCGTCCCCTCGGTGAGCGCGACGTAGCGCTGCCCGACCAGGTTCCGGTAGCGGATGACCGCGCCCGTGCCGGTGAACAGCGGCCGGTCCGTGGTGACCGTGAAGGTGACCTCGGCCAGCGTCCGGTCCTTGATCCGGATGCCCTCGACCTCGCCGACCCGCACCCCGGCCACCCGGATGTCGTCGCCGTTCTCCAGCCCGGTGACGTCGCTGAACACCGCGTGGTAGGTGCGGTCGGGGGTGAGGGAGAGGTTGACGATGGTGGCGGCGAGCAGGGCCGTCGCCAGGATCGTCACCAGGGCGAACAGGCTGAACTTGACGAGCGGAGCGGCGGTCTGCCTCATGCGACGCTCACCGCCGTTCCGCGCGCCATCGGCCCGAACAGCAGGGTCGCGACCGGTGGCACCTCGTCGGCGGGCACGCCCATGACCGGGGCCACCAAAGACCCGACGGCGCGCTGTTCGGCCCGGGTCGCGGAGACGCCGAGCGGACCGGGTGAACTCCCTTTCCTGGAACCGTCGTCGAGTTGGGCCCCCGGCGCGGGGACCGGCGGGTGGGGCAGGCCACGGCAGTCGGGCCCCGACCGCTCGCCGTAGCGCGGGTACTCCCCGGGTTCGTACGCCCCCCGCTGCTGGACCACCTCAAGGGTGATGTGCATCCTGCCGCCCCGGAACGCCTGCTCGGAGGCCTTCTCCTGACGGACCAGACCGTCCAGAAGGCAGGGGTACTCGGGGGAGTAGCGGGCGAAGAGCTCCAGCGTGGGGCGGGAGACCCGGCCGAGGGTGATCAGCCGGTCGCCGTTCGCCTCGAGGAAGTCGTCGGCGGTGCCCGCGACCCCGGACGTCGTGGTGAGCGCGGACGCGAGCCGGTCGCGCTGCTCGACCAGGGTGCGGCTGGTGGTGACGGTGTTGCGCAGGATGGCCAGCAGGTCCGGCGCCGCCTCCTCGTACACCTCGGCGACCTCGGCGAGGCGCGCGAAGTCCTCGGTGAGGGACGGCAGATGAGGATTGAGCCGGTGCAGATAGTCCTCCACGCGCGTGAGGTTGCCGCCGATCCGGTCGCCGCGCCCTTCGAGGGCGGTCGCGAACGCGGAGAGCGTGGCGTTGAGCTTGCCGGGCTGCACGCTCCGCAGCAGCGGCAGCAGGTCGTTCATCAGCTGCTGCAGCTCGATGCCGACGCGGGTGCGGTCCTGGGTGATGACGTCCCCGGCCCGGATCGGGCGGGCCGAGGACCGTGCGGGTGGGACCAGGTCGACGTACTTCTCCCCGAACAGCGTCTTGGGCAACAGCCGCGCGTGCACATCGGACGGGATGTGCGCGACGTACCGCGGCTTGAGCGCGATGTCGAGCGTCGCCTTCCTCCCGTCGGCGTGCACCTCGCGCACCTCGCCGACCAGCAGACCGCGCAGCTTGACGTCGGCCCGCGGATCGAGCTGGCTGCCGAGGCTGTCGGCCTCCAGCGTGATCCGCACGACCGGGGTGAACACCTGCCGGTACACGGCGACCGACAGGGCCAGCAGCAGGGCGAGCACGGCGAGGAACACCACCCCGTACAACCGCAGTCTCAGCACCCTCACCCGGCTCACCCCGCAATCCGTACGGTCGTGTTGGCGCCCCAGATGGCCAACGACAGGAAGAAATCGAGAACGTTGATCGCCACGATCGAGGTCCGCACGGCGCGGCCCACCGCGACGCCGACGCCCGCCGGGCCGCCGCTCGCGTAGTAGCCGTAGAAGCAGTGCACCAGGATGATCAGGACGGCGAAGACGAGGACCTTCCCGAAGGACCACAGCACGTCCACCGGCGGCAGATACTGCTGGAAGTAGTGGTCGTAGGTGCCCGCCGACTGCCCGTAGTAGCCGGTGGTGATGGTGCGGGCGGCGAGGTACGAGGACAGCAGCCCGATCACGTACAGCGGGACGACGGCGACGAATCCGGCGATCATCCGGGTGGTCACCAGGAACGGCAGCGAGGGCACACCCATCACCTCGAGCGCGTCGGTCTCCTCGCTGATCCGCATCGCACCGAGCTGGGCGGTGAATCCCGCGCCCACGGTCGCCGACAGCGCGAGCCCGGCCACCAGCGGGGCGATCTCCCGGGTGTTGAAGTAGGCCGACAGGAACGCCACGAAGTTGGAGGTGCCGAGCTGGTTGAGCGCGGCGTACCCCTGAAGGCCCACCTCGGTGCCGGTGAAGAACGACAGGAAGGCGATGACGCCGACCGTGCCGCCCACGACGGCGAGGGCGCCGCGGCCGAAGCTCACCTCGGCGAGCAGCCGCAGGATCTCCTTCTTGTAGCGGCGCACGGTACGGCCGGTCCAGGCCAGCGAGCGTCCGTAGAAGGAGAGCTGGGTGCCCAGCTCCTCCAGACGGTTCAACAGCGCCATGCCTCAGCCCCTCTGCGGAACGACTTGGAAGTACACGGCGGTCATCACGAAGTTCGTCACGAACAGCACCATGAAGGTGATCACCACCGACTGGTTCACGGCGTCGCCCACGCCCTTCGGCCCGCCTTTCGCCGTAAGTCCCTTGTAGGAGGCGACGATCGCCGCGATCGCCCCGAACACCAGCGCCTTGATCTCCGCCGCCCACAGATCGGACAGCTGGGCGAGCGTGGTGAAGGAGGCGAGATAGGCGCCCGGAGTGCCGTTCTGCAGGACGACGTTGAAGAAATAGCCGCCCGCGACGCCGACCACCGACACCAGTCCGTTGAGCAGCACGGCCACCACCATCGACGCCAGCACCCGGGGCACCACGAGCCGGTGGATCGGGTCGATACCGAGGACCTGCATCGCGTCGATCTCCTCGCGGATCTTCCGCGCCCCGAGGTCCGCGCAGATCGCCGTGCCGCCGGCGCCCGCGATCAGCAGCGCGGTGACGATCGGCGAGGCCTCCCGCAGCACCGCGAGCACCGAGGCGGCCCCGGAGAAGGACTGCGCGCCCAGCTGCCGGGTCAGGCTGCCGATCTGCAGCGCGATGACCGCGCCGAACGGGATGGACACCAGCGCCGTCGGCAGGATGGTGACGCTCGCGATGAACCAGGCCTGCTGGATGAACTCCCGTGCCTGGAAGGGCCGGCGGGGCAGCGTCCGCAGGACGTCCAGGGCCATCGCGAAGAGGTGGCCCGACTGTCTCAGCGCTCCGGTCGGTGACAGGCTCATACGTCCGCCACCTCCCTGCGGCGCAGCTCCGCCTCCCGCCGTGCGATCGCCTCCCAGCGGGGCGGGCGGGTGATGCCCGGCCCCGGCAGCAGACGGGGCGTCGGCGCCTGGACGGGCGCCCGGTCGGCGAGCTGGGCGAGCTCCTGCTCGACCTGCGCCGCGTCCTTCTCCTCCGCCATGCCGATCGGGCCCTGCATCCGGCCGTTCAGAAACTGCCGTACGACCGGCTCGTCGCTGGTCAGCAGCCGTTCCCGGGGCCCGAACATGACCAGCTCGCGACGGAACAGCAGCCCGATGTTGTCCGGCACCTGGCGGGCCGAGGCGATGTCGTGCGTGACGATCAGGAAGGTCGCGTCGATCTGGGCATTGAGGTCGACGATCAGCTGGTTGAGATAGGCGACGCGCACCGGGTCGAGACCCGAGTCGGGCTCGTCGAAGAGGATGATCTCCGGGTCGAGGACCAGGGCCCGGGCGAGACCGGCCCGCTTGCGCATGCCGCCGGAGATCTCGCCGGGCAGCTTTCTCTCGGATCCGATCAGCCCGACCATGTCCATCTTGTCCAGCACGATGCGCCGGATCTCGCTCTCGGACCTGCGGGTGTGCTCGCGCAGCGGGAAGGCGATGTTGTCGTACAGGTTCATCGAGCCGAACAGCGCGCCGTCCTGGAACAGCACGCCGAACTGCTTCCGCACCTCGTACAGCTCGTGCTCACGGAGCTTCGTGATGTCCCGGCCCGCCACCCGTACCGAGCCCCGGTCCGGCTTGAGCAGCCCGACGAGCGTCTTGAGGAACACCGACTTGCCCGTGCCCGAGGGGCCGAGCATGACCGACACCTCTCCCGCGGGCAGGGTCAGCGAGACGTCCTGCCAGATGACCTGGTGACCGAAGGACTTGGTCAGCCCTTCCACACAGATCTCGACACCCATCCGGTCCACCTTTCGGCCCGTGGAGCAGCTCCGACATCTGCTCTACGGGGAGGGGCGGGGTGTCCGTCGCTCTGGTCGCGGATTTTTTTCGAGCGGGTCTACGGGGCCTACGGAAGCGTGCTGGGGGTGGGAGCGGGGAGCGAGGCGGAAGGTACGGCGGGGACGTCCGGCGCGTCTGTCGGATCCGGCACCCCGGTCACGTCCGGTACATCCGGCACGTCCGTCAGATCCGTCGGGTCGGGCAGAGCCTTCGACGGGTCGGGCAGACCCGTGACCTCCGGCAGTCCGGGCACATCGGGCACCCGCGGGACGTCCGGAGCCGGCACCGGAGGCAGCGCCGGGATCGAGACGTCCGGCAGCGGTGGCACGGACAGGGGCAGCAGGGATCCGTCGTCGCGTGACCCGGGCGTCGCCGAGGCGGCCACCGTCGCAGCGGAGCGGTCCGTGGTGCGAGGGGCGGGGACCGCCTCGCCGGTGCCGTCGGTGCGGAGCGCCTCCGTGCCGCGCGAGGTGGACGGCCGCGGCGCCGGGTCGTTCCCGCCCGCGTCGAGCGCGTACGGCAGCACGAATCCGGCCACTGCCAGGGTCGCCGCCGTCGAGGCGGCCGCCACGGCCTGCGCCTTGCCCACGGGGCGGGGGCGCCCCCGCCCGAGGAGGAACAGCGCGAACCCGAGCGTCGCGGCCAGCGAGTTCCTGAGCGTCCGCCGGGCCCTGGCCAGCAGCGACTCGACGGTCCGGTAGCTCAGCCCCATCCGGACGGCGACCTGGCCGACGTCGAGGTCCTCCGACTTCAGCCGGAGCGCCTCGGCCTGGCGGGCGGGCAGCTCCCCGCTGCGCACGGCCAGCCACCTCGCCTCGGCCCGGTCGCACACGGCCTCCTCGACCGGCACCGGACCGGGCGCGATCAGCGTCGGACTGGTGCGGACCTCGGCCTCGCGGTTGACCTGCCGATAGCGGTCCACGCACAGCCGCATGGTCACCGTCGTCAGCCAGGCCGCCAGCCGCTCGTCGTCCAGGTCGGGGCGCTCGGCGGCCCGCAGCATCGCCTCGTGCACCGCGTCCTCGGCGTCCTCAAGGCTCATCGACCTGCGCCGGGCCACCTTGAGCAACTGCTCACGGTGGCTCCACATGCGCTGCCAACGCTCGTCGGCCGCGTCCATGTCCGCGGGCCTGTCCGTAGCCATGAGGGCCCCTTCGCGCTCACCCGCCGGTCTCGTGCTGTCCGGCGGGTGGCGAGATTACCCCCCGGTAGCCGCGGTTGTGGAGGGGGTGGAGGCCATCGACTTCCCGCTGTGACGGGTCAGCCGCCGCTGGTCAGCGGTCCGTCGCCGGGCAGCAGCACGGGGACGGCGGGTCCGTCGCCCTGATGTCGTGCGGGTGAGGGCTGCCCGCACATCCGTGCAGACGCCCGGCGCCTGCACGCTCGGCGCCTGCACGGCGGGCGCCTGGCATCCGGGCGCGGAGGCCCGTGCCGGGGACGGCGCCCGTCGCCCATGACACGGTCGGCACCGTCATCGCCGCCGCCGCGAGCGCCGTACCCGGATCTCCTGCCGATGAGGGCTGCCCGCACCTTGGTGCAGCGGGTTAGGTTGTGCGCGTGCGATTGAGAGTGGAGTTCACGACCGAGCCCTTCGATCTCGACGAGGCGCCCGCGCATGCGCGGGCGGCCCGCCGTGTCGTCGAGACGGCCGACCTGGACGCGGTGGACGTCGGGCCGTTCGGCAACACGGCGGAGGGCGGTGCCGACGCCGTGCTCACCGCCGTGGACGCGATGCTGCGCAGGACGCTGGAGGCCGGCGCGACCCGGATCACGCTCCAGGTCAATGTGATCGCGGAGGCCGACCGGTGACCGGCGCCGGGGACGGGCCCTTCATCGCGGCCGTGAAACCACTGGTCGACTCCATGGGCGGGGAGATGATCCCGCCCGACGAGGCCGGCCCCGAGGACGTCGTGCTCGCCTGGGAGGGCGCCGACGTCGTCGCCGTACGCCTGCCGCAGCTCGCGGACTCGCTCGACCACATCCTGGCCGCCATGGAGCGCCGGCAGGGCAAGCCGCTCGCCGACCTGGACCGCAAGGCCAAGCAGGAGGTCGTACGGATACTGGAGGCGCGCGGCGCCTTCTCCGTGCGGCACGGAGTGGAGACCGTGGCCGGCGCACTCGGGGTGAGCCGCTTCACCGTCTACAACTACCTCAACCGGGACAAACAGGGCTGACGGAGCCGGAGGGGCGTCGCGGGATGTGCCACGTCCGAATTTTCAACAAAGTGTTGACGTGATGCGGTGAGGGGGCGTTAGCTGACCGCAGTCCGTTCAGCACGAGGGCCGTACGCGGCCACGGAGGCTCCGGTGACTTCGACTTCCACGCCCCCGGGCCTGGCCCGGTTCAACGACCTGGAGGAGCACACGGCCCTCGCCGTCCTCCACGAGGCGTGCGCCTCCACGGCCTGGGGAAAGCGGCTGATCGCCGCCCGCCCCTACGCCACCGCGGACGACCTGTACGCCGCGAGCGACGCCGCGACGGCGACGCTGACCGCCGAGGACCTGGCGGAGGCGATGGCCGGGCACCCGCCGATCGGCCGCCCCAGGTCCGGCGACCCGGCCTCGGCCCGCGAACAGCGCGGCATGGCCGGCGCCTCCGACGAGCTCAAGGCGGAGATGCTCGAACTCAACCTGGCCTACCAGGAGAAGTTCGGCCATGTCTTCCTCATCTGCGCCACCGGCCGGACCGGCGAGCAGATGCGCGACGCGGCGAAGGAACGGATCGGCAACTCGCCGGAGCAGGAGCGGGAGACCGTCCGCACCGAGCTGGGCAGGATCAACCGTATCCGGCTGGCCCGACTCGTCGAAGAGGACGCCCGACCATGAGCACCAGCACCACCGCATCCGTGTCCACCCACATCCTGGACACCAGCATCGGCCGCCCCGCCCAGGGCGTCGCGGTCCAGCTCTCCGCCCGCACCGGACCGGGGGCGGACTGGCAGGCGCTCGGCGGCACGGCGACCGACGCGGACGGACGGTGCAAGGACCTTCCGGCGCTGCCGGAGGGGACGACCCATGTACGGCTCGACTTCGCCGTCGAGGCCTACTTCGAGAATGTCGTGAAGAAGCAAGCCGATGCGCAGCAGGACGCCCCCGCGAACCGGGACAGCGGTGCCGGTGTGTTCTTCCCGGAGGTGGCGATCACGTTCGCCGTCGTACCGGGCGAGCACTACCACGTGCCGCTGCTGCTCAACCCGTTCGGCTACTCCGTTTACCGAGGGAGCTAGCGCACATGCCCATCCTGGGACAGAACCAGTACGGCAAGGCCGAGAACCGAGTCGTCAAGATCACGCGGGACGGCGCCACCCATCACATCAAGGACCTGAACGTGTCCGTGTCGCTCTCCGGCGACATGGACGAGGTCCACTACTCCGGCTCCAACGCCAATGTCCTGCCGACCGACACCACCAAGAACACGGTGTACGCGTTCGCCAAGGAGCACGGCATCGAGTCCGCCGAGCAGTTCGGCATCCACCTCGCCCGTCACTTCGTGACCTCCCAGCCAGCCATCCACCGGGCCCGTATCCGGATCGAGGAGTACGCCTGGGAGCGGATCGAGCACTCCGGTGAGGGCGCGCACTCCTTCGTCCGCCAGGGCCGGGAGACCCGGCTGACGCAGATCACCTACGACGGCTCCGCCTGGGAGGTCGTCTCCGGGCTCAAGGACCTCGTCGTGATGAACTCGACCGACTCCGAGTTCTGGGGCTACGTCAAGGACAAGTACACGACGCTCCCCGAGGCCCACGACCGCATCCTCGCCACCCAGGTCTCCGCCCGCTGGCGCTTCAACTGGTCCGGCGACGAGCAGCAGATGCCCGACTGGGAGAAGTCCTACGAGCAGGTGCGCAAGCACATGCTCCAGGCCTTCGCCGAGACCTACTCGCTGTCGCTCCAGCAGACCCTCTACCGGATGGGCGCGCGGATCATCGACAACCGGAGCGAGATCGACGAGGTCCGCTTCTCGCTCCCCAACAAGCACCATTTCCTGGTCGACCTGGAGCCCTTCGGGCTGAAGAACGCCACCGCCGACGGAGCTGTGTACTTCGCGGCCGACCGCCCCTACGGACTGATCGAGGCGACCGTCCTGCGGGACGGCCGGGAGGCGAAGATCCCGGCGGACCTCACCAACCTCTGACGCGGACACGGAAAGGAACGGAAAGGAGAGGACGAACGATGGCACAGCGCATCGTCATCGAGAACTGTTCGATCGCGACCGTGGACGCCGACGACACCGAGTACGCCACCGGACATCTCGTCATCGCAGGCAACCGCATCGAGTCGCTCGGCGCGGGCCGGGCCCCCGAGGGCCTGGAGAACGTCGGGCGCCGTATCGACGCCTCCGGCCACCTCGTGACTCCCGGCCTGGTCAACACCCACCACCACTACTACCAGTGGATCACCCGGGGTCTGGCCACCGACCACAACCTGTTCGACTGGCTCGTCGCGCTGTACCCGACCTGGGCGCGCATCGACGAGAAGATGGTGTACTCGGCCGCGCAGGGCTCGCTCGCGATGATGGCCCGCGGCGGCGTCACCACCGCCATGGACCACCACTACGTCTTCCCGAAGGGCTCGGGCGACCTGTCCGGCGCCATCATCCGCGCCGCCCGCGAGATGGGCGTCCGCTTCACCCTCGCCCGCGGCTCCATGGACCGCAGCGAGAAGGACGGCGGACTGCCGCCGGACTTCGCCGTCGAGACCCTCGACGGCGCCCTGGCCGCCACCGAGGCGACCATCGACGAGCACCACGACGCCTCCTTCGACGCGATGACCCAGGTGGCCGTCGCCCCCTGCTCCCCCTTCTCCGTCTCCACCGAACTGCTCCGGCAGGGCGCCGAACTGGCCCGCCGCAAGGGCGTACGGCTGCACACCCACGGCTCGGAGACCGTGGAGGAGGAGAAGTTCTGCCACGAACTGTTCGGCATGGGCCCGACCGACTACTTCGAGTCCACCGGCTGGCTCGGCGAGGACGTGTGGATGGCCCACTGCGTCCATATGAACGACTCCGACATCGCCGCCTTCGCCCGGACGCGGACAGGGGTCGCCCACTGCCCGTCCTCCAACGCCCGGCTCGCCGCCGGCATCGCCCGGGTCCCCGACATGCTCGCCGCCGGCGTCCCCGTCGGTCTCGGCGTCGACGGCACGGCGTCCAACGAGTCCGGCGAACTCCACACCGAACTGCGCAACGCCCTGCTCATCAACCGCCTCGGCGCCCACCGCGAGGCCGCCCTGAACGCCCGTCAGGCGCTCCGGCTGGGTACATACGGCGGCGCCCAGGTCCTCGGCCGTGCCCCGCAGACCGGCTCCCTGGAGCCGGGCAAGCTCGCCGACCTGGTGCTGTGGAGGCTGGACACCCTCGCCCACGCCTCCATCGCCGACCCGGTGACCGCGCTGGTCTTCGGCGCGGCGGCCCCGGTCACGGCCTCCTTCGTCGGCGGCCGCCAGATCGTGGAGAACGGCCGGCTGCTGCACGCCGACGAGGACGCCATCGCCCGCTCGACCCGGGAGGAGGCACGGCGGCTGGCGCGGCTCGCCGCCCGGTGAACTCCGCAGTGCCGTACGGCACTTGATCTGCGGCACTTGAACTCCGGCCGGGAGGGACGGCTCCCGGCCGGGCGTCCGTGGACCCGAGCGGGTCCACGGCGGCCGCCTCCGGGGCGCGCGTGAAGGCGCGCGCCCCGGTACGGTCCCCGTCCCCGACCCCCGCAAAGGGTTCCCCGGTCCCGCACGACCGACCTCCCTGAAACCCACGTCTTGATTGCGGGCAACTCGGCCTGCTCTACGGCGTCGTCGAGGGCATGCCGGGAGAGTCAGGGGCGGCCGGGAGCCTGGCAGGGCGTGGCCCGCGGCAGCCGGCCCGTGAAGTACGACCGGGGCGGGACGCCCATCAGGGTGCGGAAGTCCGACGTCATGTGCGACTGGTCGTAGTAGCCGGTGGCCGCGGCCAGATCGGCCCAGGCGACGTGCGCGGCATGACTCAGGACCGTCCGGACCCGGTCGACGCGGGCGAAGTGCTTGGGGGACAGGCCGACCCCCTCGGCGAAAAGGTTGCGCAACTGCCGCTCGCTGACCGCGAGTTCCCGCGCCACCTCGCCCACCTGGCCGGGGACGCGGCCGGCGCCGGACGACAGCGCGTCCACACCGGCGCGGAGCAGTGCGGTGCGCGGGCCGTCGGCGGCGGTGGCGAGTCTCCCGGGCAGTACGTCCGCCAAGTGGGCCACGGCCTCGCCGGGATCGAGCCACCTGAGTTCACGGGTCAGCCGGCGGGCGGCGGCGCCGGGCAGATCGTCCAGCGGCACCGCACGGCCCACGAGGTCGACCGCCGGCACGCCGAGCAGTGGGCGCGCGGTGCCGGGCGTCAGCCGCACCTCGACGCAGGAGGCGAATCGCTTGCCCCGGTGGTACGAGGCGCGGACGCGCGGGCCGACGACCAGGGTGCTGCGGCGGCCGTCGGCACCGACCCGGACCACCACCTTGGTGAGGGCGTCCGGGAGATGGACGTACGGCTCCGCAGACTCCTCGCCCACCGACACGGACCCGATGCCCGCGACCCAGGGGCGCAGCGCCTCGGGAGTGGCCAGGACCTGTCGGGACACGGTGTTCGTCACCCCTCCACCGTAAGCGCGCGGCGCGGCTGTCCGGGCCGGTGAACCGTGCCGGATTTTCCAAGAGTTGGGGGCCGTCCGCCGTCCATCGTGGTGGACATGATCCTCGTGACGGGTGCCACGGGCACCATCGGCAGTGAAGTGGTACGACAGCTTGCGGCGCGCGGCGAGAAGGTGCGCGCCCTGACCCGGGACCCGGCGGGCGCCCGCCTGCCCTCGGGCGTGGACACCATGCGCGGCCATCCCCGCGACCGGGCCGCAGTCGAGGGGGCGATGGCGGGAGCCGAAGCCGCCTTCCTGGTCGGGGTGTTCGGCCCGGACGACGCCGAGTACGACCGGGGCCTGGTCGAGGCGGCGCGGGCGGCGGGCGTACGGCGGATCGTGAAGCTCTCCACGATCGGTACCGGTGACCCACGGCTCGGCGTGTTCGGAACCTGGCACCTCCCCGGGGAGGAGGCCGTCCGGGCGAGCGGCCTGGAGTGGACGGTTCTGCGCCCGTCCTCCTTCGCCTCCAACACGCTGGCCTGGGCGCAGGCCGTCCGGGAGGGCAGGCCCGCGCCCCATCTGATGAGCGACGGCAGGCAGGGCGTCGTCGATCCGCGCGACGTGTCCGAGGCCGCGGCGGCCGCGCTGGGGGACCCGCGTCACTCGGGGCGCACGTACACCCTGACCGGCCCCGAGAAGCTCAGGGCCAGTGAACAGGCAGCGATCCTCGGTGAGATCCTCGGCAGACAGGTGGAGCTGACCGACCTGACTCCGGAGCAGCGCCGGGAGCAGCTGCTCGGCGCCGGTCTCGGCGAGACCTACGCGGACAGCCTCGTGGCGGGTGCCCGGTTCATCGAGGAGGGCGGCAACGCCGTCGTCACCGAGGACGTACGGGAGGTACTGGGACGCCCCGCGCGGACGTACCGGGAGTGGGCCCAGGACCACAAGGAGACGTTCGCGTAGCCGCGAGCGGGGCGCGGGCGGCCGGCCAGTCGCGGGCGCCACTCGGTCGCGCGCGCCGGGCGGCTTTCCGCGGCAACCTAGAGCCCGAACAGGCTCGGGTCCGCCGCCAGTTCCTTGAAGCGCTCCCGCGGGTCCGCGACCAGCCGTCGCTCGGTGAGGTCCAGCAGCCCGCCGACGGCCGTGATCTCGGCCGCCACCGTGCCGTCGGTCTTGCGTATCGTCTGCTCGATCCGGAACGTCTTGCCCTCGCCCCACTCGAAGACGCACGACACCTCGACCTCGTCGCCCGCCAGCAGCTCGCGCCGGTAGCGGATGGTCGTCTCCAGAGCCACCGGGCCGACCCCTCTGGCCTGGAGACCGGCCTGGGTGATGCCGGCCGCCTGCAGCAACGACCAGCGGGCGTGCTCCGCGTAGTTGAGGTACACGCTCTGGTTGAGATGGCCCTGTACATCCGTCTCGTACCCGCGGACGGTCACCGGGACGGTGAACGGTTCGATCACGGCTTTTCCTTCTTGTCGTGGACGTTCTTGTCGTGGACGCAGCGGTCGGTCGATCTTGGCATGTCTCACACCCGTCGGGGGGAGGCCAGCAGATAGCGAGCACGCGTACGGGGGTCGGTGTGCTCGCCGGTCTGCCAGCCGGACCGCTCCAGCGTGGCCGCGCAGGCCTGCAACGCCCCGGAGTCCGGTCCCTGCACGGCGACGGCCTCCGGCTGCGGCGTCGCGCGCACCCGGTAGCCCTCGGTGTCCCGGTCGGCGGGACGGTGGCCGGCCGCCTCCAGGGCGAGCGCGGCGGCCTGCACCAGATGCGTGCGTTCCCAGCCGCAGGGCCGGTCCGTCGCCCCGTCGGGATTCGTCATCCGGCGCAGCTCCAGCAGGCCCTGCCAGGCGCTGTGCACCTCGCGGATGCGGGAGGGGTCCGCTGCGGGCAGGCCCTCCTCGCCGCCGACCCGTGCGGTGAACACGCCGGCCGTGCTCGGCCCGGGGGCCTCGGGCGCGGGCGGTTCCGGCTCGGCGTCCCGTATGCGATGCCCGGCCGGCGTCAGGAAGTGGTCGTGCGGCGGCCGAGGGTGCCGGAAGGCGAGCCCCCGCTGCACCAGGGCCGCGAGCTGCGACTCCGAGCCCTTCAGGCGCCCGGTGACCGGGTCGGCGGCGTCGATGACACGCCGCTGCGCGGCGGTAGGCGGTCGTGTCACGGCGTGCTCCTCCCCGGTGAACAGCCTGCTCCAAGGGCTGGTCGGAGTGACGCGATCAGCCCATTCGAAGAGTACGACGGGGGTCTGACATTCACCGGCGGCAAGGGGGCGACGCCGGAACCGCGCACCGCGTACCGCACACTGTGCGACTGGGGCGCCGACCGGTCGTCGGTCGTGGCTGCGGCGGTGTCGATCGGGTGTCGGTTGTGGGTGCGGTGGCGTTGGCCGGGTGTCGGTCGCGCCGACTCCGGTGCCGGCCGGGTGTCGGTCGCGGCTGCGGCGGCGCCGGGCGGGTGTCGATCGCGCCGACAGCGGCGTCGACCGGATGCCGATCGCGCCGACTCCGGCATCGGCCGGGTGTCGGTCGTGGCTGTGGCGGCGCTGGCTGGGTGTCGTTCGGGCCGCCTACGGCGTCGGCCGGGTGTCGACCGCGCCGATTACGGCGTAGTCCGGATGTTCAACCCCGCCGCCCACGGCGCCAGCCGAATGTTCCCGCCCCCGGCCAACTACGGCACCGGCCGAATGTTCCACCCCGCGATCACCGGCCGCGCATGCTCCGTGCCGAGTCGGCACAGTGTCCCCGTCGCCAGCTGGAACAGGGCCCCCGCCGACGGGGGCAGCCCGAGTCGGCGTGCGGTCAGGACGCGCAGGAAGTGGCCGTGCGCGACCAGGACGACGACACCCTCGGCGTTGGCGAGCGCGGCGTCCGCCTCGGCCAGCACCCGGTCGGCGCGCTCCCCGACCTGTTCCGGAGTCTCCCCGGGATGCTCGGGCGGCCCGGGCGCGACGCCGTCCCGGAAGAGGAACCATCCCGGCCGGTCGCGCTGGATCTCGGCGGTCGTGACGCCCTCGTACCCGCCGTAGTCCCATTCGCGCAGGTCCGGGTCGACCCGCACGTCGTGCAGGCCGATCAGCTCCGCGGTCTCCCGCGCCCGCTGCATCGGGCTGACGAACGCGGCCCCGATCCGGTGCGAGCGGAGCAGCGGCACCAGCCGCCGCGCCTCCTCCCGGCCGTCCTCGGTCAGCGGGACGTCCGTCGAGCCGGTGTGCCGCCCGGACCGGGACCACTCGGTCTCACCGTGTCGGACGAGCAAGAGATCACCCACGTCCGCGCCCTTCCCGCTCGTCTCCCAGCACGGTGTCACACGGTCGAGGCGGCCCGCGAACGGACTGCGCCAGTCGCCTTAACGCCCGATCCGGCTCCCGTGGTGGCCCGTGGCGGCCCGGTGTGACGTTCTCGATCGGGCGCCGTCCGGGTCACCGTTGCCGATGCGCACGCCGGCCGAACGGCTCGTCCTTCACGCTGTCTGACGGCCGAGGTGACCCGCGCGTCGACGACCGAGGTGGAGATCCTTCCGCGTGCCGACGGCAGCCCCGGGCGTCCGTCGGCGGCGGCCCGGTCCCCGCCCTGCATGTCTCCATCGGCCACACGGCCGGCCATGGCGCGGCGGCCGTCGCACCCGACGCGGTCGGAGTGGACCTGTGCGAGACGGTCTCGGCCGCCACCGTGTACCGGGCCGCGGACCATGTCCTGGTCCCCGAGGAGCGGCCGGTCGTCACCGATCGGCCCGATCTCCTGACGGCGGCATGGGTGTTGAAGGAGCCGCCGTCAAGGCCGACCGCCGCAGCCTGCTCGGCGAGGCGCCGCGCCCGCATCGTCGCCCTGACGCGGCCCGTCCTCGACGGCCGCCGTCGGGCCATGGTCCGGCACGCCGGCACCGCGATGCCCGCCCTGGTCCTCGCACCCCGGGCCGCCCCGGGGACAGGAGCCGCCCGCTACTGCCGATAGCCGCTCAGGAACCGCCCGATCCGCCCGATCGCCGCCTCCAGATCGTCCGCGTGGGGGAGGGTGAGGATGCGGAAGTGGTCGGAGGCCGGCCAGTTGAAGCCGGTGCCCTGGACGACCTGGATCTTCTCGCGCAGCAGCAGGTCCAGGACGAACTTCTCGTCGTCGTGGATCCTGTGCACCTTGGGGTCGAGGCGCGGGAACGCGTACAGCGCGCCTTTCGGCTTGACGCAGGAGACCCCGGGGATCTCGTTGAGCTTCTCCCAGGCCACGGCGCGCTGTTCGTGCAGGCGGCCGCCGGGGGCGGTCAGCTCGGCGATGGACTGCCGGCCGCCGAGCGCGGCCTGGATGGCGTACTGGGCGGGCGCGTTGGCGCACAGCCGCATGGAGGCCAGCATGGTCAGGCCCTCCAGATAGTTGCGCGCGTGCTGTCTGGGGCCGGTGACGACCAGCCAGCCCGAGCGGAAACCGGCGACCCGGTAGGTCTTCGACAGGCCGCAGAAGGTCAGGACCACCAGGTCGGGGGCGAGCGCGGCGGCCGAGTGGTGCACGGCGTCGTCGTAGAGGATCTGGTCGTAGATCTCGTCGGCGAAGACCATCAGGCCGTGCCGGCGGGCGAGGTCGAGGATGCCCTCGACGATCTCCTTCGGGTAGACGGCGCCGGTGGGGTTGTTGGGGTTGATGATGACGACGGCCTTGGTGCGGTCGGTGATCTTCGCCGCCATGTCGTCCAGGTCCGGGTACCAGTCGGCCTGCTCGTCGCAGAGGTAGTGCACGGCCTTGCCGCCGGCGAGCGTGGTGACGGCCGTCCAGAGGGGGAAGTCCGGGGCGGGGATGAGGATTTCGTCGCCGTCCTCGATCAGCGCCTGTACGGCCATCGAGACCAGCTCGGAGACGCCGTTGCCGAGGAAGACGTCGTCGACGCCGACGTCCAGGCCCCGGTCCTGGTAGCGCTGCGCGACGGCCCGGCGGGCGGAGAGGATGCCGCGCGAGTCCGTGTAGCCGTGCGCCTGCGGCAGCATCCGGATCATGTCCTGGAGGATCTCCTCCGGCGCCTCGAAGCCGAAGAGGGCGGGGTTGCCGGTGTTCAGGCGCAGCACGCTGTGGCCCGCCTCCTCCAGCGCGTTGGCGTGCTCGATCACCGGGCCGCGGATCTCGTAACAGACCTCGCTGAGCTTGCTCGACTGCCGGAACTCCATGCGCTCTCGCCCCTCCGGTATGTGGTGTTGCTTGGTTTTACCAAGTATGAGCTTGGAAAGTCCAACAACATGTCTAGACTGCGTCGCATGTCACCTCGCCGAAGTTACGACCAGTACTGCTCCGCCGCCCGCGCCCTAGACGTCGTCGGTGACCGCTGGACCCTGCTGATCGTCCGGGAGCTGCTCGCCGGTCCCCGTCGCTACACGGACCTGCACGCCGACCTGCCGGGAGTCAGCACGGACGTGCTCGCCTCACGGCTGAAGGACATGGAGCGCGACGGGCTGACGACCCGGCGCAGGCTGCCGCCGCCCGGCGCGGCGTACGTGTACGAACTCACCCGGCGCGGCCGTGAGTTGCTGCCGGTGCTGCAGGCGCTGGGTGCGTGGGGAGCGCCCGAACTGGGCGAGCGCCGGCCCACGGACGCCGTGCGCGCCCACTGGTTCGCGCTGCCCGTGCTGCGGGAGCTGGAGGGCGAGGGCGTGGTCGAAGTCCGGCTGGAGGAGGGGGACTTCCATCTCCATGTGAGGGCCTTGGACGGACCCGTGTACGGCGACGGCCCCGCGCCCCGCGACCCCGACGCCCGGCTCGTCCTGGACGCCGGGACCTGCGAGGCCGTCGCCCGGGGAGAGTTGAGCCTCGCGGACGCGGTGCGGGACGGCCGTATCGAGGTGACCGGCGACGGCACACTCGCCAAGGCGCTGCGGGAGGGGTGACACAGCAGAGGCCCGCCGGACCGAAGCGCGGCGGGCCTCTTGACGGGCCGTCAGTGCAGGGTCAGGCGCCAGGTGGCACCCGTGACGGCCGGCCCGGCCCGCGCGTCAGCGCGTATCCGCCGATGCCCGCGAGCGCGGCCAGCACACCGCCCATCGCGGTCCACAGCCAGCGGTCGGACCACCAGCCGGAGGCCCAGCCGTCGTCCGGCTCGATGCTGGACAGCACCGCAGTTGCGGAGTCCGAACCGTCGTCGTCGGACGCCGACTTGACCGCGATCCCCGGCACCAGCGGCTCCGCCAGCGAGCCGTCCACCGCGGCCGAACCGCCGATGTCCTCGGAGCCGACCCGGACTTCGGCGCCGACCGTCAGACCCAGGTCGGATGTCGGGACGTTCACGACCGTCAGCCGGATGTAGTACGTCCCGGGCAGCGGGTCGTTGGCCCACGGCTCCGACCAGGCGCGGACGGTGCGGAGCGTGCAGGCCAGCTCCACGGTGGCCGTGCCCTGCGCGGCCGTGCGGGTCTGCGCCCCGTACTGGCAGGCCTGGCGGCGGCGCAGACCGTCGTACACGTCGATCTGCCAGGTCTCGGCGGCGTGCGACTCCGGCAGCTTCACCGTCGCCCTGACGGTGGGCCGCTGGGCGGCGTCCGCGGGGAACGACCAGTACAGGTAGTCGCCGGTGGACCCGCTCGCCGTCGCCCGCTGCCCCTGCTCGATCTCCGTCGCCGTACGGAACGAGGTGCCCGCCTCGGTCGGCGCCGCGGCGTCGTCGGACGCGCTCGGCGAGGGCGAGGAGTCGGCCGCCGCGGGGCCCGTTGCCAGCCCGAGCGCCAGCAGCGCAGCGCTCAGCACACGTGTGACACGCATCAGTTGGTCCTCCATACCGCGACCCGCCAGCGCGAGAGCCAGCCCCAGAGAACACCGGCGAGGAAGCCGGTGAGGATCAGCGCGCCGAGCAGCCACCAGCCGCGCCCGAGGCCGAAGGAGGCCACGTCACTCGCCGCGGACGGACTGTCCACGACGTCGACCGTCAGCTCCAGCGGCATGCCCGGAGTGGTCTTCACTCCGGCCGCCGCCGAGAAGGAGTTGGTGACCTGAAGGCACACGGTCTCCGCAGGGGCGCTGTCGTCGTCGCTCTCCGCCTTCGGGTACCGCAGCCCCGTGGAGACCACGTCCGTACGGCCGTTGCCCGCCGCCTCGCCGCGCACGATCTCCCGGCCCTGCACCGTGACCGCCCGCAGCAGCACGCCGTGGTCCGGGTTCACGGCCCGGTCGGCCGCGACGCTCACCGAGGCGCGCACCTCCTGACCCGGCTCGACGTCCACGCGGTACCAGCGCTGCTGCCCGAACTCCTCGCGGTCGGTGTACAGACCGGACTTCAGCGCCGGCGCGTTCGTGCAGTTTGTCGCGCCCTCGGTGGCCACGGGCGTCACCACCGGATCGGCCGCCCGGTCCACCAGCTGGTTGACCCGGTCGGTGAGTTCGTCGGTGTGCTCGACCGAGGTGTACGTGCCACCGGTCGCCTCGGCGATACAGCTGAGCTGCTTGCGCATCTTGGCGTTCGGGACCAGCCCGAGGGTGTCGATCGTGAGACCGATGCCCTTCGCCGCTATCTCGCGGGCCACCTCGCACGGGTCGAGCGGGGCGCAGGTGTCCTCGCCGTCGCTGATCAGCACGATCCGCTTGGAGCCGTCGCTGCCCTTGAAGTCGTCTGCCGCCTTCAGCAGCGCCGGGCCGATCGGTGTCCAGCCGGTGGGCGAGAGGGTCGCCACCGCCGTCTTGGCCTCGGTGCGGTCCAGCGGGCCGACCGGATAGAGCTGCGCGGTGTCCTTGCAGCCCGTCTTCTGGTCGTCGCCCGGGTAGTTCGCGCCGAGCGTGCGGATACCGAGCTCGACCTCCTCGGGCGTCGCGTCGAGTACCTCGTTGAACGCCTGCTTCGCCGCCGCCATCCGCGACCCGCCGTCGATGTCCCGGGCCCGCATGGAGCCGCTGACGTCGAGGACGAGGTCCACCTGGGGCGCGGGCTCACCCTTGGGTTCACCGGCCGCCGCCGGGGCCGGGAAGGCGATCCCGGCTGTCAGGGCGGCGAGCAGGGCGCACACTCCCGCCGCCAGCCGTTGTCTTGTGATCATCGGCGGATCCTAGTGATCGCAGGTGTCGTCCTCCAAAACAGGGCGTCACAGGAGGCGTCACAGCAGCGGACCGGGCAGCTCGGCCCACTGGTCCCCGGACGTCCCCCGCGACAGCCGCATCAGCGTCAACGCCTTGGCAGGCAGCGGCTCTTCGAGCAGCACGACCAGGTCCGGGGTGCGCGGCAGGTCCCGTACGGCGATCTCCAGGGCCGTCCGCAGCGCCGCCGCCGAACCCGCCGTACCGGCGAGGGCGCCCGCCACCAGGGAGCCGAACAGCTTGCGCCGCAGGGTGGTTTCGTCGTCCGTGACGAGCCGTCCGCTCAGCTCGGGGACCGGCACACCGTGCCGGGACAGCCGGGCCGGGCTGATACGGATGTCGGCCAGGTCACGGTAGACCAGGCGCAACGGGGCACCCGTCGGGGACAGCACCACGAGGAGGTTCTGGCCATGCGCCTCCAGGGCCACGCCCAGGTCCAGCAGACGCAGTCCGACGGTGAGGGCGAGGCGTGTGAAACCGGCAAGCCAGGAGGGGGATTCGGGCAGTCCGGTGGTGGCGAGCGCGGCCACCGGCACGACCCGCTCACCCCGCTCCGTGCTCGCGTACGTCTGCGGCGACTCGCGCACGACGGCCGCCAGGTCGGCGGAACCGGACGTGACGGCGCCCAGCGTGCGCGTCACCTGCAGGAGGTCGTCCGTGCGGCCGGCGAGGTCCTGCGCGAACGCCGACAGGGTCGCGGACACCGTGATCGAGTAGACCGAGATGTCCCGCACCGACGAGGTCAGCCGGGTGCTCAGCGCGGTCTTGACATGCGGCCCGCCGGGCAGCGCGAGGGTGCGCAGGGACATCAGCGGGTGAGCGGTGAGCGCCGGCTGGCACGGCCGCTTGAGCACATGCTCCGCCTGCCAGGGATGCACCGGGATCAGCAGCCGATCCCCGTCCCGCATCCCGTCCGGCCACTCACCCGTCACCAGGCACTCCTGCGCCCGGACCGGCACCAGGCCCAGCCCGACGAGCGGTCCGTGCTCGGGCCCGTACGCCAGCTGCTCGGCCACCGAGAAGCCGGGCCGAGAACGGCAGTTGGGGTGGAAGGGATGCCCGTCGACCACCCGCCGCTCCCACTCCCAGTCGCTCACCGGCCACTCGTCCGAGAGGGGCCCGCCGCCGGGCGGCTGCCCGGCCCGGGACAGCGCCAACGAGGCGACGCTGTGGCCGAGTTCCGCCGCGAAACCCGACCCGTGCGGCACGGCGAGCTCGGTCATCAGCCGCGCGGGATCGCCGTACGGCACCTCGTCCAGCCGCAGGACCGTGACATACGCGGAGGTGGCGTACGGGTCCGCACGCGGGCCGTGCAGACGGCGGCCGTCCGAAAGACGCACGATGAGCCCGTCCCGGTCCGCCGCACGGCCCGCGACCCACGGCAGCGGTTCATGGGCGAGCGCCCGCCACAGCCGGGTCAGCACGGCCGCCCGGGCACCGGGCAGCTCGGCCGCGTACCGCGCCACGAGGCCGGGGCGCAGCGCTGCCAGCTCCTCGGCGACCTCGGCCTCCGCGGTGGGGGAATGGTGCACGGTCGGGCTCCCTCGGGTACGGGTACGGCGTCACAGCGCCGGTTGGGACAGACATACTGATCGTCTCCGCCATCACGGACCGTAGGGAACGAGTGGATCGCGTGGATCTCATCCCCCCGCCCGCTGCGGGCGACGCCGCCGCGCCGCACGACGACGTCGCGGCCCGCGCCGACGCCTGCGCGACAGCGCCCCTGCTCAACTGCCTGCTGCGCGAGGTGGCCGAGCCGCTGCCGGACGCCGGTGAGCGGCGGGTGTACCGGCTGCCCGGCGGCCGTCTGCTGCGGGTACGCGGTGAGCGGCGGCCCGGCGAGCCCGAGGTGCTCGCGGACGGCCGCTGGCGGCGGGTCGGCCACACCGAACTGGTCAAACTCGTCGCCGAGGAACTGCGCCGGCACACCGGTCTGTCCAACCATGAACTGCCCACCGAGATGATCGACAGCCGGGACGCGGTGGCCGCGCTGCTCGCCGCCCGCGCGCGGGCGACCCCGCCCGACGACCCCTACCTGCGCTCCGAGCAGTCCCTCCTCACCGGCCACCCCCACCACCCCGCCCCCAAGGCCCGCGGCGGCGGCCCCGTGGCGGGCTGGCTGCCGTACGCACCCGAGGCGCACGCCCGCTTCCCGCTGGTGCTGCTCGGGGTGCGCGAGGACACGGTCGTCGAGGAGGGCGACACCTGTGCCCTCGACACCCTCGGCGAGGCCCCGCCGGGCTACCGGCTGCTGCCCGCGCACCCCTGGCAGCTCGACCTGGCCGGCCGGGACCTCGCCCCTGCCTTCGCCGACGGCCGGCTGATCCGGCTCGGCACGACACCGTTCCCGCTCTGGCCGACGGCCGCGATACGCACCCTGTACGAGCCCGGGCGCGACCTGTTCCTGAAGTTCAGCCTCGATGTGCGCATCACCAACGACATCCGCCGTCTGTGGCGCCACGACCTGCAAAGACTCCGCCGCACCGACGCCGCGGCCGCCTCCGCCCTCGCGGCCTTCCCGGGCCCCGCCGCCTGGCTCGGCGACCGCGGCTACCGCACCGCCGGTTTCGCCTTCGAGGAACTCGCCGTCCTCGTCCGGGACGGGTTCCGGGGCCACCTGCTGCCCGGCGCCACTCCGCTTCTCGCGGCGGGCCTGGTGGAGGGCTTCGAGGGCAGCCCGCCGGACCGGAGCATCGATCCCGCGGCCTGGTGGGAGGCGTATCTGGCGCAGGTCGTGCCGCCCGCCCTCGCGGCCTTCGCCGGCCACGGCGTCGTACTCGAAGCGCATCTGCAGAACACGCTGGTCGCCGTCGACGCCGACGGCCTGCCGGTGCAGGCGCTGTTCCGGGACGCCGAGGGCGTGAAACTGCTGGGGGAGGTGGAGCGGGCCGCAGGCTGGGAACGGCTGGTGTACTGCCTGGTCGTCAACCACCTCGGCGAGCTCGCCGCCGCCCTCGCCGAACGCCACCCCGGGTTCGCCCCCTGGCCCGCCGTCCGCCGCGAGCTGGCCCGCCGCGACCTCCCCGAGACCGCCGCCCTCCTCGCCTCGCCCACCCTCCCCGGCAAGACGAACCTGCTGCTGCGCTGGACCGGCGCGGACGGCGCCGCCGCCCGCTATCTGCCGCTGCCGAACCCACTGGCCGCCCCGTAATTGCCGGTCGTCACCCCGAGCCCCTGCCTTACCCTGGCCGGTGTGCTGCGCGATGTGACCGCCGTTATATACGTGACCCCGCTGAGGTCGGGCGGCTCCGTGCCGGGAGTCGTCGAGGCCGACGACCTGGGCACGTACGTCGTGAAGTTCACCGGCTCCGCGCAGGGCCGCAAAGCGCTGGTCGCAGAGGTGATCGTCGGCGAGCTGGCCCGGGCCCTCGGGCTGCGCTTCCCCGAGCTGGTCCTCGTGCACTTCGACCCGTCGATCGCCGAGCACGAGCCGCACCAGGAGGTGCGTGACCTGCACGGCGCGAGCGCGGGACTCAATCTCGGCATGGACTACCTGCCGGGTGCCGTGGACTTCACCCCGGAGGTCGCCCAGACCTTCCGCGTGGACCCGCTGGAGGCCGGCAGGATCGTCTGGCTGGACGCCCTGACCGTGAACGTCGACCGCACCGTCCACAGCTCCAACCTGATGGTCTGGCCGGCCTTCGGCGTCGCGGTCCCGCGCCTGTGGCTGATCGACCACGGGGCCGCTCTCGTCTTCCACCACCGCTGGGAAGCGTCCGATCCCGTGAAGGCGTACGACTTCCGCCATCACGCCCTCGGCCACTACGCGCCCGATGTGCGGGCGGCCGACGCGGAGCTGGCGCCGCGGGTGACGCTCGATCTGCTGCGGGAGGTCACGGCGGCCGTGCCGGACGCCTGGCTGGCGGACGAGCCGGGGACGCCACAGGACATCCGGAACGCGTATGTGGACCACCTCCACGCGCGCGTGCGGGCGTCCGCCGCCTGGCTCCCCATGGACTTCCCCACCCGGGAGGAACTAGCCGCCGAGGAGGCCCTCCGGGCGGCGCGCACCCGGCAAGGCCGCCCGAACTGGCTCAAATGGGTCCCGGACCTGCACGGCAGACCGGCGGTGGAACAGGATGGGGCGGTGCACCTGGGATGAGTGACGTCCGGCGCGTGGAGATCGAGTACTGCACCCAGTGCCGCTGGCTGCCCCGCGCGGCGTGGCTGGCCCAGGAGCTGCTGACGACCTTCGAGGCAGAGCTGACGGAGCTGTCCCTGAAGCCGGGCAAGGGCGGGGTGTTCGTCGTCCGGGTGAACGACGAGGTGGTCTGGGACCGCCGCGAGCAGGGCTTCCCGGAACCGACGGCCGTCAAGCAGGCCGTACGCGACCGAGTGGCCCCGGGGAAGTCCCTGGGCCACTCGGACGGATGAGGGGTGTTCAGCCCTCGAGCTGCTCGTACGCCGGCAGCGTCAGGAAGTCCGCGTAGTCCTCGTCGAGGGCGACCCGGAGCAGCAGATCGTGGGCCTGCTGCCAGTGGCCCGCGGCGAAGGCCTCCTCGCCGATCTCGGCGCGGATGTTCCGCAGTTCCTCGGCGGCCACCTTGCGGGCCAGCTCCGGTGTCGCCTTCACCGTCGTCCCCGCGTGCTCGAACTCGACGCCCGCGTTGATCCACTGCCAGATCTGCGAGCGGGAGATCTCGGCGGTGGCCGCGTCCTCCATGAGGTTGAAGATGGCGACGGCGCCGAGACCCCGCAGCCATGCCTCGATGTAGCGGAGGCCGACCTGCACGGCGTTGACCAGACCGCCGTACGTCGGCCTGGCGGCCAGCGAGTCGACGGCGATCAGGTCGGCGGCCTTGACGTCGACGTCCTCACGCAGCCGGTCCTTCTGGTTCGGCCGGTCGCCGAGGACCTTGTCGAAGGACTCCATGGCGATCGGGACCAGGTCGGGGTGGGCGACCCAGGAGCCGTCGAAACCGTCGCCCGCCTCGCGGTCCTTGTCCGCCTTGACCTTCTCGAAGGCGACCTTGTTGACCTCCTCGTCGCGGCGGGAGGGGATGAAGGCCGCCATGCCGCCGATCGCGTGCGCGCCGCGCTTGTGGCAGGTGCGGACGAGGAGTTCGGTGTACGCCCGCATGAACGGCGCCGTCATCGTGACCGCGTTGCGGTCCGGCAGGACGAACCTGGGGCCGCCGTCACGGAAGTTCTTGATGATGGAGAACAGGTAGTCCCAGCGGCCGGCGTTCAACCCGGAGGCGTGGTCGCGGAGTTCGTAGAGGATCTCCTCCATCTCGTACGCCGCCGTGATCGTCTCGATGAGGACGGTGGCGCGGATCGTGCCCTGCGGGATGCCGAGGTAGTCCTGCGCGAAGACGAAGACGTCGTTCCACAGGCGGGCCTCCAGGTGTGACTCCGTCTTGGGGAGGTAGAAGTACGGTCCCTTGCCGAGGTCGAGCAGACGCTGGGCGTTGTGGAGGAAGTACAGCCCGAAGTCGACGAAGGCGCCGGGGATCTGCGTGCCGTCGGCGTCGACGAGGTGACGCTCATTCAGGTGCCAGCCGCGCGGGCGCATGACGACGGTGGCGAGCTCGTCGTCCGGGCGCAGTGCGTACGACTTTCCGGAGTCCGGGTCCGTGAAGTCGATGGTCCGGGTGTAGGCGTCGATCAGACTGAGCTGGCCCTGGACGACGTTCTCCCAGGTCGGCGCCGAGGCGTCCTCGAAGTCGGCGAGCCACACCTTCGCGCCCGAGTTGAGGGCGTTGATGGTCATCTTGCGGTCGGTGGGGCCGGTGATCTCGACCCGGCGGTCGTTGAGGGCCTCGGGTGCCGGGGCCACCTTCCAGGAGTCGTCCGCGCGGATCGCGGCGGTCTCCGGGAGGAAGTCGAGCGCGGAGGTCCGGGCGATCTCGGCGCGGCGCTGAGTGCGGCGGGCGAGGAGTTCGTCACGCCGGGGCGTGAAGCGGCGGTGCAGCTCGGCCACGAAGACGAGGGCCGCTTCGGTGAGGACCTCCTCCTGCCGGGGCACGGGCTCGGCGTCGACGATGGCCAGCGGGGACGGCGCTGGTACGGACATGAGCTGTCACTTCCTTCGGGCGAACTACGTACGATGCCGTGGCACCGGGTGCCAGTGGATACTAGTTTCCTCATGATGGAAGTTCAATGATTTGTTGATGTCGAGACTCTCCGGGCCGAGAGACCAGGTCACTCCAGACGGGGCAAGTCGGCGACGGTGTCGATGTCGTACGGCCGCGCCACGTCCCCGCACTCCACGAGTGCCATCGCCTCCTCGTGCTCCTTCAGATAGCCGCGTGCCCCCCGGTCCCCGGTCGCCGTCGCGGCGATGCCCGCCCAGTGGGCCGCGCCGAACAGGACGGGATGACCGCGAACTCCCTCGTAGGCGGCCGAGACCAGCGACGACTCGTCCCGGTATGCGGCGAGCACCCGGGCCACCGCCTCCGGGCCGATGCCGGGCTGGTCGACCAGGAACACCAGCGCGGCCCGCGCGCCCGTACCGGAGAGCGAGCCGAGCCCGGCACGCAGCGAGCTGCCCATGCCCTGCTCCCACTCCGGGTTGTCCACCAGCACGCATCCGCCGAGCTCCGCGCGTTCCCGTACGACGGCCGCCTGCGCCCCCAGGACCACATGGACACGGGTGCAGCCGCCCGCGCGCAGGACGCCGGCCGCGTGTTCGACCAGCGGCCTTCCCCGGTGTTCGAGCAGCGCTTTGGGTCGTCCGCCGAGCCGCCGGCCGCCGCCCGCGGCCAGGAGCACTCCGGCGACCTGGTGTTCGTTGCGCGTCATGCGTCCTGCATACCTGACGCACGGGGGAGTGCCGGGTTTCGGTGGGCTGAATTTCCGTCCCGGCGGTGGCGCACGGGGTGCCGGGTGGCGTTTACTGGCCCGCGTCCCTCAGGTGCCCGACCAGCGTCGTGGGGGGTCTGCGACGGGAGCGCGCTGCAGTGCCCGGTGGTACTCGGCGGCGGAGGGCGGTAGGTGTACACAAGGGCGGGCTGGGGGGAGAGCTGTGTTGCGGAGCTTGGGGCAGAGGCCAGTGACCGGCAGCGACGAGGATCCGAGAGTGGCGGAACTGCGGACCGCGGTGTCCCGGCTCCGCCGCGAACTCGCCGCGCATCCGGCCGAGTTCCCGGACCGCGCCATCGCCGAGGACGAGCTTGCCGCCCTGGCCGCGATGGCCGCGCACGGCATCCCGGAGATCCCGCGGCTGCGCAGTTCCCTGCTGCTGATCGCGGGCGCGATCGGCTCCGTCAGCGCACTGACGAGGGGGCTCACGCAGGTGCGCGACGCGGTGGAGCTGTTCGGCGAGCCGCCGCGCCGCTGAGGCGCCGCCGGTGCCGGGACTCAGATCTCGCAGGCCAGCTCGTACCCGCCGCTCTGCATGTCCTCGCACAGGTCGTAGACGTCACTGAAGCGCTCGGTGAACTCGGGCGAGCCCTGCCAGGTGCGCATCGAGTCGAGGTCCTGCCAGGCGGCGAAGGACACGAAGGTGTTCGGGTTTCTGAGGTCCCGGATCAGACGGGCGCCGAGGAACCCCTTGTGCGCCCCTTTGGTCCAGGTGAGGAAGTCGCGCCAGCGGTCGATGAACTCCTCGGCGTTTCCCTCTTTGACCTGCCATCTTCCCGAGGACCAGTGCTTGTTCTCCTGGAGCATGACGGACACCTCGTTCCGCTGGGGGTCCCCCCGCTCTCAGGCTAGGCCCGGCCCTCCGCCCCCGCTCCCGGAGGCGGTCGGGCCCTACGCCGCCGGCCCCGTGCTGGTCAGTGCCTGCGAGAGTTCCGCCGCCACCTGCTGGAGCACCGGCACGATACGGTCCGTCGCCGACTCCGTGACCCGGCCCGCCGGGCCGGAGATCGAGATGGCCGCCGCGGTGGGGGAGTCGGGCACCGACACCGCGAGGCACCGCACGCCGATCTCCTGCTCGTTGTCGTCGACCGCGTACCCGCTGTGCCGTACGTCCTCCAGGGCCGCGAGGAAGCCCTCGGGCGTGGTGATCGTCTTCTCCGTCGCGGCCGGCATCCCCGTACGGGCGAGCAGGGCGCGCACCTCGTCGTCCGGGGTGTTCGCGAGCAGGGCCTTGCCCACGCCCGTGGAGTGCGGCAGCACGCGCCGGCCGACCTCGGTGAACATGCGCATCGAGTGCTTGGACGGCACCTGCGCCACGTACACGATCTCGTCCCCGTCCAGCAGCGCCATGTTCGCCGTCTCGCCGGTCTCCTCGACCAGGCGGGCGAGGTAGGGGCGGGCCCAGGTGCCGAGCAGCTTGGACGCCGACTCGCCGAGCCGGATCAGCCGGGGGCCGAGCGCGTAGCGGCGGTTGGGCTGCTGGCGGACGTACCCGCAGACGACGAGCGTCCGCATGAGGCGGTGGATGGTGGGCAGTGGCAGCCCGCTGCTCGCGGAGAGCTCGCTCAGTCCGACCTCGCCGCCCGCGTCCGCCATCCGTTCGAGCAGGTCGAAGGCGCGCTCGAGGGACTGGACGCCGCCGGCGGACTTGGCGGAGCCGGAGGTGCTGGCGCTGGACGTCGGCACGGCGCGTTCCTTTCGGGCGGGCGGAGGGCAGCAGCCTACCCGTCGGTCGGTTGACTCCCTGCTGGTGCACAGCTACGTTCTGTTTGTCGGAAGTCTAATTCCGCTCTGTGGAAACGTCCAGAGTGTGCGCATCGAGCGCACCCTGGGGAGTGTGCCTCTTGACGGTCGGGGGGCGGGAGGGAAGACTCCTTCAACAGAACGTTGAATTCTGTGGGGCGGAAGGGGCTCGGGTGTCCGACGCTGAACTGGTGCTGCGCTCGACGCGTGTCATCACGCCCGAGGGGACGCGCGCCGCGTCCGTCGCGGTGACCGGGGGAGCGATCACCGCCGTACTGCCGTACGACGCACCGCTGCCCGAGGGTGCCCGGCTGGAGGACCTCGGCGGCGACGTTCTGCTGCCCGGCCTGGTCGACACCCATGTGCACGTCAACGACCCCGGCCGCACCGAGTGGGAGGGCTTCTGGACCGCCACCCGCGCGGCGGCCGCCGGCGGCATCACCACGCTCGTCGACATGCCCCTCAACTCCCTCCCGCCCACCACGACGGTCGGCCACCTCCGGACGAAGCAGGCCGTCGCCGCCGGCAAGGCTCACATCGACGTCGGCTTCTGGGGCGGTGCGCTGCCGGACAACGTGAAGGACCTGCGCCCGCTGCACGAGGCCGGAGTCTTCGGCTTCAAGGCGTTCCTGTCGCCGTCCGGCGTGGACGAGTTCCCGCACCTCGACCAGGAACAGCTGACCCTTTCACTGGCCGAGATCGCCTCCTTCGGCGGCCTGCTGATCGTGCACGCCGAGAACCCGCACCGCCTCGAAGCCGCCCCGCAGCGGGGCGGCCCGCGATACGCCGACTTCCTCGCCTCCCGCCCGCGCGACGCCGAGGACACCGCGATCGCCGAGCTCGTCGCCCAGGCGAAGCGCCTCGACGCGCGCGTGCACGTCCTCCATCTCTCCTCGTCCGACGCGCTGCCGCTGATCGCCGCCGCCAAGGCGGAGGGTGTCCGGATCACGGTGGAGACCTGCCCGCACTATCTGACCCTGAGGGCCGAGGAAGTCCCGGACGGCGCCAGCGAGTTCAAGTGCTGTCCGCCCATCCGCGAGGCCGTCAACCAGGACCTGCTGTGGCAGGCGCTGGCCGACGGCACCATCGACTGCGTGGTCACCGACCACTCGCCGTCGACGGCCGATCTGAAGACGGACGACTTCGCCACCGCATGGGGCGGTATCTCCGGCCTCCAGCTGAGCCTGGCGGCGGTGTGGACCGAGGCGCGCGGACGGGGCCACGGGCTGGAGGACGTCATCCGGTGGATGTCCGCCCGTACGGCCGCCCTCGTGGGCCTCGACCGGAAGGGCGCCATCGAGGCCGGCCGCGACGCCGACTTCGCCGTCCTCGCGCCCGACGAGACGTTCACCGTGGACCCGGCGGCACTCCAGCACCGCAACCGGGTGACGGCGTACGCCGGCAGGACCCTGTACGGCATCGTGAAGTCCACCTGGCTGCGCGGCGAACGCATCCTGGCGGACGGCGAGTTCACCCAACCGAAGGGCCGGCTCCTCACCCGTACCCCCTGATTCCCGCCCCGCACCCGCGGCGGCCGACTCCCGAAAGGCAGACCTGATCACCGTGACGGCGACCGACAGCTTCACCGGCGACGCGAACCCCTACGGAGGCGGTGACCCGTACGCGGACTACCGCACCGCCGACTTCCCCTTCACCCGGTACGCCGACCTCGCCGACCGGCGGCTCGGCGCCTCCGTCATCGCCGCCAACGACGAGTTCTTCGCCCAGCGGGAGAACCTGCTGGTGCCCGAACGCGCCGAGTTCGACCCCGAGCACTTCGGGCACAAGGGCAAGATCATGGACGGCTGGGAGACCCGGCGCCGCCGCGGTGCCTCCGCCGAGCACCCCTGGCCGGCCGCCGAGGACCACGACTGGGCGCTGGTCCGCCTCGGCGCGCCCGGTGTGATCCGCGGGATCGTCGTGGACACGGCCCACTTCCGCGGCAACTACCCGCAGGCGGTGTCCGTCGAGGGCACCTCGGTGCCCGGCACCCCGTCGCCCGCGGAACTCCTCGGGGACGATGTGAAGTGGACGACGCTGGTCCCGCGCACACCGGTGGGCGGCCACGCGGCGAACGGTTTCTCCGTGGCGGTGGAGCAACGCTTCACCCATCTGCGCGTCAACCAGCACCCCGACGGCGGCATCGCGCGGCTGCGCGTGTACGGCGAGGTCGCCGCGGACCCGGAGTGGCTGGCGGTGCTCGGCACCTTCGACGTGGTCGCCCTGGAGCACGGCGGCCGTGTCGAGGACGCCTCCGACCTCTTCTACTCGCCGGCCACCAACACCATCCAGCCCGGCCGCTCCCGCACGATGGACGACGGCTGGGAGACCCGCCGCCGCCGTGACCGGGGCAACGACTGGATCCGGTACCGGCTGGCCGCCCAGTCCCTGATCCGCGCGATCGAGATCGACACGGCCTGCCTCAAGGGCAACAGCGCCGGGTGGGCGTCGGTCTCCGTCAAGGACGGCGAGGCCGCCGCATGGACGGAGATCCTTCCGCGCACCCGCCTCCAGCCCGACACCAACCACCGCTTCGTGCTCCCCGCCCCCGCGGTGGGCACACACGCACGCGTGGACATCTTCCCGGACGGCGGAATCTCCCGGCTGCGGCTGCACGGCTCGCTGACCGAGGACGGCGCGAGCAGCCTGGCGGCCCGGCACCAGGAACTGGGCGGCTGAGGCCGGGGCCGACCAGCCCGTCCGGCGTTCGACGCCCACCGATGAGTTGCGGGTGCCGCCGGGGTCTGAACTGATGACAGCAGACCCGTCCCCGGAAGGCAGGCACCCTCATGGGCAAGCTCGTGCTCACCACCTTCGTCACCCTCGACGGCGTCTACCAGGCCCCGGGCGGCCCGCGGGAGGACACCCGTGACGGCTTCGAGCAGGGCGGCTGGGTCGTCCCGTACGGCGACGAGGACTTCGGCCGGTTCATCACCGAGGTCTTCGACCGCGTCGGCGCCTTCCTCCTGGGCCGCTTCACGTACGAGATCTTCGCCTCGTACTGGCCGAAGATCACCGATCCCGGCGACCCGGTCGCCTCGAAACTGAACTCCCTGCCGAAGTACGTCGTCTCCTCGACCCTCACCGACCCGGAATGGGCCGGCACCACCGTGATCGGCGGCGACCTCGCCAAGGAGGTCACCGCCCTCAAGGAGCGCACCGACGGCGAACTCCAGGTGCACGGCAGCGGCGCCCTCGCGCAGTCCCTGCTGGCCCTGGACCTCGTCGACACGGTCCATCTGCTGACGTTCCCGGTCGTGCTGGGCGCCGGGCGCCGCCTGTTCGAGGTGGGCGCCGTACCGACCGCCTTCCGGCACACCGGCGGCCGGATCACCGCGGCGGGCGTCTCCATCCAGTCGTACGACCCGGCCGGACGCCCGGAGTACGGGTCGTACGAGCTCCCCGAGGACGCCTGAGCCGCCCGTCAACTGTCGTGGATCTGCTCAGAGTTGGCGCAGCCATTCGTCCGCCACACCGTGCGGGGCTTGCTCGTTGAGCCGCACCTGCGCGTCGTTGAGGCGGAAGGTGAGTCGGTTGTCGACGGCAACCACGCCGTCGATCTGGCGGGTCGCGCTGACGGCGATCTCGATTTCGGTGCGGCACTCGAGCTGTCCGGCCAGGGTCACCACGCCGTCCTGCACCGTGATGTCGACGGCATGCGGGAGCAAGGACAAGGTCCGGACGAGGACTTCGTCGATGATGTCGTGGCGTATGTCGTGGTCCGTCCGCAGGAATATCTGCAGGAGGTCGTGGCGGGTGACGATACCCACGAGCCGTTGTTCATCGTCCACCACCGGCAGGCGCTCGACGTGATGCCTGGCCATGGCGCGGGCGGCCTCCGCGATGCCGGCGTCGGCGCCGACCGTGACGACGGGACGGGACATCAACTGCCCTGCGGTCCGAGCTCGGGCCTTGGCCCTGCGCTGTCGTGAGGTGGAGCTGATGCGGGGCCAGTGGAAGCGGCGGGGAGGACCATAGGGGTCGTCGGCCTCGACCTGACGGCCAGAAGATCCGTTTCGGAGATGACGCCGACGACCCTCTCGTGGGCGTCGACGACGGGAAGGCCGCTGATGCGGTGCTGGTGGAGGAGGTGGGCGACGACCGCGCACATCACCCCCGGCCTGCCACCGCTCGACCCGGCCACCGAACTCGTCCTCTACCGCATTGCCCAGGAAGGGCTCACCAACACCGCACGCCACGCCCGTGCCACACGGGTCGAAGTCCACCTGCGCGCTCTGCCGGACGCCCGGGTGGCACTCCTGGTCCGCGACAACGGCCGGGGAATCGGGGCAGCGCCCGAAGGCGCCGGCATCAGCGGGATGCGGGAACGCGCCCTCCTCATCGGCGCCGACCTCTCCATCGGCCAAGGCCCGCAGGGCGGGACCGAGATACGCCTGCACGTCACCGGCAGCACAGCAGACCACCGCCTCCAGGAGACCGTGCGATGACTGCCCCGGCCCGCGTCCTGCTCGCCGACGACCACGCCCTGGTCCGCGGTGGCGTCCGCCTCATCCTGGATGCCGAGCCTGCCCCGCCGGACCGGTCTGCAGGCCGCCCGTGAACTCTCCCGCATCCGCCCCGGCCTGCGCATCCTGATGCTGACGATGTACGACAACGAGCAGTACTTCTTCGAAGCGCTCAAGGCGGGAGCCTCCGGCTACGTTCCGAAGTCCGTCGCCGACCGGGACCTCGTCGAAGCCTGCCGTGCCGCCCTGCGGGACGAACCCTTCATCTACCCCGGCGCCGAGTCCACCCTCATCCGCACCTACCTCGATCGCGTCAGAACCGGCGACCGGCTGCCCGCGCGGCCCATCACCGAACGCGAAGAGGAAATCCTCAAACTCGTCGCCGAAGGACACACGTCCAAGGAGATCGCCTCCCTCCTCGTGATCAGCGTCAAGACGGTCGAACGCCATCGCGCCAACCTCCTCCAGAAACTCGGCCTGCGCGACCGCCTGGAACTCACCCGCTACGCAATCCGAGTCGGCCTCATCGAGCCGTAGGTCTTCTGTCCGGGGAGGTTGGTCGACGGTCCGGTGGGAGAATCCGCAAGGACCGGAAGGAGCCGTTGGCATGATCGAGTGGGAGTCTCTCAGTTCCGGCGCGAGGCCCGTCCCCCGTCGGGTCGCCACCCCCTTGGTATGGGCCGCGGCCTTCGGCGGGGCCCTGGTGGTCGTCGCACTCCTCAACTCGCTCGTGGGTACTGATCGGCCCGAACTCGCCCTGACAGCACTGTCGTTGCTGTCGGCCCTGCTGAGCCTCGGGGCACGCTTCACCGCGGCCCCGGGTACGGCTGTCCTGTGCTGGCTGATGCTCAACGGCTTCGCGGTCCCGCCCGCGGGCGTTCTCACGTGGGCTGGCAGCCGTGACATGTTCTGGCTCACCTGCCTGTGTGCGGCCGCCCTTGGTGGCACCGTGCTGGCGCGGCTCGTCCATGCCCGCGCCGCCTACCGCCGCATCACGATGGCAGAGCCGGACGACACACCCCGCGGCTCCTGACCGAGGCCGGAAGACACATCACGTGCATTCCCGCCAAGACGGCTCCGCCGCCGACAGCCAGGTGCCGCGGCGTCTGCCGTGGCTCCTCGCCTCCTACAATTGAAGAGTTCTTCAATTGGCTAGTTGCCGTGTTCCCTAGAAGATCCATCGTCCGGAGGTCCCCATGAGCGAGGTCGCCAACGCGCTGCTGGCGCGCGTCCGCGCGGCGCGGGCCGGTCTGACGGCGGCCTTGAAGGCCGCTGACGCGTATGAGGTGGCTGTGGCGCAGGACGAGCTGGACGACGCGGTGCGGCTGGCGCGGCGGCATGGGCTCGACGTCGAGGCGACGGGGACGGCAGAGGGGTGATCGGCATGCCGATGCCGCTGTACGAGGCGAAGGCGGAGTTGGCCGGCGACGACATCGTCGAACTGCTCGGCGCGGCCCGCCGGATCCTGTCGGCGCTGCCGGCCGGGCGGCAGGACCTGCTCTACGAACCGCACCGTACGAAATCAGCGCTGTGACCGGCGGAGCCCGCCGGTTCCGGATGCCCTGGCACCGCGGTCGACCGGCCGCGCACATGGAGCATGTTCCGCCTCCGGTGCGGCGGCACGTCGCCTCGGTGCGCGTGGGTCCGGATGCCGTACGCGAGGCCCGGGAGGCGGTGGCCGGGCACTTCGCCGAGGCCGGTATCGCCCCCGAGTCCGCCTTTGCGGACGCGGTGCTGCTCGTGGTCAGCGAGCTGGTCACCAACGTGCTGCGGCACGCCCCGCGCTCGCCGCTGACGGACGTGGGGATGACCGTCTCGGGCGACCAACTGGTGGTCAGCGTCGCGGACGCCGAGCCGCGTCTGCCGGATCTCACCCTGGAGGGCATGGGCGCCGGGCTGAGGATGGTGGCCGAGCTGGCCTCCGACTACGACGGGGACCTGAGTGCCGAGCCGGCTGTGGACCACGAGGGCAAGGTCGTCCTCGTCCGGTTCGAGATCCCCTTGTAAGTACGCACGGCAGGACGCAGGAAGGGAAGGGACTCGGTGAGCGGCGAAGCGGGGCCGGGATGCGGAGAGCCAGAGCTTCCGCCGCGGCGACCGCATACGGCGCGCCGTCAGCCGGTCGTGTCGGCCGACGCGAGGGCGGCGAGGGCGGCGTCCAGGCGCTGGGTGGCCTCCTCGGCGACCGGGCGCAGGGCGTCGAGTTCGGTGAGGGCGACCATCGTGTTCGGGTCGAGGGCCTGTACGGCGGTGCGGTCGCCGTCGCGGCGGACGACCACATTGCACGGCAGCAGCAGGCCGATGGTGCGGTCGGTCTCCAGGGCGCGGTGGGCGAGGGGTGGGTTGCAGGCGCCGAGGATGACGTAGTCCTCCATGTCGTGGTCGAGCTTGGCCTTGAGGGTGGCGGTGACGTCGATCTCGGTGAGGATGCCGAAGCCCTGTGCGGCGAGCGCGTCGCGGGTGCGGGCCACGGCGGTGGCGAAGTCGGTGGCGAGGTGGACGGTGCGGTCGTAGCGCATGGCGGTGGTCTGCCCTTCTGATCGGCTCGCGTGGCGCTGGGCGGGTGTCCGGTCGCGTGCGAGGTGCAGGCCGCGAGACATGATCACGCCAGGGACAGGAACAGCTTCTCCAGGCGGGCGCGCATCGCCTCCGGGTCCTCGCCGTTCTTTCGGCCGGACTCGAGGTCGGTCACGCACTGCTGCAGGCCCGTCGCGATGATCGCGAAACCGGCGCGGTCCAGCGCGCGTGAGGCGGCGGCGAGCTGTGTGACGACGTCCGCGCAGTCGCGCCCCTCCTCGATCATCCGGATCACGCCGGAGATCTGACCCTGTGCCCGGCGCAGCCGGTTCAGCACGGCCTTCAGGTCCGCACCCTCAAGCTCCAGTTCCACGATCACTCCTCGGAAAATACCCCTAGGGGTACTGTACGTCCCGGTTCGGGACGGGGTGCCCCGATCCCTCAGTTCGCTCCCGTCGAGCCCGCTGCGGCCTTCCGGCGTACGTCCTCCATGTCGACGGCCCGGATCTTGCCGATGAGCTCCTCCAGCGCCTGCGGGGGCAGGGCGCCGGACTGGGCGTACAGGACGGTCCGGTCGCGGACGGCCATCAGTGTGGGGATGGACGAGATCCGGAAGGCGCCTGCGATTTCGGGCTGTGCCTCGGTGTCGACCTTGCCGAAGACGATGTCCGGGTGGCGCTCGGCCGCCTTCTCGTAGACGGGGCCGAACATGCGGCACGGTCCGCACCAGGCCGCCCAGAAGTCGATCAGCATGATCTCCGAACCGGTGACGGTCTCCTCGAAGTTGTCCTTGGTCAGTTCGACGGTCGGCATGGGTTCCCTTCTCCTCTCGTATACCCGGTGGGGTATCTGCAGGGTTCAACCGGCGCCGGGCCGTTCTTGTTCCAGGCACACGGGAGGCAGTGGGAACCAGCGCATGCGCTCGAAGTCGGCCGGCAGCCCGGTGGGGCCGTCGTCGAGGCGGTCGGGACGAGCGGCCAGCACCTCGCGGGCGCGGTCGAGTTGACCGGTCAGCGCCTCCTCGCCCAGCCGGCGGTGGCGGGGCGCCGGGGCGGTGATCCGCCCCTCGGCCGTGTACTGCACGTCGGTCAGCCGCAGCGGTGGCTCGGCGGGACCGTGGCGGTGGTGCCACTGTCCGGTGTGCGGGTCGAAGCGGTAGTCGGGCAGAAGCCGGTGGCCCTGCCGGGCGATGAGGTCGACGGCGTCGATGAGATAGTCGCGGACGGTGTCGCTGATGAAGTAGTTGAAGTTGACGCGGATCCAGCCGGGCTTGATGCCGTCGCAGCCGTGCACGACCTCGTCGAGCAGGGCGTGGGAGGTTGCGGCGTCGATGGCCAGCAGGCGGTGGCCGTAGGGACCCGCGCAGGAGCAGCCGCCCCGGGCCTGGATGCCGAAGAGGTCGTTGAGCAGGGCCACGACGTAGTTGTGGTGCAGATAGGCGTGCTCGCCGTGGCGGATGCGGAAGGAGACGATGGACAGGCGGCGGGCGTGGTGGTTGCCGAGGATCTCGATGCCGGGGTTGTGGTCCCAGTCCGTGAGCACCCGCCGCCAGTGGCGTTCCTCGGCGGCCTGGATGGTGTCGGTGCCGACGGCCTGTTTGAGGGCGAAGGCGAGCCCGGCCCGGATGGATTCGACGATCGCCGGGGTGCCGCCCTCCTCGCGGGCGACCGGGTCGTCGAGGTAGCGGTGGCCGAGGGGATCGACGAAGGCGACCGTGCCGCCGCCGGGCGCGGTGGGCACCGGGTTGTGCACCAGCTCGCGCCGTACGACGAGCACGCCCGGGCTCTGCGGGCCGCCGACGAACTTGTGCGGGGAGAGGAACAGCGCGTCCTTGTGGTCCCCGGCGCCCGGAGCGCTCGGGGCCGTCCGGATCGGGATGTACGGTGCCGCCGCCGCGTAGTCCCAGAAGGACAGGGCGCCGTACGCGTGCAGCAGACGGGCGATGCGGTCGGTGTCGGTCAGGATGCCGGTGACGTTGGAGGCGGCGGAGAAGCTGCCGATGCGCAGCGGCCGGTCGGCGTACCGCCGTAGTCCCGCTTCGAGCCGGGCGAGGTCGATGTGGCCGTCTGGATCCTCGTCGATCACCACGACGTCGGCGACGGACTCGCGCCAGGGCAGCTCGTTGGAGTGGTGCTCGTAGGGGCCCACGAACACCACCGGCCGCTCGTCCGGCGGCGGCCGGTCCGGGCGGCGCAGCTGAAGGATGCCGACCAGCTTGTTGACCGCGGAGGTGGCCCCCGAACCGCAGAAGATCACCAGATCGTCCTCGGTGCCGCCGACCGCGTCGCGGATGATCCGGCGGGCGTCCTCGCGCAGCAGGGTCGTCTGCAACCCGGTGCTGGAGCTCTCCGTGTGGGTGTTGCCGTAGCGCGGCAGCACCTGCTCGCGGACGAAGTCCTCGACGAAGTCCAGGGAGCGGCCGGAGGCGGTGTAGTCGGCGTAGACGATCCGCTTGGGGCCGTAGGGCCCGTCCAGGACCTCGTCGTCCCCGATCAGGCCGCCGCGGATCCGTTCCAGCAAGGCCGGCGCGGTCGGCGCCGAGGTCGTACTCATGGCTCCAGCTCGATGTCGATCTCGGGTGGCCGGCGGAGGGTGTTGTGGACCGTGCAGTGCGAGGCGACGGCCAGCAGAGCCGCCCGGCGCTGCTCGGGCAGCTCCGGCGGCGGGACGATCACGAGGCGCAGGGAGGCGACACGCGCCGGGCGGTCGGTGGCCATGACGAACTCCGTACGGACGCGCAGTCCGGCGCGGGGCAGGCCGTGCCGGTGGAGGTAGCGACCCGCGTAGAACGCCACACAGGTGGCCAGGGAGGCCGCGAACAGCTCGGTGGGGGTGGGTGCGGTGTCCGTGCCGCCCGCCTCGGTGGGCTGGTCGACCTGGAGGCGGTGTCCGCGGACGTCCACTGTGTAGGCGTCCTGGTCGACGTGGGTGACCTCCAGACGATGCACGTCCATGGACGGGGGACGGTTCGGCTTGAGGGTCTGCGGTGTGCTGCCGGTCATGGCCGGGCCCTTCTCGCTGGTGTCGGCTGCTCCGGAATCCAGTCGACCGCAGCGTGCGGGGGCGGGGTGAGGGGCCGACGGGGTGCGCCGGGGACCGTTCGGCCCTCGTGTCTGGTCTCCCGATGATATACCCTGCCGGGTATTTTATCAGGGCGTTCATGGCGGGCCCATGGGTCCCGGGGCCGGTGGGCCCGGTCGAAGACATACCCGGGTGGGTACCTGGGTGGGGACCAGCGGCCCCTGCCCGGCGGTCATCTCCCGTACGACAGTGGGGACATGGGCAAACACATCGTGATTCTCGGCGGCGGCACCGCCGGCACCATGACGGCCAACCGCCTGCGTCGCACGTACGACCGGCACGAGTGCCGGATCACGGTCGTCGACCAGGACGACGACCACCTGTACCAGCCCGGCCTGCTGTTCGTGCCGTTCGGGCTCGCCCAGCCGCACCATCTCGTGCGGTCCCGTCCCCGGCAGTTGGACGCGGCCGTCGACTACAAGCAGGCGCGGATCGAGCGGGTCGACCTGGACGCACGGGTCGTGCACCTCGCCGGTGGCATCCGGCTGACGTACGACGTCCTCGTGGTCGCCACGGGAGCGACGCTGCTGCCGGAGGAGACCGAGGGGCTGACCGGTCCCGGCTGGGGCGAGAAGGTCTTCACCTTCTACGACCTGCCTGGCGCCGTCTATCTGCACCACGCGCTGGAGCGCTTCGACGGCGGCCGCGTGGTGATCGACGTGGCGGATCTGCCGGTCAAGTGCCCCGTGGCGCCACTGGAGTTCGCCTTCCTCGCCGACTGGTACTTCCAGCGGTGCGGTATCCGCGACAAGGTCCACCTCACCTATGTCACCCCGCTGGACGGGGCGTTCACCAAGCCGGTGGCGGCGAAGGCGCTGGGCGGGCTGCTCAAGGACAAGGGCGTCGAACTGGTCACCGAGTTCACGCTCGGCGAGGTCGACGGTGTCGGGGGCCGGCTGGTGTCGTACGACGAGCGCGAGGTGCCCTTCGATCTGGCGGTCGTCGTGCCCCTGCACGGCGGCGCGGAGTACGTGGGCCGTTCCGAGGGCCTGGGTGATGAGCTCGGCTTCGTCCCCGTCGACCCGCACAGCCTCCAGCATCCTGATCGTCCCGAGGTGTTCGCGATCGGGGACGCCGCGGGCCTGTCCGCGTCCAAGGCCGGTTCGGTGGCGCACTTCGAGGGCGAGGTGCTGGTGCACAACATCGGCCGCTTCCTGGACGGCAAGCCGCTGGACGCCTCCTTCGACGGGCACGCCAACTGCTTTGTGGAGACCGGCTTCCACAAGGCGCTGCTCATCGACTTCAACTACGCCACCGAGCCACTGCCCGGCCACTTCCCGACCGCGGTGGGCCTGCCGCTGCTGAAGGAGTCGCACGCCAACCACCTCGGCAAGCTCGCCTTCGAGTGGCTGTACTGGCACAGCCTGCTGCCCGGCCGAGGTTTGCCCGGCATCGGCTCGGCGATGCCCGAGCACGGCAAGCACCACGTGTCCGACTGAGTGCACGTGTCCGCCCAGGGGAGAGGACCCGCCATGCCCACCGCCACCTATGCCGGCACCGCCGTCCCCGTCGACGACGAAGGCTTCTTCACCGACCCCGGCCGGTGGACCGAGCCGATGGCCGAGCAACTCGCCCGCGAGCAGGGGATCGGTGAACTGACCGACCGGCACTGGACGGTCATCCGCTTCCTGCGCGCGCAGTACGCGGCCCAGGGCACCGGCCCCACCGTCCGGGTGCTGGGCAAGACCTCCGGCGTCAGCGTCAAGGAGCTCTACCAGCTGTTTCCCAAGGGACCGGCGAAGACCGCCGCGAAGATCGCCGGCATTCCCAAGCCCCGCGGCTGCATCTGAGGAGCGTGTCCGTCATGGCCGACACCGTCACGATCGAGAAGGTCTCGATCATCGTCTCCAAGGGGTCCCTGGAAGGGATCTACCCCGCCCTGATCATGGCCAACGGCGCCCGCGCCGAGGGGATCGAGGCCGAGTTGTTCTTCACCTTCTTCGGCCTGGACGCGATCACGAAGAAGCGCTGGGAGCACATCAAGCTGGCCACCGTCGGCAACCCGGGCCTGCACCTGCCGACGCTGCTGGGCGGCATTCCGGGCGTCCCGGATCTGATCACCCGCGCCATGGAACGCAAGATGGACAAGCTCGGCATCCCGCCGATCCCCGAGTTCATCGAGATGATCGCCGACACCGGCGCCGGCATCTACGCCTGCAAGGCGTCCGTGGACCTCTTCGAGCTCGACAAGGACGACCTCGTCGAGCAGGTCCAGGGGATCATCACGGTCGGGGAGTTCTACGAGCACGCGGCCGGCGGTCAGATCATCTACACGTGAGCCGACCGGCACCGGATCCGGCCTGCGCCATGGGGTGCGGGAGACGCTACAGGTCGTTGCCCGCGTAGGAGAGGTTGAAGCTCTTGTTGGTCAGGGGGAAGTCCGGAACGATCGTGTCCGCCAACGCCACCGGCAGGGCAGGCCAGTTGAAGAAGGACGGGTCGACGGGCTTGACCCGGGTCAGGGTGCCGTCGGGGGCGAGTTCGACGCGGGTGGCCATGGAGCCGCGCCAGCCCTCCACGAGGCCCACCCCGGTGCGGGGGCCCGCTCCGGACGTCGGCGCAGGCGCCAGCACGGCCATGGGGGCCGACAGCCCCTCCGCGAAGTGCTTGATCAGGGCCAGCGACACGTCGATCTCCTCCGCGCGGACCAGGAAGCGGGCCAGAACGTCGCCGGTGTCGTGGACGGGAACGGTGAGTCCGGCCTCGTCGTACGGCGTGAAGGGGTGAGCGATGCGGGCATCGTCCGCCAGACCGCTGGCCCGGGCCACGTAGCCGAGGCAGCCGATGGTGCGGGCAGCATCGGTGCGCAGGATCGCGGTCCCGGTGAAGCGGTCGTGGACGGTGGAGTGGCCGAGAGCGAGGTCGGTGATCTCCCGGATGTCCTCGCCGACCGCCTTCAGCCAGGCTCGATCGGGCAACGCGTGCAGGGCCGCGCCGCCGGGGACGACGCCGCCGCGCAGCAGCCGGTGCCCGGTGACTTCGGCGTTGAGGCGCAGGAGTTGTTCGCGCACCCGCTGCGCGTGGGCGTTGAGGATGCCGTGGCCGACGTCGTTGCACAGCATGCCGAGATCGGCGACGTGGTTGTGGAGGCGCTCCAGTTCGAGGAGCATCGCGCGGGCGCGCTGCGCCTCGGTGGGTACTTCGGTGCCGTTGGCCTCCTCGACGGCAAGACAGTAGGCGAGGGCGTGGCCGACGGCGGTGTCGCCGCTGATGCGTTCGGCGAGCGGGAGCCCTGCGGCGATCGAGCGGCCGTGGAAGAGTTTCTCGATGCCCTTGTGGACGAACCACAGGCGAGCCTTGAGTTTGAGGATGGTCTCGCCGACGACGGAGAAGCGGAAGTGGCCGGGTTCGATCAGGCCGGCGTGTACCGGGCCGACCGGGATCTCGTACACGCCGTCCCCTTCGACCTCCAGGAAGGGATACGGCCCCTCCTGCTCGCCGAAGGGCGGCGGTGGTCCGGCGTCGGGGCGCATCGGGTACCAGCCGCGCGGCCAGTGGAAGTGCCGTACGAGACGGCGGGGCAGCGGGTGGTCGAGGGGGACGATGCCGAAGAGGTCGCGCATCTCGCGCTCGAACCGGCCTGCGGGGAACGAGAGATGGGCGAGCGTGGGGACCTCGGGCCGGCCGGGGTCGAGGCGGACGTGGAGTTCGGTTCGGGTGTCGGGCGGGCCGGCCACGAACAGATACACCACGCGCGGGCCGGACTCGTCGTGGTGAGCGGCGACGAGCGCGAGCCGGTGGCCGCCGGTCAGCAGTTCCGCGGCTCGCAGCGGGAGTTCGGTGACGTCGATGTCGTACGTGGTGCGCATCGCTTCAGCCTCCGATCGCCCGGGTGGCGGCGTGCAGCAGGTCGGTGAGCGGGCCGGTGGTCACGCCCAGGGCGGCGCAGGCGGCCAGGCCCAGTGCCAGGGGCCAGAGGGCGGAGGGGTTCTCCTCGGTCGGTGCACCCGGCCCCAGCAGCATCCGGGCGGTTCGGGCGGCGAGTGCGGCGAAGGCGATCAGCACGAGCAGCAGGGCCACTGCGGTGACCCAGCCGAGGCGCTGTCCGGCGGCGAAGCCGGCCCGGGCGATGCCCAGTTCGGAGGCGAAGAGGCTGAAGGGCGGGAAGGCCATCAGCGCCACGACTGCGCCTGCGAATGCTCCCGCGAGCAAAGGGGCCCGGGCGAGGAGGCCACGGACGCGTCCGATGCGCGTGGTGCCGACGATCTGCAGGATCCGGCCGGAGGCGCAGAACGCGACCGACTTGGCCAGCCCGTGCCCGGCGATGTGGAGCAGCGCGGCGGACAGGGCGAGCGGGCTGCCGATCGCCGCGGCCAGGGCGATCAGGCTCATGTGCTCCATGGACGAATAGGCGAGCATGCGTTTGTAGTCGCGCTGGGCGAGCAGCAGCCCGGCGGCGAGCGCGAGGGTGAGCAGGGCGATCCCGGCCAGCAGGACGCGGGTGAAGCCGGGGCCGAGCGCGGCGTCGGCGATGACCCGGTAGCGCAGGACGGCGGCGAAGGCGACCGACAGCAGCACCCCGGACATCAGCGCGGACACCGGCGCGGGGGCCTGACTGTGGGCGTCGGGCAGCCAGGCGTGCAGCGGGACGAGGCCGGCCTTGGCGCCGAAGCCGAGGACGACGAGGGTGATCCCGAGCCGGGTGACCGCCGGGTCGAGGCGGTCGGCGCGGGCGACGAGGGTGGGCCAGTCCAGTGCCCACGCCTCGCCGATGCCGGCCTGCCGGGCCGCGTAGTAGATCAGCACGGTGCCGAGGAAGGCGAGCGCGATGCCGGCCGAGCAGATCACCACGTACTTCCAGGCGGCTTCCACGGAGGTGCGGGTGTGGCGGTGGCCGACGAGGAAGGCGGTGACGATCGTGGTGGCCTCGACGGCGACCCACAGCACGCCGAGGTCGGCCGTCACCACGGCCAGACACATGGCGGCCAGGAACGCCTGGACCAGGGCGTGGTAGCGCCACACGGTCCCGGCGTCCGCCCGCCCGGCGGCCCGTTCACCCGACAGGTACGCCGGTGCCGAGCCGCAGGCGACCACGGCGACGGCGCCGACGACCAGGAGCATCCAGGCGGTCAGCGCGTCTGCGCGCAGCAGCCCGGAGTACGCCGTGCGCGGGCCGTCGTCGACGACGGCCGCCGCCAAGAGACTCCCGCAGAGCAGGATCACGACGGGCGAGAGGAGACCGGCCCAGTCCGCCGGACGCCGCGCGGGGGCTTCCTGGACGGCGGGAGCCTCGGCGACCAGGACCGGTCCCTTCGCGGTGACCGGCGCCGGAACAGGGGCGGGACGTCGGGTACGCAGCCCGGTCAGTGCGTACGCCGCGGCGATCACCAGGGGTGTGGCGGCGGGTGCGGTCAGCAGCAGGGCGGAAGCGGTGGGACTCATCAGTCGTGCAGCTCCCGCAGGTCGTCGATGTCGGTGGTGCCGAACGCCTCCCGCATGCGGGTGGTGAGGATCTGCAGCACCAGGACCGCCAGCAGTACGTCGAAGGACACGCCGAGTTCGACGATCAGCGGCACTCCGGAGGTGGCCAGGAACGCGGTGGCGGTGATGCCGTTGTCCAGCAGCAGGAAGCCGACCACCTGGGCGAGCGCCCGTCTGCGGGTGACCAGGACGAAGAAGCCGATCAGGACCACGGCCAGACCGACGGGCAGGGCGCGGGTGGCCGGCGTCGGGTTCAGCTCGGTCAGAGGCCGGGCGGCCGCATAGGCGAGCAGGGTCAGGAGGGCCGCGGTGAGCAGCGAGGCGGTGATGTTGATCAGAGGCTGTGTCTCGCGCACCTCCTCGCTGTGCGCGCGTTGTCGTCCGGTGATCCTCCGGGGCGCCTCAGCCGGCTCGGCGGCGGTGAGCGCGGCCAGGGCCCGCCGGATCAGGTACGGCAGGACACCGGCCCGCAGCACCCCGATACCGATCCCCACGGCCACCAGGTCCCAGCGTTCCTCGTGCGCGCCGAGCAGGACGGCGATCGCAGCAAGCGCGATGCCCTGCAGGCCGAAGACCCGTACGATCGCGGCCAGTTCGCGCTGCCACAGCACGATCACGGCCGCCAGCAGGAAGGCGCCGCAGGCCAGGTCGAGGAGTTGCGTGTACAGGCCGTTGCTCATGACGCTCCGCTCAGGAAGTACGAGGCGGTCACCGCGAGCAGCGCCAGCAGGAAGGAACCGGCGAGCAGTTCGGGCACCCTGAACAGCCGCACCTTGGCGCAGAACACCTCGGCAGCCGCCAGCACCGCGCCCAGCACAGCGACTTTCGCCGCGAACAGCACCAGGGCCACGGCCAGGGCGGCCCAGGAGACGTCGGTGGCGATACCCCAGGGAACGAACAGCGACGACAGCAGCCCGAGCAGCAGGGTGAGCCGCATCTGGCTGCCGAGTTCGACCAGCGCCAGGTCCGGGCCGGCGTACTCCAGCACCATCGCCTCGTGGATCATCGTCAGTTCGAGGTGGGTGGAGGGGTTGTCGACCGGGATCCGTCCGGTCTCCGCGAGGACCGCGACGGCGAGCGCGGCCGTGGCGAGCAGACCCGCCGGGGAGGCCAGGCGGGCCGGTTCGTCGACGGCGCCGTCGACGATGGCCGGGAGGTTGGTCGTGCCCGACGGTATCGACAGGGCGAACACCGACAGCAGGATCGTCGGCTCCACCAGTGCCGCCACCGTCATCTCCCGGGAGGCGCCCATCCCGCCGAAAGCGGTGCCGCTGTCCAGCCCGGCCAGCGCCAGCGCCAGGGTGCCGAGCGCGATCAGCGCCACCACGACGATGAGGTCCGCGTGCGTGCTGACCGGAGTGTCGGTCGACAGCAGCGGTACGAGCCCGGCGGTGACCACGGTGGTGGCCACCAGCAGGGCGGGGGCCACCCGGAAGGCCGGCCCGGTCCCGACGGGGGTGATCGGTTCCTTGCGCAGGAGCTTGCGGGCGTCCCGCCAGGGCTGCAGCACCCCGGCCCCGGCGCGGCCCTCCAGGCGTGCGCGCACCTGCCGCATCCACCCGGTCAGCAGCGGCGCCCCGGCGCCGACCACGACGATCTGGCCGACGACGGCCGCGTATCCGACAGCACTCATCTGTTCGCTCTCACCAGCCCACCGCCAACGCCAACAGCAGGACGACCAGGCCGACGAAGCCGTAGCCGAGATAGAGGTGCACGCTGCCGCCCGCCAGCCGCCGGGCCGCCTGCCCGGTACCGGCCAGCGCCCGCAGCACCGGCTCGTACAGGCGGTGCTCGATCCGGTCGGGCACCCGGCGCTGGAACCGCACCCGCTCCACCAGATACGTCGATTCGCGCACCGGCGTGACGTTCACGTCCTGCTCGGGCGCGAGGATGTCGTCGAAGACCCGCTGCAGCGGCTCCGCGAACGAGGTCGCCGTGTAGGCCATGCGCGGGGTCGGCGGCCCGCCGCCGCAGTCCCACAGCCGGGCGTTCGCCCGGCGCCGGCGGCGTCGGTACAGGCGGGGCAGCCCCGCGGCCAGCATGAGCGCGGCGGTCAGGGCGGCGACCAGCCACAGCGGCGACAAGGACGCGGAGATGTCCGCGAGCCGTACGTTCAGCCCGCCGCCCGACACCGCGCCGCTGCCCGGCAGCCCCGTCGCGGCCACGGCCCGGTCCAGGCCGTCACCCAGCAGCCCGGGCACCAGCGCCAGGGCCCCGCACGCCGCGGCGAGCAGGCCCATCCCGGCGAGCATCAGCGGTGGCGACTCCTTGGCCGCGCTCGCCTGGCGGCTGCGCGGTCGGGCGAAGAACCCCACCCCGAGTGCCTTCACGAACACGGCCGCGGCGATGCCGGCCGACAGCGCGATCAGGGCCACCGACAGGGGCAGTACGACCGCCACCGCGACGCCCGGAACCTGCAGTCCGTGGATGAGGGACTGCAGCAGCAGCCACTCGCTGATGAACCCGTTGCCCGGTGGGAGGGCCACCGCCCCGAGGGCGGCGAGCGCGAACAGCCCGGCGGTGGCCGGCATGGGCGCGCGCAGCCCGCCCAGCCGGTCGAGGTCGCGCAGACCCGTGGCGCGCAGCACCGAGCCGGCGGCACAGAACAGCAGGGCCTTGAACGCCGCGTGGTTGACCACGTGCAGCAGGGCCGCCGCCAGTGCCAGTGCGGCCAGCGGCCGGTCGTCGTAGGCGGCGAACAGTCCGGATGCCCCGACCCCGATCAGGACCAGGCCCATGTTCTCGCTGGTCGAATAGGCCAGCAGCCGTTTGAGGTCGGAGGCCATCGCCGCCTGCAGGATGCCGTGCACCGCGCTGGCTCCGCCGATCGTCATCAGGCCCAGCCACCACCATGCCGGTCCGCCGCCGAGCAGGTCGAGACCGGTGCGGACAAGACCGTAGATGCCCAGGTTGACCATGGCGGCGCTCATCAGCGCCGAGACGGGGCTGGGCGCTTCGGGGTGGGCGCGGGGCAGCCAGGCGTGCAGCGGCACCGCGCCCGCCTTCGACGTGAACCCTGCCGCAATCAGCACAAACACCAGCCCGCGCACCGTCGGAGACACGGCGTGTGCGCCCGCCCGCAGCGCGGCGAAGGTCTCCCCGCCCGCCTCGGCGGCGAACACCGCGAGCCCGATGAGCAGCAGCACCAGCCCGAGATGCGTCATCACCGCGTACCAGACACCGGCCTGGCGCACCGACGCCCGCTCCCTGTGCTCGGCGAGCACCAGCAGCAGTGAGGCGAGCGCCATCAGCTCCCACAGCACCAGGAACGTCGACACCGACGCCGCTACGGGTACGAGGACCAGGGTGAGCGCAAAGAGCGGCAGCACCGCCTGCGCCGTCCGCGAGCCGAGCCCGTGCGGGCCGTGCCCGCCCGCGTAGCCGATGCCGTACACCGCCACCGCGGCGACGACGGCCCCCGCCACGGCCATGAACAGGCCCGCCAGCGCATCCACCGCCAGATACGTCCCGGCCAGCGGCAGCACCCCGGGGAGTGTGTCCGCCCAGCGGTCGCCTCCCAGTGCAGCCACACCCGCCGCGCCACCGGCCACCCCCACCCCGGCCGTCAGCACGCCGACGACCGGGACCCGCGGTCGCTGCGGCAGCACGAGACCGGCCGCCGCACCCGCGCCGCCCACTGCGGTGGCCGTCGCGAGGGCGGCCGGGATCACGCTCACCGTCCGGTCACTCTCCGCAGAGCGGCCACGATCTCTCCTGGCTCCGGCGGGCACCCGGGCACAGCGAGGTCCACCGGTACGACATCGGCGACTGCGCCCTCGACGCCGTACCCGCCCGCGAATTCCCCGCAGTCGACCGCGCAGTCTCCCACCGCCACCACCAGCCGGGGCTCGCCCATCGCGGCGACCGTGCGCCGCAGCGGCTCGGCCATGTTCCGTGTCACCGGCCCGGTCACCAGCGCCACGTCCGCATGCCGTGGCGAGGCCACCAAGCGCGCCCCATAGCGCTCGGCGTCGTACACCGGGTTGAAGGCGGCGGCGATCTCGATCTCGCAGCCGTTGCAGGAGCCGGCGTCCACGCAGCGCACCTGGACCGAGCCACCGAACTCCCGTGCCCGCGGCGGGGCTTCGCCCTCAGGCCGCGGCGGGGCGGGCTCGGCCACCCGCCCGGTGCCGCGGATCTTGCGCAACAGGCCCATGAACCCCTCCCGGAGACGGTGAGGACGTGTCGTAGCTGACCAACGGGTCATCGTGCGACCGGAGTCACGACGCTTTTCTTACGCTTTGCCACTTATTGACGTAATTGAGCGGAGAGGGCGGCCGCCTCCCGGTACTGCAGAGCGCTGTCCAACTCTCGGGAGACGGCCGCCGTTCGGGGGCCGTCGCTACGACGGCGGTTTTCCCTTGCTCTGCGTGGCCTGCAGATCGGCCAGCAGCTCGGCCTGCCCGGCGAGCAGACCGGACAGGATGGTCCGCGCCACCCGCAGCAGCTCCGCGACCTGTGGGCTGGTCAGCGAGTAGTACACGGTCGAGCCCTCCTTACGGGTCTTGACCAGATTCGCCCGCCGCAGCACGGCCAGCTGCTGGGACAGATGTGCGGGCTCGATGCCCACCTCGGGCAGCATCTCCGCGACCGCGTGCTCGCGCTCGCTCAGCAGCTCCAGGACCCGGATACGGGCCGGGTGGCCGAGTGTCTTGAAGAACTCGGCCTTCAGTTGGTACAGCGGCGTACTCATCGTGCCGCCCTCTCCCCGACACAACAGCACGGCCCCAGGGGCCGGAGCTCGGCGCATCGCATCCACCCACTCGTCAAGAACATGCGGCCCATCCTCGCCTGCGGCACCGGCCATGCCGAACCCGCGGGTGAGAACCCGAGCCGCCGAATCCAGCGGTGATGATCTAAAGAATTGCTAACATTAGCAATTACTGAGGTCCTGTGAGGAGGTTTGCGTGCGGAGGTTTGCGTGAGAATCACCCCGTTGCGCGGCACCGGCATTGTCTGGTTCACATGCCCCGCCTGCCGTCTCAAGTGCCGCCCCACCGCCGTGGGCCCGGACGGCGGCTGCCCGCGCTGCGGCCATGCCCGCATGCTCAGGCTGTTCCTCGGGGGCCGTCCCGCCCAGCCGGACACGAGCATCGACCGGGCATCCGGAACGCACCGGAACTGATCCGCGTACGGCACTCGAACCGGGAGAGCACGATGGCAGCCTGGGACGCCCAGTCCGGCAGCGGGATCCGTTTCGAGTGGGGCCCTGCCGGTGCGAGCCGTCTCGCCTCGGAGGTCGCCTGTCTGGTCGCCGTCGACGTGCTGTCGTTCACCACGGCGGTGAGCGTCGCCGTCGGCAAGGGCATCCGGGTGCTGCCCTTCTGGTGGCCGGCCGGAGCCGCGCCCGAGGTCGAGCGGACCGGTGCCGCGAAGGCCGCAGCGGTCTACGCCCGGCAATCGGGCGCCCGGTTGGCGGTCGACCGCCATGCCGTCACGCCCGCCTCCCCTTGGTCCCTTTCCCCGGCACATCTGAGGGTGGCGCCGTTCGTCGCCCGCCTGGTGCTGCCGTCACCGAACGGCGCATCCATCGCCGCCGCCACACCGCCGGGTGTGCAACTGGTCGCCGCTTGTCTGCGGAACACCACCGCGGTCGGCAGCTGGCTCACCTCCCGGGGCTACGGCACCCCACAGCGTCCCGTCGCGGTGATCGCCGCAGGCGAGCAGTGGCCGGACGGCGGCCTGCGCCCCGCCCTGGAGGACCTGCTCGGTGCGGGCGCCGTCATCTCCGACCTGTACGCCCAGGGTGCGGGTCCGCTCTCCGCGGAGGCCGCCGCAGCGAAGGGGAGCTATGAAGGCACCGCCGACATCGCCGGCGCGGTCGCCCTCAGCGCCTCCGGCCGCCGCCTGGCCGGAGGCGGATTCGTCGAGGACGTGGCGATCGCCGCCGAGGAGGATGCCTGCACCGTCGTGCCGGTGCGGAACGGTGACGGCGCATTCGCCTCCGGCTGAAGCGGGACAGAGGCCACGCGCCGAGCGGCACCGCCTCGCTGTCGGTCGAGGGTCAGGTGGGCCAGCCGTCGGTGCGCCATGCCTGCTGCCCCTCCTCGGGAGCCGACGGGCGCCGGGCGTGGGCGGCGAGGGCGGCGGCCAGGTCGCAGTGGACGGGGATGTCCGGGCAGTCACCGGGCGGGACGAGCGAGCCGTCGGCGGGGATGGCGGCGAGTTCCAGGCTACGGCCGGTCCCGGCGAGGCGGCGTGCGGCCTCGCTGATGGCCTGCTGGCCCTCCGCGGACCAGCTGCGCAGCTCGGTCAGGTCGAGGATGACCGGTCCGGTGCCCCGGGCGACGACCCAGCCGACCGCGCCACCGAAGCGACGGACCGCCGCGGGGCCGAGGTATCCGGCGACGGAGAGGATGCCGAGATCCTGCTCGACGGTGTAGCGCCACTCGATGGTCATGGAGGGTGAACTTCCTTGCGGTGCGGCCCGTTGAGGTCAAAGGGGGAGAGTGATCCAGATGTTCTTGCCGTCGGCGTCGCCCTGCACGGCCGCGGTGCCGCCGAGTTGCCGGGTCAGCTCCATGACCGTGCCAAGACCGCCACCGGTGCCGGTCATGGCCTGGTGCAGCGGCGGCTGGTGGGGGTGGCGGTCGTGGACGGCGAAGGCCAGGCGGCTTCCGCTCGCCGCGTACGTCACGACGATCTGCGGGGAACACTCGGCGGCGTGCCGGACGCTGTTGGTCACCAGCTCACTGAGGATCAGCAGCGCCGCGTCCACGACGGACCGGTGCAGACCTATCCCCCACTCGACCAGCGCCCGTTCGGCGGTCTCGCGGGCGAGGCGGACGGCTGACGGCTCGTTGGGCAGGGTGAGCACGTGCCGATGGGGAAGGACATCGAGAGCGGGGGCCATCATGTCTCCAGGCGAGCGAGGCGGAAGCCGGTAACCGACTTGGGGTGCAGGCGCAGCACGGAGTCGTGCGGGCCGTGTGTCCAGCCGGCGAGGGTGCGCCGGTAGTGGGCGGCCTCGTCAGGGTCGGCGATCACCTCGGCGGGGCCGGAGAGGGTCACCGTCCAGCCTGTGCCGGCGACGACCCTGATCTCGTCCACCTGGTACGTGACCGCCTCGGGTACGACGGCCGCGGAGACAGGCGCCCGGACGATCAGATGCCCGCACTCCCACACATGCCGGGCAGGCCGTACGAGGGTCTGCCCCCGCAGCGGGTACACCAGCCGCCCGAGGCTGCTGCCCTCCACCAGCCACAGCGCCTCCGCACCGGAGACCTCGGCCATCCGCAGGGCCGCGGGGGGAAGGCTCATCGCACAGCCTCCTCACGCACTGCAGGGGACGATGCGGGGTTCGCGTACTGCAGGTACGTGCCGGCCCGCAGCGCGGCCGGCGCCACGAGCATGACGCCCGCCATCACCCCGACGGTCGGTACGCCGGTCGGCCCGTACGCGCCGACGATCGGCACCAGCACCACGAGAGCGAAAAAGAAGACGCCGAAGCCGAGCGCGAGCGGCAGGGCCACGATCGCCACAGTCGGTCCGGCGAGCAGGTCGCGCCGGGGGGCGCGTCGCGTGTCCGCCAGGTCGGCGCGGGTGGGCAGGAGTGCGGTGAGCCGGGCCGTCGCCCGGCTGATCGCCGAGGTCATCGCGCAGCGACCTCGGCTTTCCGCACCGCATTCCCCAGCATCCTGAAGAACTCGGCCTTGGCCTGGTACAGCGGAACGGACACGGCTCCTCGGCTTCCCCTACCCACACTCCCGCCCGTGCGGGCGGCCACGACTGTGCTGCGCCCGCGGCTACCGGTGGAGCGGGCACAGCAACCTCAGCATGTATGGACTTGCGAAATTTTGCAATTCATACATCGAAGGAGATCGCCGCCAGGACTCTCCGGCTCAAGGGACACGAAGGCCGTTTCGGCTACGAAGCCGCCCGCATTCACCCTGCCGATGGCGGGATGTTCTGGTTGGCGCGGAAGAAGTTGTCCGGGTCGTAGGTGCGCTTGATCGAGGCCAGTTGGTCATAGTGGCCGCGGTAGGTGGTCCGCACGCGCTCCGGACCTTCCTGTTCGCCCAGGAAGTTGATGTAGGAGCCGCCCATGGAGTGCGGGTGGAGGTCGTTCCAGTAGTCGACACACCATTGCCGGATCCGATCGGCGTTGGCGGGGCCGGGGTCGATTCCGGCGATCACGCCGGACCAGACGGCGTCGCGGTAGGCCCAGGCCGTGTCGTCGGCATTCACCCGGTGGGCCGCTGCGTCCACCGGATACAGATGCATCGTCGACAGATCGGTGGGGAGCTTCTCCCCGTACCGTTGGTGCACCTCGATCGCGTCGTCGGAGATGCCGTCGAAGAAGTCTCCGCGCCAGTACCACTGCAGTCCCTTGGGGATCAGCTCGTCGAACATGGTCTGCAGGCCGGGGTAGGGCATGGGGGTGGCGAAGTGGAAGGCGGGCGGGGCCGGTTCGTTCACGGCGACCAGCACGTCTTCGAGGCGGTTGGCGTTCAGGTCGCCTGTGTAGCACCACACCACAGCGCACATCTTCTGCCCGTGGATGGGCTCGGGGAACGGCGGACCGGGCGGCACGACCAGCACGGCGAAGAAGCCGTTGAGGTCCTCCTCCGCGGCCGGCAGGAACTCCCGGTACCAGCGCAGCACCTCGCGGGTGCGGTCGACGGGCCACACCGTCACCGCGACCCCGACCGTGTGCACCGGGTGCAGCCGGAAGGTGAACGAGGTGACCACACCGAAGTTCCCTCCGCCGCCCCGCAGCGCCCAGAACAGGTCCGGGTACTCCTTCTCCGACGTGGTGACGAATCGTCCGTCGGCGAGAACGACATCGGCGGCCAGCAGATTGTCGATGGTGAGCCCGTACTTGCGGGTCAGGTGGCCGTGTCCGCCGCCGAGGGTCAGGCCGCCCACGCCCGTGGTCGACATGATTCCGGCCGGCACACCGAGGCCGAAGGCGTGGGTCGCGTGGTCCACGTCTCCCAGCTGGCTGCCTCCGCCCACCTGCGCGCTGCTCGTCGCCGGGTCCACGCGCACCCAGCGCATGGGCGACAGATCGAGTACGAGTCCACCGTCCACCAGGCACAGACCCGGCCCGCTGTGGCCGCCGCCGCGCACCGCGAGCTCCATCCCGTTGTCCTGGGCGAAAGCGATCGTGGACTTCACATCCGCGGCGTCGACGCACTGCGCGATGGCAGCGGGACGCCGGTCGATCATGGCGTTGTAGACGCTGCGGGCCTCGTCGTAGCCCGCATCCTGGGGAGCGAGCACGGGTCCTCGCAGTGCCTCACGCAGGCTGTCAAGATTCGCTCCATTGAAACCGCCCATGACTGAACACCCCTGTGAGAAGAATGGGTACGCTCGCGGACGGACAGGAACGCGCGACGTCCGAGCGGGCACCCGGGCGTGGGTGTAGAGAAATCCGCTCGCGCTTCAGATCGATGCCGCAGGGCATGGCCCACCTTCAGTCTCGTTCCGGTCACCATCCCCCGCAATTCGGACGGCAGTCCCCAGCAAGGTCGATGCCGACTCCTCCCACCGCGGCGCGCGCCGCTACGGCTGCTGAGCCGAGTTGCCGGCGGCGAACAGCGCGAGCCCGGCCACGATCAGGACGACGCTCGCGTAGATCTCGTAGCCGTCGAGGAAGCCCAGCCGTTGCACGACACCGATGTGCCAGTCGGTGAACTCGTGCACCAGGCCCAGCGCGCCCTGCAGCAGGGCGATGAAACCGAGTATCTCCAGCAGTTGCTTCATACATCGGACCCTCGCACCGCGGACCCCCCACGCACATCGGCCACGGGGCGAGGCCCGTGTGACGCAAGCACGTGATCCTTCCGGCGGGAGTCCACCGAAAGTCTCCGCTGCCGCGACTTTGGTCGGCGAGCGGGCCCGGGGGGAGGTGGCGCGGGCTCCGGCTGCGTAGATTTGCCGATCGTGAGTGGACAGCAGACGGCCCAGCTCCCGCCGGTGCCGGCACATGAACCGAAGCTGCGCAGATGGCTGTTGCCGTCCGCCGTCGTGGACGCGCTCGACCTCGACGCCAAGCGGTCCGGGCGACGGCCGCGGCGCACCGCGCGCGACTGGATCGTCGACTTCACCTGCTTCTTCCTGGCCGTCGGCATCGGCCTGGCCGCGGCCGACTCCCTCTCCGACGAGCGCGGGCTCTCGCCCGTCCTCGCCGATGTCGACCAGATCCTCGGCGCCCTGGCCTGCGCCGCGGTCTGGCTGCGCCGCCGCTGGCCGGTCGGCCTCGCCGTCGCGATGATCCCGGTGGGATTCGTCTCGAGCACCGCCGGCGGCGCGGCCATGGTCGTCCTGTTCACCCTCGCCGTCCACCGGCCCTTCCGGTACGTGGCCTGGATCGGCGGCATCTCCCTCGCGCAGATGCCGCTCTTCTACTGGCTGCGCCCGGAGCCGGACCTGCCGTACCTGGCCTCCGTCGCCCTCACCGTGCTGTTCACCCTCACGGTCATCGGCTGGGGCATGCTCGCCCGCTCCAAACGGCAGCTCATGCTGAGCCTGCGCGACCGTGCCCGGCGCGCCGAGACGGAGGCGCGCCTGCGCGCCGAGCAGGCTCAGCGGCTCGCCCGTGAGGCCATCGCCCGGGAGATGCACGATGTGCTCGCCCACCGGCTGACGCTGCTGAGCGTGCACGCGGGCGCCCTGGAGTTCCGGCCGGACGCGTCCCGCGAGGAGGTCGCCCGGGCGGCCGGTGTCATCCGCGAGAGCGCGCACGAGGCCCTCCAGGACCTGCGGGAGATCATCGGAGTCCTGCGGGCCGGCGAGCCCGACGACGCCGGCCGCCCCCAGCCCACGCTGGCCGCCCTGGACGCGCTGGCCGCCGAGTCCCGCGAGGCCGGCATGAAGGTCACCCTCGACAACCGCGTGACCGAGCCCGCCGCCGTGCCCGCCTCCGTCGGCCGCACCGCCTACCGCATCGCCCAGGAGGGCCTCACCAACGTCCGCAAGCACGCCCCCGGCACGGAGGTCACGGTCTCGGTCACCGGCGCACGGGGCGACGGGCTCGTCGTCATGGTCCACAACCCTGCGCCCGACGGCCCCGTCCCGCCCGTCCCCGGCTCCGGCCAGGGCCTGATCGGCCTGACGGAACGGGCGACGCTCGCCGGTGGCCGGCTGGCACACGGGCCGGACGGGGACGGGGGGTTCCGGGTACGGGCGTGGCTGCCGTGGGGGTGAGCGGGCCCCGTCCCGCGTCCGGTCAACTCGCGCACCGCAACCGTGATTACGTAAGGACCATGACTGCGATCAGACTGCTCCTCGTCGACGACGATCCGCTGGTGAGGGCCGGCCTGTCCCTGATGCTGGGCGGGGCCGAGGACATCGAGGTCGTCGGCGAGGCCGCCGACGGCGCCGAGGTCGAGGCGCTCGTGGACCGCGCCGAGCCACACGTCGTCCTCATGGACATCCGCATGCCGTCGGTGGACGGCCTCACCGCCACCAAGTTGCTGCGCGGCCGCCCGGACGCCCCGCAGGTCGTGGTCCTCACCACCTTCCACGCGGACGAGCAGGTACTGCGCGCCCTGCGCGCGGGCGCCGCCGGATTCGTTCTCAAGGACACCCCGCCCGCCGAGATCCTCGACGCGGTGCGCCGGGTCGCGGCCGGCGACCCCGTTCTGTCGCCCGCCGTCACCCGCCGCCTGATGGACCACGCGGCCGGCACCGCCGCCGACACCCGCCGCACCCGCGCGCAGGAGCGCATCGCCGCCCTCAACGACCGTGAACGCGAAGTCGCCGTCGCGGTCGGCCGGGGCCTGTCCAACGCGGAGATCGCCGGCGAGCTCTTCATGAGCGTCGCCACCGTCAAGACCCACGTCTCCCGCATCCTCGCCAAGCTCGACCTCAACAACCGCGTCCAGATCGCCCTGTTGGCGTACGACGCGGGACTTCTGGAGGAACTGGAGGGGGACACCCCCTAGGTGTATTGCCCCTGCGGCGGATCAGGTCGCGGGAAAGCGGCGGCACCTGATCGGCGCAGGGTCCGCCCCTGGACCTGCGTCGGAAGTGCGGGGAGCGCATGCCAGGGCCCGTGTCTGCGGCCTCGATCCGCCGGACGGGCACTCGCCGCGGACCGTACGCGTTGTACGGGCAGCGGGAGTTGTGGGGACGGGGCGGTCCGGGAGGGCATCGGCAGCGGCATGGGAAAAGGGGAGGCCATGACGGAAGTGATCGATCTGGGGGAGTTCGGCGACGGGTTCCGCCGCGACCCGCACACCGTGTACGCACGCCTGCGTGAACGCGGCCCGGTGCACCGCGTGCGGCTGCCCGGCGGAGAGGCACACCACGAGGCATGGCTCGTCGTCGGGTACGAGGCGGCGCGCGCGGCGCTCGCCGATCCGCGGCTGTCCAAGGACGGCAGCAAGATCGGGACGACATTCCTCGACGAGGAGCTGATCGGCCCCTATCTGCTGATGGCCGACCCGCCCCGGCACACCCGGCTGCGCCGGCTCGTCTCGCGTGCGTTCACCATGCGCCGGATGGAGGAGCTGCGGCCCAGGATCCAGGAGATCACCGACGGCCTCCTCGACGCGATGCTGCCGCACGGCGGCGTCGACCTGGTGGACTCGTTCGCCCACCCCTTGCCGCTCACCGTGATCTGCGAGCTGCTCGGTGTACCGGAGATCGACCGCGCGGCGTTCCGCAAGCTGTCGACGGAGGCGGTCGCGCCGACCAGTTCGCAGAGCGAGTACGACGCCTTCGCGCAACTCGCCGAGTACTTCACCGAGCTGATCGAGGACAAGCGCTGGGCCGGGCCGAGCGGAGACCTCCTCAGCGATCTCATCCGCACCACCGCCGAGGACGGCGACCGGCTCTCGCCGCAGGAACTGCGCGGCATGGCCTTCATCCTGCTCATCGCGGGCCACGAGACCACCGTCAACCTGATCACCAGCGGCGTCCACGCCCTGCTCACTCATCCGGACCAATTCGCCGCCCTGCGCGCCGACATGACCCTCGTCGACGACGCGGTCGAGGAGATGCTGCGCTACGAGGGACCGGTGGAGAACGCGACGTTCCGGTACGCCGCCGAGCCCCTGGAGATCGGCGGCACCCGCGTCGAGAAGGGCGAGTCGGTGATGATCGGCCTCACCGCGGCCGACCGTGACGCGGGCCGCTACGAGGACCCGGACCGCTTCGACATCCACCGCGACACCCGCGGCCACGTCGCCTTCGGCCACGGCATCCACTACTGCATCGGCGCCCCACTGGCCCGCCTCGAAGCCCGCACGGCGATACGCACCCTGCTGGAGCGCGCCCCCGGACTCACCCTGGACGGCCCTCCCGGCGACTGGCTCCCGGGGATGCTGATGCGGGGGCTGCGCAGCCTGCCGGTGCGGTGGTAGGCCGCGGCCCACCCCGACTCCACGGGCTTCGAGCAGGGGAGGGGCGGGGCCGGCCCCTTCACACGGACGTCGCGCCGACTCCGCCCGGAAGCTCCGCCGGCCGCACAACTCTGCGCTCGCGGCGGGACACATCGCAGGCCTCCGCGATCCGCAGGGCCTGCAAGGCCTCGCGCCCGTCGCAGGGGTTGGCCCGCTCACCGTGCAGCACGTCGACGAACGCGATCAGCTCCGCCTCGTACGCGGGGCCGAAGCGCTCCAGGAACCCGGTCCACGGCTTGTCCGCGGCCGGTGGCCCGGTCGGCTCGGTGGAGGCGATCGGCGTACGGTCGTCCAGGCCGACCACGACCTGGTCCAGCTCCCCGGCCAGCTCCATGCGCACGTCGTAGCCCGCGCCGTTGAGCCGTGTCGCCGTAGCCGTGACCAGCGTGCCGTCGTCGAGCGTGAGAACCGCCGCGGCCGTGTCGATGTCGTCCGCCTCACGGAACATCGCGGGCCCGGCGTCGGACCCGGCCGCGTACACATCGACGACCTCGCGCCCGGTCACCCAGCGCACGGCGTCGAAGTCATGGATCAGGGTGTCCCGGTAGAGCCCGCCGGACTGCGGCAGATACGCGGCGGGCGGTGGCGCCTGGTCCGAGGTCATGGCCCGGACGGTGTGCAGCCGCCCGAGCCGTCCCGAGCGGACCGCCTCCCGCGCGCCCGCATAGCCGGCGTCGAAGCGGCGCTGGAAGCCCATCTGAAGAACCGTTCCGGCTGCTTCGACCTCGGCGATGGCCTGCAAGGTACCGGGCAGGTCGAGCGCGATCGGCTTCTCACAGAAGACGGGCAGCCCGGCGCGCGCCGCCCGGCCGATCAGTTCGGCATGCGCCGAGGTCGCCGTCGTGATCACCACGGCGTCCACGCCCCACTTGAAGATCTCGTCCACGCCCGGAGCCGCCGTCTCCCCCAGACGATGGGCGAGTGCCTGGGCCCGCGCGGGATCAGCGTCCGTGAGGATCAGGGAGCCGACCTCCCGGTGACGGCTGAGGGTCCTCGCATGGATGGTGCCGATCCGGCCCATACCGATGACTCCGATGCGCATGGGACCAAAGTGAGGTCGGACCCGGCGTGCTGTCAATCCGTATGTCCGGACAATCGAACTACACAACTTCCCGTCAACCATTCACACAGCTACGCTCGGGGCCGTGCCGAAACCAGAAGTGGACCCGACCGTGACCCTCGAGCTCAGTGTGGACCGCAGCAGCCCGGTGCCGCTGTACTTCCAGCTGTCCCAGCAGCTCGAGGCCGCGATCGAGCACGGACAGCTGACCCCCGGAAGCCTGCTGGGCAACGAGATCGAGCTCGCAGGCCGCCTCGGTCTGTCACGGCCCACCGTCCGTCAGGCCATCCAGTCGCTCGTCGACAAGGGCCTGCTCGTACGCCGTCGCGGCGTCGGCACCCAGGTGGTGCACAGCCAGGTCAAGCGCCCGCTGGAGCTCAGCAGCCTCTACGACGACCTGGAGGCGGCCGGCCAGCGCCCCGCGACCAAGGTCCTCGTCAACACGCTCGTCCCGGCCACCGCGGAGGTCGCCGCCGCGCTCGGGCTGTCCGAGGGCGGCGACGTACACCGGGTCGAGCGGCTGCGGCTCGCGCACGGCGAGCCGATGGCGTACCTCTGCAACCACCTGCCGCCCGGTCTGCTCGACCTGGGCACCGCACAGCTGGAGACCACCGGCCTGTACCGCATGATGCGCTCCGCGGGGATCACCCTGCACAGCGCCCGCCAGTCCATCGGCGCCCGGGGAGCCACCGCCGAGGAGGCCGAGCGCCTGGGCGAACAGGAGGGCGCCCCGCTGCTCACCATGCAGCGCACAACCTTCGACGACACGGGAAGAGCGGTCGAGTACGGCGACCACACCTACCGCCCGTCGCGCTACGCGTTCGAATTCCAACTGCTGGTACGCCCCTGAGACGGTTCGGGGGACCTCGTCGCAATGTCAGGACAATGAGGCACCAGGGTTGGCGAGGGGAAACCGCCCCCACCCCAGGGGCGCGGGGAACTGCGCGACCGGCCCCCACGGCGCCGCACCCGGCACATGTCCCGACGCCCCTCCGCTCCCCACACCGCACCCACCCCGCCGGTGAGGCAGAATCAAGCCCGATGAGCACCTACGGCAACTTCAGCGCCCCCATCGGCTCCCGCCGCGCGCCGGCGCTCCGCACGGTCGGCACCAGGGAGCGCCGCTCGCACCTGACCGCCCCCCGCGTGCCCACGGTCGGCATCGACATCGGCGGCACGAAGGTGATGGCGGGCGTCGTCGACGCCGACGGCAACATCCTGGAGAAGGTCCGTACGGAGACCCCGGACAAGTCCAAGAGCCCCAAGGTCGTCGAGGACACCATCGTCGAGCTGGTCCTCGACCTGTCCGACCGGCACGACGTGCACGCCGTCGGCATCGGCGCGGCCGGCTGGGTCGACGCCGACCGCAACCGGGTCCTGTTCGCCCCCCATCTGTCGTGGCGCAACGAGCCGCTCAGGGACCGCCTCTCCGGCCGTCTGTCGGTTCCCGTACTGGTGGACAACGACGCGAACACCGCCGCCTGGGCCGAGTGGCGCTTCGGCGCCGGCCGCGGCGAGGACCACCTCGTCATGATCACGCTGGGCACCGGCATCGGCGGCGCGATACTGGAGGACGGGCAGGTCAAGCGCGGGAAGTACGGCGTCGCCGGAGAGTTCGGCCATATGCAGGTCGTGCCCGGCGGTCACCGCTGCCCGTGCGGCAACCGCGGCTGCTGGGAGCAGTACAGCTCCGGCAACGCGCTGGTCAGAGAGGCGCGCGAACTGGCCGCGGCCGACTCCCCGGTGGCGTACGGGATCATCGAGCGCGTCAAGGGCAGCATCGGCGACATCACCGGCCCGGTGATCACCGAGCTGGCCCGCGAGGGCGACGCGATGTGCATCGAGCTGCTCCAGGACATCGGCCAGTGGCTCGGCGTCGGCATCGCCAACCTGGCCGCAGCCCTCGACCCGTCGTGCTTCGTGATCGGCGGCGGGGTCAGCGCGGCCGACGATCTGCTGATCGGCCCCGCGCGGGACGCCTTCAAGCGCCATCTCACCGGCCGCGGCTACCGGCCCGAGGCCCGCATCACCCGCGCCCAGCTCGGCCCCGAGGCCGGCATGGTCGGCGCCGCGGACCTCGCCCGGCTCGTCGCCCGCCGCTTCCGGCGCGCCAAGCGGCGCCGGGTGGAACGCACCGAACGCTACGAGCGGTACGCACAGGCCCGCCGCGCCTTCCGGGAGTCACTGTGACGGCATCGCTGCCGCGCCAGGCGGCACCCGCGGACGAGCCGCCCCGGCCCCCCGAGGACCGCCGGCACATGATCCGCCGCAGGGCGATCACCCTGCTCATCATCGGGCTGCTCATCGGCGTCCCGGCCGGCTATCTGGTGATCTCCGCCAACCAGAGCCGCAACAGCGGCAAGGACAAGGAGGCGAAGTACTCCGCGACCAGCCTCGCGGCGGGCTATCCGTCCAAGGTCCAGCGCCGCCTCTACCAGGTGCCGGTCCCGCACCCGGCCGACTCCGTCGCCTACTACGAGACCAACAACTGGAAGACCAGCCGCCTCTACGTCGAGTTCCGCACCACCAACGCGGGCCTGGACGCCTTTCTGAACGGCGTCGGCGTGGGCCGGGAGGACCTGAAGAAGGGCGACATCACCATCAGCGCCCGCGACCAGCACATCAGCGGCTGGAAGTTCACGGGCCCGGGGCCGTGGTGGGGTCTCGTGCACGCGCAGAAGAACCCGGCGCCCACCCAGGACATCGTGGTCAACCTGGCGAACCCGGACTTCCCGATGGTGTACGTCGTCTCGCGCACGGTTCCCTGACCAGGGGGCCCGGGACGGGCCGTCGGAGCCGACCACCGGAACCCGAGTATCAGCATCAATGTCAGACCCCGCCCGTAGAGTCGAAGACGACTGATTCGACTGACGGGCGGGAGGTGGCAGAGCGTATGAGCGACACGGCGGTGGCGGTGCCGGACGGCGTCCGGGATCCCGTTCCCGTGCGGCTCGCGGCCGTCTTCCTGCCCGCACCCCTGCCGCGTGAGGGACGCGTCGCCTTCTGGGACCCCGAAGGCGGCCCCCTGCCCGGCGACAGCACCGGGCACACGGAGCTCACCGTCGTACGACGGCACGGCGCGGGCGTCCGGCGCAGGCCCGCCCCCGCACTGTCGCTCCGGCTCGACGAGGCGCTGCCCCTGCTCGTGCACGCCCGCCGCCATCCCGCCGCCCACCCCGCCACCGCCTGCTGGGGCGCGGCCGCACTGCACGCGCTGCGGCTCGCCGCGCGCGGCCGGCTGCTGCCCGGCCTGACCCCCACCGGCCACGACGCCTGGCGGGCCGGCCCCCTCGACCCGGACGACATCGCACACCTGCGCGCGGTCGCGGCCGCCCTGCCGTACGAGGGGCACGCGGTCCCGCTGCCCGGTCCCGGACCGCTCAGGCTGCCCGAGCCGGAAGCGCTGATGCGTTCCTTCCTGGACGCCGTCGCGGACACCCTGCCCCGCACCCCCGCCGCCCCGTTCGCCTCCGGGAAGCCCTTCGCGGACAGCCCCCCGCAGCACCTGCCCGGCGCCCACGACTGGGCCGCCGAGGTCGCCGCCGGCATGGACGCGGGCGTACGCATCTCGCTCCGTCTGGACCTCTCGGCGTACGAACTGTTCGACCGCGACGACGACGCGGGCGTGCGCAGCGCGGGCGCGGCGATCGTCCAGGTCCACAGCCTCGCCGACCCCACCCTCGTGACCGACGCGGCCGCCCTGTGGGCGGGCGGGGCGGACGCCGCCTTCGGCCCACGCGCCCGCGTGGACGCGGCGCTAGCGGTGCGGCGTGCGGCCCGCGTGTGGCCGCCGCTCCACCGGCTCGCCGAACAGGACGTACCCGACGTCCTGGCCCTGTCCGACGAAGAACTGGGCGACCTGCTCGGCATGGCGGCGACGCGGCTCGCGGCGGCCGGGGTCGCCGTGCACTGGCCCCGGGACCTGGCCCAGGACCTGACCGCGGCCGCGGTCGTACGATCCGCGCCCGGCTCGGCGACCGACGGCACCGGCTTCTTCGAGAGCGAGGAACTCCTCCAGTTCCGCTGGCAGCTGGCGCTCGGCGGCGACCCGCTCAGCGAGGCCGAGATGGACGAGCTCGCCGAGGCGCACCGCCCGGTCGTCCGCCTGCGGGACCAGTGGGTGCTCGTCGACCCTGCCCTCGTCCGCAAGGCCCGCAAGCGTGAACTCGGCCTGCTCGACCCGGTCGACGCGCTGTCCGTCGCCCTCACCGGCAGCGCGGAGGTCGACGGCGAGACGGTTCAGGCGGTGCCGGTCGGCGCGCTCGCCGCCCTCCGCGACCGCCTCACGGCCGGTGTCCGCCCCGCCGAGCCGCCGCCCGGCCTGCACGCCACCCTCCGCGACTACCAACTCCGCGGTCTGGCCTGGCTGGACCTCATGACCTCGCTCGGCCTCGGCGGCTGCCTCGCCGACGACATGGGCCTCGGCAAGACGATCACCGTCATCGCGCTGCATCTGCGCCGCGCACGCCACGAACCGACCCTGGTGGTCTGCCCCGCCTCGCTGCTGGGCAACTGGCAGCGGGAGATCACCCGCTTTGCGCCCGGAGTTCCCGTCCGCCGCTTCCACGGCCCGGACCGCACTCTGGACGACGTGGCCGGCGGCTTCGTCCTCACCACGTACGGCACAATGCGGTCGGCGTCGGCCACACTGGCCCAGCACACCTGGGGCATGCTCGTCGCCGACGAAGCACAGCACGTGAAGAACCCGTACTCCGCGACGGCCAAGGCGCTGCGCACGATCCCGTCCCCCGCGCGCGTGGCCCTCACCGGCACACCGGTGGAGAACAACCTCTCCGAACTCTGGGCGCTGCTGGACTGGACGACACCGGGCCTGCTCGGACCGCTGAAGTCCTTCCGCGCCCGGCACGCGCGCGCGGTGGAGAACGGCGAGAACGCCGACCGGGGGGAGGCGGTGGCCCGGCTGGCCCGACTGGTCCGCCCCTTCCTGCTGCGCCGCAAGAAGTCCGACCCCGGCATCGTTCCGGAACTGCCGCCCAAGACGGAGACCGACCACCCGGTCCCGCTCACCCGCGAACAGGCCGCGCTCTACGAGGCGGTGGTCCGCGAGTCCCTGCTCGCCATCGAGACGGCGGAGGGCATCGCCCGCCGGGGCCTGGTGCTGAAGCTCCTGACCTCCCTGAAACAGGTCTGCGACCACCCCGCGCTGTATCTGAAGGAGGAACACGGTCCGGGCACCGGCGACCGGCTGGCCGCACGCTCGGGCAAACTGGCCCTGCTGGACGAGCTCTTGGACACGCTTCTCTCCGAGGACGGCTCGGCACTGGTCTTCACGCAGTACGTCGGGATGGCCCGCCTGATCGGCTCCCACCTGGCCGCCCGTGCGGTCCCCGTGGACCTCCTGCACGGCGGCACCCCGGTTCCCGAACGGGAGCGCATGGTCGACCGCTTCCAGAGCGGCTCGACACCGGTACTGGTCCTCTCCCTGAAGGCGGCCGGCACAGGACTGAACCTCACCCGCGCGGGCCATGTCATCCACTTCGACCGCTGGTGGAACCCGGCCGTCGAGGAACAGGCCACCGACCGCGCCTACCGCATCGGCCAGACCCAGCCCGTCCAGGTCCACCGCCTCATCACGGAGGGCACGGTGGAGGACCGCATCGCAGACATGCTGGAATCCAAGCGCGCCCTGGCCGACGCGATCCTAGGCTCCGGCGAGGCGGCCCTGACCGAACTGACGGACCGTGAACTGACCGACCTGGTCTCCCTGCGGAGGACGACATAATGCCCGGCCCGGCCGACGAGGCCCGCGAAGCCCTGCGGGCGGCGCGAAGGAGGGGGAGCGGCAAGGCGGGCGATCCGGCACCCGCCGCCCACGGCCCTGGGGAATCGGCCCGGCCAGAATCCGTTGACCGACCGGACGTGGCTCATGAGCGGGACGCGAGGGGGGCAGCCGCGGCTGATCAGGGCCAGGCCCCGTATCCCACAGGACGGGGGAGCACCACGCCGGAGCCGGCTTCCGGTCGGGACGTGGGCAGGGAGGACCCCGCTTCCCAGCCAGAGTTGAGCGGGGAGCGGTCCCCGAGACCCACGGACCAAGTAAGCGCCACGCCAGATGCGGCTTCCCGTCGGAACGCGGTGCGGGAGCAGTCCCCGCGACTGACGGGGCGCGCGGGCGCCCCGCCGGACCCGGCTTCCGGTCGGAACGCGGGCAGGGAGGACCCCGCTCTCCAGCGGGACGCAGGGCGGGCGGACCCGGCCTCCCAGGGGGACGCGGGACAGTCCCCGGAGCTGACTGAGCCCGTGGGCGTCCCGCCGGTCTCGGCTCCCGCTCAGGACTCGGCAGGGGAGCGGCACGTAAAGCCCGGTGAGGGCCGTACCGCCCGGCCCGGTGACGTTGCCCGTGAGGCTCTGCGGCAGGCACTCTCCGCTCGGCGGGAGGCGGCTTCGGGCGCGGACGCGGCGGCGGACTCGGCCCTGGACGCTTCAGGCGGCGTCTCTTCGGCGGGAGGGGACCGGCCGGACGACGCGGCGGAGTCCGCCCCGGCCACTCCCGGTGCCGAAACTGCTCGGCGCGGCGGGCGCCCCGCCGACCTCGTGCGTGAGGCCCTGCGGGCGGCGCGGGGCGGCGCCGACGCGGGCGCCGAGGCTGCACCCAAGGCGCCTCGCCCGGAGCCCGACCCCGCCGCGGCCCGGGCCCGGAGCCGTACGCGCGGCCGTGTCACCGACATAAGGACGCATGCCGTACGGGAGTTGCTCGGCGACGCGTTCCGGATGCCTGACCTGGCTGCCGAGCCGGAGGAAGAGCACCGCACGGGCGCCCTCTCCGGCAACTCGGCGCGGCAAGCAGACGACGGGAGTTCGCCCGCCCGGGCGCCGGCCGCCCCCCGCGTTCCCCGCTCCATGGCCGCCCCCGGCCGGGACACCGAACTGCGCCGCACCTTCCCCGCGTTCCCGCCCAGGCCGTCGGACGACGCCCGCTTCGCCGAGACCTGGTGGGGCAACGCCTGGCTCACCGCGCTCGAAGAAGGCGCGCTGGACGCCAAGCGGCTGGCGCGCGGCCGCGGTTACGCCCAGCAGGGCCACGTGGACGCCATCATGGTGACGCCCGGACTCGTGCTCGCCTACGTGCGGGGGAGCCGCCCCCGGCCGTACCGTGTGCAGGTACGGCTGCGCACGCTCGACGACACCGACTGGGAGCGGTTCCTGGACGCCGCCGCGGAGCGGCCCGGGCACATCGCCGCGCTCCTCGACAAGGAGATGCCCGAGACCCTGGCCGACTGCGGAGTGCCGCTGCTGCCCGGCCCGGGCGAGCTCGAACCGCGTTGCAGCTGCCCCGACTTCGGTCACCCCTGCAAGCACGCCGCCGCCCTCTGCTACCAGACGGCACGTCTGCTCGACGCGGACCCCTTCGTCCTGCTCCTGCTGCGCGGCCGTGGCGAACGCGACCTGCTGGACGCGTTGTCCCGCCGCAACGCCGCCCGCGCGGCCCGCGCCGCCCAGGAGCGGGAACCCGCCCCGCTCCCCGGAGTACGGGCCACCGACGCCCTCGCCCCCCGCCGGCTTCCGCCCCTCCCGGCCCCCTTGCCCCTGCCCCCGCACCCCGAGCAGCCCCCGGTGTATCCCGCGGCCCCGGGCGGCCCCGACCCCTTCGCGCTGGACCAGTTGGCGACGGACGCGGCGGCCCGCGCGCACGCCCTGCTCGCCACCGGCCGCGACCCGGTGGCCGAGCTGACGCTGTGGCAGGACGCGGTACGGCTCGCTGCGGCCCGCCCCGGCTCAGGACTCACCGCAGGCACCCGCGCCCTCTACTCCTCGCTGGCCTCCGCCGCCGGCCGCACCCCGGCCGAGCTGGCGCGCGCGGTCGCCGCCTGGCGCCAGGGGGGCCTGGAGGGACTCACCGTCCTCGACGAACCCTGGGACCCACCCGCCGGGCGCTTCGACCGCGCCCGCCCGCTCCTCCTCGCCGCCGACCTCCCCGCCTTCCGCCCCTGGCGCAACCACCTCACCCACCCGAACGGCCAGGTCCAACTCCGCTTCGGCCGCGACGGCTTGTGGTACGCCTACGAATCCGAGCCGACCCGCGACGACTGGTGGCCCCGCGGCACCCCCGACCTGGACCCGGTAGGCGCCCTGACAGGCCTGGGCACACCCCTGCCGGACCTCGACGCCCCGAGCAACCCCTGATCCGCATCACATCCGCCCGCTCACATCGCGGGGACCGCCTCTGGGCCCCAACGCGACAGTCCGCCCCACCCACGCCAACCGTCCCCAAGCCCTGATTCCACCGCCCACCCACCCATGACAGCCGTCCCCTCGGGTGAGACGACGACCTCTGCCCTCCAATACCGCCTCGACGGCCTGGAAGGCGCCCTGGTCCTCATCCTGGGCCCCTTGCTGGGCACCACCTGGCACATGTCGTAGAAGCCGTCCGTGGGCGTCCACTTGGTCCAGGGTGAGCGCGTAAGTCCAGGTCAGAGCCTTGTGACATGAGTGCGTCCGCAGGGTTGGTGACCCGCATGTGATCGCTCGTGACACGTGAGGACCCCGTCGGCCGGCTTCGGCGGGGGCCTGCGTAGACGGGGGCGCGGCCTGGCGAGGCTTCCGAGTGGGTGGTGTCTCGCCTGGTGCCGGCTCCTCCGCAGCGGTTTGGGCGTCCAGCTGCTGCTGGCGGGCGACCTGTTCCGCGGCAATGACGTGGTCGATCAGGGCCTGGGCGAGTGGTTCCCGGGAGCGGTGCAGGAACGCCTGCCCGAGCAGCCGACCCGCCGCACGAAGGCACTCTACGGTGCGAAATACTCTCCCGATGAGTTCACGCACTTCCCCGATCGGCCAGCCGATCACGATACGGAGGGCCGTCGCGCGCGATGCCAAACGGCTCACGCGGCTCGTGCGTGGCTCAGGCGCCTACGAGGGTAAGTACGCAGCCGCAGTCGCGGGCTACCGGGTCGGTCCTGATTACATCGAGGCCCACCGCGCCTTCGTGGCCGTCGGCGCCGACGAGCAGGGAGGCCGGGTCCTCGGGTTCTACTCGCTCGTCCTCGCTCCACCGGAGCTCGACCTGCTGTTCGTCGCCGACGCAGTGCAAGGACGGGGTATTGGACGGCTGCTCGTGGCGCACATGCAATCCGAGGCCCGCGCCGCCAAGCTCGACCGTGTCAAGGTCGTGTCGCATCTTCCCGCCGAGGACTTCTACCAACGCGTTGGTGCGGTGCGGACGGGGACCGCGCTCGCGAACCCGCCGGCCGTGCCGTGGGACCGTCCCGAATTCGAGTTTCGCATTCCTTCGGAATGACGCGGTGTGCCGGTTCGCAGGGCACCGGCTTCGCCTGCATGGCGCGCTCCGTGTGTGCCGTCGTCTCCTTCGAAGGCGTCTCCCGGACAGCCGCTTACGTCGTCGCCCCCCTGGGGGTCAGGGTTGCACTTTGTGAGACCGCTCTTCCTGAAACGTAGCACTCCGAGTGGATCAATATCTGTGCTTGCGAAGTGAGGCTTTGGCGGACCGCGTAGTGAGAGTTTTTGTCGCACTGAGTGGAGCGGAATTGCGTAATGTGCACGGGCCGTTCCAGTGTGCTACTGTCGATCTCGGTTGCAGTCGTGGTTCCCGAAACTTCGAGTGCCCCACCCAGTTCTGTCGGTTGGGCGCTTCTGTATTTCCGGTCATTTCCGGGCGGGGTAATCATTGCGGCGACACGGCGTCCGCGCAGTGCGGATCCCGATGTACTGCCCCGAAGGAGATATGACATGGCTACTGGTACCGTGAAGTGGTTCAACGCGGAAAAGGGCTTCGGCTTCATCGAGCAGGACGGCGGCGGCGCCGACGTGTTCGCCCACTACTCGAACATTGCCGCGCAGGGCTTCCGTGAGCTGCTCGAAGGCCAGAAGGTAACTTTCGACATCGCGCAGGGCCAGAAGGGCCCGACGGCCGAGAACATCGTTCCGGCCTGACGCTGACGCACATTTTGTAGCTGGGGCCCGCATCCTTCGGGGTGCGGGCCCCAGTTGCACGCATCTCCCGCAGCGGTGTCACCTGCGGGACGACTCGGAGGAATCCGCAGTCTCACCACGCGCGGCTCCTCTTTCAGTGATGCAGGAGCGTCCTGAAGAGCTGCGCCGCAGCCGACGCCCGGATCTTACGTCCCCATCGTGTCACCCATTTCAGCACCTGTACCCCCGGGTATTTCCGCCGGCCCAAATCTGTTTTCTTGCCACCGGTCCATACTTGTAATTCTCCATGCCGCTCATTGCTGCGGGAATTCCTTGATATGCGCCACATCGAGGAAGGTTCCGCATGAATCGCACACGCACGAACGATCGCTTCGACCGCTCCCGTCACGGCAGAGCCGCAGCCGGAAAGGGCGGCAGTCGCACGGGCTCGCAGGCACCGCGCCGTTCCGGCGGCCCTGCCCGTTCCGGCGGTTACGGCCGCCGGCCAGCCACAGTGCAAGGTGAGTTCGCGCTGCCCAGGACGATCACCCCCGCGCTGCCCCCCGTTGAGGGCTTCGCCGAACTCGACATGCCCGAGCACCTGCTGACCGAACTCGGCAAGCAGGGTGTGACCGCCCCGTTCCCGATCCAGGGAGCGACGCTGCCGAACTCCCTGGCGGGCCGTGACGTACTGGGCCGCGGGCGCACCGGTTCCGGCAAGACCCTCGCCTTCGGCCTCGCCCTGCTCGCCCGTACCGCTGGACAGCGTGCTGAACCCCGCCAGCCGCTTGGGCTGGTCCTCGTACCGACGCGTGAGCTGGCGCAGCAGGTGACCGACGCGCTCACACCGTACGCCCGTTCCGTCAGGCTGCGGCTGGCCACGGTGGTGGGCGGGATGTCGATCGGTCGGCAGGCCGGCGCGCTGCGCGGCGGGGCCGAGGTCGTCGTCGCGACGCCCGGACGGCTCAAGGACCTCATCGACCGTGGCGACTGCAGGCTGAACCACGTGAGCATCACGGTGCTGGACGAGGCCGACCAGATGGCCGACATGGGTTTCATGCCGCAGGTCACCGCGCTGCTCGACCAGGTGCGTCCGGAGGGGCAGCGGATGCTGTTCTCCGCCACCTTGGACCGTAACGTCGACCTGCTGGTTCGCCGCTATCTGACCGACCCCGTCGTGCATTCGGTCGACCCGTCGGCCGGCACGGTCACGACGATGGAGCACCACGTCCTGCACGTCCATGGCGCCGACAAGCACGCCGCCACGACCGAGATCGCCGCCCGCGACGGCCGCGTGATCATGTTCCTGGACACCAAGCACGCCGTCGACCGGCTGACCCAGGACCTGCTCAACAGCGGTGTACGCGCCGCCGCGCTGCATGGCGGCAAGTCGCAGCCGCAACGCACCCGCACGCTGGCGCAGTTCAAGACGGGGCACGTCACCGTGCTGGTGGCAACCAATGTCGCGGCGCGCGGCATCCACGTCGACAACCTCGACCTGGTCGTCAACGTCGATCCGCCGACCGACCACAAGGACTACCTCCACCGCAGCGGCCGCACCGCCCGCGCCGGCGAGTCCGGCAGCGTCGTCACCCTCGTCACACCGAACCAGCGCCGCGGCATGGTCCGCCTCATGTCGGACGCCGGAATCCGGCCGCAGACCACCCAGATCCGCTTGGGAGACGAGGCCCTGAGCCGGATCACCGGGGCCCAGGCCCCGTCCGGCATCCCGGTCGTCATCACCGCACCGGTGGTCGAACGCCCCAAGCGCAGCGCCTCCTCCCGAGGCCGACGCCGCCCTTCCTCGGCGACCCGGCGCGCCCCCGTTCGCCGGCCCGTCCTCGACGCGGTGGCCTAGAACCTTCGTGATCGGAAAGTTGACCCATCTCTGCAGGAGGCACCCTTTGACGCTGATTCAGATGCAGCCCCTCTCGGCGGACGCCAACCCCGTGCACAGGACGGCGGTGGAGCTCATGGACGCAGCCGGACCGCAGGTCTGTGACGACATGAGCGTCGAGGTGGCGCTGGCCGTCATGGCCGCCGCACGCACGGGTCGACTGGTCGTCTGCGACCAGGACGACCAGCGCATCGGCCTGGTGACCCGAACCGACCTCACCGCCGTCCGCGACAGCGGCGCTCACACGGACCGGGTCCGCCTGCGCGACATCCTCGGCGACCACGGATCGTCCACCTCACCCGTGACCGCGATGGCGAAGCCAAGCACGCGATGCGCTCCCGTCGGCTCGGTGCTCTGCGAGTCGTAGACGAGCAAGGCAGCGCCCCGGGCATCCTCGCCACCCGCTGAAGCGCCTCGCCCATGATCGGACCGTTCTTCCCTCTCCCTGTGAGGCCACATGCGCTGCGTCATCGCCCGCTTCCCCTTCGAGCTCACCAAGGGCGGAGTGCTGGAATCGATGAAGGGCATCAAGCCCGAACCGGTCACCGGAGAATCGGTGATCATCGGCCGCCGCCACTACCCCGTCAAGCAAGTCGGCCAAGTCATCACCCGCCAGGACCGCCGTGACTTCAGCGCCGCCGAAGTCCTCCGGGCCATGACTCAGCTCGGCTTCACCTGCCGCGCCCTCCCCAAGGCCGCGCCTCTGGGCATCCCCGGCTCGCTGCAGCACGCCTCCGCGATGCTCGGCACCCCCCCGCTCCGTGACGGTCTGACCGGGTAAACAGACACGAGCCGACATCTGACCAGCAGTGTGGGCCCGACGGTACGCGGGTCGGGCCCACACTGCGTGCAGCGGGTTCCCGTCGCCGTCGCTCAGTGGTCGGAATAGCTGAAGTCGCCCCCGGTCCAGGCGCTGACGTTCTCGATCGCAACCCGGTACATCCCACCCGTCTCCGGGCTCCCCAGGGTGCCCGCCAGGACCCGGGGCGACATGGAAGTGCAGACGCGTGGGCGGCCCGTCCTTCTTCGCGGGGGAGTCGAAGACGGCGGCGAACTCGCCCAAGCGGGCGGAATCCGTCAGCACATCAGACACCCTCTGCCTCCGCGTGGCTGCGAGAACCAGTCGACCGGTGATGACAGTGCCACTGGTGACCACGGTCAGGGACTCTGATTGCTCTGGTCGGACTGCTCGATCATCCCGGGATCGTCGAGGGCGGCGCAGCCCCTCGTGCCGCGCCCGTCAACGGCCGGCCTGCGAGGCGTCGCGGCTGGAAGCGTCCGTCCCGGGCGGTGGTGTTCTTCGCGAGACACAGTGTTGGCCGGTGCCCGCCGACGGTAGTCGCGGCGCAGTCGGCGACGTCAGGCTCAGCCCGACTGCTGCGCGGCGGTGGGTGACGGTGAGCGCTGGACTGAGCCTCGGAGCTGCTTGAACCACCCATGGACCGGTCGAGGCGGATTACCTCATCTTCGAGCGCGCGAAAATCTATACCAGTCGGAGTAGACATTGGGTGGCGGTGTGGTTATGGTTTCTCTCGTAGCCGAGATCGAGAGAGGCCCGGCAGAGATGAACTGCCGGGCAGCAGTAACGCAGTTGTAGTTCGCAGGACGGTTGGGTGGTGGAGTTCCGAAGCCAAGGCGGTTGCAGGACGGTGACGGGACCGACGGCCGGACCGGGTGGCCCGCAGTGATCAGGGGCCACCATGAGCAGTACCGCAGTCGCAGTACCCGTAAATGAAGGATCGCAGTACCCAGCAGTGAAGTCAGTGAGCAGTACCTCGGTGAAGGCGTCGGCTGCGGGCGCGCGCACCGGGAGGTTCGGCAGTGGGGTTCCAAGCCGGAGCAGACGCAGGACGGGCGACGGGGCTGGCTGCCGAAGAGTGGCTCTGTTCGAGGCCACCAGCAGTTTGCGGTATCAGCAGTTCGCAGTTTCCGTCAGTGAGTAGTTGATCAAGAGGGAAGAACGGAGGATCCGAGCGCCATCAGGATCGCCCGGGCGGAAGTCTTGGACCCGGGTACCGCAGGACATCGATAGTGAGGTGGTCTCCGGTCAAGCAACCGCGATCCCCGCGCCCCCGACAGCGTCTCGGTCGGGTCTGCGGAAACAGAGGGCCGGTGCAGTATCAGGGCCGGCAGATGGTGTAGTAGTTCCTTCGGGGCCCTGGTGCCACTACGGCGCCAGGGCCCCTCAACGCGTTCCACAGAGAGGTGCAATGACAGCAGACGACACGTTCGGCCGTCTCGACGACGACGATTACCCCGCGTACACGATGGGCCGGGCCGCCGAGTTGCTCGGCACCACCCCTGCCTTCCTCCGCGCCCTCGGCGAAGCCCGCCTGATCACCCCCCTGCGCTCCGAAGGCGGCCACCGCCGCTACTCCCGCTACCAACTGCGTATCGCCGCCCGCGCCCGGGAACTCGTCGATCGGGGCACCCCCATCGAGGCTGCCTGCCGGATCGTCATCCTCGAAGACCAGCTCGAGGAAGCCCAGCGCATCAACGCCGAATATCGCCGCGCCGCCGAATCAGTGAACCCGACGGCAGCAGAATGAGATGAGCGTGCTCGTCAGAGCCGGCGGGCATCGCACGCACGGTCTCGGTGTGCGGCGTGATCCTTTCCTATGGTGACGTGGTGTGTGGGCGTGTAACGTCTGTGTCAGCTGTCGTGGTTCGGAATTCCCTCTTGCCCACGCCTTTGGTGTGGGCGTTTTGCTGTGCTGTGCCGCAGGGACCAGGGCGATCACCTCCGTCTGCCACATGGAGTGGGAGGCGTTCATCGACTGGAAGGCATAGGACATGGCAACGGGAACTGTGAAGTGGTTCAACGCGGAGAAGGGCTTCGGCTTCATCGCCCAGGACGGCGGCGGCCCGGATGTCTTCGCGCACTACTCCGCGATCAACTCCACCGGCTTTCGTGAGCTTCAGGAGGGCCAGGCTGTGACGTTCGACGTCACCCAGGGCCAGAAGGGTCCGCAGGCCGAGAACATCAACCCGGCCTGACCTCGCAGACCTGCCCGAGGGATCGCGCACGCCGCGTCCGGGGGCCGCCGCCCATGCGGGCCGAGCCGCCCACCTGGACGAAGGCGCCCGCTCTCGTGCCGGGCCGGCGCAGGATCAGGGGCCGCGCAGCCATTGCTCCGCGGCCCCTGCTGTTGCGGCGCGAAGGGCCGGCGCGACCGGGGTCCGGAACCCCTGGACTCAGTCGCTGCAGGCGTCGTCGGGCTCGTGGGGCGCATGCCCTGCGCGGCTGTTCGTGCAGCTTGGAGAGGCAGACGGTCAGGCGCCCGCCCAGGCGTCGACGAAAGCTTGCCGTCCAGCCGGATCGTCCCATCTGCGCTCCGCATGCAGAACGCGCCAGGGGGTCAGTTCCAGACACCGGAGCCACAACTCCCCGATGACCTGTGACCTGAGTCGGGCAAATGGTCGGACTCGGTGAAGGCTTGACCGATCACCTCCCCTGCCGTGACGCGCTGGGGCGGTGTCATCTGATCAACGGCCGAGAGGATCTGCCGGGCCAGGGCGGTTCCTTCTCCTGCCGGAGAACGCGGCACCAGAGCTTTGATGTTGACGGGTAGCAGGTAAGCGGTGCCCGAAGACCTCCACAGGTCCGACCAGAAGCGTTCTCCTGCTGCGGTGAGGGCAGGCAGGGCGGCCAGCAGCCCGAGAAGATGGTCGGTGGCCGCATAGCCATCACAGTGGGCGGCTGCGACGACTGCGATGCCGGCGACGCCCTCCACATCGAGATGGGCGGCTTCGAGACGCGAAGCCAGACCCAATTGATGTTCCAACCGGTGTGCCAGGGCAGCGGATACGTGGGGGCGGACCTCAGGAAGCATCGGCGATCCTTGCGCGTGGGCGAGCGGAGATGCCCGTTCGTAAGCCCTGATCGTTCCCATGACCAGCCGTTCTGCTCGGCTTCGGCAGGCCCCATTGGTGGTAGCGTCAACGGGGCTGGAGCTCACACGGGGGCGAACCGGCCCGGGTCGGCCGACGTGACTCTGGGGTTCTGGACCGACCTCCCGTCATGTGCCCGGGTGAGATTTCCTAGCATGACCGCATGGTCGTCAGTGACACCCAGGAGCCCGGGGGAGGACGAGAAGCCCCGGCCTGCGCCTGGGCCGCCGCCGCAGGCGCCTGCCCCGGTGACGCGGTCGCCTGGGGCAGAGAACACCGTTTCACCTGTCCGAGAGCCCGCTGAAGCGGGCTGTCGGAGAACTTCCCGAGTCATCGCCCAGGAACGGTCCGCCCCGTCCGCCGGGCGGAGGCATCGGCGAGGTTGGTTCCGGTGTCGGCGTCCCGCTGGGATTGGCCGACACTTGGGATGTGTTCCCGATGACTCATCATGTTGAGTGCGTTGCCACCCCGGCCGCTGGGGTGGCTGCTGACTCCCGTGCCGGCCTCGATGCCGGCGGGGCCGCGACCGGAACCGGGGACTGTGCTGACGGGCTGCGGCTCAGGCGTCGATGATGACGGGGATGATGAGGGGCTTGCGGCGATAGGTGCGGAACGCCCAGTTCGCCACGGCGCGGGCGACGAGTTGTTCGAGTTGGCGCGCGTCCCCGACGCCTTCCTCGGCCGCGGTGGCCAAAGTCTTCTCGATGACGGGGATGACCGGCTCGAAGGTGGCGTCGTCGTGGACGAAGCCCCTGGCCAGGAAGTCGGGGGCCTCGGCGAGGGCGCCGGTGTCCGCGTCGACGATCGCCACCACCGTGACCACGCCTTCGGCCGCGAGGGTGAGGCGGTCCTTGAGGGACGCTTCGGTGGCGCCGCCGACTTCCATGCCGTCCACGTAGACGTTGCCGGCGGGGACCTTGCCGGTGATGGATGCGCGCCCGTCGACGAGGTCGACGACGACGCCGTCCTCGGCGATGACGACCCGTTCGGGGTCGACACCGGTACGGATGGCTAGGTCGCCGTTGGCCCGCAGGTGGCGCCATTCGCCGTGTACGGGCATGACGTTGCGGGGTTTGACGATGTTGTAGCAGTAGACGAGTTCGCCGGCGCTGGCGTGCCCGGAGACGTGCACCTTGGCGTTGCCCTTGTGGACCACGTGGGCGCCCCACCGGGTGAGTCCGTTGATCACCCGGTAGATGGCGTTCTCGTTGCCGGGGATGAGGGAGCTGGCGAGCAGGACGGTGTCGCCCTTGCCGATGCGGATCATGTGGTCGCGGTTGGCCATCCGTGACAGCGCGGCCATCGGTTCGCCCTGGGAGCCGGTGCACACCAGAGTGATCTTGTGGTCCGGGAGCTTCTCCAGCTCCTTGGTGCTCACGACCAGACCGGAGGGGACCTTCAGATAGCCCAGGTCACGGGCGATGCCCATGTTGCGGACCATCGACCGGCCGACGAAGGCGACCTTGCGGCCGTGCTGGTGGGCGGCGTCCAGGACCTGCTGGATGCGGTGCACGTGGCTGGCGAAACTGGAGACGATGACCCGGCGCGGCGCGGTGCGCATCACCTGCTCGATCGCCGGGTTCAGCTCTCGCTCGGAGGTGGTGAACCCGGGTACTTCGGCGTTGGTGGAGTCGGTGAGGAACAGGTCCACGCCTTCTTCGCCGAGGCGGGCGAAGGCCCGCAGATCGGTGATGCGGTCGTCGAGAGGGAACTGGTCCATCTTGAAGTCGCCGGTGTGCAGCACCATCCCGGCCCGGGTGCGGATCGCGACCGCGAGGCTGTCGGGGATGGAGTGGTTGACCGCCACGAACTCGCAGTCGAAGGGCCCGAAGCCGCGCCGGTCGCCCTCCCGCACCCGCACCGTGCGCGGCCGGATGCCGTGCTCCTTGAGCTTGGCCTCCAGGAACGCCAGCGTCAGCTTGGAGCCGACGACGGGAATGTCGGACCGCTCGCGCAGCAGGTACGGCACGCCGCCGATGTGGTCCTCGTGACCGTGGGTGAGGACCACGGCCACGATGTCGTCCAGCCGGTCCCGGACCGAGGTGAAGTCCGGCAGGATCACGTCCACGCCGGGCTGGGTCTCCTCTGGGAACAGCACGCCGCAGTCGACGACGAGCAGTTTGCCCGCGTGCTCGAAGACGGTCATGTTGCGGCCGATCTCCCCCAGGCCGCCCAGGGCGATGACCCGCAGCCCTCCTTCGGGAAGGGGCGGGGCGGCTTTCAGCTCGGGGTGCGGATGACTCATACCCCTGACGGTACCCGGAGAGCGGGACAGGGTGATCCATTGCCTGTGTGATCCAACGAGCGCTCGATACGGCCCGCTGCCATGAAGACGTACCGGCGCTCAGGTTGCGGCATCCGTCTCATCTGCCCGCTGCCCCGGCGAGACAAGAGGGCAGCGGCGCCCGCAGCGGCCGGCGCGGGTGCCGGAGTGGCTTCAGGGGGCGCGGGCGGTGAGTACCCCGCCCATGAAGGTCCCCTCGTAGCGTGGAGTCCTTGATACCAGGGGAAGTTGAGGTTCATGGGGTCCAAGCAACAGACTGTGGCATGCGCTGGGCCGACGTCGACCTGGAAAGGGCCATGCTGACCATTGCCAACACCCGGACGTGATGGGGAACAAGACCGTGGTGGAGAAGGACACGAAGTCACTTGCAGGGGAGCGGGAGCTTCCCCTGCCCGATCTGGTCAAAGTGGCGCTGACGCGTTTCCACGCCATGCAGATGGCTGAGAGGCGGGCGGCCGGGGAGCGGTACGAAGCCAGCGGGTACATCGTCGTGGACGAACTCGGCGGGGTGCTCAACGGACGGCAGCTGCGGGAACCGGCGTACAAGGTCATGACTGAGAACGCGCTGCGGCGAGTCCGCTTGTACGACGCTCGCGCGAGTTGTTTCACCTATCTCGCGAACAACGGGGTGCCGCCCCACCTCCTTGCCCGGTGGGCGGGGCACTCCAAGGTAGAGACGACGCAGCGCTGGTACGTGAAGCCCGATGTGGAGGATTTGCGTCCGGCGGCGGATGCGTGGGGAGGTTTGGCCAGTGGTGCTGCCTCCGCTCATGAGGAGAATGTGAGATGTGGGAGCGTGGGCGGGTGAGCGAGAAGAACGTCGAAACTCTGCAATACCGCTTTGACGGGCCAGAAGACGCCCCGGTCCTGGTCATGGGGACCTCCCTCGGCGCTACATGGCACATGTGGGACCGTCAGGTTCCCGAGCTGGCGAAGCAGTGGCGGGTCTTTCGGTTCGATCTGCCGGGGCACGGCGGTGCGCCCGCGTACCCGGCGGGTTCCGTCGGGGACCTCGCCCTGCGGCTGCTCGCCACCCTCGACGGGCTCGGGGTGCAGCACTTCGGCTATGCCGGCTGTGCGCTCGGCGGTGCGATCGGGATCGAGCTGGCCCTGCGTCACCCGGACCGTGTCGGCTCCCTCGCGCTGATCGCCGCCTCGCCCCGTTTCGGTACCGCCGACGAGTTCCGGCAGCGCGGGGTGATCGTGCGGACGAACGGGCTCGACCCCATCGCCCGGACCTCGCCCGAACGCTGGTTCACCGGCGGGTTCGCCGCCGCGCAGCCCGCGATCACCGAGTGGGCCGTGCAGATGGTGCGCACCACCGACCCCGGGTGTTACATCGCTGCCTGCGAGGCACTCGCGGCGTTCGACGTACGGCCCGAACTCGGCCGTGTCGGTGTGCCGACCCTGGTCCTCGTCGGTTCGGACGACCAGGTCACCGGACCGGCCGAGGCCCGTACCCTCGTCGCCGGCATCCCGGACGCCCGGCTCGCCGTCGTCCCCGGCGCCTCCCATCTGGTGCCGGTCGAGCAGCCCGCCGCCGTCACCGACCTGCTGGTCCGGCACTTCTCGACCGCCTGGCAGCCCGCCTTCGACTCGACCACCGGGCAGCTTGCCGCCATCCCGGCTCCGCAGGTCAAGCCGGTCCTGGCCGCGCCGCCGCCGCAGCCCGTGCCCATCGCCGAGATCGCCCCGGCCGTGATGGTGGAGCCGCAGGTCGTGGGGCGCCCCGACCCGTACGACGCCGGGATCAAGGTGCGCCGCGAGGTTCTCGGTGATGCGCATGTGGACCGGGCGCTGGCCCAGGCGGACGAGTTCTCGGGGGACTTCCAGGAGTTCATCACCCGCTATGCCTGGGGTGAGATCTGGGACCGGCCCGGCCTCGACCGCCGCACCCGCAGCTGCATCACCCTCACCGCCCTCGTCGCGGGCGGCCACCTGGAGGAACTCGCCTTCCACATCCGGGCGGCCCTGCGCAACGGACTGACCCCGGGGGAGATAAAGGAAGTGCTGCTGCAGACGGCGGTCTACTGCGGCGTACCGGCGGCGAACAGCGCGTTCAGGGTGGCCCAGCAGGTCATCCGCGAGGAGACGACCCCGGAGGAGTGAGCCGCGCTGGGGGACTCGGGGGGAGGATGGATCCATGAAGCTCACCAAGAAGACGCACGCGTGTGTGCGCCTCGAGAAGGACGGCCGGACGCTCGTCCTCGACCCCGGCGGATTCAGTGAGGCGGACGCCGCGGTCGGCGCGGAGGCGATCCTGGTCACGCACGAGCACCCCGACCACTTCAACGAGGAGCGGCTGCGGGCCGCGCTGGAGGCCGATCCGGCCGCGCGGATCTGGACGCTGAAGGCGGTCGCGGAGAAGATCTCGGCGGCGTTCCCGGGCCGCGTGCACACCGTCGGCCACGGCGACACCTTCTCCGCCGCCGGCTTCGACATCCAGGTCCACGGCGAACTGCATGCGGTGATCCACCCGGACATCCCGCGGATCACCAACGTCGGCTACCTCGTCGACGGCGGACGCCTCTTCCACCCCGGCGACGCGCTCACGGTCCCCGACCACGCCGTCGAGACGCTGATGCTCCCGGTGATGGCCCCGTGGAACAAGATCTCCGAGGTCATCGACTACGTCCGCGAGGTCGGGCCCCAGCGCGCCTACGACATCCACGACGCCCTGCTGACCGACCTCGCCCGCCCGATCTACGACAACCAGATCGGCGCGCTGGGCGGCACGGAACACCTGCGGCTGACACCGGGAGCCTCGGCGGAGATCTGAGGGTCCGGCCGCGTTGTCGGACCCGCCGGGTAGGTTGTGGGGCATGCGCATTGCCACCTGGAACGTGAACTCGATCACCGCCCGCCTCCCGAGGCTGCTCGCCTGGCTGGAGAGCAGCGGCACGGACGTGCTGTGCCTCCAGGAAGCCAAGATCGCCGAGGACCAGTTCCCGTTCGACCAGCTGCGCGAGCTGGGCTACGAGGCGGCGGTCCACGCGACCGGCCGGTGGAACGGCGTGGCGGTGCTCTCCCGCGTGGGCATCGAGGACGTGGTCAAGGGCCTGCCCGGCGACCCGGGGTTCGAGGGCTCCCAGGAGCCCCGGGCGCTCTCCGCGACCTGCGGCCCGGTCCGCGTCTGGTCGGTGTATGTGCCGAACGGCCGCGAGGTGGACCACCCCCACTACGCGTACAAGCTCCAGTGGTTCGAGGCCCTGAAGGCGGCCGTCGCCGGTGACGCGGCGGGCGGCCGTCCGTTCGCGGTGATGGGCGACTACAACGTGGCACCGACGGACGACGACGTCTACGACGTGGCCGCCTTCGAAGGACTCACCCACGTCACGCCCGCCGAGCGCGCCGCCCTGGCCGCCCTGCGTGAGGCCGGGCTGTCGGACGTGGTCCCGCGGCCGCTCAAGTACGAGCACGCGTTCACGTACTGGGACTACCGCCAGCTCTGCTTCCCCAAGAACCGCGGCATGCGGATCGACCTGGTCTACGGCAACGAGCCGTTCGCCAAGGCGGTCACGGACGCGTATGTCGACCGCGAGGAGCGCAAGGGCAAGGGCGCCTCGGACCACGCGCCGGTCGTGGTCGACCTGGACGTGTAGGCGACGCGTCCGGCAACGACGCGTTTGGTCAGGCGACGCGTTCGGTCAAATGACGCGCGGTCTGGCGACGGACGGTCAGGGCGCGAGCAGCCGCAGATCCACCGACTCCGCGACAGCCGCCAGCCCGGCGTCCCCCGGGTGCAGATGGTCCCCGCTGTCGTACGCGGGCAGAAGGCGCGCGGGGCGATCCGGGTCGCGTACGACACCGTCGAAGTCGAGGACGCCGTCGAACACACCGGCGTCCCGGATCCAGACGTTGACGGCGACCCGCTCCGCGTCGGCGGCGGCCGTGCACCGGGCCTCGCCCTCGCACGGCACGATCGTCGCCGCCAGCATCCGCAGCCCCCGCTCGTGCCCCCGCCCGGCCATCTCCCGTAGACCCGCGATGACCTGCTCGGCCGTCGCTCCCCATCGCACGTCGTTGACGCCCTGGAACAGGACCGCCGTACGCGCCGACGTCTGCGCGAGCACGTCCCGGTCGAACCGGTGCGTCGCACTCACCCCGGACGGGCTCGCGAAGACCCCGTCGCCGGGATACACATCGGCGGCCACACGGTTTCCCGAGATGCCCTGGTTGAGCACGCCATAGTGCGGGACCTCTTGCTGGCGCAGCAGACGTGTGGCCAGCACATCGGGCCACCGCCGGTTCGCATCCCCCGTGGACGCGGTGCCGTCGGTGATCGAGTCCCCGAGCAGCACCACGGACCCCGGCCCGCCGGCCACGTCCACCCCGGTCAGCAGCGGCCAGCTGGTCAGGACCGAGGTGTACGCCGCCGGGCCGTCCTGCGTCGTATGGTCGCCCGGCTCGCTCACATACGACCGCTGCACCGCGAGCCGGTGCACGGGAGCCTCGGCGACCGTTCCCGGCAGATGGAAACTCACCAGCAGATTCGCGTCCTCGGGCACCTCGAAGTCGAGCGGATCGCTGAACACCTGTGCTCCCGCCGGAATCTCGACGGCCGTCGCTCCCTCGAAGGACAGCGGCACCGGAGCTCCCCGCGCCGCCGCCCCCTCCGCCTGTCTCGCCACGGTGGCCGCCCCGATCCGCACCGGCGCCGCCGCGAACGTGTTGTCGAACCGCAGTCGCACCCGTGGCCCGCCCGCCGAGGTGTGCACCACGAGCCGCAGTGTCCGGTCCGTCCAGGGCCCCACGGGCTGACGACCGGACGTCGCGGCGGCCCACGTCCCCGTCCAGCCGCGCCCCGCCGCCCGCACCGACAGCGCGAACACATGCAGCGCGGCCGCGCGGGGCAGCCGTACCGAGGCGACCTCGCGACCCGGCTCCAGCGGCAAGGTCACCACGTACAGCCGTGCTGTCAGGGGCAGTTGGCCGCCCGGGGTATTGACGTGCGGCAGAGCCACCGTCTTCGTGGCCGACGGGCCCGTGCGCCAGTCGGGGGCGGTCAGCCGGTACGAGGAGCTGGTGCCGTCTTCGTACGAGACCGACCCCGAACCTCTCACCTCGGCGGTGCATGGCTCCGCCGCCGGGGCGCTCCGGCCGGTGTCGGGAGTCCGACTGTGCTCAGCCCTTCGGGCCTTTGCGCGCTCGGACTTCCGACACCGGCGCGCCCCTGCGGCGCCACCACCGCCCGTGCCCGCCACCAGGAAGGCCAGCGCGTCGCCCGAGCCGTCGACGCGCACCTCCTGACCGGCGGCCCGTACGTTGTCCGGTTCGCCCGGCTGCCACCGCGGCAAGGTCAGCCGGGCCCCCTGCACGGTGAGAGCCCGCCCGGGAGTCCAGCCCGCGGCCGTGAGGTCCTGTGCGGAGAGCGAGGCGCCGAAGCCGTCGAAGTCCGCCTCGCCCGGCCGTGCGTCGTCGCTGACCGCCCTGTTGTCGAAGAGCTGTTCCAGCGGGAGCGGCAGCGGCAGCGGTCCGGGTCGGTCGGCGGCGTGTGCCGGACCGGCCGCGGTGAGCAGCGCGAGGGCCAGGAGGACGAGCGTGGAACTCCGCACACACCGGCGCACCCTCGGCTCCTCCCATGTCACGCCCGATCACAACCGCTCTCTATCGATCTCTGCTGTTCTCAATGAGACAAAAGACGCATCGAGAAGCTAAAGAGGCGCAAGTGACTCGTCAACGAGCCATGCGCGAACTCGGCGCGAAATGGACCGGAATCGACGGCCCGCGCGCCTGTGGTGCACAGGGCGGGGCGAGTGACAGGCTGGGTGTATGAAGATCCCTTTTCTGGGCCACCGGCGTGAGGAACCCCCGGCCCGCGACCCCGAGGGCATCGCCGGGCTGCTCGCCGAGTGTGAGTTGCTGCGCTCCCAGGCGTCCCAGGAGGGCGTCCAACTCGACGACTCGGCCGCCTCGTTGGAGGCGCTGGACCAACTGGTGCCGCGCTGGCGGGACGACGAGGAGGTGCTGCCCTGGCTCGGCAACGACGCCGGCCTCTACCTCGGGACGGTCATCGTGCGTACCGTTTCCGGGGCCGCCTGGGAGATCCGGTCCGACGGTCAGCCCGTGATCCGGCTCGCCTCCGGCCGTGAGTTCGATGTCGTGGCCTCGGGTCAGGAGTGGGCCGCCAGTGGTGTCCCCGAACTCTCGCAGCAGTACGCCGAAGTCGCCGAGGAATGACGGCGGTGGCCCCGCGCGCCCGTCATAAACTCTTTGCCAATATTTCACCGTAAATACGGCTAATGCCCGAAAAGTGCGTGTCGTCCCATAAGTTCGATCTTGCCATCGATAGGTTGCGGCAACCACGACACAGCTGAGAGTGAGTAGGGCTGGGCATGGTCGTCGATCCTTTGATCGAGCTGCTGGACGTCAACAAGTACTTTGGTGAGCTGCATGTCCTGGAGGACATCAACCTCACCGTCGGCAAGGGGGAGGTGGTCGTGGTCATCGGCCCCTCGGGGTCCGGAAAGTCGACCCTGTGCAGGGCGATCAACCGGCTGGAGCCCATCCAGTCCGGCACCATCAAACTCGACGGGCAGCCGCTCCCGGAGGAGGGCAAGGCACTCGCCAGGCTGCGCGCCGACGTCGGCATGGTCTTCCAGTCCTTCAACCTCTTCGCCCACAAGACGGTTCTGCAGAACGTCTCGCTGGGGCAGGTCAAAGTCCGTAAACGCAAGAAGGAGGAGGCCGATCAGCGCTCCCGCGAACTCCTCGGCCGGGTGGGTCTCGCCGACCAGGCGCCCAAGTTCCCGGCGCAGCTCTCCGGCGGCCAGCAGCAGCGTGTGGCCATCGTGCGTGCCCTCGCCATGGAACCGAAGGTCATGCTCTTCGACGAGCCGACCTCGGCCCTCGACCCGGAGATGATCAACGAGGTTCTGGAGGTCATGCGGCAACTGGCCCGTGACGGCATGACCATGGTCGTCGTCACCCACGAGATGGGCTTCGCGCGCTCGGCCGCCAACCGTGTGGTGTTCATGGCCGACGGCCGTATCGTCGAGGACCGCACGCCCGAGGAGTTCTTCACCGACCCGCACAGCGACCGCGCCAAGGACTTCCTCTCCAAGATCCTCAAGCACTGAACGCCTCGACTACGATATGCCGTTCATCCCTGTGTGCCGGTGATCTCGCCGACCGAGGTCGCGGCGGTGGCGCCGGCCGGACCGGGGACGCTGCTGCCGGGCGGGCAGGAGCAGAAGGGCACGTGCTCGCCCGGCAGCAGCCGGAGATCACTGCTCGCTCAGCGGAACCGACACGTACGACGGGTCGTTCGCCGGCGAGGAGAAGGTCAGCTGCGCGCCGGACGGGTTGTGCTCGATGTAGAGCGGGTCGACCGTGTCGACGACCAGGGCGAGCCGGTGTCCTGCCGGGACGTCGTAGGCCGTGGAGAACAGCTCCAGGTCGACGCCGAACGGCCGGCCGGGCGTACGCCCGTGGAAGGTGTACGGCGCGTTGCTGACCAGCTTGCCGAGGCCGAGCGGGCCCACGTCGTAGAGGTATGCGACGAGGGTGCCGCTCTCCTTGGTCGGAGTGAGGGTGGTGTGCAACATCGCGGTGCCGCGCACCTGTTGGGCGGTGGCGGACTTCTCGGACTGCCACACGGCCGCCCAGCGGCGGGGGAGCAGGGGGATCGACGCGATCGGGGGAATCTTGGCGACCTGGTCCAGGATGCTGGACAGGAAGACGACTCCGCCGTCCGCTCCGGAGTCGATGTTGGTGTGGATGGTGGTCGTGCCCGCGAGGGCGATCTTCTTGCGTGTCGCGCCGACCGACTTCCAGTCCGGATAGCCCTCGTAGGCCCCCGTGGAGCGGGACTTGAGCCGGACCGGCTGCTCGCGGTCGATGCCGTTGTCCTCGCCCTTGAGGTAGTGCCCGAACCAGCGCCCGGCGTCGGTCCATACGTCGTTGGGCAGCCCGAACAGGCCGGTTATCTCGGCGGTCCCGTGGTCGCCGGGCCGGAACTCCAGTCGCTTCGGGCCGGTCAGCTTCTCGTAGAAGTCCCCGAACTGGTTGGGCGGGAAGACCGTGTCGCCCCAGGCGTTGGCGAGCATCAGCGCCGTGCCGTTCTGGTTGAGCTGGTCGACGTAGGTCCCAGCGGAACGTTTCTTCCCCCAGTCGATGATCTCCTGTTCCTTCGACAGGTTGGAGGCGTAGAAGTCGTTGAAGATCTGCCGGACTTCTTCGCTCTGGCGGCCGGTGACCCGGCCCGCGCCGTCCAGGAGCGCGGCGGCCTGAAGGTGCTGGGTGCGGCTGGAGTAGATCGAGCCGATCAGGTCCGACCAGCCGCTCAGCGCGGCGACGGCCTTGACCCGCTTGTCGTGTGCGGCGGCGAGCAGACTGATGCCGGCGCCGTAGGAGACGCCCGCCATGCCGATGTGCCCCTCGTCGGCAGGGGTGTTGGCGATGGCCCAGTCGATGACCTTGGACGCGTCGGCTATGTCCGGCGGGCCCGCCACTTCTATCTCGCCGCCCGACTGCCAGAACCCCCGTACGTTGTACGTGACCACGACATAGCCGGAGTCCGCGAGCTTCTGTGCCTGGGCCAGGTACTCGATCTGCGGCAGGCCCCAGCTCGTGGGGAGCACGAGCAGCGGGTAGCGGCGGGTGCCGTCCGCGCCCGCGGGTGTGACGACGTTCGCCTTGAGGACCGTACCGCCGTCGCCCTTGATGTCGACGAAGCGGACGCTGTTCGAGGCGGCTTGGGCGGTGGGGGCGAGTCCGAGGGCGCTTCCCGCGATCAGGGTCGCGGAGACGGCGCCCACGGCGGTCGTACGCAGGGCCTTGCGGTGGTGTCCCACGGATCACTCCTCACTCGTTTCCGTGCAAAGTGACCCGACGGTAACCTTGACCGCTTACCGGAGGTAACCCGTCAGTAAGTTACGTGCGAGTAAAGAATATTGACGTGTGTGAAGATTCAGGAGGCGCGGTGTGCACTACGGGAAACGGCGGGCGTCGGCAGGGGTGTCTGTGCCGCGCGCGTCACATCCGCCACGAGCTCGACGACATCCGGTCCGTACGCCTGGGAGTTGACGACCTTCAGCAGAAGGACGAACGGAGTGTTGCCGTGCTTGCGGGCCAACCGCTCGTGGTTGCGGGCCAGATAGCGGGTCGCGGCCTGATTGGTGATCGCGCGCTGGCCGCAGAACAGGAAGACGGGCCGGGACGGGCCGGACTCTCCGGCCGTGAGCCGTGCCAGCAGCACGTACTCGGTCAGGCCGGGCTCCAGGCGGTAGCGCTCGCTGCCGACCTGGAACGCCAGCCGGTCCGGCCCCGGTTCGGGGTCGGTGTTCACGCGCACCCCGGGCAGCATGGCATGCATATGGGCCGCCATACGCCGGTTGGACCCCGGGCCGCCGACGCAGAACTCCGTCCGCTCGCCGAAACCCTGCCGGGCCGCGTCCTGCGTGATCACCTCGGCATGCGCGCCGCAGTCCTTGATGAGCGCGGCGAGCTCCAGGAGGGCGAACACGTCGTAGCGGTGCACGGCGAGATCGGGGCTGCTCGCGTCGCGGTTGACGACAAGCAGTGACTCGGAGTTGTCGGGCAGCCCGAAGAAGGCCTGCTGACGGCGGAGCTTCCGCTTCCACATGTAGGTGCGGGCCAGCCAGCCGAGCAGGGCACTGATGCCGGCCGCCGCCACGCCCAGGACGATATTGCGCAGGTCGTCGTTCATGGGCGCGCATGGTAGCGGGCCAACGCAAACCCGTGTTCGAGATGGTCTGTCCGTCCGGATTTGCGCCCTGTCTCGCGTGCTCCTGACGGGGCCCTGGTGATGGCATAGGCTGCGCGGACGTCTCTTCCTGGAGGTGCGCATGCGTCGTCCTGTCGCGCGGAAGCTGTCGTTACTGGCGGTCTCGGCCGCCGTGGTGTCGGTCGGGGCGGCGGCGCCGCCCGCAGCCCGGAGCACAGCCCCCGAGAAGGTGCCCGTGGCGGTCGGCCGCGGCGGCGCGGTCGCCAGCGTCGACGCGGACGCCTCCGCCGCCGGGATCGAGGTCCTCAAGAAGGGCGGCAACGCCGTCGACGCCGCCGTCGCCACCGCCGCCGCCCTCGGTGTCACCGAGCCCTACTCCTCCGGCATCGGCGGAGGCGGCTACTTCGTCTACTACGACGCCAGGTCCCGCACCGTGCACACCATCGACGGCCGCGAGACCGCGCCCCTGACCGCCGGCTCCGGGCTGTTCGTGGAGAACGGCACACCGCTCGCCTTCGCCGACGCCGTCAGCAGCGGCCTGAGCGTCGGCACCCCGGGCACGCCCGCCACCTGGCAGAAGGCACTGGACGAGTGGGGCAGCAAGCGGCTCGGCAGCGTCCTCGGACCCGCCGAGCGGATCGCCCGCGAGGGCTTCACCGTCGATGACACCTTCCGCTCCCAGACCGCCGCCAACGAGACCCGCTTCCGCTACTTCCCGGACACGGCGGAGCTGTTCCTGCCGGGCGGGCAGCTTCCCGTCGTCGGCTCCACCTTCAAGAACCCCGATCTCGCCCGCACCTATGCGGAACTGGGCAAAAAGGGCGTCGGTGCGCTCTACCGGGGAGGCATCGGCGACGACATCGTCGACACGGTCAACAACCCGCCGGTGGACCCGGCCTCGGGCTGGAACGCCCGCCCGGGCAAGCTGTCCGAGAAGGACCTGGCCGCCTACCGCGCCAAGCTCCAGGCGCCCACCAGAACCTCGTACCGCGACCTCGAAGTCCACTCCATCGCGCCCTCCTCCTCCGGCGGCACGACCGTCGGCGAGGCCCTCAACATCCTGGAGAACACCGACCTTTCCAAGGCGAGCGAGGTCCGGTACCTGCACCGCTTCATCGAGGCGAGCCGGATCGCGTTCGCGGACCGGGGGCGCTGGCTCGGCGATCCCGCCTTCGAGGACGTACCGGCCAGGGAACTGCTGTCCCAGAAGTACGCCGACTCGCGGGCCTGCCTCATCAAGGACGACGCGGTGCTCACCAGCCCTCTCGCGCCCGGCGACCCGCGCGACCCGGCGGCCTGCGCCGTCGGCGGCACGGCGGCCCCGACGACGTACGAGGGTGAGAACACCACGCATCTGACGACCGCCGACAAATGGGGCAACGTCGTCGCCTACACGCTCACCATCGAGCAGACGGGCGGCAGCGGCATCACCGTCCCCGGCCGCGGGTTCATCCTGAACAACGAGCTGACGGACTTCTCCTTCGCCCCCGCCAACCCGGCCGTCCACGACCCGAACCTGCCGGGTCCCGGCAAACGCCCACGGTCCTCGATCTCGCCGACGATCGTGCTGGACCGGCACGGCAAGCCCGTGGTGGCGCTCGGTTCGCCCGGCGGCTCGACCATCATCACCACCGTGCTGCAGACGCTCACCGGGTTCCTCGACCGGGGTCTGCCGCTCGTCGACGCGATCGCCGCGCCGCGCGCCAGCCAGCGCAACACGGCCCAGACCGATCTCGAACCCGCCCTCTACGGCAGCGACCTGCAGAAACAGCTGGAGGCCATCGGGCACTCCTTCCGGCTGAATCCCGAGATCGGCGCGGCGACCGGGGTGCAGCGGCTACCGAACGGGACATGGCTGGCCGCCGCCGAGAAGGTACGGCGCGGCGGCGGCTCGGCGATGGTCGTGCACCCGACGGGCTGATCACCCCGGGGCGGGCGTCGCGTCCTCCGTGTCCGTGCGGAAGGCGAGGCGCCCGTCCTCGACGGTCACCGTCACCCGGCCGCCCTCCTTGATACGGCCGTCCAGGAGCAGCCGGGAGAGCTGGTTGTCGACCTCCCGCTGGATGGTGCGGCGCAGCGGCCGGGCGCCGTACTCGGGCTGGTAGCCCCGCTCGGCGAGCCAGCCCGTGGCCGCGTCGGTGAACTCGACCGTGATGCCCTGCGCCTGCACCAGCCGCCGGGTCCTCTCCAGCAGCAGGGCGGTGATCTGCCGCAGCTGGTCACCGCTGAGCTGGCGGAACACGACGATCTCGTCGATGCGGTTGAGGAACTCCGGCCGGAAGTGCTCACGCAGCGGCCGCAGGATCTGCTCGCGCCGTGCCTCCTCGTCGGCCTCGGCGCCGCCCGCCCCGAAGCCGATGCCGGCGCTGCGCCGGGTGATCGCCTCGGAGCCGAGGTTGCTGGTCATCACGATGACGGTGTTGGTGAAGTCCACCGTGCGGCCCTGGGCGTCGGTCAGCCGCCCGTCGTCGAGGACCTGGAGCAGGATGTTGAAGACGTCCGGGTGCGCCTTCTCCACCTCGTCGAGCAGCAGCAGCGAGTACGGGTGCCGCCGCACCACCTCGGTGAGCTGGCCCGCCTCCTCGTGGCCGACATAGCCGGGCGGGGCGCCCACCAGACGGCTGACGGTGTGCCGTTCCTGGTACTCGCTCATGTCCAGGCGGACCATGCGCTCCTCGCTGCCGAACAGCGCCTCGGCGAGCGCGCGGGCCAGTTCGGTCTTGCCCACGCCGGTCGGCCCCAGGAAGAGGAAGCTGCCGATGGGCCGGTCGGGGCTGGCGAGCCCGGCCCGGGAGCGCAGCACCGCGTCCGCGACCACACGGACCGCCTCGTCCTGCCCCACGACCCGCTGGTGCAGATGTTCCTCCAGGCCGAGCAGCCGGTCCTTCTCCTCCTCGGTGAGGCTGCTGACCGGGACACCGGTCAGCCGGGACACCACCTCGGCGATCGCCTCGGCGGTCACCTCCAGATGCTGGCCCTCGTCGGCCTCGTCCTCGTGGGTGGCCTCGGTGATCTGCTTCCGCAGCTCCGTGATGCGGTCGCGCAGCCGGGTGGCCTGCTCGTAGCGCTCGTCCGCGACCGCCTGGTCCTTGTCCCGGGTCAGCTGCTCGGCCTCGCGCTCCATGGCCCGTACGTCCGTGCCCTTGGTCCGGGCCCGCAGCCGCACCCGGGCGCCCGCCTGGTCGATCAGGTCGATGGCCTTGTCCGGCAGCCGGCGGTCGGTGAGATAGCGGTCGGACAGCTCGACGGCGGCCACCAGCGCCTCGTCGGTGTAGCGGACCTGGTGGTGGGCCTCGTAGCGGTCGCGCAGTCCGCGCAGGATCTCCATCGCGTCCGCGATGGTGGGCTCCGGCACCAGGATCGGCTGGAAGCGGCGGGCGAGTGCCGCGTCCTTCTCGATCCGGCGGAACTCCTCCAGCGTGGTGGCGCCCACGATGTGCAGCTCGCCGCGGGCCAGGGCCGGCTTGAGGATGTTCGCGGCGTCCATCGAGGTGGCCTCGCCGCCTCCGCCCGCGCCGACGACGGTGTGCAGTTCGTCGATGAAGACGATCAACTGGTCGGAGTGGGAGCGGATCTCGCCCACGATGTTGTTCAGCCGCTCCTCGAAGTCGCCCCGGAAGCGGGTGCCCGCGACCACGCCCGTCAGGTCCAGGGCGACCACCCGCCGCCCGGTGAGCACGTCGGGCACATCACCGTCCGCGATCCGCTGGGCGAGTCCCTCGACGATCGCGGTCTTGCCGACACCCGCGTCGCCGATCAGCACCGGGTTGTTCTTGCCGCGGCGCGAGAGCACCTCGATGGTCTGCTCGATCTCCTCCTCCCGCCCGATCACCGGGTCGATACGGCCCTGCCGCGCCAGTTCGGTCAGATCGCGCCCGTACTTGTCGAGGGTGGGCGTGCCCGTGGCGCGGGGCCGTTCGGCGCGGGGCGGAGCCAGGTCAGGTGCCGCCTCGGGCGGCAGGCCGGAGGGTCCGAAGCGGGCCGCGTTGAGGATGTGCCCGGCCGCCGAGTCGGGGTTCGCGGCCAGCGCGCTGAGGACGTGCTCGGGGCCGATGTACCCGGCGCCGCTGGCCCGTGCCAGGTCATGGGCGTCCAGCAGAGCGCGTTTGACGGCCGGGGTCAGGGACAGCGCGGTGGGCGGCGGGGCCTGCTCCGGGCTGTGCTGGACGGGGCCGGAGCGCTGGTCGATCTCCGACGCGAGCGTGTCGGGGTCGGCGCCGGCCCGGCTGAGCAGACTCCGGGTCGGCTCGGAGGCGAGCGCGGCGCGCAGCAGATGCTGGGTCTCCAGGTCCCGGCTGCCGTGCTGGGCGGCGTACTGGGCGGCGCCGCGGACGAGTTCCCTGGCCGGCTGGCTCAGCAGCCGGCCCATGTCGATCTGGCGGGGGCCGGGGCGCGGGCCGCCGAAGTAGCGGGCGAGGAATTCTCCGAAGGGGTCGTAGCCCTCTGGGCCGTTGAAGCCGCTGGTCATGGCGTTCCCATCCGGCGTCCCGGTGGGGTGCCGCCCCGTCCGGGCGAAGCCGGGAACTCGGGGGCGGCCCGGGACGCGTGCTGATCGACGTCGTGCCGGTGCGGACGCGGGTGCCCGGACGTGTACCGGGTTACACCTGTGGCTCGTCCTCGGCCAGGTTGCCCGTGCGGGGGCGGGCCCGGTGTACTCGATCTCGTCCAGCACGAGGCCCGAGGCCAGCCGCAGCGGGCGCTCGGCAGTGCGCAGGCCGCCCTGGCGCTCGTAGAACACGATCGCACGATCGTTGCCCCGCAGCACCTCCAGGAAGACGTCCGGCCCGGATACGCGGCAGCCGCCCACGCGAAGCCGCGGCGCAGCAGCCGGCGGCCGACGCCGCCGGGGTCGCAGGGATCCGCCCCGCCCCGCGTCTGCGGCACGATCCGTCGGACACGACCTGGCGCGGCACTCAGCTTGTACGGGTGTCCTGTCGGGCCGTGAGGATGCGCGGCCCCGACTCGGTGATCGCCACCGTGTGTTCGGCATGGGCCGCCCGGGAGCCGTCGTCGGTGCGCAGGGTCCAGCCGTCGGGGGCCGCGTGGAAGCCGTCGGTGCCGCCGCCGACCAGCATGGGCTCGATCGCCAGCACCATGCCGTGCCGCAGCGGCAGCCCACGCCCCGGGCGCCCCTCGTTGGGGACCGAGGGATCCTCGTGCATACGGCGGCCGATGCCGTGTCCGCCGAAGCCGTCCGGGATGCCGTAGCCGCCCGCGCGGCAGACCGAGCCGACGGCATGCGCGATGTCGCCGATCCGGTTGCCGACCACGGCCGCCTCGATGCCGGCGGCGAGCGCCCGCTCGGCGGCCTCGATCAGCCGCAGATCGGCGGGGCGCGGCTCGCCCACGACGAAGCTGATCGCCGAGTCACCCACCCAGCCGTCGAGTTCGGCGCCGCAGTCCACGGAGACGAGGTCGCCGTCGCGCAGCCGGTAGCCGCCCGGGATGCCGTGCACGATCGCGTCGTTCACGGAGGCGCAGATGACCGCGGGGAACGGGGTGGGGGCGAACGAGGGCCGGTAGCCGAGGAAGGGCGAGGTGGCGCCGGCCGCGCGCAGTACGTCGTGCGCGATCACGTCCAGCTCCAGCAGGGACATGCCCACGTCGGCGGCCTGTCGTACGGCCGTCAGGGCGCGGCCGACCACCTGGCCCGCCTCGTACATGGCATCGATCGATGTGTCCGTCTTCAGCTCCACCATGCCAATTACTATACCGGTATTAGAATGACGGCATGGTGCGCACCCCACTGACCCCCGAAGAACGCGAACGCGGCGAGCGGCTCGGGCGGCTGCTCCGCGAGGCCCGCGGCGGCCGCAGCATGACGGAGGTCGCGGCGAGCGCCGGCATCTCCGCCGAGACCCTGCGGAAGATCGAGACCGGGCGTGCGCCGACCCCGGCCTTCTTCACCGTGGCCGCGTTGGCCCGGGCCCTCGGTCTGTCCATGGACGAACTGGCCGGGCGGTGCGTGCTCGCGGGGGTCTGACGCGCTCGCCCTCAAGGAGCAGGACCGGCGCATGAGCGGTCACCGCAGTCCCATTGAAAACTGTCCGTAGCCTCCCTGTAACACGGCTGGTGTTGCCTACGGAAGCGGAGTGCTCCGGTCTGGCAGGAGTTGGGCGATGGCAGTGGATCAACTCCCGGTTCCAGTACGGGAGTTCGCGAACTACCTGGACGGTCTGCTGGCGCAGGTGGATCAGCGCGGCGGATGGTGCGCGGTCTTCTGGCAGCGCGACCCCGACGGCATGCAGGCGTGCCTCGACGGACGTGAAGTGCCGCCGTGGGACGTGGTGGAGTCCGTTCTCCATGATCTCGCCGCCGAGTACGGCCCCGCGGCCGCCGCCGAGGAGACGGACCGGGCCCGGGCCCTGCACGCCGCCGCGCTCGCCGCGTACGACGCCCGGCCCGGCGGCCGGGACGCCCTCGGCGACCGGTACGACGTGATGCTCCGCGAGCAGCGCTACGCCGCCGACCGGCAGACGGAACTGGGCCGACTGCTCGCCTCCGCCACCACCCGGGAAGCGGCCGACGCCATCCGCCTCGACCTGGCCTGGGCCAGCGACGACCACCAGCGCGCGACGCAGCGCTGCGCCGAACTCCGGGGCCGCATGGAGGAGCTGGGCCGACGGGGGGCGGTCGCGCCCCCCGCGGGCCGGGGCGGCGGGCACAATCCGTCCGGCACACCGTCCGGCACGCAGGGCGCGGGGTTCGCGCGGGGCGGGGATCGGTCCGTGCGGGACGGGTCCAATCGGCGGCTGGATGACGGTTTCGGGGCGGGTGGATCGCCTTTCGGCGGGCGTGGCGCGGATGATGCCGGGTTCTCGTTCGGCGGGGGTGGCGGGGCGCAGCGCCCCGACGACGGGTTTGAGTCAGGCGGTTCGCCTTCCGGCGGACGCGGCGGACATGGCGGGCAGAATGCCGGGTTCCTGCGGGGCGGAGGTGACTCCGTGGGGCGGCTGGATGACGGTTTCGGGGCGGGTGGTGCGCCTTCGGGCGGTCGTGACCCGCAGGATGCCGGGTTCCGGCAAGGCGGGGTTCGCCCCGCGCAGCGTCCCGGTGACCGTGCCGCGCCTCCTGGCGCAGGCGGCTCGCAGGATGCCGGGTTCCCGCGGGGCGGGGGAGACCAGCGCGCCACCGGGTTCCCGGGCATGCCGCAGCAGCGCGGCGCGCCGGAGGCGGGTCGGGGCGAGGGGCAGCGGGACGGTGTCCGCGCCGGTGACCCGCACGATTCCCGAGGCCGGTCCGGCCTCTCGGGCACCGCCGCCGAAGGCGTCACCGGCGGCCATGCCCAGCCTGCCCCCTCATCTGAACCCGTCCCCTCACCTGAACCCACCGCCCCCTCACCTGAGCCCGCCCCCGCTCCCCAACAGAAACAGAAGAAGCGTCGCCGTGGCGGTGCCCGGTTCGCGGGGATGACCGAGGAAGAGGCCGCCCCCGCCGTCGTACCGCCCGGGGCCGCATCTGCCGTGCCCGCGCCGCCCGTCACCACCGGTCGCACCCCGCGCGGGGCGCGTTTCGCCGGGGCCGCCGAGGCGGACGACCGGCCGCAGCCGCAGCCGCAGGCTGAGCCGGTGGACACGGCGGCACGGCGGGAGACCGTCGGCACCGTCGAGACGCTCGTCCGGCTGCGCGCCGAGGGCCGGAGCGGTGAGGCGCACGTACTGCTGGCGGAGGCCGCGTACTGGCCCGCCGCCCGCTTCCCGCTGCTCGCCGCCGAGATGCAGCGGGCCGGGCTGGGCGCCGACTGGGCGACCCTGCTGTGGGAGACGGCCTCGCTGCCCGCCGCCCGGCTCGTCGCCGCGGCCGACGCGCTCACTGAGGCGGGGCTCGGTGCCGACGGGGAGCAGATCCTGCGGCAGGGCGTGGCACGGCCCGCCGCGGAGATCGGGCAGGCGGTACGGACGCTGGCCGCCGAGGGGCGCCGCCGCGAGATCCGGGCCCTGCTCGATGCGTACGTCCGCGTTCGCACCCCGGAGGAGGCGGCCCGCAGCGCCGCACCGGACCCACAGACACTCGTCCCACTCCTGCTGGACGCCGCCGGCCGGGTCTCACAGGAATGCCACTGGGACCTCCTCCATGCCCTCCGGGTGGCAGGCTTCACCGCGTGATCCGGGGCCACCCCTGCCCTGCGGGAGACCAGCCGCCGCACGACGGGTGTCGCGCAGTGCCCGGACCCGCTCGGCGCGCCCCACAGGCGCCATGCCCACCCCACCGGCCGCCGTGCGGCAGCGGCGCGCAGGGCCCGGCGCTGCTGTGCCCGCGCGCGTCGCCACCGGCCACAGCCTGCCGGGGGCGCGATTCGCCGCCCCGAGGCTCGCGCCCCGCTCGGCGGGAGCCGGTGCCTTGCCCCCGCCAACGGCCACCCGCCAGGTTTCATCGCCTGCCCGGTGCCACCCCTGCCCTGCGGGAACCCCACCGGCCGCCGCGCAGCCGTGTTGCGCAGGGCCGGGGCTGGTGTGCGCGCGGCGTCGCCACCTGCCGCACCCCGCCCGGGGGCGCTTCGCCGCCGTGATGCACGCGCCCCCCTCGGCGCACCCCACCGGCGCCATGCCCACCCCACCGGCCGCCTCCGGGTGCTGGGCCTCATCGCAGCCCGGAGCCACCCCTGCCTGCGCCAACCCGACCCACCGTGTCAACGCCGCGGCAGCGATGCCCGCCCCCGCCCCGAGCCTGATCGGCCCCTCGCTCACCCACCGGAGTGTGAAACGTGATCGACTCCGCGGGTTGACGACAATGGTCTTGGCAAGGCTCTCCCAGAGGCTTACGTTCGTGCCTCTACGGTCACTTCTACGGGCGTAGAGGCTCTGGGGTCCCGTCGAAGGAGCAGCTCATGGCCAACGTCGTACGCGCCGCTCTGGTCCAGGCCACCTGGACCGGCGACACCGAGTCCATGGTCGCGAAACACGAGGAGCACGCCCGCGAGGCGGCCCGGCAGGGTGCGAAGATCATCGGATTCCAGGAAGTGTTCAACTCCCCGTACTTCTGTCAGGTCCAGGAGCCTGAGCACTACCGCTGGGCCGAGCCGGTCCCCGGCGGACCGACGACGCGTCGTATGCAGGAGCTCGCGCGCGAGACCGGCATGGTGGTCGTCGTCCCGGTCTTCGAGGTCGAACAGTCCGGCTTCTACTACAACACCGCCGCGGTGATCGACGCCGACGGCACCGTCCTCGGCAAGTACCGCAAGCACCACATCCCGCAGGTCAAGGGCTTCTGGGAGAAGTACTACTTCAAACCGGGCAACGTCGGCTGGCCCGTCTTCGACACGGCCGTCGGCAAGGTCGGCGTCTACATCTGCTACGACCGTCACTTCCCGGAGGGCTGGCGGCAACTCGGCCTGAACGGCGCCCAGCTGGTCTACAACCCGTCCGCCACGCACCGCGGACTCTCCTCCTACCTCTGGCGCCTGGAACAGCCCGCGGCCGCCGTCGCCAACGAGTACTTCGTCGCCGCGATCAACCGCGTCGGCGTCGAGGAGTACGGCGACAACGACTTCTACGGGACGAGCTACTTCGTCGACCCGCGCGGCCAGTTCGTCGGCGACGTCGCCAGCGACAAGACCGAGGAACTCCTCGTCCGCGACCTCGACTTCGACCTCATCGAGGACGTACGCCGGCAGTGGGCCTTCTACCGTGACCGCCGTCCCGACGCCTACGAAGGGCTGGTGCAGCCGTGAGCGACCTGTACGCACGCCATCGCAAGGTCCTGCCCGACTGGCTCGCCCTCTACTACGCGGACCCGCTGGAGATCACCCACGGCGAGGGCCGCCACGTCTGGGACGCCGAGGGCAACAGGTACCTCGACTTCTTCGGCGGCATCCTCACCACGATGACCGCGCACGCGCTGCCCGAGGTGACGAAGGCGGTGAGCGAGCAGGCCGGGCGGATCATCCACACCTCCACCCTCTATCTCAACCGGCCGATGGTCGAACTCGCCGAGCGCATCGCCCAGTTGAGCGGCATCCCGGACGCGCGCGTCTTCTTCACCACGTCCGGCACCGAGGCCAACGACACGGCCCTGCTGCTGGCGACGACGTACCGCCGCAGCAACACCGTCCTGGCGATGCGCAACAGCTACCACGGCCGCTCCTTCAGCGCGGTCGGCATCACCGGCAACCGCGGCTGGTCGCCGACCTCGCTGTCCCCGCTGCAGACCCTGTACGTCCACGGCGGCGTCCGCACCCGCGGCCCGTACGCCTCGCTCGGCGACGACGAGTTCATCGCGGCCTGCGTCGACGACCTGGAGGACCTGCTCGGCCACACCCGCCCGCCCGCGGCCCTGATCGCCGAGCCGATCCAGGGCGTCGGCGGTTTCACCTCACCCCCGGACGGTCTGTACGCGGCCTTCCGCCAGGTGCTGAAGGAGCGCGGCATCCTGTGGATCGCCGACGAGGTGCAGACCGGCTGGGGCCGCACCGGCGACCACTTCTGGGGCTGGCAGGCGCACGCGCAGAACGGTCCGCCGGACATGCTCACCTTCGCCAAGGGCATCGGCAACGGCATGTCCATCGGCGGGGTCGTCGCCCGCGCCGAGATCATGAACTGCCTGGACGCCAACAGCATCTCGACGTTCGGCGGCACCCAGATCACCATGGCGGCGGGCCTGGCGAACATCGCGTACCTGCTGGAACACGACCTCCAGGGCAACGCCCGGCGCGTCGGCGGACTGCTCATCGAGCGGCTGCGGGCCGTCGCCGCGCAGGTTCCCGGCGTACGGGAGGTGCGCGGCCGGGGTCTGATGATCGGCGTCGAGCTGGTCAGACCGGGCACCCACGAGGCCGACCCGCAGGCCGCGTCCGCCGTGCTGGAGGCGGCCCGCGCCGACGGGCTGCTCCTCGGCAAGGGCGGCGGCCACAACACCAGCGCCCTGCGCATCGCCCCGCCGCTGACCCTCACCGTGGCGGAGGCCGAGGAGGGCGCCGCGATCCTCGAACGCGCGCTGCGGGGCATCCAGTAGCAGCGAACCGAGCAAGGGATCAGGCATGACCACCACCCTCCATATCTGGGAGCGACAGGAGCCGACCCTGTCGGTCCGTCAGGTCCTCACGATGGAACGGGTGCTCGCCGGGGAGCCCGAGGTGGTGGCCGGCGCGAGCCAGCTCGACCGGCCCGTGCGCTGGGTGCACGTAGCCGAGGCCCCCGACGTCGGCGTGATGCTCAGCGGCGGCGAGATGGTCCTCACCACCGGTGTGCTGCTCGCCGGCGACGAGGGCGCGCAGGCCGAGTACGTCCAGTCGCTGCACCGCGCGGAGGCCGCGGCGCTCGTCCTCGGCCTCGGCCGGGCCTTCCCCTCCCCGCCCGATGTGATGCGCCGGGCGGCCGAGCGCTGCGGGCTGCCGATGGTCGTACTGCACCGGCCGTTCCCCTTCGCCGAGCTGACGGAGGAGGTCCAGTCCCGGCTGGTGCGGCGGAAGTTCGCGGCGGTCAGCCTCTCCGAGTCGGTACGGACGGCGCTCACCGGTCTCATCACCGCGGGCGCCCCGCTGCAACGGCTGCTCGACGAGGTCGCCCAGCACAGCGCCTGCCCGGTCGTCGTCACCAACCTCGCCCACCGTGTCCTCGCCACGGCGGGGGAGCGGTCGGCGGTCGACGACGTGCTGCGCGACTGGGAGCGCATCGCCCGCCAGGCCGGGGGCAGCGAGGGCGACGGCTGGATCCGCGCCGAGCTCGGGGGACGGGGCGAGCGCTGGGGGCAGATCATGCTGTGCGGCCACCGCGGCGACACCGCCACCGGACGCCTGCTCGCCGACCGCGCCGCCGAGGCCCTCGTCCTGCACCGCATGCTCGGCGGCACCTCGGCGCACACCTGGGAGGAGCAGTCCGCGCAGGGCCTGCTGACCGACCTGGTCTCCGGGGTCGTACCGGCGCGGCAGTTGCTGCCCCGGGCGCGGGCCGCCGGACTGCCGGTCAACCGGCGCACCTTTGTGCCGCTGGTCGTGCGGGACGGCGAGACGGACCGGCTGGACCGGGTGCTGCGCATGCTGGGCCTTTCCGGACTCGTCGCCGAGCTGGCCGACGGAGCGACCGCCGTGCTGCTCAGCCTCGCCCGCGACCAGGACGCCCCGGCGCTCACCGCGCACTTCGCGGCCCGGCTGCGCTCGGAGTCGGGCTCGCCGGGGACCGTGGTGGCGGCGGCCGACCCGCGCACCGCCTGGGACGACGTACCCGCCGGACTGCGTGAGGCGCAGCACGTGGCGGACGCCGTGGCCGACTCCTCGGCCGCCCTGGACCTCCCGGCCGTCGTCCGCCTCAAGGACGTCCACCTGCGCGGACTGATCCGGCTGCTGCGCGACGACCCGTATGTGCAGGCCTTCGCGGAGCGGGAACTGGACGGGCTGCTCTGCGGGGCCGGCGAGGACCTGCTCGCCGTGCTGCGGACCTATCTCGCCACGGGCCGCAACAAGTCCCGCACGGCCCAGCTCCACCATGTCTCCCGGCCCGCGCTCTACCGCCGGCTGGAGGCGATACAGACGCGGCTGGGTGTGGACCTCGACGACTTCGAACAGGCCGCCTCGGTGCACATAGCGCTCCTCGCGCACGACGCGCAACAGGCGTGACCCCGCGCGGCACACAATGCGGCACGCGATGCCGCGAAACAGCGGCGAAAACACAGAACGACCTGGGAAAACGGCGGTGAAACATGGGCTCACGACAGGGTGACACCGTGACACGCCGTATGCCTTCAGACGTGACACCGTGCAACTCAAAGCCTGCTTTCGGACTTCCTAGGCTCCTGGGGCGAGCCCCAGCACACCGAGTGACCGGAGGTCCCGATGAGCACAGTGATCCGTGCCGCCCTCTTCCAGACCGCATGGACGGGCGACAAGGAGTCGATGATCCAGGTGCACGAGCAGGCGGCCCGGGACGCGGCCGCGCAAGGTGCTCAAGTCCTGTGCTTCCAGGAGCTGTTCTACGGACCCTACTTCTGCCAGGTCCAGGACAAGGCGTTCTACGAGTACGCCGAGCGGATCCCGGACGGCCCGATCATCAAGCGGTTCCAGGCGCTCGCCAGGGAGTTGGGCATCGTTCTCGTGCTGCCGATGTACGAGGAGGAGCAGCCCGGCGTCCTCTACAACACGGCCGCGGTGATCGACGCGGACGGCTCCTATCTCGGCAAGTACCGCAAGCACCACATTCCGCAGGTGCCCGGCTTCTGGGAGAAGTTCTACTTCCGCCCGGGCAACAGCGGCTGGCCGGTCTTCGACACCAAGGCCGGCCGGATCGGTGTCTACATCTGCTACGACCGTCACTTCCCGGAGGGCTGGCGCGCTCTGGGCCTCCAGGGCGCCGAGATCGTCTTCAACCCGTCGGCCACCTCGCGCGGTCTGTCCGCGTATCTGTGGCAGCTGGAGCAGCCGGCCGCGGCCGCCGCCAACGAGTACTTCGTGGGTGCGATCAACCGGGTCGGTGTCGAGGACCTCGGCGACAACGACTTCTACGGGACGTCCTACTTCGTCGACCCGGAGGCGCAGTTCGTCGGGGAGGTGGCGAGCGACAAGGAGACCGAACTCGTCGTCCGCGACCTGGATCTCGCCAAGCTGCGCGAGGTGCGCGACCGCTGGCAGTTCTACCGCGACCGCCGCCCCGACGCGTACTCCCCGCTGACCGCACCGTAAGCACGGGGAACCGCGAGAGCAAGCACGGGGAACCGCGAGAGCAGCCACACAACGACCCGCACTTCCGACCGCAACCGAGCGGAGCGTGACCGCATGAGCAGCCGTACCGTCATCCGCGGTGGCCTCGTCATCACCGCGTCCGACGAGATCCACGCCGACGTCCTCATCGAGGACGGCCGTATCGCGGCACTGGCCGCGAGCGGCACCCCGGCCGCCGAGGCATGGACGGCCGAGCGGACCATGGACGCCACCGGGAAGTACGTCATCCCGGGCGGCGTCGACGCCCACACCCACATGGAGCTGCCGTTCGGCGGCACCTTCGCCTCCGACACCTTCGAGACCGGCACCCGGGCCGCCGCCTGGGGCGGTACCACCACGATCGTCGACTTCGCCGTGCAGAGCGTCGGCCACACCCTGCGCGAGGGCGTGGACGCCTGGCACGCCAAGGCCGAGGGCAACTGTGCGATCGACTACGGCTTCCACATGATCGTCTCCGATGTCAACGAGGACACCCTCAAGGAGATGGATCTGCTGGTCGAGGAGGGCGTCTCCTCGTTCAAGCAGTTCATGGCCTACCCCGGCGTCTTCTACAGCGACGACGGCCAGATCCTGCGCGCCATGCAGCGCTCCGCCGAGAACGGCGGCCTGATCATGATGCACGCCGAGAACGGCATCGCGATCGACGTGCTGGTGGAACAGGCGCTGGCCCGCGGGGAGACGGACCCGAGGTACCACGGCGAGGTCCGCAAGGCCCTCCTGGAGGCCGAGGCCACCCACCGCGCCATCCGGCTCGCGCAGGTCGCCGGAGCGCCGCTGTACGTCGTGCACGTCTCGGCGATGGAGGCGGTCGCCGAGCTGGCCCGGGCGCGCGACGAGGGGCTGAACGTCTTCGGCGAGACATGCCCGCAGTACCTCTTCCTGTCCACCGACAACCTGGCCGAGCCGGACTTCGAAGGCGCGAAGTACGTGTGCTCGACGCCCCTGCGGCCCAAGGAGCACCAGGCCAAGCTGTGGCAGGGGCTGCGTACCAACGACCTCCAGGTCGTCTCCACCGACCACTGCCCCTTCTGCTTCGTCGGCCAGAAGGAACTCGGCCGCGGCGACTTCTCCAAGATCCCCAACGGTCTGCCGGGCGTCGAGAACCGTATGGACCTGCTCCACCAGGCCGTCGTCGACGGGCACATCTCGCGCCGCCGCTGGATCGAGATCGCCTGCGCGACCCCGGCCCGTATGTTCGGCATGTACCCGAAGAAGGGCACCATCGCGCCCGGCGCCGACGCCGACGTCGTCATCTACGACCCGCACGCCGAGCAGACCCTGTCCGCCGAGACGCACCACATGAACGTCGACTACTCGGCGTACGAGGGCAAGCGCCTGACCGGCCGCGTCGAGACGGTCCTCTCACGCGGCGAGCTCGTCATCACCGAGCGGGAGTACACCGGACACGCGGGTCACGGTGTCTACACCCCGCGCTCCACCTGTCAGTACCTCACCTAGGAGTGGCGCACATGGACTTCGGACTCGTCCTGCAGACCGACCCGCCGGCCTCGAAGGTCATCAGCCTGATGAAGCGCGCCGAGCGCAACGGCTTCACCTACGGCTGGACCTTCGACTCGGCCGTGCTGTGGCAGGAACCGTTCGTGATCTACAGTCAGATCCTCTCCAGCACCAGCAAGCTGACGGTCGGCCCCATGGTCACCAACCCGGGCACCCGCACCTGGGAGGTCACCGCCTCCACCTTCGCCACCCTCAACGACATGTTCGGCAACCGCACGGTGTGCGGGATCGGCCGCGGCGACTCCGCGATGCGGGTGGCGGGCCGCAAGCCCAACACCCTGGCCCGCATCAGCGAGGCGATGAAGGTCATCCGGGCGCTGGGGAGCGGCGAAGAGGCCGACCTCGGCGGCGGTACGGTCATCAGATTCCCGTGGATCAAGCCCGGCGCCGAACTCCCCGTATGGATGGCGGCGTACGGCCCCAAGGCGCTGAAGATGGCCGGTGAGGAGGCCGACGGGTTCATCCTCCAGCTCGCCGACCTGTACCTCACCGAGTACATGGTCAAGGCGGTGAAGGACGCCGCGGTCGCCGCCGGGCGTGACCCGTCCGAGGTGAAGATCTGCGTCGCCGCACCCGCCTACGTCACCGAGGACGACTCGCCCGAGGCGCTCGCCCATGCGCGGGAACAGTGCCGGTGGTTCGGCGGAATGGTGGGCAACCATGTGGCCGACCTGGTCGCGAAGTACGGCGAGCACTCCGCCGCCGTACCCGAGGAACTCACCGACTACATCAAGGCCCGCGAGGGGTACGACTACTCCCACCACGGGCGCGCCGACAACCCCGACACCGCGTTCGTGCCGGACGAGATCGTCGACCGGTTCTGCATCGTCGGCCCCGTCGGGAAGCACATCGAGAAGCTGCACGCGCTGCGCGAGCTGGGAGTGGACCAGTTCGCCGTCTACGACATGCACGACGCCCAGGAGGCCACCATCGACGCGTACGGGTCGACGGTGATCCCGGCGGTCAACGGCTGACCGGACCCGTAGCCCTGACCCGTCCCCGTAGGTCCCCCACCTGATCTCCCCCTTTCCGCTCTCCCGGGAAGGGGGCCAGGGCGCTCCGCGTTGTTTTTCCCCCAGGGCGCACCCCCCATCGGCACCACCCGCACGGCCTTTCCCGACCCACCTCCCCTTGATTGGCCTGCCCATGACCGATACCGCTCCCACGGCCATACCGCCGTCCGCCCAAGTCACCCTCGCCGACGGCCGGGTCGAACTCGCCCCGGGCGCCGCCCCGAGCGGCCCCTACGCCAACGAGGACCTGCTGCCGGTCCCGGTGGAGAGGCGCACCTGGACCACGTACAACTTCACCGCGCTGTGGGTCGGCATGGCCCACAACACGGCCTCCTGGACCCTCGCCTCCGGTCTGATCGCCGTCGGCATGGACTGGAAGCAGGCGGTGCTCACCATCGCCCTGGCCAATGTGATCGTGCTGGTGCCGATGCTGCTCACCGGGCACGCCGGACCCAAGTACGGCATCCCCTTCCCGGTCTTCGCGCGCGCCTCCTTCGGCGTCCGCGGCGCCAACCTGCCCGCCGTCGTCCGGGCGCTGGTGGCGTGCGGCTGGTTCGGCATCCAGACCTGGATCGGCGGCGAGGCGATCTACTTCCTCGCCGGCAAGCTGATCGGCGACAGCTGGGCGAACGCCGCGCACATCGGCGGCCACGCCTGGACCATGTGGCTGTCGTTCGCGCTGTTCTGGGTGCTCCAGGTCGCGATCATCTACCGGGGTATGGACACGATCCGCCGGTTCGAGAACTGGGCGGCGCCCTTCGTGCTCGTCGGCGCGTTCGTGATGCTGATCTGGATGAGCAACAAGGCGGGCGGCTTCGGCCCGCTGCTCGACCAGCCCTCGCAACTCGGCTGGGGCTCCGACTTCTGGAAGCTGTTCTGGCCCTCCCTCATGGGCATGATCGGCTTCTGGTCGACCCTGTCCCTGAACATCCCGGACTTCACCCGCTACGGCAAGAGCCAGCGGGCCCAGACATGGGGACAGGCACTGGGCCTGCCGACCACCATGACCCTGTTCGCGTTCCTGTCGGTGCTCGTCACCTCCGGTTCGCAGGCGGTCTACGGCGAGACGATCTGGGACCCGGTCCAGCTGGCCGCCAAGACGGACAGCGTCGTCGGCCTGCTGTTCGCGCTGGTCACCGTGCTGGTGGCGACCCTGTCCGTGAATGTCGCCGCCAACCTGGTCTCGCCGGCCTTCGACTTCTCCAACGTCGCGCCCCGGAAGATCAGTTTCCGGGCCGGAGCGCTCGCCACCTGCGTCATCGGCGTGCTCATCTTCCCGTGGAAGCTGTACTCCGACCCGCAGGGCTACATCTTCACCTGGCTCGGCCTGGTCGGCGGTCTGCTCGGCACGGTCGCCGGCATCCTGATCGCCGACTACTGGATCCTGCGCCGCGGCAGGCTCGACCTCACCGACCTGTACCGCACGGGCGGCCGCTACTGGTACGAAGGCGGCTGGAACTGGCGGGCCGTCGTCGCCTTCCTGGCCGGCGGCGTCCTCGCCGTCGGCGGCGCCGACTTCCACCCGCTGGTCGACGGCCGGCCCGTCCCCGCACTGGCGCCGCTCGCCGACTACGGCTGGGCGGTCGGACTCGGCACCTCGATGCTGCTGTACGTGGTGCTGATGCTGGCGCGCGGACGGGACCGTCTGGAGGCGTGAACCCGGCGGCGGAGGAGGGCGGTCAGGACTTCTGACCGCCCTCCAGCCCCGCCGCCGCTTCCTTGGCGGCTTTGATGGCGCCCTTGTTGATCTCGTCCGTACCGGGCGCCTTCTTCGACTCGAAGTCACTGCCGTTGTACGTGACGATCACCAGCGCGTTGGACACCTGCGCGAGGACCACGCCCTCGCGTGTCTCCTGCTTGTCCTCGGTGGTGAGGTTCACGACGGAGTAGCCCGCGTCGCCGAGACCGGGGACCGTCCCTCCGCCGTTTTTCTCCGCGATGCGTGCCTTGTACGACTTCTGTGCCTCTTCGTCCGAGTCCATGAGCTCGAAGGAGACGTCGAGCCAGCGGTAGTCGTACCCCTTGAGAGCGTTCCAGGAGCAGGTGCGGCGCACCTTCGTGTCCGTCGAGGGGATCTCCTTGCCGGCCGTCTTGGCGCCCGGCACAAGGGACTTGACGGTCTTCTCGGACAGGGTGCCGCACGGGGCGGGCGCGGCGGCGTACGCCTTCGAGGCCGCCGACGTCGACGGCGCGGAGGGGGACTGGGTGGCCGTCTTCCCGTCCGCCTTGTCCTCGGCGGCCGGGGTCGCGGCCAGCGGACCGGACGACAGCGCCCAGCCCGCCGCGGCGAGCACGACGACCGGGGACAGGCGCGCGGTGAGGCTGATCGGCAGAGGTAGGGAACGCACGGCGCACTTCTCGTGGGGGATGGTGCGGAGGAGTCCACACTGCGGACAGGAACGCCAGTGTCACACGAGACCCGGTGAGACGAAAGTGTCAACTCGCTCCGTGCTCGCGTGGTAACTGTGGCTGGAGATCGACGGGTTGTGTGTCCCGTTATGTCCGTGCGGCGGGCGGTGAACTGACCGAGTCGCACGGGGTGGTGCGGCCGGGCGGGCCTGAACACCCGCACCCCGTGCGTCAGTCGGGCGAGCCGTGGAGGTGCGTGCGGGCGGACTCCGCGATCAGGCGGTCGTTCTTCAGGACGTCGGTCGCCGCTGCCCGGTGACGAGCGTGATCAGGAACAGGTTCACCGAGAGCTTCATCAACAACATGGTCATAGGAGCCCCTCCTACGACCACGGTCATAGGGTGGACTCAGCCGAGCGGACCGTCCGCGCCCTGGCGACCGCGTCCCGGGAACTCGGCCCTCTCCTCGACGCCGCGGTCGCCGCGGTCGGCACGGCGGAGGACTGACGGCCGTTCCCGCCGCGTACCGGAGCACGGCCTGGAAGAAAGGCGAGAGTTGGTGTTCACCACCCGACCCACCCTCCAGGGCACCTTCGGCATGGTGTCCGCCACCCACTGGCTGGCCGCGCAGTCGGCGATGGCCGTGCTGGAGAACGGCGGCAACGCCTACGACGCGGCCGTGGCGGGCGCCTTCGTGCTGCACGTCGTCGAGCCGCACCTCAACGGGCCGGCCGGCGAGGTGCCGATCCTGCTCGCCCCTGCGGGCGGCGAGGTCCGGGTCCTGTGCGGTCAGGGCGTCGCTCCGGCCGGGGCGACGGTCGCCCACTACCGGGACCTCGGCCTGGACCTCGTCCCCGGCACCGGTCCGCTCGCCGCCGCCGTGCCGGGCGCCTTCGACGCCTGGATGCTCCTGCTGCGCGACCACGGCACGAAGCCGCTCGCCGAGGTCCTCTCGTACGCCATCGGATACGCGGAGCACGGGCACGCGCCCGTGGAGCGCGTCGGCGAGACCGTGGAGTCCGTCCGGGAGCTGTTCGAGACCGAGTGGACCTCGTCGGCGGAGGTGTACCTGCCCGGCGGACGACCTCCCCGGCCCGGCGAGCCGTTCCGCAACCCCGCGCTCGCCGCCACCTGGAACCGACTGCTCGCCGAGGCCGCCCGCGCGGGGGACCGGGAGGCGCAGATCGAGGCGGCACGGGAGGCGTGGCGCAGCGGGTTCATCGCCGAGGCCCTCGTACGGCAGGCGCACCGGCCCACCCCGGACACCAGCGGCGAGCGCCACTCCGGCACGCTGACGACCGAGGACCTCGCCGCCTGGTCCGCGACCTACGAGACCCCGGCGACGTACGACTGGAACGGCTGGACCCTGTGCAAGGCCGGACCCTGGAGCCAGGGCCCGGTCCTGCTCCAGCAGCTCGCGCTGCTCCCGCCCGAGCTGCCCCCGTACGGTTCCGCCGATTACGTCCACCTGCTGATCGAGGGCTGCAAGCTCGCCATAGCCGACCGGGAGGCCTGGTACGGGGACGCGGCCGAGGTGCCGCTGGACGAGCTGCTGTCGGTGCCGTACAACACGGCCCGGCGGCAGCTCCTCGGTGACCGGGCATCGTACGAGCTGCGGCCCGGCAGTCCGGGCGGGCGCACTCCGCGGCTGTGCGCCCACGCGCGCGTGGAGGCGGGTGACGAGCCCGGCTCGAACTGGCCGGGCGCCGGCGAGCCGACCGTGGCCGTGCACGGGGCGTCCCGCACACCCGGCGCACCTCACGTCGCCGCGGACGGAGCGACCCGCGGCGACACCTGCCACCTCGACGTCGTCGACCGCTGGGGCAACATGGTCGCGGCCACGCCCAGCGGCGGCTGGCTCCAGTCCAACCCCGTCGTGCCCGAACTGGGCTTCCCGCTCGGCACCCGGCTTCAGACGACCTGGCTGGAGGAGGGCCTGCCGAACTCCCTCACCCCGGGCCGCCGGCCGCGCACCACCCTCACGCCCTCGATCGCGCTGCGCGACGGGCTCCCCGTCCTGGCGTTCGGCACACCCGGCGGGGACCAGCAGGACCAGTGGCAGCTTCATTTCTTCCTGGCGGTGGCGCTGCGGGACGAGGTGCGCGGCGGCCCGGACCTCCAAGGCGCCGTCGACGCCCCGAACTGGCACAACGACGGCTTCCCCGGCTCGTTCCATCCGCGCGGCATGCGCCCGGGCAGCGTCACCGTCGAGTCCCGCATGGACCCCGGCGTCGTAGCGGAGCTGCGGCGGCGCGGGCACGACGTGACCGTGGGTGACGCCTGGTCGGAGGGCCGGCTGTGCGCGGTCGCCCGCGACCCGCGGACCGGGATCCTGTCGGCGGCGGCGAATCCCCGGGGCATGCAGGGGTATGCGGTCGGACGCTGAGGCCCGGCCCAGGGGCGGGGCCGGGCGGGGCCGCCGGTAACGGGTGGTTACGTCCCTATGTAGGTGCTGATGTCCCGCACCGGGTGTTCATCCCGATTCCACCGCGAGTACACGGGCCGGGTGGGGATTGTCAGTGGCGCGTGCTCTCATGGAGACATGATCGAAGAAACGGAAACCATCGACGAGTTTCTCGCGCGCCACTCGGCCGACGTGGAGGAAGCGGTCCGCAAGGCCGCCGCGGCCGAGATCCTGCCCCGGTTCCGCCGGCTCGCCGACCACGAGATCGACCAGAAGTCCGGCCCGCACGACCTGGTGACGGACGCCGACCGCAACGCCGAGCAGTACCTCACCGAGGCCCTCGGCGCCCTTCTGCCCGGCTCGGTCGTGGTCGGCGAGGAGGCGGTGCACACCAACCCGGTGGTCTACGAAGCCATACAGGGCGACGCACCCGTCTGGATCGTCGACCCGGTCGACGGAACGCGGCAGTTCGTGCACGGCGACCCCGGGTTCTGCACTCTCGTCGCGCTCGCGCAGGGCGGAGACGTGCTCGCCTCGTGGACGTACGCGCCCGCGAGCGACCAACTCGCCACGGCGATACGGGGCCAGGGCGCGTTCCTCGACGGTGAGCGGCTGTACTCCGGCGCGCCCGAGCCCGTCCGGGACCTCCAAGTGGCCACGTCCCACCCGGACTACACGACCGACGAGCAGAAGCGCGCCCTGCTGGGCCTGTGGACGGACGGTGTGGCACCGCGCGCGTGCGGTTCGGCGGGCCTGGAGTATCTGGCCGTCGCCCGCGGCGAGTTGGACGCCACGGCCTTCTCCTGGGAGGCAGCCTGGGACCACGCGGCGGGCCTGCTCCTCGTCGAGGAGGCGGGCGGCGCCCACCTGACCCGCACGGGCGAGCCGTTCCGCATCAGGGGCGGCAACCAACTGCCGTTCACGGCGGCGCGCGACGCGGCCACGGCCCGCCGCGTCGCTGAGCTGCTGAGCGCGTCGTAGCCACTCCCGCCGACCGCCCGACCCCCGGTCCGTCGGTCCCGCGGCATATCCTGATCCTCAGAGGCCATCGGCTGACGAAGGGGTCCGAAGGTGCCGTCGATGCTCGATGCGGTCGTGGTGGGTGCGGGGCCGAACGGGCTGACCGCTGCCGTGGAGCTGGCCCGCCGCGGCTTCTCCGTGGCCGTCTTCGAAGCCCGGGACACCGTGGGCGGGGGAGCGTGCACCGAGGAGCTCACCCTCCCCGGCTTCCGCCACGACCCGTGCTCCGCGGCGCACCCTCTCGGCATCAACTCGCCCGCCTTCCGTGCCCTGCCCCTGGAGCGCTACGGCCTTCAGTGGCTGCACCCCGACCTGCCCATGGCCCACCCCTTCCCCGACGGCACCGCCGCCGTGCTGTCGCGCTCGGTCGCGGAGACGGCCGCCTCCCTCGGGCCGCGCGACGCGGGGGCGTACCGCAGGCTGGTCGAGCCCTTCCTGCCCAAGTGGGACACCCTGGCCCGCGACTTCATGTCGCTGCCGCTGACCGCGCTGCCCCGCGACCCGGTCACCCTCGCCCGCTTCGGCCTCGTGGGACTGCCGCCGTCGACCTGGCTGATGCGCCGCTTCCGGGACGAGCGGGCCAAGGCCCTGTTCGCCGGTCTGGTCGCCCATGTGATGGCCCCGCTCACCGGCTTCGCCACCGGCGCCGTCGGCCTGGTCTTCGCCCTGGCCGCGCACGCCCGGGGCTGGCCGGTGGCCCGCGGCGGCTCCCAGTCGATCTCCGACGCCCTCGCCGCCCTTCTGAAGGACCTCGGGGGCGCAATCCACACCGACTACGAGGTCAAACGCCTCGACGACCTGCCGCCCGCGCGCGCGTACGTCTTCGACACCTCGCCGACCGCGCTGGCGAGGATCGCGGACCTCGGCAACTACTACGCGGGCTACCGCTACGGCCCCGGCGTCTTCAAGGTCGACTACGCGCTCGACGGCCCGGTGCCGTGGACCGCGAAGGAGGCACGCGTGGCCGGCACCGTGCAGATCGGCGCGGACAGCGCCGAGATCGGCACCGCTCTGCGCGCCGCGTCCCGGGAGGGCCGTGCGCCCGACAGACCGTTCATGATCACCGTGCAGCCGGGCGTGGTCGACCCCACCCGCGCCCCCGCCGGCAAGCAGGTCTTCTGGGCGTACGGGCATGTCCCGAGCGGCTGGACCGGCGACCTCACGGACGCCATCGAACGCCAACTGGAGCGCTTCGCCCCGGGTTTCCGCGACCGCGTCCTCGCCCGCGCGACCGCGGGACCGCCCGAACTCGCCGCCCGCAACGCCAACTACATCGGCGGCGACATCGGCTCCGGCGCGGTCTCCGGACTCCAGATCCTGCTGCGCCCCAAGCTGTCCCTGTTCCCGTACGGCACGTCGCACCCGGCGGTCTTCATCTGCTCGTCGGCCACGCCGCCCGGCCCCGGCGTCCACGGCATGTCGGGACACAACGCGGCCAAGGCCGTGTGGCGGCGGCTGCGGCAGATGTGATCCGGCCCAAGACGCGGAGCTGAGAGCGGGAGCGGGCAGCCTGTGCAGGCCCAGACTGCCCATAGCGCAGAGACTGGCCGTTGCGCAGTCAGTTCAGGCCGCTGTAGGCGGCCATCACGATCTCCATGCCGCGGTTGTCATCCTGCCGGTCCCGGTCGATCATCTGGTTCATGACATAGGCCACCGTCATGCGTGAGCCGGGATCGCTCGCGACCAGCGAGCCGCCCCAGCCGCCCCAGCCGAAGGTGTTGCCGAACTTACCGAAGCCCACCGTCCAGGACATGGGCGTCCGCAGGACGCGGTCGTTGCCGCGGAACACCTCCTGCCACGCGGGCTCGCACCCCTCGGGGGACAGCAGTCGCACGCCGCCGACCGAGCCCCCGTTTGCCAGTACCGACTGGACAAGGGCGACAGACCGAGCGTTGCCGAAGCCGTTCACCGCAGGGATCTGCGCTCGGCGCCAGGCCACGGAGTTGGCGTCCTTGACCCGGATCGCGACGCCGGTGTTCTCCCGAGGTGCGCCATCCGGTCCGGGCGGTGCGCTGGCGGCGTACTCATCGGTCAGTGACGGCGGCGGGATGAGCGGTGCGACGCGGTGGTCGTGATCGGCAGAGAGCCCGATGTGGAAGTCCGCGCCCAGCGGTTCGGCCACTTCGTCGGCGAAGAACTCGCCGAGGCTGCGGCCGGTGATCCTGCGGACGATCTCACCAACGAGGAACCCGAAGGTGAGCGCGTGATAGCCGGCAGCCGTTCCGGGTTCCCATACGGGCGCCTGCGCGGCCAGCCCCGCTGTCACGCTCTCCCAGTCGTAGAGCTCCTCGGGCGCCGTCGGCCCGGTCAGGTCCGGCAGCCCCGCTGTGTGCGACAGCACGTGCCGTACCAGAACGCTCTCCTTGCCGGCCGCGGCGAACTCGGGCCAATAAGCGGCGACCGGGGCGGACAGATCGAGCTCGCCCCGGTCGGCCAGAATCAGCGCGCACAGCGCGGTCATGTTCTTGGTCGTCGAGTTCACGCCCGTGATGGTGTCGCGATCCCAGCCGGCGGAACGGTCCGCATCGGCGTACCCGCCCCAGATGTCGACCACCGGCTCGCCATCAAGGTAGACGGCCGCCGAGGCGCCCACGTCGTCCTTGCCGAGCAAAGCTGCAAGCGCCTCACGAACAGCGGCGAACCGCGGATCGCATGATCCATCAATACCCGTCATGGGCGGAAGCCTCAGGCCTCGCCGCCACACCGGTCAACCGAATTACGGGCGATGGCATCGCGGCCGAACTCGCCCGGGCCCGCGACAGGTTGACGGGGCTCGGCCTCAAGGGGACCCCTCGTGAAGCGCCGACGGTGAAGCCCGGAGCGTGGGCCGCCCGATGGGCCGCGCCGGCCTGGACCCGCCGCCCGGCCCCGCCCCCGTCCGTGGTGCGAAAACTCGCCCCCGTCCGTGGTGTAAGAAACGGACATGACCACCATCACGCTCGTCCAGGGCGACATCACGCGCGAAAGTGTCGACGCGATCGTCAACGCGGCGAACTCCTCCCTCCTCGGCGGCGGAGGCGTCGACGGCGCGATCCACCGCCGGGGCGGCCCCGCGATCCTGGAGGACTGCCGCAGGCTTCGTGCCGCCCACTACGGGAAGGGCCTGCCCACCGGCCAGGCGGTCGCCACCACCGCGGGCGAACTGGACGCGCGGTGGGTGATCCACACGGTGGGTCCGCGGTTCAGCCCCCAGGAGGACCGGTCGCAGCTGCTGGCCTCCTGCTACCGGGAGTCGCTGCGGGTCGCGGACGAGCTGGGCGCCCGCACGGTCGCGTTCCCTGCCGTCTCGGCGGGGATCTACGGGTGGCCGATGGACGACGCCGCGCGGATCGCGGTGGAAACGGTCCGGGCCACGAAGACGGACGTCGAGGAGATCAGGTTCGTCCTGCTCGACGAGCGGGCGTACGAGGCGTTCGCCGCGCAGGTCCGCTGAATCCTGTCCATGGGGGCGCGGGTTCTGTCCCGCCGGCCGTGCCGGGGCTTGACTGTATGCTTGACTGTATACCCCCCAGGGGTATGGTGAATCTGAACGGAGGGCCCCGACACCAGGCCGGAGGCCCGTTTGCTCAGGAGACGGTCATGCACGCTGGACTCAAGATCACCGCCTTCGCCGCGGCGCTGGCCGCGACGTTCGGCACCGCCTACGGCGTGGGTCAGAGCCTCGGCCCGCCGGCCGCGGACACCCCGCCCGCACCCCACGACAGCCACGGGAAGGACTCCCCGGCACACGCCGAGCGAGGCGGCCACACAGGACACGAAGCGACCCCGGCGGGGGGACTGCAGATCTCCGAGAACGGCTACACCCTCGACCTGGAAACCCCTCGCGTCAGCGCGGGGCAACGCGCCGACCTGCGCTTCGCCATACGGGACGGGAACGGTCGCGCCGTCACCGCCTACCAGCGCGAACACGACAAGGAACTGCACCTCATCGTCGCCTCACGCGACCTCGTCACCTACCGCCATCTGCATCCCGCCCGCGCCGCCGACGGCACCTGGAGCACCCCCGTCGCGCTGCCCCGCGCGGGCGGCTACCGCGTCTTCGCCGACTTCACCCCGGCGAGGAAGGGGGCCGGGAACCTCACCCTCGGCGCGGACCTGGCGGCCTCGGGCCCGTACGAGCCGAGGAGCCTGCCGCGGCCCGCCGTCACCGCCCGGACCGACGGCTACGACGTCCGGCGGGCCGGACGGCTGCGCCCGGGCGCAGCCGAGGAGCTCCGGCTGACGGTCTCCAGGAACGGCAGGCCCGTCAGCGACCTCCAGCCCTACCTGGGCGCGTACGGGCATCTGGTGGCCCTGCGCTCCGGCGACCTCGCCTACCTCCACGTCCACCCGAACGGCGAACCCGGCGACGGCACGACCAGGCCCGGCCCGGACATCTCGTTCACGGCCACGGCGCCGAGCGACGGCACGTACCGCCTCTTCCTCGACTTCAAGCACGGGGGAGAGGTCCATACGGCGGCCTTCACGGTGCGGACCGGAAGCCACGGTCACTGAGCAGGGTGAGGCGGGGTCAGGCGGGGTCAGGCGGGGTCAGGCGGGGTCAGGCGGGGTCAGGCCCCTTCGGTGGCTGATGCAGCCCGAACGCGGAGCCCTGGTCGTCGCGGCACAGCTTGAACCGGCCGAACCGGCGGACCGACTCCTCGTCCTCCTCCCCTTCCTCGCCGAGCTCCTCGACCGTCCCGCCCAGCTCGCGCACCTTCGCGAGAGCCGTGTCCAGGTCGTCGACGCGGAAGAACAGATACGGTGAGGCGCCGGCGTCGCCCCCGTGCAGACCGCCAGGCAGGCCGTCGGTGGTGATGGCGAAGCCGCGGCCGGTCGGGCCGGCGTCGAGGGTCCAGCCGAACAGGGCACCGTAGAAGGCGCGCCCGCGCTCGGGGTCGGCCACTCCGAGTTCGAAGAAGCTCGGTTCGCCTGCCGTGTCCTACCTCCTGACCCGCCGCTGCGTCCATCGTGCTGCCGAACCGGCGCCGCCGCAGCCCTGCCGCACCCTCGTGGTCACCCGAACGGTGCCGCAGCGTTCGCCGCCCTTCCGCACACGGGATGTCCTGTCCTTTACCGGGAGATACCGGTCGAGGAGGGAGAACCCAGTGGCGGACAGTGAAGGCGCCAAGGACGCCTCCGGCGAGGACGCCACACGGGCGGAGCTGGAGCAGCTGCGGGCGCGCGTGGCGCAGCTGGAGGCGGGCGGTGCCGAGCGTGCGCCGCGGCACAGGGTGCGGTCGTTCTTCGCCGCCGTACTGATCATCATCGGCTGTGTTCTCGCGCCTCTGGCCGCCGTCGCCGCCTGGACCGCGAACATCGTCGGCGACACGGACCGGTACGTGGACACCGTCGCGCCCCTCGCCTCCGACCCGGACATCCAGAACGCGGTCGCCAACCGGGTCACCGATGTCGTGGCGGACAAGCTCGACCTGACCGCCCTGCTGCAGGGCGCGGCCCCCGCCAACCGTCCGCTGCTGGAAAAGGCGCTCGGCAAACTGGGCGACTCGCTGGAGAGCGCCGTCAAGAGCTTCGTGCACGACAAGACGCAGGAGATCGTCGCGTCCGACGCCTTCGAGAAGATCTGGACCGACGCCAACCGCCGCGTCCACGCCGCCGTCGACGAAGCCCTGACGGGCAGCGCCGACAGCGCCGTGAAACTGAACCAGAACACGGTCACCATCGACCTCGCCCCGGTGATCGAGCAGGTCAAGCAGCGACTCGTCGACAGCGGTATGACGGTCGCCGCGAACATCCCCGACATCCACACCAACTTCACCGTCGTCCAGGGAAAGGACGTCGGCAGGCTCAAGACGGCCTTCCGGCTGCTCCAGCTCGCCGGATTCTGGCTCCCCGTGCTCGCCGTGCTCCTGGTCGCCGGAGGCGTCCTTCTCTCCACCCACCGCCGCCGGACCCTGATCACCGCCGCGCTGTGCTTCGCCTTCGCCACCGCGCTCCTCAACGTCGGCCTGATCGTCTTCCGGGACGTCTACCTCGGCAACCTGCCGGAGAACATCTCGCAGCCCGCGGCCGAGTCGGTGTACGACACGTTGACGCGCTTCCTCCGCGGCTCGGTACGGACGGTGGTGACCCTCGGCATCGTCGTCGCCCTCGCCGCCTGGATGACCGGACCGGGACGTGTGCCTCGCGTCGGACGGCAGATGTGGCACGCGGGCATCGGCGCCACCCGCGGGGCCGCCGACCGGGCCGGACTGCGCACCGGACCCGTCGGGCCGTTCGTGCAGCACCGCCGCGCATGGATCACCTGGATCCTGGTCGGCGGGTTCATCCTGTGGTTCATCCTGTGGCCCTACCCGACCGGCTGGGTCGTCACCGGTCTGGCGCTCGGCCTGCTGTTCGCGCTCGCGGTGGTCGACTTCGTGGCGGAGGACGAGGACACCGCGAAGCCGGCGGAGCCGGGCACGCCGGAGCCGTCGGGCACGAGCTGAGCCCCCGGGCGTCGGAGGAGGCGATCCCGCGGGGCCCTGGCCACACAAGGTTGATGTCGGATTCTCGCCAGCCCCCGCCCGCCCCGTGTCCGATGCTGGACGCATGCGGAACGGGATGTACACCGACCGGGAGCGCTGTGTGCGCGCCGTCCAGTCCAAGGACGCACGCTTCGACGGATGGTTCTTCACGGCCGTCCTGACGACCCGCATCTACTGCCGGCCCAGCTGCCCCGTCGTACCGCCCAAGCCCGGGAACATGACCTTCTACCCGAGCGCGGCGGCCTGCCAGCAGGCCGGCTTCCGGGCCTGCAAGCGGTGCCGGCCCGACACGAGCCCCGGCTCCCCGGAGTGGAACCAGCGCGCCGACCTCGTGGCCCGTGCCATGCGGCTGATCGCGGACGGTGTGGTCGACCGCAAGGGCGTCCCCGGCCTCGCCGCCCGCCTCGGCTACAGCACCCGGCAGATCGAACGCCAGCTGCTCGCCGAGCTGGGCGCGGGCCCGCTCGCCCTCGCCCGAGCGCAACGCGCCCAGACCGCGCGGATCCTCATCGAGACGACCCCGCTGCCGATGGCGGACATCGCCTTCGCCGCCGGTTTCTCCGCGATCCGCACGTTCAACGACACCGTCCGCGAGGTCTTCGCCCTCTCGCCGAGCGAACTGCGCGCGAGGACACCGAAGCGGAGGACCGCGGGCAGCGCCCCCGGCGTCCTGTCCCTCCGCCTCCCCTTCCGCGCCCCCCTCAATCCGGACAACCTCTTCGGACACCTCGCCGCGACCGCCGTCCCGGGTGTGGAGGAATGGCGGGACGGCGCCTACCGGCGCACGCTCCGACTGCCGTACGGGCACGGCATCGTGGCACTCACCCCGCAGCCCGACCACATCGCCTGCCGCCTCACGCTCAGCGATCTGCGCGACCTGACCGTTGCGATCAGCCGCTGCCGCCGCATGCTCGATCTGGACGCGGACCCGGTCGCGGTCGACGACCAGCTGCGCACGGATCCCGTCCTCGCCCCGCTGGTCGACAAGGCACCGGGCCGCCGTGTCCCGCGTACCGTCGACGAGGCGGAGTTCGCCGTACGGGCCGTACTCGGCCAGCAGGTCTCCACGGCCGCCGCCCGCACGCACGCGGCCCGTCTGGTCACCGCGCACGGTCAGACGGTGGACGACCCCGAGGGCGGCCTCACGCACCTCTTCCCCTCGACCGAAGCACTCGCCGCGCTGGACCCCACCGCACTGGCGATGCCCCGCACCCGCCGCACCACCTTCACCACACTCATCGGCCAACTGGCCGAGGGGACACTCCACTTGGGTGTGGAGGGCGACTGGACGCAGACCCGATCCCAACTGCTCGCCCTGCCCGGCTTCGGCCCCTGGACGGTCGACGTCATCGCGATGCGCGCCCTCGGCGACCCCGACGCCTTCCTCCCCACCGACCTCGGAATCCGGCGTGCCGCCCAGGAGTTGGGCCTCCCGTCGACCCCGGCGGCGCTCACGTCCCACGCGGCGGCCTGGCGCCCCTGGCGGGCGTACGCGGTCCAGTACCTGTGGGCGACCGACAGCCACCCGATCAACTTCCTCCCGGTGTAAGGACGTTCCGTGAAGCAGCACACGGTGATCGACAGCCCGTACGGCCCCCTGACGCTCGTAGCCGACGAGGGCGTCCTGTGCGGCCTCTACATGGCCGGTCAGCGCCACCGCCCCCCGGAGGAATCCTTCGGCGAGCGCGACGAGGTTCCTTTCGCGGAGGCGACGGACCAGTTGACGGCCTATTTCGCAGGCGAGCTGACGGAATTCACCCTCGACCTGACCCTGTCGTCCGGCACTCCGTTCCAGCAGAGCGTCTGGCGCCGGCTGCTCTCCATCCCGTACGGCGAGACCCGCTCCTACGGCCAACTGGCCGACGCCCTCGGCAATCCCGCCGCCTCCCGCGCAGTCGGACTGGCGAACGGCCGGAACCCGATCGGCATCATCGTGCCCTGCCACCGCGTGGTCGGCGCCGACGGCAGCCTGACGGGCTACGGCGGCGGACTGGACCGCAAGCGGCGCCTGCTGGACTTCGAACGGGGAGAGGCGCGAGCGGCACTCTTCTAGGCGCGGCCCGCGAGCCCGCTACGATCCGTTCTCGGCCATGGCAAACGCCGGAGAGGGCACGGATGAACGGCTGGGCGGGACCCGGACGCCGGGGAGTGCTCGCGCTGGGCGCGGCAACGGTGCTCGCGGCATGCACACCGACCGCGAAGGGCGCGGACGGCGACAAGGTCCGCACGGACCTGAAGCCCCTGGAACGCCGCTTCACCGCCCTGGGCCCGATGTCCGACGCGCACTGGCTCGGTACGGCACTGGGCACCGACTCCCGCGTCCCGGGCCCCACCGACGTCCGCGTGGTGGGAACAGCCCAACTGAAAGCAGGCGCGGTCGCCGCCATCCTCCGAACTCGGGACTTCCAGCACGAGCCCCCGAGCGGGATCCCGGCCCAACTGACCAAATACCTCCCCAAGAACGCCAAGTGGGTCCACAGCCCCGCCTTCGACGACGAACTGACGGGCGGAACGTACCCGGGCACGTTCCACCTCGACCCCGACACGGACAGGGTCTACTTCGACACAACAAATCCGACAACGCCCACCCACTGACCCGGTCTGTCGGGGGTGGGATCAGTCGCTCTCGGCGCCCACCCTGCGCAGCAGGGTCGGCAGGGCCGTGCCGATGGGCTCGTGGATCACCTCGTCGGCGAGTTCGTCGTACGGTGTCGGCTCGGCGTTGACGATGATCAGGCGGGCGCCGTGGTCCGCGGCGACGCCGGCGAGCCCGGCCGCGGGCTGGACCTGCAGGCTGCTGCCGACGGCGATGAACACCTGGCAGGCCTTGGTGATGGCGACCGCCTCGCCGAGGACCACGGGGTCGAGCCGCTCGCCGAACATCACCGTCGCCGACTTCAGGACTCCGCCGCACTCCAGGCACGGCGGGTCCTCCTCGCCGGCCTCCACCCGGGCGAGGGTGTCCTCCATCGGGCCTCGGGCGTGACACTTCGTGCATACGACACTCCGTGCGGTGCCGTGCAGTTCGAGCACCTTGCGGGCGGGCATCCCGGCGAGCTGGTGCAGCCCGTCCACGTTCTGTGTGATCACCCGCACCGGGACCCCGGACTTCTCCAGTTCGGCGACCGCCCGGTGCGCGGCGTTCGGCTCGGCCTTCAGCGTCCGGTTCTTCCGCCGCATCTGCCAGGAGCGGCGTCTGATCTCGGGGTCGCCCATGTAGTACTCGTAGGTCACGAGCTTCTCGGCCTCCGGATTCCGCCGCCAGAGTCCGTTCGGGCCGCGGTAATCAGGGATGCCGGAATCCGTGGAGATACCTGCACCACTGAGGATGGCGACGAGTGGCCTGTTCATGGGCCGAGACTAGGACGCCTGCCTGCTCGGAGCGAGTGGAATTCGATGCGGTCCCTCGCCCCGCCGTGACTCCGGCGAGCACGACGGTCTCCGTACACTGACGGGCATGGCATGCCGCATCAGTGAGCTGGTCATCGACTGCGCCGACCCCGACCGGCTCGCCGCGTTCTGGAGCGACGTCCTCGGCTACGTCGAACTCGGCCGGGAGGACGACGGAAGCATCGAGATCGGGCCGCCCGACGCCGGCTTCGGCGGCCCGCAACCCATCCTCGTCCTCAGCCCCAGCAGCGACCCGCGGACCGGGAAGCTCCGACTGCACATCGACATCAACGCCACCGACCGCGACCAGGATGCCGAGCTGGAGCGGCTGCTCGCTCTCGGCGCCAGGCCCGCCGACGTCGGCCAGAGCGGAACCGAGAACTGGCACGTCCTGGCCGACCCGGAAGGCAACGAATTCTGCCTCCTGCACGCCCGGCTCCCGTAACGCCCTCCGGCTCAGGACAGCACGCGATAGGTGGCGTGCGTGACCCTGCTCGCCGACCGCGACCTGACTTGCTCCAGTTTCAGCGGGGGGACGCCCTCGAACAGCCGCGTGCCGGCGCCGAGCGTGAGCGGCACGAGATGCAGCCGCAGCTCGTCGATCAGGCCGGCGGCGAGGTACTGGTTGACGGTGGTCGCGCCGCCCTGGATCGCGACGTCGCCGTCGCCGGCCGCCTCGTGTGCCCGTGCCAGTGCCGACTCGATTCCGTCGGTGACGAAGTAGTACGTGGTGCCGCCGTCCATCGGCTGTGGCTCGCGCGCGTAGTGGGTGAGCACGAACACCGGGGCGTGGAACGGCGGATCGTCGCCCCACCAGCCGTTCCACTGCCGGTCCCACTCGCCACGCACGGGGCCGAACATGTTGCGCCCCATGACGAATGCCTTGGCGGCGGTCATCCGGTCGACCTCGGCCCGGTTCTCGTCGGGATTCTCGAACATCCAGGCGTGCAGCTTGTCGCCCCAGCCGTCGCCGCCGTCGTCGCCGAACGGGCGTTCCTCGGTCTGATTGAGCCCGGCCGAGTACCCGTCGGCCGAGATCGTGATGTCGCAGATCACCCTGCCCATTCGTTCGGTCATCGCTCTCTCCTCCTCGTGGCGGCCTCCGTCGCCTGCGCGGTGATTCGGCGTCAGCCGACCTGGTGGCCGTTCTCCAGCTCCGCCGTGCCCGTGCCCTCGGTCAGGACATCGAGCGCGGCCAGGACACGGCGGCCCAGCGCGCCGGGGAGGTACCCGGTGAGCTCCTCGCGCGCCACGAGCCGCCAGGACAGCAGCTCCGCCTCCTGCAGCCGGATCGCCTTGAGGTCGTCCTCGCCGAGGACTCCGCCGTCGTACAGATACGCCACCAGCGGCGGCCGCGCCGTCCCGTGCACCCAGTCCACCGCGAGCAGCCGGCCGAGCTCCCGGTCGAGCCCGATCTCCTCGGCGGTCTCGCGGCGCGCGCCCTGGCGCGGGGTCTCGCCCTCGTCGGACTCGATGGTGCCACCCGGAAGCGCCCAGCCCTCCCGGTAGTTGGGCTCGACGAGCAGCACCCGGTCGCCGGCGTCACGGAAGAGCGCGGCGGCCCCGGCGAGGACGCGGGGCAGACCCGCGATGTACGTGGCGAAGTCTTCGGTGGTGGTCATCCAGGAAGCGTAACCAGCGCAGGGGGGCCCACCGGGCGCCCGTACTCGCTCATGAAGCACCGGCTCATGAAGCACCGGCTCATGAAGCACCGGCTCATGAAGCACCGGCTCATGAAGCACCGGCTCATGAAGCCTCGCCCTCCTGCCGTCACACAGCCTCCCCGTCCGACTCCACCAGGCGCACCGTCCGCTCCGCCAGCTCGCTGATCCGCATCCCGTCGAAGCCGAACACCGCGCTGCGCACCGTGTCCTCCAGGGGGTCCTTCCACTGGGCCGGGATGGCGTCCGCGCCCGTCAGTACGCCGGTCACCGAGCCCGCGGTCGCGCCGTTGGAGTCGGTGTCCAGGCCGCCGCGAACGGTGAGCGTGATGGTCCGGGTGAAGTCGCCGTCGCCGTACAGAAGCCCGGCGGTGAGCACCGCGGCGTTCGGGACCGTGTGGATCCAGCCGAGCCCCACGGTCTCCTCGGCCATCGTCGTGAGCGTGTCCTCCCAGGTCATCCGGGTGTCGTGGAGGGAGACGACCCGGCGCACGGTGCGGGCGAGGCGGCTGCTCGCCGGGATGACGGTCAGCGCCTCGTCGACCGCGTGCCGGACCGTCGGCGCCTCGAAGGCCGCCGAGATCAGCGCCGCCGCCCACATCGCGCCGTACACGCCGTTGCCGGTGTGGGACAGGACCGCGTCCCGGCGGGCGAGGGAGGCGGCGCGGCGCGGGACGCCCGGGCACGTCCAGCCGTAGATGTCGGCACGGATCAGGGCGCCGATCCATTCCTGGTACGGGTTGTCGTAGGTGGCCGTCAGCGGTGGCTTGAGGCCGTTGGCGAGGTTCCGGTACGCCGCCCGCTCCGCCGTGAAGGTCTGCAGATACGGCAGCCGCAGCAGCCACAGATCGCCCACCTGCTCCGTGCTGAAGCCGAAGCCATGGGTCTCCAGGAGGTCGAGGCCGAGGATGGCGTAGTCGACGTCGTCGTCGCGGCAGCTGCCGTGGATACGGCCGCGCACGCACTGGCGCCATTCGGGGCGCAGCTCGAAGCCGTCGTCGCCGACCGGTTCGGGAAGGTAGTCGGTGAGGGGCAGGGCGGCGGCCTGCCGCAGGTACTGGTCGATACGGTCCCGCGTCCACAGGTCGCCCTGCTCGACCGGCTTGCCGAGCATGTTGCCCGCGATCCGGCCCAGCCAGCCCCCGAGGACGCGGTCGGCGAGCTCTGGCTCAATGCCCACAGGGGTCATAGCTCCGGTTTACCCGATTTCCGGGACGCCCGCGCCGGTTCCGGACGGGGGCGCAAAGGGAGCAGTCAGGGTTGTACCAGGGCGCGGTCGGGGCATGACGACGGGGGCGCGCTCCGGTTAGGGTCGCATCGGCGCGACTGGCCCTGACCATGCGTGAGGGCCCGGAGAGCAAGGGGAATGCAAGGTGGCGGACGCTGCAGTGAACGGACCATCGAAGGCCCGGTCGGCACATCGGGTGCTCATCGCCGCGGACAAGTTCAAGGGCTCGCTGACGGCGGTGCAGGTCGCCGAGCGGGTGACGGCGGGGCTGCGCCGGGTCGTCCCGGACGTCGGGGTCGAGGCGCTGCCCGTGGCCGACGGCGGCGACGGAACGGTGGACGCTGCGGTCGCGGCGGGTTTCGAGCGGCGGGAGGTACGGGTCACCGGGCCCGTCGGCGACGAGGTGACGGCCGCGTTCGCGCTGCGCGGCGGGACGGCGGTCGTGGAGATGGCGGAGGCGAGCGGGCTGCAGCGGCTGCCCGGGGGCGTCTTCGCCCCGCTGACGGCATCGACGTACGGCTCCGGAGAACTGCTGCGGGCCGCGCTGGACGCGGGAGCCCGGACGATCGTGTTCGGGGTCGGCGGCAGCGCGACCACGGACGGCGGAGCCGGGATGCTGTCCGCGCTGGGGGCACGGTTCCTCGACGCGGAGGGGGAGCCGGTGGCGCCGGGCGGCGGCGGCCTCGCCGATCTGGCCTCGGCCGATCTGTCGGGCGTGGACCCGCGGCTCGGCTCGGTCGAGTTCATCCTCGCGAGTGATGTCGACAATCCGCTGACCGGACCGAAGGGCGCACCCGCGGTGTACGGCCCGCAGAAGGGCGCGGTACCGGAGGACGTGGAGGCGCTGGACGCGGCGCTCGGCAAATTTGTGGTGGTGCTGGAGGAGACGGTCGGGCCGAAGGCCGCCGAGTACGCCGCCTCGCCGGGCGCGGGCGCGGCGGGCGGCATCGGGTTCGCTGCTCTGCTCCTCGGCGCCCGGTTCCGCCCCGGCATCGAGGTGATGCTGGAGGTGCTGGGCTTCGCACCCGCTCTGGAAGTGGCGACGCTGGTGATCACCGGCGAGGGCTCCCTGGACGAGCAGACGCTCCACGGCAAGGCCCCGGCCGGCGTCGCGGCCGCGGCGCGCGCGGCGGACAAGGAGGTCGTCGCGGTGTGCGGCCGGCTCGCCCTGCCGCCCCAGGAGCTGGGCCGGGCCGGTATCCGGCGGGCCTACCCGCTGACGGAGGCCGAGCCGGACATGGCGAAGTGCATCGCGGACGCGGGACCGATCCTGGAACGGGTGGCGGAACAGATCGCCCGCGACTTCCTTCAATGACCGGTCCGCCGGCAACGGGGCGGGGCTCGGCCCGAGCAACGCGGCAGTGTCCCGACCCGATCGGAAACGCCCTACGAACCCGCAGCCGGGCAACAATGCCCCAGGCCCTGAGTGAACAGACGTAGGGCCCCCGAGCCGAGTGGCTCGGGGGCCCTACCCCAGGTCGTGCAACCGCTACGGCAGCTGTGCCGTTCGTGCCTCGCGCCTGTTGTCGCGGAAGTTGTTCACCCGGCGGGCCGTGGCGAACAGCGGGATCACCGCGCCCATGACCAGTTGGAGGGCGCAGCCCGTCTGGAGGAGCAGCTGGCCGCTCGGGGCGTCGAACGCCCACGCCGCCAGCAGGCCCATGGACAGGACGATCCAGGAGAGCATCGCCACGGCGAGCCGTCCCCGGGGCTTGGGGTACTCGACGCGGCTCACCATCAGCCAGGCCGTGCCCAGGATCGCCAGCAGCGTCGCCACGAAGGGCAGCTCGAGGAGCACGATCGACACCACGGTCAGCGCGCCGAACGGCGACGGCATGCCCTGGAACGTGCCGTCCTTGACCGTCACGCACGAGAAGCGGGCCAGACGCAGCACCACGGCCAGGAGCACCACGATCGCCCCCACCGCCGCCACGCGCTGGTGCGCGTCGTCCGCGACCATGCCGTAGACCAGGACGAAGTACGCCGGGGCCAGGCCGAAGCTGATCAGGTCGGAGAGGTTGTCCAGCTCCGCTCCCATGGGGGAGGAGCGCAGCTTGCGCGCCACGAGCCCGTCGAACAGGTCGAAGACCGCCGCGCACAGCATCAGGATGACCGCCGTGGCCGCGCTGTGGCGGGCCATGCCGGACTCCTGGCTGCCCGTGAGGTGCGGGATGAGGATGCCGGTGGTGGTGAAGTACACCGCCATGAAGCCGCATGTGGCGTTGCCGAGCGTCAGGGTGTCCGCTATCGACAGGCGGAGCGACAGCGGCATCTCCTCCTCGTCGTCCACCTCGTCGGCCTCGGGCACCCAGCCCGTTTGCTGTGTCTGCGGATCAATCACGGTCAATGCGAGTCACCCCAGCCACGGTCTTCTGGCCGACCTCGACCGCGACGTCCACGCCCTCCGGCAGGTAGATGTCGACGCGTGAGCCGAACCGGATCAGCCCGATCCGGTCACCCTGCTCGACCTTGGTGCCCTGGGGCACGTAGGGGACGATACGGCGGGCGACCGCACCGGCGATCTGGATCATCTCGATGTCGCCGAGCTCGGTGTCGAAGTGCCAGACTACGCGCTCGTTGTTCTCGCTCTCCTTGTTGAACGCCGGAACGAACCCGCCGGGGATGTGCTCGACGGACGTGACCGTTCCGGAGAGGGGGGCGCGGTTGACGTGCACGTTGAGCGGGCTCATGAAGATCGCGACGCGGGTGCGTCCGTCCTTCCACGGCATGATGCTCTGCACCACACCGTCGGCGGGCGAGATGACCCGGCCCGGGGCGATCTCGCGCTCGGGGTCGCGGAAGAACCACAGCATGCCCGCCGCGAGCGCGGTGGCGGGCACGGCCACGGCCTTGGCGGCGCCGGAGCGGCGTGCGCGGGCCAGGCTGAGGGCTGCGGTGGCGACGGTCGGGAGAAGCCACGGCGATGCTCCACGCGCAAGGCGTACGCCGACCAGGCTGTCGCGAAGTGCAGGGGTTTGGCTGTGGGGCATGGATGACCTTCGTAGCGGACGATGCCGCGCTGCAATGGGGGACGGCGGCTTTCCCGGGATGGTACCGGTCGCGGGCCACAACTGGGCAAGCCGGGAAGCCGAGTCGGAGGCCGAAGAGTGTTGACGGGGTGTGATCTTCTTCTCCAAGAAAACACCCCGTAACCGAACTTTCAGCCCTGGAACCGATACTCTTCGAGCAACCTGCGACCGATGATCATTTTCTGGATCTCGGCGGTACCTTCGCCGATCAGCAGCATCGGAGCCTCACGGTAGAGGCGCTCGATCTCGTACTCCTTGGAGAAGCCGTAGCCGCCGTGGATCCGGAAGGCGTCCTCCACGACCTCCTTGCAGTACTCGGAGGCGAGGTACTTCGCCATCCCAGCCTCGAGGTCGTTTCGTTCCCCGGAGTCCTTTTTGCGAGCCGCGTTCACCATCATGGCATGCGCCGCCTCGACCTTGGTAGCCATCTCCGCCAGCTTGAACTGGATGGCCTGGTGCTGGGCGATCGGCTTGCCGAAAGTGTGACGCTGCTGGGCGTACTGGACGCCGAGCTCGAACGCACGCTGAGCGACGCCACAGCCACGCGCCGCCACGTTGACGCGGCCGACTTCCACGCCGTCCATCATGTGGTAAAAACCTCGGCCGGTGACGCCCCCGAGCACGCGATCGGCCGGAATCCGCAGGCCATCCATGATGAGCTCGGTGGTGTCGACGCCCTTGTAGCCCATCTTGTCGATCTTCCCCGGGATGGTGAGGCCGGGGCGGACCTCTCCGAAGCCGGGCTCCTTCTCGACGAGGAAGGTCGTCATCGACTTGTGGGGCGCGGTGCCCTCAGGGTGTCCTTCGTCACTTCGCACCAGAACGGCGACCAGAGAGGACGTGCCGCCGTTCGTGAGCCACATCTTCTGGCCGTTGAGGACGTACTCGTCGCCGTCCTTGACGGCCTTCGACGTGATGGCCGACACATCGGAGCCCAGGGCCGGCTCCGACATCGAGAAGGCGCCGCGGATGTCGCCGGCGGCCATCCTCGGCAGGAAGTGGTCCTTCTGCTCCTGCGTGCCGTGCTGCTTGAGCATGTACGCCACGATGAAGTGCGTGTTGATGATGCCGGACACCGACATCCAGCCGCGGGCGATCTCCTCCACGCACAGCGCGTAGGTCAGGAGCGACTCGCCCAGGCCCCCGTACTCCTCGGGGATCATCAGGCCGAACAGGCCGAGTTCCTTCAGGCCGTCGACGATCGCTTGCGGGTACTCGTCGCGGTGCTCCAGCTCGGTCGCGACCGGGATGATCTCCTTGTCCACGAAGTCGCGGACGGTGGAGAGGATCTCCTGCTGGATGTCCGTCAGACCGGCGGTCTGGGCGAGGCGCGCCATCTCTACTTCTCCGTCTTTTCCGAAGGGGCGTTCAGCTCCGGGCGGCCGGGCTGCTCGCCGCCGCGCTCCTTGATGTAGGTCTCGGTGGGGACCATGACCTTGCGGCGGAACACGCACACCAGGGTGCCGTCCTGCTTGTAGCCCTTGGTCTCGACGTAGACGATGCCGCGGTCGTTCTTCGACTTGGACGGCCACTTGTCGAGCACGGTCGTCTCGCCGTAGATCGTGTCGCCGTGGAAGGTCGGCGCCACGTGCTTGAGCGACTCGATCTCCAGGTTGGCGATCGCCTTGCCGGAGATGTCCGGCACGGACATGCCGAGGAGCAGCGAGTAGATGTAGTTCCCGACGACGACGTTCTTGCCGAAGTCCGTCGTCTTCTCCGCATAGTTGGTGTCCATGTGGAGCGGGTGGTGGTTCATGGTGAGGAGACAGAACAGGTGGTCGTCGTACTCCGTGACCGTCTTGCCCGGCCAGTGCTTGTACGTCGCCCCGACCTCGAACTCCTCGTAGGTGCGTCCGAACTGCATCGCGCTCAGGGCTCCTTAGCTGACGGGGGTCTCGAACTTGCTGGTCCGCTGCATGCCGGCGGCGCGGCCCTTGCCGGAGATGACCAGCGCCATCTTGCGGCTGGCCTCGTCGATCATCTCGTCGCCGAGCATCGCCGAGCCCTTCTTGCCGCCCGCCTCGGACGTGTAGTAGTCGTACGCGTCCAGGATCAGCTCGGCGTGGTCGTAGTCCTCCTGGGAGGGCGAGAAGATCTCGTTGGACGCCTCGACCTGGCCCGGGTGCAGCACCCACTTGCCGTCGAAACCGAGGGCCGCGGCGCGCTGAGCCACCGCGCGGTAGCCGTCGATGTTGCGGATCTGCAGGTAGGGGCCGTCGATCGCCTGGAGGTTGTTGGCGCGCGCGGCCATCAGGATCTTCATCAGGATGTAGTGATAGGCGTCCGCCGGGTAGCCGGGCGGCTGCTCGCCCACGACCAGCGACTTCATGTTGATCGACGCCATGAAGTCGGCCGGGCCGAAGATGATCGTCTCGACGCGCTGGGAGGCCGTCGCGATCGCGTTGACGTTGTTGAGGCCCTGCGCGTTCTCGATCTGCGCCTCGATGCCGATCTTGCCGACCTCGAAGCCCATCGTCTTCTCGATCTGCGTCAGCAGCAGGTCCAGGGCGACGATCTGCTCGGCGTTCTGCACCTTCGGCAGCATGATGCAGTCGAGGTTCGGGCCCGCGCCCTCGACGACCGTGACGACATCGCGGTACGTCCACTCGGTCGTCCAGTCGTTGACGCGCACGACGCGCGTCTTGCCCGTCCAGTCGCCCTCGTTGAGGAACTTGACGATGGTGTGCCGCGCCTCGGGCTTGGCGAGCGGCGCGCACGCGTCCTCGAGGTCCAGGAAGACCTGGTCGGCGGGGAGGCCCTGGGCCTTCTCCAGGAAGCGCGGGTTCGAGCCCGGTACCGCCAGGCAGGAACGCCGGGGGCGAAGGCGGTTGACCGTGGTCATGCGGGGACCTCCAGGGGGTCGAGCTTGTTCGCTTTCCGGATCTCGTCGACGATGCGGCCGATGATTCCGGTGATGTCGAAGTCCTTCGGGGTGAAGACCGCGGCCACTCCGGCGGCCCGGAGCTGTTCGGCGTCACCATTCGGGATGATGCCACCGGCGATCACCGGTATATCTGTGGCACCGGCCACACGCAGCCGCTCCAGCACGTCCGGCACCAGCTGGGCGTGCGAGCCGGAGAGGATGGACAGGCCGACCGCGTGCACGTCCTCGGCGAGGGCCGCGTCCACGATCTGCTCGGGCGTCAGGCGTATGCCCTGGTAGACCACCTCGAACCCGGCGTCACGGGCCCGCACGGCGATCTGCTCGGCGCCGTTGGAGTGCCCGTCCAGGCCCGGCTTGCCGACCAGGAAGCGCAGCTTGCCGGAGCCCAGGTCGCGGGCGGTGGCATCCACCTTGGCGCGCACCTCGGCGAGGGCCGAGCCCTGCTCGGCGGGGACGGCCACCGGCGCCGACGAGACGCCCGTCGGGGCGCGGAACTCGCCGAACACCTCCCGCAGCGCGCCGGCCCATTCGCCGGTGGTCACCCCGGCGCGGGCGCACTCCAGGGTGGCCTCCATGAGGTTGCCGGTGCCCTTAGCGGCCTCCTTCAGCCGCTCCAGCGCCTTGCACGGACGCGGGTGGTTGAAGGGCGGCTGGTAGCGGGTGTCGCGCCAGTGTCCGATCGCCTCGACGACCCGGGCCTCGACCGCCGGGTCGACCGTCTGGATCGCGGTGTCCAGGTCCGCGGTCAGCGGGTTGGGCTCGGTCGTCTCGAAGATGTTGACGCCGACGATCTTCTCCTGCCCGGACTCGATACGCCCCCGGCGCTCGGCGTGCGAGGCGACGAGCTGCGACTTGAGGTAGCCGGACTCGACGGCGGCCATCGCGCCGCCCATCTCCTGGATCCGGTCGATCTCGGCGAGGGAGTCCTCGACCAGCTGGGCCACCTTCGCCTCGATGACGTGCGAGCCCTCGAAGATGTCCTCGTAGTCCAGCAGGTCGCTCTCGTGCGCCAGCACCTGCTGGATGCGCAGGGACCACTGCTGGTCCCAGGGGCGGGGCAGGCCGAGGGCCTCGTTCCAGGCCGGAAGCTGGACGGCACGCGCGCGTGCGTCCTTGGAGAGGGTCACGGCCAGCATCTCCAGGACGATCCGCTGGACGTTGTTCTCCGGCTGCGCCTCGGTCAGACCGAGGGAGTTGACCTGGACGCCGTACCGGAACCGGCGCTGCTTGGGGTTCTCGATGCCGTACCGCTCGCGGGTGATCTTGTCCCAGATCCGCCCGAAGGCCCGCATCTTGCACATCTCCTCGACGAAGCGGACGCCCGCGTTCACGAAGAAGGAGATGCGGGCGACCACGTCGCCCATGCGCTCCTGCGGCACCTGGCCGGAGTCGCGCACGGCGTCGAGGACGGCGATCGCGGTGGACATCGCGTACGCGATCTCCTGCACCGGCGTGGCCCCGGCCTCCTGCAGGTGGTAGCTGCAGATGTTGATCGGGTTCCACTTCGGGATGTGGGAGACCGTGTACGCGATCATGTCCGTCGTCAGCCGGAGCGAGGGTCCCGGCGGGAACACATGCGTGCCCCGCGACAGGTACTCCTTGACGATGTCGTTCTGGGTCGTGCCCTGGAGCTTGGTGATGTCCGCGCCCTGCTCCTCCGCGACGACCTGGTAGAGCGCCAGCAGCCACATGGCGGTGGCGTTGATGGTCATCGAGGTGTTCATCTGCTCCAGGGGGATGTCCTGGAACAGCCGGCGCATGTCACCGAGGTGCGAGACCGGGACCCCGACCCGGCCGACCTCGCCGCGGGCGAGGATGTGATCGGGGTCGTAGCCGGTCTGCGTCGGCAGGTCGAACGCCACCGACAGGCCGGTCTGGCCCTTGGCGAGGTTGCGCCGGTACAGCTCGTTGGACGCCTCGGCCGTGGAGTGACCGGCGTAGGTGCGCATCAACCACGGCCGGTCCCTTTCCCTTTGCGCCTGCGGCGACTGACGCTCACTCATGGACGCCTCTCAGATGTTGCGGAAGCGGTTGATGGCGTCGATGTGCCGGGCGCGCATCTCCTCGTCGCGCACGCCCAGGCCCTCCTCGGGGGCGAGGCACAGGACGCCGACCTTGCCCTGGTGGAGATTGCGGTGCACGTCGTACGCGGCCTGCCCGGTGTCCTCCAGGGAGTAGACCTTGGAGAGGGTCGGGTGGATCTTGCCCTTCGCGATGAGGCGGTTGGCCTCCCAGGCCTCACGGTAGTTGGCGAAGTGCGAGCCGATGATCCGCTTCAGGGACATCCACAGGTAGCGGTTGTCGTACTCGTGGTTGTACCCCGAGGTGGAGGCGCAGGTGACGATGGTGCCGCCCTTGCGGGTGACGTAGACGGAGGCGCCGAAGGTCTCCCGGCCCGGGTGCTCGAAGACGATGTCGACGTCCTCGCCGCCGGTCAGCTCGCGGATGCGCTTGCCGAAGCGCTTCCACTCCTTCGGGTCCTGGGTGTTCTCGTCCTTCCAGAACTTGTAGCCCTCGGCGTTGCGGTCGATGATCGCCTCGGCGCCCATCGAGCGGCAGATGTCCGCCTTCTGGTCGCTGGAGACGACACAGATCGGGTTGGCGCCGCCGGCCAGCGCGAACTGCGTGGCGTACGAGCCGAGTCCGCCGCTCGCGCCCCAGATCAGGACGTTGTCGCCCTGCTTCATGCCGGCGCCGTTGCGGGAGACCAGCTGCCGGTACGCGGTGGAGTTGACCAGACCGGGAGCGGCTGCCTCCTCCCAGCTGAGGTGACCCGGCTTGGGCATCAGCTGGTTGGACTTGACGAGCGCGATCTCGGCGAGGCCGCCGAAGTTGGTCTCGAAGCCCCAGATGCGCTGCTCGGGGTCGAGCATCGTGTCGTTGTGGCCGTCGCTGGACTCCAGCTCGACGGACAGGCAGTGCGCGACGACCTCGTCACCGGGCTTCCAGGCGTTGACGCCCGGCCCGGTGCGCAGCACGACGCCCGCGAGGTCGGAGCCGATGATGTGGTACGGCAGGTCGTGCCGCTTGGTGAGCTCGGAGAGCTTGCCGTAGCGCTCCAGGAAGCCGAAGGTCGGCAGCGGCTCGAAGATCGAGGTCCACACCGAGTTGTAGTTGACCGAGGAGGCCATCACGGCCACCAGGGCCTCGCCCGGGCCGAGCTCGGGCAGCGCCACCTCGTCGAGGTGGGTCGACTTGCGCGGGTCCTTGTCGCGGGTCTCCAGGCCCGCGAACATCTCCGTCTCGTCCTTGTGCACGGTGATCGCGCGATACGACTCGGGGAGCGGCAGAGCGGCGAAGTCGGCCGGAGTCGAGTCCGGCGACTGGATCGCGTCCAGGATGTCCTTCACGGTCACGGTGTTGCCTCCGGCGAATGGCGTCTTGAGGGGAGACGCTGAGGGTTACGTCGGTGCTGCTGAGAGGGTGTGTGTTGCCGTCGGTTCGGCTGGGGTGGAGCTTCGGCAGCGCTTTGTGGCGCGGGAGGTTGCCTGTGACGCAGGCGTCCGGGCGCGCGAGCCATCGGCTTGCGGGGACAGCCGGCGTACGCATGGTCTCTGCACGCCGGCCGCCCGGACTCCTTCAACGTATGACACCGCGTGTCACCCCGCAAGGCACTGAGTGCCAGAACTTGCTCTCAGGTGAAATCTTTACGTAACACATGAGCGATGATCGATCGAACGGGCTCTGAAAGTTGCCTGAAAAGGTGCTCTGACATGCCAAAACGGCCACCCCGTGGGGTGGCCGTCATCACAGTCGGAAAGAGGTCGCGGAAGGGGTGTCAGCGGACCTTGAGCGCCTCCTCGATGGTCCGCATGACCTCATCGAGCGGTGCGTCGGTACGAGCGACCGTCACCAGGACCTCGCCCTGGGTGGAGGCCGTCGCGGCGGCCGGCTGAGGGGCCGTGCCGCGCCCGGCGCCGATCCCCGTCCCGAAGGTCTTGCGGACGATCGCGAAGGCGTGGTCCAGCTGGGCCTCCACGTCTCCCTGGCCGCCCGCCCGCAGCCAGCGCCGCAGCACATGGTTGTGGGCGGTGACCACCGCGGACGCGGCGACCTCGGCCAGCAGAGGGTCGTCGTTGGCGTCGTCGTCATGGGCGTGCTCGTCGAAGTGGCCGAGGAGGTAACGGGTGAAGAGGCGCTCGTAGCGGGCCACCGATGCGATCTCCGCCTCGCGCAGGGTGGGCACCTCGCGCGTGAGCTTGTAGCGGGCGACCGAGATCTCCGGGCGGGCCGCGTACATCCGCATGACTTCCTTGATGCCGCGGCACACCGTGTCGAGCGGATGCTCGTGCGCGGGAGCCGCGTTGAGCACCGCCTCGGCGCGGATCAGTGTGTCGTCGTGGTCCGGGAAGATCGCCTCTTCCTTGGAGCGGAAGTGGCGGAAGAAGGTGCGGCGGGCGACCCCGGCCGCGGCCGCGATCTCGTCGACGGTGGTCGCCTCGTACCCCTTGGTCGCGAACAGCTCCATCGCGGCGGCCGCCAGTTCTCGGCGCATCTTGAGCCGCTGGGCGGCAGCGCGACTGCCTGCGGCACTTTCCGGCGCGTCGGGCGTAGCTGGTGTACGGGAGGACTTGGCGGGCTGGGACATGCCCCGAACGTACTGCATGTGTGCAGCTCGATGCGCAGGTCCGGGGTTTCCCCCGCCCTCGACGGGCGGGGGACCACCGGCCGGGTCGAGCAGTCCGCCCCAGTCCGCCTCCGTTCGGAACCAGTCGCCGACGCTGTCAGCGGCGGGCATATTCGCGGAAGCCGCGGCCCGTCTTGCGGCCGAGGCAGCCCGCGGCCACCAGGTGCTCCAGGAGCGGCGCCGGAGCAAGGCCAGGGTCGCGGAACTCGCGGTGCAGCACCTTCTCGATGGCCAGGGAGACATCCAGACCGACCACGTCGAGGAGCTCGAACGGGCCCATCGGGTAGCCGCCGCCCAGCTTCATCGCCGCGTCGATGTCGTCGAGGGACGCGTAGTGCTCCTGGACCATCTTGATCGCGTTGTTGAGGTACGGGAACAGCAGCGCGTTCACGATGAAGCCCGCCCGGTCACCGCACTCGACCGCATGCTTCTTGATCTTGACGCAGACCTCGCGCACCGTCGAATGGACGTCGTCACCGGTCAGCACGGTACGGACGACCTCGACCAGCTTCATCGCCGGCGCCGGGTTGAAGAAGTGCATGCCGATCACGTCCTGCGGACGCGACGTGGCACGGGCGCAGGCGATGACGGGCAGCGACGAGGTCGTGGTGGCGAGCACCGCCCCCGGCTTGCAGACCTTGTCCAGCGTCGCGAACAGCTGCTGCTTGATCTCCAGGTCCTCGGCGACGGCCTCCACGGCCAGGTCGACCTCGGCGAAGGAGTCGTACGAGCCGGCCGGAGTGATCCGCTCAAGTGTCTGGGCGGCGGCCTCGGCGGTCATCCGGCCCTTGTCGACAGAACGCGAAAGCGACTTGCCGATACGGGCCTTGGCGGCCTGCGCCTTCTCCTCGCTGCGGGCGGCGAGGACGACCTCGTAGCCGGCCTTGGCGAAGACCTCGGCGATGCCGGACGCCATGGTGCCGGAGCCCGCGACACCGACGGAGCGGACGGTGCGGCCGGGGATGTCGAGCCCGCCGGACAGCGGCGTCAGTGCGTCCGGGACGACGGTCGCGCCGCCGGGAGCCTCGTAGGTGTAGAAGCCCCGGCCCGACTTACGGCCGGTCAGACCGGCCTCGCTGAGCTGCTTCAGGATCGGGGCGGGCGCGTGCAGCCGGTCGCGGGACTCGGCGTACATGGCGTCGAGGACCGTGCGCGCGGTGTCGATGCCGATCAGGTCGAGCAGGGCGAGGGGGCCCATGGGCAGTCCGCAGCCGAGCCGCATCGCGGCGTCGATGTCCTCGCGGGAGGCGTACTTCGCCTCGTACATCGCGGCCGCCTGGTTGAGGTAGCCGAACAGGAGCCCGTCCGCGACGAATCCGGGCCGGTCGCCCACCGCGACCGGCTCCTTGCCGAGTTCGACGGCGAGGTCGGTGACCGCGGCGACGGCCGCGGGCGCGGTCAGCACCGAGGAGACCACCTCGACGAGCTTCATCGCCGGGGCCGGGTTGAAGAAGTGCAGGCCGAGCACGCGCTCCGGACGGGCCGAGTCGGCCGCGAGCCGGGTGACGGACAGGGCGTTGGTGCCGGTCGCCAGGATCGTCTCGGGCCGCACGACCTCGTCGAGGGCACGGAAGATCTGGTGCTTGGTCTCGTACGACTCCGGAGCCACCTCGATGACGAGGTCGGCTTCGGCCGCGGCACTCAGGTCGGTGGAGGTGCGGACCCGGGCCAGGACGTCGGTGCGCTCCTGGTCGGTGAGCCGGCCGCGCTCCACGGCGCGGGCGGTCGCGGCCTCCAGCGTGGCGACGGCCTTGGCGGTCGCGGCCTCGCTGATGTCGATGCCGACGACCTCGCGGCCGGCCTTGGCGAGGACTTCGGCGATGCCGGTGCCCATGGTGCCGAGGCCGACGACGGCAATGGTCTTGAACGGGGACAGAGGGGTGTCGGACAGGGGAGTGGCCATCGCGGGACTCCAGAAAAGAGGGTGACGACTGGAAGCGCGCCCGGGTGCGCCGTCGGGCGCACCGGGTGCGGAAAGGAGTGCGGGTGTTTGCCGGGCTGCCATGCGCACACGCCCGGTGCCGTGGCCCGGGCGTGCACACGCCCGGAGAACGGCGGATTCGACCGGCCCTGTCCCGGAGCCGGGTCGTACTGCGGTACGCGATGTACCGAACCGACCAGCACTCGCGGCGGCTGCGTCACCAGGCCGCTGCAAGCAAGTGCGAGGGGGTGCCTCGCTCGTATGAGCTTAACCTGCGGGTAACGAGCGCGCCAGCCCCGGAATTTGTGATGTACATCCCGTCCGGCGGGCGACCCGCCTAATCTCGGCTTCATGGACGAAGAGTTGCGATCACTCACGGAGCGCTTACGGCAGGAGTCGGGCGGAGCAGCCGTGTACGACCGGCTCGTGGCGACCGGGGACCGGGACGAACTGGCCGGGGTGCTCACCGAGCCCGGGCAGCCGCTGTGGGCCCGGGAGCTGGCCGCGTTCCGGCTCGGGCTCGCGGGGGACCGGCGGGCCTTCGAAGCGCTCGTCCTGCTGCTCAACCACCGTGATCCGCAGCGCTGCGCCTCCGCCGCGTACGCCCTGGCCCGGCTGGCGGACCCGCGCACGGCGCGGGCCGCGGCCGCGCTCGCCACCAACGAACTGCGCGTCGCCTATGCCCTGCACCCGGTCCGGCTGCTGGTCCAGATGCGCGCCCCCGAGTCCGTGCCCGCACTGATCACCACCCTGCAGCGGCGGCTGCGCCCCCACGACCCCTACCGGCGGGTGGCCCTCGCCTGCGTGGAGGGACTCGGCACACTGGGCGACCCCCGCGCCAGACCCGTACTGGACGAGGCCCTGGCCCACCCGGCACTCGCGCAGGCTGCGGTACGTGCGCTGGCGCGGATTCCCGGGCAGGGGTGACCGGAAGCCCCCTGCCGGAAACCGGAGAGATCCCGCTCGGTGTCCACCGCCCCGCCCGGCCCCGTTATCCGGGCAGCACCGCGAACGCCTCGACCTCCAGCAGGGACTCCGGGCGGATCAGGGAGGTGACCTGGACCGCCGAGGCGGCCGGGAGGCGGGTGTCGGGTATGTGGTCGGCCCGGGCGGCGCGGATCGCGGGCATGTGGGTCATGTCCGTGACGAAATAGGTGAGTTTGACGACGTCGTCGAAGGTTGCGCCCGCGGCGGCCAGGTAGCGGCGGAGGTTCTCGAAGACCTGGCGTGCGTGGGCCTCCGGGTCGCGCTTGCCGACGATCCTGGCGTCCTCGTCCAGGGCGAGCCGGCCGGCGACCGCGACGAAGCGGCCGGTGCCGATGACGCCATGGCTGTACTGGGTGGCGGGGGCGACCCCGTCGGGGGCGGGAATCCTGGTCGGCTCGCTCATGCGTCCATGGTGGACCATGGGTCCGACACCGCCCCCGACGGAGGGTCAGGCCCTGCTCAGCCGCGGAAGCCGAGCAGCCCGTGCAGCGTGGCACCGTGGGACGGCGTCGCCGTCGCCGTCGGGCTCAGCGGCTTGGGATCGGGCAGCGCCGGGCACACGGCGTCGGCCTTGCGGAGGCCGCGCGGCACCGTGCCGTCGGTCAGGTACGCCGACAGGTAGTTGTCCAGGCACGCGTTCCCGCTGAGCGTGATGCCGTGGTTCCCGCCGCCCTGCTCGACCACCAGGCTGGAACGGCCGAGCAGCCGGTGGACCGTCGCGCCGCCCACATACGGGGTGGCCGCGTCGTCGGTCGCCTGGAAGAGCAGCACGGGCGGCAGCTTGCCGTTGACGACGCTCCTCGGCTTCAGCGACTCGGTCGGCCAGAACGCGCACGGCGCGTTGTACCAGGCGTTGTTCCAGGCCATGAACGGTGCCTTCGCGTACACCCGCCAGTTGTCCTTGCGCCACTGCTTCCAGTCGCGCGGCCAGGCGGCGTCACGGCACTGCACCGAGGTGTAGATGCTGTAGCCGTTGTCCCCGGAGGGGTCGATCGCGGCGAAGTTCTCGTACGCCTCGACCAGCGGGTCGGCGTTCTTGTCGTTCACATAGGCCGCGAACGCCTCGGCGAGGTAGGGCCAGTAGCCGTTGTAGTAGCCGCCCGGGATGAAGGTGTCCTCCAGTTCGGAGGCGCCGACCTTCCCGCCGGCCGGGTTCTTGGCGAGCGCCGCCCGCATCGCGTACCACTTGGCCTCGATCTTGGCCGGGTCGGTGCCGAGCTTGTACGTCGCGTCGTACTTGGCGATCCAGGCCATGAGCGCCTGGTGGCGGTCGTTGAAGGCGTAGTCCTGGGAGAGATTGTCGTCGTACCACACACCGGTGGGGTCGACAATGGAGTCCAGGACCATGCGCCGTACCCGCTCCGGGTAGAGCTTGGCGTAGACCGCGCCGAGGTAGGTGCCGTACGAGTAGCCGAAGTAGTTGATCTTCTTCGCGCCCACCGCCCCGCGGATCGCGTCCATGTCCCGTACGGCGCTGACCGTGTTGATGTACGGCAGCACGCTCGCGTACTTCTTGCCGCAGGCGTCGGCGAAGGACTTCGCGCGCGTGAGGTTGGCGTTCTCGATGGCGCGCGTGCTCGGAACGGAGTCCGGGCGGACGGGGTCGAAGTAGCCCGGCTTGCAGTCCAGGGCGGGCTTGCTCGCGCCCACCCCGCGCGGGTCGAAGCCGATGACGTCGTACTGCGCCGCGACCGCCTTGGGCAGCGAGGAGGCGACGAACCCGGCGAGCGTCAGACCGCTGCCGCCGGGACCGCCGGGGTTGACCAGCAGCGGGCCCTGGTACTTCTCTGCGGTGTGCGGGACACGGGACAGCGCGAGGGTGATCTTCCTCCCCTGCGGATTCGCGTGGTCGAGCGGCACCTTGAGCGAGGCGCACTGGAGCGTCGGATAGTCGGCGGTGCCGCACTTCTTCCAGCTGAGCTGTGCGGCCTGAGCGATGTCCGGGCTCTGCGTGGTGCTCGCGCCGGCGGGAACGGCCGTGAAGGTTCCGGCCACGACAACGGCGGCACCGCACAGCACGGCTACGCGTTTTCTCATGGAGTCCTCCCAGGACGGAGGGAAGTTCGGACCGCAAGTGCCACGGTCCTCGCCGCATCGTCCCGGAAAGAGCACGCGGAAGAGCGCGTTCTGCCAATACTTGACCCAATTGGGCCGAGGGATGTGTTCAGATGATCTGATTCACCGTCAGATCAGTGTGAGCTGGGTCGGTTCGGACATGTCCGTCTCCACCGGATCGGGTTCCCGGAACCGGCGCGGCATGCCCGCGCGCGTGGGACCGATGCCGTACTCCTGGGCCAGTTCGTGCACCTGACGGGTGATCCGGCGCTGGTACCACTTCGGTGCGTAGGACCCGTCGGCGTACAGCCGCTCGTAGCGGCGCACCAGATGCGGGTGGTGGTGGGTCAGCCAGGCCATGAACCACTCGCGGGCTCCCGGGCGGAGATGCAGCACCAGCGGGGTGACGGAGGTGGCCCCGGCCGCCGCGATCGCCCGTACGGTGGCCCGCAGTTGGGAGGGCTGGTCGCTCAGGAACGGGATCACCGGTGCCATCAGGACCCCGCAGCCGATGCCGTGCTCGCCCAGGGTGCGTACGACGTCCAGGCGGCGTTCCGGCGCGGGTGTGCCCGGTTCGACGGTGCGCCACAGTGCGGTGTCGGTGAAGCCGACCGAGACGGAGATGCCGACGTCCGTCACGGCGGCCGCCTGCTTCAGCAGGTCGAGATCGCGCAGGATCAGAGTGCCCTTGGTCAGGATCGAGAACGGGTTCGCGTGGTCGCGCAGGGCGCCGATGATGCCCGGCATCAGCCGGTACCGGCCCTCCGCGCGCTGGTAGCAGTCGACGTTCGTACCCATCGCGATGTGCTCGCCGAGCCAGCGGCGCGAGCCGAGCTGGCGGCGCAGCAGCTCGGGCGCGTTCACCTTGACCACGATCTGGCTGTCGAAGCCGAGCCCCGTGTCGAGGTCCAGATAGCTGTGGGTCTTGCGGGCGAAACAGTAGACACACGCGTGCGTGCAGCCGCGGTAGGGGTTCACCGTCCACTCGAAGGGCATGCGCGAGGCGCCGGGCACTTTGTTGATGATCGACCGGGCACGGATCTCGTGAAACGTGATGCCCGCGAACTCCGGCGTGTCGAACGTGCGGGTGGTCACCGTGTCCGCGCCGAACAGCGCGGCGTCGGCCGGACGGCCGGCCGACTCCACTGTGAGGTTCTCCCAGCGCATGACGCCTCCTCGGTAGCACTGCCCACAGAATAGAACACATGTTCCCTTGATCGTGCGACTTCGTTTTCCGAGGTTCCTGATCGCCGGACGATCGCTTCCGGCACCCCGATTTGGGCGCCCGGGGACCGGGGTGGTTGGCTTGCTCCCGTCCGAGAACTCAGGCCCTGGAGGAAGTCGATGGCGCAGGTCGAGGCCACTACGGAGCGGGTTGTCGCCGCTGACGCGGAGAAGGTGTTCGACGCCCTCGCCGATTACGCCGGCACGCGCTCGAAGCTGCTGTCCGAGCACTTCAGCGAGTACGAGGTGCGCGAGGGCGGCGACGGCGAGGGCACCGTCGTCCACTGGAAGCTCCAGGCCACCAGCAAGCGGGTGCGCGACTGCCTCCTGGAGGTCAGCGAGCCCACCGACGGCGAGCTCGTCGAGAAGGACCGCAACTCCTCGATGGTCACCACGTGGCGGGTCACCCCGGCCGGCGAGGGCAGGTCGCGTGTCGTCGTGACCACCGTCTGGAAGGGTGCGGGCGGCATCGGCGGCTTCTTCGAGAAGACCTTCGCGCCCAAGGGGCTCGGCCGGATCTACGACGCGGTGCTCGCCCGGCTCGCCGCCGAGGTGGAGAAGTAGCACCGACCGCCGGGTTCAGCGGGGGCCGGGCCGTCTCACCGGTTCGAGTGGATCTCCCCTCCGGCCGGTAGCGCGCCGTAACGTGCCGCGCCTGTTCGTGGTTGTCGCCCATGGCGGGAATTGCGTGACGGGCGCGGTGAGGGAGCGGGACGTGGGCGGGACGACTCTGACGCAGGACGAGCCTGTCGCGGCGCCGCCCGGGGCTCCCGTCCCGGCGCCGGCCAAGGGCGTCCCGCTCGGGCCGCGGCGGGTGCGCCTGGTCTTCTTCGCGCTGATGCTCGCGCTGCTCCTCGCCGCCCTGGAGCAGATGATCGTCGCCACCGCGCTCCCGAAGATCGTCGGCGAGCTGCACGGCCTGGACAGGATGTCCTGGGCGATCACCGCCTATCTGCTCACGGCGACCGTCGGACTGCCCGTCTACGGCAAGCTCGGCGACCTCGTCGGTCGCAAGGGCGTCTTCCAGTTCGCGATCGTCGTCTTCGTGGTCGGCTCCGCGCTCGCCGGCCGGGCGCGGAGCATGGACCAGCTGATCGCCTTCCGCGCGGTCCAGGGTGTCGGCGCGGGCGGACTCATGACCGGCGTGCAGGCGATCGTCGCCGACATCGTGCCGCCCCGGCAGCGCGGGCGTTTCATGGGCCTGATCGGCGCCGCCTTCGGCCTCGCGTCCGTCGCGGGCCCCCTGCTGGGCGGGTACTTCACGGACCACCTCGGCTGGCGCTGGTGCTTCTACTTCAACGTGCCCTTCGGTCTTGTCACGCTGGCCGTCGTCACCGTCGTACTGAAGCTCCCCAAGCCCGCGGCGAGGCCACGCTTCGACGTCCTCGGCGCGCTGCTGCTGGCCGCGGCCTCCACCAGTCTGGTGCTGCTGACCAGTTGGGGCGGCACCGAGTACGCCTGGAACTCGCCCGTCGTCCTCGGTCTCGGCGCGGGGGCGGCCGCCGCCGTCGTCCTGTTCCTCCTCGCCGAGCGCTTCGCGGCCGAACCCCTCATCCCGCTCAGGCTGTTCAGGGACTCCGTCTTCAACGTCACCGGCCTGGTGGGCCTGGTGACGGGTGTGGCCCTGTACGGCGCCGCCAGCTATCTGCCGACCTACCTGCAGATGGTCGACGGGGCCTCGGCCACCGAGTCCGGCCTGCTGATGCTGCCCATGATGGCCGGCATCGTCGGCGCCTCGATCGTCTCGGGACAGCTCATCAGCCACACCGGCCGCTACAAGATCTACCCGGTTCTCGGCGGCGCGCTCTCCGCCGTCGGCATGTGGCTGCTGTCCCGCCTCGCATCAGACACGCCCCGGCTGCAGGTCGGCATCTGGATGGCCGTCCTCGGCGCGGGCATCGGCCTGGTGATGCCCGTCCTGATCCTCGCCGTGCAGAACTCCGTGCGCCCCGCCGACCTGGGGACCGCCACCAGCGCCAACAACTACTTCCGGCAGATCGGCGGCAGCGTCGGCGCGGCGGTCTTCGGCACGCTCTTCGCCGACCGGCTCACCGACGCACTGGAAGAACACCTCCCCGCGCACGCGGGCGCCCGGCTTCCCGACCCCGACGCCCTCACTCCGCAATTGGTCCACGCGCTGCCCCCCGAGCTGCGCGACGCCTGCATCCGGGCCTATGCAGACGCGATGCCGGGGATCTTCCTCTATCTCGTACCGGTGCTCGTCCTCGGCCTGCTTCTGGCCTGCTTCCTCAAGGAGAAACCCCTCGCGGCGCACGACGCCCCCGCCCGAAAGCCCAGGAAGGCGCGGGCGAATGCCCGGATCCCGCAGGCCCGTTCGCCGTACGACGCCGGAGCCCCCGTCCGTGGCACCGTGCTGCACCCCGACGGAACCGCCGTGCCCCGTGCGGCGCTCACCCTGGTCGACGGCGCCGGACAGCAGATCGGACGGGGCGCGAGCGCCGAGGACGGGCGCTACACGCTGTCGACGCCGGGATCGGGGGCGTACCTGCTGATCGCCGCCGCGGGAGGGCACCATCCGCAGGCCGTATCGGTGACCGTCGGCGAGCGGCCCGTCGAACTGGACGTCGTCCTCGGCGGTGCCGGGCGCCTTGCCGGGAGCGTGCTGACCGCCGACGGCACACCGGTGCGGGACGCCACGGTCACCCTCACCGACGCCCACGGCGAGGTCGTGGCCGGCACCCGCAGCGGACGCGAGGGCGGCTACGTCATCACCGAACTGGTGGCCGGCGAGTACGTCCTCGCCGCCTGCGCGCCCGCCCTCCGCCCGGCCGCGCTTCCCGTCACCGTCCAGGCCGCGCGGGAGACCCGCCAGGACGTCGAACTCGCCCGTGGAGCCGTGCTGCGCGGCACCGTGCGCGCCGGCGGCGGGCGCCCCGTCGAGGACGCACGGGTCACGCTGCTGGACCTGGCGGGCAACGTCGTCGACACGCACACCACCGACGCGGACGGAATCTTCCGGTTCGCCGACCTGCCCTGTGGCGAATACACGGTCATCGCCTCGGGTTACCCGCCGGTCGCCACGGTGCTCCACGTCGCGGGAGCCGGACGGACGGCACGCGATCTCCAGCTCGGGCACGAGGAGTGAACGGGGCCACGCGCGCGGGCTCGCGCGCCGGTGCGCGCCCCCTGTGACCAATTCACGCATTGCCGCACAAGAGTCGCGGCGGGAGCCGTACGGTGGTGACGGCGGCACAGATCTTTGCGGAGCCGTGGGGATAGGGGGCCTGGGCCATGGACCGTGGCACCGAGAGGGACGTACCTCCCAGCCGCGGAGCTGGGAACGACGCGGCGACGGAACGCACCGCGGCGGGCCGTGTCCCCCTGGCCGTGGTCGTGGTGGACCGCGACGGCCTGGTGTCCCACTGGAGCCGGGGCGCACGCCGTCTGTTCGGCGTCGCCAAGGAATTGGCGCTCGGGCGCCCGGCCGTCGACCTGCTGCCCGTCTCGGGGGCGCTGCCCGAGGACCCCGACCACGCGGACCCGTACAGGTCGTACGCGGCGTACGACGGACTCGGACCGGACCTGGAGTCGTCCCTCGACGGCAGGCTGTCCTACCCGGCCGCGGGCCGCGCCCGCCTCACCGTGCCCGAACGCGGCCGGGTGGACGTCCTGTGGTGGGCGTACCCGCTGGTGGGCCCCGGGCCGGAGCGGCTGCTGGTGCTGGCCGCGGACGCGGAGCGAATCCGCCCCCTGGACCCCGGCGACGAGGTCGCCTTCGAGCGGATCGCGCCCGCCTTCGCGCTGCACACCGACTTCCCCGGCGCCGAGGAACTGGCCCGCCGCCTCCCCGAGATCCTGCCCAGCATGAGCGTCGGGGACAGTGCGCGCATCGTCGCCCAGATCCTCGAACTCGGCTATCCGGTCCTGGAGTTCAGCCAGAACGACCGGGTGCCCGTCACCCCCGACTGGGGCGTGCCCCGGCGGGCCGAGCGCAGGGCACGCCGGGAGCGGGCCGCCCGGGCGCTGGCCGAGGGCCGGCCGATGCCGCGGGACCTCGCCGACGAGGGCGAGGACCTCGAGTACACCGCCGTGCGCGAGCGCCTGGAGTTCCTCAACGAGGTCAGCGGCCGCATCGGCACCTCGCTCGATCTGGCGAAGACCATCGTCGAGGTCAGCAAGGCCGTCGTCCCGCGCTTCACCGACGTCGCCGGCACCTATCTGCGCGAACAGGTCGTCGCCGGCGAGGGGTTCGGGGACGGAGTACCGGACACGACCACGATGTGGCACCGGGTCGCCGTGGAGCACACGGACGAACCCGGGCGCTGGGACGACGTCATCCCGGTCGGCGAGGCCATGCCGTTCCCGGCGCACACCCCGTTCTTCCAGTGCATGACCACCGGCGAGCCGGTCCTCGTGCCGCGCATCGACGAACAGCTGGGGCACGCCATCGCCTCGCAGTTCGACAAGCGCGACATCAGGCCCCTCATCACCGGCCGTTCCATGCTGGTCGTGCCCCTGAAAGCACGCCATGTGGTGCTCGGCTTCATGATCCTGCTGCGGCATCCCGAGCGCGTCGAGTTCAACGACATGGACCGGGTCACCGGTGCCGAACTCGCCGCCCGCGTGGGCCTCGTGCTCGACAACGCGCGCATGTACACCTACCAGGAGAGCGTCGCCGAGACCCTCCAGGACAGCATGCTGCCGCACATCCCGCCGCGGATGGCGGGCTGCGACATCGCCACCCGCTATCTGCCCGGCACGCTCCTCGGCCGCGTCGGCGGCGACTGGTTCGACTCCGTCAAGCTGCCCGGCGCCCGCACGGCGCTCGTCGTCGGCGACGTCATGGGCCACGGCCTCAACTCGGCCGCGATGATGGGCCAGTTGCGTACGGCCGTACAGACCATGGCCGCCCTCGACCTGCCGCCCGCCCAGCTGCTGCGCAACCTGGACGACCTCGCCCAGCGGCTCGGCGACACCTATCTGGCGACCTGCCTGTACGCCGTGTACGACCCGATCGCGGGTGAACTGCACCTCGCCAACGCGGGCCACATCCCGCCCGTCCTGGTCCGCGCCGAGGACGGTCGCAGCGAACTGCTCGACCTGCCCACGGGCGCGCCCATCGGCGTCGGCGGGGTGCCCTTCGAGTCGGTACGCGTGCGTGTGGCACCCGGCGACAGGCTGGTCATGTGCACCGACGGCCTGGTGGAGGTGCGCGGCGAGGACATCGGCGTGGGCCTGGCGACGCTGTGCGAGTCCGCCGCCCATCCGGCCGCGTCCATGGACGACGCCTGCGACACCATCATCCGCGCCCTCAACACGCGCGGCGGCCGCAAGGACGACGTGGCGCTGCTGATGGCCCGGCTGAGCGGCATCGAGCCCGACGACGTGGCCGAGTGGCGGCTGGCCCCCGATCCGACCGAGGTCGGCCGGGCCCGCGCGGCGGTCCGCGAGCAACTGCACGACTGGGGCCTGGCGAGGCTGGCCGACAACGCCGCCCTGATGGTCGGCGAACTCGTCACCAACGCCGTACGGCACTCCCACAGCCGCCCCGTCGACCTGCGGCTGGTGCGCGGCGACACGCTGTTGTGCGAGGTGGATGACGACGACCATGATCTGCCGACCCTGCTCAGTGCCGGTCCCGGTGACGAGTTCGGGCGTGGGCTGCGGGTGGTGAGCACGCTGGCACGCGAGTGGGGGGCCAGTCGTACGAAGGCGGGCAAGACGGTCTGGTTCGAACTGACACTGCCGCGGCGCTGAGCCCATGGGGCGGGGGAGGCGTACGACGGCGTCCTCGCGGCGAACGAGCGGTGAAGGTGCGCGCCGCGCGCTTGTGGCCGTCACCGGGGCGCGATACACCGTACTGGCCCGTCACTTGCGACGGGCGGCGGCCGCGACCCGGGGAGTGGGGCATGAGTGTGACGAGTCGGTACCGCGAGGCCTGGGAGGGCTTCTGGCGCGAGGCTCCCGGCGGACAGGGGGCGGTCTTCTGGGACGCGGAACCGGCGCTGACCGTAGGCCTCCATCTCGCCCTGCTCGAACCGCATCTCACCGATCGCGGGCTGCCGTTGGTGGACCTCGGCTGCGGCAACGGCACCCAGACCCGCTTCCTCGCCGACCGGTTCCCGCACGTCATCGGAGCCGACCTGGCGGCTGCCGCCCTGGACCGTGCCCGGCAGGCCGATCCCGCCGGGCAGGCCTCCTACCGGCTGCTGGACGCCGCCGAGAAGAGCGAGGCACAGACGCTGCACGCCGAACTCGGTGACGCCAACGTCTATATGCGGGGCGTGCTGCACCAGGCCGATCCCGACGACCGGCAGCCCCTCGTGGACGGGCTCGCCGCGCTGGTCGGCGAGCGCGGCCGGGCCTTCCTCGTCGAACTCTCCGAGGCCGCCAAGCCCGTCCTGATGGGCCTCGCGCAGGGCCCGGCCGGCCCTCCGCCCAAGCTCGCACCGATCTTCCGGCACGGCATCGCCCCCGGCGAGGTGGCCGACGAGGCGGTCCCCCGGCATCTGCGCGCCGCGGGACTCACTGTCCTGGCGAGTGGCGAACTGCCCCTGACCACCACGGAATACGGTCCCGACGGCGCCCGCATCGAACTGCCGTCGAAGTGGCTTGTTGCGGGCCGTCCGGTGTGACGGCGGTGAAACCAAGTCAGCCGGTACCTGGACGGTACCGGCTGATCGGATCCAATGTCCTCCACGCAGGTGCCCATCGCGACAAGCCGGCCCCCGTGCATGGCCCCGGAGGGGAAACGCAAATCGGCTGACTGCCCCCGGGTCCCCCCGGGCCTCCCGGCCCTCAGGGTCCCCCCAGGTCCCCCCGGCCCTCAGGGCCCGCAGGGCGACACCGGGCCCGCCGGGCCCGCTGGACCCACTGGTGAGGCTGGGGCCACTGGACCTGCTGGACCTGCTGGACCTGCCGGTCCGCAGGGTGACACCGGGGCGACGGGCCTGCGGGATCTCAGGGTGCGACGGGTCCTGCTGGTCCACAGGGTGACACGGGAGCGACCGGGCCCGCTGGACCTGTCGGTCCGCATCCGACCGTGGAGCCCCGCTCTCGTAGCCGCCCTCCCTCTCGTCGCGTAACGTGACGGAGCATGAAGATCCTCATCAGCGCCGACATGGAGGGCGCCACAGGTGTGACCTGGCCGGCCGACGTGCTGCCCGGCACGCCCCAGTGGGAGCGGTGCCGGGCGATGTTCACCTCCGACGTCAACGCCGCGGTGCTGGGATTCTTCGACGGCGGAGCCGACGAGGTGCTCGTCAACGAGGCACACTGGACCATGCGCAATCTGCTCCTCGAACGGCTCGACGAGCGCGCACAGATGCTCACGGGCCGGCACAAGTCCCTCTCCATGGTGGAGGGCGTTCAGCACGGCGACGTGGACGGCATCGCGTTCGTCGGCTACCACGCGGGCGCCGGCGCCGAGGGCGTCCTCGCCCACACCTACCTCGCCAACTCCATCACCGGTGTCTGGCTGAACGACGTACGGGCGAGCGAGGGCCTGTTGAACGCGCACGTCGTCGCCGAGTACGGGGTGCCGGTCGTCCTGGTCACCGGTGACGACGTGGCCTGCGAGGACGCGCTCGGCTACGCCCCCGGGGCCCTGAAGGTGGCCGTCAAGGACCATGTGACGCGGTACGCGGCCGTGTGCCGTACGCCGGCCAGGACCGCCGCCGACATTCGGGCCGCGGCCAAGGAGGCGGCCGCCCTGGCCGTGCGCCACGAGCCGGTCGACGGCGGCCCGTTCACCGTCGCCGTGGAGTTCGACGCCGAGCACCTGGCGATGGCCGCGACCGTCGTCCCGGGCGTGGACCGGACCGGGGAGCGGAAAGTGGCGTACACCAGCGGCACCATGTACGAGGGGATCCGTACCTTCAAGGCGGTCACCACGATCGTCTCGGCCGCCGTGGAGGAGCAGTATGGCTGACCAGCGCGCCCTGGACGAGGTCGTCCGGTTCACCTCCGACCTCATCCGCATCGACACCACGAACCGGGGCGGCGGCGACTGCCGTGAGCGGCCCGCGGCCGAGTACGCCGCCGCACGGCTGGCCGAGGCGGGGCTGGAGCCGACGCTGCTGGAGCGCACCAAGGGCCGTACGAACGTGGTCGCCCGCATCGAGGGCACCGACCCGTCGGCCGACGCGCTGCTCGTGCACGGTCATCTGGACGTGGTGCCCGCCGAGGCTGCGGACTGGAGCGTGCACCCGTTCTCCGGGGAGGTCCGCGACGGAGTCGTCTGGGGCCGGGGCGCGGTCGACATGAAGAACATGGACGCGATGATCCTCGCCGTCGTCCGGGACTGGGCACGCAACGGCGTACGGCCCCGGCGCGACATGGTGATCGCGTTCACCGCGGACGAGGAGGCCAGCGCCGAGGACGGCTCCGGGTTCCTCGCCGACAAGCACGCCGCGCTGTTCGAGGGCTGCACCGAGGGCATCGGCGAGTCCGGGGCGTTCACGTTCCACGACGGGGGCGGCCGGGAGATCTACCCCATCGCGGCCGGCGAGCGCGGCACCGCCTGGCTCAGGCTCACCGCCCGCGGACGCGCCGGACACGGCTCCAAGGTGAACGGCGAGAACGCGGTGACCCGGCTGGCCGCCGCGATCACCCGGATCGGCGCGTACGAGTGGCCGCTCCGGCTGACCCCGACCGTGCGCGCCGCCCTCTCCGAACTCGCCGCGCTGTACGGCATCCGGACCGGCCTGGACGACGTGGACGCGCTCCTGGACAAGCTGGGGCCTGCCGCCGAGCTGGTGGAGGCGACCGTCCGCAACAGCGCCAACCCGACCATGCTGGACGCCGGTTACAAGATCAATGTGATTCCCGGGGAGGCCGTCGCCTTTGTCGACGGGCGGTATCTCCCGGGCGGGGAGGACGAGTTCCGCGCCACCCTCGACCGGCTCACCGGGCCGGACGTGGAGTGGGAGTACCACCATCGCGAGGTGGCACTCCAGGCGCCGGTGGACTCACGGACGTATGCGAGGATGCGGGCCGCGGTCGAGGAGTTCGCGTCCGAGGGACACGTGGTGCCGTACTGCATGTCCGGCGGGACGGACGCCAAGCAGTTCTCGCGGCTCGGCATCACGGGCTATGGATTCGCGCCGCTGAAGCTGCCGGAGGGCTTCGACTACCAGGCCCTCTTCCACGGAGTCGACGAGCGCGTCCCCGTCGAGGCGCTGCACTTCGGCGTCCGCGTGCTCGACCGCTTCCTGCGGACGGCCTAGGCCAGTGGGGGAGAACATGCAGACGCTGCCGTACGGTTCCTGGCCCTCGCCGCTCGACGCGGCGCTCGCCGCCGCGCATGACGGCCACCCCGAGTACGTCGGCTTCGTCGGCGACGAGGCCTGGTGGACCGAGCCGCGGCCCGCGGAGGGCGGCCGGCGCACTCTCGTACGACGACGCGGCGACGGCAGGGAGGAGTCGGTGCTGCCGGCTCCGTGGAACGTGCGCAGCCGGGTCATCGAGTACGGCGGACAGCCCTGGGCCGGAGCCATGGCCGACGGTGAACCGCTCGTGGTGTTCGTGAACTTCGCCGACCAGCGGCTGTACCGGTACCGGCCGGGGAGCGTACCGAGCCCGCTCACCCCCGTCTCCGCGGTGGGCGGCGGACTGCGCTGGGCCGAACCTCGCGTACGCCTCGCCGAGGGTGAAGTGTGGTGCGTCCTCGAGGAGTTCACCGGCGACGCACCCACCGATGTGCGCCGCGTCCTGGCCGCGGTGCCGCTGGACGGCTCGGCCGCCACGGACCGCGACGCCGTGCGTGAACTCACCGACGGACGGCACCGGTTCGTGACCGGACCCCGCATCTCGCCCGACGGGCGGCGCGTGGCCTGGCTGGCCTGGGACCATCCGCGCATGCCGTGGGACGGCACGGAGCTCGTGCTCGCCGAGGTCGCCGCCGACGGCACCCTGCGCGGGGCGCGGACCGTGGCCGGCGGCCCCGAGGAGTCGATCGCCCAGGCCGACTGGGCGTCCGACGGCTCCCTGCTGTACGCGAGCGACCGCACCGGCTGGTGGAACCTCTACCGCGACGGCGAGCCGCTGTGCCCCCGTGAGGAGGAGTTCGGCGGGCCCCTGTGGAAGCTCGGCCACCGCTGGTTCGCGCCGCTGGACAGCGGTCTGATCGCCGTCGTGCACGGCCGTGGTGCCACCGCCCTCGGGATCCTGGACCCGGAGACCGGCGAGGTCGTCGACGCGGCGGGCCCATGGACCGAGTGCGCGCCCACCCTCGCGGTGCACGGCGACCGGGTGGTGGCCGTCGGCGCCAGTCCGCGCACCGCGTACGAGGTGGTCGAGCTCGACGCCCGTACCGGCCGGGCGCGGGTGATCGGAGCCCCGCACGACGACGCGGTCGACCCCGCCCACTACCCCGAACCGCAGATACGTACCTTCACCGGTCCCGCCGGACGCGAGATCCACGCGCACATCTACCCGCCGCACAACCCCGGCTGTGTGGCGCCCGGCGACGAACTGCCCCCGTACGTCATCTGGGCGCACGGCGGTCCCACCGGGCGCGCGCCGCTCGTCCTCGACCTGGAGATCGCCTACTTCACCTCACGGGGCATCGGGGTCGCCGAGGTCAACTACGGCGGCTCGGCCGGATACGGCCGGGAGTACCGCAACCGGCTGCGCGAGCAGTGGGGGGTGGTCGACGTCGAGGACTGCGCGGCCGTCGCGCTGGCCCTCGCGAACGAGGGCACCGCCGACCGCCGCCGGCTCGCCGTGCGCGGCGGCAGCGCGGGCGGCTGGACCACCGCGGCCTCGCTCGCCACGACCGACGTCTACGCCTGCGGCACCATCATCTACCCCGTCCTCGACCTCGCCGGCTGGAGCATCGGGGGGACCCACGACTTCGAGTCCCAGTACCTGGAGACCCTGGTCGGTCCGTACACGGAGGTGCCCGGACGGTACGCGGAGCGCTCGCCCGTCGAGCACGCCGACCGGGTCACCGCACCCTTCCTGCTGCTCCAGGGCCTGGACGACGTGATCTGCCCGCCCGCACAGTGCGAGCGGTTCCTGGCCCGGATGGCGGGCCGACGGGTGCCGCACGCCTACCTCGCCTTCGAAGGGGAGGGGCACGGGTTCCGGATGGCCGAGACGATGATCCGCGCCCTGGAGTCCGAACTCTCCCTGTACGCGCAGGTCTTCGGCCTGAACCCGCGCGGCATCCCGACCTTGGAGCTCACCCGGTGAAGGACCTGCTGCGGCCGTCCCGGCTCGCCCCCGGCGCCCGGGTGGCCGTCGTCGCGCCCAGCGGGCCCGTCCCCGAGCAGCGGCTGCAGGCCGGGCTCGACGTGCTGCGCGGCTGGGACCTCGATCCGGTGCCGGGACCGCATGTCCTGGCCCGGCACCGCGACCTTCCCCATCTGGCGGGCACGGACGCGGAGCGGGCCGCCGACCTGCAGAACGCCTGGTGCGATCCGTCCGTGGACGCGGTGCTGTGCGCCCGCGGCGGCTACGGGGCGCAGCGGATCGCCGATCTGCTCGACTGGGACGCGATGCGGGCGGCCGGGCCGAAGGTGCTGGTCGGGTTCAGCGACGTCACCGCGCTGCACGAGGCGTTCGCCACCCGGCTCGGCCTGGTCACGCTGCACGGACCGATGGCGGCGGGCGTCGACTTCGTCAAGAACGCGCGGGCGCAGGCGCACCTGAGGGCCACACTGTTCGCCCCGGAGACGGTGCGCACGATCGGCTCCGGCGGCACGGCTCTGGTCCCCGGCCGGGCGCGGGGCGTCACCCTCGGCGGCTGTCTGTGCCTGCTCGCCGCGGAACTGGGCGGCCCGCACACGCGGCCCTCGGCGGGCGGAGGGCTGCTGTGCCTGGAGGACGTGGGGGAGGAGACGTACCGGCTCGACCGCTATCTCACCCAACTCCTGCGCGCCGACTGGCTGGAGGGCGTGCGCGGGGTGCTGCTCGGGTCGTGGGAGCTGTGCGAGGCGTACGACCGGGTGCGGGCGCTGCTCGTCGACCGGCTCGGCGGCCTGGGCGTACCCGTCGTCGAGGACTTCGGGTTCGGGCACTGCGAAGGGGCGTTGACGATCCCGTTCGGGGTGCGGGCGGAACTCGACGCGGACGCGGGAACCCTGACGCTGGACGAACCGGCCCTGCGCTGACGACGAGGCACCGTCACCCGTCCGGCGCAGCGGCCGCCCTGTGTGGGAGCGGGGCGGACGTGGGGCGGTCATGCTGGCTCCATGAGCCCGAAGACCTCCAGGAGCGATGGCAAGGCCGGTGCGAAGGAGTGGGCGCTGACGCCCGCCAGGGTCGGCGTGCTGCTGCTCGCCGTCCTCACCCTGATCTTCATCTTCGAGAACACCGATTCCACCGAGATCCGGCTGCTGATCCCCCTGGTGACGATGCCCCTGTGGGTGGCGCTGCTCGCCACCGCCGCCATCGGCGCGCTGTGCGGGGCCTTCTTCATGAGACGGCGCGGTTAGCGGCCTTTAGGGTGGCGGGGTGCCCCACCATGCTTCCCGGTATCTCGCCGAAGGCCCCCGCGTCGGCATACGTCACTTCACCTACGAGGACGGTGCCGAGTTCACCGCCCGGGCCCGGGAGAGCCGGGAACTGCATCAACCATGGTTGTTTCCGCCGGTCAGCGGCAGCGCCTACACCGCCTACGCCGGCCGGCTGATCGAGGATCCGACCAAGGCGGGGTTCCTGGTCTGCGAGCTGGACGGCGGCGGCATCGCCGGGTTCGTCAACATCAACAACATCGTCGAGGGCGGCCTCCAGAGCGGGGCGCTCGGGTACGGCGTCTTCGCGCATGCCGCGGGGCGCGGGCTGATGCGAGAAGCGCTGGGCCTCGTGGTCCGGTACGCGTTCGGGCCCATGGGACTGCACCGGCTGGAGATCAACGTGCAGCCCGGCAACGCCGCGTCGATCGCCCTCGCCCGCAGCTGCGGCTTCCGTCTTGAGGGTTTCTCCCCGGACATGATCTTCATCGACGGCGCCTGGCGGGACCACGAGCGCTGGGCGATCACCGTCGAGATGACCGGGCCGGCCTCGACTCGCGGGTGAGGCAGGGCGGGCGGCTCCTAGGGATTGCGGTCCACGTACTCGTACACCGCACCGTCCGGATGCAGCGCGATCAGATTGCGGCCCCCCGGGGTCGCGACCGGGCCCGCAACGACAAGGGCACCCAGCTCGCTGAGCACCTGGTGGGCCTCGTCCACGTCCTTGACGGCGATCGTCGCGGCGACCTTGCGCAGCTGCTCCAACTCGGCCTCGGGGCCGCTCATCAGCAGGAAACAGCCGACCGCGGCCACGTGGACGCCGCCGCGCTCGAAACGCAGGGCGCTGCCGCCCGCCAGCCGTTCGTAGAACGGGACCGCGGTCTCCAGGTCGTCGACGCAGACACGCAGCGTGGCTCCCAGAATCTCCATGCGCAGGAGCCTAGTTGGGGCGGCCGGGGGAGGAGATCGTTTCGGCTGCTTTCGTACGATCCCGGCGCGCCGGCCCTGTCAGGCGCGGGGCCACCGAGCCGGCGGGGCCATCGAGCCGACGGGGCCCCCGAGTTACAGGTACCCGGATGCGGGTACCCGGCGCGCATGGACCGCTTGGAACATCTGGAACACCTGGACAAGCACCTGGTCGACGAACTGGCGCAGGTGGCACGGGAGACCGTGCGCGAGGAACTGCGCGAGCAGACCCGCAGGCAGCGCCGCACCGCCCTGCTGTACGCCGGCTCCGGCGCCGTCGCCCTGTACGCGGGCGCGGCCCTCGCCCTCACCCTGGGCCTGGCGCTCGCCCTCGGCCTGCCCGACTGGGCGGCCGCGCTGATCACCGCGGTGATCCTGGGCGTCGTCGCCTACGCGCTGCGCGAGGCGGCCCGCCCGAAGGCCGCGGGCGGCGCGGGCACGCGGCAGCCCGACACGGGCCGGGAGGGGCTGGGCGGTGGTCAGGCGGCCGGCGCGCCGACGAGCGGCTCCGGGAAGCCGTATCCGCCCGTGCCGCCGGTCGCCCCCGATGGTGCAGACGGCGCGACCGCCGCGCCGGGGGCGGGCACTCCGGCGCCCGGCGCGAGCCCGGCCGCCGCGCCTCGCCCGGCCGCCCTGGACCCCGACGAGCCGCACCACAGGGCCTGACCACCACCGCGCCGGACAAGGCGCGACGTTTGGGGGCTCCGGCCAGGGGGACGCGGAAGGCTCCCGAGGTACGCGACAGCCCCGGAGGCGCACCGTGAGTCGACCCCGCATCGTGATCGTCGGTGCCGGCTTCGCCGGGTACCGGACGGCCCGGACCCTGTCCCGGCTGGTCCGCGACAAAGCCGACATCACCCTGCTGAACCCGACCGACTACTTCCTGTATCTGCCCCTGCTGCCCCAGGTCGCCGCCGGAGTCCTGGAGCCGCGCCGGGTCACCGTCTCCCTCTCGGGCACCCTGCCCCGGGCACGCCTGGTGCTCGGGGAGGCCGACGGCGTCGACCTGGAGGGGCACACCGTCCGCTACACCGGCCCCGAGGGCGACAGGGGCACCCTGCCGTACGACCGGCTCGTGCTCGCCGTCGGCAGCGTGAACAAGCTGCTTCCCATCCCCGGCGTCGCCGAGCACGCGCACGGCTTCCGGGGCCTTCCCGAGGCGCTGTACCTGCGTGACCACGTCACCCGGCAGATGGAGCTCGCGGCCGCCGCCGACGACCCGGCAAGCTGCGCCGCGCGATGCACGTTCGTGGTGGTCGGCGCCGGCTACACCGGCACCGAGGTCGCCGCGCACGGCAAGATGTACACCGACGCGCAGGTGCGCAAGCATCCCCTGCGCAGGGGCATACGGCCGCGCTGGCTGCTCCTCGACATCGCGCCCCGCGTCCTGCCCGAGCTCGACGAGCACCTCTCGCGCACCGCCGACCGTGTACTGCGGCAGCGGGGCGTGGAGGTGCGCATGGGCACCTCCGTGAAGGAGGCCACGTCGGACGGGGTCCTGCTGACCGACGGCGAGTGCGTCGACACCCGCACACTCGTCTGGTGCGTCGGGGTACGGCCGGATCCGCTCGTCGAGAGCCTCGGGCGGCCCCTGGAGCGCGGCCGGCTGATCGTCGATCCGTACCTCCAAGTGCCGGGCCAACAGGGGGTGTTCGCGTGCGGTGACGCCGCGGCCGTGCCCGATCTGAACAACCCGGGGAAGTTCACCCCGATGACCGCGCAGCACGCCTGGCGGCACGGCAGCACCGCGGCCCGCAACGTCGCCGCCTCGCTCGGCATCGGCGAGCGGCGTCCGTACCGCCACCGCGATCTGGGCTTCGTCGTGGACCTGGGCGGCACGAAGGCCGCCGCCAACCCTCTCGGCCTGCCGCTGTCCGGGCTCTTGGCCGGAGCGGTCACCCGCGGCTATCACCTCGCGGCCATGCCCGGCAACCGGGTCCGGGTCGCCGCCGACTGGCTCCTGGACTCCGTACTCCCGCGCCAGGCCGTCCAGTTGGGCCTCGTACGGTCCTGGTCGGTGCCCCTGGACACGGCCTCACCGGAACTGGCCCGGGTGCCGGGCGGTCCGGAGCCCCGCGACAAGGCTGCCACCGGCTCCGGCCCCGGGGCGGCGACGAGGGCGGACACGGCCTCCGGGGACCCCGCGCAGGAGCCGGCGAGCGGGCCGGGTGATGGGGAGGCTGCGAACCCGCGGGGCCGGGGGCCCGAGGGGAGTGGGCCGCGCTCGGAGTCTGCGGGGAGTCAGCCTGATGCTGAGCCCGCGAGGAGTGGGCCGGGCCCGGAGGCTGCGAAGAACCAGCCGGGCGGTGAACCTGCGAGGAACCAGCCGGGCGGTGAACCCGCGAGGAACCAGCCCGGTGGTGAGCCCGCGAAGAACCAGCCGGGCCCCGAGCCGGCCAAGAAGCAGCCCCGGAACCTGCCCGGGAACCAGGCCGTCGGTGAAGTCGCCGAACGCCGGGCCGGTGATCACCCCGCCCCCGGCCCCGTCAGGCGCTCCGACCCACGGTCGGGCAGCCCCGCGGAAGGAGACTCATGAACACCGCCGAACTCGTCGAACTGGGGCAGCAGTTGCGTGTGGACAGTGTGCGGGCGTCCGCCGCCGCGGGGTCCGGGCATCCGACCTCCTCGATGTCCGCCGCCGACCTCATGGCCGTACTCCTCGCCCACCACTTCCGCTACGACTTCGAGCGCCCCGCCCACCCCGCCAACGACCGCTTCGTCCTCTCCAAGGGACACGCCTCGCCCTTGCTGTACGCCGCCTTCAAGGCGGCCGGCGGCATCGACGACGACGAACTGCTGACCTTCCGCAAGCTGGGCAGCCGGCTCGAAGGGCATCCGACACCCCGGCGGCTGCCGTGGGTCGAGACGGCCACCGGCTCGCTCGGGCAGGGACTGCCGGTCGGCGTGGGCATCGCCCTGTCCGGCAAGCGGCTGGACCGCACCGGCTACCGCGTGTGGGTGCTGTGCGGAGACAGCGAGCTGGCGGAGGGCTCCGTGTGGGAGGCGGCCGAGCACGCCGGCTACGAGCACCTCGACAACCTGACCGCGATCATCGACGTCAACCGGCTCGGTCAGCGCGGCCCCACCCGGCACGGCCACGCCCTCGACGCCTACGCCCGCCGCTTCCAGGCCTTCGGCTGGCACACCGTGGAGATCGACGGGCACGACGTCGACGCGATCGACCGGGCGTACGGCGAGGCACGGTCCACCATCGGCCAGCCGACCGCGATCCTCGCCCGCACGCTCAAGGGCAAGGGTGTCGCGTCGGTGCAGGACCGCGAGGGCCTGCACGGCAAGCCGCTGCCGGACGCCGAGGAGGCGATCGCCGAGCTCGGCGGCCCGCGCGACCTGAGCGTCCGGGTGCACGAGCCGCCCGCCGCCCGCATGCTGCATGCCGTCCACGGCGGAGACCTCGAGCTGCCCCGCTTCGAGAAGGGGAACGAGGCGGCCACGCGGGACGCCTACGGGCAGGCGCTCGCCGCACTCGGCTCCGCACGCGGCGACGTCGTCGCCCTCGACGGCGAGGTCGGCGACTCCACCCGGGCCGAGCTGTTCGCCAAGGAACACCCCGACCGCTACTTCGAGTGCTACATCGCCGAGCAGCAGATGGTCGCGGCAGCGGTGGGGCTCGCGGCGCGCGGCTGGGTACCGTACGCCGCCACGTTCGCGGCCTTCCTGACCCGCGCCTACGACTTCGTGCGCATGGCGTCGGTCAGCGGCTCCGGCATCAACCTGGTCGGGTCGCACGCGGGCGTCGCCATCGGACAGGACGGGCCGAGCCAGATGGGCCTGGAGGACCTGGCGATGATGCGGGCGGTGTACGGCTCGACCGTGCTGTACCCCTGCGACGCCAACCAGACCGCCCGGCTCGTCGCCGAGATGGCCGGGCTGGAGGGCGTCCGCTATCTGCGCACCTCGCGCGGCGCGACCCCGGTGATCTACGGCCCCGACGAGCGGTTCCCGGTCGGCGGCAGCAAGGTGTTGCGGTCCTCCGCGCGGGACCGTATGACCGTCGTCGCGGCGGGCGTCACCGTGCACGAGGCGCTGACGGCAGCCGACGCGCTGGAGGGGGAGGGCATCCGGGTCCGGGTGATCGACCTGTACTCGGTCAAGCCCGTCGACCGGCACACCCTGCGGCGGGCGGCCGAGGACACCGGCTGTCTGCTGACCGTGGAGGACCATCACGAGGAGGGGGGCCTCGGGGACGCCGTCCTCGACGCGTTCACCGACGGGCGGCCCGTACCGCGGCTGGTGCGCCTTGCCGTCCGTACGATGCCGGGCTCGGCGTCCCCGGACGAGCAACTGCACGCCGCGGGCATCGACGCCGAGTCGATCGCGGCGGCCGGCAGGCTGCTGGTGGAGGAAGCGGTCGTACGGTGAGCGACGACGTGCGGACCGTGCGGGCCGGACGCCGCACGGTGGAGGTGCACCGGCCGGACAAGGTGATCTTCCCCGGTGACGGGGACACGAAGACGTACACCAAGGGCGACCTCGTGGACTACTACCGGGCCGTCGCCCCTTTCATGCTGCCCCATCTGCGCGGCCGCCCGCTGATGCTGGAGCGGTACCCGGACGGCCTCGGCGGCCCCAGGTTCATGCAGAAGAACATCCCGGACGCCTACCCGGACTGGATCAGCCGTGTCGAGGTGCCGAAGGAGGGCGGCACCGTCTGCCACACCGTGTGCGACGACAGCGCCACCCTGGTGTACCTGGCCGACCAGGCGGCGCTCACCCTGCACCGCTGGCTGTCCCGGGCCGGGCGCATCGACCGGCCCGACCGCCTGGTATTCGACCTCGACCCGGCCGGGGACGACTTCCCTGCGGTGCGCGAGGCGGCGCGGCATCTCCGGGCTTTGCTCGACGAGCTCGGCCTCCCTTCGGCGCCGATGACCACCGGCTCCCGCGGCCTGCACGTGGTGGTCCCCTTGACCGGGCGCGAGGACTTCGACGAGGTGCGCGCGTTCGCTCGTGACGTCTCCGGCATCCTCGCTGCGACCCACCCCGACGAGCTCACCACCGCCGCCCGCAAGAAGGACCGCGGTGACCGGCTCTACCTCGACGTGGGGCGCAACGCCTATGCGCAGACCGCGGTCGTGCCCTTCACCGTCCGCGCCCGGCCCGGCGCGCCCGTGGCCACCCCGATCACCTGGTCCCAGCTGGACGACCCCGGCCTCGACGCGCGCCGCTGGACCGTCGCCGACGCCGTGGAGCAAGCCCGGACCGACCCCTGGGCCGGAGCGATGAGCCGAGGGCGTGGGCTGGGTCCCGCGCGACGCAGGCTCGCCAAGATGCGCGGCTGACCCGCAGGTCCTCAGGGGTTTGGCCACCGCCCGATCGGCCACCCGAAGGGGGAGGTGGCCTCATGTCGAACACAAAGAGCACATCAGATTCGCAGACCGCACGGAATTCCCCCAGAGGAACCAAGACACGTACGGAGAAGAAAGTGGCGGACCGGCCCAGCCCCATGGAGGTGCTGCGCAATGCGCGCACACAGCTCGCGGAGCTGACGGGCCGGTCCGCCGAATCCGTGTCCTCCTTCGAGCCCACGAAGGACGGCTGGTCCCTAGAGGTCGAGGTGCTGGAGCTCGCTCGCGTGCCCGACACGATGAGCCTGATGGCGAGCTATCAGGTCGATCTTGACCCGCAGGGTCGGCTCACCGGCTACCGGCGCGTTCGCCGTTACGAACGCGGGCGCGCCGACTCACACAGGCCCGGCGGCCGCTAGGCCGCCCAACCGAGACCACACGCACTCACGAACCCACAGACAAGGAGGTGCGGTCGGCATGACCGTTGTCCCGGCACAGCAGAGCGGCGGAGGGGGCGGCAGCAGCCTGTACGACGTTCTGGAACTAGTCCTCGACAGGGGTCTCGTCATCGATGCGTTCGTGCGGGTCTCCCTGGTAGGCATAGAGATCCTGAAGATCGACGTGCGGGTCGTCGTGGCCAGCGTCGACACCTATCTGCGCTTCGCCGAGGCGTGCAACCGCCTCGACCTGGAAGCCGGCCCGGCCAAGACGCCGGGTCTGCCGGAAGTCGTCGGCGAGGTCACCGAGTCCGGCGCGCGCGGCAAGTCCAAGGGAGCGCTGTCGGGTGCCGCCGAGACCATTTCCGGCGCCTTCAGGGACGCCCGCGACGAGGGTCGGGAGCGCGAGACCGAGTCAAGGCCGCGCGCCCGTAAGTCCACGGCCTCTCGCACCCGCAAGCAGGAGGACGACGAGTGAGCACGTACGTTTACGGCATCACGGACGCTTCCCATCCTTCGCTGCCCGAGGGCATGGGTGGGGTTGGCGATCCGGCGCGTCCCGTACGCATCCTGCGGGAGGCCGGGCTGGCGGCCGTCGTCAGCGACGCCCCCGAGGGACTGCGCCCCAAGCGCAAGGACCTGCTCGCCCACCAGAACGTGCTGAGCGAGGCCGGCGCGGCGGGCTGTCTGCTGCCCATGCGGTTCGGCAGCGTCGCCCCGGACGACAGCGCGGTCACCTCGGTCCTCGCTGAGCGAGCCGAGCACTACAAGGAACGGCTGCAGGCCCTGGACGGCAGGGTCGAGTACAACGTCAAGGCCACCCATGACGAGGAGGCCGTACTGCACCGCGTGATGTCCGAGAACCCGGAGATCCGTGCCCTCACCGAGGCCAACCGGCAGGCGGGCGGCGGCACTTACCAGCAGCGGTTGCAACTCGGCGAGACGGTGGTGGCCGCGGTCAAGGCCCGGGAGGCCGAGGACGAGGTGGAGATACGGGGCGCCCTGGAACCGGCGGCCGTGGCCGTGAGCGTGGGCCCCGAGTCCACGGGCTGGATCGCCAATGTGTCGTTCCTGGTGGAACGCGACTCGGCCGAGGAGTTCCTCGCCGTGGCGGAACAGATCCGTATGGCGCATCCGCATCTCGACCTGCGGGTCAACGGGCCGCTGCCGCCGTACAGCTTCGTCGAGCCCGGCCCGGCCGAGCCCGCGAGCACCACGATCGGTGCCGGAACCGGGGAGGAGTAGGGCCATGGGACTGATCGGAGAGGTGCTGCTGCTGCCGTTCGCACCTGTGCGCGGCAGTGCCTGGGTGATCAGACAGGTGCTGCACGAGGCGGAACGGATCTACTACGACCCCGCCGCGATCCGGGCCGAACTCGCCCAGTTGGAAGAGCGGTTGGAGGCTGGCGAGATCGATGAGGAGGAGTTCGACCGGCAGGAGGACTTGCTTCTCGACCGGCTGGAGATTGCCTTGCGCGGCAGCGCGGGCACAGGTGAGGGGACTGCACGATGAACCGAGTGGGACTGGGCCTCGCGATAGGGGCCGGGTACGTCCTTGGACGTACAAAGAAGATGAAACTGGCGTTCGCCGTCGGCAGCCTGGTGGCCGGCAAGCGGATGAATCTCAGCCCGCGGATGCTTGCGGACCTGGCCCAGCAGCAGCTGCGGGACAACCCGCAGTTCAAGGAGATCGGGGACCAGCTGCGCGAGGACCTGCGCGGTGTCGGGAAAGCGGCGTCGGGGGCCATGGTCGAGCGCCAGATGGACGCGCTCGCCGACCGGCTGCACGACCGTACCGCCCAGGTCCGCGACCAGCTCGCGGGCGAGCTGCCGGAGGCGGCGGGCGTAGGCGCCGGGGCGGCCGAGGACTCGGAGGACTCCCAGGGCGAGGAGCCGGAGGAGGAGTACGAAGAGGCCGACCTCGAGGACGAGGAGCCGGAGGACGGCGAAGAGTCCGAGGAAGAGGAGCCCAAGGACGAGGAGCGCGAGCCGCGACGGAGGCGGGCCGCGAAGAAGGCGTCGGCGACGAAGGCCCCTGCCAAGAAGCCGACGGCGAAGAAGGCCCCCGCCAAGAAGTCCGCGGCGAAGAAGACCACTGCCGCCAAGACCGCAGGCAAGAAGACCACCGCGGCCCGCGGCACGGGACGCGGCACCCGGAACCGGCGCTCGAAGGGAGGCGGTGAACGATGACCGAGACCCTCGGATCGGCGCGGGAGGCCACCGCCAAGACGAACGGCAACCCGCTCACCGGCGTCGGGCGGAGCGAGGCCGCGGACCGGCTGAAGGCCGAACTTCAGGAGTATCTGTCGGCCCAGGCCCAGCGCCTGATGGTCGGCGTGGGCCGCAAGCTCGGCGAGACGACCGGCAAGCTGAACGACATCGCCGAAGGCAACAGCCCGGGCTTCGCCAAACTCGCCCTCGACGGCGGACGCAAGCTCGCCGAGGGCAAGGGCCCGCTGAGGTCCGCGCTGGAGGTCGGCGCCACCCGCGCCAAGGACAGCGTGAAGCACGCGCTCAAGAACCTCGGCGGCGGCAAGTCCAAGAACAAGGGCCGCGCGGGCAACAAGCCCACCGTTATCATCGAGCAGATCGATGTGGGCGTGCCGGTGCGCATGGCCTACGACCAGTGGACCCAGTACCAGGACTTCAGCACCTTCGCCAAGGGCGTGAAGAGCGCGAACCGCGCCGATGACACCGAGTCCGACTGGCAGCTGAAGGTCTTCTGGTCCAACCGCAGCTGGAAGGCGAAGACCACCGAGCAGGTGCCGGACGACCGGATCTCCTGGACGTCGGAGGGCGCCAAGGGCTCCACGAAGGGTGTCGTCTCCTTCCACCGGCTCGACGACAGCCTGACCCGCATCCTGCTGGTCATCGAGTACTACCCCAAGGGCCTCTTCGAGAAGACCGGCAACCTCTGGCGTGCCCAGGGCCGCCGGGCGCGTCTCGACCTCAAGAACTTCGCCCGCTTCATCATGATCAAGGGCGAGGCGGAGGAAGCCTGGCGCGGTGAGATACGTGACGGCGAAGTCGTTCTCAGCCACGAGGACGCGGTCGCCGAGGAGGAGCAGGAGGAGGAAGGGCAGGAAGAGGAAGAGGAAGAGGCGGAGGAGCCCACCGCCGAGTCCGCCGAGGAGGACGAGGAGGACGAGGAGGACGAGGAAGAGGGCCCGTATGCCGAGGAGGACGAGTACGACGAGGAGTACGACGAGGACGAGCCCGAAGAGGGAGATGAACAAGAGGAGCCTCGAGGCGAGTACACCGAGGGCGGGAGCCGACGATGACGACCATGGCCAGCAGGCTGCCCGAACCCTACGCACAGGGCAGCAGCGCGAACCTCGCCGACATTCTGGAACGGGTGCTCGACAAGGGGATCGTCATCGCGGGTGACATCCGCATCAACCTGCTCGACATCGAACTTCTCACCGTCAAGCTGCGGCTCATCGTCGCCTCCGTCGACAAGGCGAAGGAGATGGGCATCGACTGGTGGGAGGACGACCCGGCGCTCTCCTCCGGTGCCCGGCGCAAGGAACTCGCCCGCGAGAACTCCGAGTTGCGCGAACGGCTCGCCCAACTGGAGAGCGGATCCGCGCAGCGAGAGCCGCAGAGGTCGCAGAGGTCGCAGAAGTCGCCGAAGTCGCAGAAGGAGTCTTGATGACCGGACTGCGCTACGTCTACGCCGTCTGCCACCCTCTCGGCGCGCCCCTCCAGGCGGAGCTGACGGGAGTGGCGGGCGACCCGCCCCGGCTGCTGACCCACCATGGGCTGATCGCCGTGGTCAGTCATGTTCCGGAGCGGGACTTCGCGGAGCAGCCGCTCCGTGCCCATCTGGAGGACCTGGACTGGCTGACCGAGACCGCCCGGGCCCATCAGGGGGTGATCGACGCGCTGACCGTGGTCACGACCCCGCTTCCGCTCCGACTCGGCACCGTGTTCCGGGACGACAGCGGCGTCCGCGTGATGATGGAGGCGCGCGAGGACGACTTCCGGCACACCCTCGACCGGCTGGAGGGGCGGGTGGAATGGGGAGTCAAGGTGTACGTCGAATCGGAGCCGGAGGAAACCGGCGAGCCGGCGGAGAAAGCTGCTTCGGGGCGGGACTATCTCCGGCAGCGGCGCCGGTATGTCCGGGCGCACGAGGACCTGTGGCAGCAGGCCGAGGAATTCGCGAGCCGACTGCACGCCGTACTTTCCTCGCACGCCGAGGATTCCCGGCTTCATGCACCACAGAATGCGACGCTTTCCGGCATTTCCGGACAGAACGTACTCAATGCCGCCTATCTCGTGTCGCGCCACGAATCCGAGGAATTCGTGGAACTCGTGGACCGGACGAAGGACGACGTCCCGGGACTGCGTGTCGAACTCACCGGCCCCTGGGCGGCCTATTCCTTCGCAGGGGAAGAAACCGGCGAGGGGGATACGACATGACCGTCGTCGAACGCCGTGAGGTCGCCCTTGTGGATCTGCTCGACCGGCTGCTCGCCGGTGGTGTTGTCATCACGGGGGACATCACCCTGCGCATCGCGGACGTCGACCTCGTACGGATCGACCTGAACGCGCTGATCAGCTCGGTGAACGAGCAAGTGCCGTCGCCGTGGGGGAGTTGACGTGACCGAACGCCGCAACCGGCTGGACCTCGAACCGGACACCGTCGAGCGCGACCTGGTGAAACTCGTCCTGACCGTGGTGGAGTTGCTGCGCCAGCTGATGGAACGCCAGGCGCTGCGCCGGTTCGACACCGGCGATCTGAGCGAGGAGCAGGAGGAGCGGATCGGGCTCACCCTGATGCTGCTCGACGAGCGTATGACCGAGCTGCGTGAGCGCTACGGTCTGCGGCCCGAGGACCTGAATCTGGACCTCGGGCCGCTCGGACCACTGCTTCCCAGGGAATAATCTGCTTCCCAGGACAATCCCGGGACTCAATTCACCACCTGTACCAGCGGCCCCTGCCTCCGGCCGCGGTCGTGCCGCGCATCAGGAATCCCAACAACCACACGACGAGGATCGCCAGCGCAATCCACCAGAGCAGCTTTACCGCGAACCCGGCACCGAACAGAACCAGCGCCAGAAGCAATACCAACAGGATGGGAACCATAGTGTGAACCTCCTGCTTTCCGGGTGTCCCGAAATTCGGCGTTCAGGCTTCCTTGTGGCAGAGGATTTCTCCGTGCAGCACGCTGAACCAGCCGTCCTCCCGCTGTCCCCACTCCCGCCACGCCCGCGCCACGGCCCGCAGTTGGTCCTCGGTGGCATGACCGCCGTCGACGGCCCGTCGCGCATACGCCGACGCCACCGTGCGGTCCGCCCACAGCCCGCTCCACCACGCCCGCTCCTGGGCGGTCGTGAAGGTCCAGGTGGCGGAGGTGGCCGTGATGTCGGTGAGTCCCGCCCGCAGCGCCCAGGACTTCAGCCGGCGTCCCGCGTCCGGCTCGCCCCCGCCGGCGCGAGCCACCCGGTGGTACAGGTCCAGCCAGTCGTCCATCCCGGGTGACTCGGGGTACCAGGTCATGGCCGCGTAGTCCGAGTCGCGGACCGCGATCAACCCGCCCGGCCGGGTGACCCGCTTCATCTCCCGCAGCGCCTGCACGGGATCGCCGACGTGCTGGAGCACCTGGTGCGCGTGGACCACGTGGAACGTGTCGTCCGGGTGGTCCAGGGCGTGGACGTCGGCGACCGCGAAGCCGGTGTTCGTCAGGCCCCGTGCGGCGGCCGCGGCGCGTGCCTGGTCCAGGATGCCCGGCGCGTGGTCGACACCGGTGACATGGCCGTCGGGGACCAGTGCCGCCAGGTCGGCGGTGATCGTGCCCGGGCCGCAGCCGACGTCCAGGATCTTCATATGGGGTTTCAACGAGCCGAGCAGGTAGGCCGCGGAGTTGGCGGCCGTGCGCCAGGTGTGGGAGCGCAGTACCGACTCGTGGTGCCCGTGTGTGTAGACGGCGGTCTCGTGCGGCTTCGACATGGCCGGTCCCCTTCTCGTCTTCTCGTCGTACCGGCCCGCGGGGCATTCCGCTCCCGCGGGCCGGTACGCGTCACCGTACGCGCGCATGTCGCATGATGAGACCCACGTTTTGCTATATGGACTGACGGACCGTCAATTCACCGGAGCCGGCAGTCCGGCAGTCCCTCAGTTCGCGGGCAGCGGGCGATACACGCTCAGCGCCCCGGGAAGCTTCTCCAGCGTCACCTCGCCCTGGACTCCGGTGACTTCGCCGTCGTACGCGAGGAGTGTGCCCGGGGCGACACCGGCCAGGTGCAGCCGGCCCACCTGGACCGCCGCGTGGGCGGGGGAGCGGGTCAGCGGTCCCGCCACGGCGGCCGCCAGCAGCCGCAGCGCGGGCCGCCGGCCGCCGTGCACGATCCGCACGTCGAGCCGTCCGTCCGCGAGGTCGAGCCGGCGGCCGGGCGCGAGACCCATCCGGTGGTAGGTGCCGTTGCCGGCGAACAGCAGCCACAGCGGGTGGGCCCGGCCGCGGAACTCGGCCTCCAGCGGATGCCGGTCGGCGCGCAGCACCCGCAGCGCCGCCAGCACCCCGGCCGGCCAGCCGCCGATCCGGTGCGACCAGCGCTCCCGCTCGCGCACCAGCTCCGGGTACACGCCCAGGCTGCAGGTGTTGAGGAAGATGCCCCGCCGGTCGCCGCAGACGAACCGGCCCACGTCCACGCGCATGCCCTCGCCGTCCTGGACGGCCCGGCTCAGATCGCGGACGCCCTCCACCCCCAGGTCGTAGGCGAAGTGGTTCAGCGTGCCGCCCGGCAGCACCGCGAGCGGCAGACCGTGCCGCAGGGCCGTCTCGGCGGCGGCGTTGACCGTGCCGTCGCCGCCGCACACGCCGAGCACGACGGCGCGGGCGGCCGCCTTCTCCAGCTCGGCGGGCACATCGGCCGGAGCGCACTCGACGATCTCCGCCCGCGACAGACTGTCGCGCAGGGCGCGCACACGGTCGGCGCTGCCCGAGGCGGTGTTGGCGACCATCACCAGGCCCTCGCCGTCCGGCAGCGCCGGGACCTCGGCGCGCGGCCGGGCCGGCGGCACGATCTGGGCGCGGGTGGGCACCATGCCCCGTACGGCGAAGGCGGCGCCCGCGCCCAGAGCCGCCCCCGCCAGCACATCGCTCGGGAAGTGCACGCCCGTGTAGATACGGGACATCGCCACCGAGAAGGCGACCGGAGCCACCACCGCGCCCCAGGCCGGCGACTCCAGGGCGACCCCTAGGGCGAACGCGGCCGCCGACGCGGAATGACCGGACGGGAACGAAGTGGTGATCGGCTGCCGCTTCAGCTGCCGTACCAGCGGAACCGGATCGAGCACGGGCCGCGGGCGGCGCACGGTGCGTTTGCCGAGGGTGTTGATGGTCAGGGAGGCCAGACTGAGCGAGGCGATGCCGCGGGCGGCGGCCCGGCGGGCCCGCGGGGTGCGGCTGACGGTCAGGGCGGCCGCCGCCGTGAACCACAGCACCCCGTGGTTCGCGCTCCGGCTCAGCCGGGGCAGCACACGCTCGGCGCCGGGCCAGTGCTGCTCCGCGGCGAACTCGAACAGCCGGGAGTCCAGTGCCAGCAGCCGGTCGCGCAGGACATGGGGGCCGGGCGTGGGGACGGTGAGGTCGACGTCTGGGTTCATGGACACCGTGTACCCCGGGCCGCGCGGATCGTGTACCGGCCCACCCCCGCCGGGGTGACGGGCGCGGGTGGCGAAAACCCCTTGTCGGGCCTCCTGCGGCCACCTCAGACTGACTCCTCATGGGACATCTGGAAGCCGCACACCTCGAGTACTGCCTCCCCGACGGGAGGGCCCTGCTCGGCGATGTGTCCTTCCGGGTGGGCGAAGGGGCCGCCATGGCCCTCGTCGGCCCCAACGGCGCCGGCAAGACCACCCTGCTCCGGCTCATCTCCGGCGAGCTGAAACCGCACGGCGGGACCGTCACCGTCAGCGGCGGCCTCGGGGTGATGCGCCAGTTCGTGGGATCCGTACGCGACGAGACGATCGTACGGGACCTGCTCGTGTCGGTGGCGCCGCCCCGGATCCGCGAGGCCGCCCGGGACGTCGACGCGGCCGAGCACGCCATCATGACCGTCGACGACGAGGCCGCCCAGCTGCGGTACGCGCAGGCTCTCGCCGACTGGGCCGAGGTACGCGGGTACGAGGCCGAGACCCTGTGGGACATGTGCACCACGGCCGCGCTCGGCATGCCCTACGACAAGGCCCAGTGGCGCCAGGTGCGCACCCTGTCCGGCGGCGAGCAGAAACGGCTCGTCCTGGAGGCGCTGCTGCGCGGCACGGACGAGGTGCTGCTGCTCGACGAGCCCGACAACTACCTCGACGTGCCCGGCAAGCGCTGGCTGGAGGAGCGGCTGAAGGAGACCCGCAAGACGGTCCTGTTCGTCTCGCACGACCGTGAACTCCTCGCCCGAGCCGCCGAGAAGATCGTCTCCGTCGAACCCTCGCCCGCGGGCGCCGACGCCTGGGTGCACGGCGGCGGCTTCGCCACCTACCACGAGGCCCGGCGCGAACGCTTCGCCCGCTTCGAGGAACTGCGCAGGCGCTGGGACGAGAAGCACGCACAACTGAAGAAACTGGTGCTGAACCTCCGTCAGGCCGCCTCCGTCAGCCATGAGATGGCCTCCCGCTACCAGGCCGCCCAGACCCGGCTGCGCAAGTTCGAGGAGGCCGGCCCGCCGCCCGAGCCGCCGCGCGAGCAGGACATCAGGATGCGCCTGAAGGGCGGCCGTACCGGCGTAAGAGCCGTCACCTGCGAGGGACTTGAGCTCACCGGTCTGATGAAACCCTTCGACCTGGAGGTCTTCTACGGTGAACGGGTCGCCGTCCTCGGCTCCAACGGCTCGGGCAAGTCGCACTTCCTGCGCCTGCTGGCCGGCGACGACGTCGCGCACACCGGCCGGTGGAAGCTCGGCGCACGCGTCGTGCCCGGGCACTTCGCCCAGACGCACGCGCACCCCGAACTGACGGGCCGCACCCTCCTGGACATCCTCTGGCAGGAGCACTCCCAGGACCGCGGCGCCGCCATGTCCCGGCTGCGCCGCTACGAACTCACCCAACAGGCCGAGCAGAGCTTCGACCGGCTCTCGGGAGGCCAGCAGGCCCGCTTCCAGATCCTCCTGCTGGAGCTGGAGGGTGCCACGGCCCTGCTCCTCGACGAGCCGACCGACAACCTCGACCTGGAGTCCGCCGAAGCCCTCCAGGAAGGCCTGGAGGCCTTCGACGGCACCGTCCTCGCGGTCACCCACGACCGCTGGTTCGCCCGCTCCTTCGACCGCCACCTCGTCTTCGGCAGCGACGGCAGGGTCCGCGAGAGCTCCGAGCCGGTGTGGGACGAACGACGGGTGGAGCGGGCCAGGTAGATGCCTGTGTCACAGGCCTCAGGCTCTGAGGCCTGTCAGAAGCACCCCGCCGCGCCGGGCGGGCGGCTCATGTCCAGCGCAGCAGTGCGCCCATGCCGCCCACCGGCGCCTCGCCCTCGCTCGCGGGGGTCACCGAGAGCGCCGCGGCGCCCGTCGCGACCGCCGACCTGATCAGCGCGTCGTCCGCGCGCGCCGGCCAGGAGTGCTGCTCGCCGAGAACCCTGAGATCGCTGCGGCGGACCGCCAGCTGGTCCGGGTCCTCGCCGATCCACACCTCCAGGTGGGCGTCCGGGCCGTCCGGCCGGATCAGCAGCTCGTCGATACGGTGCTCACGGGCGGCCTCGACCAGCGCCGGCACGCCCTCCACCGCCCCGGCGCGCCCCTCCGCGTCCGGTTCGCGGGCCGCGAGGAACCGTTCCAGCTCCCGCTCCGCCCGCTGCCGTACATGCTCGGCGCGCGCCCGCTCCACATCGTCGTCGAGCAGCCTGCTGCCGGCGCCGTGCGGGGCGTCCACCACGAGGTCGTGCAGCCGCTTGGGCAGCCGCTCGCGCACGGCCGGCTTCTCCCGCTCCTCGCCGACCAGGATGAGCAGGTCGGCCCGTGTCTCCTCCTGGCAGACGCTGAGCGCGTCCGCGATCTCTGCGGCGTTGTGCTCCCAGGTGTTCTCCACCTTCAGCTGGAAGTGCCGCTCCGACCAGTCGGACGTGGTCGTACGGTGCACCGGCCACTGCCGGCCGGCGACCGAGCCCGCCTCCTGCCTGCCCAGCGCGCTGCGCAACTCGAACGCGGCGCCCTTGCGGTCGATGTACGCCACCACGCACACCGGGTCCTCGCCGGCCAGCTCCAGCAGCGGCGTGGTGTGCGGGAGCGGCGCCCAGAGCGCGCTGCCACGTCCCGGGGGCCGGGCCAACGGAGGATCCAGCACCACCTCGCCCGCCCGCGCGAACAGGACCCGCCCATGCGGCTCCGGGGAGTGCCGCAGCTCCTCCAGAGCGTCCCGTACGGCCAGGCACGTCTCGTCGTCGGCGCCCTGCCCGGACAGATTCCGGGACAGCGCCACGGCCGTCAGGTGCCGCTCGTGCGGGGTGTCCTCCGTGTGCCGTGACGTGTCGACGTATACGGAGGCCCAAGGGCCCGGTTGTTCGTACAGTGGATGCAGAAAGGCGAGATCCATGGCTCCCTCCCGGATGCCGCTCGGGGGCAACTCTCACCGGGCGGGTACCCGGACCGCATGGACGAACACGACGAGCGGACCACCACCATGACCGGAGTCGACGCCAGCCGGCTGGACGACCAGCAGCTCATGAAAGAGCTCGAGACCATCCACCGCACCCGCCACGACACCCTGCTCTACGGCTCGAACGACGCTCTGCGCGCCCACAACGACCGCATGGCGCAGCTGGAGGGCGAGTACCTGCGCCGCAACCCGCGCCGCCCGGTCGCCTCGGGCCGCACCCGCGAAGGGGCCCGGGAACGAGGCTGCGGGGAGTCGGCGACTCCCCGCAGCTGACCCTGGCTGCTCAGGCTGCTCAAGGGCTGCTCAGGCTTCTTGGGCCTCTTCTTGGCCCACTTCTTGGGCCTCTTCGGCGAACACGTCGAGGAACGCCTCGCAGAACGCCTTGAGGTCCTTCGGCCTGCGGCTGGTCACCAGCTTGTTCGGGCCGTGGTCGCAGACCCTCACCTCCTCGTCGACCCAGGTGCCGCCCGCGTTGCGGATGTCGGTGCGCAGACTCGGCCAGGAGGCCAGCACGCGGCCGCGTACGACGTCCGCCTCGACCAGCGTCCACGGGGCGTGGCAGATCGCCGCCACGGGACGGCCCTGCGTGAAGAAGTCCGCCACGAACGACACGGCCCTGTCGTCCATCCGCAGGAAGTCCGGATTGGCGACGCCGCCCGGCAGGACCAGCCCGCCGAAGGAGCCGGCCGAGGTATCGCCCACCACCTCGTCCACGGGGAACCTGTCCGCCTTGTCGAGGTGATGGAACGCCTGGATCTCACCGGGCTTCGTCGACACGAGCACGGGTACGTGGCCCGCGTCCTTCGCCGCCTGCCACGGGTCGGTGAGCTCGATCTGCTCGACGCCCTGGGGTGCGGTCAGGAATGCGATGCGCATGATGCGGCTTCCTTGTTCAGCTTCCTTGTTCAGCTTCCTGTTCCCTGCCGATGGCCCGGGCTTGCCTGCCGGTGGCCAGGGTCGGCGCGGCTGATGTCCGCGAGCACCGAACCGGGATCCTCCGCCTCGGCCAGATCCCCGAGGCTCACCATCCCGACCGGCAGCCCGTCCTCCACGACCGGCAGCCGGCGCACCGCATGGGCACGCATCAGCGCCACCGCGGCCGACACGGGGTCGTTCGGAGCGACCACGACCGGATCGGGTGTGCACACGGACTGTGCGCTCGCCGTCAGCGGATCGGCGCCCTCGGCGACCGCCCGCACCGTGATGTCCCGGTCGGTGAGCACGCCGACGACGTGCTGCCCCTCGGCGACCACGACATCGCCGATGTCCTGGGCACGCATCAGCTGCGCCGCCTCGACCAGAGAGGCGTCCGGGCGGACGGCGACCACGCCCGGCGTCATGACCTCTCTCACGAATTCAGCGGTCACCGTGCGCCACTCCCGCCACTCCTCCGCGTCAACGTCTCGGCCAGCTCCTGGACCGTGGCGAAGCGTTCCCTGCGCGGCAGTCGCTCCACCGCGTCGGCCAGGGCGTCGGGCGCGTGTTTGCGGCGCAGCGCACGGGCCAGTCCCGCGGCGTCCGCGGGGAACGAGCTGCGCCCCAGGAGCCGGGCCAGCTCCAGCCGGACCGCCTCCATGGACGCCCCGGAACCGCCCGGTGCCACCGGTCCGCCCGCGATCCGCGGATCGTCGTCGGCGGTCGGCTCCGGGTCGTGCCACTCCTCGGTCCGGGTGGGGTGCCCCGACCTCAGCAGCCCCTGCAGTTCGTGCTTCATCTCTTCGTCACGATGGACGCTCAGCCGGTCACTGCCTCGCTGCATGACTCCCTCCAGTACTTCGGGGTGGGCTCCGCGTACCCGGACTCGGGACGCCGACACGGAGGTTTGTCCTCCGGATGGCAGGACACCCGGCGGGCACCCCCCACCAAAGCCCTGGGGAGGACTTGCCATGACGCTGCTGACGCTGCTGGCCCTGGTTCTTCCGCTGGTGCTGCTGGGTCTGGTGCTGGCCCTGGGCCGGTACGAGGAATGGCTGCTGCCGCCGGACGACACCGACCGTCACGAACCGGCTGCGCCTGTTTGACCAAGGAGCCGCGGGCCCCTGCGGTGGTACGTCACCCGCGTGGTCGTCCCGCTAATGGGGCCCGGCCGCGGGCGGCGCGGCGGCGGGCGGGCTGTGATGGCAGCGGGGGCACGAGAGCCGTGTCCCGCAGCCGTCGGCCGAAGGAGCCCGCCCCATGCGTCGCACCGTCCGTGCCCTGTCCGTCGCCGCCCTGGCCAGTGCCGCCCTGGGCATCGCCGCCTCGGCCGCCTCCGCGGACCCGGGCGCGGAAGCCGTCCCGAGCAGCGTCTCGGTCCCCTGCGACGGCGCGGGCGCACCGCTGGCCGCGGCAGGCGAGGCCACGCCGGACGACCTCGGCGACGGCTCCGATGCCTCGCCGGACGACGTCGGTGAGCTCATCGATCCCGCTCCGGACGACCTCGGCGAGGGAACCGATGCCTCGCCGGACGACCTCGGTGAGCTCATCGATCCCACTCCGGACAATCTCGGCGAGGACCCCGGTGTCACTCCGGACGACCTCGGCGAGGACTCCGTCGTCACTCCGGACGACCTCGGCGAGGGCGTCCTCGGCACCGAGTCCTACGGTGCGCCGTACGGCGACTCGTGCGGCGGCACCGAGCAGGGCACGCCGTCGTGGGGCGTGCCCTCCGGCGGTGGCAAGGAGTGCCCGACGTCGTACGGGGGCTCGTCCGGCGAGTCCTGCGCCCCCGCGGCCGTCCAGCACGGAGTCAAGGCCGGTGACGGCGGCTCCTTCACCGGCTCGGTCCCCGCCCTCGTCGCCGGCGGAGTCCTGATCGCGGGCGCACTCGGTGGCGCCGTGCACCGGGTCTGCCGCAGGAACCCCGCCCCGCACGGCTGACCCGACGCCCTTGGGCCCTGTCACCCTGGGTACTCGGAGCCCGCGGGCACGCCCCACCCCATACGGCCCACGGAACTTACGGCGAAGCCGCCCACCTTCGGAGGTACGGATGCCGCGGACCGCCCCCCAGGGCCACGGGCCCGTACGCTACGGCCCTCCGGTCCCCGAGGACGGGCTGCCCGTGCTCCCCGCGGCGGCCGCCGTGCTCGCGGCCGCCGCGTCCCGTGCCGAGAGCGAACCGGCCGGCGGAGGGCCCGCCCTGCTGGCCGCCGCGTGCGGGTACTGGGAGCGGCGCGGCCTGCCCGCCGAGCCCGAGCGCGTGGCCGCGGCCCCGGGCGCGCCCGCCCTGCTGGTCGCCCTGACCGCCGCGCTCGGCGGAGACGTGCTGGTTCCCCGCCCCTGTGCGGCCTGGTGGGCGCCGTATGCGCGCCTGCTGGGACGGCCCGTCTTCCATGTGGCGACGCCGGTCGAGTCCGGTGGCGTGCCGGATCCGTACGCCCTCCTGGAGACCGTGCGCCGCGTGCGCGCCGAGGGCGGAGCGCCGCGGCTGCTCGTGCTGTCCGTCGCCGACGACCCCACCGCCACCGTGGCGCCGCCGGAGCTGCTGCACGAGACCGTGGAGGCCGCCGCCGGCGAAGGGCTGCACCTGGTCAGCGACGAGACCTGGCGCGACACCCTGCACGCACCGCACGACACCGTGCTGCTCAGCCCCGCCGAGATGCTGCCCGACCGGGTCACCGTGGTCACCGACCTGGCCGGTGCGCTGCTGCCGCCGGGCTGGCCCGCCGCGGCCGCCCGGTTCCCCGCGGGCGAGGCCGGCGACGGCCTCCACGCGCGTGTGCTCGACGTGCTGACCGCGCTCGGCGCCCGCGTCGCCGGACCGGTCGCCGCGGCGGCCTCGTACGCCCTCGCGGAGCCCGAGCCGGTCACCGCGCGCGTGGCCGCCGCGGTACGCCTGCACGCGCGCGTGGCCGCCGCCGCGTACCGCACCGTCGTCTCGGCGGGTGCCCTGGCCCGGCCTCCGCAGGCCGGCCGTCATCTGTACGTGGACCTGGGTCCGCTGCGGGGCGCGCTCGCCGGGCACGGCGTGGGCGACGCCCAGGAACTGGAGGACTTCCTGGCCGGCCGGCTCGGCATGCCGGCGCCCGGCGGCCACCGCTTCGGCGACGACCTCGGCGCCCTGCGCGTCCGTCTGTCCACCGGCCCGCTGCTGGGCGGCACGGACGAGGAACGCGCGGAATGCCTCAGGTCCCCCTCACCGTTGGAACTGCCACATGTGCAACGCGCGTTGAACCTTCTGGAATCGGTCTTCGACGATCTCAGCGACGACGCTCAGCGATGGGAGCATCCTCGATGACGCAGCAGTCCGAGTCGACCACCACGAGCACGAGCACCAGCACCAGCACCCAGGAAGCCGACGATCCGGCGCCCACGTCACCCCTCGCCCCCGCGTTCCCCGCCCCGTTCCCGCCCCTCGCCGAGCCCCGTCCCCTCCGGGAGCGGCGCGTATGGCCGCGCACCTTCCACGACCGGCTCACCGCCCCGCTGCCCGGCCTCAGGTCCATGGCCCGCTTCGCCCGCGAGGGCTCCGTGCGGCCGGACCGTGAAGGCCTCGCCGACATCCCGCGCCTGCCCTGCGCACCGGCCCCGCTGCCGGTGGTCGACGCGCGCACGCTCGCCGTCTCCTGGGCGGGGCACGCCAGTTGGGTGGTGCAGATAGCCGGACTGACCGTGCTGACCGATCCCGTATGGTCCCGCCGGATCCTCGGCACCCCGGCGCGCATCACCCCCGTCGGCGTCGAGTGGAGCGCGCTGCCGCACATCGATGCGGTCGTCATCAGCCACAACCACTACGACCACCTGGACGCCCCCACCCTGCGCCGGCTCCCGCGCGACACCCCGGTGCTGGTGCCGGCCGGTCTCGCCCCCTGGTTCCATCGCCGCCGGTTCACCCACGTCACCGAGCTGGACTGGTGGGAGGCGGCCGAGCTCGGCGGCGTCCGCTTCGACTTCGTCCCCGCACACCACTGGTCCAAGCGCAGCCTCACCGACACCTGCCGCACTCTGTGGGGCGGCTGGGTGCTCACCGCGCCGGACGGACAGCGCCTGTACTTCGCGGGCGACACGGGTTACGGCCACTGGTTCGCCCGCATCGGGCAGCGCTACCCCGGCATCGACCTCGCCCTGCTCCCCATCGGCGCCTACGACCCGCGCTGGTGGCTCAGCGACGTCCACTGCGATCCGGAGGAGGCGGTCCGCGCCGCGCAGGACGTCGGCGCCCGCCGGATGGCCCCCATGCACTGGGCGACGTTCGTCCTGTCGGCGGAGCCGGTGCTGGAGCCGCTCACCCGGGTCCGTGCCGCCTGGGAGAAGGCTGGCCTGGACCGCGAGGACCTGTGGGATCTGCCGGTGGGCGGCTCCCGGATCCTCACCTAGGGAGCCCCAAAGCCCCAAGGGAACGCCTGACCGACGTGTCCTACGCCCTGGCCGTTCCGCTCCTACGCCCTGGCCGTTCCGCGCAGCCGCCGCCACACGCTCGGTGCCGCGCTGATCAGCAGGGTCAGCGCGACCGCCGCGACCACGCCCTCCCACGGTTCCTCGAACAGCGAGCCGCCCAGAATCCCGATCAGCTGGTAGGTCAGGGCCCAGGCCAGACAGGCCGGCAGATCCCCGCGGGCGAAGCGGCGCAGCGGCCACCGCGCCATCAGGCAGGCCAGCATCACCGGGATGCGCCCCGCCGGCACCATCCGCGACAGCACCAGGACCGTCACCCCGTGGCCGGCGAGTTTGTCCTGCGCCTGCGTCAGCCGGTCCTCCGGGGCCCGCGCCCGGATCGCCTCCAGCCAGCGCGACCCGTTCTTCGCCCCCACCCCGCGCCGCCCCAGCCAGTACAGCGTCACATCGCCGAGGAACGCGGCCACCGAAGCGGTCACGAACACCATGGCCAGAGCGAACGGCGCCGTCTGATGGAACGCCACCACGGCCGCCGAACTCACCAGCGCCCCCGTCGGAACCACCGGCACCAGCGCCCCGATCAGCACCAGCAGGAACAGCGACGGATAGCCGATCGCCCGCTGGGTGGACTCCGGCGGCACCGTCGTCGCCGCGGCGGCCAGCACACTCACCGCGCCACCTCCAGGCGCACGCTCTCCCCGTGCCCCAGCCGGTGCACCGCCACATCGGGCGCACGCTCGGCCGCCAGGCGCACGAACTCCTCGCCCGGCGCATGGAACTCATGGGGGCGCACGGCGCCCATCCCGATCGGCCAGTACGTGCCGTAGTGCACCGGAACCGCGCTGCGCGGCGCCAGCCGGGCCAGCGCCTCGGCCGCCCGCCGCGCGTCCAGATGCTCCTTGCCGAGATACGGCCCCCACCCGCCGACCGGCAGCAGGGCCACATCGACCGGCCCGACCTCGTCCGCCATCGAGTCGAACAGCCCGGTGTCCCCGGCGAAGTAGGTGCGGGCCTCGCCCGCTATGACGTAGCCGAGCGCGGGGGAGCGGTGCCGCCCCAGCGGCAGCCGCCGCCCGTCGTGCCGGGCGGGCACGGCCCGTACGACCAGGCCGTCGACCGTGGTCTCGTCGCCGGGCGCCACCTCGATCACCCGCAGATGAGCGAGCCGGCGCAGCGCCGGCAGCGCCCGGAGCGCGCCCCGGGGCACGATCAGGCGCGTGCCCGGGGCGAGCCGCGCGAGGGAGGGTACGTGCAGATGGTCGGCGTGCAGATGGGACACGAGCGCCACGGCGGCGTGCCGGGCCCTCGGCGGCGGCAGCGCGCCCCGGCGACGGCGCAGATGGGCGAGACGGCGCACGAACAGGGGATCGGTGAGCACACGGACGTCCGAGTCCTCGACCGTGCAGGTCGCGTGCCCCCACCAGGTGATCTCCACCGGCACCTGTTTGCCTCCTTCGCGCGACTCCCCGAAGCCTACGGGCAGGAGTAGGGTCTGCGGCGCAACCCGGAGGTGAGGGGGACTCCATGGGACAACTGCGGGGTGCCTCCGGCAGGCCGGCCGCGACGCAGGTGCGGGTCACCGCGATCGCGAGTCTGACGCCGCTGGAGGAACTGGACGCCGATCCCTTCCTGGTGGACTCCCGCAGCCAGCACGCGATGTGCGCGCGCTGGGCCGCCGAGCGGGGCTACATCGTCACCCGCGAGCTGCTCGTACGCTCCCTGCGCCCCGACCACAGCGTGCTGTGGGACGGCGTCCGGCCCGGGCACGACCTGTTCGTCGCGCCGAGCCGCCGGGTGCTCGAGAGCGCGCTGTCGTCGGTCGAGGAGTTCACCGCCGAGTGCGCCCGGCGCGGAGTGCGCGTGGAGACGGTGGGGCACGCCGAGCCGTCGTACGACGCCCAGATGAAGGCCCACGTCCACCGCAGACTGTCGATGCCCACGGCGGGGTACGACGGCCGCTAGGTCCTGTCGTCGAACTCCCGTCGTCCGCCCGAAGGGCGGGCACGGCGTCAGGTCTGTCCGGGGACGCGCGGGGCCCTTTGTCCGTTGTGACAGGGTGAGTGCAGGCCCGCACCGACGACGGGCCCGGACATGAGGTGGGCTGGGCGTGGGTGGAGGGCGTTGGCGGCGGATCGCCAGCCAGATCGGGCGCAGCATCACGGTGTGGGCCGTGTCCACCGTCACCATGCTCGTGCTCGCCGGGATCCTGCCGGACTTCCAGCTCCAGTCGGCGGACGGCGACAGCGCGACCCGCATCGCCGTCACGGCCGCGTTCGGCGCCGGAGCGTTCGGCCTGCTGTCGGCCCTGGTCTGGCCGCTCCTGGTCCGGATGCTGCTGCTCGTGCCCGCCCTGGTGCTCGGGCTGCTCGTCTTCGTGCTCAACGGGTCCCTGCTGCTGATAGCCCTGCGCATCAACCCCTCCGGGCGCGGCGAGGCGGCCCCCGAGACCGCCGTCGTCGTGGCCGCCGTGATGTCCGCCGTCGCCTCCGCCACCGGCGCGGCCCTCGCCGTACGCGACGACGACGCCTACCGCCGCAGGCTCTACCGCCTCGCCGACCGCCGCCGCCGGTCCGGGCCGCCCTCCCCTGCCACTCCTGGCACGGTCTTCCTGCAACTCGACGGCGTCGGCCACGACATCCTCCTCGCGGCGGCCGCCAAGGGCGTGATGCCGACCGTGGCCGGATGGCTCGGCGACCGGCCCTCCCACCGGCTCACCCCCTGGCGCACCGACTGGTCCAGCCAGACCGGCGCCAGCCAGCTCGGCATCCTGCACGGCAGCAACCACGACATCCCCGCCTTCCGCTGGTACGAGAAGGACAGCCGCGAGGTGATGGTCTGCAACCGCCCGACGAGCGCCGCCGAACTCCAGCGCCGCGCCAGGGACCACGCCGGCCACGGCGGCCTGCTCACCGCCGACGGCGCCAGCCGCGGCAACCTCTTCAGCGGCGGCGCCGGTGAGCAGGCCCTCGTCCTGTCCATCGCCACCAAGCGGCGCAGCCGCGAGAACCGGTCCCGCGCGGGCTACTTCGCCTACTTCTCCGACCCCGCCAACGCCGTGCGCACCGCCATGTCGTTCGTCGCCGAGGTCTGCCGCGAGATGGGCCAGTCCCTCCGCGCCCGCCTGCGCAAGACCCGTCCGCGCGTGGCCCGCGGCGGCCTCTACCCCTTCGTCCGCGCCTTCGCCACCGTCGTCGAACGGGATGTCGTCGTCGCCGCGGTCATGGGCGACATGCTCGCCGGCCGCACCGCCGTCTACGCCGACCTCGTGGCGTACGACGAGGTGGCCCACCACTCCGGACCGCACAGCCGCGACGCCGAGAAGGTCCTCGAACGCCTCGACCGCGCGCTCGCGCTGATCGCCAACGTCGCCGAACACGCCCCCCGCCCCTACCGGATCGTCGTCCTGTCCGACCACGGCCAGAGCCCCGGCGAGACCTTCCGCGCCCGCTACGGCCTCACCCTCGGCGACCTCGTCCGGGCCGGCAGCGGACTGCCCGTGCCGCGCAGGGCGCAGCGCACCCACAGCGGCGCCGAGGCCCGCGCCGCCGTACGCGCGGCGCTGCGCCGGCCCGTCGAGGAGGGCGGCGAGCAGCACCGCCCCTCGCGGCGCCGCTCCGAGCCGCTCGTGCTGGCCTCCGGCAACCTCGGCCTCGTGTCCTTCCCGGACGTGCCGCACCGTATGAGCAAGGAGGAGATCGACGCCCGCCACCCCGCGCTGCTGACGACCCTCGCCAACCATCCCGGCATCGGCTTCCTCCTCGTACGCAGCGAGCAGCACGGCGGGCTGGTGCTCGGCGCGCACGGCGCGGAGATACCGCTGGACGAGCTCGACGAGAATCCCGGCCCGCTCGCCGAGTTCGGGCCCGGCGCCGCCGACGTCGTGCGCCGCACCCACTCCTTCCCGCACACGGCCGACATCATGGTCAACTCCTTCCACGACCCGGCCGACGGCGAGGTCCTCGCCTTCGAGGAGCAGATCGGCTCGCACGGCGGACTCGGCGGCGCCCAGACCAAGGCGTTCCTGCTCTCACCGGTTGCCCTCTCCGCGCCGGTCGACGACGGCGGGGAACTGGCCGGCGCCGAACACGTCCACCGCGTCCTGCACCGCTGGCTCAGCGAGTCGAACGGGCCGCAGGTCCCGCTCACGTCCGAGCAGGACCGGCGGGCCGCCTGACGATCGCCGATCGCCGCCCGTGGACCGGTCTTCCGGGTGAGCCGGGCCGGAGTGTGGTCGGATGGACGGGCAACCCGTCACCGGGACCACTTGCGAAAGGAATGACCGTGGCCACCACGCGTACCGCACACACCGTCTGGGAAGGCAACCTGCTCCAGGGCAGCGGCGTCGTCACCTTCGACTCCTCCGGCATCGGGAGTCAGCCGGTGTCGTGGCCGTCACGCGCCGAGCAGGCGAACGGCAAGACCAGCCCCGAGGAGCTGATCGCCGCCGCCCACTCCAGCTGCTTCTCCATGGCGCTGTCGCACGGCCTCGCCGGCGCCGGCACCCCGCCCACCCGTCTGGAGACCAAGGCCGACGTCACCTTCCAGCCCGGCGAGGGCATCACCGGCATCCACCTCACCGTGCGCGGTGAGGTGCCCGGCCTGGACGCCGACGCCTTCGCCTCGGCGGCCGAGGACGCCAAGAAGAACTGCCCGGTCAGCCAGGCCCTGACCGGCACCACGATCACGCTGACGGCCGAACTCGCCTGACACCGGCACGGCCCTGAGCTCTTCGGCGCCGCGTCCCGGTCCGGGGGGCGCGGCACCGTCGTTTCCGTGCGCCGACGGGGTACCCGGCATTGACAACAGCGCACTCAAGTTTTGTGCTGGATGGTGAAAACTGCCCTGGCGGAAGGGGACAGCGATGGCACGAGCGGTCGGTATCGATCTCGGGACCACGAACTCGGTGGTCGCCGTCCTGGAGGGCGGCGAACCCACCGTGGTCGCCAATGCGGAGGGGGCGAGGACCACACCGTCCGTCGTGGCCTTCGCCAAGAACGGTGAGGTGCTCGTCGGCGAGGTCGCCAAGCGGCAGGCCGTCACCAACGTCGAGCGCACGGCCCGTTCGGTCAAGCGCCACATGGGCGACGGCACCTGGCGCTTCCCGGACCAGGGCTCCGTCGACGGCACCCGCTACCGGGCCCAGGAACTGTCCGCCCGCGTGCTGCAGAAGCTCAAGCGGGACGCGGAGTCCTACCTCGGCGAGGACGTCACCGACGCGGTGATCACCGTACCGGCGTACTTCGACGACGCCCAGCGGCAGGCGACCAAGGAAGCGGGGGAGGTCGCGGGCCTGAAGGTGCTCAGGATCATCAACGAGCCGACCGCCGCCGCCCTCGCCTACGGCCTCGACCGGGGCGAGGAGCAGACCGTCCTCGTCTTCGACCTCGGCGGCGGCACCTTCGACGTCTCCCTCCTGGACATCGGCGACGGCGTCATCGAGGTCAAGGCCACCAACGGCGACACGCATCTCGGCGGCGACGACTGGGACCAGCGGATCGTCGAGTACCTCGTCAAGAAGTTCAAGGGGCAGTACGGCATCGACCTCGCGAGCGACAAGATGGCGGTCCAGCGGCTGCGCGAGGGGGCCGAGAAGGCCAAGATCGAGCTGTCCAGCTCCTCGGAGACGACGATCAACCTGCCCTACATCACCGCCTCCGCCGAGGGCCCGCTGCACCTCGACGAGAAGCTGACCCGCGCCCAGTTCCAGGAGCTCACCACCGATCTGCTCGACCGTTGCAAGACCCCCTTCCACCAGGCGGTCAAGGACGCCGGGGTGAAGCTCGCCGCGATCGACCATGTGATCCTGGTGGGCGGCTCGACCCGGATGCCCGCGGTGACCGACCTGGTCAAGGAACTCACCGGCAAGGACCCGCACAAGGGCGTCAACCCCGACGAGGTCGTGGCCGTGGGCGCCGCGCTCCAGGCGGGCGTCATCCGCGGCGACGTCAAGGACGTCCTGCTGCTCGACGTCACCCCGCTGTCCCTGGGCATCGAGACCAAGGGCGGCATCATGACGAAGCTCATCGAACGCAACACCACGATCCCCACCCGCCGCTCGGAGATCTTCACCACGGCCACCGACAACCAGCCGTCGGTGGGCATCCAGGTCTACCAGGGCGAGCGCGAGATCGCCGCCTACAACAAGAAGCTGGGCGTCTTCGACCTCACCGGTCTGCCGCCCGCCCCGCGCGGCATCCCGCAGATCGAGGTCGCCTTCGACATCGACGCCAACGGGATCATGCACGTCTCCGCGAAGGACCTCGCCACCGGCCGCGAGCAGAAGATGACCGTGACCGGCGGCTCGGCGCTGCCCAAGGACGACATCGACCGGATGATGCGGGAGGCCGAGCAGTACGCGGAGGAGGACCGCAAGCGCCGGGAGGCCGCGGAGACCAGGAACCAGGCCGAACAACTCGTCTACCAGACCGAGAAGTTCATCCGGGACAACGGCGACAGGATCCCGTCGGAGACCAAGACCGAGGTCGAGTCGGCGGCCGCGGAGCTGAAGGAACTGCTGGAACAGAACGCTGAGACGAGCGCCCTGCGGTCCGGGGTCGAGAAGCTCGCCTCGGTCAGCCAGAAGATGGGCCAGGCGATGTACGCGCAGGCCCAGACGCCCACGGAGGACACCAGCAAGGATGCCGGCCGCTCCGGCTCACCGCAGGACGAGGAGGGTGTGGTGGACGCGGAGATCGTCGACGACGAGAAGGACCAGGACGAGCGGAGGGGCGGGGCGGCCTAGGAGTCGGGGCGCTCCGGGCTACTGCATACAGTCGGCAGAGTGGCGCATACGGCATCCAGTACCGATGCATACGGTGTTCCGAGGTCGGTCAACCGGCAGCGGAGCCGCTCCAGGCCGTCACGGTGTCCGGTGAGCAGTTCGGTGTCGCCGGTACGGGCCGCGAATTCCAGCACCGCGGGCAGGAAGTCCGGCAGCTCCTCGCCGGCGAACTCCAGGCCGTGGGCCCGGTAGACGTCCTTGAGGCGGGTGGGTGAGAGGTCGCCCACCCGCCGCCCGTCCGCGTCCCGCCACCGGCTCAGATACAGGCTGTGCCGATCCGTGGACTCGAAGACCCGGATGTAGTGCGCGGCCAGTTCCCGCGGCTCGGCCGCCGCCGCATGGTCGGCGAACTCCCGCAGCTGCGGGGCGGCTTCACGCAACAGCGGCAGTCGGGCGCGGAAGTCCTCGTCCGGATACGTCAGGCACAGCGCGGCCGCCTGGTACAGCACCTCGAACGAGGGCATCGCGCCTCCTCCGTGTCGGTTTCATGCGCTCCCTTGCTCGCCCGTGGCTTCGAACCTAGGGCGGAGCGGGGGAGTGCACCCGTTCACGGCGGCCGTACGGGTCAGGACGTGCGGGCGACCCCCGCGTACACGGGCACGATGCCCTCCGCCTGCGCCGCCACGTCCTCGGGTCCCGGCCGCCATCCGGAGACCGGGATCACGCCGGGTCCCAGCAGCTCCAGACCGTCGAAGAAGCGGGAGAACTCGGCCAGGGAGCGCGGGTAGAAGGGCGTACCGCTGCGACGGAAGTGCTCGGCGGCCTTCTCGATGGCCTCGGGGCTCAGGTCGGGGGTGACCTGCGACAGGATCAGGTAGCTGCCCGGGGCGAGCCCGGCGACGTACCGCTCCAGCAGGCCGTACACATCGTCCCCCGCCGGATCGTCGCTCAGGTAGTGGGTGAGCGCGACCAGGGACAGCGCCACCGGCTGCTTGAAGTCCAGGGACTCGCCGGCCAGCCGCAGGATGGTGCCGGGGTCGCGGACATCGGCGTGCACATAGGTCGTCAGGCCCTCGGCGGTACCGTGCAACAGCGCCTCCGCATGCCTGAGCACGATCGGGTCGTTGTCCGCGTACACGACCTTCGCCGCCGGGTCCACGTCCTGCGCCACCTGGTGCAGATTGGGCTCGGTGGGGATGCCGGTGCCGATGTCCAGGAACTGGCGTATCCCGGCCTCGGCGGCCGCGCGCACGGCCCGGTGCATGAAGCGGCGGTTGGCGCGCGCCCCGCGCACCACGGTGCCGTCCACGGCCAGGATCCGGCGCGCCAGCTCCTCGTCCACCGGGTAGTTGTCCTTGCCGCCCAGCCACCAGTCGTACACCCGGGCCGGATGCGGCCGGCTGGTGTCGATACGGGTGGGCGCGGCGTCGGATCCGGTCATTCGGTGTGATCTCCTCGGGCTTCGGGACACAGAGAGTGGGACACAGCGGGGTGGTGCCGGTTCAGAAGTCCGCGCGGCGCTCGCGCAGAAGGTTCTTCGTGTGCTCGGCCGACGCGGCGTGCGCCGACATGTGGTCCAGGACCTCCAGGTGCGCGGCGACCTCCTGGCGGGAGTCCAGATACAGGGCGCCGGTCAGGTACTCGGTGAAGACCATGTCGGGCAGCTCCGGCTCGGCGAAACGGAACAGGGAGAACGGCGCGTACGTTCCCGGATGCGGGCCGGTCCTGAACTCGGCGACCTGCAGCGTGACCCGGTCGCGCTCGGCGAACTCCAGGAGTTTGTCCAACTGGTCACGCATCACCTCGCCGCGGCCGCTCACCGGGCGCCGCAGCACCGTCTCGTCCATGATCATCCATAGATGGGGCGGGTCCGGGCGCTCCAGCAGCCGCTGGCGGGCCATGCGCAGCGACACATGGCGCTCGATCGCCTCCGGTCCGGTCTGCCCGATGGTCCCGGCCTGCATCACCGCACGCGCGTAGTCCTCGGTCTGCAGCAGCCCGGGCACGAAGTGCGGCTCGTACGACCGGATGATCCGCGCGGCGCCCTCCAGACTCACATACAGGCTGAACCAGTCGGGCAGCACGTCATGGAACCGCTGCCACCAGCCCGGCTGATTCGCCTCCTCGGCCAGCGCGACGAACGCGGCCGTCTCCTCGACGGTGACACCGTACGTCTCCAGCAGCACCTGCACATACGGGATCTTCAGCGCGACCTCGGCCATCTCCATCCGCCGTACGGTCGCCGGGGCCACCCGCAGCACACGAGCGGCCTCCTCACGCTTCAGGCCGGCCGCCTCACGCAACTCCTGAAGGCGCCTTCCGAGCACCACCTGGCCCACGGTGGGCGCGGCCCGCCGCTCACTCACGCCACGCCTCCCCATACGCGCCGAAGTACGCGAGCAGTGTGTCATGTTCCGCTTCCGGTCTCACGGGGTCGGCGGTGAGGAACGTGCCGGGCGAGGCGGCCGGCGGGCATTACCTCACGGGTAATCGACCGGGCCCGGCCGCGGGAGGGATCGTGGTGACACCGGGTTCCGGGGCGGCGCACTCCGCTCCGGGACCCGGGCCCCGCAGCCCCAACCCGACCCCGACGGAGGGTGATTCGCCATGTCCGCGACCCAGCTGTCCGCGCTCGCCCGGACCACCGACCCGCACACCGCCCTGCGTCGCTTCCTCGCCCTGGACGCGGTGGTGACCGGCGCGAACGGCCTCGCCTATCTCGCCGCCTCCGGAACGCTGGGCCGTTTCCTCGGCGTCGGCTCCGGACTGCTGCTCGAACTCGGCATACTGCTCACGGTGTACGCGGCGGCCGTCGGCCTGCTCGCCGCCCGCGCCCGCCCCGCCGCCCTGCCGGTACGGGCCGTGGTCGAGGCCAACCTCGCCTGGGCGGCGCTGAGTTGCGTCGCGCTCGGGCTGTGGCTGTCGCCTACCACCGCCGGTGCGGTGTGGACGGTGCTCCAGGCGCTCACCGTCGCCGGGTTCGCCCTGCTCCAGTACGCCGCCCTGACGGCACGTCAGGGCATGAGTGAGTGAAGGTACTTGACCGTCGCCGGGTCGGCCGGGAGCAGCGTCTCGACGGCCAGCTCGGCGACGGTCACGTCCATGGGCGTATTGAAGGTGGAGATGGAGGAGATGAACGACAGCGTCCGGCCCTCGTGCTCGATCCGCATCGGCAGCGCGAAGTACGCGACGGGACCCTCAGGCGGGGTGTCGTCGTCCGCCTCCGGCAGCGGATACGCGGCCACCTCCTCGTACAGCTCCCGCAGCGCCTTCGAGCGGTGCAGGGCGATCTGCCGTTCCATCTGGGCGAGCAGATGGCCGCGCCACTCCCGAAGATTGCGGATGCGCGGTGCCAGGCCCTGCGGGTGCAGGGTCAGCCGCATCGCGTTCAGCGGGGGCTCGAGAAGGTGTTCCGGGATGCCGTCCAGGAGCATCATGACGCCCCGGTTCGCGGCCACCACCCGGTACGTGGCGTCCACCACCAGCGCCGGGTAGGGCTCGTAGCCCTGGATCAGCCGCTCCATGCCCTCGCGCAGGGTGTCCAGCGCGGGGTCCTCCAGCGGGGTCTCCGGGTAGTGCGGGGCGTAACCGGCCGCCAGCAGCAGCGCGTTGCGCTCCCGCACCGGGACGTCCAGGTGCTCGGCCAGCCGCAGCACCATCTCCTCGCTCGGCCGGGAGCGGCCCGTCTCGATGAAGCTGATGTGCCGGGCCGAGGAGTCCGCCCGCAGCGCCAGTTCCAGCTGGCTGACCCGCCGCTGCTCCCGCCAGGCCCGCAGCAGCGGCCCGACACCCTGACCGGCGGTGGCGGCGGGGGCGGCGGAGGCGGCGGTACCGGGTGCGGCAGTCGTCATACGTACGACCGTAGACGAGGCGGCCGCGCGACGACGAGCCCGGAGCGGTCCCGAGCAGCCGCGGCCGGCGACCGGGCCGTCGGCCGTTCGGCCCACGGAGTGTCGCCGCCTCGGCCGAATGTGTTCGCACCTGACCAGCGGGAACCCTTCTGACCAGGGCCGCAGCGGGAGAGCTGTGGCAGTCTGAAGGCCCCCCCGCAACGCAGGAAGGAGCGCGGCCATGCCCGTCGAACCGCTGTCGCAGAAGGAGATCGAGGACCGGCTCGCCGAACTGCCCGGCTGGTCGCTCGACGGCGACCGCCTCACCCGCTCCTACCGGCTCGCCTCGCACTTCGCCGCGACCGCGATGGTCGTCCACATCGCCCAGGTCCAGGACAAGCTGAACCACCACTCCGACCTCACCCTCGGCTACAACACGGTCTCCCTGAGCGTGAACACGCACAGCGTGGGCGGCGCGGTGACGGAGATGGACTTCAAGCTCGCCCATCGGGTGGAAGAGCTCGCCGCCGGCCACGGAGCCAAGTGACAGGTGCTCGACTACGACAAGGAAGCCGACGCATACGACACCACCCGCGGCGGTGAACCCCGCGCCGCCGCGGCCGCGGACGCCGTCCTCGGCCTGATACCCGCCGGCGCCGGCCGGCTCCTCGACGCCGGCTGCGGCACCGGTATCGTGACCCGGCGGCTCACGGCCGCCCGGCCCGGCCTGAACGTGACGGGCGCCGACCTGACGTACGGGATGGCCCGCACGGCCGCCGTACGGCTGCCCGGCGCGATCGTCCTGGCCGACGGCCGCCGTCTGCCGTTCCCCGACGAGACCTTCGACGCCGTCACCAGCGTATGGCTGCTGCATCTGCTCGACGAGGACCACGACGTCCGGGCCGTGATCGCCGAGTGCGCCCGGCTGCTGCGCCCCGGCGGCGTGTACGTCACCACCGTCGACAAGGCCGCCGCGCACGACGTGGGCAGCGACATCGACCGGGTCCTCGCCCCGCGCCCGCGCAGACCCGCCCGGGACGCCGCGGAACGCGTGGAGACACACGCGGCCGGATGCGGCCTGGCCCCGGCCGGGCAGGCCCGCTTCCCGGGCCACGGTCAGGGCCGCAGCCCCCGCAGCACGGTCGCCGACCTGCGGCGCGGCTGGTTCACCCAGCTGCCGCCCGGCGGCCCGCTCGCCGAACGCTTCGCCGCCGAACTGGCGACGCTCCCGGACCAGGACCGGCCGCGCTCCGATCCCGTCTTCAGCGTCCGCGCGTTCAGGAAGCCGCCGTCCCCCTGAAGTCCCCCCCGCACGTCCTTGCCGTCGTGCGTGTCGCCTGCCGTGGAAAACGCCGCGACCGTTCTCGAAGCGGAGGATCATGGGCGGGAACAGCCGCGGTCTCCGGTTGTTCCGTCGGGCAGGGAGTCGTTCAAGTAGGCCTCGATGTCAGGGACTTCGGGCGTCAGGATGTGCCGTACCCAGGCGTCCCGTTCGTGCAGGACGGGCGGCAGTTCCCAGACGCAGCCGATCCACGGCAGGTCCGGGGTGATGAAGTGGGTGGGGTCGCGGTCCGGGCAGCCCAGCACCGGCTGGCCCGCCGATGCGCCCCGGAAGTGCAGGACGTTGTCCCACGCCCAGCTGTACGCGTTCAGGTAGGCGCCGTCGTCGCCCCGGTGCAGCACCACGAAGGTCGCCGGGGGAGTACCGTCCGGCTCCGGCAGCAGCTTCGGCAGCATCGCGTACGCCGCCTTCTCCACCTCGGGCGCGATGCCCGCCGGGTCCGCGGTGACGTGGTAGCGCTTGATCCGCCGCCCCGCCACCTCGATCGGCGGCGGGACGGTGAGCAGTTTCTCCGTGAAGGCCATGACGCGACGCTAGGACCGCTTCACTGACATCCTGTGTCAGTGAAGTCCAGCCGACTCGTCTCCATCCTCCTGCTGCTGCAGACCCACCACCGGATGACCGCCGCCCAGCTGGCCGAGCAGCTGGAGGTGTCGGTCCGCACGGTCTACCGGGACATGGAGGCGCTGAGCGCCGCGGGGGTCCCGCTGTACGGCGACGCCGGCCATGACGGCGGCTACCGCCTCCTCGACGGCTTCCGCACCCGTCTGACCGGCCTGACCTCGGGTGAGGCCGAGGCCCTCTTCCTGGCCGGAGCTCCCGGTGCCGCTGCCGAGCTGGGCCTCGGTCCGGTCCTGGCCGCGGCCCAGCTCAAGGTGCGTGCCGCGCTTCCGGCCGAACTGCGCTCGCACGCCGACCGGATCAGCGGGCGCTTCCACCTCGACGCGCCCGGCTGGTATGTCGAGGCCGACGAGGCGCCGTACTTGTCGACGGTCGCCGACGCCGTATGGAACGACCGGATTCTGTATGCGATATATCGTCGCTGGCGTGAACCGACCGACGTGGAGCGCCGTCTGGAGCCGTACGGGCTCGTGCTGAAAGCGGGCCGGTGGTACGTGGTCGCGGGCCCCGGCCCGCGCACCTACCGGGTCGACCAGATCCTCGAACTCACCGTGTCGGACGAAAAGTTCACCCGGCCCGACGACTTCGATCTGGCCGGGTACTGGGCGGCGTACCAGCGCGGCTTCCACCAACGCCTGTACCGGGGCGAAGCGCTGGTCCGGCTGGCGCCGGGCGCGCGGCTCACCGGGCCGGTGAAGACCGACGGACCCGCACAGGACGATGGATGGATCCTCGCCACGGTCCCGATCGAATCCGTCGAGCACGCGGCGGGTGAATTCCTGCGGCTCGGCACGGACGTGGAGGTTCTTGAACCACCCGAGTTGCGCGAGAGGATCGCGCGGACCGTCGCCGACCTGGCCGAAAGGTACGGCAACTCCCGTGACGATGGCGGCGACTGCTGAGACGGATGCCGTCTTCCAGCCGTATACCGTCGACGATCATCTAGCCGGTCTCCCGTCGTCCGGACGCAGCCGGCTTTTTGCCGTCCCGGCAACACGAGTGGCCCGTGTCCGGTGCGTCGCAGCACCCTGGCGGCATCCCGGACGAGAGGGTGACCACCATGGGCCACCAGCACCACAACCACCCCGACCACCACGACACAGACATCGACTGGGCCGAGATGGCCCCCCTCCTCGTGGCGCAGGCAGAGCTGTTCACGCCCCTGTACGAGCGGGCACTGTCCTGGCTGGGCACGGAGGTGACCGAGCCGGGGCTGATCGTCGACGCGGGCAGCGGTCCCGGAGTCGTCTCCTGTCTGTTCGCCGAGACGTTCCCCGGAGCCCGGGTCCTCGCGGTCGACGGCTCCGAGCCGCTCCTCGACCTGGCCCGGGAGCGGGCCGCCCGGCTCGGCTTCGACGACCGCTTCGGCACCTTGGCCGGCGAACTCCCCGGCATCCTCGACGACTTGGACTACCCCGCCGACCTGCTGTGGGCAGGCCGCAGCCTGCACCACCTCGGCGACCAGCGCGCGGCTCTCACCGCTTTCGCCGCCCGGCTGGCTCCCGGCGGGACGCTGGCCCTGATGGAGGGCGGCCTGCCCGCGCGGTTCCTGCCCCGGGACATCGGATTCGGTCGGCCCGGGCTGCAGGCGCGGCTCGACGTACTGGAGTCGGAGTGGTTCACGCAGATGCGGGCCGAGCTCCCGGGATCGGAGTCCGAGACCGAGGACTGGCTGGCCCTGCTGGCCGCCGCGGGCCTGACGCACACCCGGACCCGCAGCTTCCTGCTGGACCTGCACGCCCCCGCGTCCGACCGGGCCCGCGCCTATGTCGCCGCGTCCCTGTCCCGGCTGCGCGAGGCCTTCGGCGACGCCCTCGACACCGACGACCGCGCCACCCTCGACCGTCTCCTCGACCCGGACGACAAGGCAAGCGTGCACCACCGGCCCGACGTCTTCGTCCTCGCCGCCCACACGGTGCACACGGCCGTCCGCACGCCCTGAGGCGCGGCTCAGCACCGGCCCGGCCGCGCGTACACGGTGATCCGCGCCCCCTGGGCATGCCGGGTGCCGTACACCCCGAAGTGCGCGGCGAGCACTCGCCGTTTGACGTCCTCCCGGACGGTCCGGTCGAGGGGCCGGCCGGCGGGGTCGCCCACCGCGACGATTCGTGCCGTCGCCAGCATGCGGGAGCGGATGACGGCGGCGGGCACCTCCGTGCCGTACAGCGTGTGCGAGCCGACGGGGCTCCGGTCGAGGGCGAGATCGCGCAGCCCGCGGAGGGAGTCCGGGTTGTGCAGGGACCATACGCGGCGTCGCGACGGCATGAAGAGGACACCGTCCCCGGCCCGGCCCGCCGCGCGGACGGCCGCCGCGACCGCGGTGACGTCGTCGGTACGGCTCTGCGGGGTGCGCAGTTGCAAGGTGACGGGCAGCAGAGCGAGTACGGCGCCCACGGCGACGACCACCCCGAGGGTCCGCACCCGGCCACCGGTGGCGGCAGCAGGGGCGGCTGCGTGCCTTCGCCGAGGAACTCGGCGAGCCCGAGGGGTTGTTGACGCTCGTCGGGAACGCGTCCGACTACGACGATGTGCGGTCGGCTGTCAACCGTACGCTCAAGGAATACGGTCGATTGGATACAGTCGTCGCCAACGCCGGCTTCGCCACCCATGACTCGGTCGCCGACGGCGAACCCGCCGGGTGGACCGAGATGGTGCTGACCAACGTCCTCGGCCCCGCACTGCTGATCCGCGCATCCGTCGACGCGCTCAAGGAGAGCCGTGGGCGGATCGTGCTGGTCGGCAGCGTCGCCGGGTTCGTGCCCACGCCGGGCAACCTCTACGGGGCCACGAAGTGGGCGGTCACCGGACTCGCCGAGAACACCCGCCGCCAGGTCACCGAGTGGGGCATCGGTGTGACCCTGATCGCGCCCGGCCGGGTGGAGACGCCCTTCTGGGACTCCAGCGGCGGCCTGCCGCCCGGCCGTCTGCTCACCGCCGACCAGATCGCCGACTCGGTCGTGTGGGCCGTCCGCCGGCCCGCCGGAGTCGACGTCAATACCGTGGTCGTACGACCCCAAGGGCAGCCCAACTGAGATCCTGCACCGCGCTGACCGTGCTCTCCCATGCCGTCAGCTTCTATTAGGAAAGTTTCCTTACTTTTGCGGATTGCGGCCGCGCGGCCAGGGGAGAACACTGGATCTGGACGTACCCGGCTATTCCGGATATTCGCCCGGCTGTTGGGAGGCGAGACGTCATGTTCGTACGCACCGTGTATGCGACCGGTGATCCAGCGAAGATCGACACGGCAATCAAGGCGCTGAACGTGCAGGGGCGGGACCTTCTGGAGGATCGCCCGGGGTATCGCGGCGCCGGCATCTTCGTCGACCGGGAGCTGGGCAAACTTCTCGCGGTGAGCTGGTGGGACTCGGAGGAGGCCAGGCGGAACAGCGACGAGGTGCTGCGCGAACGGCGCGCGTCGCTCTATGAGCCGTTCGCGGCGAGCACGGCGGTCGACAACTACGAGGCGGTGGTCTTCCATCAGGTCCGGCAGCCGCAGGCGGGCGGCGGACTGCGGGTCAGCAGGCTGGAGTTCGACCCCCTGGACACGGATCTGCTCGCCGACACGTTCCGGGCGACGGTCGTTCCCCGGATCGAAGCCCTTCCGGGGCTGGCCAGAACGTCGCTGCTCGTCGACCGGCAGCGCGGGCGCGGCCTGGTCGGCGCCCTGTTCACCGATCGCAAATCGATGGCGGCGGCCCGCGGGGCGCAGGCGGCCGCCCGGCACGAGGGCGCGGCCAAGGCCCATGTGACCGTGACCGGACTGGAGGAGTTCGAGGTCGTCTTCTCGGACGTCCGCGGCGACTGAGACGCCTCGTACGGCAGGACCACCGGAAGGGACGCTCCGCCTCCGCCCCGCCGACACGGCGGGGCGGACCGCCGTACAGGAAACTCTTGTCAGCCCATGTGGAAGGCGGCCGGGTCCGGGCCGAGGCGCCGCTCCTCGTTCAGCGCGCTGATCGCCGCCAGGTCCTCGGCGTCCAGGCTGAAGTCGAAGACCTCGATGTTCTCCTTGATCCGGGACGGCGTCACGGACTTCGGGATCACGATGTTGCCGAGCTGCAGATGCCATCGCAGCATGACCTGGGCCGGGGAACGGCCGTGCTTCTGGGCGATGGCCACGATCGCCGGAACCTCCAGCAGGCCCTTGCCGGAGCCGAGCGGCGACCAGGCCTCGGTCGCGATGCCCTGCTCGGCGTGGTACTCACGGGCCGCGAGCTGCTGAAGGCGCGGGTGCAGTTCTATCTGGTTGACCGCCGGGATCACCGATGTCTCGCCGATCAGGCGTTCCAGGTGCTCCGGAAGGAAGTTGGAGACACCGATCGCACGGGCACGGCCGTCGGCGAGCAGCTTCTCGAACGCCTTGTACGTGTCGACGTACTTGTCCTTGGACGGCACCGGCCAGTGGATCAGGTACAGATCGACGTACTCCAGGCCGAGCTTGTCCAGGGATGCGTCGAAGGCGCGCAGCGTGGAGTCGTAACCCTGGTCGCTGTTCCAGAGCTTGGTGGTGACGAAGATGTCCTCGCGGGGGATGCCGGACGCGGCGACGGCCTTGCCGGTGCCCTCTTCATTGCCGTAGATCGCCGCTGTGTCGATGCTGCGGTACCCGGTCTCCAGCGCGGTGGCGACCGCCCGCTCCGCCTCGTCGTCCGGCACCTGCCAGACGCCGAAGCCCAGCTGGGGCATCTCGACGCCGTTGTTGAGGATGATCGGGGGGACCTTGCTGCTCACGAGCTCTTGATCCTTACGGTTGCTGTCAGGTGGTACTGCACATCGTCAACGATCACGAGCCCCGATGCATTCCTGACCGCGGAATCCACCGATACGGATTCGGTCAGGCTCGGTACAGCGCCTCGACCTCGTTGGCGTAGGCGTTCTCGATCGCCTTGCGCTTGAGCTTCAGCGACGGTGTGAGCAGTCCGTGCTCCTCCGTGAACGGCTGGGCCAGAATACGGAAGGTGCGGATCGACTCGGCCTGGGAGACAAGGGTGTTGGCGGCGACCACCGCGCGTCTGACCTCCGCCTCCAGATCCGCGTCGCGCACCAGATCGGCCTGCTCCATCCGCGGTTTGCCGCGCATCGCCAGCCAGTGCTCGACGGCCTCCTGGTCGAGGGTGACGAGCGCGGCGATGTACGGGCGGTCGTTGCCGACGACGATGCACTGCGCGACCAGCGGATGGTCACGGACGCGCTCCTCCAGCACTCCGGGCGACACGCTCTTGCCGCCCGAGGTGACCAGGATCTCCTTCTTGCGGCCGGTGATGGTGAGGAAGCCGTCCTCGTCGAGGGAGCCCAGGTCGCCGGTGGCGAGCCAGCCGTCGTGCAGGGTCGCGTCGGTGGCCTTCTGGTTGTTGAGGTAGCCCTGGAAGACGTTGTCGCCGTGCAGCCAGATCTCGCCGTCGTCCGCGATATGGACGGTCACGCCCGGGATGGGCCTGCCGACCGTGCCGTAGCGGGTGCGCTCGGGCGGGTTGGCGGTCGCTGCCGCCGTCGACTCGGTGAGACCGTATCCCTCGTAGATGTGCACGCCCGCGCCCGCGAAGAACAGGCCGAGGCGCCGGTCCATCGCCGAGCCGCCCGACATCGCGTGCCGCACCCGGCCGCCCATCGCGGCCCGCAGCTTGGCGTAGACGAGTTTCTCGAAGAGCTGGTGCTGCACCCGCAGACCCGCCGACGGTCCGGGACCGATGCCCCAGGCCTTCGCCTCCATCGCCTCCGCGTAGTTCACCGCGACCTCGACGGCCTTCTCGAACGGCCCCGATTTGCCCTCTTTCTCGGCCTTGCGGCGGGCCGCGCTGAAGACCTTCTCGAAGATGTACGGCACCGCGAGGAAGAACGTCGGCCGGAAGGCGGCCAGATCGGGCAGCAGGGCCGCCGCGTTCAGCTGCGGCTGATGGCCGAAACGGACCTTGCCGCGGATCGCCGCAACCTGCACCATCCGCCCGAAGACATGCGCGAGCGGCAGGAACAGCAGGGTCGCCGCCTCGTCGCCCTTCTTGGAGTGGAACACCGGCTCCCAGCGCTCGATGACCGTGTCCGACTCGAACATGAAGTTGCCGTGCGTGATGACACAGCCCTTCGGGCGGCCCGTGGTGCCCGAGGTGTAGATGACCGTCGCGGTCGAGTCCGGGGTGACCGCCTGCCGGTGCCGGTGCACCACCTCGTCGTCCAGGGTGGCGCCTGCGTCGTACAGGTCCTGCACGGCGCCGGCATCGAGCTGCCACAGCTGGTGCAGCCGGGGCAGCCGGTCGATGACGGTGGCGATCGTCATCGCGTGGTCCTCGTGCTCCACGATCGCGGCCGTGCACTCGGAGTCGTACAGCATCCAGAAGCACTGCTCGGCGGAGGAGGTGGGGTAGATCGGCACCACCTGGGCACCGATCGTCCACAGCGCGAAGTCGAAGAGCGTCCACTCGTAGCGGGTGCGGGACATGAGCGCGACGCGGTCGCCGAAACGGATGCCCTGCGCCAGCAGGCCCTTGGCGAGCGAAAGCACCTCGTCGCGGAACTCGGCGGCCGTCACATCCCGCCACCGGCCCAGCGCGTCCTTGCGGCCGAGCGCGATGTGCAGCGGGTCGTCCTGGGCATGCTCGAAGACGACGTCGGCCAGGCCGCCCACCGGCGGTGGCAACGCCAACGGAGGGTTGGTGAACTCGTGCAAACCCCGCTCCCCGCTCCTCTTCCCCCTTGACTGGGTGACGCTCCGGACAGCGCCGTGAAAGCTACCCCACCCGGCGACGGGGCGGGAGGGGGTCCGAAACCGAACGGTGCTCTCGTATGCGCTGGTCAGTGCCGGAAAATGCGCTCACATGGGGAAGGGTCGGACAGAAAACTGACGGTTGAGTAAGTTTCGGGACGGTAATCTCCACGGAATCTGTACGAGCCGGACGCGACCGTATGCGCCCCAGTCAGCCGGCGGTGCGCCGGCGCCGTTGCAGGCGGTCGCCGCCCGCCAGGATCGCCGCCGCGAGCGCGTCCGCGGCGCTCTGGGCGGAGGTGCGGCGGGCGCTGTGCACCAGCACGAAGTCCACCCGGCCGAGCTCGGGCAGCCCTGAGCGGTCGGGCACCCGCACCAGGCCCGGAGGGACGAGACCCCGCGAGTGGGCCATCACGCCCAGGCCGGCGCGGGCCGCCGCGATCAGGCCGTTCAGACTCCCGCTCGTGCACACGATCCGCCACGGACGGCCCTGCCGCTCCAGCGCCTGCAGGGCCAGCGCGCGCGTGATGCCCGGCGGCGGATAGACGATCAGCGGCACCGGCCGGTCCGGGTCCAGGCGCAGCCGCTCCGCACCGATCCACACCAGCCGGTCGTGCCAGACCAGCTCCCCGCGCGGGTCCTCGGAGCGCCGCTTGGCCAGCACCAGATCCAGCTTCCCGGCCGCCAGCTGCTCGTGCAGCGTGCCCGAGAGCTCGACCGTCAGCTCCAGGTCGACCTCCGGATGGTCATGACGGAAACCCTCCAGGATCTCCGGGAGCCGGGTCAGCACGAAGTCCTCCGAGGCGCCGAAGCGCAGCCGCCCGCCCACCCGCGTCCCCGTGAAGAACGCCGACGCCTGCTCGTGCACCTCCAGGATCCGGCGCGCGAAGCCCAGCATCGCCTCACCGTCCTCCGTCAGCTCCACGGAGTGCGTGTCCCGCGCGAACAGCTGCCGCCCGGTGGCGTCCTCCAGACGCCGCACATGCTGGCTGACGGTCGACTGGCGCAGCCCGAGCCGCGCGGCGGCCTGCGTGAAGCTCAGCGTCTGCGCCACCGCGAGGAACGTACGCAGCTGGGTCGGGTCGTACACACCTCCAGGCTAGCGCGGCCATCGTGAACCGTGATGACAGTGAGAGTGGTGAGCCGGATTCCCGATCGCGGGCAGGGGGAGCAGGATGGAGAAGGGCCCGCCGGCCCCGTACCGACGAGCGTGTGGAGCACCGTGAACCGCCTGCGATGGCCGAGCTGGATGCCGGTCGACCCGTACATCGTGCTGCTGCTCGGGACGGTGGGCCTCGCGGCGCTGCTCCCCGCGAGCGGGACGGGCGCGGACGTCGCCTCCGGCGCCTCCAAGGCCGCCATCGCCTTCCTCTTCTTCCTCTACGGCGCCCGCCTCTCCACCCGTGAGGCGCTCGACGGTCTCAAGCACTGGCGGCTCCACACGGTCGTCCTGGCCTGCACGTTCGTCGTCTTCCCGCTGCTCGGGCTGGCCGCCCGCGGACTGGTCCCCGCACTGCTGACCCAGCCCCTTTACCAGGGCCTGCTCTTCCTCACCCTCGTCCCCTCCACCATCCAGTCGGCGATCGCGTTCACCTCCATCGCCCGCGGCAACGTGCCCGCCGCGATCTGCGCCGGCTCCTTCTCCTCGCTCGTCGGCATCGTCCTGACCCCGCTGCTCGCCGCGGTGCTGCTCGGCCGCGACGTCGGCGGGTTCTCGGCCGACTCGCTCGTCGGGATCGTGCTGCAACTGCTTGTGCCGTTCCTCGCCGGACAGGTGCTGCGGCCCTGGATCGGCGGCTTCATCACCCGCCACAAAAAATCCCTCGGTCTCGTCGACCGCGGCTCGATACTCCTCGTCGTCTACACCGCGTTCAGCGAGGGCATGGTCCAGGGCATCTGGCATCGGGTGAGCCCCCTGCGGCTGGCCGGCCTGATGGCCGTCGAGGCCGTCCTGCTCGCCGTGATGCTCGCCCTGACCTGGTACGGCAGCAAGGCGCTCCGCTTCAGCAGGGAGGACCGGATCGCGATCCAGTTCGCCGGCTCCAAGAAGTCCCTCGCCGCGGGGCTGCCCATGGCGAGTGTCCTGTTCGGCGCGCACGCCTCGCTCGCCGTGCTGCCGCTGATGCTCTTCCACCAGATGCAGCTGATGGTGTGCGCGGTGATCGCCAAACGCCGCTCGCACGATCCTCGCGAGGACGTCACCGCTCAGCCGCCGGCCGGAGGGTCACGAACCGCGGCCGGTACAGGGACACGTTCCGGTTGAGCTGCGCCGCGCCGCCGCCCGGCGGCTGGCCCGACTCCAGCAGGTTGACGTCGTAGCTGAGGACCAATCGCCCGCCGCGGCTCAGTTCCGGATGGACCTGCGGGTTGTACGCGGCGACCTGGCCCAGCGGCAGCGAGGGGGAGAAGTTCTTCGTCGGCCCGTGCCACGGCCCGGTGGGGGAACAGGCCCAGTACGAGGTCATGGTCGTCAGCCCCTCGGCCCCGGCCGCCATCGTGAACAGCATGTACGTTCCGCCCGTGCGCGCCACCGAGAACGCGCTGCCCACCCCGGTGCGCTGCCCGTCCCCGAGCACCGCGCGTGGGCGTGCACCGGGCGCCCACCGGGAGCCGTTCCAGTACTCCCAGGCCGCCGGTTCGCCGAGCCTGCCGTCCGGCACCCGCGCCACATAGGCCGACGAGACCGGCCGCGAGGCCGCCTGGCCGTCGTCGCCGCCGAACACGTACGTCCACCCCTCCTTCTCGACCAGCGTGGTGCCGAACAGCACGCGCCGGGAGGGATCCGGGACGAGCTGCTGGTCGAGCACCTTGACGACCGACTCGACGCGCAGATCGGGCAGCGAGAGCGTGGCGACCTCGGTGGCGGTGGGCATCCCGTAGATCCAGGGGACCGGGGCGGCCGTCCGCACCCACAGCAGTACGCGTACGACCTGCTCGGACGAGCCTGGGGAGCGGGGCTCGACCCGGGCCGCCACCGGCCAGCGCCACTGGCCCGGGGCCGGATCGGCGAAGAGGGGGGAGGGAAGCGTGTACTGCAGGCGCCCGTCGTCCATCACCACGGCCGAGTTGCGCACCAGCGGGGCGGTCGCGTCCCGCCAGGCGTAGGACTCGCCGACCGGATTGGGCGGGTTGTGCACCTGGCCCAGGTAGGTGTCCGAGAACAGCCACAGCAGGCGGCCGTCCGGCAGCCGTACCGAGTGGGTGCCGTCGCCGCCGGTCCAGTCGTCGGTGCGGGTCGCGTCGTCGCCGTAGCGGGCGAACTCGGCGGTGAGGGGGTGGTCGGTCGACCACGAGGCGGCCGTATGCGGTATACAGTCGGCGCCATTCTGGCGGTCGTCGCCGTCCGGTCGGCCCGTGAGCAGCACGGCTCCGAGAACCAGGGCCAGCAGCAGCCCGACCCCGGCTCCCGTCCGCTGTCGTGCTCGTGCGTCGGCGGGCACGGTCCGCGACGTTACTGGCTGCCGCTCACCCGGTCCATGGGCGAGCCGGGGAACAGGGATGACGAAGCCCCGCCGCCCGCGACGAGCTCCTCGCCCCTCTGCTCTCTGTCGACGGGCGAGTGTCAACAGTTCACGCGCCTCTGCTCTCTGTCGACGGGCGAATGTCGACAGATCACAGGCCTGTTGATCCGGATTTCCGGCACGGAGAGCTGATGGCGGCTAACGTTCCGTCATGACCGCACCGGACACTTCCGAGCCCAGACCCGCCCTCGATCCCGCGCGTTGCGCCCTCGTGCTCGTCGATCTGATGGACCGCATCGTCGCCCTGCCCCTGGAGCCCCGGAAGGGAAGCGACGTCCTCGTCACGGCCGAGGAGCTGGCGAGGGCGTTCCGCTCGGCCGGCGCGCTCGTCGTCCTCATCCGGGTCGAGCGCCGCGGTGTCGCCGAACAGCCGCCCGGCAGCGGCCTGGCCGCAGGTCTGGCCCGGGACGGCGACCTGGAGATCGTGAAGCGCACCATCGGCGGCTTCCAGGGCACGGGTCTGGACGACCGGCTGCGCGAACACGGCGTCACCACCCTGGTGTTCGGGGGCATCGCCACCAACCTCGGCGTGGAGTCCACCGCCCGCGCGGCCGGCGACCTCGGCTACGAGCTCGTCTTCGTCGAGGACGCCATGACCGCGTTCACCGCCGCCGAGCACGAGGCGTCGGTGACGCTGGACTTTCCGCGGCTGGGGTCCGTGGTGCGGGCCGCGGAGGTGCGCTTCACGGCGGGGTGAGCCGCCGGTGCCGTACCGGATCCGCCTGGTCCGCCCGGTGGCTCGGGCCCGGTCAGCCCTGGGTGGCAGTGGCCGGCACGGCGATGCGGTCCTCGCCCGCGTACACGTTCATGGAACTGCCCCGCAGGAATCCCACCAGCGTCAAACCCGTCTCCGCGGCCAGGTCCACCGCGAGCGACGAGGGCGCCGAGACCGCCGCCAGCACCGGGATGCCCGCCATCACGGCCTTCTGCGCCAGCTCGAAGGAGGCCCGGCCGGACACCAGCAGGATCGTCCTCGACAGTGGCAGGGCGCCGTTCTGCAGGGCGCGGCCGATCAGCTTGTCGACGGCGTTGTGCCGGCCCACGTCCTCCCGCACGTCGAGCAGTTCTCCGTCCTCGCCGAACAGCGCCGCCGCATGCAGCCCTCCGGTCCGGTCGAAGACGCGCTGGGACGCGCGCAGCCGGTCCGGGAGACTCGCGAGCAGGTCCGGGTCGAGACGGAGCGGAGGATTGTCCGTGATGGGCCAGCGGGCGTTCGTACGGACCGCGTCGAGACTCGCCTTGCCGCACAGGCCGCAGGACGAGGTCGTGTACACGTTCCGTTCCAGGGTGATCTCCGGGATCGCCACGCCCGGAGCCGTCTTCACATCCACGACGTTGTATGTGTTCGAGCCGTCGACCGTGGCGCCCGCACAGTAGACGATGTTCAGTAGATCGGATGCAGTCGCCAGGACACCCTCACTCACCAGAAACCCGGCGGCGAGCGCGAAGTCGTCGCCGGGCGTACGCATCGTGATGGCGAGCGGCTTGCCGTTCAGCCTGATCTCCAGGGGCTCCTCGGCGACGAGCGTGTCCGGCCTGCTGGACACCACGCCGTCGCGGATGCGGAGCACCTTGCGTCGTTCCGTGACTCGTCCCATGTCCTCATCAGCCCCGGTTCTGAACGTGCCTTGACGATCTCATTGTCCTGCACGTGCGAAGTGAGGTGGCGGCCCGCTCCGCAGCAGGCGCACACCGTGGTCGTCCCGGCCTGACCGAAGCCGACAACCCCGGCACCCGATTCCTGTGGCTTCACCTGCCGCCGTACCCGTGAGTCACTGATCAGACTGGTGGATCCCGTACCCAAGGCAACGAGGGGGACCACCCGATGAACGGCTCGCGGATCACCGCCGTCGGCCACTACCAGCCCGCGAAGGTGCTCACGAACGAGGACCTGGCGGCGCTGGTCGACACCAGCGACGAGTGGATCACGTCCCGGGTGGGCATCCGGACACGGCACATCGCCGGGCCCGACGAGCCGGTCGACGAGCTGGCCGCCCACGCGGCCGCCAAGGCGCTCGCCGCGGCCGGTCTGACGTCGGCCGACATCGACCTGGTGCTGGTCGCCACCTCCACCGCCGTGGACCGCTCCCCGAACATGGCCGCCCGGGTCGCCGCCCGGCTCGGCATTCCGTCGCCCGCCGCGATGGACGTCAACGTCGTCTGCGCCGGATTCACCCATGCCCTGGCCACCGCCGACCACACCGTCCGCGCGGGCGCCGCGACACGTGCCCTCGTCATCGGCGCCGAGAAGATGTCCGAGGTGACGGACTGGACCGACCGTACGACCTGTGTGCTTGTCGGCGACGGGGCGGGGGCCGCCGTCGTGGAGGCCTGCGCCGCCGGCGAGGAGCCCGGGATCGGGCCCGTGCTGTGGGGTTCGGTGCCCGAGATGGGTCACGCGGTGCGCATCGAGGGGCAGCCCGCGCGGTTCGCGCAGGAAGGGCAGAGCGTCTACCGGTGGGCGACCACACGGCTGCCCCCGCTCGCCCGCGAGGCGTGCGAGCGGGCGGGGCTCGCCCCCGCGGACCTCGCCGCGGTCGTGCTGCATCAGGCCAACCTGCGCATCATCGAGCCGCTGGCCCACAAGATCGGCGCGGTCAACGCCGTGGTCGCGCGCGATGTCACCCGATCGGGCAACACGTCCGCGGCGAGCATTCCGCTGGCCTTCTCCAAGCTGGTGGAGCAGGGCGACATCTCGACCGGGGATCCGGTGCTGCTCTTCGGCTTCGGCGGCAATCTGTCGTACGCCGGGCAGGTCGTCCGCTGCCCCTGAGTGCGGTGTGCCGCGGCCCCCGGCAGTGGTGTGATGAGGTCAATTCCTCGCCCGCCGCGGTCACTTGTCCACCGTAGTCTGTAGACGAAAGACAATCGACGGTGGTTGTCCGACCGCAGGAGGGGGACAGTGATGTTGTCGACAGGACTGCCGCAAGGGACGGTGCCCAAGCTCGAACGCCCCGGCCCGCTGCGCGAGCGCGTCTACGAGGCACTGCTCGAACTCATCACCACCCGCACACTGCAGCCCGGCCAGCATCTCGTCGAGAGCGAACTCGCCGGCCATCTCGGCGTCTCCCGGCAACCGGTACGCGAGGCGCTCCAGCGGCTGAACACCGAGGGCTGGGTCGATCTGCGGCCCGCCCAGGGCGCGTTCGTGCACGAGCCCACGGAGGAGGAGGCCGACCAGCTCCTCAGCGTCCGTACCCTCCTGGAGGCCGAGGCGGCCCGGCTCGCCGCGGCGAAGGCGACCAGCGCCGCCATCGACGCCCTCAACGAAATCCTCGGGCAGGGGCTCCTGGCCGTGGCTTCCGACGACGTGGACGCCGCGGTCGCCCTCAATGCCCGCTTCCACGCGAAGGTCATGGAACTCGCCAGCAACGCGGTTCTCGCCGAACTCGCGGCGCAGGTGGACCGGCGGGTGCGCTGGTACTACACGCCGGTCGCGCGGCAGCGCGGACATCAGTCGTGGATCGAGCACCGGGACCTGATCGGGGCGATCGCGGACCGGGACCAGCAGGCCGCCGCACGGCTGATGCGGGAGCACACCGAGCAGACCCGGCGCTCGTACCACGCCCGCGAGAAGTCCTGACGCACCCGGTCCGACCGGTGCGGGACAGCTGAAAGCCCGCCGTGACGTCACTCATAGTCAGCGACTCTTCACTATCGGGCGTCGCCACATCCAGCTAGCGTCGTACACAGCCATGCATCACCGCCCCCGACTGTGCACCGAGAGCGGAGCACCCCGATGGCAACCACCCTCACCCTCAAATCAGGCACGTCCTGGACCGACGCCTGGCGGCGCTGTCTCGACGTCGCACCCGAGGCCTTCCGGGACGACCGCGTCCTCAACCTCTGGAAAGCCCACTGGCAGGCCGACGGACGGGCCCTGCCCGCCACCAGCCCGGTCGACGGCAGCCCCGTCGCGGGCCCGCCGCGCCTGGACCGGGCGACCGCCCGGCAGGCGGTCCGCGCATCCCTCGACCAGCACCGCGCCTGGCGGCACGTCCCCCTCCCGGAACGGCGCGCCCGCGTCGCGGCCACCCTCGACGCCCTCACCGAACACCGCGAACTTCTCTCCCTCCTGCTCGTCTGGGAGATCGGCAAGCCCTGGCGGCTGGCGCAGGCGGACGTCGACCGGGCCATCGACGGTGTGCGCTGGTACGTCGACGGCATCGAACCGATGCTCGCCGGCCGGGCCCCGCTGGACGGCCCGGTGTCCAACATCGCGAGCTGGAACTACCCGATGAGCGTGCTCGTTCACGCCATGCTGGTCCAGGCACTGGCGGGCAACGCGGTCATCGCCAAGACCCCGACCGACGGCGGCGTCGCCTGTCTGACCCTGGCCTCGGCGCTCGCCGCCCGCGAGGGGATTCCCGTCACCCTTGTGAGCGGCAGCGGGGGCGAGCTGTCGGAGGCGCTGGTGCGGGCGCCCGAGATCGGCTGCGTCTCCTTCGTCGGCGGCCGCGACACCGGCGCCGCGGTGGCCACGGCCGTCGCCGACCTCGGCAAACGGCATGTCCTCGAACAGGAGGGCCTCAACACCTGGGGCATCTGGAACTACTCGGACTGGGACGCTCTCACGGCGGTCGTTCCCAAGCTGTTCGACTACGGCAAGCAGCGCTGCACGGCGTATCCGCGCTTTGTCGTCCAACGTGAGCTGTTCGACGAGTTCCTGGCGGCGTACCTCCCGGCGGTGCGCACGCTCGAGGTCGGCCACCCGCTGGCCGTCGAGCGGCAGGACGACCCGTACCCGCAGCTGGACTTCGGTCCGGTGATCAACGCGGCCAAGGCCAAGGAACTGAACGACCAGGTCGCCGAGGCGATCGACCGCGGCGCCGTGCCGCTGCACCGCGGCAAGCTGTCCGACGCGCGTTTCCTGCCCGGCCAGGACACGGCGGCGTACGTCCAGCCGGTCACCCTGCTCAACCCGCCGCCGTCCTCCCCGCTGCACCACGCGGAGCCCTTCGGTCCGGTGGACACCATCGTCCTGGTCGACACGGAGGCGGAGCTGCTGGCCGCCATGAACGCGTCCAACGGCGCGCTGGTGGCCACGCTGTCCACGGACGACAGGGCGACCTTCGACCGGCTCGCCCCGCAGATACGCGCGTTCAAGGTCGGGCACGGCAGGCCGCGCTCCCGGGGCGACCGCGACGAGCTGTTCGGCGGGTTCGGCGCGTCCTGGCGGGGCGCGTTCGTCGGCGGCGAACTGCTCGTACGGGCCGTCACACAAGGCCCGGCGGGGGAGCGGCTGCCCGGGAATTTCCCGGACTACCACCTCATGCCGTGACGGCCGGCGGGTGGCGCCCCACGTCGTGGGCGCCACCCGGCGTGATCCGGCGGGATCATGCCCCGTCACGGTCTCGTCATGGGTCAGTGATCGGCGGACCGCTGACACCCGCGGACGCGGACCGTCTGCACCGAGCCGAACAGGCGCGCCGCGCCGCGGAGCACCGTTTTCCCGCCCCGCCGTACGAGACGACCGCGGCGTCTCTCGTACGGGCCCAGCAGACGCCGGCCGCGGACGAACGCGTCACGGAATGAGCGCGCGAGGGCGTGAGCGAAGGGGCGCCGGAGGTGCGGCGTCGGGCGCGGATATGCAGGTGAAGGGCACTCCGAAACCTTGGTATTGTTGTCCGTGTCGCCGCGGGGAACACCCCCTGCAAGGCGGCAGACACCTGGTCCGGGTGGCGGAATGGCAGACGCGCTAGCTTGAGGTGCTAGTGCCCTTTATCGGGCGTGGGGGTTCAAGTCCCCCCTCGGACACCAACCCACCAACCCCCAACCCCAACCAACCAACGACCAGCAGAAGCCCCAGTTCACTGGGGTTTTTCTGTTTCTCGGACTGTGGCAGTTGTTTCGACTACGCGATGGGGCAGGCCAGCTCAGGGTGCGAGCGGTTCGGGGAGCACGTCAGCACGGCCAGCGACAGATATGAGGCGCGTTCGAGGTAGAAGCCGTAGGACACGTCAGCGCCCGAGTGCAGTCGCTCGGCAGCGGCGTTGACCAGATGAGCCAGGCGTGCGGGGTCCCGGTCCGTCTGCGATGCGAACCAGGGCGTGTGCTCGGCCAGCCGTTCAGCGAGCCAGGACGCCGCTTCCTTGGCTTCCTCCCAGGTTCCCCCGGACCAGGGAGCGGGGCTTGATGAGCCAGTACGCCGTTTCAAGCGGAGGGAGATCGGCAGTGGGGAACTCCGCGACCACTTCCCGGTAGCGCTTGAGCAGCCGCTCTGCCTGCACGTCCTGATCGGAGAGCGGCGCCGGCGGAGGGTCAGGGTGCGGTGGTCTTCGTAGAGCCTCGTTGTCGAAGCGCTCTTTGGGGCCGGTCCACACATAGCCGTGGTGGTGCACCTGTCGTTCCCGTTCCGTGGTGTCGGTCGGAGGGCGAGGGCCAACCGGCCCGATCCTGTGGAGGGGTGGACCGGAGCCGGTTGGAGCGAGGCCGGAGGATCAGGCGCTCAGGCCGAAGCGCGCGGGGTCGATCCCGGCCGCGCCCAGCTCCCCCGTGGTGAACCGCAGCGGCTGCGCGTCGGGCCGCTTGCTGTCGCCCACTGCCCAGGCGTCGTCACCGATCCGGGCCAGGGTCACGCACGACTCGCCGTCCGGGTGGGTGTTTCCTCCGCACGCCTTCACGAACGAGGCCCCGCCGAGGTCGAGCCCGTACAGGTCGGTTCCGTTCTGCATCTCTGCACCTTCCTGCTCAACTGATCACGGTCATGGCTGACCGCCGCCGCCCATGCCGGGCGGGAGTTCAAGGGAGGGGGTCGGGCTTCAGCGGTTGGAACGCTTGCCGGACCGGGCGCACTGGGCGCACCGGCACGGCGGCCATGCCCCAGTCATGAGTGGGGGGAGATCATCCGTACCGAATACAGCCCGTTCAGATCCCCAGGTCCGCCCGGAGTCGCGGGACACCCGAAGTGTCATCAAAGGACGGTCAGCGAAGAGTCGCGCGTACGCGTTCTCGCTCACGAGCTGTGCGCCTCGGCCCGGTGCCGACGCAATTCCACATGGGCGTCAGAAACCCCGCTGTAGTCACCTTCGGACCGAGCGCTCTCCCGACGCGCACAGAAGTCGAGACATTCGCTGCACCCCGGCACTGCGCCCGGTTCCGAGGGCAATTCCATCAACGCGTTCTCTTTGGGCTTTGGCGTGCACGTCATCCGGCTCATGACTCACCATGGTCGACCAGACGCGGAGCGGCTTCTAGCACTATTCCCGATCTGGACTCAAGATCACCGGTAAGCCTCTGCCCATTGCTGAAGCAGAATCCTTGACTCATCACCGAACTGGGCGTGACCTTCGAACAGTGCGAACACGGCTAGGTACTCGGAAACGTCACGGGTATCTCGAAAGACCATGCGACCCGTGAAGTTCTCCACCGTGGCAAGCCAGCCGTCGTACACCGTGAATGTGTTCATTGGTCCGCGTGGCATGACTGTCCCAGTCGGGATGACACCGATACGGATGTTGGGCAGGTGGGACAGTGATATAAGACGGTCGATCTGCATCGCCATGGCTGGGGCCGGAACAATGGCCCACCTAGCGGCCTGCTCGGTAAGGAGAAACGTAAAGGACTTGGACGTGTCGTAGAGAACCGTCTGACGTTCCAGTTTGCGGGCCACTGTCTTGGAGGGATCGCCAGGGGTGTGGCTCAGGCTAGCCCGAATGAACTCTGGAGTTGCCAGCAAGCCCGTGATCATCGACGGCAGGAAGTAGCGAAGCTCGCTCGCCTCAGCTTCAAGCGAAGCCAATTCCGTCTGGCGCTTCTCCATGCCGCGACGCCATGATGAGCGCTTGTCCTGCCACTCGGTGTTCGCGATGCGCGCGAGAGCCTTGATCTCCGCGACTATTTCGGGTGGAGGATCAAGCGCTTGAAGAATCCGCTCAACGTCTACGAGCTTGGGCGTCTTCTTACCTGTCTCAAACTTACTGATCTGACTTTGAGACATGTTGCAACGCCGAGCGAGCCGGTCCCCTGTGAGACCGGCCCGCTTGCGTAGCTCGCGGAGCTTTTCTGCCAGGTCGGTTCTGGACTGACCCAGCTCTTCAGGCTCGAATGTCACCTGGATTCTTTCACGTACTCGACAAACGGCACAGAGTAGGCAAGGGCGATGCGTTTCCACTCCAGGTAGGGGGTGATATCGCCTGTGAATAGTTCTCGATTGATCTGTGTGCCGTCCGGCCGAAAGTTCAGGTGGACGATTCTTGAATCGTCGAACATCCACCAATCAGTACCCGATAGGGGAAGCCCGTAGTCATTCTGAGTTACATCCAGCACTCGGATGTCCTCGCCAGCGTTGATATTGCCGGGAATTCCCCAAGCGAACTGGTACCGCTGGTAGTCCGTCAGTGGCTGCCGAACGATCCGCACTCGGCCGATGACGCGCCCCGATGCCGCGAAACCCCTTACACGCTCGTGCCAACGCGCGTTGTGGTCCACGGGTTTCGGTTCCCCCCGAAGGAAACGAGCAACGCTCTCAGCCTCCTTGGGCATTGTGTAGGTGGGTTGGGCCTCGAAGCGCCAGGCGTCACGCTCGTACGCGTCGAACGTCCTGCGCCACTCGTCACCATCCAAGAGCACGTACAGCCTCCCTCAGTACCGCCTCCGGGATCTCCACCAGGGCCTCACCCTCGGGCGCGTGGAAGGCGTTTGACAGGTTCCCCTGGACCACGATGGAGCCACTGGCCGTGCGGTAGACGTTCGGGCAGTCGTCGTCGTCACAGTTGGGCCCGTTGAAGCTGCCCGTCAGTCGCGTCAGTTCGCGGCGCGCCATGGTGCCCCCTCTTCGTTTTGGCCCCGGCTGGGCCCCTGTCCGACGACGCTACGGAGCACACCGTGCCCCGTCCATGCCGACTCTGAAATATTCCTGATGTGGCATAAAGGATCTCGTAGCGTGCTGTCTGGGATGAGGTTGGCCACGTCACCAACGCACGGCCAACAGCGGCCAGGAACAGGCAGAAACGTCAACGAACGGTGGCCGCCAGCACGGCGCGCGGCCCTCACCGGGCTCCGGTGGGGACCGCGTCCGAACGCGCCGGCCCGCATCAAGGTCGGCGCAGGCCTCAGTCTCAGTGAGCGTGCCCCTCGCCCCCGTGGGACGACCCGCTCTCCGGCATGGCTGCTTGGGGCAGAGACACCGTGGTCTCGGGGTTTTCCGGCACGACTGGGGACCGCGACGTGAAGGAGATTCCGTTGGGGGCGTCACCGACCGGAACGCGGGCGACAACCTTCAGCTCAGCAAGGTCCAGCACGGCTACGTCGTCCTGGTAGACGTTGGTGATGAAGGCGTGCCTGCTTGCTGTGTCGATGGTGATGCCGTGCGGGCCCTTGCCCACGGTCGGCCTGGCCACCACGGTGAACGTCGCCGTGTCGATGATCGAGACCGTCCTGCCCGGTTTCGCCTCGGTACCCTGATTGGCGACCAGGAGGTAGCGGCCGTCAGGGCTCGCGTAGATCTGGGCCGGGGCGGGGCCGGAGGGAATCTTGGCCACGACCGTACGCTTGGCGACATCGATCTTCGCGACCGCGTTCTCGCCTCCGAGTGTGACGTAGGCGAATCGACCGTCAGGCTGGAAGGCAACCTGTATCGGGGTGGCGCCCACCGGGATGCTCGCCACCTGGCGGTCCTTGGCGGTGTCGAGCACGCTGACGGTGCCTGCAGCGGTGTTGGCGGTGTAGACCCACCGTCCGTCGGGGCTGGGCCGCATCCCGTGCGGGCCCTTGTCCACGGTGATCGTTCCGTTGCGGGAGAGCGACTTGGTGCCGAAGACGGAGACAGAGCCGTTTCCGGTACTGGACACGTAGGCCTGTGTGCCGTTCGTGCCCAAGATGACGTGGGCGGGCATGTCACCGGTTGCGGCCGTGCCGAGGAGCGAGTAGCGGGAGCCGTCCAGCTTCACCACCTGGTTCGTCGCCCCGCTGACCGCCCATACGGTGCGGCCGTCAGGGGCGGCCTGCACGTTGTGGGGACCGGGGATTCCCTTCACCGTGGCGGTCACCCGGTTCGTCGAGGCGTCGATCGCGGTCAGACTGCCCCCGTTCTCGTTGGCCACCCAGACGGTTCCGGTCACCATGCCCCGGTGTGCGGCAGCCAGTTCGGCCTGAGGTGGTCGGTCGGGCGTCTGCGACCGATCCGGGAGAACCAGGAGGACAGTGGCGGCTGACAGGCCGATGGCTGCTGTTGTCAGGGCGATGCGTGATTTCTTCACTGGGTGACCTCTCAAGGGTGTGGCGGTAGAGCGATTGCCGTTACGGCACTTGGGTCGAAAGTCAGGTCGTGACCTTGCGCCCGTCGAGGGGGAGCTTGGTGGCAGCGGGCAGACTCATGTCCCGCGCGCTGCGCCCTGCTTCCGGCGGGCTGCCTCGGCCGTACTGACGGCGCGGTCGCCCCGCCCGACCAGGGCCGAGGCGGGCTTCGACGAGCCTGAGCCGTTCGCCCGCAGGCCGGTTCCGAGTCCGGCTCCCGCGACCGGGACGACGGCGATCAGTGCGGCAGGCCGGCGGGGCATGACCATCGTTTGCTCATTCTGTGTTCCTCCCATGAGCTCCGATGGTTCAGGCCGATCATGACGATTCCGTCAAGGTCCGACGTTGCTTCCCTGAAGGTCCGGGCGGGCACTCGCTGCTGGAAGGCTGATGCGGAACACGGCACCCCTGCCCGGTCCCTCGCTGCTCGCGGACACGGTGCCGCCGTGCGCGTGGACCAGGGCGCGGGCGACGGCCAGGCCGATGCCTGAGCCGCCGTGCTCGCGGTCGCGGCCGGTGTCGGCCCGGTAGAACCGTTCGAAGATGTGCGGGAGGTGTTCCGCGGCGATGCCCTCACCGGTGTCGGCGACGCGGATCACGACACCCGCGCGGGCGGGTTCGGCGGCGACGGTGACCGTCCCACCCGCCGGCGTGTGACGCAGGGCGTTGGTCAGCAGGTTGACCAGCACCTGGACCAGCCGGTCCCGGTCCGCGTCGACCGCGGGCGTCCCAGGCGTGACCATGACACGCAGGTCCACACCCTTGGTCTGGAAGCCCGGGCGGACGGCGTCCGCGGCCGCGTCGGCCAGCCGGGCCGCCGGGATGACGGCTCGGACGAGGGTGAGCCGGTGTTCCTCGGCTCGGGAGACCAGCGAGATGTCCTCGACCAGCCGGTGCAGCCTGGTCGTCTGTGCGCCAAGAACATCCAGGGTGTGTGCGTCGAGCGTGCGCACCCCGTCGGCGAGGCCCTCCAGGTACGCCTCGATGGTCGCGAGCGGGGTGCGCAGTTCGTGGGCGACGTCGCCGAGCAGTCGGCGCCGGGTGCGCTCGGTGTTCTCCAGGGCGTCGGCCATGGTGTTGAAGGCGCTCGTGAGGGTCTCGAACTCCGGGCCGAGTCGCGTCGGTCCCAGACGCGCGGTGTAGTCACCGGCGGTGACGCGGTCCGCCGCGTCGGCAAGATCATGGATGGGACGGGAAAGCCGTCGTGTGAGGAGTACGGCGGCGACGACGGCGGCGGCCAGGAACGCCGCGATGCCGATGCCCAGGGAGATGCCGCCCGCGGCCAGGAACGCATCCTCCAGATGCCGGGACAGATGGGGGGTCACCGCCCCCACCGCGCTGCGCAGGTGGCCCCTGAGCAGTGGCGGGCCGACGGTGAAGGCCACGACGGAAAGAGTGGCCAGGCCGGCGAGCACCACGAGCAGCTGGGCCATCAGCAGCCGCGCCGTGAGTCCGGGGCGCCGGGCCATCAGCCGGTTCCCATCCGGTAGCCCACTCCGCGCACCGTGAGCACGAAGCGGGAGGCGGCCGGGTCGTCGCCGAGCTTGCGCCGCAGTCGTGCGACGTGGACGTCCACGATGTGCTCGTCACCGCCCCACTCCGGCCCCCAGACCCGCTCGATCAGCTGCCGTCGGCTGAACGCCAGACGCGGACGGGACGACAACGCCTCCAGCAGGTCGAACTCCAGCCGGGTCAACGCGACCGGGCGGCCGGCGACGGTGACTTCCCGCGCCTCCGGGTCGACGGCCAGGTCACCGAAGCGGCGCACCATCTCCTGCCCCGGCACGGGTTGCCCGACCCGCGGCCGGCGCAGCATCGCCTTGACCCGGGCGACCAGTTCCCGGGGACTGAACGGCTTGGTCAGATAGTCGTCGGCACCCACGGACAGGCCCACGAGCTTGTCGACCTCGTCCGCACGAGCGGTCAGCATGATCACGTACGCGTCGGTGAAGACGCGGAGCTGTCGGCACACCTCCACCCCGTCGATGCCCGGCATCATCACATCCAGCACCACCACGTCGGGTTCCGCGGACCGCGCCGAGGCCAGGGCGTCCGCGCCGGTGCGTACGACGTCCACGGCGAACCCCTCCCGGCAGAGGTAGTCGCCGACCAGGCGGCCCAACTCCACCTCGTCGTCGACCACCAGGGCACGCCGGGCGGCCGGTGCGACAGGGCCGTCGGTCATCCTTCGTCCTCCTTTCCCTTGACCTCCAGGTTCCCTGGCGCGGGGAAACCCCTCACGGGTACTAAGGGCCTGAACACGGGGGCCGAACGGCCCGGCCTCACGGCAGGCTGGGGTACTCCGTGCGGTATTCCGTGCGGTCATCCGCGTTGCCGACGGGCCGAGGCGGCATCTCATGCGGCTGTCAGCTGTCAGCTGTCAGCTGTCAGCTGTCGACTGTCGGCCGTGAGCTGTCGACTGTCAGCCTGTCGGTAGATGGCGCAGAACTGGAATGTGCGTGTGCTGGGCGTGTCGCCGTGCTCGTCGTGGCGTTCCACTAGCCCCCGACGCCGACGGATCGCTAGCTGCCCCGGGGGCGGTAGTGGTCCAGGAACATGTCGACGCCGCTGGTGACGAGACGGTCGGTCAGGTCCTCCTCGATGTGGGTGCCGTAGGAGCTGAAGACCATGTGGGGGAAGACCAGGAGCCCGTAGAACTGGATGATCGCCACTTGCAGATCGGGGATCTGCAGTCGGCCTTGTTCGGCGAGGGCGCGCAGGGCTCCTGCGACCGCGGGGTGGTGGCCCTCCGTGCCGTGGTGTTTCCAGGCAGAGCCCAGCTCGGGAAAGCGGTGGAGCTCGGCGGCGACGAGGTTGCGCAGGGCGGTGACCTCGTGGTTGGTGCGGACGGCGTGGACCCAGGTGCGGGCCGCGTCGACGAGGGCGGCCCGCAGGTCCTCGGCCTCGGCCAGGCCTTCCAGTGCAGCTGACGACTCCCCGGCGAGCGGTTCGTCGAGTGCGCTCGTGATGACCGCTGTGAACAGGGCTTCCTTGCTGCCGAAGTGGTTGTAGACGGTCACCTTGGACACGCCTGCCTCGGCGGCGATGGTGTCCATTCCGACGCCGAAGCCCTCCCGCAGGAACAGCTCGCGGGCGGCCCGCACGATGGCCTGCCGCTTGAGCTCCGCGCGGGGCCCGCTCGGGGGTTGTTTGACGCTGTCCACGCTCATGGCCTCGACCCTAGCACTCATCTGAACTGTACGGTTGAGTTCACATGAACTGAACAGTATGGTTCAGTTAGCTCGCTCGCCGAAGCCGCCCACAACACGTTCGAGCGGGGCTCGGTGGGTGGCTTCACCGACGCGTTCACCGTGTGCGCCGTGGCCGCTGCTGCCGGCGCGGGGGTGGCCCTCGGCCTCGTACCGCAAGGCAAACCACAGTCGAGCGGCGGTCCGCACGTGCACTGATCAGGGCTGGTCACCGGCCGAGCGCGCCACCAGCCCTCAACGGTCCCCCGGTGTGCCGGGAGCCGTCACCGCTCAACGGCGAGACAGCTCCCGGTCGCCGACACCTCTGCTCAGTGGGCGTGCCCGTCCTCCGCGTGGCCGACTGCTCCTCCGCCCGTTCCACTTCCAGTGTCTTCGGGGCCGGGCGAGGCAGCGGGCGCTTCTGTTCCGGTGTCCTCGGTGTGGCCGTCCTCCGTGTGGCCGTCGTGCGTCTTCGCCGTCTCCGAGTCGTCGGTGGCCGGCTCGCCGTGGCTGTGGCCGCCGCCTCCGGACTCCGCGGCCATGTCGGCGGCGATGCCGCGCAGCCCGAAAAACGCGACAGCGGCGGTGACCAGCACCAGCAGCCCGGTCGGGCCGATGATGCTGCGCCAGCGCGTGGCGTCGTGGCGCAGGACGTACGCCACGAAGGACAGCGTCAGCCCGAACGGGATCAGCATCGCCGCCCGCTCGGGGAAGTCCTCGAAGTGCTGCAGCCCGCCGCTGAGCATGCCGATGCCGAACGACAGCGCCAGTGAGGCCAGCACGATCGCGACCACTTTGGACGCGCTGGGCCGCTGCCGTTTGAGGACGAACTCGTTGAGCACGGTCGCAAAGAGGAAGACGCCCGCGCCGACCAGCGCGATCATCGTGTACCGGTCAGGGTCCAGGGGATGGTGGACCACCGCGCCACTGATCAGACCCGCCCCCACGAACGTTGCGGCATACCCCAGATAGTCACCGATCACCGGTGTCCGCTTCTGCGCACGCCGACGCGCCCGGCGGCCACCGGTCGCAGGAGCGGTTTCCGACCCCGAGGTCCGACGGGAGGTGGGCTCCGAATCCGGCGAGTGGGGCTGATGCCCGGGGTGCTGCTGGTACTGCTGGTACTGCTGCGGGTGGGGCGGGCGTACATGCGGCTGGGCGGGCGTGCCGACACGGTCGACGAGGTAGGGCTGGGTCACGAATCGAGGCCTTTCGCAGGCGGGCCGGGCATGCGACAGGGCAGGCCGGTCCGCCGGGGCGTGCAGGGCAGGTATGCGTCGGATCAGCGGCAGGAGTGCCGGGTTCTTCGCTCGGCCCGGACCTCGGTGGTGCGGGTCTTCGGACGGGGCCCCGCTTCGTCGTACGACGTCGTATGGCGTCGTACGACGATGGCCATGGCCTGCGCGACATGACGGCGGCCTAGATCCGCAGAACGGCCAACTGCGCGATGTCGACGCCTTGCGAATGTCTCGGACGGGGTGGCTGGTACAGGCTGGACCACACGGCCTGAATACGCCGCATACGCCGCCTGGGCTGTAGGAACACGGCCACGCGGCGCCTGTGGAAACGCCGACCGCCTACTGCCAGCAGGGCGCAGCAGCCGATGACGGCAGCGCACAGGCCGAGGTCCGCCGCGTCCAGGGTGCCGTGATGGCCGTGCTCGTCGGATGCCGTCGCGAGGGGCGGAGCCGCCCCTTCATTCTCTGCGGTCGGCTCCGGATGAACGGCGTGGGCGTGAGCGACGGTTCCCAGTTCGGGGCCCGTTTCGGTGCTGCCCGCGTGGGCGAGGAGGTGCATCAGGCCGAGAGCGAGGAGCAGCAGGAGGAGCAGTCGACCGACCGCCCCTCGCCCTGCACTTGCTCCGTTGCTCATACGCTCCGTCATCTCGCCGTGGCGCCGCCCTGACGCCTCCGCAACCGTCGGGGCGCATCAGAGTACCCGTGACCGATGACCGGGCGGCAAGCGGTGCGTGACCGAAACGGCTCAGCGGACCGATGCGGCTGCTCCGGGAGCGCCACTTACCCCCTCCGGGTATATTGGCGACAGTCGTCCCACGGAATCTCAGAGGAAGCGATGACCGCACCGGAAGCCTGGGCCCCGCGGACCCGCGCCTCGCGCGGCGCCGTCCGCTGGGCGGGCGCTGCAGTCGTCGCCCTGCTCGCGGCACTTGCCGTACTGATGCACCACGAGACGGCCGACGCGGCGATCGGCCGGACGTCTGGGTCCGCCGCGCATGTGATGACGCCCGGCATGGTGATGGCGGACGGCCATGCCGCACCGGCGACCACCGTGTCCGGGCCCGCGCACGGGCACGGGCACGGACACACCGCCGGGCAGGCCGCAGAGCCGCGGGCGGCCGCCGCACCGGCGACGAGCAGCCCCCATGGCCCGGCCTGCTCCGGCATGGCCATGCAGCACTGCTCGACCGCGAGCCTCGAGGTCATCAAACTCGCAGCTCCGTCCCAGACCCCCGTGCCGTGGCGTCTCGCCGCGTACGGAGCCGTCGCCACAGGGCCGAAGGCCGCCGGGACCGTGGACCGGGCGCCCCCGGACCTGTCCGTTCTCTCTCAGTTGCGCATCTAGGCCGTGCCCAACGGCTTCCTCGCGCCCTTTTGTCATGCCGAGAGCCGTCCCAGCACGCCAACTCCCGTATGCGCATACTGAGATCGAGGAACCCCATGAACAGCATCAATCGCCGTTCCGTCCTGCTCGCCGGGCTCGGCGTCGCGGGCGCCGGCGCGCTCGCGGCCTGCAGTAACGGCTCCAGTACGACGCCTGCCCTGGTCAATCCGTCCGGCCCGGCCGTCGCCGCGGCCGAGAAGAAGCGGAAGGGAACCGGCAGGACACAGAAGGTGACCCTGACCGCCGCGCCCGCCGTGCTCGACCTCGGCGGCGGGGTCACGGCCAAGAGCTGGGCCTTCAGCGGACATGCCCCGGGCAAGGAGGTCCGCCTGTCCGTCGGCGACACGCTGGCGGCAGAACTCTCCAACCAGCTGCCGGCAAAGGCCGCGACGTCCATCCACTGGCACGGGATCGCCCTGCGCAACGACATGGACGGCGTGCCCCCGGTCACGCAGCAGACGGTACGGGCGGGAGCCACCATCACGTACCGCTTCATCACCGACGCCCCCGGTACCTACTTCTTCCACCCCCACGTCGGCGCCCAGCTCGACCGGGGCCTGTACGCGCCGCTGATCGTCGAGGACCCCGGGGAGCCGCTCTCGTACGACGACGAATGGGTCGTCGTCCTGGACGACTGGGTCGACGGAGTCACCGGCACACCCGACGAGGTCCTCGCCGAGCTTCGGCAGGGCATGGGCGGGATGGACATGGGCGGCGACTCCGGCTCCAGTGGCCACGAGGGCCATGACATGGGCGACATGGAGGGCATGGACATGGGGGAGGACTCCTCGGACCCGTCCGCCCCGTCCTCGTCCGACGGGATGTCCATGAGGTTCATGATGATGGGCGCCGAGAGCGAGCTGCTCGGCGGCGACGCGGGAGACGTGAGGTACCCGTACCACCTGGTCAACGGCCGTGTGCCCGCCGACCCCGCCGTCTACCGGGGCAAGCCCGGCCGCCGGGTCCGGCTGCGCATCGTCAACGCGGGCGGCGACACGGCGTACCGGGTGGCGCTCGGCGGGCACAAGCTGACCCTCACCCACACCGACGGGTTCCCCGTCGAGCACCAGCAGGCCGACGCCCTGCTGATCGGCATGGGGGAGCGGTACGACGTACTTGTCACCCTCGGCGACGGTGTCTTCCCGCTCGTCGCGCTGGCCGAGGGCAAGGACGCCACCGGAATGGCCCTGGTGCGTACGGGATCCGGCGGCGCGCCGAAGGCGACCGTCCTCCCGAAGGAACTGAACGGCAGGATCCTCACGGCATCCCAGCTGCGCGCCACCGACGACGTCCGCCTGACGTCCAAGAAGGTGGACCGGGTGCACCGTGTCGAGCTGACCGGCGGCATGGACAAGTACAACTGGGCCATCAACGGCAAGGCCTTCGACATGGCCGACCCGGCCGCGAATCCGCTCACGATCGAGGAAGGACAGCGGGTCCGGCTGGACTTCGTCAACACCACCCAGATGTGGCACCCGATGCACCTGCACGGCCACACCTACCAGCTCGGGGACACGGGCCCGCGCAAGGACACCGCCATCGTGCTGCCCAAGAAGAAGCTGTCCGTCGTCTTCGACGCCGACAACCCCGGACAGTGGATGCTGCACTGCCACAACGCGTACCACGCAGAGGTCGGCATGATGGCCCTGGTCGCCTACCGGACCTGACGTCACTGTCCTCTGCCTGTCCTCTGTCGTGCCGCGCACGGTTCTCGCGCATACGGCAGGCCGCTGGGGCCTTCCGTGGAGGCTGGCCGGAGGGCGCTTCGGAGCAGAGAATGGTGCTGTTGCCCGCTCGCCGACTGGGCGGTGGTCGGATTGACGCAGCAGTACCTCATCGGCGAGGCGTCCGTGCTCCTGGCAGAGTTGGAGGCATCCGGCACTGAGCCGGACGCGACGCGTGAACTCGCGCGGTTGCGCCGCGAGGCGGAGACGGGTCCGGTCAGCAGGCTCGGACCGGTGGCTCTGCGCGCGCTGGAGCTCACGGACGAACTGTGCCGGGAGTCGCTGCGCCGGGGTGACGCCCTCGCATTCGCCCGCCAGTGCGCCTGCGGGGCCGAACTGCGCGAGTTCTGCCTCTGCGCGCAACTGGCCGACCCATGACCCCCACCCCCGCGGTCGCCCTCGGCGGGGTGCGCCCCGAGGTGCTGCCACACGGCTACAATTGAAGAGTTCTTCAATTGGTAAGTTGCTGTGATCAATAGATGGTCCAGGGTGTGGAGGTCGGGGTGGGCACAGTCGTCGAGGCGCTGCTGGCACGAGTTCAAGCGGCCAGGTTCGGCCTCGCATCCGCCTTGGAGGCCGAGGACCCGTACGTGGTGGCGGTGGCGCAGGACGAGCTGGACGACGCGGTGCGGCTGGCCCGCAGGCACGGGCTCGACGTCAAGGCGGCCGGGGCGGGCGAGGAGTGATCGGTATGCCGGTTCCGCTGTACGAGGCGAAGGCGGAGTTCTTCCGCATGCTCGGGCATCCGGTGCGTATAAGGGTGCTGGAGCTGCTGCAGGACGGGCCGAAGCCCGTCCGTGACCTGCTGGCCGCCATCGAGGTCGAGCCGTCGAACCTGTCGCAGCAGCTGGCGGTGCTGCGCCGCTCTGGGATCGTCACCGCCACCCGGACCGGCTCGACGGTGGTGTACGAGCTGGCCGGCGGGGACGTGGCCGAACTCCTGGCCGCCGCGCGCCGGATCCTGTCGGGTCTGCTGGTGGGCCGCCAGGAGCTGCTCGAGGAACTGCGTGCCTCGGAGCCGACGCAGTGATTGCCGGGCGCCCGATCCGGTCCTCTCGGTACCGGTTGGAAGAGAGGTTCGAGTGAGAATCATTCCGCTGCATGGCGCGGGCGTCGCCTGGTTCAAGTGCCCCGCATGCCGCCTCAAGTGCCGGCCCACGGCCGTCGGCCCGGACGGACAGTGCCCGAGGTGCGGGCACCCCACCATGCTGAAACTGTCCTTCGGTGGCCGGACAAGGCCGGACGCCGGCCGACGCTGACTCGCAACGGCGGGCAGTTCCTTGGTCGCTGCCTGTCTGCGCACCATCACCGCGGTCGGCAGCCGGCTCACCGCCCGCGGCTACGGCACTCCAGAGCATCCGGCAACACTGTCGTTCCCGTACGGGACCCCGACGGCGCCTTCGCACCCGGGTGATCCCGCTGCCCTCACTCGCCCGCGTCGTCTCCGCTCGGCCATCCCGTGGTCCGCCACTCGTGACGGCCCTCCGGAAGCCCGCCGCGCCGGGTGCCGTGTCCCGCGAGTGCGGCGGCCAGGTCGGGGTGCACGGGGATGGGCGGGCAGTCGCCGCCGGGGACGAGGGACCCGTCGGCGGGAATCGCGGCCAGCTCCAAGCTGCGGCCTCCTTCGGCGAGGCGGCGCGCGGCCTCGATGATCGCCAACTGTCCTTCGGCCGACCAGCCGCGCAGTCCGGTCAGGTCGACGACGACCGGACCGGCCCCCCGTCCCACCACCCAGCCGATGGCACCGGTGAAGCGGCGAACAGCGTCAGGGCCCAGGTACCCGGAGACGGACAGGATGCCGAGATCCTGCTCCACGGTGTAGCGCCACTCGATGGTCATGGTCATCAACTTCCTTGCACGGTCGGCCTGTCAGGTCGGAGTGGGAGGGTGATCCGGATGCTCCTGCCCTTGCCGTCGGCGTTGCCCTGGACGACCGCCGTGCCACCCGGGCCGAGAGTGAGCGGTGCGGACGGCGTCGCGGGCGACGTCAGCACATGCCGGTGAGGCAGCGCCTCGAGCAGGGTGCTCATCACGGCTCCGCGCGGGAGTGGCGGAACCCGCTCACGGTCTGGGGATGAAGGCGCAGCACAGTGTCGTGGGGACCATGGCTCCAGCCGACAAGGGTGCGCCGATAGTGGGCGGCCTCGTCGGGATCGGTGATCACATCGGTCGGCCCGGCGACGGTGACGCTCCAGCCGGTGCCCGTCGCCCCGCGGAACTCGTCCACGTGGTAGGCCGCGGTAGCGGGAACCGCGGCGGCAGGGGCGGGCGTACGCACCACCAGCCGGCCGAGCTCCCAGACGTGCCGGCCGGGCCGGACGACGGTCACCTCCCGCTGCGTGTACACCAGCCGCCCCTGTGCGCTGCCCTCGAGCAACCACAGGGCCTCGGCGCCGGAGACCTCAACCATGCGCAGCGATACGGGCGGAGTATTCATCCGACGGTTTCCTCTGCTCCCTCGCTGATGCGGTGGGGCCGGGAGAGGGCAGGCGGCAGGAGACCGGCGCGCTCCAGGTAGGCATGGGCGCCCTGGATCGCCTCCGGTGTGGTGGCGTACTCACGTCCGTCCAGGCGCAGCAACTCCAGCGCGCCGACCGAGTCCAGGACCTGGCGCTGGTCGAGGCGTATGCCGGACGTCATCACCACGATGCCGCGCCGGTTGAGCTTCTCCACCACGTCCTTCAGGACGAGGGCGCCGGTGGCGTCGATGGTGGTCACCCGGGACATGCGCAGAATGACGACGCGTACGTCGGCGACCTCGGCCAGCTCGAGGAGGAAGCGGTGGGCGGCGGCGAAGAACAGCGGTCCGTCGATGCGGTACGCGACGATGTGCTCGGCGAGCAGCGCGTGCTCCTCCGCGCTGTGGTCGCCGGGGTCGAGAGGAACCTGGTCCAGACGGGCCTGCTTGGCCACCGCGCGCAGAGCGAGGGTGCCCGCGACCATCAGGCCGATGATCACTGCGTACACGAGGTCGAACACAAGGGTCGCGACGGCGGTGAGGACGAGAATCAACGCGTCGGAGCGGGTTGCCTTGGCCATGGCCCGGAGCGAGCCGACCTCGACCATGCGGACCGCGGTGGCCAGCAGTACCCCCGCGAGCGCGGCGAGCGGGATCTTCGAGACGAGGGGGGCGGCCGCGAAGACGATTCCCGCGAGGACCACGGCGTGGGCGAGGGCAGCCAGCCGGGACCCGGCGCCGGTACGGACGTTGACCGCGGTACGGGCGATCGCGCCGGTCGCGGGCACACCACCGAACAGCGGCGCGGCGATGTTGGCCAACCCCTGGCCGAACAGCTCACGGTCCGGGTCATGCTTCTGGCCCACCGTCATGCCATCGGCGACCGAGGCCGACAGCAGGGACTCCAGGGCTGCCAGCGTCGCCACCGCGACCGCCGGGGCGAGCAAGGAGCCCAGCGCTCCCGGGTCCACGAAGGACAGGGACGGGGCGGGCAGACCGGACGGCAGGTCCCCGATCGACTTCGCCGCGTCCGTGCCGGCCACCTGCGCCACGACGGTGGCCGCGATCACCGCGAGGATGGAGAAGGGGATCGCGGGCCGCCGGCGGGCCCCGATGAGCATGACGGCGGCGACCGCGAGCGCGAAGGCGACGGCGGTCCAGTTCGGGTTCTTCGCGAACTCCTCCAGGGCGTGCCAGGTCACGACGAGGACACGTTCCCCCTCGGGCTTGGGCACCCCCAGGGCGTTCGGGACCTGCTGCAGTCCGATCACGCAGGCGATGCCGAGCGTGAAGCCCTCGACGACCGGGGCAGGCACGTACTGCATGTACTTCCCGGCTCTCAGCAGGGCGAGCGCGACAAGCAAAACGCCCGCCGTCAGCCCCACCGTGAGCACTCCGGAAGGTCCGTGTTCGGCGACGATCGGAACCAGTACGACCGTCATCGCGCCCGTCGGCCCGGACACCTGCACATTGGAGCCGCCGAACACCGCGGCCAGCGCACCGGCGACGACCGCGGTCGCCAGTCCCGCCTCCGCGCCCAGCCCGGAGGAGACGCCGAAACCGAGCGCGAGCGGCAGCGCGACGATCGCCACCGTGAGGCCGGCGAGCAGGTTCCGGCGTGGTGCGCGGCGTATCTCCGCCAGATCCGTACGGCCGGGCAGCAGGGCGGTGAGCCGGGCCCCGACGGGGCCGAGCGAGACCTTCATCGCGCGGCGACCTCGCCTTCCCGCAGCTCGGCCAGCAGCTCGTTCTTCCCCGCCAGCATCTCGGTCAGGATGCGGCGTGCGGCCCCCATCAGGTCGGCGACGTCCCCGCCGGCCAGTTCGTAGACCACCGTCGAGCCTTCGCGCTCGGAGCTGACGATGCCCGAGCGGCGCAGCACCGCGAGCTGCTGGGAGAGGCTGGAGGGTTCCACCTCTATCTCGGCCAGCAGATCACGTACCGGCATAGGCCTGTCCTGCAGCAGTTCAAGCACTCGTATCCGGACGGGATGCCCCAGCATGCGGAAGAACTCGGCCTTGGCCTGGTAGAGCGGAACGGACACGACTCCTCGGTTTCCCGGACAGCGCCCCACCCGGGGCAAGCGAAGGCTGTGCCCGCGGCTACCTGCGGGCACAGTCAATCCAGCATCTAACCAATTGCGAAATTTTGCAATTCTGCATGCGGCTGCTGCCCGGGGAGCGTTCACGGACGGGAGCGGGCCGGGAAAGAGGCGGTGGCTGTCAGGCCTTCTTGACCACGCTGGACTTGAGCTGCATCGCTCCGAAGCCCTCGATCTTGCAGTCGATGTCGTGGCCGTCGACCCCGTCGACCAGCCGGATGCTGCGCACCTTGGTTCCGGCCTTGATCCCCGAGGGGCTCCCCTTGACCTTGAGCGCCTTGACGACGACCACGCTGTCGCCGTCCCGCAGCACGTTGCCGACGGCGTCCTTGACGACGCGCTCCCCGGCGGTGCCCTCACCCTCGGCACTGCTCTCGGCGGGAACCCATTCGTGGCCGCACTCCGGGCACACCACCAGGGCGTTCATCTCGTAGGTGTACTCGCACGAGCACTTCGGGCAGGGAGGAAGATTCTCGATCATCCAACCAGCGTATCCGGCCTCGGCCTCCCTCCCCGACCGGTGTGAGAAGGCCCGGTCCGTCCCGCCGGCACCCGGGGTGGATCATCCAGGCCCGTGAGAACGTAGGTTGCGGCTTGCTGCCCTCCGCCTCCCATCGCCCGAGAGGTATCGACGTGGACACTCCCGAACATGGCATGGCGGCCGAGCTGGTCCTTGCCGTCCACGCCGGCGACATCGACGCCGTCCAGCGCATCGCCGCCCACGCGCCCGAGCTCGTCGCGGGGCCCCTGGGTGGTCCATTCAAGACCCGCACCGCGCTCCACGTCGTGGCCGACTGGCCCGGCTACTTTCCAACGGTCCCCGCATCGTCCCGCTGCTGGTGGCTGCCGGTGCGGACCCCAACGCCCACGGCCCCGGCGGCGAGAGCCCGCTGCACTGGGCGGCCGGCAGCGACGATGCCGATGTCGCTGCCGCTCTGATCGACAGCGGCGCCGACCTCGAAGCGCCCCACGGCTCCATCGGTACACCGCTCGACAACGCCGTCGGCTACGCCTGCTGGCACGTCGCGGCCCTTCTCGCTGCCCGTGGTGCCCGGGTCGACAAGCTGTGGCACGCCGCCGCACTCGGCCTGCTGGACCGTCTCCAGCAGCTGATCGACACCGCCGAACCCACCTCGGACGAGGTGTCCCAAGCGTTCTGGCATGCCTGCTGCGCCGGACAGCGGCGCGCCGCCGAACACCTCCTTGTTCTCGGCGCGGACCTGAACCGGGTGCCCGACCACGCGGAGGGCACCCCGCTCGATGCCGCCAGGGGCCGCAGCACCCGCCGAGACAACGTGATCGGCTGGCTGGATGAACTGGGCGCCCGCTCGGCCCCTGCCGGCCAGGGCTGACACCTCCGCGAGGCTGCGCGGGAGGTACCGGGACCGGCCTCCGTGCGCGGCGGCGCCCCGAAGGCGCCGCCGCGGAATGCGCCCTGCGCCGGCAGATCGTTCTCGGCCGGAGCCGCGTCGCCCGTATCCATGAGTTGCGATCATCTACATGTAGCGACTTGAAGAATTCTTCAAGTCATGACCACAGGTCGGCGCGGATCTGGGGCGGCCTAGACCTCGAGGTGCTCCTCCACCTTCTTGAGCTGATGACGGGCCATCGCGAGGTTCGAACGGGCCTTGTCGAGCACGAGGTAGAGGAACAGACCGTTGCCATTGAGGCCGGTGACCGGTCGGATGAGGTGGTACTGCTTCTCCAGCGTGATCAGGATGTCCTCGATCGCACCCTTGAGCCCCAGGTGTTCCATGGTGCGGACTTCGGCGCGGATGACATCCGTGTTCCCAGCTGCCGCGATCGTCAGGTCCAGGCCCTTACCTCCGCCAAGGGTGCCAAGGGCCATGCCGCTGGTGTAGTCGACGACCGCCGCCCCCAGCGCCCCCTCGACCCCCGCCATCATCTCCTTCAACGACACTTCCACACTCGCCATCCAAGCCTCCTCCGGTTGTGTGCCGCGGCGGGTCACCGGTTCCGGGCCCGCCCTCGTGGCCGCACCGTAGGCAGGTGGACCCAGCGCCAGGGGCGTCTCTTTGCAGGTGACACACAATGACTGAAAGGCAGTTCATGAAGACCGTCCGGTGACCAGGATTGACGGGGCGGAGCGGGCCGGCGCTGTCGGCCCGATCGACGCGGCCGGAAAGGGTCGTCGGAGGAGGCCTACTGGGCATGCTGTCGCTTGCGACAGTCCTCGGCTGCGCCGGGTAGGCCCGCATCGTCGTACAGCACTGCTGCCTGGCCCAGAACGGTGCGCGCTGTTGCGGTGTCGCCTCGTGCGTGTGCCGTCTCGGCACGTACGCACAGAGCGTTGGCCTGGCCGAGCAAGTCGCCGCCCCTGCGGGCCAGCGCGACGGCTGCCGCGGTGCTCACCACGTTCACCCTGGACCGTGCGGGGTGACCCGGTCGTACTCCCTCGTCCCTGCTGTTCAGGGCGCCAGCTGCGACCGCCGCGATCCGCCCGCCCCGGGTGCCCCGGCGGTGTCGTCCGTACGGTGATCCAGTTCGGCGGAGACGTCGACGACTCCGTCCACGCCACGGCACAGGCGTACGACGACGGGCACGAGGGACTTGCGTTCGACCGTGCCGGTCAGCGCGACCCGGCCGTCGATCACATGGACGGATATCGCGGACGGCGCGATGCCGAGCGTGCGCACGAGGACCTCCCGGGAGATCTCCTCCCTGATGTCCCGGTCCGAGCGCAGGAACACCCGGAGCAGGTCGGCGCGGCTGATCACGCCGACCAGCCGCCCGGCCTCGTCGACGACCGGCAGCCGCTTGACGCGGTGACGCTCCATGGCCTGGGCTGCTTCCACCATCGTCCACTGCGGGCGCGCGGTCACCGCAGGGCTGTTCATGAGGCCTTCGGCGGTCGCCGCCTCCTTGTGCAGCAGGTCCGCCTCGGACACCACGCCCACGGGACGCTCGTCGTCGTCCACGACCGGTACGGCCGTGATGTCGTGTTCGGTGAGGAGCTTGGCGATCTCCTTGAAGCCGGTGTCCCTTTGTACGTGTACGACCGATGTCGTCATCAGGTCGCTCACCATCCGGTGTCGCATGGCTGCCGCCTCCTTCGGCCGATGTGCTCGTAGCGCTCTTTCGCTGCGCTCTTTCGTTGTGGCTCTCACGCCGGCAGGGCGAGGTCCCGGTGCCGGAACGACACCGTGCCCAGTGCGACGAGGAGCAGGGAGACCGCGGTCAGGGCGGTGAGCGGAGCGGCCGTGATCGCGGTCGCCGGTGCCTTGGCCACGTGCGTGAACGCCGACAGGTTCTGTGCCCACTGCGGTGCGTCGAGGGTGGGGCCGAACAGGGGACCCAGCAGGACCGAGGCGAGGAGCACCGACCAGGAGACGGGCACCGCCCACCGCGGCAGCAGTCCCACGGCCGCCACCACACAGCCGCTGACGACCATGATCCCCGGAAGCTGGGCCAGGACGGCCCCGGCCAGGGCCCCGAGGCGGCCGGGGGTGTCGCCCAGCACCTGACCGGCCGCCAGCCCCGTGCTCAGCGCGAAGAGCAGGAGCAGTACGGCCGCCGTGAGCCAGGTCGTGAGCACCTGGCCCAGCGTCCAGCGCCGCCTGCCCACCGCCGTGGCGAGCACGGACTCCAGCGGGCCCTCGGTCTCTTCGGCACGCAGCCGCAGCAGGAGCTGGACCGTGCAGACGGCGACGGCCATGCCCGCCATCGACACGAGCGAGGTGAGGTAGGCGTCGACGATCTCGTCCGTGCCGCCCATGCGCCGGTACCACTCACGGGCCGAGCCCCCAAGGTCCTCGACCGAGCTGCTCACGGCGCCGAAGACCAGGCCGAACGCGAGGATTCCGACCGCCCACCCGCGCACCGCGCCCCGCTGCAGGCGCCGTATCAGACCCAGCGGACCGAGCAGCCCCGGCCGGGCATGCGCCGGACCGCGCCGCTCCCGGATCAGGCCCCGTCCGAAGTCCCGCCGCCCCGCGAGCGCGCCCGCGACGCCCAGGAGGGCGACGAACGCTGCCACGGACGGGGCGAGCGGCCACCACTGGTCACCGCCGAACGGCCTCATCTGCTGTCCCCACCCGATCGGCGACAGCCACGACGGCCAGGCGCTGACCACGCGCAGTCCGCTGCCGTCCACGCTGCCGAGCAGGTTGCCGGCTCCGCTGAACAGGAAGGAGAGCCCGAGGGCCGCCGCGGCGAGTCCGTTCGCGCCGCGGGAACTCGACGAGAGCTGAGCGGTGACCGCGGCGACGCCCGTGAAGACCAGGCCCACGGCGGCGATCGCGGCCCCGGCGGTGAACGAGCCGGCTGCGGGCAGCCCGGCCGCCGTCATCCCCAGGCCCAGGAAGACCGCGAGCAGCACGTCGGCGCAGACCGTGACCAGCACGGCCGCAGCCAGAGTGCCGAACCGCCCCACCACGGCCGCGCCGACCAGTTCGGCGCGCCCGGTCGCCTCGCTGCGCCGGGTGTGCCGTACCACGGCGAAGACGCTCATCAACGCGGCCAGGATCGCCAGCGTGGCAAAGCTGCGGATCATCGCGTAGCCGCCGACCGTGGGACCCGAGGCCAGGCCGAGCATGCGCAGGGCCGGGTTGCCCGCCATGAACTCCGTTTCGTCGATGACATCCTGCTCGGTCCTCAGGGCCGCGACGGTCATCGCGGCGAAGGAGGCCATCAGGGCGGAGAGGCCGAGGATCCAGACGGGGAGGGCGACGCGGTCGCGCCGGAGCGCGAGCCGCGCGAGTTCACGGGTGCCGGTCAGCGTGCTCATGGCGCACCTCCCGGCTTGTCGCCGTCGCCCTGTCGCCGTCGCCGACGGCTGCGGCGTCGTAGTGACGCAGGAAGATCTCTTCGAGCGTGGGCGGGGCACTGGTCAGCGTCCGGATGTCGAACTCCACCAAGTGGCGCAGCACTCCGTTCAGCCGGTCCGGTTCGACGCTGAACCGGGCCCGGTTGCCGGCCACGCTGACGTCGTGTGTCCCGGGCAGTTCCAGGGGGCCGACGGGTTTGCGGGTCTCGACCTCGACGGTCGTACGGGACAGATGGCGCAGTTCGCCGAAGGTTCCCGACTCGGCGGTGCGGCCGGCCCGGATGATGGTCACGCGGTCGCACAACGCCTCCACCTCGGCCAGGATGTGGCTGGACAGCAGCACCGTGCGGCCGGCCTCCCGCAGTTCCCGCACGACGTCCTGGAAGACGGCCTCCATCAGCGGGTCGAGGCCGGAGCTCGGTTCGTCCAGGAGATACAGCTCGACGTCGGACGCGAGGGCGGCCACCAGCGCGACCTTCTGCCGGTTGCCCTTGGAGTAGGCGCGGCACTTCTTGCCCGGGTCCAGCTGGAACCGCTCCAGCAGCACGGCACGGCGCCCGGTGTCGAGGCCGCCGCGCAGGGCGCCGAGCAGGTCGATCACCTCGCCCCCGGTGAGGTTCGGCCACAGGTTCACCTCGCCCGGCACATAGGCCAGACGGCGGTGCAGGGCGACGGCGTCCCGCCACGGGTCCCCGCCCAGGAGGCTCACCGAGCCGCCGTCAGGGCGCAGCAGTCCCAGCAGGATCCGGATGGTGGTCGTCTTGCCGGCGCCGTTCGGCCCCAGGAAGCCGTGCACCTCGCCCGCCCGGACCCTCAGGTCGAGCCGGTCCAGGGCCCGCGCCGGGCCGAACTCCTTCACCAGGCCCGAAACGGAGATCGCCGTGCTCATGTTCCGTCACCCCCATCGCGTGCCGTCCTGCGACCGGTGGCGGCCGACCGACGGCCGCGACCCGGCCTCACTTCGAGCACACCCCATGCCACCGGCGTGGGACAGGGGCCGACCGGGCATCCGGCACGGGACCAATGGGTCCGCTGGGGGACCTGTGGCCGCTCACCGTGACGGTCGGCCTCCACGAGGATCGGATGCCGGGTCCCCCTCCGCAGGCCACCGCCCGCGAGACCCGCACAAGGAGTACGGTCATGTCCAAGACAACTGGGGGCGGTGCAGGGCCGGCTCCCGAAGCGGCACTCGGCCTACCGGCCGCGTCCGCCCTCGTGATCGGCAGCATCATCGGCACGGGAGTCTTCGCCCTCCCGTCCGCGCTCGCGCCCTACGGGCCGATCGCGCTCGTCGCCTTCGTCGCCGTCACACTCGGCGCGCTGGCGCTGGCGCTGACCTACGGGTCGCTGGCGAAGCGGATTCCGGCGAGCGGCGGTCCGTACGTGTACGCCCGCGAGGCCTTCGGCGAGTTCGCCGGGTTCCTCAACGCCTGGTCGTACTGGATCACCGCGTGGGCCGGGAACGCCGCGATCGTGGTGGCGTGGGTCGGCTATGTCGAGGTGTTCGTCAACACCGGGCACAAGACCGGGATCTCGGTGCTGATCGCGCTCGTCGGGCTGTGGATCCCCGCCGCGATCAACCTCTCCGGGGTGCGCAACTCCGGCGCGTTCCAGGTGATCACGACGGTGCTGAAGTTCGTACCGCTGGTCTTCATGGCCACCGTCGGACTGCTGTTCATCGACCCGGACAACTTCGGCTCCTTCAACGCGAGCGGTCAGTCCGCGCTGGGCGCGATCTCGGCAGCCGCGGCCATCGCCCTGTTCAGCTACCTCGGCCTGGAGGCCGCCTCCGTCGTCGCCGGCCGGGTCCGCGAGCCGGGGCGCAACGTGCCGCGGGCCACCGTGTACGGCACCCTCGCCTGCGCCGTCATCTATCTGCTGGGCACCCTCGCGGTCTTCGGCACGGTCTCGCACGGCGACCTCGGCGCGTCCACGGCGCCGTTCACCGACGCGGCGAACAACATCTTCGGCGGGACCTGGGCGGGCGACGCCGTCGCCGTGGCGGCCATCGTCTCCGGCCTCGGCGCCCTCAACGGCTGGACCATGCTCTGTGCGGAGATGCCGTACGCCGCCGCGCGCGACGGACTCTTCCCCGCGGCGTTCGCCAAGCTGCGCGGTCAGAACGGCGTTCCCGCGTTCGGCATCATCGCCTCGACCGTGCTGGCCTCGCTGATCACGGTCTTCAGCTACACACGGTTCGAGGACGTCTTCACCAAGATCGTGCTGCTGAGCGTGCTGACCGCTGTCATCCCCTATCTGTTCTCCGCCGCCGCCCAGCTGTACTGGCTGCTCGTGCGCGGCCGGGAGAGCCTTGCGCCGCGGCGGCTGGTCCGGGATGTCACGGTGGCCGTGCTCGCGATGGTCTTCTCGTACTGGTCGATCCAGGGCAGCGGGTACCAGACCGTCTACTACGGGCTGTTCGTGCTGCTGCTCGGCCTGCCGGTGTATGTGTGGCTGAAGCGTGAGGGCGGGGAGTACGGCGAGTTCGTCGAGCCCCGGTCACCGCGGCCCGAGGCCGAGGCCGCGGTCCCCGACCCGCAGGCTCCGGAGATGCCGCCGCCGGCCAGGCGGGCGGTGCCCAGGCCGCGTACGGGACACGGTGTGGACTTCCGGCTGATGACCCTTCGTCATCACACGTAGGGGTGAGGGCCGGCTCCACCGGGTGCGGGTTGCTCCGCAGGGTGTGGCGGGGGTGCGTGCCGCGGCTGTGGGTCGGCTCCGCCGGGTGTGGTGGGGCGGTCGGCTCCGCCGGGTGCGGGCCGGCTCCGCCGGGTGCGGTGCGGGGGTCGGCTCCGCCCGGTGCAGTGACGGGTCCGTGTCGCGGATGCGGGTCCGCTCTGCCGGGTGGGGTGTGGGGCGCGTGTCGCGGCTGCGGGTCGGCTCTGCCGGGTGTGGTGCAGGGCCCGTGCCTGTGGTGCAGGGCCCGTGCCGCGGACGCGTGATGGGCCCTACCGCGGCTGGTGGGGCGCCCGCGCTGCGACTGCGCAGGGCTCCCGCCGCGACTGGGGTGACGCCCCGCCGGACCGGCGTCCCGCCACGACAAACGGGACGACGAGCCGCACCGAGGTGGCGACGAGCCGCACCGATGTGGGGGCGAGCCGCACCGATGTGGGGGCGAGCCACCACCGAGGTGATGACGAAGCCGCCACCGATGTGGGGACGAGCCCCAGCCGAGGTGATAGCTGGCCATCACCGACGTGAATGACCCGCCGCCGACGACGGCGGCGAGCCGCCACCTACGTGACCCGCCGCAACCGATGGGGTTCCGCCGCCACCCATATCCGCCACCGACCTGACAACCCGCCACACGGACCTGACAACCCGCGACCGACCTGACGACCGGCCACCGGCGACGTGGCCCCGCCACCACCCACGGGGCCATCAACCACCACCGGTCTCACGACCGGCCACCGTCCGGACGCCCGCCGCCAGCGACTTGGCCCCGCCACCACCCACGTGGCGATCAACCGTCACCGACCTGATGACCCGCCACCGACCTCACGCCCCGCCGCCACCAACAACGCGCTGCCACCAACAAACCGCCGCCACCCATCAACCAACCCCCGCCAGACCATCGAGGAAGCCACCATGACCAACTTTCACGTCGACTCCGAAGTAGGCCGGCTCCGGCAGGTCATCCTGCACCGGCCCGGGCTCGAGCTCTCTCGGCTCACGCCCCGCAACGTCGATGCCCTGCTCTTCGACGACATCCTGTGGGCCAAACGCGCCCGGGAGGAGCACGACGCCTTTGCTCAGGTCCTCAGGGACCACGGCGCCCGGGTGCACTACTTCGCCGACCTGCTGGCGCAGACACTGGAGGTTCCCGAGGCCCGTGTCTGGCTGCTGGACCGGGTCGTCAGCACCGCCACCGTCGGGCCGGCTCTCGTGGACCCCGTCCGTGAGCTGTGCGCCGACCTGGACGGTGAGACCCTCGCCGGGTACCTGATCGGTGGCCTGCTGAAGAGCGATCTGCCGCTCACCGCCCCGCACAGCCTGGTGTGGAACGCGCTGGACGCCGACGACTTCGCCCTCCCCCCGCTGCCCAACCACCTCTTCCCGCGCGACAATTCCTGCTGGATGTACGACCGGCTGTCGGTCAACCCGATGGCCAAGCCCGCCCGGCGCCGCGAGAGCCTGCACGCCGAGGCCATCTACCGGTTCCACCCGATGTTCGCCGGCGCCGCACCCGAGCCGATCCTCGGCGGGCCGGTGGGCACCCTGGAAGGCGGCGACGTCCATGTCCTCGGCAACGGCGCCGTCATGGTCGGCATGGGAGAGCGGACCACCGCCCAGGGCGTGGAGAACCTGGCCGCCCGGCTCTTCGCCTCCGGCACGGCCCGCCGGCTGATCGCGATCCAGCTGCCCGCCCTGCGTGCCTACATGCATCTCGACACCGTCCTGACCATGGTCGACCGGGACGCCTTCGTCATCTATCCGGGGCTCGCGGACTCCATGCGCTCATGGACGCTCACCGCCACCGACGCGTACGACACCGGCTTCGACGTCACCGCGAACTCCGATCTGGCGACCGCCCTCGCCGAGACGCTCGACCTGGACAAGGTGCGGATGCTGTCCGCGCCCCAGGACGTCCGGGGCGCCGAGCGCGAGCAGTGGGACGACGGCAGCAACTTCCTCGCGCTCGCCCCCGGCGTCGTCGTCGGCTACGAGCGCAACACCACCACCAACACCTATCTCCGCAAGCAGGGCATCGAGGTCGTCACCGTCGCCGGAGCGGAACTCGGCCGCGGCCGCGGCGGCCCGCGCTGCATGAGCTGCCCCATCGAACGTGACGCCGCCGACTGACCCGGCAAGGGGGGACCCACCATGACCGTCGATCTCCGAGGCCGCTCCTACCTGAGCGAACTCGACTTCACCGCCGCCGAGATACACCATCTGCTCGACCTGGCCGCCGACCTCAAGGCGGCCAGGCGCGCCGGCACCGAACAGCCCCGGCTGACCGGCAGGCATCTCGCGCTGATCTTCGAGAAGACCTCCACCCGCACCCGGTGCGCCTTCGAGGCCGCCGCCGCCGACCAGGGTGCCGCGACCACCTACCTCGGCCCCGGCGACGCCCACATCGGCGCCAAGGAGTCCGTCGCCGACACGGCCCGCGTCCTCGGCCGCATGTTCGACGCCATCGAGTACCGCGGCTCCGCCCAGTCCATCGTTTCCGAACTCGCCGCCCACTCCGGGGTCCCCGTCTACAACGGGCTGACCGACGCCGCGCACCCCACACAGAGCCTGTGCGACGTCCTCACCATGCGGGAGCACAGCCGCAAGCCGCTCACCGAGATCAGCTACTGCTATCTCGGCGACGCCCGCAACAACATGGGCAACTCCCTGCTCTCGATGGGCGCCCTGCTCGGCATGGACGTACGCATCGCCGCGCCCGCCCGGCTGTGGCCCGAGCCCGGGCTGGTCGCCGCCTGCCGGGCGCTCGCCGAGCGCAGCGGGGCACGGATCACCCTCACCGAGGACCTCGTGCCCGCCATTCGCGGCGCCGACTTCCTGCACACCGACGTCTGGGTGTCCATGGGCGAGCCCGCCGACACCTGGCGGGAACGCATCGAACTGCTGCTTCCCTACCAGGTCAACGCCAAGACGCTCGCGCTCACCGGCAACCCCGGCGTCAAGTTCATGCACTGTCTGCCGGCGCTGCACGACCACGGCACCCGTCTCGGCAGGGACCTGCTCGACACCTACGGCATCGACGGTCTGGAGGTCACCGACGAGGTCTTCCGCTCGCCCGCCTCCGTCGTCTTCGACCAGGCGGAGAACCGGCTGCACACCATCAAGGCCGTACTCGTCGCCACCCTGGAGGACTGAACCGTGCGCATCGTCATCGCCCTCGGCGGCAACGCCCTGCTGCGCCGCGGCGAGCGCCCCGACGCGGCCGTGCAGCAGGCGAACATCGACCGGGTGGCCACCGCCGTCGCCGCCCTCTCCCAGGACCACGAGGTCGTCATCACCCACGGCAACGGCCCGCAGATCGGCCTGCTCGCCATGGAGAGCGCGTCCGACCCGGTCCTGTCCGCCCCGTATCCGCTGGACCTGCTCGGCGCCCAGACCGAGGGCATGATCGGATCGCTGCTGGTGCGGGCCCTGCACGACGCCCTGCCCGGGCGCAGGGTCGCGGCGCTGGTCACCCACACCGTCGTACGGCGCGACGACCCGGCCTTCGCCCGGCCGACGAAATTCGTCGGGCAGGTGTATCCACGGGACGTGGCCCGCTCGCTCGCGCGACGGCGCGGCTGGCACATCGCGCAGGACACGACCGGCTGGCGCCGGGTCGTCGCCTCCCCGTCGCCCGAGGAGATCGTGGAGACCGAGACCATCCAGGACCTGCTCGCCCTCGGCGTACTGGTCGTCTGCGCGGGCGGGGGAGGGGTGCCGGTCACCACCGACGAGGACACCGGCGCCCTGCACGGAGCGGAGGCGGTCGTCGACAAGGACCTCACCGCGGCTCTGCTCGCCGAGGACATCAAGGCCGACTTCCTGCTGATCCTCACCGACGTCCCGAACGTCTACGCCCACTACGGCACCCCGTACCAGGAGCCCCTCCTCGACGCCACGCCCGCCCAGCTGCGCCGCGGCGGCTTCCCCGAGGGCTCGATGGGGCCCAAGACGGAGGCCGCCGCCCGGTTCGTCGAGCGCACCGGGGGACTGGCCGCGATCGGTGCCCTCGACGCGGCGTACGACATCGTCCACGGCAGATCGGGGACGCTCGTCCGGCCCGGTCTCGACCTGCGCTGACCCAAGGCCCGTGACCGCGGGGCCGTTCAGGCACGACGCAGGGCCGACCGGCCCCCCACCCGCACCCGGACAGCCCATGGGAACTCCCTTCGATCCGCTGGAGGATCGAAGTGTCGAGAGGGGAGGAACGGTCATGAAGCACAACAAGGTCGGCTCCGTGATGACGAAGGACGTCGTCCGCGCCGCGTACGGCACCCCGTTCAAGGAGGTCACGCGGCTGCTCTCCGAGCACAACATCTCCGGACTGCCCGTGGTCGACGAGGACGAGAAGGTCATCGGCGTCATCTCCCAGACGGATCTGATCGCCCGGCAGGCCGCGACCCCGGACCCCTACGAGCCCGAGCGCCGCTTCCGCTTCGCCGGACTGACGCGTGGTGCCCGCAGGAAGGCCGCGAAGGCCACCGCCCGCACCGCGGGGCAGTTGATGACCGAGCCGCCCATCACCGTGCGCGCCGAAGAGACCATCGTCGAGGCCGCCCGCGTCATGGCCCGGCGGCAGGTGGAGCGTCTGCCCGTGCTGGACGAGACCGGGCGCCTCGTCGGCATCGTCACCCGGCGCGATCTCCTCCAGGTCTTCCTGCGGCCCGACGAGCGGATCCGCCGGGAGGTGATCGACGAGGTGCTGGTGCGGGCACTGTGGCTGGTGCCCAGCACGGTGGAGGTCTCCGTGACGGAGGGCGTGGTCACGCTCAGCGGCCCCATGGAGCGCAAGAGCGAGACGGCCATCGCCGTTTCCATGACGCGTCAGATCGACGGTGTGGTCGCCGTGGTCGACAAGCTCAGCTACCGGCTGGACGACTCGCACCTGCGGCCCGACGAGCCGGCTCTGCACGGCGTCGCCGACGACTGGCTGCGCAGAATGTGAGAGGAGGCGGACCGCCATGCCCGGCAGCGTGTTGGTCGCCTATGGGACAACGAACGGCTCGACCGCGCAGATCGCCGAGGCCGTGACCGAGGTGCTGCGCAAGGCGGGGCTCACCGCCGAGGCGCGGCCCGCCGGAACGGTGGCGAGCGTGGAGTCGTACGACGCCGTCGTGGTCGGCGGTGGACTGTATGCGGGCCGCTGGCACAAGGACGCCCGCCGGTTCGTCCGCCGCCAGGGCCGCGAACTGGCCCGGCGCCCGCTGTGGTTCTTCAGCAGCGGACCGCTCGACGCCACGGCGTCGGAGCGGGACATCCCGCCCGTGCCCGGTGTGAAGAAGGCCATGGCACGGCTCGGTGTCAGGGAGCACGTCACCTTCGGGGGCTGCCTCGAAGAGGGCGCGAAGGGGTGGGTCGCGAGGATGATCGTCCGCAATGGAAAGGGCGGGGACTTCCGCGACTTCACCGCGATCGAGGAGTGGGCGGCCCGTGTCGCCGCCGACGTTCAGGAGGAACCGGAAAGGAGGTGAGCTGACTGGACCGGGATCAGGCATCCGACTGCCGCCGCGAGTGCGAGGAGCTCGCGGCGTCAGCCTGTCTTGTGGCCCCACTCGGGACCGACGAGGTCCCACTCCCTGCCCCACCGGTCGAGACGCCGCCGGTCGAGCCGCCACCGCGCGACGGCTCCCGCGCCCACGACCAGGCCGGAGCAGGCGCCCGCGGCGGCGGCGCCGAGCAGGGCCGCCTCCATGGCCGCCTCCGTGGCACTCGGCGGCTCGGCGGCGAGCTCGCCCCGGCTGTCCGTCCAGACGGTGATCCTCGATCCCGCCTTCTGCCCGGGGTCCACCAGTGTCCTGCGGGTGTGGGAGGCACCGTCGGCGTCCGTCCACCGGACCTTCCCCACCACCTGGCCTCCCGTCCCCTCGACCGCCGCGGTGGGCCGCCGGGCGTCGGTGACGAGCACGGCCCGGACGGCGTGCCGCTCGGCGCGCTGTGCCTCGAACACCCCGTCGGCGGCGTGCGCCGTGACCACACCGGTGAGCGTGCCTCCCACCACGACGGCCGCCCAGGTGCCGACCAGGACCCAGGCCTCGACGACATCGTCGCGCCGCCGCAGCGGGTTCTTCCGCCACCGCCACAGCCTCTTCCGGGTCCGCCTGGCGTCCATCGTTCAGCACCTCCCTCTCATCATGGCACTCACACAGCGTGACAGCCGGGGGAAGGGACGGGGCAGGGGCCGGGCAGTGGCCCTTGAGGGCCGACCGGCCCATGCGGAACCCGGCGGCTGGGGACAAGCTGGAACCTGGGGGCAATCCCGGCAGGAAGGGTGAGCGTCGTCATGAAGGGCTACGTCTTCCACGGTCCCGGGCAGTCCGCCTGGGAGGACGTTCCGGACCCCGGCATCCAGGACGCCACCGACGCCATCGTGCGCGTCGACGCCGTCACCATCTGCGGAACCGACCTGCACATCCTGAAGGGCGATGTGCCCGAGGTGCGCTCCGGCACTGTGCTGGGGCACGAGGCGGTCGGCGAGATCGTCGAGATCGGCGCGGACGTGCGCACCGTACGGCCCGGCGACCGGGTGCTGGTCTCCTGCATCACCGCCTGCGGCCGCTGCCACTACTGCCGCGAGAGGGCGTACGGCCAGTGCCGCGGCGGCGGGGGCTGGATCCTCGGCCATCTGATCGACGGCACACAGGCCGAATACGTCCGTGTGCCCCACGCCGACCTGTCCGTGTACGTGCTGCCCGGCGCGGTGGAGAGCAAGGACGCCGTACTGCTGGCGGACATCTTCCCCACCGCCTACGAGGTGGGCGTGCTCAACGGGCGGGTGCGGCCCGGGGACACCGTCGCCGTCGTCGGCGCCGGTCCCATCGGGCTCGCGGCCATCGCGACGGCCCACCTGTTCGCGCCCGAGCGGATCGTCGCCGTCGACCTCGCCGCCCCGCGGCTGGAGGCGGCCAAGCGGCTCGGCGCCGACGCGGTGGCCGACGCCCGCGAGGAGCCCGAGCAACTGATCGCCGACCTCACCGACGGGCTGGGCGCAGACGTGGTCGTCGAAGCGGTCGGCGTGCCGGAGAGCTTCGAGATGTGCACGCGCATGGTGCGGCCCGGCGGGCACGTGGCCAATGTCGGCGTCCACGGCCGGCCCGCGACCCTGCACCTCGAAGACCTGTGGATCAAGAACGTGACCATCACCACCGGCCTCGTCGACACCTACTCCACCCCCACACTGCTGCGGATGGCCGCGGCCGGCCGGCTGCCCACCTCGGCGCTGGTCACCCATGTCCTCCCACTGGAGCACATGGAGGAGGCGTACGACGTCTTCGCCCGGGCCGCCGACACCGGCGCGCTCAAGGTGGTGCTCGGCGGGCCGCAGCACGATGTCGTGGCCGTGCGGGCGGCCTGACGGCCGTATCCGTGCGGGCGACTGACGGAGCATCAGCCGTAGGAGCGGCTGACGAAGGGAGCGAGGTGCCATGAACGAACCGGCACCCCCGAACGGGCCGAACACCTCCGATGGGCCGCCGCTGGGCGACCTCGGACGCCGGCTCGCCCAGCGGCGCACGGACCTCGGCCTGACCCGTCGGGAGACGGCCGCCCGGGCCGGCATGGCCCCCAGCTATCTGCGGCACCTGGAGGAGCATCCCTCCGCCGCGCCGGACGCGAGCGTGCTGCGCAGGCTGGCGGGAGCCCTGGAGACCACGGTGACGGCGCTCGCCGGCGGTGACGCCGATCTGCCGCCCGGGCAGGGGCGGGCGGGCCGGCATCCCCGGTTCACCGAGCTCGGTGTGCGGGAGTGCCGGGCGCTGCTGGCGTCGCACGGCGTGGGACGGCTGGCGGTGTCGACCGCCTCCGGTCCGGTCGTCGTCCCCGTCAACTACAGCGTCGTCGACGGGGCGGTCGTCTTCAGGACCGCGCCCGGCGCGACACCGTCCCAGGCGCTCGACTGCCAGGTCGCCTTCGAGGTCGACCGGGTCGACGACACCCTCAGTCAGGGCTGGAGCGTGCTGCTGCGCGGGCGCGCCCGGGCCGTGACCGACCCCGACGCCGTGCGCCTTCTCGAGGAGCATGCGTACAGCTCGCCGTGGGCCGGAGGGGAACGCGACCTGTGGCTGCGTATCGATCCCGTCGTCCTCACCGGGCGGCGGATCGCCGTGTGACCGGGGCCGTTGCGCGCCCCGCCGTTGTCGTCCCCGTCCCTTCGGAGGTTTCAGTTCCATGCCGGTGCCACCGCTCGACCTCACGTCCGTCACGGCGCTGGTCGCCGACGCGACCACGGCTCCGTCGATGCACAACGCACAGCCCTGGCGCTTCCTGTTCCTGAGCGACAGCGGGACCGTCCAGCTCCGTGCCGACCTGGAGCGCGGCATGCCCGGAACCGACCCCGACAACCGGGCGTTGCATCTGGGGTGCGGTGCGGCACTGCTCAACCTCCGTGTCGCGGCGGTCCACGGGGGCCGGCAGCCGGACGTCCGGCTGCTGCCCGACGCCGCCGACCCGACGCTGCTCGCCGACGTCCGCCTCACCGAGCCCGCCGAGGCCGGCTCCGACGCCCTGGCCCGGCTGTATCCGGCGATCCGCCGACGGCACACCAGCCGGTGGCCGTTCGAGGACACCGAGATCCCCGAGGACCTGAGGGCCTCCCTGGTCGAAGCCGCGCGTCTGGAAGGCGCCCAGCTGCTCTTCCCCTCCGCCTGGCACATGGGGGAGTTGCAGGAACTGGTGCATGACGCCGAGGGCCGCGACGCTGTGGACATCGCCCGCCAGGAGGACATGGCCCGCTGGACACGCCTCGGAGAAGACGCGGACACGGCGACGGAGGGTGTTCCCGAGTACGCCTTCGGTCCCCGGGTGCGGCAGGGCGATGCGCCGGTACGGGACTTCGCCGGCCGCAGCGTGGTGGCCGGCCGGGGTTCGGCGGCCTTCGAACGGCACCCGCACCTCGCCCTGCTGGGGACCGCGCAGGACCGCCTACGGGACTGGCTCACCGCCGGCCAGGCCATGGAACGGGTGCTGCTCCTGGCCACACTGGGCGGCCTGGCCACGTCCCTGACGTCGCACGCCCTGGAGTGGCCCGACCTGCGCCGCCTGGCCCGGGACCCGCGCTCCGCGATGAGCCACGTCCAGATGGTGCTGCGCCTGGGCTACGGCCCCCACGGCCCGGCAACACCACGCCGCCCGGTGAGCGACGTCCTGGACGTCGCGTAGCACGGCCCCTCGGCACCCTCGGGATCGAGGCCTCACGGATGTCGCCCGGTGCAGCTGCCCGGCGCTTCTCAGCGGTTGCGGCACCCCCGCGACGGGTGCGCCGTCGACACCCCGCGGCCCTGGCGTGCTCTCTGTGGTGCGGTGCCACCGCGACCGGTGCCTCAGCGACACCTTGCGGGCCGGTCGCCCTGCGCTGCTGCCCGGTGTCCTGTCGGGGGTTGCGGCACCCCCGCGACGGGTGCGCCGGCGACGCCTCGAGGGCCGGCGGCCCCCGCGTGGTCTCAGTGGTGCGGTATCACCGCGACCGGTGCCGTTGCGTGGTGGAGTACCGCGTGGGTGACCGGGCCGATGCGCGGCCCCAGCGGTGTGTGGCGGATGCGGCGGCCGACGACGACCAGCGACGCCTCTCGGGCCGTGTCGACCAGATGGTCGCCCGCGTTGCCGATCGCGGTCTGCTCGACGACCTCGACGCCGGGAAACTTCTCGCGCCAGGGCGCCAGGATCCCCTCGACGGCGCTCGCCTCCCGGCGGGCCAGGTTCTCGTCGGGTGCCTGGCCGGGAGCGAGGCCCTGGGCGACGTAGGGCGGCAGGCTCCAGCCGTGCACCACGCGCAGCCGCGCCGCACGACGGGACGCGGCCTCGAACGCGAACGCGATGACCGTGTCGTCGGGGTGCTCGTGGTCCAGGCCCAGGACGACGTCCCGGTACGGTGTCGCGTCCGACGGGCGGCCGTCCGCGTCCGGCTGGTGCTCGTCCTCGACGCGCACCCCGGAACGGACGAGGACGACGGGCCGCTCGGTCCGCGCGAGGAGCGCCAGCCCGACCGAGCCGACCAGGAAACCGACGGCGGTGCCCAGACCCCGGGACCCGATGACCAGCGGCTCGGCGTCCGTGGCGGCCGTCAGCAGCGCCGTCACGGGCGGCTGCGGGATCTGCTCCGAGGTGACGTCCAGGTCCGGATGGGGGTCCTGCAGCCGCTCGGCCGCCTGCCTCAGCACGCGCCCGCCCCAGTGCCGGTGCGCCGCGTCGTCGGGCACCGGCAGGGTGTAGGGCTGCCAGTCCCACGCATGCACCAGATGCAGGGGGAGGCCCCGCAGTTCCGCCTCCCGCGCGGCCCAGTCCGCCGCGGCCAGGCTTTCGGGCGAGCCGTCCACGGCGACGGTCACGGTACGGGCCATGACTGGACCTCCAAAGTGGTCGATGGGGCGCCCGATGCGGCCCATTGACACCGTGTCAGCCGTGGCGGCGCGGAAGCAGGGCCGAGTGGCCCGCCCCTGGGTGACGTACGGGCCGCCATGAGGGGCCGGTCAACCCTCCCCCGAAGGGGGACGGCGGCGCAGGGTGGCCGTACGAGGGGAACGTCGCGCGAAGGAGCCGTCATGCAGAGCCGTGCCGTCGACGTCACCGCCGTGGAGACCCTGCTGTCCGCGGCCGTGGCGGCGCCTTCGATCCACAACACCCAGCCCTGGCGCTTCGGCCTCGACCCGGATCGCCGGACGATCGAGGTTCGCGCCGACCGCCGGCGCGCGCTGCCGACGGCCGATCCGGACCGGCGTGCGCAGCATGTGTCGGTGGGCGCGGCCGTCTTCAACCTCCGTGTGGCCGCGGCGTATCTGGGCTGGAATCCGGCCGTACGGCTGTTCCCCGCCGTGGACGACCCCGACCTGCTGGCCACGGTCCGCCTCGGTGTGCTCGCCGCGGGCGGGCCGCCGTCCCTGAGCGGCCTGTACGAGGCGGTCGCACGCCGCCACACCAGCCGTATGCCCTTCACCGGACGCCCGGTACCGGAGCCCATCGTGTCGGAGATGGTCGCCGCCGCCCGCACCGAGGGCGCGCATCTGTTCGTTCCCGACATCCTCGGGACCCGGCGTCTGCTGCGCCTGACCCAGGCGGCCGAGGCCCGCACCGCCGGCCATCCCGAACGCGCGGGCGAGGCACGCATCTGGGTCACGGGCCCGGGGAAGGCCGCCCCCTACGGCATTCCCGTGGCAGCACTGGGGCCCCGGGACGTGTCCGGGCGGATGCCGATGCGGGACTTCGCCGGGCCGCTGCCCGTGCCGCGCCTGCCCGCGCTGCGCTTCGAACGGCATGCGCAGGTGGCCCTGTTGTGGACGTCGTGGGACAACCGCGAGGACTGGCTGCGGGCCGGCCAGGCCCTTGAGCGCGTGCTGCTGACGGCGACGGCGCACCGGGTGCGCACCTCGATGCTGCACCAGGCGATGGAGTGGCCGGACCTGCGGGCCGCGATGGCCGGCACCAGGCCGCGGTGCCACCCGCAGTTGCTGATCCGGTTCGGCTACGGCCCCGAGGGCGGGCGCACACCGCGTGCGTCCGTGCCGCCGTTCACCCCTGGCCGGGGGTGCCCGTGATCTCGCGTCCGGTGACCATCTCGGCCTCGATCCGGATGAAGACCGCGTCCCGCACGGGCATCCAGGACCGCGGACCGGTCCGTGACAGGCGCTCGTGCTCGACGGGATCGGTGATCACCTGGGCCCGTCCGGTGACGACGACGCTCCAGCCGGACTCGGTGGCCGCATGGATCTCGTCGGCCTCGAAGGCGACCACGACACCGTCGACGGCGCGCACGAGGTCCGAGCCGGCCGAGGTGCGCAGCAGGACGGACGCGTCCATGTCGAGGGAGAAGTTGACCGGGAGCACCGCGGGCAGCGCCTGCCGCGTGTACACGACACGGCCGACCGGCACCTTGGCCAGCAGGCGCAGGCACTCCTGACGGTCGAGTGCGCGAAAGGCGTTGTTCTGGGACATCGGTCCATCGTCACCCAGGACGGAGGAAGGGCATAGGGCCGGTCGGCCCTGTTCGGTGTGCCCAGGCGCGGTCAGTGGCACACAGAGACACTGGGACGGGTGAGAGGGAAGGGAACGGGCAGCATGGTCCAGCCGTCGAAGAGCGAGAGTCCCGCACCGGGTGCTCCCGTGCCCGGCCGGGCCTGGCTGATGCTGGCGCTGGCCACCGTCGGTTTCGCCGTGAACTTCTGGGCGTGGGCGCTGCTGAGCCCGCTCGGCCCGCGGTTCAAGGAAAACCTCGATCTGACCTCTTTCGAGCAGTCGCTGCTCGTGGCGGTGCCCGTCGTGGTCGGCTCCCTGGGCCGGATCCCGGTAGGCGCGCTGACCGACCGCTTCGGCGGACGGGTGATGTTCCCGATCGTGTCGGCGGCCACCATCGTGCCGGTGCTCTACCTGGGTCTCGCCGGGCACGACTCGCTCGCCGCGCTGCTGGTCGGCGGGTTCTTCCTCGGAATCGGCGGTACCGCGTTCGCCGTCGGCGTGCCGTTCGTCAGCGCCTGGTTCCCGCCCGAGCGGCGGGGTCTGGCGATCGGTGTCTTCGGCATGGGCATGGGCGGCACCGCGATCAGCGCCCTGACCACCGTGAAGCTGGTCGACGCGGGCAGCATGTCCACCCCCTTCGTGATCACCGCGGCGGTGCTCGCGGTCTACGCCGTCGTGGCCGCCTTGGTGCTGCGTGACGCGCCCGGCCGTACGGTGCCCACCGAGCCGCTGACCCGCCGCCTGGCCGCGACCCTGCGCCTGGGCGTCACCTGGCAGGCGTCCGCGCTCTACGCGGTGGCCTTCGGCGGCTACGTCGCCTTCTCCGTCTACCTGCCGACCTACCTCAGGACCGCCTACGGCCTCACCCAGGCCGACGCCGCCAACCGGATGGCCGGGTTCGTGCTGCTCGCGGTCGCGATGCGCCCGGTGGGCGGCTGGCTGTCGGACCGTGTGGGCCCGGTACGGGTGCTGGCCGGTGCTCTGGCGGTGGTCGTGGCCGGAGCGCTGGTGCAGTCGCCGACCCCGTCCCTGGCACCCGTGGGCACGATCGCGTTCCTCGCGATGGCCGCCGCGCTCGGCGCGGGCAGCGGCGCGACCTTCGCCCTGGTGGCCCTGCTGGCCCCGGCGAACAAGGTCGGCTCGGTCACCGGTGTCGTCGGCGCCGCGGGCGGACTCGGCGGCTTCGTCCCGCCGCTGGTCATGGGCTCGCTGTACGGCGCGTACGGCTCCTACGCGCTCGGCCTGGTGCTGCTTGCCGTGGTCGCCGCGGCGGCGCTGGTCTTCACCTGCACGGGCGTACGGCACGCGCTCGCCCGCCGGACGACATCCTGACCCGGCACGCCCCGCCACAGGCTCCGGCGCGGCGCCTGCCGCGCCTCGCGGGAGCCCGCCGATTGTGGTGTTGCTGTTGACGATCCTCAGGACACCGGTCGTAGAGTCGAATTCGGCCGAAACCGATCACGACTCGACGGGCCCGCACGCCCGGGGGCGGAGTGGAACGGTGAGCACGGAGACCAGCCCGGAACGGGCCGGGACAGGTATGGACGGCGAACTCGCGCAGGCGCTGGTGCGCAGCCGCCGGTTCTTCACCCGGGCGGAGGTCTCCGAGGACCTTCGCACCCTGCACAGGACCGGCGGACGCCAGGCGGACGAGTTCTACCGGGACCGCTGGTCGCACGACAAGGTGGTGCGCTCCACCCACGGGGTGAACTGCACCGGCTCGTGCTCGTGGAAGGTGTACGTCAAGGACGGCATCATCACCTGGGAGTCCCAGCAGACCGACTATCCCTCGGTCGGCCCGGACCGTCCCGAGTACGAACCGCGCGGCTGCCCGCGAGGGGCGGCGTTCTCCTGGTACACCTACTCGCCGACCCGGGTCCGCTACCCGTACGTGCGCGGTGTGCTGCTGCAGATGTACCGGGAGGCGAAGGCCCGCCTGGGCGACCCGGTGGCGGCCTGGGCGGACATCGTCTCCGACCCGGAGCGCGCCCGCCGCTACAAGGCCTCGCGCGGCAAGGGCGGCCTGGTGCGGGCGAGCTGGGACGAGGCCGTGGAGCTGGTCGCCGCCGCGCATGTGCACACCATCGAGAAGTACGGGCCGGACCGGCTGGCCGGGTTCTCGCCGATCCCCGCGATGTCGATGGTCTCGCACGCGGCGGGCGCCCGCTTCTACTCCCTGCTCGGCGGGGTGATGCTCTCGTTCTACGACTGGTACGCCGACCTGCCGGTGGCCTCCCCCCAGGTGTTCGGCGACCAGACCGACGTACCCGAGTCGGGCGACTGGTGGGACGCCGGCTATCTGATCATGTGGGGCTCCAATCTGCCGGTGACCCGCACCCCGGACGCGCACTGGATGGCCGAGGCCCGCTACCGGGGCCAGAAGGTCGTGGCGGTCTCCCCGGACTACGCGGACAACGTGAAGTTCGCCGACGAGTGGCTCGCGGCCCAGCCAGGCACCGACGGCGCCCTCGCCATGGCGATGGGGCACGTGATCCTCAAGGAGTTCTTCGTCGACCGGCCCAGGCCGTACTTCACCGACTACGTCAAGCGCTACACCGACCTGCCCTTCCTGGTCACCCTGGAGGAGCGCGAGCCCGGCACGTACGCACCCGGCAAGTTCCTGACCGCCGCAGACCTCGGTGGCGAGCAGGCGTCGGCCGAGCACGCTCAGTTCCGTACGGTCCTGCTGGATTCGGCCACCGGGCGGCCGGTCGTGCCGAACGGCACGCTCGGCGACCGCTACGGCGCGTCCGGCGCCGGGAAGTGGAACCTCGACCTCGGCGACACCGACCCGTTGCTGTCCGCCGAGGGCGGCGACGAGGCGCCGGTCGCCGTGGGGCTGCCCCGCTTCGACGCCCCCGACGGCACCGCGGACCGGCTCAGCCGCGGCGTCCCCGTGCGCCGGGTCGCCGGGCGCCTGGTGACCACGGTGTACGACCTGCTGCTCGCCCAGTACGGAGTGGGCCGGGACGGCCTGCCCGGCCGGTGGCCCGCGTCGTACGAGGACGCGGACGAGCCGTACACGCCCGCCTGGCAGGCGGCGATCACCGGGGTGGACGCCGACCGGGCGGCCCGGATCGCCCGGGAGTTCGCGGCCAACGCCGAGGAGTCCCGCGGGCGTTCGATGATTCTCATGGGGGCGGGCACCAACCACTGGTTCCACTCCGACACCATCTACCGGGCCTTCCTCACCCTGACCACGCTCACCGGCTGCCAGGGCGTCAACGGCGGCGGCTGGGGGCACTACGTAGGCCAGGAGAAGGTCCGCCCGATCACGGGCTACTCGGCGATCGCGACCGCCGCCGACTGGAACCGGCCGCCCCGGCTGATGATCCAGACCGCGTACTGGTACCTGCACAGCGACCAGTTCCGCTACGACCCCTTCTCGGCCGACACCCTCGCGGCGGCCGGAGCGGGCGGACCGTTCGCCGGGAAGAGCACCGCGGACGTCATCGCCGCCTCGGCGCGGATGGGCTGGATGCCCTCCTACCCGACCTTCGACCGCAACCCGCTCGACCTCGCCGACGAGGCCGACGCCGCGGGCCGCCCGGCCGCCGAGCACATCGTGGACGAACTCAAGGCGGGGCGGCTGCGGTTCGCCGGCGAGGACCCGGACGCCCCCGAGAACTTCCCGCGCGTGCTGACCGTGTGGCGGGCCAATCTGCTGGGCTCGTCGGCGAAGGGCAACGAGTACTTCCTCAAGCACCTGCTCGGCACCGACTCCTCCGTCCGCGCCGAGGAGGCACCGCCCGAGGCCAGGCCGCGGGACGTGGCGTGGCGCGAGGAGGCCCCGGCCGGCAAGCTCGACCTGCTGCTGACCCTGGACTTCCGGATGACCAGCACGACCGTCTACTCCGACGTCGTGCTGCCCGCCGCCACCTGGTACGAGAAACACGACCTGTCCAGCACGGACATGCACCCCTTCGTGCACGCCTTCAACCCGGCGATCGCCCCGCCCTGGCAGACCCGCACCGACTGGGACGCCTTCCACACGCTCGCCAAGGAGTTCAGCCGCCAGGCCGCCGGCCGCCTGGGCGTCCGCACGGACGTCGTCGCCGCCCCGCTGCTCCACGACACCCCCGACGAACTGGCCAACCCGCACGGCACGGTGCGCGACTGGAAGGCGGGGGAGTGCGAGCCGGTCCCCGGTCGCACCATGCCGAAACTGGTGACGGTGGAGCGCGACTACGGCGCCGTCGCCGACAAGATGGCCGCCCTCGGCCCGCTGCTGGACACCCTGGGCGCGACCACCAAGGGCATCACCTTCAAGGTCGACCGCGAGCTGGAATACCTGCGGCACAAGAACGGCACCGTGCGCGGCGGAGCGGCCGAAGGGCGGCCGTTGCTCGCCCGGGACGTGCACGCCTGCGAGGCGATCCTCGCCCTGTCCGGCACCACCAACGGACACCTCGCCACGCAGGGCTTCCACACCCTCGAAGCCCGCACCGGCACCCGCCTCGCGGACCTCGCGGCCGAGCACGAGGGCAAACAGATCACCTTCGCCGACACCCAGGCCGCGCCGGTCCCCGTCATCACCTCCCCGGAGTGGTCCGGCTCGGAGACCGGCGGACGCCGCTACTCCCCGTTCACCGTCAACGTCGAGCGCCTCAAGCCCTGGCACACGCTCACCGGCCGCCAGCACTTCTACCTCGACCACGACTGGATGACCGCCCTCGGCGAACAACTGCCCGTCTACCGGCCCCCGTTGAACATGACCGCCCTGTTCGACGAGCCCCGGATCGGAGAGACCGGCGAACTCGGCGTGACGGTCCGGTACTTGACCCCGCACAACAAGTGGTCCATCCACTCCGAGTACCAGGACAACCTGTTCATGCTGTCGCTGTCCCGGGGCGGCCCGACGATCTGGATGAGCACCCAGGACGCGGCGAAGATCGGCGTCCACGACAACGACTGGGTCGAGGCGGTCAACCGCAACGGCGTGGTCGCCGCCCGCGCGATCGTCTCGCACCGCATGCCGGAGGGCACCGTCTACATGCACCACGCCCAGGACCGGCTGATCGACGTGCCCCGCACCGAGACCTCGGGCCGGCGCGGCGGCATCCACAACTCCCTGACCCGTCTGCTGATCAAACCCAGCCACCTCATCGGCGGCTACGCCCAGCTGTCGTTCGCCTTCAACTACCTGGGCCCGACCGGCAACCAGCGCGACGAGGTGACGGTGATCCGCCGCCGCAGCAACCAGGAGGTGACGTACTGATGCCCCGCGGTGAAGCGGCCATCGGACGCGTGATGGCCCAGATGGCGATGGTGATGAACCTCGACAAGTGCATCGGCTGCCACACCTGCTCGGTCACCTGCAAACAGGCGTGGACCAACCGCACCGGCGTCGAGTACGTGTGGTTCAACAACGTCGAGACCCGGCCCGGCCAGGGCTACCCCCGCCGCTACGAGGACCAGGACACCTGGCGGGGCGGCTGGGAACTCAACAAGCGCGGACGCCTCGCGCTCAAGGCCGGCGGGCGGTTCAAGAAGCTGATCACGATCTTCTCCAACCCCGTACTGCCGTCCATCGACGACTACTACGAGCCCTGGACGTACGACTACGAGACCCTGACCAACGCCCCGCTCCAGGAGCACACCCCCGTCGCCCGCCCCAAGTCCCTGATCAGCGGCAAGGACATGAAGATCGCCTGGTCGGCGAACTGGGACGACAGCCTCGGCGGCTCCTCCGACCACGGGGACAAGGACGTCCTCCTCAATCAGGTCTCCGAGAAGATCAAGCTCGAGTTCGAGCAGACCTTCATGTTCTATCTGCCGCGGATCTGCGAGCACTGCCTCAACCCGTCCTGCGCGGCCTCCTGCCCGTCGGGCGCGATCTACAAGCGCGCCGAGGACGGCATCGTCCTCGTCGACCAGGACCGCTGCCGCGGCTGGCGGATGTGCGTGACCGGATGCCCGTACAAGAAGGTCTACTTCAACCACCGCACCGGCAAGGCGGAGAAGTGCACCTTCTGCTTCCCCCGCGTCGAGGTCGGCCTGCCCACCGTCTGCTCGGAGACCTGCGTCGGCCGGCTGCGCTACATCGGCCTCGTGCTCTACGACGCCGACCGCGTCCTCGAAGCCGCCTCCACCCCGGACGAGACCGGCCTGTACGAGGCCCAGCGGAAGGTGTTCCTCGACCCGTACGATCCGGAGGTCGTCGCCGCGGCGGAGCGGGCGGACATCCCCAGGGACTGGATCGAGGCCGCCCAGCGCTCCCCGATCCACGCCCTGATCAACACCTACAAGGTCGCCCTGCCGCTGCACCCGGAGTACCGCACCCTGCCCATGGTCTGGTACATCCCCCCGCTGTCCCCGGTGGTCGACGCCGTACGCGACACCGGTCAGGACGCCGAGGACCACCGCAACCTCTTCGCCGCCGTCGACGCCCTGCGCATCCCCGTCGACTATCTCGCCCAGCTCTTCACCGCCGGGGACCCGGTCCCCGTCGACGCGGTACTGCACCGGCTGGCCGCCATGCGCGCGTACATGCGCGACATCAACCTCGGCCGCGAGCCGAACGACACCATCCCCCGGACCGTCGGCATGACCGGCGAGCAGCTCTACGACATGTACCGGCTGCTGGCGCTGGCCAAGTACGACGAGCGGTACGTGATCCCGCCCGCGCACGCCGAACAGGCCCACGAGCTGGAGGAACTGGCCACCGAGTGCGCCCTGGACTACGAGGGCGGCCCCGGCATGGGCGGCTCCGGCCCGTTCGGCGAGACTTCGGGCGGCGCCGCGCCGATCGCCGTGGAGAACTACCGCGCCCTGCGGGACCGGCAGACCTCCGACACACCCGCCACCCCCACCGACAAGGCCACCCGCGTCAACCTCCTCAACTGGGACGGCAAGGGGCGGCCGCCCGGCCTCTTCCCACCGGGGGAGGACGAGGAGAAGGGCGCCGGATCATGAGGCGGAGCACCGGCCACGCCCGTGACGCCCTGGCCTGGCAGACCCAGTCCCTGCTGCTGGCCTACCCCGACGAACGGCTCCCGGAGCATCTCGCCCTCGCCCTGCGGGTCGCCGCCGGCCAGCCGAAGGCGGTCGCCCGCCCCCTGCAGCGCTTCGCCGAACACGCCGGCCGCACCCCGCTGCCGGAGCTGGCCGCCGACTACGTCGCCACCTTCGACCACCGCAAACGCTGCTGCCCCTACCTGACGTACTACGCGCACGGCGACACCAGGAAACGGGGCGTCGCCCTGCTGCGGCTCAAGCAGACCTACGCCAGGGCCGGCTGGCGCCTCGGCGACGACGAACTGCCCGACCACCTCGCCGTCGTCCTCGAGTTCGCCGCCACCGACCCGGCCGCCGGTGCGCGCCTGCTCACCGAACACCGCGCGGGCCTGGAACTGCTGCGGCTGGCCCTCAGCGACACCGACTCGCCCTGGGCCGCGGTCCTGGAGTCCGTCTCCGCCACCCTGCCCGCCCTGGCCGGCGACGAGCGCGAGGCCGTGATGCGCCTCGCCGCCGAGGGACCGCCCGAGGAACAGGTCGGCCTCGCCCCCTTCACCCCCTCCTCCTTCATGCCCGAACCGTCGCCCGGAGGCCCCCGATGACAACCCTGCTGGCCGCCGACGAGACCGGCACCGGAGCCATCCTGCTGTGGGTCGTCCTGCCGTACGTCGTGCTCGCGGTCTTCGTCCTCGGCCATGTCTGGCGCTACCGCTACGACAAGTTCGGCTGGACCACCCGCTCCTCCCAGCTGTACGAACGGCGGCTGCTGCGTATCGGCAGCCCGCTGTTCCACTTCGGCATCCTCGTGGTGCTCCTCGGCCACATCGGCGGCCTGCTCATCCCGGAGAGCTGGACCGAGGCGGCCGGGATCAGCGAGGACGCCTACCATGTGTCCGCCGTCGTCCTCGGCACGATCGCGGGCATCGCCACCGTCGGCGGGCTGGCCATCCTCATCTACCGGCGCCGCACCGTCGGCCCGGTCTTCTCGGCCACCACCCGCAACGACAAGGCCATGTACGTCTCCCTGACGGTGACCATCGGCCTCGGCCTGGCCGCCACCGTCGCCGCGAACATCGTCGGCGGCGGCTACAACTACCGCGAGACCATCTCCCCCTGGTTCCGCTCCATCTTCTACTTCCAGCCCGACCCCGACCTCATGAGCGAGTCCCCGGTGCTGTTCCAGCTCCACGCGATCAGCGCCCTGCTGCTGTTCGCGTTCTGGCCCTTCACCCGCCTCGTCCACATGCTCACCGCGCCGCTGGGTTATCTGACCCGCCCGTACATCGTCTACCGCAGCCGCGACACCCGTCTCGGCGCACGGCCACCGCGCCGCGGCTGGGAACGCACCGGCGTGTGACGCGGCGGGCTCAGCTCGCGGCGCGCTCAGAACACTGAGCCCGGCCAGGTGCAGGCCACGGCGACGATCACGCCCACGTCCAGCAGCACGCCCACGCTGAGCCACGGGTCGAACCAGACCCCCTTGAGGAGGAGCCCGCAGGCCGCGGCCACCAGCGCCGCGGTGGGCCACCAGCCGCTGCCCGCCAGCACTCCGGCGCCGGCGACGCCGTAGACGAGAGCCGTGTACCAGGCGAGCGCCAGCGCCCAGGCCCTGGCCGGCGCGGGGGCGACATGGGCCGCGGCCAGCGCCCAGGAGTGTCCCGGGTCGAACGCGGCCGGGTTGCCGGGCTGCTGCGGTGCCGTCCAGACGCCGGGGTGCAGCAGCCCGTGCACGATCAGGAACGCCGCCACAAGTACGGTGATCATGGTTCAGCTCCTCCCTCCGGCCGAGGAGACGTGCCCGGCCGGTGAGATGTCGTCGACGCGGAACGTCAGACTGTTGACCACACCGATGACCGCCTCCACCTGCCATGTCGACCGGACCGCCAGCGGGATGTCGCTGCGCAGCTCCACCCGGCCGTCCAGCGTGACCATGCCGTCCCGCACGGACACGAAGACCGCGCCCGGCGGCAGGCGCAGCACGCCGGTGAGGATGTCGTCGATCACCTGCCGGCGGATCTCCTCGTCCGTACGGAGAAAGATCCGCAGCAGGTCACGGCGGGTGGCGATGCCGATGAGACGGTCCTCCTCGTCCACCACGGGCAGCCGCTCGATGGCATGACGCTCCATCATCCGCGCGGCGTCCGCGACGTCCTGTTCCGGGTGGATGGTGATCGCGGGCGTCGACATCAGCTCCGCCGCCGTGGTGGCGCGTGCCGCGTGTCCGCGCATCAGATCGCTCCCGGAGACCACCCCGAGCACCTTGTCGTCGTGGTCGACGACCGGCAGCCCGCTGATCCGGTGCCGGTCCAGCAGCCGGACCACCTCCTTGAACGGTGTCGCCCGCTGTGCCTGGACGACCTCGCGGGTCATCACCTCGCCGACGGTCCGGGTCTTCACGGCATCCTCCTCCTTCGCGGCTTCCGGGGGCTGTTCACCGGCTGTCGCTCGTCTCGGTCCCGTACAGCGCGGCCCGGCCGGCCTCCAGCCGGGCGACGGGGATCCGGAACGGCGAGCACGAGACGTAGTCCAGTCCCGCCGTGTGGAAGAAGTGAACGGAGTCGGGGTCGCCGCCGTGCTCCCCGCAGACCCCGATCTTCAGGCCGGGCCGGGCGGCACGTCCTTCGTCGACGGCGATCCGCACCAGACGGCCGACACCGTCGCGGTCGAGCGTCTCGAACGGGGAGGTGGCGAAGATGCCCTTGTCGAGGTAGGCGGAGAAGAAGGCGGCCTCGACGTCGTCGCGGGAGAAGCCCCAGGTGGTCTGGGTCAGGTCGTTGGTGCCGAAGGAGAAGAACTCCGCCTGCTCGGCGATCTTGCCGGCCGTGAGCGCGGCCCGGGGCAGCTCGATCATCGTGCCGACCGGGCAGCTCACGGCGACGCCGGTCTCCTCGGAGACCTCGGCCAGGACCCGTTCCACCTCCTCGCGTTCGATCCGCAGTTCCTCCACGGCGCCGACCAGCGGCACCATGATCTCCGCCTTGGGGGAGCCGCCGGCCCGGATGCGCTGCACGACCGCCTCGGCGATGGCGCGCACCTGCATGGCGACCAGACCGGGCACCACCAGCCCGAGACGCACCCCGCGCAGGCCGAGCATCGGGTTCTCCTCGTGCATACGGCCGACGGCGTCGAGCAGCTCCGTGTCATGCGGGTCGGGCCGTTCGCCGCGGGCCTCCGCGGTCGCGATGCGGACGGCGAGTCCGGTGCGGTCGGGCAGGAACTCGTGCAGCGGCGGGTCGAGCAGCCGGATGGTGACCGGCAGCCCGTCCATCGCCGCGAGGATGCCGGCGAAGTCCTCGCGCTGCAGCGGCAGCAGGGCGTCCAGGGCCTGGGCTCGGGCGGTCTCGTCGTGGGCGAGGATCATCTGCTCGACCAGCTTGCGGCGCTCGCCGAGGAACATGTGCTCGGTGCGGCACAGGCCGATGCCCTGCGCTCCGAAGCGGCGGGCGCGGGCGGCGTCCTCGGGTGTGTCGGCGTTGGCCCGCACCTGAAGCCGCCGTACGCCGTCGGCGTGCCGCAGGGCACGGGCGACCGCGTCGACCACGCCGGGCGCGTCCTCGCCCTGCTCGCCGGTCTCCAGATGGCGCATGACCGCGGAGTCGACCAGCGGGGCCGCGCCCGGGTACACGGCGCCGGCGGAGCCGTCCACCGAGATGACGATGCCCTCCTCCACGACGGTGCCGTCACGGGTGGTGAAGCGACGGGCCACGGGGTCCACGGTGAGCTCCTCGGCGCCGCAGACACACACCTTGCCCATGCCGCGGGCGACCACGGCCGCGTGGCTGGTCTTGCCGCCGCGGCTGGTGAGCACGGCCTGCGCGGCGACCATGCCGGGCAGATCGTCGGGGGTGGTCTCCTGCCGGACCAGGACGACCTGCTCGCCGGCCTCGGCACGGCGCACCGCCTCCGCGGAGTCGAACACCGCGGCGCCGACGGCCGCCCCCGGAGAGGCCGGCAGCCCGTGCGCGAGCGCCCGGCCGGTCGCGGAGGTGTCGAAGCGCGGAAACATCAGCCGGGCCAGCCCGTCCCCGCTCAGCCGGGCGAGGCTCTCGTCCGGGGTGATGAGTCCTTCGTCCGTCAGCTGCGCGGCGATGGTGAAGGCGGCCTCGGCGGTGCGCTTGCCCACCCGGGTCTGCAGCATCCACAGCCGGCCGCGCTCGATGGTGAACTCGATGTCGCACAGGTCCCGGTAGTGGTTCTCCAGGATCCTCATATGGGCGAGCAGCTGCCGGTAGGAGACCGGATCGAGACGCTCCAGGTCGGTCAGCGGCACGGTGTTGCGGATGCCGGCGACGACGTCCTCGCCCTGCGCGTTGGACAGGTAGTCGCCGTACAGACCGGGCCGCCCGGTGGCCGGGTCGCGGGTGAAGGCGACTCCGCTGCCGGAGTCGGGGCCGAGGTTGCCGAACACCATGCGCTGCACGGTGACCGCGGTGCCCAGGTCGTCGGGGATGTGCTCGCGCCGCCGGTACAGCCGGGCGCGTTCACCGTTCCAGGACCGGAACACGGCGAGCACCGCCCGGCGCAGCTGCTCGGTCGGGGACTGCGGGAAGTGCGCGCCGGTCACGTCGAGGATGATGTCTTTGTAGGTCTCCACGAGCTCGGCGAGGTCGCCCGCGTCCAGGTGCAGGTCGTCGCGGACGCCGCGCAGTTCCTTCAGCCGCGCCATCGCGTTCTCGAACAGCGTCCCGTCGACGCCCATGACCGTACTGCCGAACATCTGTACGAGACGCCGGTAGGAGTCCCAGGCGAAGCGTTCACTGCCGGAGACCTTGGCCAGGCCCAGCACGGAGGCGTCGCTCAGGCCGATGTCGAGGACGGTCTCCATCATGCCGGGCATGGAGAAGCGTGCCCCGGACCGGACGGACAGCAGCAGCGGGTCGTCGGGCTGTCCCAGCAGCCGCCCCGCACCGTCCTCGAGGGCCGTCAGATGCCGGGCGATCTCCCGGGACATCCCCTCCGGTTCGGCGCCGCCGGTCAGGAACGCCCGGCAGGCCTCGGTGCTGACGACGAACCCGGGCGGCACCGGCAGGCCCAGCCGGGTCATCTCGGCCAGGTTCGCTCCCTTGCCGCCGAGCAGGCCGGCCATGTCGCGGCCGCCCTCCGTGAAGTCGTACACGTAACGGACCATGACGGTGCGCTCCTCCGCTGGGACCGGGGCATGGTGGACTGGTCACTTCCAGCGTGGTGCCGGGACCGGAAGCACGGCAGGTACCGGCGGTCCCGTCCCGCGGACCGGTCGGCCCTGGCCGGGGTGGAATGGGGGCCGTTGGTCCCTGGCCGTTCGGCCCGGGCGCGGGGCATGATCTTGGTGGGTAGGAGCGCCGTCGTTTGCGTGGCCGGGCGGCGGTGCGCGATGTGTGAGGGAGTTGTGGGATGGCGGACGTGGAGCGGACGGGCGGCGGTGACCCGATCCGGGTCTTCCTGCTGGACGATCACGAGGTGGTGCGGCGGGGGGTGCATGACCTGCTGGACGACGAGCCGGACATCACGGTGGTCGGTGAGGCGGGGACGGCGGAGCAGGCGCTGGTGCGGGTGCCGGCGTTGCGTCCGCAGGTGGCGGTGCTGGATGTGCGGCTGCCGGACGGGGACGGGGTGAGTGTGTGCCGGGAGCTGCGGTCGCGGATGCCGGAGCTGGCGTGTCTGATGCTGACGTCGTTCGATGACGAGGAGGCGTTGCTGGACTCGATCATGGCGGGGGCGTCGGGGTATGTGCTGAAGCAGATCCAGGGGTCGGATCTGGTGTCGGCGGTGCGGACGGTGGCGGCGGGGCAGTCGTTGCTGGATCCGAGTGCGACGGCGAAGCTGATGGCGCGGCTGCGGGGTGAGCAGGAGAAGGAGCCGGAGCCTGATGCGTTGCCGGGGCTGACGGAGCGGGAGCGGGAGATCCTGGCGCTGATCGGTGAGGGGCTGACCAACCGGCAGATCGGGCAGCGGTTGTATCTGGCGGAGAAGACGGTGAAGAACCACATCTCGCGGCTGCTGGCGAAGCTGGGGGTGGAGCGGCGCATCCAGGCCGCGGTGATCGCCACCCAGGTCCAGGACCGGCTCCGGCAGGAAGGACACTGACGCCGGGGCGGGCCACGGGACGTTCGGCCCGCGGCCCGCCCCCTTACGGCCCAAGCTCAGCCCCTCCCCGGCCGACAGGCTTGAGGCGCGGCCCGGAGACCACCGGGCACCGACCCGGGAGGACGACGGACATGAGCGTGCGCGTGGGCATCAACGGCTTCGGCCGCATCGGCCGCAACTACCTGCGCTGTGTTCTGGAGCGCGCCGAGACCGCGACCGGCACCCCCGTCGAGGTCGTGGCGGTCAACGACCTCACGTCTCCGGCCACGCTGGCCCATCTGCTGGCACACGACTCGACCTACGGGCGTCTGCACCGCACCGTCGAACACGACGACACCTCGATCACCGTCGACGGGCACCGTGTCGCCGTGACCGCCGAACGCGACCCGGCCGCCCTGGACTGGGCCGGCCTCGGCGTCGGCATCGTCATCGAGTCCACCGGCCGCTTCCGCACCCGCGAGGCCGCCGGGCAGCACCTGAACGGCGGCGCCCAGAAGGTGCTGCTGTCCGTGCCGGGCAAGGACGTCGACGCCACCGTCGTGATGGGTGTCAACGAGGACACCTACGACCCGGAGCGGCACGACGTCGTCTCCAACGCCTCCTGCACCACCAACTGCGTGGCGCCCATGGTCAAGGTGCTCGACGAGCACTTCGGCCTGGTCAAGGGGCTGATGACCACCATCCACGGCTACACCAACGACCAGGTGGTACTGGACGGTCCGCACAAGGACCTCCGGCGCGGCCGCAGCGCCGCCGTCAACATCATTCCCACCAGCACCGGTGCCGCGCGCGCCGTCGGGCTCGTCCTGCCCGAGCTGGCCGGCACCCTGGACGGCATCGCCGTACGCGTGCCCGTCGAGGACGGCTCGCTGACCGACCTGAGCATCGTCCTGGAGCGGTCCGTGACCGCCGACGAGGTCAACGCCGCCTTCCGGGAGGCCGCCGACGGCCCCCTCAAGGGCGTTCTGCGGGTCTCGGACGCCCCGATCGTCTCCCGCGACATCGTCGGCGACCCCGCCTCCTGCGTCCTGGACGCCCCGCTCACCCAGGCCCATGGCGACCTGGTCAAGGTGTTCGGCTGGTACGACAACGAATGGGGCTACACCAACCGGCTGCTCGACCTCACCGAGTACGTGGCCGCCCGGCTGCCGCGCGGCTGACCGCCGCCCGCCGACCGGCCAACACACACCGGAACACCTCCGGTTGAGGAGAGGAAGCACATGAAGGCAGCAGTCGTCACCGACCTCGGAAAGCCCCTGGAGATCCGGGACCTGCCCGTCCCCGAGCCCGGCCCCGGCCAGGTGCTCGTCCGCATGGAGGCCTCCGGCCTCTGCCACACCGACATCCACGCGGCCCACGGCGACTGGCCGGTCAAGCCGCAGCCGCCGTTCATCCCCGGCCACGAGGGCGTCGGACCGGTCACCGCCGTGGGCGCGGGCGTCTCCTCCGACCTGGTCGGCAAGCGGGTCGCCGTCCCGTGGCTCGGCTCGTCCTGCGGCACCTGCCGCTACTGCGTCTCCGGATGGGAGACCCTCTGCGAGAGCCAGGTCAACTCCGGCTACTCCGTGGACGGTTGCTACGCAGAGTACGCCGTCGCCGACGCGGGCGCGGTCGTCCAAGTGCCCGACGGCGTGTCCTCGTTCGAGGCGGCGCCGCTGACCTGCGCGGGCGTCACCACGTACAAGGCGATCAAGGTCGCCCGTGTGGTCCCGGCCGAACGGGTAGCCGTCTTCGGCATCGGCGGCCTCGGGCACCTGGCCGTCCAGTACGCGCGTCTGGTGGGCGGACTCGTCACCGCCGTCGACCTCGAAGCCGACAAGCTGGAACTGGCGGGCCGGCTCGGCGCGGACCAGCTCGTCGACGCCCGCACCCACGACCCGGTCGAGGAGATCAAGGAAGCCGGGGGCGCGGACGTGGCCGTCGTGCTCGCCGCCGCGCCCAAGGCGTTCGAGCAGGCCTACCGGTCGCTGAACCGGGGCGGACGCCTGGTGATGGTCGGGCTTCCGGCCGACAATGCGGCGATCGACGTACCGATCTTCGAGACGGTGCTGTTCGGGATCTCCGTCATCGGCTCCATCGTCGGCACCCGCCAGGACCTGGCCGAGGTGTTCGCGCTGCACGCGGCCGGACGCACCGAGGTGATCGCCGAACCGCGGCGCCTGGAGCAGGTCAACGAGTCCTTCGACGAGGTCCTCGGCGGACGGGCGGAAGCACGGCTGGTGTTCGACTTCCAGTCCTCCCGATGAGCCCCTCCGGGGGACCGTTCGGCCCTACCGCACGACGCCCACGCCTCGGTTCACTGCCTTCGCGTACTCGTTCAGGGCAGGAGGACAGGCATGCTGGGGAAGACGACCGCCCGGGTGGCGCGGTGATCGTCGCGGTGGGGCACGCGGATCTGACCGCGGCGACGCTGGAGTTGGTGGAGGCCGAACTGCTCGGCCGCCTCGGGCGCTTCACGGAGGGCGCCGCTGGTCTCGTACGCGCCGGGGCCGGGCTGCCCGTCGTGTTCGGGCGGGCGGTGCGCGCGGCGGGACGCAGGCTCGTGGTGCTGCTGCCGACCGAGCGCTCGGTGCCCGCCGTCCTGCCCGAACCCGACCGGTCGGGAGCGGCGGAACTGCTGCTGCTGGCCGAGCAGGTCCGGCTGCTGGGCTTCGATCCCGCCGACCGAGCCGCCTGCATCGGCGCCGACGAGCGTCTCGTCGCCGGAAGCCTGAAGGTGCTCGCGGTCTGGGACGGCTCGCCCTCCGACGGCCGGGACGCCACCGCCCATCTCGTGGCCTACGCCCGGTCGCGCGGCATCCCGGTCGAGGTGGTGTGGCCCCGCGGCGCCACGCGGGAGACACGTGTGCCGGGACCCCACTGGCAGACGCAGCTCTGAAACAGGGACCTTCGGCCCTGGGCGGTCAGGGACTGTTCGGCCCTAGGGGCCCGGGTCCCCGCCCGTGATCATGAGGGCTGCCGGGAAGGGCCGGCTCCCCCGCACTGTCCGGCCCTCCCGGTGTTTCCCGATCCGTGCCAGAGCTGGAGGTCACGTCCCGGTGGACGTCAAGAGGGTGCAGGGCCGCACACAGAGTCCAGGAGATGCCGGGACCGTCCGGCCCGGGGCCGCCGGGACCGTATCAGGGCCTCCTGCCGTGCGACCGCGGACCAGAGGGGTCGTGATCGATTGGCTGACGACGACCGATCACAAGAAGATCGGGACGATGTACCTGGTGTCGGCGTTCGCGTTCTTCCTCGTGGGCGGCGCGCTGGCGCTGGTGATGCGGGCCGAGCTCGCCCGGCCCGGCCTGCAGATCGTCTCGAACGAGCAGTTCAACCAGGCGTTCACCATGCACGGCTCGATCATGCTGCTGCTGTTCGCGATGCCGCTGTTCACCGGCTTCGCCAACTGGCTGATGCCGCTGCAGATCGGCGCCCCCGACGTCGCCTTCCCCCGGCTGAACATGCTGGCCTACTGGCTGTTCCTGTTCGGCTCCCTCATAGCCGCCGGCGGCTTCCTCACCCCGCAGGGCGCCGCGGACTTCGGCTGGTTCCTGTACGCCCCGCTGTCCGACTCCGTGCACTCACCGGGCATCGGCGCCGACATGTGGATCATGGGCGTCGCGCTCTCCGGGTTCGGATCGATCCTGGGCGCGGTCAACTTCATCACCACCATCATCTGTATGCGCGCGCCCGGCATGACCATGTTCCGCATGCCGGTCTTCACCTGGAACGTGCTGCTGACCGGCGTACTGATCCTGATCGTCTTCCCCGTGCTCGCCGCCGCGCTGTTCGCCCTCGAATGCGACCGCAAGTTCGGCAGCCACATCTTCGACGCCGCGAACGGCGGAGCGCTGCTGTGGCAGCACCTGTTCTGGTTCTTCGGCCACCCCGAGGTCTACGTCCTGGCGCTGCCGTTCTTCGGCATCATCAGCGAGGTCATACCCGTCTTCGCACGCAAGCCGATGTTCGGCTACATGGGCCTGGTCGCCGCCACCATCGCCATCGCCGGCCTGTCCGTCACCGTGTGGGCCCACCACATGTACGTCACCGGCGGTGTCCTGCTGCCGTTCTTCGCCTTCATGACGTTCCTGATCGCGGTGCCCACCGGCGTGAAGTTCTTCAACTGGATCGGCACCATGTGGAAGGGCTCGCTGAGCTTCGAGACGCCCATGCTGTGGGCGACCGGCTTCCTGGTGACCTTCACCTTCGGCGGGCTCACGGGCGTGATCCTGGCCGCGCCGCCGCTGGACTTCCACGTCTCGGACTCGTACTTCGTCGTGGCGCACTTCCACTACACGCTCTTCGGGACCGTCGTGTACGCGATGTTCGCCGGGTTCCACTTCTGGTGGCCGAAGTTCACCGGGAAGATGCTGGACGAACGCCTTGGGAAGATCACCTTCTGGACGCTGACGGTCGGCTTCCATCTCACCTTCCTCGTCCAGCACTGGCTCGGCGCCGAGGGCATGCCGCGCCGCTACGCCGACTACCTCGCCGCCGACGGCTTCACCGCGCTCAACACCCTCTCCACGATCGGGTCCTTCCTGCTCGGTCTGTCGCTCCTGCCGTTCCTCTACAACGTCTGGAAGACGGCGAAGTACGGCAAGCGCGTCGACGTCGACGACCCCTGGGGCTACGGCCGTTCGCTCGAATGGGCCACCTCCTGCCCGCCGCCGCGCCACAACTTCGCCCGCCTGCCGCGCATCCGCTCCGAGTCCCCGGCGTTCGATGTGCACCACCCCGAGCTCGCCGCACTCGAGGCGCGGTGAGCGGGCCGTGTCCCATGCCGTCCCCGCGCTCGGCGCCGCGCTGCTGACCGCCGCCGGCAGCGTCTGGTACCTCCCCGCCCTCGCCGATCTGCGCGCGGGCGCAGACCGGCCGCTGTCGCGCCGCTTCGCGGCGGCGGCCTGCCTCGGCGGCTGGACGACGGTCGCGGCGGTCGCCCTGCTCCTGCTCGTCGTCGAGACGTGGGCGGCGCCCGCCACCGTGGCTGCCGCGGGCACCTCGTTCTCGGGGTGCCTGCGGATCCGGGCCGGCGTCCAGCACGGGCGCGAGGACCGCGAGACCGCCCGCCAATGGGCCGCACTGCGCCACGAGGCACCCCGGGCCGCGACCACCGCCCACGGCGTGTTCGCGACCCTGCTCGCCCTCGGCCTCCTCGCCGGCACGGCCACCGCGACCGTCCTGCTGACGGCAGGAATCGAGAACCGTGAGGACGGCGTGCGGGCGGTCGCCGCCTCGGCGGGCGTGGTCGCGGTGTTCCTCACGGTTGCGCTGACGCGTCTGTATCGCACGCGGCGCAGTATGTCGGGTGATCCGCGGTCGCGGTGGTGAGGAGCCGGGCGCCGGCACCGGCAAGGCAGGGGCGGCCGGGCCCGGCGTAGCCACCGTGGCCATGCGGGCGGCCGGGGTCGAGAACGGCGAGGCGGCGTGCGGGCGGTCGTCCCGTTCGGCACCGATCCGCTCGTGCGCCCGGCGTGCGCCGGTGCCCGCAGCCGGGTCTCTCGCGGCGCAGCCTCGCCGGGCCGTCCGTGGCCACCGCGGTGGGCGCCCGAGCCCGCACCTGAAAGCCGTCCGGTCACCTTCCGGGGCGGCCGTGCTGCGGCTGCCGCCGACCGCCCTCCATGGGCCGCACGGTCTCGGCGCGGCCGTCGAGCCGGTCACGGGGGCTGGACCCGTCGACCGGCCACCTGGTGGTGTGCACCGCCGACGTCGCCGGCACCCCGATCGGCGAGGGCCCCGCCGAGCAGGTGGGGGGCGTGATCGCCCGTCGGCGGGCCGTGGCCGCACAGGTGAGGACGGGAAGGACCCCATCCGCTTCTCGCGGATCCTGATTGCGCGGTGCGCGGCCCCGGCCGCTTCTCCGCGTCTCTCTGCCGGATCCTTCCCGTCCCTCTCAGCACACCACGTCAGCCGCGAAGCGGCCAGGGCCGTTCGGCCTTCGATCCGCGCGGACCGCCGGCGACGGCGGTCCCGGGCACAGGGACCGTTGCCCGCCCGCACTGGGGCCGTTCGGCTCATGTGCCGCTGCCCGCAAGGGAGTTGGCTGGAAGGGACAGGAGCTATGCCGACCCGAGGGGAGTGGGGACAGTGGGTACGAGTCTGACGCCGGAGCTCTGGGAACGGTTCGCCGTCCTGCTGGTCGCGGCGATGGGCGTGACATTCGTCCTCACCGCGGTGTTCGACGCGCTGGCCGTCCGGCTGCTGCGCCGCCGCGTGCAGGGCCCGCCGCCACAGGCACCCCGGCGGTCCGAGACGGCGGAGCACCACGCGTCCGCGCGCTGCTGAGGGAGCCGGTCGTCCGGGCCGAGCGTCCCCCGGCGAGGGCCGAACCGCCCCTGCCGCCGCCCGGCCGACGGTGCGACGGTGACGGTAGAGGCTTCGGCTGCACGGCTGTGCAGCCCGGCGAAAGGCGGTGAGGAGCATGGAACTGCCCCTGGTCGTAGGCGTCGACGGATCGGACGCGAGCCTCCTTGCGGTCGACTGGGCGGTGGACGAGGCCGCCCGGCTCGGTCTGCCGCTGCGGATCGTGCACGGCTCCCTGTGGGAGCGCTACGAGGGTCCCGTCCGTCCGGGCAACCTGGAGCGTCCCGCCGATCAGGTGTCGGCTCAGAACATCGTCGGCACCGCCGCGGAGCGCGCCCGGCTGCGCAACCCCGAAGTGAAGGTCGTCGCCGAACTGGTCCCCGAGGACGCGGTGTCCACGCTGCTGCTCGAGGGCAACAACGCCGCCGCCCTGGTGACCGGATCGCGCGGCCGGGGTGAGCTGAAGGGCATGCTCCTCGGCTCGGTCGGCCTGGCCGTCGCGGCCCGGGCCCACTGCCCGGTGATCGTGGTCCGCGGCGACAAGGCGGGCCTCGCCGGCACCCATGAGCGCATCCTCCTCGGCGCCGGAGAACCCGAGACCTGCGGTGCGGCGGTACGGTTCGCCTTCCGCGAGGCCGAGGCACGCGGCTGCGTCCTGGACGTCGTACGGGCCTGGCGCTGCCCCGCGCACGAGACCACCGACCACCCCCTGCTCGCCGGGGAACCGGCGCGCTACCACGAGGAGCGGGCGTCCGCCCTGCTCGACACGCTGCTCCATGACGCCATGGCGGACCACCCGGACGTGCATGTGCGCCGTGTCACAGTGGAAGGACCGGCCCGCAGGGTACTCCTGAACCGGTCGGCCGCCGCCGATCTGCTGATCGTCGGCGCCCGGCGCCGGCACGGCCATTCCGGCCTCCAGCTGGGCCGGGTGGGGCACACGCTGCTGCACCACGCGGAATGCCCGGTGGCGATCGTGCCGCACCACATGTGACCGTGTCCCGGTACCACTCGGGAGAGGAGCAGCACCGCGGTGACGGCCTGGACCTGGGAGTACGAGGGCTACGATCCCGCCGACGAGCGTCTGCGGGAATCACTGTGCACGCTGGGCAACGGCTACCTGGCGACCCGAGGGGCGCTGCCGGAGTGCACCGCCGACGACGTGCACTACCCCGGCACGTATGTGGCCGGCTGCTACAACCGGCTCACCTCGCGGGTCGCCGGACGCCGGGTCGAGAACGAGGACATGGTCAACCTCCCGAACTGGCTGCCGCTGCGCTTCCGCCTCCACGGGCGGCAGTGGCTCACCCCGGACACGGCGACGGTCGCAGAGCACCGGCTGATCCTCCATCCGACCTCGGGCCTGCTGGAGCGCCGCACCCGCTACACGCTCGGCAAGGGCCGCGCCCTGTCGGTGCGCCAGCAGCGTCTGGTGCACATGGCCGACCCTCATCTCGCCGCCCTGCGCACCGAGTTCACGGCCGAGGGCTTCTCCGGCGAACTCGAGGTCGAGGCCACGCTCGACGGCGGGGTCACCAACGCCGGCGTGGCCCGCTACCGCGACCTGGACGGCCACCACCTCACCCATGTGCACACCGGCGCCGCCGTCCCCGACACCGTGTGGCTGCGCTGCCGCACCCGTACCTCGGACATCCGGGTCGGCATGGCGGCCCGGCTGACCGCGGACGCCGCGGTGCTGACCTCGACCACACCGCCGTACGCCACCCAACGGGTGCATCTGCACCTGGAGGACGGCAGCACCGCGGTCGTCGACAAGACGGTCGCCGTGCAGACCTCCCACGACCCGGCGATCAGCGACCCGCTCGCCGCCGCGGTCGACCGGGTGGGCGCGGCCCCCGCCTTCGACCAGCTGCTCGCCTCGCATCTGACCGCCTGGGAGCAGCTCTGGCGCCGGGCCGCCCTCGACGTCCCCGGCGAGGCGGGCAGCATCCTGCGCCTGCACCTGTTCCATGTGCTGCAGACCCTCTCGCCGCACACCGCCGACCTCGACGTCGGCGTACCGGCCCGGGGACTGCACGGCGAGGCCTATCGCGGCCATGTCTTCTGGGACGAGCTGTTCGTCCTGCCGTATCTGAACCTGCACTTCCCCGAGACGTCCCGGGCCCTGCTCCGCTACCGTCACCGGCGACTGGAGCAGGCCTGCTCCGCGGCGCGCGCCGCCGGCCGACGCGGCGCGATGTATCCGTGGCAGAGCGGCAGCGACGGCCGCGAGGAGACACAAGAGCTGCATCTCAACCCGCGTTCGGGGCGCTGGCTGCCCGACCACTCGCGGCTCCAGCACCATGTCGGGTCGGCCGTCGCGTACAACGTCTGGCAGTACTGCGAGGCCAGCGGCGACACCGAGTTCCTGCACACCAAGGGTGCGGAGATGCTGCTGCAGATCTCCCGCTTCTGGGCGGACTCGGCCACCTACGACGAGCGCCTGCGTCGGCACCGCATCCGGGGCGTCGTCGGCCCGGACGAGTACCACGAGGCCTATCCCGACGCCAAGGAGCCCGGCCTCGACGACAACGCCTACACCAATGTGACCGCGGCCTGGGTGCTCACCCGCACCCTGGAGCTGCTGCGCACCCTCCCCGAGCCCGGGCGGCGCGAACTCGTCGAGCGCACCGGCCTCGACGACGGCGAACTCACCCGCTGGGAGGACGTCTCGCGCACCCTCCATGTGCCCTACCACGACGGCCTCATCAGCCAGTTCGACGGATACGGCGATCTCGCCGAGCTCGACTGGGACGGCTACCGGCGCCAGTACGGCGACATCCGGCGCCTCGACCGGATCCTGGAGGCGGAGGGCGACACCGTCAACCGCTACCAGGCGTCCAAGCAGGCCGACGTACTGATGCTCGGCTATCTCTTCTCACCGGCCGAACTGCGCGGCCTCTTCCGCAGGCTGGGCCACCGGCTCGACGACGACATCTGGCGGCGCACCGTCGACTACTACATGCACCGCACCAGCCACGGCTCCACCCTCAGCGGCCTGGTCCACGGCTGGGTCCTCGCCCGGGCCCGGCGCGCCGAGGCGTGGGCGTTCTGCCAGGAGGCCCTCCGGGGCGACATCGCCGACGTGCAGGGCGGCACCACCGCCGAGGGCATCCACCTGGGCGCCATGGCCGGCACCCTCGACCTCGTCCAGCGCGGGCTGACCGGCCTGGAGACCCGGGACGGGGCCCTGTGGCTCCACCCCGTACCGCTGCCGGAGCTGTCCTCGTACGGGTTCGCCATCCGCTACCAGGGGCACTGGGGAGTACGGCTGCGGCTGGAGCGCGAACAGCTGGAGATTGCGGTGCCGTCGTCCGACCTGGCCCCGATCGACGTCAGGCTGCCGGACCGCGAGGTCTCCTTGCAGCCCGGGGAGACCTACCGGCTGCTGCTCCCGGACTGACCGGCGGGCGGGCCGGCCGCATGGGCCGGTCGGTCCCCGGCGAGGGCCCGGCGGCCCCTCCCGGCAAGGCCGTCACCGCGCAACTCTGGTAGTGGGCAAGGATCTTCTTCTGGAGGTGTGCGTCATGCTTGCGCCCGTCGTCGCCGGTGTGGATGGATCCGCCGAGAGTCTGGCCGCCGCAGAGTGGGCCGCGAGGGAGGCCGTGCGCCGGGAGCGCCCGCTGCGGCTGGTGCACGCGTGGAACTGGCATCCCCGGCAGGGGGACGGCGAGACCGCCAACGCCGCCCAGCGCCATCTGGCGCGGCGTGTCCTGCGCCAGGCGGAGCAGCGTGTCCTCGAAGCGTGCCCGGGGGTGCGCCTCCAGGACGAACAGGTCGAGGGCCCGGCGACACAGGCCCTGCTGCGCGCGGCCCGGCAGGCCGAACTGCTGGTCGTGGGCTCCCGCGGGCTGAGCGGCTTCACCGGGTTCCTGGTGGGCTCGGTCGCCCTCGGCGTCGTCGCACGGGCGACCCGCCCCGTCGTCCTCGTGCGGGCCGGGGAGGAGGCGGCGGACGAGCACCTGCCGGCGGACGACCACGGCGCGTCCACCAGCACGGGCTACCGGGACGTGGTCCTCGGCATCGACCTCGGCGCCCCCTGCGACGAGGTGATCGAGTTCGCCTTCGAGGCCGCCCGGCTCAGGCGCGCCCGGCTGCGTGTCGTGCACGCCTGGCAGGCGCCCTCCGCGCTGGGGCTCGGCCCCGGTGACCTCGCGCTGGTGCAGGAGCCGTACCGGGCCGAGGAGTGGGAGGGCTTCCTGTCCGCCGTGCTCCAGGTGTGGCACGACAAGTACCCCGAGGTGGAGGTCGTGCAGTCCGTGACCGAGGGCAAGGCGCAGACCGCGTTGCTCAGGGCCGCCGTCGGGGCGAGCCTGCTGGTCGTCGGCCACCGGCTGACCGAGCGGCCGGGCCGGCGCACGGGCCCGGTCACCCACGCCGCCATCCATCACGTCGACTGCCCGGTCGCGGTCGTACCCCACGAGTGAGATCACGAGCGGGATACGGAGCGGAGCCGCGGCGGAAATAATCCCGTGCCCCGCGCCCTGTGCCTTCCCTACACTCACCACACAGTCTGCGCCGCCGCCTCAGCACGGCGGCGCAGGCCGTTGATGATCCGTCAGACGAGTGAGGGGAGCCCGGCCGTGTGCGACCGCACCGCTGTCGTCGTTCCCCCGTCCCGGTACGAGGTGATCCTCGTGTCCTCCTCCGTCCGGTGCCCGCTGCGCGGCCGGTACCGGATGCCCGCGACGAACGTCTGACGCCGACGCGCTCCCCGAGCCGGTGCCTCGACACCGGTCCCACGTATGCCCGTTGACGGTCCGTCATCGTCCGGGAATCGCGCTGCCCTTTCCCGAACGACCGAAAGGCCATGGGCCGTGCGCACCAACCCGAACCCCCTGACCGCTGTCCGCAACCTGGGCATCCTCGCCCACGTCGACGCCGGCAAGACCACCGTCACCGAGCGGATCCTCTACGCCACCGGCACCACGCACCGGCGCGGCGAGGTCCACGACGGCACGACCGTCACCGACTTCGACCCGCAGGAGCGCGACCGCGGGATCACCATCTTCGCGGCGGCGGTCAGCTGCGCCTGGAACGGTCACCGGATCAACCTGATCGACACGCCGGGCCATGTCGACTTCGCCGACGAGGTGGAGCGCTCGCTGCGCGTGCTCGACGGCGCGGTCGCGGTGTTCGACGCCGTCGCAGGGGTCGAGCCGCAGAGCGAGTCCGTGTGGCGGCAGGCCGACCGGCACGGCGTACCGAGGATCGCGTTCGTCAACAAGCTCGACCGCGCGGGCGCCGACCTGGACACGGCCGTCGCCTCCATCCGGGAGCGGCTGCATCCGGCCCCGCTGGTCGTGCAGGTGCCCATCGGGAGCGAGAGCGGGTTCACGGGCGTCGTCGACCTGCTGCGTCTGCGCGCGCTGACCTGGGCCGACGGAAGCGACACCGCGCAGGAAGGTCCCGTACCGGAGGAACTGCGCGAGGAGGCGAAGCGGCGTCGGCGGATCCTGGAGGAGGCGGTCGCGGAGCTCCATCCGGCCGCGCTGGAGGAGTTCTGCGAGCGCTCCACGCTCGCACCGCAGACCCTCGCTTCGGCGCTGCGGGACCTCACCCGCAGCGGCGACGGCGTGGTGGTGCTGTGCGGCTCCGCCTACCGCAACCGCGGGATCGAGCCGCTGCTCGACGCCGCCGTGGCCTACCTGCCGTCCCCGCTCGACGTGCCCGCGGTCCGCGGCATGCACGACGGGGCGGAGCAGGAGCGGCCGGCCGACCCGGAGGCGCCCTTCGCGGCACTGGCGTTCAAGGTGAACGCGACGGCCACGGGACGGCTGACGTATCTGCGGATCTATTCGGGAACGCTGGAGAAGGGAGACACCGTGCGGGACGCGGACACGCGGCGCACCGAGCGGATCGGCCGGATCCTGCGGGTGCAGGCCGACCGGCACGCCCAGCTGGAGCGGGCGGTGGCCGGCGACATCGTGGCCGTGGCCGGGCTGAAGTCGGCCCGCGCGGGCTCCACGTTGTGCGCGCCCGACGCTCCGCTCGTCCTCGAACCGCCGGGTGTCGCCGAGCCGGTCGTCTCGATGGCGGTCGAGGCTCGCGGACGGGCCGACGGCGACCGGCTGGTCACGGCGCTGGCGCGGCTGGCGGAGGAGGATCCGTCGCTGGTCGTGCGGACCGACCCGGAGACCGGTCAGACGGTGCTGTCGGGCATGGGCGAACTGCATCTGGAGGTCGCGGTGGAGAAGCTGCGCCGGGCCCACGGCCTGCAGGTCAACGTCGGCCGGCCCCGGGTGACCTACCGGGAGACCGTCGGCCGCGGAGTGTCCGGCCTGGTCTACCGGCATGTCAAACAGGACGGCGGGGCAGGGCAGTTCGCCCATGTCGTCCTCGATGTGGAGCCGCTGGACGGCGAGTTCGAGTTCCGCTCGACCGTCGTCGGCGGGCGGGTGCCGCAGGAGTACGTCCGCGCGGTGGAGGCCGGCTGCCGGGACGCCCTCGCCGACGGGCCGCTCGGCGGTCATCCGGTGACCGGACTACGGGTCACCCTGACCGACGGCGCAACCCATGTGAAGGACTCCTCGGACACGGCCTTCCGTACGGCGGGCCGGCTGGGCCTGCGGGAAGCGCTGCGCACCTGCGCGATGATCCTGCTGGAACCGGTCGCGGAGGTCACGGTCACGGTGCCGGAGGAGGCGGTCGGCGGGGTCCTCGGCGACCTCGCGGCCAGGCGCGGCCGCGTCACCGGCTCGTCCGCCCGGCCCGGTGCGACGGCCGTGACCGCGACCGTGCCACTGGCCGAACTCTTCGGCTACGCAACCCGGTTGCGCAGCCGCACCCAGGGCCGCGGCACATTCACGGCCCGCCCTTCGGGCTATGCGCCGGCACCGGTGAGTACGCCGGTGAGGTGAGTGTCGGCGCGAGGGCGGTCCCGCCTTTCGGTGGCGGGGCCGCCCGAGCGCGACAAAGGCCACATCGGCCACGAAGGGCGGCGAGGAAGGATCAACGGCGTGCGAGTTTGCGCTCGCCGCCGATGCCCCGCTTGTACTGCAGGCCGTAGTGCCGGAAGATCGTTTCCTCCTGCTCGGCGGGCAGGACGTCGTCCGTCCCGATGGAAGGAGCCTTCCGGACCTCCCCCTTGGCGTGGGAGACCCTGACATAGCCGGGCCCGAGGACGGCCTCGTCGAGCGGGACGAAGACCAGCCGCTGGCGGGTGGGCAGCCCGGTCCGGATCGTGGCCACGGCCGGTTCGTCCGTGGCCGTGTCCACATAGACCGCTTCGAGCATGCCGATCTTGCGCCCCTTCGGGTCGACCACCTCATGGTTGCGCCACTCGCGGATGTCGGCTGAACGGATCATGCCTGCTCCCTGTCTGCGCGCGCCGCCGGTGCCGTCGCGTTGCGGTCTGTGAGAGCGCACCGGCCCACTTGTCATCGTATGACCGGAAGTCCCCGCCGTCGTTCCAGGCGTGAGGGAGGGACGCGCGGACGGTGTCCACGAAGTCCGTCGGTTCAGTTCAGCGCGGCCGGACCCGGGACGAAGTCCGGGTCCACCTGGCCGACCAGGTTCCGGCCCGTCGCCGCGTCCGCCCATGCCCGGGCGTTGCGGAGGTGGAAGTCGACGGCGTGGCGGTGGAGTGCCGGCCAGTCCTTGGGGTGGGCGTCGACCGCCTCTCGCATGATGGTCAGGGCGCTGAGGTTCTGGGGCTCCAGGGCCTCCAAGTCGGGCTCGGCCCGGCCCTGTTCGGCCGAGCGCACCCAGGGGGAGTGGTCCAGATGGGTGAGGAGGTCGTCGCCGACGTGCTCCTTGAGGAAGAGCAGATCGTCCTCGCCGGTCACCTTGTTGCCGATCACGGCGATGCGGATCCCGAACTCCCGTGCGTGGTCCCGGTACTGGCGGTACACCGAGACACCCCTGAGCGTCGGCTCGGTCACCAGGAACGTCAGGTCGAACCGCGCGAACAGGCCGGAGGCGAAGGCGTCCGCGCCGGCGGTCATGTCGACCACCACGTACTCGCCGGGACCGTCGACCAGATGGCCGAGGTAGAGCTCCACCGCACCGAGCTTGGAGTGGTAGCAGGCCACCCCCAGGTCGCTCTCCCCGAACTCGCCCGTCACCATCAGCGGTACGCCGCCCACGCGCCGGACGTGCCGCGCGTGCACCTCGTCGTCGCCGAGCAGACGCAGCAGACGTGAGCCGTGTCCGGGCGGGGTGGTCTTGATCATTGCCTCGGCGGACGGGATGCGCGGGTTGGTGCCGCGGAGGAAGTCCTTGAGCTCCGTCAGATGTGCGCCCAGGGGAGGCGCCTCGGAGCCGTCCGCGTCGGGGGCCAGCGCTTCGGCCAGGTGCTGGTTGATGTCGCCGTCGATGGCGAGCACCTGCGCGCCGGAGCGCGCCAACCGGCGGGAGAACAGTGCCGACAGCGTGGTCTTGCCGCTGCCGCCCTTGCCGACGAACGCGACACGCACTACCGCTCCGCCCCTTCCACCTTCTTGAAAATGAATGTCATGTGGGAAGGTTGGCGGGCGGTCGTGATCTCTGTCAAATCAAGGGGTGCACTTGCGTGTGTCCCGGGTCAGGACGCCATCCTCTCGGGCTCCCGCACCAGCTTCAGCTCCAGCACCTCCGCCACCAGCGCCTCCTCCGCCCGGAACGTCCGCCACAGCCACAGGATGTCGCGGCCGAACGACCAGACCAGCGCGGCCAGCGCCACCGCGACGACGGCGAAGGTCCCCGCGTACGGCAGAAGGCCCGAGCCGGCCAGCAGAAGCAGAACGCCCTGCATCGCGGCCACCGTCTTGCGGGCCGTGCTCGGCGGCAGCGGGGCGTTCAGCCAGGGCAGGGCACGGGCCGCGGCGACGAAGACGTAGCGCATGCCGCCGATCAGCAGGACCCACGGGCCCAGAGTCATGGACACGTACACGCTCAGCACCAGGATGAGGAACGCGTCGACCTCCATGTCGAAGCGTGCGCCCAGCGGCGTCGACGTACCGGTGGCGCGGGCGACCTTGCCGTCGACGCCGTCGAGGATCAGGGCCACGGCCGTCAGGCCCACGAACAGCGTCACCGGCGGCGAGCTCTCGAAGGAGTCGGCGACCAGCGCCGTCACCCCGCCAACCAGCGTCGCGCGGCCGAGGGTCACCCGGTTGGCCGGGCCGAAGGAGCGCGGCCGGGTCCGGTGCAGTGCCCTGGAGAGCACCGCCCAGGTGGCGATGGCGAAGGCGAGGCCGCTCAGCCAGCCCGCCGGCCCCATGCCGATCGCCGTACCGAGCAGGGCCAGCAACAGGATCTGAACGCCCGCTCCCACAGCGGTCTCCTGCTGGACCAGCCTTGCGTCGTAAGTGTTGTTCAGGGCCACCGCACATTCCTCCGGCCAGGTGACAGAGTCGATCAAGGCCGCGTACTGTGCGCGACCTGTGCACACCTCGGTACGTGAACAACTTCCCGAACGTTCAGGAGGATGCCGATGAACCGCACCGCACGCGCGTTCTGGCTCGCCTCGCCCGGTCAGGGCGAGATCCGTGACGTCGCCCTGACCGACCCCGGCGAGGACGAGGTCCTCGTCCGCACGCTCTGGTCCGGGGTCAGCCGCGGCACGGAGACCCTCGTCTTCAGCGGCGGGGTACCCGGGAGCCAGCACGCGGCCATGCGGGCGCCGTTCCAGGAGGGCGAGTTCCCCGCCCCGGTGAAGTACGGCTACCTCAATGTCGGAGTGGTGGAGGAGGGGCCGGAGCGTCTGGTGGGACAGACCGTGTTCTGCCTCTACCCGCACCAGACCCGTTACGTCGTTCCGGCGAGCGCCGTGACACCCCTGCCGGCCGGCCTGCCCGCCGAACGAGCCGTCCTCGCCGGCACGGTCGAGACCGCCGTGAACGCCCTGTGGGACGCGGCGCCCCTGGTCGGCGACCGGATCGCGGTGGTCGGCGGCGGCATGGTCGGCTGCTCGGTGGCCGCGCTGCTGGCCCGCTTCCCGGGCGTCCGCGTCCAGCTGGTCGACGCCGACCCCGCACGCGCCAAGACCGCCGAGGCCCTCGGCGTCGGCTTCGCCGCCCCGGAGGACGCCCTCGGCGAGTGCGACCTAGTCGTCCACGCCAGCGCCACCGAACAGGGACTCACCCGCTCCCTGGAACTGCTCACCGCCGAGGGCACGGTTCTCGAACTGAGCTGGTACGGCGACCGCCGGATCGGCCTCCCGCTGGGCGAGGCCTTCCACTCCCGCCGGCTCGTCATCCGCAGCAGCCAGGTCGGCACCGTCTCCCCGGCCCGCCGCTCCAGCCGCACCTACGCAGACCGGCTCGCCCTCGCCCTCGACCTGCTCGCCGACCCGGCGCTCGACGCCCTCGTCACCGGAGAGTGCGCCTTCGAGGAACTGCCCGACGTGCTGCCGCGCCTCGCTTCCGGCGAGATCCCCGCGCTGTGCCACCGGGTTCGGTACGACACCACCGGCTGACCCACCCGTCACACCCGTTCAGTCCGGAACGACACGACCGCCTAATGGGACTTGCCGGGGCGTAGAGACTCGGTGCCGTAGCCGCCAGCAGGTGAGCACTTTCATCGCCTGAAGCACGTGACTTCTGAGGTCAGACCGTGCCCCTGCTGGTCGGCCGGGAGGCCA
>NZ_VZRB01000019.1 GCF_008806595.1 Streptomyces luteolifulvus | reverse complement strand
CAGCCATGATGGCAGCACAGGCACAGGTCTCCCCGGTGATCACAGAGCGTCGCAACTCCATGATCACCAGGACCTGTGCCTGTCTTGCTGCCGGGGTACCAGCACCGCGCCTATCTGCGCGACCTCTTAGTCCGCCGTCGCCGCCAAGGCCACCATCGAAATGGCCAGCGGCATGCTCGCCGAGAGCTGCGGACTCACCCTGGCCGAGGCCCACTCGGCCCTGCGCGCCTATGCGGCCGACAACGGCAGTCGGCTTCCGTGGCCACCGCCCAGGCCATCGTGCGCCGTACGCTCGCATCCGGCGCGGTGATCGAACCCACGCCACGGGCGGTCGCCACGTACGGATCAACGGCGAGATCGTAGGGCTTGCGTACAGCCTGGACGATCTCGTTGGGTTCCTTCGCGAGGCGGAGGTGGAGCTCGTCGACCTGGCACAGCCACCGTTGATCGATTGGTGTGGCGTGGGGGCAGAGCACTGGGGGCCCGAAACGCCAGGGTGAAGCCGTCATGACCCCTTACGCAGCCGGCCTCCGGACAGCCGAGAAACATCCATCGCGAGACCGTCGACACAACCTGCCCGGGTTTGCGCGCCGCCCGCCAGCTTGAAGCAGTCAGGACCCTGTTCCGTGTCAGGTCGCATATGACGCTCCATCTGCGACATTTGGTTTCCAGCTCGTCTCGAGCCTCGGGGGACAGTCTGCCAGTGCGGGCCAGGATCAGTTCCGCGACATGGCCCGGTTTGATGCCCGACACCACCACGACACCGACAGGACCACTGCGTGTGGTCACCTCGCCCGCCTAGCGGGACCAGCGTCGTCGTCTGGCTACTGGCTAGGTGCTGACCGGAGCTCGGGGGGCGCTACGCAAAGCCGCCTTCTCCGTGTCCTTCGTGGACTCTCCGCGAGCGCCTCGGGCGGCGTGCTCCGCGGTCTTGATCCACTGCCGCAGCATCTCGTGGTTCACGCCGAGTTCGGCGCCATGCGTGAGACGGGCTGGCCCGACGAACGGGCCAGCGCCACCGCGCCGGCCCGGAACTCCACCGAGTACTTGTAGGTCCCCACTCGGGACGCCCCTCCCTGAACTCAAGATCCAGTGTCGAGGTATCCACGATCAAGGTGGAAGGCTCGGGGCGTGGATGCCGCCGAAGTCCAACGTCGATCTGTACGCGGCGATCCGCCTTGATTCCCGGGCGGGGCTGTCGAACCGGGTGGCAGGGGCACCTGATGGTGCCCCTGGCTCGGCACTGCGATCAATGCTGACAGTGCTCGCACCAGACGGTACGCCGGCCGGCGACGCGGCGTGACTGCAGCCCTCGGCCGCAACGGGGGCAGGCCGGTTCGCCGTCGTCGCGATGACCGGTGAGCCAGGTTTGCCGCGGCGGTACGCACCCGGCGCGGGTGGCAGTGGCGAGCACGCCGCGCATCGCCGTGAACACGTTGCGCGCCTCTCTGTCATCGAGGGCCCTCGCCGGGCGCCGGGGCGCCACACGGGCCCGCCAGAGGATCTCGTCGCTGAGCAGGTTGCCGAGGCCGGCGATGAGGGACTGGTCCATCAGCACGCCCTTGACCGCGCCCCGCCGCTCGGCGAGCAGGTCCAGGAAGTCCTCGCGTGTCATCTCCAGGGCGTCAGGACCGAGCCGGTCGAGCAGTCGCGCCAGCGCGCGCTGATCTGGGGCCAGCCGTATGCCCAGGAGTTTGCGCTGGTCGCGGTAGCGCAGTTGGCGTTCGTCATCGAGAGTCAGGAGGACGCGGTCATGGGCGATCGGCGGTTCGTCCGCGCGTGCGCAGACCAGTTCGCCGGTCATGCCGAAGTGCCAGACGATGACGGCTCCGTCAGCGACCGGGACGATCAGCAACTTCCCGTGACGCCACGACCGGCCGAGGCGCCGCCCCTCCACCTCCCGGCGCAGGCGTTGGGCGCTGACCCCGCGTAGTACGCCCGTGTCGCGCACGTCGACCCGCCGGACGTACTGGCCACTGCCACATTCGTTCAGTACCTCACAGAAACCCTCGACATCTGGCAACTCCGGCATGTCTAACTCCTGGTACGGTCCTCGGCCTGCAGGCCGGACCTGGCGCCGTCTCCCAGCAGGTCGGCCACGATGCGCAGATCGGCGACAAGACCGTCGTAGACGCGTGTGCGGTCGGAGTCGTCGGCGCGCAGTACGGCGGACGGGTGGATCGTCGCCACCAGCCCGCTGATCCCTTCCTCGGCGCCGCCTGTACTGCCTTGGTCGCCGAGGCCGGGCCAGGGCAGCAGGGCGCCGCGCTGCTCGGTCACCCGGAATCCCGAGCCGAGCAGGGCCTTGCCCGCCGTCCCGCCGAGCGCGACGACCACCTCTGGTTCCACGACCCTCAGCTCGGCCATGAGCCAGGGTCGGCAGGCCGTCATCTCGCGGAGGGTCGGGGCCTTGTGGATACGGCGTTTACGGCCTTCGGGGATCGTGAACTTGAAGTGCTTGACCGCGTTGGTGACATACACCCCGTCCGGATCGATGCCCGCGTCCGCGAGGGCGCGTCTCAGTACTCTGCCCGCGGGGCCGACGAACGGTCTGCCCTGGCGGTCCTCTTGGTCCCCGGGCTGCTCGCCGAGGAGCAGGACGCGTGCGTTCGTGTGGCCCTCACCGAACACGGTCTGGGTCGCGTCCTGGTACAGCGGGCAGCCCCGGCAGTCCGCGGCCGCCTTACGCAGCCCGGGCAGCCTCGCGCGCCGTCCCGGGACGAAGGGGGTCGCGTCATGCTCCTGGCCGTGCCCTCGGGCACCCCCTCCGGTCATGGCACGTCACCTCTTCTCCCTTGGGCTGCAGCACTGCAGGGCCATTCCGGTTCCGAGTACCCAGCGAGGCCCGGTACGTGCGGGGTGGGCGGGCCGCGCTCCTGCGGTGCCGCACACGCCCCTGTAGAGGATTTGCGAGACATCATGCGCATTCACGATGGCGGAACGACTGGTCGGACTGAGCAACGAGGACCTGCGCGAGGTCGCAGTGCTCGGTCTGGTCCGGCTGTCGACCGCTACGGGCCCGACTGCGGCCACTCCTTCGAGAGTTGCGTCGTCCCCACGGTCAAAGGCGGGATCAAGCGGTAACTTCCGTGACCACCTGTCAGGCCTGCGCGTGCTGGGCCGAGTCCAGGAGAGACCGCCGGGCACGCCGAGACTTACCGGGGAGACACATGGCACAGAGCCGCATTGCTGAGTTGTTCGGAACTTCCCAGATACACGTGCCGCACCTGATCAGCCGGTCCTGTCGGCAGGTGGGCGTGCGGGAGGCCGCCAGCAGAACGCGGCCCGGCCCCGGTGTACGGCACCGGCACGGATCACCCCATACGGCTCCAGGTGATCTCATCGCCTCTGCTGTTCGACTCCGCGGCAGAAGACCGGGTACCTCACCGAGGGCGACGCCCACCTTGCCCAGGCTGCGCGGACTCCGCGTCGCTGGCCCTCAACGAGGCGTACCTGGACATCACCGTCCGGTGCCGGGAAGAGCTGATCGGCGAAGTGATCGTCGACGTCTATCCAGGGGCCGCCAAACCCACGGTCGGCCATCCTGCGGGGGATCAGTCCTTCTTGCCGCGCCCGGTCAGTGCGTCGCGCATGCGGTCGACCAGGCCGGCCCCAGGGGCCAGCAACTTGTTCGCCGGTGGCTTGTTCGGGGCGGACGGGTGCGGGCGGGTCGGGGCCATCCTCTTCGCCTGACGCACCTTGTCGCCCAGGTTGTCGAGCGTGTCCGCGGAACACGCCGCGCGCAGCTTGGGGAAGAGGTTCTCCTCCTCGTCGGCCACGTGCGAGCGAATCTCGCTCATGAGCATCCCGATGAGCCGGTCGAACTCGGGATCATCGGCGTCGCACCCCTCCAGGTCCTTCATGATCTGCTCGGCCTTGGAGTGATCGTCAATCTCCTTGTCGGCAAGGGCGTCCCCGCCCGCCATGTGCTTCCGTACAGCCGGATAGAGGTACTCCTCCTCGGCCACCGAGTGCCGGACCAGCTCCATCGTGGCCTGGTCGGCGTACACCTTGCGGTCCTTGTCACCGGACGGTAGCCCCTCGATCCGGCCGAAGAACTCCTCGACCTCTCGGTGATCGGTCACCAGTTCGTCGATGACGTTCCCACCATGACCCATATCCTTCGCCTCCCGTCTGGAGCAGCGGGCCGGACGACCGCCGCGGGCTCCGAGTGCCCGAAGTAGGTGGCCTCACACGGGAGTCGCGAGTGGCTGTGATGCGGCGCCCAGGGGAATGAACGTGCGAAACGACTGAGCCGGGAGCCCCGTATCAGTGCGTCGTCGGAAAGGCCGTTCGGCGCGGCACAATGTGCTGGGATTCTCTGCCTGGCCCCTTCGGGTCCGGACGACGAATCCTCAACATGCACGTGACCTGCGGAGACGGCTTCTTCGCACCACATGTACGAGCGCCTGCTGAATTCAGATGTCGAAGTCGACTACGACGACGACCCGCTGTCCTGGTCGCGTGAGAAGATCTCGGACAACCGGGGACGTCCACCAACCTCGCGAGCGCCAGCTGATCGTTGGTCGTGCCGTCCCCGGCCAGACCGTGCGCCTGCGCGTCGACCGTCAACGGCATGGACATCGTGCCGTTTCAATCTCCGATGTGGCGCTCCGGAGCTCGTCACAGGGCCACGGCCATGGCGATCAGCCCGATCACCACGAGGGCCACCACAATCATGATCACGGTCAGGGGCATCGCTGCCCACCCCTTGCGCAGCTCGGGTTGCTCGGGGTGGGAGATGCCGTGGGTACCCCCTTCGGCGGGCGGGGTCTCACCGGGAGAGACCTGACCGCCCGGTTCGAGTCCTGGGGTCCATTTGGGCTCGGGGTCGGGAGTGGTCATGACACGCCCTCCTCTCGGACTGTCTCGTCCCGCGGTCCTTCGCGGTGCGCGGGAGGTCACTTGTTGGGCCTGGCGGCGCTGATGTCGGCCAGAGCCGAGCGGACTCGCGCTCGATGGCCAAGTCACCGAGGGATACGACACCCACCGCGTGCTCAGCCTGGTCGACGACCCGCACCCGGCGCACCGAGTGCTCACGCAATCATGCCGAGCGCGACGTCGAGGTCGCCATCGGGCCCCACCGTGATCAGGTCGTCGCTGTACGCGTCGGCCTGTCGCCCCGGCCCGGGTCGCGTCCCGCGGCCACCGAGCCGAACACCAGGTCGCGGTCGCTGACCAGCCCACGCGGATCGCCTTCGGTGACCAGCACGGCGCCGATTTCTCGTCGCGCATCATCTGGGCGACTTCCTCCACCGAGGCCTGCGGTTCGACGGTCACCAGGTCGGTTGTCACGACGTCGCGGCATGCTGGGTCATTGGGACCATCCCTTCGTACGGGGCGGTGCCATTCGCCGATGCGGTCCGAGTACCCGCACATGACGGGCCCCCACTTGTACGGCACGTACGACGGGGCTGCCGCTTGCGGGGTCGCTACGAGGGGCCCCTACGGTGTCCCCGCCACCCCACGGACCCTCGAACGCGCCGTACTGCGCATGCTGCGGAACGATGCCCGGATCCGCACCAGTGACAACGCCCGCCGCGAGCTCAACTTTGCGGACTCCGCCCGACGACGGCCGGTTCCATGGCGCGCGTGACCAGGGTATACGCCGTTTCAGCGAGGCGGACATGACGTCGGCTCGCAAAGTCGGTGAGCAGGCGGGCGGCCTCGCCGACGGTGCTGCTCGCAGTCTCCGCAACCATGCCCCTGGCGACGTCCAGTCTGGCCTTCGCCGTGATGACGTAAACCGGGATCCCGGCTGCCACGTCTGTCCCAACCGCACGGAGTGGCGACTCGTGCCACGGGAACTCGTCCGCCTTGACACAGGGACCCGTGTGAGGAGGCCTACCATGTTCCGGGCTATCGCCGACGTACTGCGTGCCATCGGCAGCACAATTGCCGCTGTCGTGACCCTGCCGTTCAGGGCCCTTGCCCGACTGTTCAGCGGAGCGTCGAGCAGTACCCGTGGACACCGGACCTAACGCTATGGCCACCGAGCCGATCCTTGAGGGAGCCGGTGGCCTGCATACCGAATACGACGTCGGCTTCCAGCCGCGGCATGCTCTCCAACAGCCCGGCGACCACCGTCACTGCGTACGACCTTTTCGGGAGGCGTCCGCAATCACGTATTTGTCATAGGGCGGTTCTCGCCCCATGCGTCCAGGGCACGCGCCCGGTGGCGACGCGGTAGGCGAACGGCCCGTGAGGGGACTTGGGGCGAGGCTCCTGGGCGGCGAGCGCTCCGCAGGACAACCGCCGCCCTCCCGCGCAGGGCGGCACCGGGGGAGGAGTCCGTATCCCCGTTCCACACACCGAGCCCCAGGAAGCGGTGACGCACACGCGCCCTCACTTCTACACAGTCGGTGGCGGGCGCCGCAACTACGGCTATCGGTACGTGTGAATCCGCGACCAGATCTACGCTAGGCAAAGCCGCAGCCGCCGTAGGCGCCTCCAACAGCGTCGGCCGGCAGTTCCAGCTGGACTGCTTCGGCGAAGCCTGCTGCTGTTCGCTGCAGCCGAACGCCATCACCGCCTCGACGACCGCCCTGGCAGGCCGTCGGCATTGCCCTGCGCGCCATTGCCGAACGCTGGCGGCAACCGGATGCCGGTATCCGGACGACCAGCTGTGGACCCACAGCCGCCTGACCCGCGTCGCAGGCCTGCGAGCCATGGCCGCCGCCGCACCCCGCCATCCGCACGCCGATCCTGCGCCGTACTGGCCGACTTGATCCTGGCCAGCGTCTCGGCCACGTGCGAGCACCCGGACGGATACTGGCAGCGCACTCCGGACGACCCCACGGTCGATGCCGCGCTGCTGCCTGCCGTCCGTGGTGCGCTGCCCGCCCACGGCATCCGCACCCGCCAGACCCTCGCCACCTGGACCGGCCCCTGGAAAGCCGAGGCGCCTTCCTGAATCGGCGCTGGGCGACATCAGCGCCGATTCATCGAACCAGTAGCCGTACAGCGAGTCCCGAAGCGTACGCCCGCCGGGTGGGTGGCGTGTGCCCAATCAGAGAGTGTTTCGCAGGCTTTGGGCACTCGCCCGTATCCATGGCGCGGAATACACAGCACGGCGGCGTACGACAGCCCGCCGGGCGCCGAGGCTACCGGCGCGGCCGGAAACCGCTGCCGGAGCCGACGATGGGAGGCATTCGGTGGGTCGGGAATGGTGGGCCAGGCCTGGAGGCGAGGTGAAGGCGGCGCGGCGGCGTGCCGCACCAACGTCAGAGGCGGGCCGAGGGCCCGGCGAGCGGTTCACCGACGCCGCAGATGGCCGGCTGCCGGTCCTTGACGGTGGCCAACTGCTGCGCAAGGCGTTTCCGGACCACTGGTCGTTCCTCCTGGGCGAGCTGGCGCTCTACAGCCTGCTCGTGCTGGTGCTGAGCGGGGTGTGGCTGACCCTCTTCTTCAAGCCGGAGATGCGCGAAGTGGTCTACGACGGCCGGTACGTGCCGCTGCAAGGTGTGCGCATGTCGGAGGCATGCGAATCCACCCCGCACATCAGCTTCGATGTGCGCGGTGGGCTCCTGGTCCGGCTGTGAACGATCACGTAATTCCCCGGGCCCGGCGTCACGTAATTCCCCAGGTCCTGACCTCGTTCATGTCTACTTGATCGAGGGCTTGTTTGTCTCGTCGGTGCCGCCTGCTCGGGGCCGCTTGTTGGGCGGTCCCCTGTCACGTCAGAGCGCATCATCGCGGGTGAGAAGACCCCACGAAAACAAGATCCAATGAGACGGGACAGTGGGTGTCGAGGACGGCATTGTTGTCATGGTGCGGGGCGGTCCAGGCCGTGGCGGTGGGCCAGGACGATGGCCTGAGCGCGATCGCGGAGCCCGAGTTTCATGAGGATGCGGGTGATGTGAGTTTTGACGGTCGCCTCGCTGATGTGGAGTGCCGTGGCGATTTCGGCGTTGGAGTGGGCCTGGGCGAGGAGGGTGAGGACTTGGCGTTCGCGGGCGGTGAGTTGGTCGTAGCCGGCGGGTGGTGCGGGGTCGGGGGTGGGGAGGCTGGTGTAGCGGCGGATGAGTGCGCGGGTCATCTGGGGCGAGAGGACGGCGTCGCCTCGGTGGGCGGAGCGGATGGCCTGCTGGATGAGTTCGGCGGGGGCGTCTTTGAGGATGAAGCCGTCGGCGCCGGCGTCGAGTGCCTGGTGGAGGTAGATGTCCAGGCCGAAGGTTGTGACGATGACGATGCGGGGTCTGTACGGCCGGTCGCGCAGCTGGCGGGTGACGGCGATGCCATCGCTGCCGGGCATCTGGATGTCCAGGAGGATGACGTCCGGTCGGGTGCGGTCGGTTTGGGCGAGGGTTTCGGGTCCGGATGCGGCCTCGGCGACGACCGTGAGGTCGTCGGCGGCGGCGACGATGAGAGAAAGTCCGCCGCGCACGAGAGATTCGTCGTCGGCGATCAGGACGCGGATCTGGCTCATGCGGTGCTCCGGGGCAGGGCTGCCGCCAGAGTGTAGCCGCCGTCGGTCTGTGGGCCGGCGGTGAGGGTGCCGCCCAGCGCGGTGACGCGTTCACGCAGACCGGCCAGGCCGGTCCCGCTGCCACTGGTGGGCGAAGGCCGGTCGCCGGCGGGTGGGCCACTGGTGACGGTGACGGTGAGCTGGCCGGGGGTGGTGCGCACGGTGATGCGGACGGGGGAGCCGGGGGCATGGCGGGCGGAGTTGGTCAGGCCTTCCTGGACAGTGCGGTAGGCGGTGACGGCCAGCGGCCGGGGCAGCTCGGCGGCCAGCGCGCTGGTGTCGAGGACGGCGTCGACGCCGCTGGCACGGGCGGCTTCCACGAGGGCGGCGAGCTGCTCCAGGGTGGGCGGCGGGCTGTCGGGGCTGTCGGAGGCCTGGCGCAGGACGTGGAGCATGGCGCGGAGGTCCTCCATGGCCTGCCGGCCGGCATTCTCGATGGAGGCCAGCGCGGTGACGGCGGCGTCGGGGTCCTTGTGGGCGATCAGTCGGGTGCCGGTGGCCTGGAGCACCATCAGGGTGACGGCGTGGGCGACCGTGTCGTGCAGATCCCGGGCAACCGCGTGGCGCTCGGCTGTGACGGCCGTGCGGATCTGTGCAGCGAGCTCGCGTTCGGCGTCGCGCCGCGCCCGTTCGGCCCGGGCAAGGCGGAGGCGGGTCTGGGCCGAGTGCCCGAGCAGCCAGACCGCCCACAGGGCGAGGCTGACGAACAGGGCATCCCAGACGGGGTCGCCATTGACGGCGATCGGACCGGCCCACTCCTCCGCCAGACACAGCACCAGTAGTGCCAGCGACACGCGGCGGCTTGGTGCGTACCGGCCTGCGGTGAAGGCCGCGGTCAGCAGCGCCAGGAAGGGCATCGCCAGGTTCGTGGACGGCGTCAGCAGAGCCGTCTGCGCCATGGCCGCCACGACGGCCACGCTCACGGACACCACGGCATGGCGGAGACCGGTCGCCAGCGGCACGGCCGTCCCGACCGCGCACAGCCCGTTGAGCCACACCGGCCCGACCAGGTCGGCCGAGGAAGCGGCCTCTCGGGTGGCGACCGCTGCGAACGCCACCGCCGCGAGGCCGCCCCACCAGGCGGCGGCCGGAGACGAAAGACGAGGTGGCGGTCGGCGCTCGGTCACCACGTCAGTCTAGGAACCCAGCGCGGCCCTCCTGTGCCCTGCCGCATACGACGAAGGTCGCATTACCGCCCGGCCCGGACCTCTTCGCGTACGACGATGGTCGCACCGAAGAACCAGACGTCCGCCAGACGCCCCCGGCACTCCGCGATTCCTAGCGTTGAACCATCCCTCAACAACGTTTCCAACGACAACGCTTCCAAGGAGAATGCGTGAACTCGCCGCATCAGAGCAGGGTGTTGAACGTCGTCCAGTGCGACGGGCTGGGCCTATCCCTCTGCTGCACTTCCTCACCGTCGGAATCCCGCACCGACCCACGTGGCGGATCTCGTTGCGGACCCTGTTCGTCCTCGCCGCCTCCCACAAGGCCATGCTCTGCGCCCAGGACCACCGCTTCGCGCTCGTGGCCCTGTATGCGGTGATCGCCCTCTGCAGCAAGACAGAGCAACGCCAGGACTCCGCAGTGTTCTCCGCCGGCGGGCCACTGCCGGCAGCCGCGACCCTTGCACCGCCGCTTTTGCCCTGGCCGACGGCGTCGGCCCTCGTGCTGCCCTTGAGAGGAATACCTCGTGCTGCAACCACCCCTCGACACAAATACCAAGTCCGCATCCACGGCCGGCCGCTCGCGTCTGACGGACCTGGACGCCCTGCGCGGCTTCGCGCTCTTGGGCATCGCCGTGGTCAACGCCACCTACTTCGCCTCCGCGTTCCACGGCACCGGCGTCGCAGACCCCGGCGTCACCACGACCTCCGACCGTGCCGTCAGTACGCTCATCACCCTCTTGTTCGAAACCAAGTTCTACCTGCTGTTCTCCTTCCTGTTCGGCTACTCCTTCACCCTGCAACGACTCTCCGCCCAGCGCCGCGGCACCCGGTTCACCGCCCCCTTCCTACGCCGCCTCGCCGCCCTCTTCGCGCTCGGCGCGGCCCACGCGGTGCTGCTGTTCACCGGCGACATTCTGACCACCTACGCCGTCCTCGGACTGGTCCTCCTCGCAGCCGGCGGCCTGCGCGTCCGCACTGTGGCCACCGCCGCATGCGTCCTCCTGGTCCTCACCGCCGCGTTCTACGCCGGTCTCGGGGCGCTGCAGGCCGCCTTCGGCCCACCGAGCACACTGGACGCTCAGGCCGTCACCGCGCACGCCCAGCATGCCACCGCCCTCCTCGCAGGCGACCCGGCGCAGGTCATCACCGCCCGCCTCGAGGAACTGCCCGACACCGCCGCGCTCCTGCTGCTGTTCCAGGCCCCCTGCGCCTTGGCGATGTTCCTGCTCGGCCTGGCCGCAGGAAAACGCGACCTCCTCGCCCGGCCGATCAGCGCGAGCGCCCTGCGCCGCGTCCAGCTGATCGGCTTCCCTGTCGGGCTTGCGGGAGCCGGCCTCTACACCCATGCCACCACCCACGGGACCGGCACCCCCGGCGAGACCTTCGCGCTGGCCGTCGACGTGCTCACCGCCCCCGCCCTCGCCGCCGCCTACGCCGCGACCCTCCTGCGCCTGATCCACAGCCGCTACGGACGACGGATCGCCGGCGCACTCGCCCCGGCCGGCCGCATGGCACTGAGCAACTACCTGACGCAGTCCGCCGTCCTCGCCGTCGTCTTCACCGGTTACGGCTTCGCGGCGATAGGCCGGCTCGCCCCCGCCACCGTCCTCGCCCTCGTCCTGGCCCTCTACGCCCTCCAGTTGTCCGCCTCCGCCCGATGGATGCGTACCCACGCCTACGGCCCCCTGGAGTGGCTCCTGCGCGCCGCTACGCACCTGACCCTTCCGCCCTGGCGCGCCGCCGCCGAGAGGACACCCGTCTGACGTTCCGCTGCCTCAGTTCCTCCGCCATAAACGGGTCTGGCCGGCGCGGCCAGTAGAAGCCGTTGCGGGCGTGCGGCGCACGCCCGTGCGGCCTCCAGCCGTACCAAGTTCTTCTCCGGCGAGTTGAGCGTGGGGCACTCCCAGCGGTGGAGACGGCCGCGTGCCGGCCGATCGCGCACGTGGCCCTGCTCTCCAGCTGCCGCTTCCGGCGGGCGATTACGAGGCTCTCCCTCCCGGTGCCCGGCTCGTCGACTCCGCTCGGTTCGCCATCGTTCCCGGCAACGTCGCCCACACCCTGGCGTACCCTCACCGACCGTGCCCCGAGCTGCCGCGTTGGCAGCCCCTACCTGACCACCTGGCCATCATCCCATCAGTGCGCTGACCGAAATCCTGTCCACGCCCTGGCGGCCCTGTCTCATCACCACCACGTACTACCGCTCCAGTGCCGGCCCCCTGGTCTACACGGACGCGCCCGCCCTGGAAACGGCGTTTCCTCGCCCGCCGCGTAGCCGCGGCGGGCGACGCCCCGATGCCGGAGGATGCCGTGTGCAACGACGACGTAGAGATGCGGCTGGGCCTGCCCGGAGGCGGGGCAGGGGGCCTGTTAGAAAGGCGTCATGCTGCATCTGCGCCTGATCACCCCGGCCGCCACGACCGACGACGTGGTGCGTCTGATCGAGTCCACGGTGGGCACCACGCACCTCGTCGTCGTGCCCGGCGCTGCCCGCGACCCCGCCGGGGACGTTGTGATGTGCGACGTGGCACGCGAGGCCGGTGACGAACTCCTCACCAGACTACAGGAGTTGGGCATCGACAGCTCCGGTTCCATCGCCGTTGAGACCATCGACCTGTCGCTGTCCAAGCGCGCCGACAAGGCCGAGGCGGAGGCCCCCGGCGAGGGCGCGGACGCGGTGCTGTGGGAGCACCTGACGGACGCGACCCACGAAGAGTCGACGCTCTCCGTCACCTACGTCTCCTTCATCACGCTGGCGACCATGATCGCGGCCTGCGGTGTGGTGCTCGACAACGCGATCCTGATCGTGGGCGCGATGGCGGTCGGCCCGGAGTTCGGCCCGCTGGCCGGTATTTCCACCTCGATCGTGCAGCGCGCGCCGCGCCTGGCCCTGCGGTCGCTCAGCGCCCTGCTGGTCGGCTTCGCTGTGGCCATGGCGGTCACGGTCGGCTTCAGCTGGTTCATGGACGCGCTGAACCTGTTCAGCAAGGAGCAGCTGGAGGCCGAACGCCCCAACACCAGTTTCGTCTACGCGCCTGACGCCTTCTCCTTCGTCGTCGCCGTCCTCGCCGGCATCGCGGGCACCCTCTCGCTGACCTCGGCCAAGTCGGGCGCCCTGGTGGGCGTGGCCATCTCGGTGACGACGGTCCCGGCCGCCGCCAACGCCGCGGTCGCCCTAAGCTACGGCGACACGAGCCAGACGATCGGCTCGACGAACCAGCTCCTGCTGAACCTCCTGGGCATCGTCCTGGCAGGAACCCTCACCCTGGTGACCCAGAAGTGGCTGTGGAGCAGACAGCGCCAACGCACCACCACACCGTGAGGGGCAACAGACCCCAAGGGGCGCGGGGAAACTGCGCGACAAGCCACGGCAAACCGCAGCCCGCCCGCAACCCCCACCCCCTACCCGGCGGCCGCCATCATGCCAGCCCCGACTTCACACATCCGCGATCCGCCCCGCCACAGACCGAGCGTGATCGATGTCCGCCGCCTCGACCGCCACACGAACCAGCCGCTCCGTCCCGGCTGACGCAACAGCACCCGCCCCGTCGCCACAGCTCCCGCTCCGCCTCGGCGCCGGCGGCGGCGAGTTCGGCCGAGTCCCCGACCCGGGCCTGACGATCGCCCGCCCAGGCCCGGACCCGGACGCCCTCGAGGAAGTCGGACGCACCGCTCGCGCCGAGTACCTCCCCCTGCTCGCCCTGGGCCTGCCGTCGGCCCGTGCCGAGCTCATCGCGGGCCCCGCGTCCGCGCGGGCCTGCGCCGCGGTCGGTTCTCGCGCACCTTCGAATTGCCTGGCCTTACGCCATCCAGGGCCGGGGTCCGCCACATGGTTGCCGACGCCGTCCGACGCGAGACCGACTCAGGATCCGGAACTGCCGCTGATCACGTTGTCACGGACGGGTCCGGCCTCCGTGGCGTGACGTCGCGGCTCATCGCACCAAGCCCGTGCGCCGACCCCGCTGTCACCCTCCGGCCGGGATCGGCGAGGTTGCGGCGCTCGTCCCCGGCCCCAAGCATGGGCTCAGGGGAACAGCGACAGAGCCCCTCGGAGGGGCACGTCCCAGGAAGGCATGGGAACCATGACGCTTCTTGCGGCCCGGTCCGCCGGCCGTCGCCGGACAAGGCGCACTCGACCGGCCTGCGTGCGATCGGTATGACCGACGACGACCGGCCGACTCGCTGTCTGGTCACCGGCGCCACCGGATACCTGGGCGGCAGGCTGGTGCCGGAGTTGCTGGCCGCCGGGTACTCGGTGCGCTGCCTGGCCCGCTCGCCCGGCAAGCTGCGGGACCATCCGTGGGCCGCGCGGGCGGAAGCCGTGCGCGGGGACGTGACCGACGAGGAGTCCGTGCGTGCGGCCATGGAGGGAATGGACGTCGCGTACTACCTGGTGCACGCGCTGGGCACCGGGCGGGGTTTCGAGGAGACCGACCGGCGCGCGGCCAGGATCTTCGGTGAGCAGGCGCGTGCCGCCGGAGTCCGGCGGATTGTCTACCTCGGCGGGCTGAGCCCTTCCGGAGTACCCGAGCACGCACTGTCACCCCATCTGCGGTCCCGCGCCGAAGTGGGCCGCATCCTCCTGGCCTCGGGCGTGCCGGCAGCCGTACTGCGGGCAGCCGTGATCATCGGGTCGGGTTCGGCCTCGTTCGAGATGCTGCGCTATCTGACCGAGCGGCTCCCCGTAATGGTGACCCCGAGGTGGGTGCGCACCCGTATCCAGCCGATCGCCGTCCGCGACGTGCTCCGCCTCCTCGTGGGGTGCGCACGGCTGCCGTACGACGTGAACCGAGCCTTCGACATCGGCGGGCCAGATGTCGTCACCTACCAGGAGATGATGCGGCGGTACGCCGCCATCGCGGAGCTGCCGAAGCGGGTCATCCTGCCCGTTCCGCTGCTCACCCCCCGGTTGTCCAGCCTCTGGGTCGGTCTGGTCACCCCCGTGCCGGGCGCTATCGCGCGCCCGTTGGTCGAGTCACTGAAGCACGAGGTGGTCTGCGCCGAGCGGGACATCATCCGTTACGTGCCGGACCCGCCGGAGGGGCTGGTCACCCTCGACCGGGCGATCCGGCTGGCGCTGAGGCGCGTGCAGGACGCGGACGTGGCCACCAGGTGGTCCTCGGCCTCGACTCCCCGCACCCCCAGCGACCCGCTGCCGACCGACCCCGGCTGGGCGGGCGGGAGCCTCTACACGGATCACCGCGAGCGGACGGTCGCGGCGTCGCCGCAGGCACTGTGGCAGGTGGTGGAGGCGATCGGCGGCGAGAACGGCTGGTACTCCTCGCCGTTGGCCTGGTCTTTGCGAGGCTGGCTGGACACCCTGGTGGGCGGAGTCGGCCTGCGCCGGGGCCGCCGGGACGCGACCCGGCTGCGGGTCGGCGACAGCCTGGACTTCTGGCGAGTGGAGGAGATCGAGCCGGGCCGGCTGCTCCGGCTGCGCGCGGAGATGCGGCTGCCGGGCCTGGCCTGGCTGGAGATGGCCGTCGACCGGAGTCCACAGGGGCGCACGGTGTACCGGCAGCGGGCCCTGTTCCATCCGCACGGCCTGGCCGGGCACGCCTATTGGTGGGGCTTGGCCCCCTTCCACGCCGCGGTCTTCGGCGGCATGGCCCGAAACATCGCCACCGCAGCCGAATCGGCCTTCCCTGAACCGGCCCGTACCGCCTGAAGGGGCTCAAGGGAACGGTGCGCGTCTCCGTCGCCCTGTTCCACCGCGGACCCCATGGTTGACGACAACCTGGTCCTCCAGGCCACTCTGAGAGACGCGGAACGCGTGGGTCCCGCTCTTCGTCGTCGACACGGGCATCCCGCCGCACCGGCTTCGCTGTACCCAACCGCGAGGCGTTCCTCGCCGACAGCCCGGGCGACCTCGACGTGGGTAGCCTGCCCGGCTTCAGCAGCCGGCCGGTATGTCCGCCTCGTCAAGTTCGACGCCGCGCTCGCAGGTGACCACGCGGCCAGTTGGGGTCGAGACGGCCGTGGTCCGCCATCCACGCTCACAGCGGTGAGGTGAGGTTGCGGAGCTGGTCGACGACGGCGGGCTGGGGGAGGGGGACCGTGCCGATTCCGGGGGGTGGTGTCGAGCCCTGCTTGGTGAGGTGCCCACGGTGCACGGTCAGATCCGACTCGCGGTGGCGTGGGGTGAGCCCGGCCCACGAGCACAGCTGTCTGCCGGTCGGGAAGCGCGTGGCGTCGCCGATCTCGGCGACGAACACCGGGGCCAGGACTGCCCGCCGGCCACGCGGCCTGGCGATGGTGTAGCCGAAACCCGCCGAACGCTCGGACAATCCGAAACCCAGGTAGTCGACGACGACACACCGGTACCGGGATTTCCCAGCGGGCAACGTAGTAACCGTTCAGCGCGAAGCCCACCAGCGTGGAGCGCAGCCTGGGGCACGTTGCCCGGCGGAGGTCTGTCATGTTGTGGCCGACCAGCGCATCGAGATACTCCCGGAAGGCGTGGTCGACGGCTTCCCGGTCGAGCGGGGCGTGCTCCGGGGAAGCCGGGGCGGATGCCGGAGGCGGGGATGGCGGGGCCGAAGGCAGGGGCTGGGTTGGCGCCGACGACGCGAGGCCGCCGGCTTCGGCGCCTGCGCCGCGGGATGAGTCCGCCCCCTGCAGCCACTAATCATGACGACGAGGACTGCCACGGCGAACGCGAGGCTCCCGACGAGGTAGGCACGCCGCTGGGCGGCTCTGACGACATTTGTGACGCCGCTGCCCTGACCTGGCTGTGGGTGAACTGCGCGCCGCGGAAGTCGTTGTGGACTGTTCCGCCCGCTGGCTCCCGGTCCTTCCCGTTCCGCTCGTTCCCGCGATGCTCGGTGCCGTCGCATCCCCACCGGCGGTCCTACTCTGCGTAGTTGTTCGTCACGGTCATCGTGCCGCTGCCCTGCACCTGGCTGGCTGCGGTCGAACCGGGCGCGAGGAAGTCGTTGTGTACCGTCTCCGCTGGGCGGGCAGGTGTCCACCCAGAGCGCCCGGGCCAGGCCGAAGCCGGTCGGCCCGGCTTCGTAGGCCGCCGCGGCTGATCCAACCGAGTACGTCACCATGCTGCGGCGTGAGCCGACAGCGGATCAACTCCCCGCTCACCGTGTCGATCGCGCACGCCACGACACTGCGGGCATGCACATCCATCCCGACGCTCGTACGCTCAGAAGACACCGGGCCTCCTGCAAATGTAGGCACTACCGGTCAGGATGCGCCGGGCCGGCTACCCCACGACAACTTTGCGAGTGAGGCCCGGGCTCAGGACCGGCACCTGCATACCGTCTAGGCCAACCAGGCAGCGACTGAACCGGTGAATCTGGGTCCCGGTCAACCTGCCCTGACCAGCCGGTCAGTCACTCCCGCGCGGCGGGAGAACTTCACTTCGTGGGCCGTGTCGACGGGAGAAAACCCGAACCGCTTGTTATCCCTGGAGCCTGTTGTGGTCTCGATCCAGCCGAGTGGAATTCGCGGCAGCGAGTTCCGGCGGCCGTGGCTGGTCCAAGAAGAACAGAGAGGTGAAGGCCGTGCGTATCTTCCTCGACGTCGGGGCGCATTACGGTGAATCCCTGGACGTTGCTCTCGATCCGAGATGGGGATTCGAGAAGATTTGCTCGTTCGAACCCGCACACTCTTGTCAGCGCGTGCTGCGAGGGTTCCGCGACGAGCGGGTCCGGGTGGTTCCGGCGGGTCTTTCCCGCGCGACCGGCTCAGCGACTTTGTTCGGGGCGGGACTTGGGGGGGCGAGTGTTTACGCCGACAAGGTGAATCTGGGGGGTGACATCGAGCAGGAGACGGTCTCCCTGGTGCGTGCAACGGATTGGGTGCTGGCGAACACATCTGACGGTGATGAGATCTATCTGAAGCTCAACTGCGAAGGCAGCGAGTGCGACGTTCTCGAGGACCTGCTCGACAGCGGTGCCATCAGCCGGATCACCAGCATCTACGTGGACTTCGACGTGCGGAAGATCCCGAGCCAGGCCCATCGGCAGACGGCGGTGGAAGAGCGTCTCCGAGAGCGGCGTCGGCACTTCGTCACCCGTGATGTTCTGAGCAGCCCGGGCGGTCCGCGGGCAGTGAGGGAGTGGCTCACTATGGTGAGTGATCACACGCCTTCCGCCTCCGGCAGGCTTCGCTATCGGCTCGGCCTTCACCGGCCGCGCTCCATCTGGCTGGCCTCGGTGGTCGTCCGGCTGGTCTTGGTGGCGAAGGCCGTATTGCCGCGAGCGATGTATGTGCAGGCGGCGCGGTGTATCCGCAGGCTCGGAGTCGTTGTACAGGCCACCCCGGCAGGTCCGCTGCCCACAGGTCTCAAGTGGAACGGCCGTCGGTCCTTGCGGCGGGGGAAGTGAGAGTTGCCGGGACACAGCTGCACAATGCGCGGGTGGTGCCTGCTGCGTGTGATCGGCCGTGTGGCGTTCGCCGTCGGGGCGTTTTCGACGCCACACTGAAGTCGACGCCCTCTGTCGAGGATGGAGACCGGCACGGTCGTGCCTGTCACCGGGCCGCCCGGATTTGCCGGCCACTGCCTTCTTCAACGGCGCGGTCGTCACCCGTATCACCCGCTTTGAGCATCGCTCCCCTGAGGGGCCTGGCGGACACATCCCTCGCTCTCCTCGTCGAACGGGAGTGATGAGTGCTCCGGGCGAGTCCGCTTGACGACGACGCACCGTGGAGGCTGGAGAACTTCGCTCGCCCGGTGTGAGGGGAAAGAGACTTCAGCGTGGTCGCTTCGGCATGGGACAAGCCTGTCGGCTTTCTCATCGCGTCCCGCCGACCGGGGAGCGCCTGTGCACCGTGTGGTCGTCGATCCCGGTCCCTGGCGCACAGGAATCGCCTGAATGCTGCTGGCCCATCATCGATGCCTTGCCGCCGAGAAATTCCACCTGGTGGGAGAGCCCGAGCCGGGCGGTCTGCACTTGCCAGGGTTTTCTCGACGGTCCGTCGCCCACGATGCGCAGCCGTACCGTGGGCACGGTCCGGATCAGGTCGGCCAGTGCCGTCAGCAGTAGGTCATAGCCCTTGGAGCTCACCAGCGGGCCGACCGCCAGGAGTTGGGCTGCCGGGTGCGTTTCAGCGGTTGCTCCCGGGACAGGGAGCAACCGCGGCGGGACCAAGCCGAGGAAGTACCGCCGGTCCAGCGCGTCGGCGATGGACTGTGCGACGGCTCCACGGGCGCTTCAGTGGCGAGCGAAGAAGACGACGGCCCGTCGCAGAACCGCTCGGCGCCGGCGACCGAGGGAGGTGACCGGCAATGCGAGGTAGTCGCCGTGAATGCCATCAGCCATGCGCGCCGGACTCTCGCCGACGGCCGAACGATTCAGCCGACCCCGACACCGACACCGGACACGGATCGAGACGAGAGGGGCGGACAGCCACCCCTATGGTTCGCCGCCGTTGAGCACCACGGTCTCACCCGGCGGATTGCGGCGCGAGAGAGGCGCACACGGGTACGGACCCCCCGAGCCGTCAGATCAGCGACCGGTGGCCGGTGCGGCGCGGCCGTCTGAGAACGTACATCCATCCTCGTTGGCACTTCAGATGCGGATGCCCAGTACACCGGAAACGGCCGAGACGGTTGCCCAGGGCTGCCCAGGTGCGGAAGTTCTCTGCACAGGGAACCGGCGTCGGCATGTTCCCTCGGCTCAGCCTTGCACCGCACAAGCATGACAAGGGCGCTGACGAGCCGCCTGGGACAACTCGTGCACTCCGATGGCGTATCCGCCGGATCCGGGTCGGTGACCCGACGGTGGTACCGGCCCCGCGTGCCGGACGCGTCAGCCTCTGCCGCACGGCCAGACTCGGTCCGGTGACGAGTCAGAGGACGCCAGTTCATGGAGCACAGCCCACCGCACGTACCCGCGGGTCGCGTCGTGCACTCACCCCTCGTGCTGTACTACCGCCACTACCCGGCCCTCGTACGTCTGCGCTCCTGCTGGCCGGCGCAGTCGTGCTGGGCCATGGGCTCGGCATGGCCGGCCTTCAGGCCCCGGTGGCTGGGCTGCTGTTGATCAGCGATGTGCTGTTGCTCGCCTATCTGCTGTGGGGACTTGCACAGCGGCCCGTCGGGAAGGCTGCGCGCATCGGCTTGGTGGGCCTGTTCCTCGTGGTGTTCCTGGCCTGGTCGTTCCTGGCCACCACTCTCGCAGGCACCTCCCTCACGCCACTGCTGCGGATCGCCGTCTACGGTGCGGTGTTCCTGATCCTGTCGCGGCGCGGGGCGGACCGGAGTCTCCTCTACGGCATGGTCGTGTGTTATGCCGTGGTCAACGTCGTCGGTGGAGTATTGCAGGGGCAGACGCGGCTCATTGGGCTGGATGTCGGCGACCCCGGGCAGATGGGGGCGCTCCTGGTGGCTGCGCTGTGCCCCCTGTTGACTGCAGAACTGCGGTTTTCGGGCCGGTGGATCATCGGCGCGGTGCTGCTGTACGGGATCTACCTGACGCAGACCCGCAGCGTATGGTTCGCCACCATCGTCGTGCTGGTCATCTGGGCTCAGAAGAAGCTGTCCCTGTTTAAAGTCATTGTCATCTTGCTGCTGCTCGCCGCGCTGGGACTGATGGCCGTCGACTGGGTCACCCAGCAGTTCGGTCTCAATGAATACAGCACCTACCTCCGGACGCAGAGCATCGTCAACGGTATCCACAATGGCTTGGCCCACCCGCTCCTCGGCAGCGGATGGGGGCAGGTAGCGTCCATGGGCCACTTCCAGCCGCTCACCTCGGAAGCAGTCGACCCGGTCTACCCCTACAATCTGCTCATCAGCGTGTTCACCTTTGTGGGCGCTCCCGGTGTGCTGATGCTGGTCCTGTTCTTCGGCGGGCTCCTCCGGCACCTGGTACCCAGACGCCAAGCCCCCTTGTTGGTCACTCTTGATTTCCTCGCGCACTCCGTCACGGAGTTGTCCCTGTATGCCGCATCGATGCAGACGCTCCTGTTCTTCATCTACGCAGGCGTCGGACTCGCCCCGACCGGCAGTGCCACTCAGCCATCGCACGATCCGCACCAGGACGAAGCTGTGCCGGCAAACTGGACCGCGGCTACGCCCACTCCAGCCCGAGGCCCGCGAGTTGCTGGAGCTGGTCGGCGGTGAGCTTGCCGCGTCTCGATTTCGCGTTCGAGAGGAATACCCCCAGCCTGATCGCCTGTTCCTGGCAGTCGACGACGATCTCCGTATGGACCTGGGGACGGTCACTGTCCGCCTCCGAGGGTGCCCTGGTCTTCAGGCCGGGGAGGAATCGGGCTCCTGCGGAGCAGGGCAAGGGTAGCCGGGATCGCCGTCAGGGCGATCCGGCGTCCACTCCAGGAGGCACGGAAGGATCGAGAGCTCTCAACTGTCAGTTCTCCCGGGTAGGTTCGGGTGCATGACGACGGAAGCGATCACGGAAGGGCCGAGCATGCCTGGTACACCTTCCGTGTGCGTCTGGACGTCCGCGGTGACAGCGGTCAAGAAACTTCCCCCCGTACGGCCAGTGACTCCCCACGGGCGGTCACGGTCCCGCTGACGGCCAGTTCCACTCCCCGGCCTCGCTTCGCCGGACGGTGCGTCACCGAGCCGCGGCGACGGCCGTGTCGGGGTGGTAGGCGACGATGACCTGCAGGAGACGCTCCGAGCCGTGGACGGAACTTGAAGACGAGACTGCCCGCGCCGACTACGGCGAGCGATCGAGGCGGAACGGCAGCTGGCCAAGCTGATGCGCGTTCGGTCACACACCGTAGCCCTCGTCGGCGATGGCAGCTGGCTCCGTCGTTGGTCCTTGTCGATGAGGAAGCTGCGATTCGGCGACAGTCCGCCTCGGCACTCGTAGGCTGCCTGGATGCCCAATGCCGCACGTGGGTTGCCGCGTGGGCCGTGCTGTGCGCGGCCGGCCTCGCCGCCACCGCCGAACTGAACGCCTCATCGGGCCCGGACCCACAGCCCCAGGAAACCGTCAGCGCCGAGTGCGCCGAGTGCATCGCGGACATCGAGATGGGTGCGGCTCTTCTGAAGTGAGCTCGTCGGTCGCATTACCAGCATCTCGACGTCTCCCAATGCCCTGCCTCATGGCCCGGCCGGGCGATAGGGTCCAGAGGTGCGTTGATCTTCCGGGCGGCAGCCACGTGCAGCCGCGGAACGGTGTAGGGCGCCTCGTAACGGGGTCGCCCCAGCAGGCATACCCGTTATCACCCCATCGGAGATCCACACCATGACTGCTCAGCAGCCCCTCACCTACGACGCGTTCGTCGAGTTCGCTGCCGCTGATTCAGCCGTCGTCGGCCTCGTCCTCAAAGGTTCGCAGGCCCACGACGGCATGATCACCCCGCACTCCGACCACGACCTGTACGTGGTCGTTGCCGATGACGCCAGTACCGACCTGACCCGGTTCGCGGGGAACCGCAGCGCCGGGCTCGACCTCGTTATCGTCGCTCTCACCGAGTTCTGCGGGGCCGGGATGCCCGGTTGGGAACGCTATGCCCTCGCCCGTTCCCGGATCGTGCTCGACCGGCTCGACGGAGGCATCGCCCGCATCCTTGCCGACTGGGCCCGGCTGGATGCCGATGACGCGTTCCGGGACTCCGGCGAATGGCTCGACGCCTACGCCAACTCCCTCTACCGCTCCGTCAAGAACCACCGGGACGGCCGGGCTCTGGCCGCCTGCCTCGACGCGGCCGACAGCATGCGTCTCCTGCTCGAGCTGCTCTTCGCTCTCAACCGTCGGCCCCGCCCCTACAACAAGTACCTGGAGTGGGAGCTCGCCCGGTACCCGCTGCCGGGCTGGGACACCGACGTGCTGCTCCGTGCCGTGGACCGCATCTCGGCAACAGGCCACGAATCCCTGCAGCGTCACCTGTTCACTCTTGTCGAGAAGGCGGCCCGAGAGGCCGGACACGGCGAGGTTCTGGACGCATGGGGCGACGACCTTGACTTCATGCGACCGCAAGAGGCACACAGCGACACTCCCTGAGCTCTGCCCCGGTGTCACGGCATCGGAGCCGCCCTGGATGGCTCCGTTCGCTGGCCGGAGCCCGCGGCAGTTCACCGAGTTGATCAGCGCACTGCGGCGCGAGGGCGCCCATCCGGTTCCAACGGCTCCAGGGCACCATCCCGGCCCTGAACGGGAGGGCCAAGCCACCCATGGAAAGGATTCCCTATGGAGTTGTCAACCCAGGTTGGTGACTCGCTGTGAGCGTGTCAGCTCAGTGTGACGGGGTCTGTGGCGCTGCGAGCTCGAAGGCGCGGCCGTCGCGTATGAGGGCCCACAGAACGTTCAGGCGGCGCCGTGCGAGGGCGATGATCGCCTGCTTGTGGCCCTTGCCCTCGGCTCGCTTGCGTTCGTAGAAGGTTCTGGAGACGGGGCAGGAGCGGGCGGCGACCATGGCGGACATGCAGAAGACCCGCAGCAGGCGACGGCAGTAGCGGCGTGGTCGGCGCATGTTGCCGCTGATGCGCCCGGAGTCCTTAGGGACCGGGGCCAGGCCGGCGACGCCGGCGAGGCGGTCGGCGCTGTCGAAGATGCTCAGGTCGCCGCCGGTGTGGGCGATGAACTCGGCGCCCAGGACGGGGCCGAGGCCGGGCATGCTTCTTCTCGATCACGTGGGCGCGATCACGTCCGATGAGCATGTGGCTCACGCGCCTCGCGGCCTGCCCGTCAGGGCGCCGCCCTGCGACGCCTGTCGCTTTGCGAAATGCAGTCAGTCGGGGGCTGCCGGGTTCGTGGCGAAGTTCGTAAGGGCATCGAGCTGGGCGGCGAGGTCGGGATGGGCAGCGGTGAGGTGGGGGTGGGTGGCGTTGAGGGGGTGGATGAGGACGGCGGGGTCGTCGTGGGCGAGGGCCGCGTGGAGCTGGCTGAGCGGGTTGCGGGCCGCGGTGGGCAGGTCGGTGAGGGCAGTGATCTGGCCGGCGATGCGGCGCAGGTCGGCAGCGTTGCGGCGGGCCCATGTGGCGGTGGCGCGTGCGGCGGCGCGGCGCTCCCGGGTGGCCTGGACGCGCTGTTCGCCGGTGGTTCCTGCGGGGCCGGGCCGACCCCGCAGGTAGCGGCGTTCGGCGGCCTGGCGGCTGGCGACACCGAGGGGATGGGCAAGGTCCGCCCAGCTGGCACCCGCGTGACGGGCGGTTTCGATCAGGCCGGTTTCCCATACGGCGAGCTGCTCGCGAACCTGCCGCAGCAGCAGAAGGGAGGCCAGGGCCTGCTCCTGGCCGACGTCGTGAGTCCCGGCAGTGCCCGGGACCTCGTGCCGGGCGCCACGCAGGGCGTCGTCTATGGCGTGCAGGGCTGCCGCCGCGGCGAGGAACGACGCCGGGCCCTGTGCGTCGGCGCTGGACGAGGCCGGCTGGTCGGGCGGGGTCATGGGCACCACCTTGTGCAGTCATCCGTTGGACGACACCATGTTTGTCATCCATTGGATGACATGTTACAACGGTGTCAGTGAGGCGCATTGGCAGCAACTGCCTGAACCTTCTGGAGGTGTTTTCCGATGTTGATGCGCACTGACCCCTTCCGGGAGCTGGATCGGCTGGCGCAGCAGCTGATGGGCCCGGGCACTTGGTCGCGGCCGTCCCCGATGCCGATGGACGCCTACCGCGAGGGTGACCAGTACGTGGTGGCCTTCGATATCCCCGGCGTCAGCTCGGACGCGATCGACATCGACGTCGAACGGAACATGCTGACCGTCAAGGCCGAGCGCCGACCCGTGGCGAAGGCCGACGACGTGCAGATGGAGCTGTCGGAACGGCCGCTGGGCGTCTTCTCCCGCCAGATCGTGCTGGCCGACACGCTGGACACCGAGCACATCCAGGCCGCCTACGACTCAGGCGTGCTCACCCTGCGCATCCCTATCGCCGAGCGCGCCAAGCCCCGCAAGATCACCATCGGCGTCGGATCCGGCCACAAGGAGATCTCCGGCTGAGCCGGGCCCGATGAGGGCTGAACAGCGGCGGAGGACGGGCATCTGCTCTCCCCATCGCCCGTCCTCCGCGCCCGAGGACCGAGGAAGGGCGGCGGCCGACGTGACTGTGCGACGCGAAGCGTTCCTCGCCCGCGTGAAGGAACGCGGCGAGTACGACACCTTGCAGGAAGCCGAACGCGCGGCCCGCGTGGTGCTCGCCCTGCTGGGAGCACACCTGGTCGGCGAGGTGCGCGCCCAGCTGGCGGCGCGCCTGCCGGAAGGCTATGCCCTGATCCTGCTCAACCCGCTGCAGAGCGCCGAGCCGTTGCCCCCGGCGCGTTTCGTGCGCGCGGCCGCGGCCTGGATCGAAGGGGCCACCGAACAGACCGCGGCCTGGGATGTCAGCGCCGTCCTGTCCACGGTCGCCGACGCCGCCGGCGACGACCTCCTCAAGGAGATCCTGATCCAGCTCCCCACGGGCTACGACCTCCTCTTCGGCCACACCCGGCCCACCTGACCCGCCCACCCCCGGTGACCGCACACCGGCCACCACGACCCTGGCGACAGAAAGGCAACCACCACCGTGATATCCGATCGCCGCGCGCCGATCCAGCACCCCTACGGGATGGCGTACGAACAGATGCTGGAAAAGGTCCGCTACGACGGCGCCTACCCCACCCGGGAGAAGGCCGAGGAAGCCGTCCGCCTCGTCCTCGCCGGACTGGGACGCCAGCTGACCGGCGACGAACGCGTCGAACTCGCCGCCCGGCTCCCCCTCGAGGCCGCACGCATCCTCACCGCCCAGATCCCCGACACCCAGCCGCTGGGTGGCTGGGCCTTCGTCAAGGATCTCGCCGCCCGCACCGGCGCCTCCCTGGCCACCACCCGCTGGGACACCGGGGCCGTCTTCTCCGCCGTCGCGGTCAACGCCGGCCCCGACCTCATCACCCGCATCCTGCGCCAGCTTCCCTCCGGCTACGCGCTGCTCTTCGGCCGCGCCGAACTCACCCAAGCCGCATAGCGGGTCGCGCCTTTCCGGCGCCACGGCATGCCGGTGACCGTGACGCATGCACGGGCTGCAAAAACCGCACAGCGCGTCACGGTCACCGGCATCATGCTGACTCGGCCAGGGCCGCAAACGACCTTTGGCCGGGCTCCTGAGGTCACAGATCGGTACGATCGTCGCCGCCCGCTCCGCGCAGCCGAGGCATACCCGCCGCCTGCCATCGCGGCCCGACCACCACGATGTGCCCGCCTGGGACGACCCGCCGCCACAGTCGACCAGCTCCGCGGCCGCGCGCACGGTGAGCGAGGCCCTGACCTACCGGGCCCTCGTGGAATGCGCTGGCTGCGGCGTGCCCAAACCGCCCCTGGCCAGGAGCTCTGCCCGGCCTGCCTCGGCTGGCCGCTCTGCCCCACCTGCCCCCGGACCCACCCCCGGCCGCGCCCAGTCCGATGGCGACGGCCGCTGCACGACGTGGGCCTCCGCCTTGACCGATCAACCGGATGGAAGAAACCCGTGACGGACACACTTCACGCGCCGCCGCCGCCGACCGCGGCGGCGCTGGCCGTCCCACCACAGTTCCTGCAGGTGAGCGTGGGCGTGTCTGAAAGATCGTGTAAGTCCGTAATCTGACAGGCTGGCCGAGGTCCCAGCTTTGGGCCATGGCCAGCCGGGACGGACGGACATGACGGATGACAAGACCCCGATCGCCGAGGCGGTCGAGGAGAAGTTGGTGGATGAGGTCGTCGAGCGGCTGATGGACCGCGCCGACGTCTCAGGGGCGGCACTGCTGGGCGAAGGCGGGCTGCTGACCGAGGTGACTCGCGCCGTACTCGAGCGGGCCCTGGACGCGGAGATGACCGAACACCTCGGCTACGAGAAGCACCATCCGGCCGGTCGCGGTTCGGGCAACAGCCGCAACGGCACCTCGGCGAAGACCGTGCTGACCGACGCCGGTGCGGTCACCGTGGCCGTCCCACGAGACCGGGACGGCAGCTTCGAACCGAAGCTGGTTCCCAAGCACGCCAGGCGGCTCGCGGGCTTCAACGACCAGATCCTGTCGCTGTACGCCCGCGGCATGAGCGTGCGCGACATCCGCTCCCACCTCGCCGGCTTGTACGGCGTCGAGGTCTCACCAGACCTGATCAGCAAGGTCACCGACGCCATCGCCGACGAGCTCGCAGCCTGGCAGATGCGACCGTTGGACGCGGTCTGGCCGATCATCTACATCGACGCCCTGTGGATCAAGATCCGCTCCGGATCGGTCGCTTCAAAGCCGGTCTACCTCGCCGTCGGCGTCGACATGGACGGCTGCAAGGACGTCCTCGGCCTGTGGGTCGGGAATGAGGGCGAAGGCGCCACGACCTGGATGACGGTCCTGTCCGAGCTGCGCAACCGCGGGATCGAGGACGTGTGCATCGTCGCCTGCGACTGTGAGGATGATCGTGTTCCGCACGGGGCCCAAAGCCACCGTGCAAACGTGTGTCATCCATTTGATCCGCGCCTCGCTGCGGCTGGCGTCCAAACAGCACCACCCCGCGCTGGTGGCGTCGCTGAAGGACATCTACACGGCGTCGACGGAACAGGCTGCCCAGCAGGCCCTGGAAGACTTCGCCGCAGGCGAGTTGGGTCAACGCTATCCGGCGATCGTGCGAACCTGGCGGGCCGCCTGGAGCGAGTTCACCCCCTACCTTGCCTTCCCGCCGGAGATAAGGAAGGTGGTCTACTCGACAAACCTCATTGAGTCGATCAACGCCCGGCTCCGGAAGACCACTCGCAACCGCGGGCACTTCCCATCCGAGCAAGCGGCAATGAAGGTGCTCTACCTCGCGGTCCGCGAGCTGATCACCCCCAAGGCGCGCGATGTAAACCACGTCGCGGCACACTGGAAGAAGGCGCTGAACCAGTTCTCACTCTTCTTCGAGGACCGGCTCAACGTTCGGTGAACGTCAAGGACTTACACAAAGTCCCTTACACGTCCGTGAGCGTCGGCCGCCCGATAGTTGACGTGCTGGGTTCCGTCGGGATGCACATGGCCGTCTGCGTCATGACCAATCATGGACGGGATTGGGGCGCCTGCCGCGCCACTCAGGTTGTTGTGGTGCCAGGAACCGTTCCACCACAGTTCGTGGATTTGCCCCTCGTGGCCCACGTAGATGACGTGCTGCGTCCCGTCGGGGACGCCCGAGCCGACGATCACTGGCGTGTACGACTTCGACCGGACGTGGTGGGGGATCCGGCGGCCGACTGGACCATCCGCAGGCGCCATCCGCCTTCAGCGTCATCGCCTCGGAAACCGTGAGGGGTGCGGGCGAGCTACGGCTCCATGGGGGACATCCTTGCCGTCGTGGGCTGAAGCTGCGTCATCACTGCGTCGGGGTTTCGCCCAGACGGCAGCCAATAGCCGCGGCTTACTACATGGCGGCAGCGGCTTCGTCTCGCGCCCGACCTCCAACAGATCGACACCGAGGTTGGCCAACGCACCGGCGAGGTTGTGCCGATCGGCAGCCGGGCGGTTTCGTAGGCGGGAGCCGGCAACGTTTGTCGACGTTTTGGGGAGCGCATGGCGGGTGGTTGGGTGCCGGGGCCGCCCGCGCCGGAGTCACGCTGGCGGGCGCCGCCGGGATCCGTGGCACCCATCTGCTCTGTCCTGTCGGCTCGCCCGAGGTGACTCCGTCGCCGCATGGTGGCCTTGGCCAGGTGATCTCCATGAGAACCAGCCAAGGACCTCACGGAGAGGATCACGGGCGCCCCGTGTGCTTTGGGGCTTGCCCGACAAGGTGATCAGCCGAGCGCGGCGGGGGAGTGGGCGTTGCGCAGCAGCAGTTTCGGCTTGTCGGAGCCGTCGGCGGGTACGGACCAGACGTCTTTGGTGCCGTCGTCGTGTTGCTGGGCGTAGGCGAGGGTGGAGTTGTCCAGCCAGGCCGCCTGGTCGTCCACGCTGCGGGTCTCGGCCGTGCGGGTGACCTGATTGGTGGCCAGGTCGAGCACGGAGAGCCGCCAGCCCCGGGTCGAGTCGCCGTTGATCGGTGATTTGAACGCGATCCGGGTCCCGTCGGGCGACAGCGAGGGGCATTCGAAGCGGTCGCGCAAGGTGCGGACGGTTCGCGCGGCGAAGTCGCCCTGGACCAGGTAACGGTGGCCCTTGGTGTACATGGTCGCGTAGAAGGTGTTGTCGTCGCTGGTGAACGTCACTCCCCAGTAGTTGACGTCGACCGACTGATACGGCTTTCCGTCCTTGACGACGGAGAAGGTCTCCAGCGTCTTGAACAGGGTCCCCGTCTTGGTGTCGTAGATCCCGGTGCGGGTGGCGAAGTTGAGGGTGGCGTAGCTGTCGCCGCCGACGAAGGCGGTCCAGGAGACCATGCGGCCGCTGGCCGAGACACGGACCCGGTTGGGGACGCCGCTGACCTCGATGGCTTTGCGTTCCTTGAGGTCCGCGTCGAGGATGCGCATCGTGACGCTGCCGAGTACTCCGTCGGCGTAGAGGCAGGCGACGGTTCCCTGGGCAGCGTAGACGCGGTCGCACTTGGTCTTCGACACCGCCCGCTCGCCGCCCGGGTTGTTCTTGTCGACCGTGGTCACCTGCCCGGTGCTCGTCAGGGTCAGCAGTCGCGGACCCGGTGCCAGCGACACCGTTTCGGCCGTGGCTGGCGCGTCGGGGGCCTCGGCCGACGAGCTGAGCCGGCCGTAGCCGATCGCGACGCCGGCGAGTGCGAGAGTGGCGGCCACCATGGTGGCGATGCGAGCCGAGCGCCCGAACCGGTGTGGCGCGGGCGGTGGGCTCGGCTGCAGCGTCTGGGTGTCGATCGTGGACTGCCGGCTCATGCGGTCACCTCGGTGTCGGTAGGGGTGCTGGATCGGTTGATCAGAAGGAAGGCCGTGGCCACGACAGCCAGCACGGTGACGGCGGCGGCGCACCGGCTGGCGGTGAGCGGGCCCCACAGCTGCCAGGCGAGTCCGAACAGGACCGAGGAGGCGAGGTAGGCGAGGGCCTGTCCGGTCTGGATCAGCGCGATGCCGGTGGTGCGTAGATGTTCGGGCAACACCGGGCCTGCCAGCGCCATCAGTACGCCGTCGGTTGCTGCGTAGAAGAAGCCGTAGAGGAGCAGCACCAGTGCCAGGAGTGGCCAGCCGTGCAGGGGGCCGAACAGGAGTAGGTAGACGACGACCAGGGCCGTGTAGCCGCCGAGCACGACGGGCACCCGGCCGATCCGGTCGGCCAGCGCCCCGATGGGGATCGCGAGCAGGAGGTAGGCCAGGCTGGTGCCGACCGCGAGCAGGGGGAAGCTGCTGATGGGCACCTCCTCCCGGCGTTGCAGGAGCAGGTAGACGAAGCCGTCGCCGATGACGGCGAAACCGAGCAGACACGCCGCGATGAGCAGTCGGCGCACCGGCGCGGCCCGCAGCAGTTGCATGGCCTGGCGGGGGGAGACCGCGGCGGTGGGTGGGCGTTCGCCGTGTCGGTCCCGGACGAAGAGTACGAGAACGAGCACGCCGAGCGCGGCGATGCAGAAGCTGGTGACGAGGACGGCATCGATGGCCTGGCCCGTGGCCGCCAGCACCGCGAGGGCAACGATCGGGCCGAGAAATGCGCCGATACCGTCCATGGCCCGATGCACGCCGAACGCGCGCCCCAGGGCCCGCGGCGGGGCCGACAGGGTGATCAGAGCATCCCGCGGTGCGGTGCGCAGTCCCTTTCCGGCCCGGTCGGCGGCGATGACCAGCCCGATCGCGCCGGCCGAGCGGCCGACCGTGAGCAGCCCGAGCTTGGCCAGCGCCGACATCGCGTATCCGATGCCCGCCACTGCTTTGGGTGTGCGGACCCGGTCCGCGACGTATCCGCCGACGAGCCGCAGCAGTGCGGTGGCTCCGGTGTAGATCCCGTCGATCATGCCGTAGGCCAGCGGGCTCATGGACAGCCCGAACACCAGGTACACCGGCAGTATCGCGGTGACCATCTCGGCGGAGATGTCGGTCAGCAGGCTGACCGTGCCGAGCGCGAACACATTGCCGCCGACGATCGTGAGTCCGCGCAGGCGGGAGCGGCCTGCGGTGGGCGTGGCATCGGACCCGGGTCTGTCGATCGCGGACAGATACATGGGGGTGGACCTTTCGGGCGGGAGACAGGAATGGGGCACTCGGCCGGAGGCCGGCAGCCGGGGGTGCCCTCCCTGGCCGGGAGGGCACCCATCTCTCAAGTGCCGGTCAGTGACAGGCGTTGGTGCCGCTGTCGGTGAAGGTCTTGCCCGCCTGGGGGACGAACTGCCAGTCGTAGCTGCCCGAGTGCAGGGTCAGCTTCAGCACGCCCCAGGTGCTGCTGTTGCGGACTTCGCTGTTGGGCTGGATGGTGCCAAAGCCGCCCAGGCCGGTGCCGCCCATGCCGGCCACGAACTGCCGGATGCCGCGGGTGTTGTCCAGGCCGCCCGTGGCGTTCATCGGCGCGAACCGCTCGTAGTTGTGGTTGTGCCCGGTCACGATCACCTCGGCGTCGTTGTCGTACAGCGCCTGGTACAGCGGCTGCACCGCGGTGTTCGGGCCGTGGCTGGAGCCGGACGTGTAGCGCGGGTGGTGCCAGTAGGCCACCGTGCACGGTTTGGTGCTGGCCGCCAGGTCGTTGCGCAACCACTGCTCCTGCGCCGAGCCGGCCGAGCAGGACACGATCGAGCAGTTGGAGTTGAGCGCCACGACGTGCCAGGTGCCCAGGTCGAAGGAGTAGTAGCCCTTGCTCGGGTCTCCCGCCGAAGCGCCGAAGTAGTTGAAGTACCCCGACGCACCTGTGGTGTGGTACTCGTGGTTGCCGGTCGCCGGCTTGGTGCGGGCTTTGTGCCTGCCCCACGACGGCTGGTAGCAGTTGGTGTAGTCGGATGACGTGCCGTCCGGGTAGGCGGTGTCACCGATGGCCATGACGGTGCCGGTGATGCCGTCCAGCAGGCTGGCGGTGGCCTCGTCGCCACCCGTGCCGCAGTTGGCGATGTCACCGGCGCCGACCAGCACCGGGTCACCGGACGGCGGCGGCGTGGACGTCGTGGGCGTGGGCGACGGGGCGGTGCCCGTGGTGATCACCAACTGTGGCGCGTCGGCGCCGGACTCACGGGAGTCGTAGTACGCGCCGTTGGTGCTGGTGGAGGTGCCGCCGAAGCTGAACGTGCCGTTGCCGGTCACCACCGAGGTTACGTCGATCTCGACCCACTGGTCGTTGGCCACGGAGCCGAGCGATGCGACGGTGGCGCCGTTGATGACCGGCTTGTTGTTCCAGGTGACGCCGGTCTCCGTCCAGGTGGTGTCGGCCATCGACTTCCAAGTGCCGCCGTTGCTGCTGTTGCCGCTGTTGGTGACGCGGATCCGCAGCTTGGCGCTGGCCACGGTCTCGGTGAGGCCGCTGACGGTGAACTTCAGGAAGGACTGGCGCACCGGCGAGTTGTCGACGGTGAACTGTGACGAGGTGCCGTAGTTCGTCGTCGGGGTGCTGTCCTGCACGTAGGTGTCGGCGGTTGGATTGATGGTGGTGGTGGCTGCGGTGGCCGTGGGGGCGGTCGTGAGCAGAGCCGCGACGGCGGCGGTGGTGGTGGCGACTGCTGCGGTCGCCGTCGATGCTCTTCGGATGTGGCGGCTGCCCATCACGTGGTCCCTTCCGAGGTGAAGGCTGTGGCTCCGTGCGGGGGGGCGGTGAGGAACCTATGAGTCCGCTGAGGGCCACGACCACGGCGAGTAAATGAACGTTGGGCGTTCGGCAGATGGCGTTTCGTCGCCGTCCGAACAGGAATGCTGACAGCCGGTCAACTGTGCGATGCAACTGGCGAGTTGCACCCCGCGCGGGCCGGTCACGGCACGGGCCGTCAAGAATTCAACTCGGCGTCACAGCGGGGAAATGGCCAGGGCACGTGATCCTCGCCTGCGGGCGGCTTTGTTCCTCAGCATGATGCTCTGGGCTCCGCTGCAAGGCTTTCGAGGTATCTCCGGCCGAATGATCCGCGCGGTTCTGGTCATGCTGGGGGGTGCGGTTCTCGCTGGGCTCCTGGTGTCGTTGACGGCTTCGGTCGCCTCGGCACATGTCCCGACGACGGACGGCACGTCCACAATCCGCCAGGACGGGTCACTGGTGCGCTACAAACTGGAAGTGGACTACGACAAGCTCACGAAGGCCGCCGGCCTCGGCGGGCTCCCGCGTAGAGCGAAGGACGCCGAGCGCGAGACATTTCTCGACTCCCACCGCTCGCAGCTTGCGTCATACCTGGCCGACCACCTGACCGTCGCCCTCGACGACGTCCGCTGTGCCGCAGCACTCGAAGACACGGGAATCACCAAGCGGCAGAACTTCCTCTACGCCCGCATGCTCCTGATCCATCGCTGTCCGGGCTCGGGGGGCGAGTTCACCGTGCGCTACGAGGTGTTTTCCGATACGGCCGCCATCGGCGCCGAGCACACCAACATGGTCGACTACGACCTCGGCGGTTCCGGCGGGAGCGACGTCTTCGACGCCGGCCACCATGAACTGCGGGTCGGCCAGAGTCACGCCGATGACGCCGGCCAACACGAGCCGCAGGTCGGCGCGCGGGTTTTCTCGTCGTCGATGGGCCGGTTCGTGTCCATGGGGCTGGAACACATCCTGTTCGGGGTGGACCATGTGCTCTTCCTGGTGCTCCTGCTGCTCGGCGCGCAAGGATGGCGCAGTGTCGTCCGGCTCGCCACCAGCTTCACCCTCGCGCACAGCGTCACACTCGCCCTGGCCGTGCTGGGGTGGGTCGAGGTTCCCGCCGAGATCGTCGAACCGCTGATCGCCCTGTCCATCGTGTACGTCGCGGTCGAGAACATCGTGCGCGGCGAGTCGCAGCACCGCACCCTCATCGTGTTCGGCTTCGGCCTGCTGCACGGGCTGGGCTTCGCCGGCGCGCTGAGCTTCACCGACCACTTCAGTGGCCACCTGCTCGTCTCTCTGCTGAGCTTCAACCTCGGCATCGAATTGGGACAACTCGCGATAGTTCTGGTCGTGTTCCCGCTGCTCCTGCTGGCGCGCCGGTACTCCTGGTCGACCGTCGCCCACGCCGGCGCGACCGCCGTCGTCGGCGTCATCGGCCTCGTCTGGTTCATCGAACGTCTCCTGGCGCCGAGCGGCGCCGCGTAGCCCTCCCGTAGGTGATTGCGTGATCGCGAAGGAGCCGACACGCTGCTTCCCGCAGCCGGCTTGCTGGTGGACGGTCCACAAGTCCCCTGTTGCTCTCGTGGAGGACGAGGCGGTGTTCGCCGGCGAGGTCGGCGACCTTTGTGTACGTCCGCTGCGTCCAGGCCGAGATACTCCAGATCGTCGGCGATGACGTGCACCGACACTCAGGGGGCCCGAATGGATGGCCCGAGATCCAAGGTTGAGCTCTTCGCGGCGATCCGTCGCGATTCCCGCGGGATGGCTCGGTGGTGATCCACCGGGCGACTTCGCGGGGCGAGGGCGGCCGTTCGCGTGGGATGTCGATCGGCAGGCCGCGGCGCAGCGGTGCGATGGCCATCTTGACCCGTTGGTAATGGCCGCGGTAGCCCTTGGCGGCGATTTCCTGGTGCAGCACCGTCGCGGTGTGCTCGCCTTCCTCCCACCGCTGCCGAAGGTACTCCAGGTATGGATCGAGGCTGGTGGGTCGGCGGGGTCGGGTGCGCCGTACGCAATCCTGCCAGGCGGCGGCCCGGGCGTTTTTCCCCACGGTGCGCCGGTTCAGGCCCAACTCGCGGGCTGCGGCGCTCAGCGAGAGACCGGTGTCGGTCACCGCGTGCACCGCCTCGAACAGCCGCTTCGCGTGGCGGCGGGCTGGGGTGTCGGCCTGGTCGGACAGTCCCGATGGAGTCGCGGGTGGCGGTGACGGTTCGGGCTGGGGTACTGCGGTGGGTAGGCAGTCGCGGCGGGTGGCGGCGATATCCCCGATCCGCTTCGACAGCCCCTGCCACAGGGTGGGGAAGCGGTCGCTGACCTGCACCGCGTCCGGGCGCCGTCGGTGATGCCTTGGCGGTAGACCAGCGAGCCGTCCCGGCAGACCACCTCAACACCGGGGTGCGTCTGCAGCCAGGCGGCCAGTTGCTCGGAGCCGCGCCCGGCCCACAGCTCGATCGGCAACCGGGTGTCGGCATCCACCAGCAGGGTTCCGTAGACGTCCGCGTACAGCGCGAAGTCGTCCACGCCCAGCACCCGCGGGGTCGCTGCTGACGGAAGCGGCAAGCGATCAAGTGGAACAGCACGCTTGTCCGCGACAGCGGGACCTTCAGGATCTGCAGGAGCCGGGCGCCGCCACGGCCGGCGAGTAGCACCCCGGCCATCTCCACCAGGTGCTGCAGCAGCGGGCTGCGGCGCTGGTAGCGCGCCGTCAGCCCCTCGGCCTGCTCGGCAAACGTCCGCCGACCGCAGCCCGGGCTGTCACAGAACAACCGCCGCACCGACAGCTCGATCAACACCGGGCGCCCTCCGACATCGACATCGGCCAGCGCGCGGCACTAGCGACTGTGAACCCGCGCAGAACCGCGACCGCAGTCCGGACACGCCACGGTCAACTCGTGGGTGCAGGCCGCGATGCGGACCACGTCGCCCGCCACCCACACTCGTTCCACCCGCACCGCATCGAGGTGCGGAGACAGGATCCGTACAAGGTCATCACACTCGCTGACAGTGCCGCTACCCGTGACGGAGCGTCACCGGCGCACGGTGGCACACCCCAGCTTCACGGAAACCTTGCCAGGGCCAGAGAACCTCGTACGCCGACAAATGCCCGCCGTCGCCGAGGACGCCTGCCACCGTGCCGGCATGGCCACCACCGACCTCGCCGCAGTCATCACCCACCAGGCCAACCTGCGGATCATCGAGGCACTGACCCGACGCCTCGCACTGCGCGATGACGTCGTGATCGCCCGGGACGTCGTCGATTCGGGCAACACCTCCGCCGCCTCAGTCCCGCTCGCGCTGTCCAAGCTCGTCGAGCGGGGCGAGGTACCCGCCGGCGCCCCCGTGCTGCTGTTCAGCTTCGGCGGAGGCCTGTCCTGGGCCGGCCAGGTCGTCACCTGCCCCTGAGAGGCCAGCCGATGCTCTACTCCCTCGCCCGCCTCGTACTCGCCCCGCTACTGCGACTGATCTACCTGCCCGTCATCCGCGGCCGCGGCAACGTCCCGCGGCGCGGCCCGGTCGTCCTCGCCAGCAACCACCTGTCGTTCATCGACAGCATCGTCATCGCGCTCCTGGCCCCGCGCCCGGTCCATTTCCTCGCCAAGGACGAATATTTCACCGGCACCGGAGTCAAAGGCGCTCTCACCCGCCTCTTCTTCACCGCCTTCGGGTGCATCCCGGTCGACCGCCGAGCACACCGCAGCGCTCAGGTTTCGCTGGGCACAGCCGAACAGGTCCTGACCAGCGGCCGCGCTTTCGGCATCTACCCCGAGGGAACCCGCTCCCTCGACGGCCGCCTCTACCGCGGACGAACCGGTGTCGCCTGGCTCGCCCTGGCGACCGGAGCCCCCGTCGTGCCGGTGGCACTGACAGGCACCGAACGCCTCCAGCCCGTGGGCCGGTGCCTGCCCCGCTACCACCGCATCACCGTGGAGTTCGGCACGCCACTTCACTGCACCCAGTCCCGGCCCGAAATGCGCCCAGCTCAGGCCCGGCGGGCCGTTACGGATAGGATCGTCCAGGCGATCGGCGACCTGTCCGGGCAGGAATACGCCCAGGTCTATGGGAGGACGCCGGAAGCGGGGCCTGAGTGACCCAGGCCACTCACACTTCAATGGCACAAGCTCAATGATCAGTGACACAGGACAGCTGTCCCGTGACAGCGAAGATTGATCCAATTGCCACCGAAGTTTGACTGCAAGCGAGGGTTGATGAGCCGCCGTATATCGCAAGGTGCACTGGTCGTCGGCTCGATCGGCGTCTTGATCAACATCGTAGACGCGATCGGGATGGGGCGCCTGGAGCCGCACGATGCCTTCGCCGCGCTCATCGCGCTCGGTGCGGGTGGTGAACTGCTCAAAGAGCGGCGGCCCAGGGCTGCAAAGGCGTTGTGTGCCGCAACTTCGGTGCTGCTGGTCGCTGCCGGCTCCGTCGCGGGTGCCCGGGCGTGGGTCTCACTCTTCCGAGGCACGACCTATGACTGGCTCGACCTCGGACTCGGCGTTCTGGTCGTGTTTTACGTTGCCGTCGGTGCTGGTCAGCTACTCGCGCGCCTGTCCCGCAGAGCATCGAGGTCCGGCATGAATGCCAGCACGCTCAGCGAGTAGCGCCTGCATCGGTCACACTTCGTTTGGCAATGGATCAATCTTCGCTGACCCCTCGCTCACTGACAGACACGCACCGCCGGCCCGTGCGGCCCGAAGCCAAAACGAGGAAAGGGCCCTTTCCGGGCCCTTTCTGTATGCGCCTGGCGGGCTGTCTGGTGAAGGAGGCGGCGTGCCGGGAGAAGGCCCATTTCAGCTCTACGACCGGCCGGTTCACGGTGGTGGCTGCCATCGGCCGGCCTCGTCGCGGAGGTAGTCGGCCAGTGCCTGGGCCACCACCGAGGAGACCGTTGCCCCGCTCGCACGGGCATGCGCTCGGACCTGCTCGGCCAGCGACCCGGGCAGCTTTACGGTGAAGACCACGTTCGCCTCGGGGACGGCGACTCGGCCTTGCGCCACGGCCTGCTCCACATACCGGTGTGCCTGACGGACCGACACCCCATAACGTACGGCCGGCACACGGGCCGCCTCGGCGACAGGAACCTCCATCGCGAGAAGATCCGCGGCAGCGTTGACCTGCCGGGCGTACTCGATACCGTCGACACGATCCCCGCGCACCATGTCACGAACGTACTACCCGTCATGACGCGGGCCTGCTCTCGCCGCGAGGCAACTTCTCCGCAGAAATCGCCCGTCGTGGATCTTCTCTCCCAGGATCGCGAGCATCACCTCGTGATCCAGACCGCCGAAGCAGTCGGAGATGTCTCCTTCGACGAACCAGTGTGTTCCTTTCCAGACTTCCACCACCTCATTGAGCGCGCGGTGTGACAGCCCCGGCCGGGACGGAATCCGTGGGAGTGGCGGGAGAACTGGACGGCGTAGTGCGCCTCCAGCAGGAGACGGACCACCTCGGCGACCAGCTTGTCCGACCAGGTAGGCAGTCCGAGCGGACGTTTCCTCCCGTTCTTCTTCGGGATATAGGTCAGCCGCCGTGGAGTCCACCGGTACGTCTCGGCGCGTAATCGGCCGATGATCGCGTCGATTTTCTCCAGGGACATACCATCCACGGTCTCCCCGGTGGCCCCAGGCGTCATCGCACCTTTGTTGGCGTAGATGCGCCCGTAAGCCATGAGGAACAACTGCGGGTTGAACAACTGCCGATACAGCCTTTCCAGCGGCAGACCTCGCCCGCCGCGTTCCCGGAGGACGTCCAGCACCGTTGCGGCGTTCTGCATTACGCATACCTCCCATCGCCGGACGCCTCAATCACCTGTGCCCCTTCGCCCTGTGACCGGCTTTCCCGGCCTCCCTGGCAGGTCGTCACGCCTGCGACTACTACGGGCACTCCGTCGCCATAGGGCTCGCGCCCCGTAGGTGATCCCGTGGTACGTCTTCGTTGTACGTATCGAGCGCGACGTAGGCCGCCCACTCATTCCCTTGGCCGCCCTCGCTGGGAGGCGCTCTACGCCATGGAGGTTGCCCCGGCCTCCAACCGCGACCGAGACATGGCGTGACGTCGAATTTCAGGCGCCGTTTCGACGGGTGTCTTTCGCACCGCTGGGAATTGGGCTTCAATCAATCAAGCCTTGGCCATATCGCGCGGGTCTCGCGGCACCCGCCCTGGACGCCTCCAGACGGACACCACTTCCCGAGCATGCTGTTGTCCCCTCACGCTTTCGCGCTCAGGTAAGCCCGGCGACCGAAGAACCTCCCTCCAAGTTCATTCCCCGACTGCGTCGGGGATACAACGAAGCGCCTCACGGCGCACACTGGACCAGGACGTTCACCGAGCCCCGGCTCTGCACGGCCAAGGTCGACCGGCTGCCCTTCAACGGCGCCATCATCGAGACCGGCACCGGCTCCTGCCGTCTTGCTCAAAGCCGGGCCACGGCCGAACAGGCCGCCGCGACCTGATCAGAGCCGGGGACCATACAGGGAGAACGGTGCTCGGCGTCCGGTCCCCGGCGCCGCTTGATCTCTCTTCTCAGAGACTCAATCTGCGTTCACAGCTCTCGTTCCAGCAGCGCGGCGACCTGCCGATACCGGCTGACCGGCACCAGATGAACGCCGTCGAACGCGCCGCTGTCACGGATGGCCAGGACCTGCTCGCATGCTGCTGCGACGCCGGCGTCGCGGTCGCGTTGAACGTCAATGACCAACTGCTCGGGGATGTCGATGTCGGGGATCTTGGCTGCGAGGTTGCGGGCCATGCCAGCGCTGGCCAGCACCATCACCCCTGCATACACCGGCACGCTGAGCGAGACACTGTCACGCCAGCGCAGCAGACTCTCCAACGAGTAGCTGACCTGGACGAAGACGAAGTCTGCGGCGCTTTTCCACCCCGGGAGCGGACGCAGCCCGGATGTGACTCCGGCCCGGAAAGGGCCGCAGCCACCGAATGCCGGATCTTCCTCTGCTGCACGCGCCTGTTCGATCATCGCGCGGACGGTCAGCTCGCTGGTTCGGCCTCCCGCGCTGGGCTTGTCGCCATGGACGAACAGGAACCGCTCCACCCCATAGGCGGCGGCCGTCAGTAAGTCGCGCTGAAAACCCAACAAGTTGCGATCCCGCGAGTTCAGACAGGCGATGGAACGTGCGCCCATGGCCTGCACCTCGTGAGCCACCGCGACGCTCGACACGGTCGCCCGGCCGATGTGATTGTCGGGGATCAGGAACGAGTCGGCGATCGGGCTCAACACGCCGATCTGGTGACGCACCCGGGTCAGATCGGGGCGAGTGGGCGGCTCGACCTCACAGATCAGCTCGAAACGACGATCAGCCATGCCCGGATCCTATCGCCTGGTGTTCGCGGGTGTTGACGCCTTCGACCAGCTGCTCGGCGGGCACCAGCCCGCGACGGGCCAGGCGGGTGTGGATACCGGGCCAGGGCTTGGGTGTCGTTCGTGGCGGCCGAGGTGGTGGCCACGTCCGTGATCACGTGGGCGCTGCCGGAGGCACACGTCTCGGTGACATGTGCGGCGACGCCCTTCCAGCGGATGATGTGCCCGGGACGGACGTAGCGCGCCGTGGTGTCGTAGGGGGAGACGATCGTCGAGGAGGAGGGCGGCAGTCCGCCGTCGTCGGCGGTGCGCCAGCGCAGGCGGCCTGCCGCGTCGCGGTGGTAGTTCTCCATGACGATCTGCGGCGGGGCCTCGGTCCGAGGGCCGGGCCGGTAGCCCGGTGCGTGCCGGTGGAGGCGCTCCAGCAGCCGGCAGGCGTCCTCGCCGGCGGCGAGGATCCTGGTCTTGGGCCGGGCTGGGCGGGCGAGAGACCGGGACGGCCGTTGTGCGGGTACCAGCCGGCCAAGTCCTCGTCGTGGCACGGGTCGTTCAGCCGGTCCGGCACCCATGTTGCTGTCGTACCGTCCGGGTTGCTCGCCCGCGCGCTCCGCGCGGTCAGAGAAGGGACTTGATCACCGGAACGGGGACGAAGCGACTACAGACACTTCAACTACTGCATCGGCCTGCGGAACAGGCCCGGGCATGCCCGTTGATCACGCCGTCGTATCGGGAAACTCCAAGATCCCCGACAGAATCAAGCCTTGGCGCTTCAGCGCATCATTCTCAGGCGGGTAAGGCGGCGCCGCGTCTCGGCCATTTGGTCCCGGACATGTTCCGGCGGCAGCTCCGCCGCAAGCCGGGCCAGTTCCTCGAAGATCGACAGATACGTTCCGCCGCCCTCGCCCCGCAACTCCCGCTCCCGCTCCACGAATGGCCGGACGGCCTGCCAGACGGAGGTGATCCGGGTCCGCAGGACCGTGACCATCAGGGTTTCGTCGAGCAGCCCGAAGACTGCGAGGTTGGCGAAGGACTGGTAGTAGTAAACGATGTTGTAGAAGGCCGCCTTGGCCTCACCCGGCAGCCCGCGCACTCCGGCCTCCGGGTCGTGCTCCGCCCCCAGACGCGTGCACACGTAGTCGTGCTGTTCGTGAAACTGGGCGGACCGGAACTCCGCGAGCAGGTCGACCATCACCGATATGTGGTTGGCATGCCGGGCGATACGGGCCTGCCGCACGCTGAACACGATGGAGGTCACCACTGCCACGACGGCGATGGCGGTGGTTACCACGTTGAAGACGACAGAACTGTCCATCCGGTCACCGTACGGAGCCTTCACCGAGAGCGCATGCACGGCGAGACGTTGAATGTGTGTCGCCAGCCCGGGCTTTCGCACATCAAGCGAAGCGCTCCGCGCCGCGTTGCGGCAGACCTGCCCGGCCTGACCGGTGCCGCACTCGACGAAGTGAGGGTTCCGTGGGTAGGAGCAGCGGCTGAACGAAGTACGGGACATGTCGCGGAGACAGGCCCCTGCTGGCATGACGCGCCGTGACGGCCCCCCTGTGATCGCTGCGGGACCCCATGTGAAACGGTCAGGGCCGGCTCTTGTCTGGCCGGCGCCGAATCTGACTCCCGCCGGCGGTGCGGGCCGGGGCTGGAAGGCTTACGCGTCGTCCGTGAGTATCCCGGCCACACCGCTGACGCTTACGGGCAGCCCGGCTGCCCCCTCCATGGGGGCGAACAACTCCGGCAGCTGCATCCTTGAAGCCGGCGCCATTATCGTCTGGGGCGGCCTCGAGCCTGGCTGCCAGATGTCTTGCGCCGCGTCCTCGCCGCCTGTCGCCGCAGCCACGAGGACCTGCTCGACTGGCTGACCTCCTGCACGTCCGCTGCGCCCACTGGACCGCCTGTCCGGCGGCCCCGGCGGGCATTGATTGTCAGCAGGGCCGATCATCCCGGTCTGTCGGGTGGCGCAGCAGCCATTGCCACACCCGGATGCGCAGCCCATCCAGCAGCGTCCGGGCCTTGGCGCGGAGCTGCCGGGCTACCCAGATCCACCCGATCGCCAGCGGAACGCTCACGAGCAGCACAACCGCCAAAAGCAGCGGCAGCGGCACGCGTCCCGACAGCTCGATCGCACCTGCCTGAAGATCGAACCTGACCACCTGAAGAACCTCGTCCTGTTTATGGCGCGCCTCAGGGCCCGCCGGAAGAGGTCAGGCTGCTGGCGCGATTGAGCTGAATGGACCGGATGAGCCCCGCGGAGGGGCCGGTTGTCCAGGTGCCCTGGGAATTGCGGGGGCAGCGAGTTTGATCACGCCGCACGCGGTTGATGCGTGGGGTGGTGCGTGAGAGTCGAACTCGTAACGGTGAGATCCAAGGCTCTCAGCCAGGAGATCTACCGTGGCCAGCCAGAGGAGTTGAACGATCTCGGCAGTGTGGGCCAATACCTCCCCGGTGGGGAGCGGGCCAGGCTGCGCAACGGCCGTTGGACCCGTGAGCGACGTAGTGATCGACGGCAGCCGAGTTTCTTCTTCCGAGGAACAGAGCAGCCGGCGCGTCAGGTCAGCGGCGGGCCAATGTGCTTGGGCGTCGTCGAGGGCGGATTTCGCGCCCTGAAGCCCCAGAGCCATGCTCAGGAGCTGTGTTGTGCTCAACTGGCCCATCGCTTGGACGTTCGCCGGCAGGCGTTCGTGCTCTTCCTCAACTGTCAGGCCGTGGCCGGCGTAGTAGACCACCAGCAGTTCGCCTGCTCGCGCCGAACCGAGCGCGGAGTGCAGGGCGTCAATGTCGTCAGAGACGCGAACGCTCGCACAGTCCGAGGCGGGAATGCTCGGATAGTTCGAAACCCCCACCAGAACCGCACGCACGCTGGACAGGCTGTCGGAGGGAGTCGCTCGGCCTGTCATGGCTGAACTCTAGCGACCGAGACATGATCGCCGGGCCCAGACGGACACATCCGCAGGAGGAATCTGCTGTCGGCTGAGGATCACGAACAGGGGCGTCGGCGGAGCGGGTTCTTCGGGTGTGGGGGTGGGGTGTGGCTATTGGACGCTGACTCCGCAGGCGCGGGCGAGTCCGTCGGGGCCGTCGGCCCGGCCCTGGCCGACGGCACGGAGATTCCCCACGGATCCCGGTGTGCCGGTACAGCCCGGCGATGGCCCTGGCCTTGATGTTGGGGTCGGCGGGCGGCCTGAAGTCCACGCGGCCGATGCAGTCCACGTCCAGGGCGGCGTGCGTGGGCGAGGTGCAGGTCAGGCCGGTGCCGATGCCCACGTTGACGACGATGGCGATGCGCCGTACCCACTCGGGCTCTCCTATGCCGGCGCAGCGCGGCCAGTTCGGGCACGAAGTCGGCTCCGGCGAGCGGGCCGAGGTACCGGAACGGCCGGCGGGTGTCCTTGCGCGGTGCCGGGTAGCTGATCCCGAAGCTGCTGCGTACTCCGATGTCCTCGCCGGCCAGTTGGCGCTCCGGCTGCGAGATGCGCCGCCTTTCGTCGGCGAGCAAGTCCGGCGTGCTCGCTCAGTGGCCCTCTTACGAGGGTGTCCGCGGCGTCGCGCTCGGCGTCGATGATGCGTTCGAACAGTCGCAGCGGCTGCGTGTCGGGCAGCGGTTCGACCTTCACCCGTTCCGCGCCCTGGACGAGGGCAGAGCCGGGCGGCTGGTGATGAATCGCTGTGCTGCCCGGTGCCGCGGGCGGCAGGGAAACGACGGGGGCCGCGTCGGTCACGTTGTCGAGGACGAGGATGACTGGGACCGGCTCGCAGATGGTCCTGGAGTTGCTATCCGCCGCGCCCGCGCGTTGGGGGGAAGGCTGTCGCCGCGCGGGGGGCGCCGGACGGCCAGAATGATCAGGTGGCTGAACGTCTGCGGGTCCGGGAGATTGATGACGACGAGGGCAGGCGGTTGCTGCGGATCATCCGCAGGGGCACCGGTTCGGTGGTGACCTGGCGGCGGGCCCAGATGGTGGTGTTATCCGCGCAGGGCATGCCCGTGGCGTAGATCGCCGAGGTGAAGTTCACCAGTGCGGACCGGATCCGGGACGTGATCCACAACTTCAACGCCGACGGCTTCGACTCGCTCTACCCCAAGTACAAGGGCGGCCGGCCAAGGACGTTCACCCTCCCAGAACGCCGGGAAATCAAGAAGATCGCCAAGTCTAGGTCGGCCGAGCACGGCCTGCCGTTCTCGACCTGGAGCCTGGCCAAGCTGGCCGACTTCCTGGTCGCCGAGGGGGTGGTCGACGACATCAGCCACGAGGGCTTTCGGGTCCTGCTCCGCGAGGAGGGCGTCTCGTTTCAACGCATAAAGACCTGGAAGACCTCACGCGACCCGGACTACGCGGCCAAGAACGCCCGCATCGAGCATCTCTACGCGATCGCTGACGGCGAGGTCATACCCGAGGAAGTCGAGCCCGAAGTCGTCTTGTGCATGGACGAGTTCGGGCCGCTCAACCTACAGCCCCGCCCGGGCCGGCAGTGGGCGGAGCGCGGCGGACGACACAAGGATCCCGACCGCGAGCCGAGGCACCGCCGCCCGGCGACCTACACCCGCCCGCACTGCGTCAGGCCCTGCTCGTCGCCTACGACCTGGGCAAGGACAAGCTCTACGGGCACATCAAGCCGAAGAAGAACCGGACGAGGTTCCTCGAGTTCTGCCGCTACCTGCGCAGCCTGTACCCACCCAGAATCCGGATCGCGATCGTGCTCGACAACTTCTCCCCGCACATGACCACCACGAGGGACACCCGGGTCGGCGACTGGGCGGCAGCCAACAACGTCGAGTTCGCCCACACACCCACCAACAGTTCGTGGCTGAACCGCATCGAGGCCCAGTTCACCGCCTGCGCTACTTCGTCCTCGACGGCACCGACCACGCCAGCCACAAGGAACAGGGCAGCATGATCCGCCGCTACATCATCTGGCGGAACAAGTACGCCGCTGACAAACGCCTTCGCGAGATCGTGAACAGAGCGAACGTTGCCTGATGCGGCACTAGGGTCGGGGGACCGGGATCGCGTGGTCCTGGCAGGCTGCGGCGCCGTGGCAGAGCGGCCCATTGCGATCGTCGCGCGGAAGGCCCTTCGCGCGACGACTGATGAGGCGCGGGCGGGCCTTGCTCGTCCTCGTCCGCGGGTTCGAATCCCGTCGGCGTCCGCAGCCGCACCTTCAGCTCGTAATGCACCACACCGTGCTGCATTACGCAGGAGCGCCCGGTGTCCGGGGCCGGTGGCCCCCGTCCCGCACTCGCATGGCCGGGGTCCGTCAGGGGCCGGACCTCGCCGGCCTCGCTGTAGGGGGTGGCTGGAGTCGGTGATGCCGTCGGGTCGATGCCCTTGCCGGCGAATTGGCGCAGTGGCGGCACGACCAGTTCCGTGAAGTGCTCGCGGCCGTGGACGCGGTGGCCGACCGCATGACGGTCACGCCGGCCGCGGCGGACGCAAAGATCAGGGCCGACGACGCGCTGCCCGCGGTACTCCTGCCGAGGGCCAGGTTCGGCCTGCTGCAGCAGGCCGAGCGGCTGCTGACCACCACGCCGACCAGCCCACGGCCGCGCACGCCACAGCAGCTGCGGGGAATCGTGGCCAACCGCCGCGCCACGTTCGACGTCCGCCTCTCCGGGATGGAGGCGATCGCGAAGACGCACCGCACGACCCTGTCCGGGCTGCTGCACGACGTCGGCGCCCTGCAGCCGATCACCGCATTCGATCCGCATGGCCTGGATCTCACGTTGACCGAGGACGCGGTGATCGCGTTCCTGACCGGGCTCGCGGCGCGCGCCGCGGACCTGCGGGCGGACGTCGGCGAACGGCTGACCGCGCCGACGCGGAGCTCGCCCGCTACGACGCGGTGGCCGCCGGCAAGGACCGGGTCACCGCCGCGGTCGCCGCGACCCGGTGGCCGGCCTACATCGAGGCGAAGTCCTCGCTCTTCGCACTCAGCTCGCCCAGCAGCCTGTGCAGTGCGGCGTCCTGCGGGTATTGGGTCGCCACCAGGCGCAGATTCCCCACTACCGCCATGGCCTTGCCCGGCCAGTCCGCGTACAGGCTGCGGGTGTGGGCGTCGAGGAACACCAGCCTGGCCATGTTGGGGCGCTCCGCCGGTACGTCCGGGGCATCGGGGTCGAGGTGTCCGGCGAACAGCGCGTGGCCCAGCCGGTTCCACGCCAGGACGTCACTGCGTCGGCCGATCACGATGGGAACGTCCCCGAGCGCCTCCAGCAGTTGGGCGGTCGCCTCCGTCACTCGCTCGGGCGCTGGGCGCCGCCCGCTGCGGGGCTTGGTCCGTCGGGCCAGGTCGTACAGATGCCGGCACTCGGACTCGTCCAGCTGCAGGGCCCGGGCGATCGCGTCCAGCACTTCGGGCGAGGCGCCCAGCGAGTGCCCCTGCTCCAGGCGGGCGTAGGAGGAGGCGCTCACCCCCGCGAGCAGCGCCAGCTCCTCACGGCGACGACCCGGCACCCGCCGGCGCTCCCCGTAGGTAGGTACGCCGGCCTCCTCGGGTCGCAGCTGGGAGCGCCGCATCCGCAGGAAGTCCCCGAGCTGTGATGTCCCGTTCATGGCACCGAGTATGTGCCGACCCGCGACGCACAGCCTCTCCCCGCCGGGGATAGGCACCAGCGGGACTGGCTCCCCGGCCCGAGCGGCGATGAGCTGAGTCCCACCGCGTCCCGCACTCGTACAGGAGGAACGCCTTGAGCAGCACGACCCGCGAACACGACCGCTTCGAAATCCTGAACGCGTCGGATTTCGCCTTCACCAGGCGCGCATGGGTCGACGCCGCCCCCGCACCGGTCGACGACCTCATCAGCGATGTGTTTGCCATCCACCGGTGGAGCCCCAACGCCACCGACGTCGCCTACGACCAGAACGCCGGCCCCCTGGTCGGGCCTCGTCGTCGCCCGGCGGCAGCAGCTCATCCAGCAGCGTGGCCGCGGACTCGACCTCGTCCCGCGGCCGGATCTCCGTCTCCAGCGCTCACCACATCGCCGCCGCATCCAGGTCGACGCCGTGCTCGGTGACGAGGCTCAGCTGCTCGCTCCACAGCCGGTAGACGCCGTGACCGTACGGGACGCCTTCGCCAACCGCGGCTTCGCCGCCAGCCGAGGTCCCCCGGAGGGGCGGCGGCCAAGACCCACTACGACCGGCGGCGCAACGACGGAGGCCGCCACACCGCCGCCCGGCGCAACCTTTTCAATCGCATGATCGGCTGCCTCCAGCACTGCCTCACCAAACGCATCCGCTACGACGAAGCGACTGCCTTCCCCGCATCGGCGGACCGACAACTCCCCGTTGCCGCTTGACAGATCAACGGCATTGGATGTCTGCCCCTCCGCCACACCGCGCAGAACAAGGTCTGGCTGGAGATGTCTACCTCCGGGCTCCTCGACGGGCCCGGAACGGTGCTTCCCGTCCGCGGGTTTCACTTCGCCCACCGGGCGGGAGGCCAAACGGATCTGGCGGTTGGTCGCAGACATCCCGCCTCCTGTCGTGTATGGCTCGCGGCAGCATACCGACCAGTAGGTATTGCGGGAGTGTGTCGGTGATCACAGTTGATGCGCAGCCCAAGGAAGGCCGATCACCCTCAGCAGCACGTCGGCCACTGCGAACACCTCGACGCTGTCCCGATTTGTGAGTGACAGTCAAACCGCCCCACCAGGCGTTGCCTGTGGCGGCAGGGCGCTGTTGACGTCGATCCACATGGGGCTGACAACCTTGCGGCGGGCACTCTGGCGCCGCTGAAGCTGTCGTGACCTTTGTGCCTGACACTGCACAGCGTCCGCGCTCATCATGCCCGCAGACGACAGACCACAGACAAGGATCCCAACGCTGGAATGCTGTCGGCGTCCACCCTTGCCCAAGTGGCTCACTGCGACCTGGCGTTCCCGAGGCTGCCGGTGATCGCGCCGGTCGACGCCGGTGCCGCCGTTCAGCGGCAACCCTGCGGCCGCGGGGCGTGGCCTGGACTGTCCACGCAGGCCTCCGCGCATGGCCGCGCCCGATGAACCGCCCGCCCCTCACATGTCTATAGGCGTTCCTGATCCTTCCGAGCCGACGGATGCACCGTCAGATGGGCCGCCACGGCAAGGCGGAGCGGCCCCAAGCGCACAAGGCTGGCTGGTGTGGTCCCACGTTGTCCGAACATTCTCGGCCAGTACCGCAAGGTGAATCACGTCACCGTCTGTTGGCGTTGGCCCGTACTCGTCTGACGGGTTAGGTTCCAGCGATCACGGGGCAGGACGTCGTCACTCCCCCGAACGCAGATCCCGCTTTCGCACCTTCCTTTGACAGAGATACAGGACATGTCTGCTCAAAAACCCTCACACCATCCTCCTCACCGCGTCGGCGTTGTGGCCGAGTCCGTCTCCGGGGAGACGCGGGTCGCGGCGACCCCGGTGACGGTACGACTCCTGCTGGGCCTCGGTTACGAGGTCGTCGTCGAGTCCGGTGCCGGTGAGGCCTCCGGCTTCGGTGACCAGGCGTACGCCGATGCCGGCGCGGCGATCGGCGAGGCCTGGGACGTGGATGTCGTTCTGAAGGTGAACGCCCCCTCCGACGCGGAGATCCGCCGGTTGCCAAGGGGTGCGGCCGTGGTCGCTCTGCTGGCCCCAGCGCAAAAGCCCGAGTTGCTTCAGGCGCTCGCCGACGCCGGGGTGACCGCCCTGGCGCTGGACGCGGTGCCGCGCATCTCGCGGGCGCAGTCGATGGACGTGCTGTCTTCGATGGCGAACATCGCCGGCTACCGCGCGGTCATCGAGGCCGCGCACGTCTTCGGACGGTTCTTCACAGGCCAGGTCACTGCGGCTGGCAAGGTGCCTCCGGCGAAGGTGCTGGTGGCCGGCGCAGGTGTGGCCGGTCTTGCGGCGATCGGTGCCGCTTCCAGCCTCGGCGCGATCGTGCGCGCCACTGACCCGCGGCCGGAGGTCGCGGACCAGGTGAAGTCGCTGGGCGGCGAGTACCTGCCGGTGGAAGCCGCTCAGGAGGCGAGCACCGACGGCTATGCCAAGGCGACCTCCGCCGACTACGACCGCGCTGCCGCCGAGCTCTACCGCGAGCAGGCCGAGGACGTAGACATCGTGATCACCACCGCGCTGATCCCGGGCCGTCCGGCGCCGCGCCTGCTGACGGCCGAGGACGTGGCTGTGATGAAGCCGGGCAGCGTCATTGTCGACATGGCCGCCGCGATGGGCGGCAACGTCGAGGGCACCGTGCCGGGGCGGACGGTGGTGACCGACAACGGCGTCACCGTCATCGGCTACACCGACCTGGCCTCCCGGCTCCCGGCCCAGGCCTCGCAGCTGTTCGGCACCAACCTGGCGAACCTGCTGAAGCTGCTCACTCCCGGCAAGGACGGGCATCTGACGGTCGACTTCGACGACGTTGTGCAGCGGGCGGTGACCGTGGTGCGCGACGGAGACGTCACCTGGCCGCCGCCGCCCGTCGCGGTCTCGGCCGCGCCCGCCGCGCAGCCCACGCCCGCACCCGAAGCACCCGAACCAAAGCAGTCGAAGCTGACGCCTGCGGGGCGCTTCGGCCTGATCGGGCTCGGGATGCTCGCGATGTTCCTGCTGGTGGCCTTCGCTCCGGCGCAACTCGCGGGCAACTTCACCGTGTTCGCGCTGGCGGTGGTGATCGGCTATTACGTCATCGGCAAGGTGCACCATGCGCTGCACACCCCGCTGATGTCGGTGACCAACGCGATCTCCGGGATCGTCGTGATCGGCGCCTTGCTGCAGATCGGGCACGAGAGCTGGATCGTCACCACACTGTCGTTCGCGGCGATCCTGCTGACCAGCGTCAACATTTTCGGAGGCTTCGCCGTGACCCGCCGCATGCTGTCCATGTTCTCGAAAGGCTGAGCCGAGATGACCTCCCTGACGGCTTCACACGCTGCCGACCTGGTCGCCGCCCTGTTGTTCATCCTCAGTCTGGCCGGCCTGTCCCAGCACCGCACCTCACGCGCCGGCGTCGTCTACGGCATCGCCGGCATGGCCCTCGCCCTGGTCGCCACCGTGGTTGTGGCGGCGCAGAGCATCACCGCCGGAGCGGTCGCGCTGATCCTGCTGGCGATGGCGCTCGGCGCGATGACGGGCCTGTGGCGGGCCCGCCGCGTCGAGATGACGCAGATGCCCGAACTGATCGCTGTCCTGCACAGCTTCGTAGGCCTCGCCGCGGTACTGGTGGGCTGGAACAGCTACCTGGAGGTGGAGTCCCACGGCACGGCCCAGACCCGGATCGGCGCCGACCTGCTGGGCATCCACCACGCCGAGGTGTTCATCGGGATCTTCATCGGCGCGGTCACGTTCACCGGCTCGATCGTCGCGTTCCTGAAACTCTCGGCGCGCATCAAGTCCCGTCCCTTGATGCTGCCGGGCAAGAACGCGCTGAACATTGGCGCCCTCGCGGCGTTCGTCGTGCTGACCGTCTGGTTCACGATCAGCCCGAACCTTCCACTGACGATCGCGGTGACCGTGCTGGCGCTGGCGCTCGGCTGGCACCTCGTCGCCTCGATCGGTGGCGGCGACATGCCGGTCGTCGTGTCCATGCTGAACAGCTACTCGGGCTGGGCGGCGGCCGCGGCCGGCTTCCTGCTCGACAACAACCTGCTCATCGTCACCGGCGCACTGGTGGGCTCCTCCGGCGCCTACCTTTCCTACATCATGTGCAAGGCGATGAACCGGTCCTTCCTCTCCGTCATCATGGGCGGTTTCGGCATCGCGGCGCCGTCCGGGCACGAGGAGGACCACGGCGAGCACCGCGAGGTGCGGGCCGCGCAGGCAGCCGAGATGCTGGCCCAGGCCCGCTCGGTGATCATCACGCCCGGCTACGGCATGGCCGTCGCCCAGGCCCAGCAACCGGTCGCGGAGCTGACGCGGCAACTGCGCGAGCGGGGCGTCGCGGTCCGCTTCGGCGTCCATCCTGTCGCCGGGCGCCTGCCCGGGCACATGAATGTGCTGCTGGCCGAGGCGAAGGTGTCCTACGACATCGTCCTGGAGATGGACGAGATCAACGACGACTTCGCCGACACCTCCGTCGTGCTGGTCATCGGCGCGAACGACACCGTCAACCCCGCCGCGACCGAGGACCCGGGCAGCCCGATCGCCGGCATGCCGGTGCTGCGGGTCTGGGAAGCCGAGCAGGTCATCGTCTTCAAGCGCTCCATGGCCTCCGGCTACGCAGGCGTGCAGAACCCCCTCTTCTTCCGCGAGAACAGCAGCATGCTCTTCGGCGACGCCAAACAGAGCGTGGAGGAGATCCTGCACGAGCTCAGTGCCAACAACCGACGCGACGCGGTACCGGCCGCACGCCAGGCGACGGTGGTGAGCCACTGATAGGGCTTTTTGTCGAAGGCATGCCCGACGAGTTGCTCCTTAGCTGATGTCCACCTTGACCTTGCGCATGGTCGGGTGGGTGTCGGCCACCCGGTCGACTCCTGCTGGATTCCGCAAAGGACGTACGAATAGCGGGGTCGTAGAGGGCCTGGTGGGTGGTGCGGGTCTGCCCCAGATCCACGGGCGCGCGGCAGTTGAGCTGGTCAGTGGCGACCTGGGTCGCGTGGCTGATGTGTCGCGGTCGCCGAACGAGCGGCCGGCCAGGGCGGTCTTACGGAAGATGCCACCAGCCTTCTTGGAGGTTGAGCCAGCAGGCGCCGACAGGGATGAAGGCGTGCTTGATGCGTGGGTGGTCCTCGAGCCAGGTGCGGCTGGACACGCTGCTGTGCGAGGACAGGTTGTCCGTGATCACGTAGACGTCCCCGGCGGGATTGGCTTCCTCGACCAATTCGAGGAACCGCTGGTAGAGGGCCATCCGTCTCTTCGGTGGAGGAGCCGGGATGCCGTCGGTGATGGGGGTTGCTGGAGGAGCGTGAACGCGCCGCTCGGCAGCGGGTGGAGGCTCTCCAGGCCGTGTGGCTGGAGGGGGAGGCCGTGTGGGAGCGGTTCGTGATCGCCCGTGAGACGGTGGGGGAGGTTCTGGCGGAGCCTCGCGGTGGTGAGGACGTGCCGCCAGTCGTGGGGGCCGACGAACGGCCGGTGCAGGTCACGGCGGCGGTGCCCGGTTCGGTGGTGCCGCACTGGCAGGAAGGACGCGCCCTGACGGTTCTCGCGGACTACCCGCGGATCATGGACGTGGCCGGTGGGAACGGGACGCGCGCAGCAGCGATGGACTGTCGGCAACTCGCGGCGGCTACCGGGCTGGAGCCGGTCCCAGCGAAGGTGGAAGGGGTGCGGTCGAAGGCGAAGCGTCTGGCCGCGCGGGGATGACGGTGGCTTCGTAGCCGCGCACGGTGGCGGTGCGCCGGTACTCGGCGACGTACCGCTCCTGGACGCCACGATGTCCGGCGGCGAGCTGGCGCCGCCACGACCGGGCCCGGGACTCCATCCCGCGCAACCGGCTCTTGAGTTCTGCGGCCTCGGATTCAGCGCCGGCTGCCTGCGCCGACGTGTCGAGGTCCTCGGCGGTCGCGGTCTGCTTGCCGTTCTCCTGCCTGGTGTCCTTGGAGCGCTGACAGTGAGTAGCTCGGTGAACTTTCCGCCGTTCAGGCCGGCCTGGGTGCGCAGCTTGCTGGCGGTGGTTTGTTGACGGCGGGTCCGCGCGGGAGTAGGCCGTGAGGTGAAGGCGTCAACTACGGCCTGGAGAGCCCGAGATGACGAAACGGATGCCGTGTCCGCCCGCGCCAGGTCCGCTTGAAGCGTACGCCGTCCGCTTCGATGATCTCTTCGGAACGCTGGCCCAGCGGCGTGGGTTTCGCGAGTACCTGGCCGGGCTGCTGCTGCCCCGCGATCGCAACAAGACACTGACCTGTCTGGCTAGCGCCGAACCGGTGGCCGGTGCCCAGCATGCGGCCGTGCAGCGGCTGCAGTTCTTCCTGTCCGAGTCGACCTGGAGCCAGGACGCGGTCAACGCCCGCCGGCTGGAGCTGCTGCTGGCCGACCCGGCCACCGCCCCGCACCCGGACGGTGTCCTGGTGGTGGATGACTCCGGCGACCGCAAGGACGGGACGGCGACCGCGCACGTGGGCAAGCAGTATCTCGGCTCGGTCGGGAAGATCGACCGAGGTGTGGTCACCGTGACCACCTGCTGGGCGGACGAGCGCGTCTACTACCCCGTGCACGCCCGCCCCTACACCCCGGCCCATCACTTCCCCCGCGGCAAGAACGACCCGGGCTTTCGCACCAAACTACAGATCGCGGCCGACCTGGCCGCCCGGGCCAAGGCCACCGGGCTGGTCTTCCGCGCGGTGACCGCCGACTGCGCCTACGGCGACCAGGACAGCTTCCGCTCAGACTTACACGCTGACGGCCTGCCGTTCGTGATGGCCCTCAAGCCCCGGCACGGCACCTGGGCCTACGGCCCCGACACCCACACCCCCGTCGACGCCGCCCGCCTCCTGACCTGGCAGGATGCGGAACATCCCGGGGACTGGTCGCGCATCGAGCGCACCTTCCGCGACGGGCACACCGCCACCTGGTGGGCCGCCGAGGCCTCCTTGGGCTGGTGGGGCCCGGACGGCAACGTCCGCCTGGTGGTGGCCACCGGCGACCCGGCCACCCTGCCGGCCAAGGCGACCTGGTACCTGGCCACCGACCTGCCCCGCCCGGGCTCCCCACGCGTCACCGCATCGCCCTACCCGGCCGCCGCCCTCGCCGAAATCGTGCGGATCTACGGACTGCGGCACTGGGTCGAGCAGAGCTACAAACAGGTCAAGGACGAACTCGGCTGGGCCGACTTCCAGGTCCGCTCCGATGCCGCCATCCAGCGTCACCAGGCCCTCGTGAACTGCGCATTCAGCTTCTGCTGGAACACCTGGTTCGCCCCGCCCCCGCCCGCCCCAGCCCACCAGCCGCCCGGTCCTGGCGCACCGCCAAGCCCGTTAGAGAGGGGGAGAACCCGGGTCCCAGCAGCCCCAACCGGCCTGCTGGCCCAAGGCACTCCGCGCCGTCCGTGGCTGGCTGACGCCCTGGGTCATGCTGCAACGCTACTGGCGGGCATGGTCGACGAAGCCCCCGCCCGAAGCACTCCAGGAGCTGATCAACACCGTCGGCAGCGGCAGACCTTTGACCTCTACTGCCCGGTCTAACAAACCACCGGGACCGGTTCGGTGTGGATTGCGACATCTCCACCGGTACTCAGGAGGCCCAAGACGTGCGGCTCCGGGCTGAGTAACTGCCGGTGGGTGGCCGGGTGTGCGGTGGCCCGTGCGGGCCGACCTGCGTTGAACGCGAGGCGTGCGACCCGGGGCCCCGGGGGTTCCCGGAGCCCCGCGGGGTGCGCGGTCAGCGCCGCGTGGGTGGCGCGCTCGGCGTCTCCCATGCGCGCGCATAGCGGCGGGCGTCGGGGCCTTGCGGGTCTCGGCTGCGGTACACCACATACGGCCTCACCAGATAGCCGAGCGGTGCGCTGAAGACGTGCACCAGGCGTGTGTACGGCCAGATCGCCAGCAGGGAGAGCACCGCGAGGTTGTGCACCTGGAAGCTGATCGGAACGCCGGTCATCAGTTCCGGCTGCGGGTTCAGCGAGAACAGGCTGCGGAACCAGGGCGAGACGGTCGCGCGGTAGTCGTAGCCGCCACCGATGAGGTTGCTGCCGACGGTGTTCAGCATCCCGGTCGCCATCGCGGTGGCGAGCAGCGCGTACATGACTTTGTCGTTGGCCGTGGTGGCCTTGCGCACGGCGGGCACGGTCACCCGGCGGTAGAGCAGAATCGCCAGGCCCGCCACCGTAGTCAGGCCGGACAGTGTGCCCGCCGACACCGAGACGAAGTGGTACGTCCCTTCGGAGATGCCGGCGAACTCGGTCCAGCTCGCCGGGATCAGGATGCCCATGGCGTGCCCACCGATCACCGCAAGCAGTCCGAAGTGGAACAGCGGGCTGCCCAGCCGCAGCAACCTGCTCTCGTAGAGCTGCGAGGACCGCGTCGTCCAGCCGAACTGGTCATGGCGGTAGCGCCAGATGTGGCCTAGCACGAAGGAGGTGAGCGCCACGTAGGGCGCGGCGAGCCAGAGCAAGGTGATCACCGGCGTCCTCCCATCTCGGCCTGCGCCGTCGGCTCCATCGTGAGCGGATCCATTGCGAACGGCTCCAGGCCGACCTCTTCCTCGGGCGGGCCCTGCGCGGCCAGTTCGGCGATCCGGCGCCGGTCGGCCGTGCCCAGCTCGGGCAGGGTCGCGCACACCGCGCCGAGCACGTGCGCATACGCTGACCCACTGTCCACAAGGGAGAGCCGGAGCAACTCCACGACGGGCCGGTATTCAAGGAGCAGCCGCCGTCCGGACGTGGGGTCGACGCCCGCGGCGAACTCCAGCACCACGGCGAGATGGTCGGGGAGTTCGTGGTCGCCCAGCGCGACGCCCGCCGCCTTGTACGCGTGCTTGAACCGCAGCAGCGCCATGCCGCGCTTGCGCGTGTCGCCGTAGGCGTAATAGGACAGGTGCAGGCAGCTGCGGCGCCGCAGGTCGAAGGTCTCCACGTAGTGCGCGGCCAGTTCCATTGGCGAGGTCCGCCGAGCGCTGTCCACGAAGGACACCAGGGCCGGGCCCGCCGGTGCCGGTACGGAACCGGCGGCCGCCGCCATGTCCTCCAGCAGGTCCAGTGTCTGCCGGGTCGGATAGTCCAGCAGTAGCGCGGCGATCCGCCAGACGATCCGCCGTTGACGTTCGGACAGTTGCTCGGGCGAGGTGGTCTCGGTCCCCCGCTTGCCCGGCCTGAGCGGATTCTTCGGAAGTGGGCTCACCGGACCCCCTCCGCCGTCGGCGCCTGCTCGGCGTCATCAGAAGCCGAGCCGCCCGCTTCCTGTGGGGCCTGGGGGGTCCGGGCCGGGAACAGGCCGTCGGTGCGCCGGCCGTCCCAGTTCAGCAGGTTGATACGCCCTCGCTTCTCCTCGGGTCCGGCGCCATTGGTGTCTGTGAGGCTGTCGGTGAGGTGGAATTTCTCGGCCATCGTGTCGAAGGCGGTCATCCCCGGTCCGCCGTCGCCGTCCAGGCTGCACCCCGTGGCGATCGCGTCAAGACGGTGCGCGTCTGCCGCCGCACCATTGGGGATCACGTAGCGCTCCTCGTACTTGGCGATCGCCAGCAGCCGGTACATGGCCTCGACCTCGTCCGGTGTGAGGCGCACCGACTCGGCGATCTCCGGCGTGGTCGGCTCGCCGAGGTTGATCCGGCGCATGTACGAGCGCATCGCCGCGAGTCGTTGCAGCGCGGCACGGACGGGCCCGACGTCACCCGCGGTGAACAGGTGCGCCAGGTACTCCACCGGGATGCGCAAGGCGTCGATCGCGCCGAAGAGGTTGTCTGCGTCCTCGCCGTCATGGCCGGTCCCGGCGAGCACGTCGACCACGGGTGACAGCGGCGGCACGTACCAGACCATCGGCATGGTGCGGTATTCCGGGTGCAGCGGCAGCGCGACCTGGTAGTCGACGATCAGCCGGTAGACGGGCGAGTTCTGCGCCGCCTCGATCCACTCGCCCGAGATGCCCGCCCGCTCGGCCTCGGCGATCACCCGCGGGTCGTGGGGGTTGAGGAACACGCCCAGCTGGGCCGGGTAGAGGTCCTGGTCATCCTCGGCCGAGGCGGCTTCCAGCACCGCGTCGGCATCGTAGAGCAGAACGCCGATGTAGCGCAGTCGCCCGACGCAGGTCTCCGAGCAGACGGTCGGGATGCCGACCTCGACGCGGGGGTAGCAGAACGTGCACTTCTCGGCCTTGCCGGTCTTGTGGTTGAAGTAGATCTTCTTGTACGGGCAGCCGGTCACGCACTGCCGCCAGCCGCGGCAGCGGTCCTGGTCGACCAGGACGATGCCGTCCTCGCTGCGCTTGTAGATCGCACCGGACGGACAGGACGCCGCGCAGGACGGGTTGAGGCAGTGCTCGCAGATCCGTGGCAGATAGAACATGAACGTCTGCTCGAACTCGAGCTTGACCTGCTCGGACACCTTGGTCAGCAGCGGGTCCCGGCCGATCTGCTCCGGGCCGCCGCCCAGGTCGTCGTCCCAGTTGGCTCCCCAGGTGACCTTGGTGTCCTCGCCGGTGATCAGTGACTTGGGCCGGGCCACGGGTGTGGTGTCCGACGGCGGCGCGGAGAGCAGGTTCTCGTAGTCGTACGTCCACGGCTCGTAGTAGTCCGACACGGTCGGCAGGTCCGGGTTGGCGAAGATGTTCAGCAGCCGCTTCAGCCGGGAGCCGGTGCGCAGCCGCAGCTTGCCGCGCTTGGACAGCTCCCAGCCGCCGCGCCACTTGTCCTGGTTCTCGTACTGGCGCGGATATCCCTGTCCGGGCCGGGTCTCCACGTTGTTGAACCAGACGTACTCGACGCCGCCGCGGTTGGTCCACGCCTGCTTGCAGGTGACGCTGCAGGTGTGGCAGCCGATGCACTTGTCCAGGTTCATCACCATGGCCAGCTGTGCCATGACCCTCATCAGTACCGCACCTCCTGGCCCCTGCGGCGGATCGTCGTGACCTCATCGCGCTGGTTGCCCGTCGGACCGTGGTAGTTGATCGCGAACGACTGCTGGGCGTAGCCGCCGATCAGATGCGACGGCTTGATCATCAACCGGGTGAGCGCGTTGTGGATGCCGCCGCGTTTGCCGGTCTTCTCGGTGCGCGGCACGTCCACCGCGCGGTCCTGGGCGTGGTACATGAACACGGTCCCCTCGGGCATCCGGTGGCTGACGATGGCCCGGGCGACGACGACGCCGTTGCGGTTGACCGCCTCGATCCAGTCGTTGTCCTTGACGCCGATCTTCGCCGCGTCCACATCGGACATCCAGATCGCCTGCCCGCCCCGGGACAGCGTCAGCATGTGCAGGTTGTCCTGGTACGCGGAGTGGATCGACCACTTCGAGTGCGGAGTGAGGTAGCGGACGGTCACCCCGGCCTCGCCGGTCGCGCCGACGGCGGGTTCGGCGAACAACGCCGTCATGTCCAGCGGCGGCCGGAAGACGGGCAGTTGCTCACCGAGTTCGAACATCCAGTCGTGGTCGAGGAAGAAGTGCTGCCGACCGGTCAGCGTGTGCCAGGGCTTGAGCCGCTCGGTGTTGATGGTGAAGGGGGCGTAGCGCCGGCCGCCGGTCTCGCTGCCGGACCACTCCGGCGAGGTGATCACCGGTACGGGCCGCGCCTGCGTGTCCGCGAAGGTGATCCGCTTGGCTTCGTTCTCGGCGGCGAGGTCGGCGAGCCTGGTGCCGGTCCGCCGCTCAAGGGCCTGAAAGCCCTCGGTGGCGAGGCGGCCGTTGGTGGTGCCGGACAGCGCCAGGATCGCCTCCGCGGCATGGGTGTCCTTGGCCAGTTTCGGCCTGCCCGCGGCGACTCCCTTTGCGACGACGCCGTTGACGGCCCCCAGTTGGTCCACCTCCGCGTCCGGGTGGACCGTCACGCCCTTGGTGGTCAGGCCGAGAGTGTCCACCAGCGGGCCGAGCGCGGCCATCTTCTCGGCGAGGGCCGGGTAATCGCGTTCGACCACGACCAGCCGGGGCATCGTCTTGCCGGGTATCGGCTCGCACTCGCCCGCCTTCCAGTCGCACACGCGGCCTCCCGGCTGTGCGGTGGCGTCGGCGGTGTCGTGCGTCAGCGGCACAGCGACGATGTCCTTGCGCACGCCCAGATGCTTCTCGGCAAGCCAGGAGAAGCCGCGGGCGATCCGGTGGAAGGCCTCGAAGTCGGTCTTGGCCTCCCACGGCGGCGAGATCGCCGGGGAGAACGCGTGCACGTAGGGGTGCATGTCCGTGCTGGACAGGTCGTGCTTCTCGTACCAGGTGGCCGCGGGCAGCACCACATCGGAGAACAGGGTGGTGCTGGTCATCCGGAAGTCCAGCGAGAGCAGCAGGTCCAGCTTGCCGACGGGTGCTTCGTCCCGCCAGGTGACCTCCTCAGGCCGGACGCCTTCGCGATCGGTGGCCTGCAGGTTGGAGTCGGTGCCCAGCAGATGGCGCAGGAAGTACTCGTTGCCCTTGGCGGAGGAGCCGAGCAGGTTGGCGCGCCAGACGGTGAGCACGCGTGGGAAGTTCTCCGGCGCGTCCGGATCCTCGCAGGCGAAGCGCAGGTGTCCGGACTTCAGGCCGTCCACCACGTGCTGCGGGCCGTCCTTGCCCAGCCGCGCGGCCTCGTCCGCCAGATCCAGCGGGTTGCGGTTGAACGTCGGGTAGCTCGGCATCCAGCCCAGCCGGCTGGCCAGGGCGATGTTGTCGGCCGCGGTGCGTCCCGCGAAGCGCCCGGTGGCCAGCGGAGATGCCATCGTCTGGGACGTGAACGGGTCGTAGCGCCACTGGTCCGTGGCCAGGTACCAGTACACCGTGCCCTGCATCTGGCGCGGTGGCCGCTGCCAGTCGAGACCGAAGGCGAGCGTCGCCCAGCCCGTGATCGGCCGGCATTTCTCCTGGCCGACGTAATGGGCCCAGCCGCCGCCGTTGACGCCCTGGCAGCCGGTGAGCATCGTCAGCGCCAGGAACGAGCGGTAGATCTGGTCGGAGTGGAACCAGTGGTTGGTGCCCGCTCCCATGAGGATCATCGAACGGCCGCCGGAACGCTCGGCGTTGTCGGCGAACTCGCGGGCGATCCGCTCGGCGGCCTTCGCCGGTACTCCGGTGATCGGCTCCTGCCAGGCGGGGGTGTACGGCTGTGACGCCTCGTCGTATCCGGCGGGCCAGTTGCCGGGGAGCCCGGCCCTGTGCACGCCGTACTGGGCGAGCAGCAGGTCGAATACGGTGGTCACGCGGTGTCCGCCGACGATCCGCGTGGGGACGCCGCGGTGCAGTACGCCCGGGTCGGCGGCCCCTTCGGCGGTGTCGCTCGCGTCGAACCGGGGCAGGGCGACGGTCAGCGCGTCCGGGGCGCGGCCAGGGCTGTGCAGCGACAACAGCGGGTCGACCTCACCGAGATCCAGATTCCATTTGCCCTGCCCGGAATCCGTGAACCGGTGACCGAGCGACCCGCCGGGGACGACAGGGGCGCCGTCGGCGTCCAGCAGGACGGTCTTGAACTCGGCGCCCTCGCCGGTCTCGCCCAGGTCGGCGGCGGTGAGGAACTTGCCCGGGACGTAGCCGACACCGCCTTCGCGTTCGGCGAGAGTGACCAGGAACGGCAGGTCGGTATAGCGCTTCACGTAATCGGTGAACCGAGGGGTCACCTTGTCGACGAAGAACTCCTTGAGGATGACGTGACCCATGGACATCGCCAGTGCCGCGTCGGTGCCCGGCCGCGCGGGCAGCCACTCGTCGGCGAACTTGGTGTTGTCCGCGTAGTCCGGGGAGACCACGACGACCTTCTGGCCCCGGTAGCGTGCCTCGGTCATGTAGTGCGCGTCAGGTGTGCGGGTCACCGGGACGTTGGAGCCCCACATGATCAGATAACCCGCGTCGAACCAGTCGGCGGACTCCGGTACGTCAGTCTGGTCGCCGAACACCTGCGGCGATGCCACCGGCAGGTCGGCGTACCAGTCGTAGAACGACAGCATCGAACCGCCGATCAGCGAGATGAACCGGGCGCCGGCGGCGTGACTCACCATCGACATCGCGGGTATGGGCGAGAACCCCGCGACCCGGTCGGGTCCGTGCCGCCGGATCGTGTGCACATGCGCGGCGGCGGCGATCTCGGCGGCCTCCCACCACTCGGCCCGTACGAACCCGCCTTTGCCACGTGCGGACTTGTACCTGCGCGCCTTCTCCGGGTCGTCGACGATGTCCGACCAGGCCAGCACGGGATCCCCGAGCCGCTGCTTGGCCTCCCGATAGAGTTCGAGCAGAGCCGCGCGCACATAGGGGTAGCGGACTCGTGCGGGGGAGTAGGTGTACCAGGAGAACGACGCGCCGCGGGGACAACCTCGGGGTTCGTACTCGGGCTTGTCGGGGCCGATCGACGGGTAGTCGGTCTGCTGCGCCTCCCAGGTGATGATGCCGTCCTTGACGTAGACCTTCCACGAGCACGAGCCTGTGCAGTTCACCCCGTGCGTGGACCGCACCACCTTGTCGTAGGCCCAGCGGTCCCGGTAGAAGACATCCGCTGACCTGCCGCCGATCTTGTGCACCGTCCGGAGGTCGGCCGAGGTCTCGCCGCGCTGGAAATGCCGGCCGATGCGAAGGAGGGAATCTTCGATGTCGGTGTCCGACCTGACCTCTTGCGCCGTGGGCCTGCCATTCGAGGAATCGGACACAAGCCCCACCTCTCCTATATTGTGTGAACACGCGCCGCGCTCCGCAGACTTACCGTAGGGGCCGCGTTATTGCCGTACAAGACCGCATGTGGGATCTAAGAATGCTCACGTATGCGCGACGATATTTGTGCGGTTACGGTAACGCCATGTTTACACTCCCGACCGGTGCAAGCTCCGCCCGCAGTCCTGCAGAATGGATTCGGTGAAGGCCGAGTCGGCTCCCTCGCCGAATTGCCCATCGACTCGGCGGTATTCGACGGATGACCTGCGGCAGTGTGCGAGCGCTCGACTCGTGGCCGGCGCAGTGCCACGGCGACGTGCGCGTCCTGGGCGGACCTCGGTTGCAGGGAATTCTCATACCGGCGGCGGTCGTTTGTCATTGGCGCTTGTGCTTGCGCCGGACGTTGGGCGTTGGTGTCTCGGGAGGCTCGTTGATCGGATTTCGTCCGAGCCCACTCCGCGGATGGCGCACATTCGTTGAGTGAGCGACCCTGGAACGCCCAGACATCAGTGTGAGCGTGGTGGCCTTGTGCCCATTCGACCAAACCTTCTGATCGGTTCTCACCAGAAATCCGTGCGTCCTTCGCCTGTCCGGTTCCGAAACAGTGATCGATTTCCGAACTTCCCCCGCAATCGTCATTGTGCCGGTACGGTCACACCACGGCTCGCATCGTTCTCGTGGTCCTCCCTCGCCGACTGGTCGCAGCGATCAACAAGTGGCTGGCGGTCGGCAGGCGATCAGACCCGACTCGCGCCCCCAACCAATCAGCAGAGCACGGCGCCAGACCCACCAGACCGCTGGCTGCGCAGCCACATACGCTGTGCCGATGCCCGTTGTCCCCGCGATGCCGAGACCCACATCCCGCCATCGCCCAGTGGTGCTCCACCATCTTGGCCGGCGACACCGCCCGCCTGCTGCTCCTGGGACCGCACTGGTCCGGCAAGTCCCACGCGGCCTACGCCGCACTGGAGGTCGCGGCGCGGGCGCAGGAGGAGTTCAGCTCGCCCGCTGGCCGGGGAGACGCTGCGGGCCGCACTGGAGACGCTGGCCTGCGCGGCCCCGGACTGGCTGGCCGAGGCGGTACCCGTTCGGGAATGGGCCGAACGCTATGGCCCGCGGACCCACTCCTGGCATCCACCGGCGCCCGGCAGACTGCGGCTGGCCTCTCCGTACGACACCGACGCGCGCTACGGCCTCAAACAGGGCTCCTGTGGACCGGCTACAAGATCCACATCAGCGAGTCCGGCGACGATCCCGATAACCAGGACGCTGCTGCCGGCGGCCAGTCGCTGATCCCTGGAGCAGACGGACCGCCGCCGCGCTTGATCACCGGCATCGCGCCCACCGACGCCACAGTGACCGACGCGGAAATGACCGAACCGGTCCATCACATGCTCGCCGCCCGCGATCTCCTGCCCGCCGAGCACTTCCTCGACTCCCGTTACCCTTCCGCCGAGTTGATCGTGGGCATGAAGAAGAACTTCGGGGTCACCCTGGTCACCCCGGTCCTGATGAACAGCTCACCCCAGGCACGTGCCGGCGCTGGCTTCGACCGCACCGCGTTCACCCTCGACTGGGACAAGCGGCAGGCCACCTGTCCACGCGGGGACACCAGCACCTGGTGGAGCCCCGCCACCCTGCGCGGCACCAAGGCCATCGTCATCAAGTTCGACAAGGAGACATGCCGCCCCTGCCCGGTGCGCGACCAGTGCACCCGCTCGAAGACCGGCGGCCGGACCCTCTCCCTGCAACCCCGCGAGCTGCAAGAAGTCCTCGACCATGCCCGCCTCCAGCAGGGCGACGAGCAGTGGCGAGCCAAGTACGGAACCCGCGCGGGCATCGAAGGAACCATCCACCAGGCCGTCGCAGTCACCGGGATGAGACGTGCCCGCTACCTCGGCCTCCAGAAGACCCACCTGGAGCACGTCTTCTCCGCCGTTGCGCTCAACCTCATTCGCCTCGATGCCTGGTGGAACGGCCACCCGCTCGACCGCACCCGCGTCAGCCACCTTGCCCGCCTCGACCTCTCCCTCGCTGCGTGACCGAATAAGCCAGCAGGATCGGTGACACGGTTCTTACCGCCACGTCCGCAGTGAATTCAGCGTGACTGAGGGACTTTCACCGGGAACCCACGGTGTTTTCTGGAGATGTGCTCGAAAGTGCGGTGGGTTCCTTGCTGCTGATCGGCAGAGTACGAAGTTGTCAGATCGTGCGCTAAGCCCTCGTCGCCCCTGGCAAGGGGCTGACGGAGCGTCGGCGGTCGCGCTGGCCTGAAGTCTTCCCCCGGATCATGCGCCGTTATTTGCGGTACCGTGACGGTGAGCTGCGGATCTACCCGGTCCCGACCGCGCGAAGCGACGCCGTTATCTCCAGGCCCGCCCCCACAGTCCCCCAGCCGGTCTACACCGCGATCAGTACGCTCAGCATCGCCAGCCAGCACAGCGCCACCAGGATCGGCAGCAGCACCATGATGAGACCGGTGGGAGACGACTTCAGCCACCCGTTGCCGCTCTCGCCCGCCTCCCGTGCCACTATCCGCTGCCCACCGTGCCAGGCCATGTACTCCTCAAGTTCTATGACCGCCTGTTTGCGGGCCAGGAGGTAGCGGCGGCCGAAGCGCAGCATCTGGGAGAAGGCCATCGAGGCGCCTAAGCCGATAACGGAGAGGACGATCGCCAGCCCGCGGGACAGCGGCTCCGACTCCCCGCTGTCCTTGCTCAGAGAAAACGCCATCGCTGCCGCGAGGCCCGCGGTGATGTAGAAGAAGTTGTTGAGCTTGTGCCAGTTGGTCGTATCCTCGTGTTTGTAGAGGTCCACGGCAACCGAGTACTGCACCTGCAGCATCGCCTCACGGGCCTTGCGCCGCACCCACACCGTGCGCTGCCTGCCGTCGGGAGGCGTAAGGCGGGTCAGCTCTTCGAACCCGAGCTTTCGGTGGAAGAGCGTGGATGCCTCATTGGGTGGGTCGGAGACGACCGCGGCGATCACCGGACTGGTGGTCCACTGCTCTAGGACATGGTGGTACAGCCGTGAGCCGATGCCCAGGCGGGCCGATTCCCGCTCTACGCACACCTGCTTGATGACCAGGAAATTTCCCAGGGTCGTCTTGATGTGATGGTTCAACCACTCGTCGGACTCGATGCGCTGGTCGCTGTACGCGAGCAGGAAGCCGACCACGTTGCTGCCCTTGCGCGCCACGTAGAAGTGCTCGGCCGTAGCGAGCCGCGCCCGGTAGGTGTCGACGGTATAGCCCGAGACGAGGAACCCGTCGCGGGGCGCCGTGGACGGGTGGGCACCGTCCAGGCTGCGGGATGCGGCGATCTCGGCGATGCGCGCCACATCCGACTCGACGGCTCGGACGATCTCGATGTGATCGCTCTCCATGGCCTCGGCCCCTCATCGCGACTGTTGCCCACAACTTACCGGCAAGGGAGGGACGTTGCCGCGTGATAGCGCACGATCTGACACGCATGTTCCTCAGCCCCCAGTACTCACTCTCGGCGGTCTGCCCGGTCTGCCCGGTCTGGTCGTCGAGCAGGTTCTGGGCGATGGCCGCATAGCGGCTCGCGGCGGTGTGGGACAGGTTGAAGACCATGGCGAGGTGCAGCGGATCGGCGCCGAGGGTCAGAGCTTCGTGAAGTACCCGGTCGCCGCGGATGCGTTCGAGGTAGACGCCCTGGTGCAGCAGGTGCCGCTTGAGGTATTCGGGGCTGACGGGCCCGGTTCCCAGGGCTGTCTTCGCGTTGATCAATACGTGCCGGTTGGGGGTCTTCGGCCAGGTGACCCGGCGCTGGGCGAGCCAGGCCAGCAGGGTCTGGTAGGGCAGTTCGCCGAGCCGCTGGGCGTGTCCGGCGATGGTGATCCGACGGTTGGGTAAGTCGAGGTCGTCCAAGGTGAGGCGTCGGATGGCTGTGGCGCGGGCGGCGTGGACGGCAGCTAGGGCGACGATCAGCCGCTGCGCGGGATGTCTTCGGTCTTGAGGCGGGTGGTGGGGTTGGCGAAGATCAGGCCGCGCTTCTTGGCGAAGCGGAACAGTGAGCGCAGTGCCTCGATGGCGTTGCGACGCTGCCATCCACGCAGGGGTGACAGCGCGGTCGTGACGTCGACGACGGTGATCTCGCGCAGGTGCCCGCGGGTCGTCGCCCAGTTCTCCAGCAAGGGCCGGACACAACCGAAGTAGACGTAGAGACAGGTGCGGGACCGTGTCGAGCAGGATCAGCAGCCAGGCTCGGACGTCGCTGGCGAAGCCGGCGGGCAGTTCGCCGGTGCGTGAAGGCACGGTGGGCGTAGTTGGTGCGGCCGGCTACTACCAGGGCGCCTGGTCGGGCGTAGGACGATAGGTTCTCTAAATGGTTGTCGTAGCAGATGGCCGCAAACTGCGATGAACGGTTGTTCAGCCCCCTCATGCGGGGCGCAGCAGTGGAAGGCGTCGTTTTGGAAGCCGCGCTCGGGCTGGACGGCGGAGTCGATTTGGACGGCCCGGTCGTACTGGCCGCGGTGCCCGCGTCAGACACGGTGGGCGCGGGTGTCGTCGAGTTCTGCGGGCGAGTGCTCGGGGCGGCGGATGCGTCGGTGGGGGTCCGATCAGCTGCCGCGCAGCCGGTTCCGAGGCCGGTGGCTGACAGTATGCCGACGGCTGCGATCTTCAGGGAGTCGCGTCGGTTCATGGCTGGGCGTGTGCTCCTCATAACGGAAGCTTTCTGGCGTTCGGGTGTGGCGCTTGCGTTCGGAGCGCAGACGATTATCAGTGGACGATCTTGTGCCAGTTGAGCTTCGCTTTCAGCGAGGGGGCACCACCAGAAAACTCAACTGGTTATTACCAGACCGAACCACAACGTAGCCTGTGATGGCTATAGGCGCAACTCCCCAGTCGGGCGGGCTGCTTGAGGTAGGCCACGCCTTCTCCTCGGTCGCTTCACCCAGAGGGCCATGCATCGCTTGAGCACACCACGCCCTACCATCTCCAGCTCACGGATGCGCTTGTCCTTTTCCGCCGTCTCCCGGCGCAGCCGCCCGCCGGCTCCGCGGCGCGGTCGGACGTCGCCGACCCGTTGCGGCGCCAGCGCGAGACCCAGCTGTGCAGCGCGCCCGGGTTGACGCCGAGTTCCTCGGCGACCTCCGGGATGGCTTCCCGGTCTCGATCACGATGTGTACAGCACCCTCACGGAACTCCGCGTCGTACGCGGTTGCTTGGACCCCGTGACTCCCAACTTCCCCTGCAATCACGGGCTCCACGCCACGAGGGGAGGGACGGTTCGTGCGACGACGGGAAGCGGCAGGTCGTGGCGGCGGGGTGGTCGTCACGACCCGCCGCAGCTCTAGGCGTCGACGCTTCGGGTGGCCTCGGCCCGCTCGTCCAGGTCCTGCAGACGGGCTGTCAGCGCGGCGCGCGCAGATCGGTCTCCGCCCGGCTTGCCCAGGGCAAGCCGGCGCGGGGGTGTTGCGGAGTTGACCGCTCCCAGGATGACCTGAGCGGTCCTGGCCGGGTCGCAGAACGCCTCGGGGGAAGATAGCCCAGCCCAGTGTCTTCTGCACCGCGCGTACGGTCTGGTCGTAGTCCTCGGCGGTCTCGGCGAACTCCAGATTGGACAGGAACGGTGTCGCAGTGGGGCGGGCTCGACGAGAGTGACGGTGATCCCCAGGGGCGCCACTTCGGCTGCCAGTGCGTCGGACATGCCTTCGATGGCGTGCTTGGTCGCAGCCAGCAGTCCCACGCCGGGGAGAGCGAGCTGGCCGTAGATGACGTCAACACATGCCCGGTCGACGGGCGTTCGGAGCGGCTCACCGACGCCGGCACCATGGCCGAGTGGCTGGTCGGGTGGAGGCTGGCTGCCGAGGGCACGCTGATCGCGGACGCGGACGCGGCGAACGCGTGCGAGCTCAGACAGGCCCTGGTGACCGTGATGCTCACGTGTACGGGTGACGGCGACGGCACGGATTCAAGATTGGCTGAGGTCGAACAACTGCTTGGGCGTGCCGGGACGCTGCATCCGCTGATTCCGGTGATCACCGCTGAGGGGAGCGGCCTCGTCCCCTCGAGCGGCTCCAGTTGGAGTCGCATGGTGGCGACGAGCCCGCGCGGGTAGGTGAGGGTGATCAGGTCGGCGGACTCCACCCCCGGTTTCTCGGCCCTCTTCCAACCTGCCTGCGTCATCGGTGGGTTGGTGGCTCTCGGTCCCTCGTGTCGGCATACTTCGGCCTGGTGTGGCGGCACGGCGAAATCGCACCCTCATTCAGGCGGCGATGTCGATATCCTCGAGCAATTGGTAGGGTCTGGTCATGACCATTCTGGATTGCTGGGTGGCCACATGTGATCGCTGCGGCCGGGGCTCAGACTCGGTTTCGCTGCAAGTGGCCGTAGTGGCTCCCATGGGCGGGCGGTGTCTGCATGGCTGATCATGCACGTGAGAGCGAAGCGGGCTGGGCGGAAGCCTGGAGTGTGCCTCCTGAGGTGCTGGTGAAGGGTGACCCGGACCGGGTCAGGGCGTTGCTTGACGGATCCCAGCTGTTGGTGTCGGTGTACGAGGCGTCGGGAGCTGTGCACCGGCGGGCAGCGGCGGGAGTGCGGCGGCAGTTGCTGGCGCTGGACGCCGCCCGGTACGGACAGCCACAACTGGCAGCAGAGATTCGCAAGGTGGCCGTCTGCCAGGAAACGGATGATCCATGGATCGTGCAGTGGGCGACCGGTACCGGCCTGGACTCCCGGCTGCGGTATGCGTTGCCTGCGCCGGCCAACGCGGGTGTGGTGGCGACGGTGGTCGTGGAGGGCCGTGGAATCGCTGTCGCCGGCTGCGGGGACGGCACGCTGCACTGGTGGGATCTGGCCTCGGGCAGGAAGCTCGGCAAGGCCGCAACCGATCACACCGATACCGCGCCTGCTCTGGCGACGGCGGTGCTGGACGGCCGTCCCGTCGCTGTCACCGGCGGCTCCGACGGGACTGTCCGGGTGTGGGACCTCGCTGAGGGAGAACCGGTCGGCGCATACCTAGCCAACGACGATTCCCGGGTCAACTCGCTCGCCACCGGACTGGTCGAGGGCCGGCCGGTCGTCATCAGCGGCAGCACCGACGGCGTGGTACGGGTGTGGGATCTGGCCGCCCCCACCCAGAGCGGTGAGCTCTTGACCATTCGCACCGGTACCGTGGCTGCCCTGGCGACGGCGCTGCTGCACGGCCGTCTGGTCGCTGTCACCGGCGATTCCTATGGAAGCGGCAGGGCGTGGGACCCGGTCACACCCGGAACCGTCAGGGCGTGGGACCTGGTCACGGGACGGGAGTTCGGCACCCTGGGCGACCACGCCGGGGAGTCTTGCGTAGTCACAGACCCGGCGTCCGGCCGCCCGAGGGCCGTCAGAGACGGCGACGGGGAGGTACACCGCTTACACCGGTGCGTCACCCTGGACCTCAACACCATGACGAGCCTCCTAGCGACGGACCCGACGTTCGAATGCCCGATGGCCATCAGCGCCAACTCCTACGCGGGTTGCATCTGGAACCTGGCCACGGGCGAGCAAGTGGGTGAGCCCGTTTGGGGCGTACAGGCGGCGGCCTTGAGGATGCTCCATGGCCGCCCCGCCGCCCTCCTGGCACGCCATGGGCGGGTCGAGGTGTGGGATCTGTCCACCCTCCGGCATCTGTACCCGCCGCTCATCGGCCACGAAGGGACTGTGAGGGGAGCGGCGACGGCGGTGGTGAGGGGGCGTCACCTCGCCGTCACTGGTGGCGACGACGGCTCGGTACGGATCTGGGACCTCGACGGCGAAACGGAGGCGGGCAGCCCACTTAGTCGTCACGTGGGCCCCGTGACAGGGTTCACCACGGCCGTCGTGGAGGGCCGTCCCGTGATCGTCACCGGTGGCGACGACGGCTCGGTACGGATCTGGGACCTCGACAGCGGGGCGCAGCTTGCCGAGCCCCTGATCGGCGACACCAGTTCAGTGAACCTGCTGACGGTGGGGATGGTGGACGGACGGCTCACCCTCATCACGCGCGGCCGGTGGCAGGAGAAGACAGTGCAGGTCTGGGACCTGACCACCCGGGAACAGCTGCACGGACGGACGACGACCGAGTACACCAGCTCGAACATCGAATTCTTCGCGGTACTGGACGGACGCTTCGTTGCCGTGGACTGGCGTGGACGTGTGTGGGACCTGACCGTGCGCCGATGGATCGGAGTGGCGCCGCATGAAGGCAAGCCGCTGGCCCTGGAAACGCTCGAAGGCCGCAACGTCGTCCTGACCGGCCGCTTGACACAAACGGTCCATCTGTGGGACATGGCCACGGGTGAACAAATAGGGCCGCCTATGACGGGACACACCAGCAAGGTTCGGGCAGGGGCAGCGGGGATGCTCGACGGCCGCCTGGTCGTCGCCGCCGGAGGCGACGACGGAACCGTACGGGTGTGGGACGCGACCACGGGGCGGCAGACCGGCACGTACACCTTTCCCGCCAGCATCTGGGGCCTGGCGGTGGCGCCGGAGGGGCGGCTGGTGGTCGGTTTCGGCTCGGACATCGCGGCCCTGGCCCCCCGCTGAGACCGTGCCAGGGGCCCGGACACTGATCCGGGGCCCGCTTCCCTTTCGAGCAGGTCGGTTTGCACCTCTTACGGGTGGACCGGCCGGTGAAGTCGGCGCTCACGTGGTGAGGCTCTCAAGCGGCTGCCGGACCTGGTGGGCCGGGAGAGGGGCCGGTGTCGACGCCAACCCTGATCTGACGCACGGCCTGAACAGTGCGCTGAGCTACGTGTCCCTTGGTCCGCTGTTCGCCCATCTGTTCGTCATCGGCACCCGCAACAGGAGTCTTAATGGCCGACAGCAGTCACGGATACGTCAGGGACCGGCGCGGATGCCGTCACTGGGGCCCGCAGGGCGCCGCGGGGCTTCTCCTGCGCCAAGGCCCTCGATTCCTGCTTCAGCGCCGCTCCTGGCGGGTCCACCACGGCCGCACCTGGAGCATCCCCGGTGGCGCGCTGAGAGCCGATGAAACCCCGTGGGACGGGGCCCGCCGGGAGTTCGCCGAAGAACTCGGCAGTGTTCCGGCACTGTCTCCTGTCCTCACCTTCGTCGATGACCACGGCGGATGGGCGTACCACACCGTCGTCGCGGACGCCGTGGAGCCATGCTTCCGACAACGTGGCGACGGTGAAGGCGTCGCGCACAGGTGGTACCCCCCCCCGCCGAGATCGACTCGCTGCGCCTCCACCCCGGATTCGCCGCCACGTGGCCTCGGTTGATCGCCGAGCTGGACGCCGCCGGACGATGAGACTCACGGTCGAGTGGTCAGCGTTCTGGCCCTCAGTCGGCACGGGTCGTTACGGCCCTCTTCGGCAGGGCGTCTGCCAGGGTCGACACAGTCCCGTCCCCTCCTGGCCAAGTCCTCTTCCGCGAGGCCGCCCTGCGGGGCGACGAGGATTCTGCGTCGGCCGACTCCTCCTCCTCGGGCTGGCGCAGGTCCTCGTTGACGTACCCGACGCGGTCCGGACCACGTCTGCTGCGACACCCGCGCGCCGTGCACCCCCGCAGGCAAACGTGCCGGATCGTCAATCCTGACAGGGTCGGCCTGCAGCACGGCTGCACCATCGCCGCGACCGGCAGCGGGCATGCCGTACACCAGTGGTGGAGCTCCCGGTGGCGCTGGGCTCAGGCGTCGACGTCCGTCACCGCCGCGTTCCGCCCCTCCAAGGGGGACGCCCGCCTTGCCGACGAGGTTTGTGCGGGTGTCAACACGGCGATGAGGACGCGGTCATCTTCACTCCGGCCGCGCTGGATGGTCGTCCTCGTCTGGGCGCCACGTTCCTGCCCCCCGCCATGCCGCCTCGTCGACGGCACGCTCACGTATGAGGTCAATCAGCATGTAAACAAACACCACCACGGCCGACAAGAGGACGGCGGCGATGGCGAACCCGACTATTCTCGTCATCGTCGTATCTCCTTTGGGCGCGGCTCGTTTCGAGAGACAGCGAAGACCGAGGGGACTCGCTCGAAGCTGAAGCGTCTGGTCGAACGGGGCTGGCTGGACGAGGACTCTCCCGTCCGCAGAGGGTATGGGCTTGGCCGGGTTGTCTGGCTCGGTCTTGATGCTTGCCCGTGCAGTGGTGCGGCCGAAGGGCACGGCTGAGGAAGGAACCACGTTGCCGGCGCAGTTCCGGTGGCGCCCATGATTCGCCAGATGGCCTGTGCGTAGCCTTCCTTCTGCTGTAGGGGACTGCTGGTTGTGTGCTGGGGCGGAGGTGACCGGCACACCAGCTTGGGCGGACACGTGCTCTGCCCTGCGTCGTTGGCGCGGGTGTCGTGTCGTGGTGGTGCCAGGAGCTTCAGGCCTGCGGTGGGCCTCGGTGCTGGTCAGGAGGGCAGGGCTCCGGTGGGCGCGGCGGTCGAGGCCCGGTCTCGGTGGTGACGGAGGCCAGGCTGTTCCCGTCTGGGGCCGGTTTTCGTTTTTCTGTCCGGCGGGGGCGGGCCGGGTGTCAGCGGAGGGAGAGGACGGCGATCTCCCGTCCGAAGCAGACCACCAGCCGCCCGTCCGGGGCCACCGCCACGGCCCCTACGGCTGTGGGGAACACCAGCTCCTCCCCGGCCTGCTGGCAGGTGGTGAGGTCCCAGACTCGCACCGTCCTGTCGAAGCTGCCGGTGACTGCGACGACGCGGCCGTTCACCATCCCTGTTGCCACGGACGACACCCATTGGGTGTGGCCGTTCAGGGGCTTGCCGAGCTGCTGGCCAGTGGCCAGGTTCCACACCCGCAACGGTCCGTCGCCCAAGCCGGTGATGCCGACAGGGCGGCCGTCCACCACCCCTGTTGTCAGAGCCGATAGCGGACTGTGGACGTCGACATGCAGCTGCTCCCCGTGCTGCCGCCTGGTGGCCAGATCCCAGATCCGGACCGTTCCATCCCGGCTGCCGGTGACCGCGACGGAGCGGCCGTCCACCACCCCTGTCGTCACGGCCTCCACCACTCTGCTTTGTGGAAGTCTGCCGAGCTGCCGGCCGGTTGCCAGGTCCCAGATCAGCACCGTCCAGATCCACGCCGCGTCGTCCCAACTGCCGGTGACGGCGACCGGGCGGCCGTCCGCCACGCCTGTTGCCACGGCCTTCACCATGTTGGTGGGGCCGATCAGTGGCTTGCAGGCCTGCTGGCCGACGGTCAGGTCCCACACCCGCGGACCGCCGAACTCAGCGCCGGTGATGATGACGGGGCGGCCGTTGACCACCCCCGTTGCCGCCCCTACCACTCTGCTGTGGGCGTCGAGGGGTGCGCCGAGCTGTCGGCGGGTGGCCAAGTCCCACATCCGGACCGTCCTGTCGAAGCTGCCGGTGACCGCGACGGGCCGGCCGTCGACCACGCTTATTGCCACCGCTCCCACCTCCTCAGTGTGGCAGTTCAGGGGTTTGCCAATCTGTCGGTGGTCGGTCAGGTCCCACACCAGGACCGTGCCGTCCCCAGCGCCGCTGAGGGCGACGGGACGGCCGTCCACCACCCCTGTTGTCACCGACCCCACCCCTCTGGTGTGGCCGTTGAGGGGTTCGCCGAGCTGTCGGTGGTCGGTGAGGTCCCACACCCGGACCGTCCTGTCGAAGCTGCCGGTGACCGCGAAGGGGCGGCCGTTCACCACCCCTATAGCCACCGCGGTCACGAAATGGCTGTGCCCCCTCAGGGGTTCGCCCACCTGCTGGCGGGTAGTCAGATCCCAGATCTGCACCATTCCGTCCCAGCTACCGCTGACCGCGACGGGGCGGCCGTTCACCACCGCCGTTGCCAGCGCCGGCACCGCGTCCCGGTGGCCCCTCAGGGGTTCGCCGAATTGCTGGCCTGTGGCCAGGTCCCAGACGCGCAGCCGCCCGTCCTCAGCGCCGCTAACGGCGATGGGGCGGCCGTCCACCACCGCCGTCGCCACCGACCCCACCCGGCTTGTGTGGGCCAGCGGTTCGCCGAGCTGCTGGCCGGTGGTCAGGTCCCACAGCCGCAGCGTGGCGTCCTCGCCACCGGTGACGGCGACGGGGCGGCCGTTCACCACCGTCATCGCCACCCCACGCACCACACCGAAGTGGCCGATCAGGGCATGCCGGAGCCGGGAATCGAGCTGGGCACCGGTGGCCCACTCCACACCCCACCGCGCCGCAGGCGTGCCCTTCACCGGCACGGCGTTGATCCGCTCCGACAACGCCCGGTACCCGTAACGGGCCGCATCGAGCGACAGCAACTGACGACGCAATCCCGCACCTGCCTCACGATGCACATGCGCCGACGCCCGGTACACCGCAGCGATCGGCAGAGGGCTGGAAGCCGGCGCTGCATCCAGCAACGCCATTGCCTCACTGGGATCGGCGTGCACCCAGAATGCGGGATCGGTCACCTGCCCCTCTGCCGCCGCGGATCCATTGTGCGAGCCGCCCTTTCGCAGGTCATCAGACATGACGGACTCTGCACTCCCTTCTTCACGCGCAGATAGGCGCAGTTGAACACGAGTTCGTTGGTCATGCGGCGCGGCGTGCGGTGGGGGTTGCTCGACGCGAGGCGGGCGGCCACGTGTGCGGGCATGTGCTCACCCGCCAGCTCTGGCGGCTCTGGGCGGTGGGTGGTGTTTCGTGGGCCGGTCAGGCTGCTGTGATAGTGGCGGGCTGGCCGGTGCGGAGGGATTCGTAGGCGGCCAGGACGATACGCAGCGTCCGTAGACCTGCGTGTCCGTCGGGGTGGGCGCGCTGTCCGGTGCGGGCGGCGGTGAGGAAGCTGTTGAGCATGGCCGCGTCGAGGTCGGTGGCGGCAGGTTCCCAGCGGGGTGTGGCGCGGGAGGTGTCGTAGCCGGTGAGGAGGGGTGGGAAGGCGTCGAACTCGACGAGGGCGCGTTCGGTGACGCAGGTGAGGGTGAGGCCGCCCCAGGTGGGGTGGGTGGCGGGGTGGCTCCAACTGCAGTCGATGGTGGTGACGAGGCCGCGCGGGTAGGTGAGGGTGATCAGGCCGGCGGTCTCAACGGCTTCTGCTGCCCCTTCGTGGGCGGGGGAGAGGTGTTCATTTGCGGCGGCGTAGACGTGGGTGGGCTGTTCGCCGTCGAGGAGGACGTCGATGAGGTCGGCGATGTGGACGGTGTGGTCCATGATGGCGCCGCCGCCGGAGAGTGCGGGGTCGGTGAACCAGGAGCGTTCCAGGGCGGGCGGGGAGGAGTTGTTGACACCGTGGACGCTCAGGAGCCGGCCGAGTGAGCCGTCTGTGGTGCTGTGCCGCAGGGCGGTGAAGGCCGGGTGGAAGCGTACGGGGTAGGCGGTCATGAGGCTGACGCCGGCCTGCTGGCAGGCGTCGATCATGGCGCGTGCGTCCTCTTCGGTGGTGGCCAGGGGCTTCTCGCACAGGATGTGAGCACCGGCCGCGGCGGCCTGCTCGACGAGTTGCCGGTGGCGGGTGTTCTCGCTGGTGATGATGACGGCTCGGGGGCGTTCGGCGAGGGCTTCTTCGTAGTCGGCCCGGTAGGGGACGCCGAGTTCGTCTGCGAGGGTCTTGCCGCGTGTGGGGTCGCCGGGTTCGGCGTCGGGGTCGGTCACGATGAGTTCGATGTCGCTGCGGTCGCGCAGCAGCTGGATGTACGTCGCTGCGTGGACGTGCGCGAAGGAGAGGAGGGCGACCTTCATCGGGGGCTTCCTTCCGTGAGCGTGAGCGGGTACGCGTCGTCGACGGCGACGGCGACGGCCAGACCGGTAGCCGCGGACTGCCGTGCGGCAGCGGCGATGCGGACGGCGGCTACGCCGTCGAGGGCGCTGACCCGGGGGGCGGGGCCGCCCTGGAAGGCTGCGGCGAACTCGCGTATCTGCGTGGCGAAGGGGTCTTCGCCGAAGTCACCTGTTGGCACGCCGTCGCCTTGCGCGCCGGCTGCGCCGGTCACGCGCAAGGACGGGTGGGCGAGGGAGTCGTGGGTGAGGGTGCCGTGGGAGCCGGCGATGTGGAAGGTGTATCGGAAGGGGGTGGCAGGCGGGCCCCATACGCCCAGGACCTGGGAGATCACGCCGGATTGATGGGTGAGGGTGGCGCTGCCGGTGGCCACGGGCCCCTCGGGGGCGTGGGGGCGGCCGCGCTGGGTGGCGTGGACGGTGACGACGTCGCCGAAGAGCCACCGGGCGATGTCCATGTCGTGGAGCATCTGGTCGGTGACGATGCCTCCGGACAGGGCGGGGTCGGTGAACCAGTTGCTCCAGGTCGGGTAGCGGCCGGTGCGGGTGAAGCGGGCCATGGCCACGCGCCCGAGTGCCCCGGAGGTGACGGCGTCATGGAGGCGGACGTAGGCGGGGAAGAACCGCACGACGTGTCCGGGGTAGAGCAGGCGTCCCGCCTCGTGCGCGGCGTCGGACATGTGCTGGGCGTCCTTGGGTGTCAGGGCGAGCGGCTTCTCGCACAGGACGTGTGCACCCGCCTCGAACGCGGCCAGGGCGATGTCGTGGTGGGTGGTGGTGGGGGTGCAGATGTCGGCGATGGCCGCTCCGTCCAGGGCTGCTGGGAGGGAGGCGGCCTCGGTGAGGCCGAACTCCTCGGCGAGCAGGGCGGCTTGGCCGTCGGTGGAGAAGATGCGGATGCGTGCGCCGAGGGCGATCCAGGCCGCCATGTGCGTGCGGGCGATGAAGCCGGCCCCGATCAGCGCCACATCGAGTCTGCTCATGCTCGGTTCTCCTTCTCGTTGCTTCGTCCTGCCGCAGTGCGTGCCTGGAGGGCGTCACGGATGGTGCGCAGGCGGGCGGAGGTGAGGTCGGGAATGGTCCAGCGCGCTCCGGCTCCGGTGAGGTCGGCTGCGGCGGCGGTGGTGGTGATGCCGACGATGTCCCGCACTCCTGCGGCGGCCAGGGCGCGGACCCCGGACGGCGAGTCTTCGAAGGCCAGGCAGTGCTCGGGGCGGGCGCGCAGTGCCGCGCAGGCTCTCAGATAGCCCTCGGGGGAGGGCTTGCCCGCGGTGGTGTCCTCGGAGGTGATGACCACGTCGACCAGGTGCCGTACGCCGAGGACCTTGTCGAGGAGGTGCTGCGCCCACGGGGCGCTGGCGCTGGTGATGACGGCCAGCGGGTACTTCACGCGCAGTTGCTGGATGAGTGCGGCAGCGCCGGGCACGACCTTCACGCTGCCGGCGTGTTCCAGCGTGAAGGCGGTCATGGTGGAGAGCACGGCTGCTGCGTCGGTGCCCGTCCAGGGCCCGGGAACGGCGGCGATGACGTCGCTGGGCCGCCGTCCCATGTAGTGCTGTTCGTAGTCGGCGTCACTCACCGTGACGCCCCAGGTGTCGAAGAACGCCTGCCAGGCGAGGCGGTGGACCTCTTCGCTGAGGACGAGGGTTCCGTCCAGGTCCAGCAGGACTGCCTCGCACCGGTCCCGGGGGTCGGGACCGTGTGCGCCCCCCTGCCTCGGGATGCCGCGGCGGGCGGCCGTCACGGCGCGGCCCAGGTGAACATCAGTGCCCCGGCCCGCACCACTGCGGTGGTCGACGGTGCCTGTGCAGATCCGGGAGCGCTGTCGGGGACGACGACGGGGCACATCGCGGACAGACCGCGGGCGCGGACTGCGCCGGGGTCGAACGTGATCAGATTCCGGCCGGCCTCGACCTGTTCTCCTTCGGCGACATGGGTGCGGAACCCCTCTCCGTTCAGCCGGACGGTGTCGATGCCCAGGTGCACCAGGACGGCCGACCCGCTGTCGGTCCGGATGACGAACGCGTGCGGGCGTACCGTGGCGGCCTGGCCGGCGACGGGGGCCGCGACGTCGATGGGCCCGGTGTCGTCATCGGGCTCCACCGCCATTCCGGAGCCCACCAGCTGAGCGGCGAAGACGTGGTCCGGGACGTTGCCGAGCGCGGCGAGGGTCCCGGACAGCGGGGCATGGACCGCAAGTCTCACTGCAGCTCCTTGATGTCCTCGGCCAGCGAGTCCGCATCCGGACCCACGACCACCTGTACGACACCGGCTGAGACGAGGACTCCCAGAGCCGCTGCCTTCTTCAGGGCGCCGACGTCGACGGCGTTCGCGTCGTTCACCTCGGTGCGGAGCCTGGTGATGCAGGCCTCGATGTCGGCGATGTTCCCGGCACCGCCGAGCCCTTCGACGATCAACTGCGCTTTGGACATGTGTGCCCCTCGATGGATGAGCGTGCCGGACGGCGCTTCGCGGGACGCCGAAATCATAGTGGTAATTACCAGACCTGACCAGAAGATAGCGCGGGGAGGGTTCGGTTTGCAAATATGTCATGAGCAGGTCAATTGATCGGCGGTCGCCGAGTGGTTGCGAGACTCGGCCAGACGGTCACCACTGTGGGGATGGAGCCGATGGTCGTGACGGGTGTGCCTGGGATGCCTGGTGGTGCGGCCACTGCCAAAGACGCCGGATCCGCCCATGACTGCGCGTTTTGTGCGGTCCAGGCGGTACCGCAAGCGGGCGGTCGGCGTCTGGTGGACGGATGCCGTGAAGTCGATGCTCTGCAGTGAGGGCAGGACGTCGGCGAGACGGGCGCCCCGGTGGCCGGTTTGGGGGACGAGCGGCCCAGATCTGCTCTGTCGAGTGCCGCTATGCCGGTGTTCGCAGTGCCGGCGCGAGCACAAGGGCGACCACCGCGAGGTTGGCCACGGTACCGAACGGCAGATACCACAGGCCCAGTCCGGCAAGGATGAGCACCGCCCACCACGCCCCCTGCACCCGTGCGGCGAATGCGATGCCGGCAGCGAGGTAGGCACTGGCGTATCCGACAAACGCGACCTTGACCGGCATCGACCGCGGGTCGAGCCCCGCTGCGGACAGCAGGCCTGCCCACGGTCCGAGCCGGCCCGCGTGTGGTGCGCTCGTCGGCGTGACGAAATCCCCGCTGAGCAGGGCGTGCAGGCCGTCGAACAGCATCCATCCGCCGATGATCACAACAAGGGTCACAACGACCCATCCTGTCCAATGCACGACGCACTCCTTGAGGCATGTTGGTCCGGTTCCCTGTCAAGTCGTTGTGTTCACATCGGAAGCTCTCTGCCGCCTTCCATCTGGGCCACCGCAAGGTGAAGCAGATCCCGCCGAACCGGCTGTCCGCGCAGGCCGGGACGGGGCCCTGGAGCTGTTCGAGATCCTGATGGCCACCAAGGTGATCGGCACCGCGAAGCGGTCCACCGACAAGCAGCGCCTGTCGACCCTGCCGAGGATGGAGAGGGCGGCACAAATCGCGGCCCGGATCTCGAAGGTGGTCATCGAGGAGCTGGAGCTCATCGATGAGACCGGCTGCGATGTGGATACGGCTGCTCTATGGCGGGCGCTGGAAGAGATCGTGCCCCGGGCCACGCTCTCCTGCGCAGCCACCACGGTGGTGAGCGGAGTGGCATGACCCTACGTCGTGCTGCCAGCTGCCAGTCGATGTCCGGCGACGGTCCGCGTCAACGCGGTGCCACGTGATCGGCCCGTCTCGTTTCGGAGCGTGCGGGAGTACGGTGAAGGCAGCGAGGGACCTTCGCATGCCGGTATCGGACCGGTCTCGTCCTCGCGGCTCCCATCACGGGCCTGACCCTGGCCGCGCCATCCGCAACCGAGGCCGAGGAGCCCCGCATGTCGTTCCATTTCCCCTGTGTCCATGACGGCGATTCCGTCGGACTCTGCCTCGGCGAGAGCCGGCACAACCTCCACCACGCCGACCCCACCAGCGCCCGGCACGGCGTCGACCGCGGCCAGAACGAACCGTCGGCCGCCGTCATCCGCCTCCTCGAACGCCTCGGCTGGGTGTACGACGTGCGCCAGCCGACTCCGGCCAGCGTCGCCGCCCGTCGCGCCTGACGCCACACATTCATCCGCGTATGCCAGTTGCCAGGAGCCCGTCATGACCACCGCACTGCAACCTCCGCTTCCCTCCCACCCCGTCCTGCGCCTGCGCCTGGCGCCCCAGGGGGGCACGCCCCGGCGCATCGACGGAGCGTGGTGGCCGCGCTCGTACGACCTACTCGCCGAACTCCCCCGGCTGCTTGCCGGATTGCCCCGCGCGTGGGGCAACATCAGCAGCGCCACGGTCAACGGACCCATGTGGTCCATGCCGCCCGGCCGGATGCTCGTGGCCAACCAGGTCGTACGATTGCACAGAAGCCTGACGGCACCCGCCCCGCACACCATCGTCCTGCTCGCTCCCGGCCGGGGGCGCTGGGACCTGCTGGTCGTGCCTCCGGATACGACCGTGGAGGCCGCCGAACCGCTCATGGCAGCCGCCGCGGGCGTTCCCGCCTGATCCGGCCCCCTCACAGACTGCCCGGCCCATCCCCACTGACGGCCAGGGCGGTGACGCCGTTCGTCACATCCCCGCCACCAGTCGACCGGGCCGTCCGGTGTCGGCCGCGTACGACGAGGAAGTGTCGTTGGCCTGCTCCGCCGTCATGAGAGCGGTCGCGGTCAGCTGCGGGCCGGTGCTCGCGCTCGCGGCGGCCATCAGCCGGGCGGCCGAGGGGGCACTGGTCTCCGGCGGAATCACCAGGAGGTCCCAGCGGCCGGCCGTGTAGGACAGCAGCAGGATCTTGTGCGGATCCAGCTCAGAGGTGAACCAACCGACCTTCACCACATGGCCGTTGACGAAGATCTTGCGCGGGATGATCGGCCAGTAGCGGGGGTTGACGGCGACACGGGTGATCCGTCCCCACAACGGGTCCAGTACGTCGGCCAGCGCGGTGAGCTCATGTGTCAGGTCACGGGAGCGAGGCCACCAGGCCCCGTCCAACTCGCCCCGCCCGGGGGAGGGACTCACGGCTTTCAGTGCGAGGCGCGCGGTCGGCACCCTGAAGGGCACGGCATACAGCGGGAGATGGTCGGTGGTCGCGGACATCATACGAACCCGTCTCCGGACCCCTGCGCGTGGGCAGTTGCCCGGTACCGTTGCTCACCAGGAACGACACCGGCATCGGGGCCGATGTGCGAAATGCTCCCAATGAGTTCACGCTACTCCCCGAAGAGGCCGAAAGGACCGCTCCTGGGCATCGCCTCACTGCGGTCGGCGGTCCTCCCCCGAGGAGCGGCTGGTCTCCAGCCAGGACCGCGCCGGTTCCGCCGCGCGCGTGGTGTCCACGGTGAGTTGGAGACGCGTCCCTCCCGTGGAGCCCGCAGGATAGCTGCGCTGCTCGGTGGTGGCGAAGCAGCGGCGGAGAACCTCCGCGACGCGACGGGCGACCTCGGGGGAGGCGGCGACGATGCGTACGTCGGCGTGCCCGTCCGAGGGTGTTTCCGCGGGCTGCATGGCGACCTCGTTGTGTGGGCACGGATCTGCTCAGTGGACTCGATCTTTCACTCTACTCCGGCGCTTCTTGCAGCCCACCCGTGCGCCCGCCGTGCTTCCCGGCCGCCGCGAGCCGCGGAGTACCGTGAAACGAAGAACCTACTTTGCGTTTCTCGCTGGCAGACAGGTAGGCGAGTGCGATGCCCGACGCCGACTCCCCACGCGTGACGAGGCTCCTGCCGGACACCGTCCACCAGGCGGTGAAGGCCGGGACGGCTGTCATACGGCTGGAGACGACTCACGACCGGCAGGGAGTTCTCGACGGGGCATGGTGGCCTCGGTCACGTGACATCGCCGTCGAGCTTCCCGCGCTGATCGCCGCGCTGACCGAGCACCTTGGGCCGATCACACGTATCGGCCTGGACACCGCCGCTTGGGAAGAACTGCCGACCTCGTGATCCCGCCGCATGCGACGCCCGACGCGGCGCGCGCCGCGATGGCCGAAGCCGTCCGCGCCGACAACGTGACTCCGGCCGAACAGATCCTCATTGACACCGGCACTGACCGGGCAGCGTCGGAGACGTGACGGCGGTCAGCCGAGGCGACCGTCGGGCCGGTCCCGTACCAGGGATGTTCGCGGTGTCGAAGCAGCCCGAAATGACCCGTGCGTCGAGCTCCACATCGTCCGCTTCGGCGGCGACGAGCCCCAGCTCAGCGAGCAGACGCTCCAAGTCGGCGACCGGGTGCTGTGCTTCACCGACGGCTGATCGAGGAGCACGATGTCCGCGGCGAGCAGTTCGGCGAGGAGCAACTCATCGCCTGGGTCAACCGCATCGAGCACGCCGAGAAAGGGGTTCGGGCGGTGGTGCGCTCCCTCTCCCACACCCTGATCCGGAAGCGGGGCGGGATCACCAGCGACGACGCGACCCTCTTCCTGATCGAGTGGCGCGAGGGTGCCGCCGACCACCTTGCCACCCTGGAGTGAGCCGATACCGCCCGCCAGGTGATGCGGCCGCGGGCGGTGACTCTGGCATGTCACGCGAGAAAACCGCGAGGGATCTATCGTCGAGGTATGAGCGTGTTCATCAAGCTGGTGGAGAACCGGCCCCCCAAGGAATACGCGGAGCTGGCGGCTGCAGATATCACTTACGCCGACATCACCGAAGGTGAGTCGCCCGCCACGTACGAGTACGACCTGCTTCCGAGCGGCGCATTGCGGATCCTCAAGGTGACCAAAGGCGAAGCCGCTGTCGTCGAATCGATCTACGCTCCCGGACTCTGGTTCCGTGTCCAGGGACAGTGGCGCGGTAATGCGGAATAGCGGCACTCTGCCACCGCCCGGACGCTGCCGGCTGCTGGGCCCGGTCAGCAGGTATACCGTGGAGTGTGGGTTGCGCACTCTCACGTGTTGCGCCTGAAAGGACGGCCCCGGCGGTTTCACCGGGGCCGTTTGCTGCTCAGGGCTTCCCGGCGGGCCGCGTTGAGCGATGTCGAGCTGGTGCTGGCGTGTGTGCCGCAGCCGCTGCTGCGGATCCTGGAGATGACGGGCGCCGATCAGGTCCTGCAGGTCCATGGCACCGTGGCGGAGGCCGACGCAGCGTTTGGCGGCCGAGGGGATGCAGCCGGGAGCCTCACCTGAGGAACATCGCTGCCTGACGGCCGTCCGCCGTCAGGGCCGTACCACGGATCTTGCGCGCCGCCGCTCGTCGTCGCTGCGCCGGCCTGTGGCCGTACTGCCGAAAGCGCCTGGTCACAAAACGGTTTGGGGCATCGTGCAGGAGTAGAGTTAAAGGACCGGGAGCATTTCGAACACCAGCTTCCACGCAGGTGCCGTTCCCGGCGATCAACAAACACCGGGCTGCCGACGGGCAGCCCGGGGGCAGGTCCGCACCATGACCACGACCCTCGACCGCACCACGCCGCGCGACCTCGCCCCAAGGCTTCCGGTGCGCTTGTCGCTCACACCGAAGACCACACTCGCAGGCCAGCTCGATGGCGCCTGGTGGCCCTACAGCCGCGATCTGACCGCGGAGCTTCCGCCGCTGACGGCGGCCCTCCATGATCCCTGGGGCCGCATCACCCACGTCACCGTGAATCCCAGCCGCTGGCCCGTCATCCCCCGCAAGGTGCCTGTGGACGGCGGCCGCAGCGTGCACGTCGGATGGTTCACCGAACAGGACGCGGACAAGCTGATCCTGCTCTCCTTCACTGTCGGCCGCTGGGACCTGTTGGTGATCCCGCCGGAGACCGAGCCCGCCGCCGCGGCCCGGCTGATGGCCGCGGCCGCGATCCCCGGCAGCGTCCTCAAGGCAGGTGTCCTGATGGCCAACGAGGCCGCCATAGGACGCGGCATGCGAGACAGCCGGGACTGGGAAGACGCCTGGGAGGCCGAGGGCGGGGCGTGCATGTCGCCCTACGGGCACATCGGGCTGACCGTCATGCCCGAGCCCGCGCCCGGAAACACCCAGGGGTGACCGTCATGGGGACCATCGTCTTCATCGCGGCGTTGCTCATCGCCGTCGCCGTGGGCGTGCGCCTGATCCATCTGCTCAACGCCCAGCACGACGCACGCATCGCCGCCCACCACTACAGCGACGTCCTGCCCGGCGTCGGCCGACGTCGCGGCAAGCACCACAGGCCGCCGCCCACGCCGGCCTCCCCGGTCGACCACACGGGCATCGCCCGATGACGGACCTTCCGCCGGCCGGCTCCCCGCCCCCGCCAAAAGGACAGCACTCCCTTGAGAACGATCAAGAGCGGCACCGAGGCCCTGCGGGCGACCGGACGGGCAGAAGTCCGCATTGTCGCGGCCTCTCCTGAGACCTATCGTGCGGTGGCCGAGGCCCTGCGGCACTGCATCGCCGGGACTGAGCAGCGCAGCTACCCGGCCCCGGGCGGCGGCCCCAGGCTCCATCTCACGGTCGCCACCGAAACGCCGGCCGGACCCGCCCGCTCCTGGCTGACGAGCAGCAGATCGCCGGTCGGCAGCCGCACCGAAAGCCATGCCGACGGAGATCTGACGGCCATGACCTCACGCCCTCATGGGAGGAGCGCGCCAGCTGTGGCCGGGTGTGACATGCCGCTGTTGGCGTAATGGGCTCGTAGGGCTGGTTGGCCGGGGCAGGCTGTGCGGGTTGACCACGGTCGTGTCAGGAGTCCGTGTGTACAGATCGCGTCAGTGGGTCTTCGAGCGGGTCCGCGGGGTCATCGAGACGGGCGTCCACCGTGCCCGGTGAAACCACTGGAGGCAGACAAGGACGACGCGGGTATGGCGGACGGTGAACGGCCTGACAACAGCGCGGTGGACCGGTCGGAAGGCTTCGGTGAACGGCTGTTGGGCGTACTGCTCGACCGGGCACATGAGATGCCGCCGCAGCTGATCGCCCCGCTGATCGCGGAGGAGATGAGCCGGGTCGGTGGCCGGGACGTCTCCATCCTCTTGCAGGACTACGGGCAGCAGCAGCTGGTGCCCCTGCCCGGCACGCGGCTGGTCGTCGGCGAGCCCGAGCCGATCGATGACTCCCACGCGGGCACCGCCTTCCTGCGTGCGACCCCGGTCGAGGTGCCGCAGGCCGAGGGAGTCCGGATGTACCTGCCGTTGCTGGACGGCAGCGACCAGGTGGGGGTGATGGCGCTCACCCTGGACGCCGTCGATGACAACGACCGGCGTCTTCTGCGCAGGCTCGCCGGCCTCGTTGCCGACATGCTGGTCACCAAGCACAGCTACACCGACCAGTTCTTCCTCGCCCGCCGCCTGGAACCGATGAGCGTGGCCGCGGAGATCCAGTGGTCCCTGATGCCGCCGCTGGCGATGGCCGTACCGCAGGTCGCGGTGGCCGGCATCCTCGAGCCTGCCTACAACGTCGCCGGGGACAGCTTCGACTACGCGCTCAACGGCGACATCCTGCACCTCGCCATGATCGACGCGATGGGCCACGGCCTGGACGCCGCCACGATGGCGACCGTCGCCATCGGTGCCTACCGGCACGCCCGACGCGCCAGCATCGGCCTGGCCGAGATCTACGCGTTCATGGACCGGGCCATCGCCGAGCAGTTCGGGCCCGACCACTTCGTCACCGCGCAGATGATGCACCTGAACATCACCACCGGTCATCTGCAGTGGGTCAACGCAGGCCATCCCGCACCGCTGCTGATCCGCAACCGCGAGGTCATCCGGCAACTTCACGGCCCCACCACCCTGCCGGTCGGCTTCGGCGGCGAACAACCCCAGATCAGCGAGCTGACGCTGCAGCGCGGCGACCGTGTGCTGTGCTTCACCGACGGGGTGATCGAGGAACACGAGGCCGGCGGCGAGCAGTTCGGCGAGGAACAACTCATCGACTGCGTCAACCGCACGGAGCAGGCGGGAGAAGGAGTGCGAGCGACGGTGCGCTCCTTGTCCCACAGCCTGAAACAGCAACGCGGGGGGAGTACCAGCGACGACGCAACGCTCTTCCTGACCGAGTGGCGCGGCGGCGCCGCCGACCACCTCGCCACCATGGATTGAACCGACACGGCCACCGACGAGGCGTACGCCGACACCAGGTTCGGGAAACAGTCGCTTGTTGAGGCTCCGGGCCCTTTTCTCCCACCCCTCACCGCGACGGCGTCTGCCCAACCGGGAGGACCGAGCCGGACCCGGCAACTGGCCATCATCAGGCGGCAGTCGCCCATAGGCCGCCGGGAAGGAAGTCGCCCCAGTCCCCGGCGGGGAAGAGTTGCTGAGCCAGTCGTATCAGCCTCAGCGGCTGCTGGCTCAGCCCGGTGACGGTCAGTGTCCGGTCCGTGTCCAGGCATGCCAGCCGCTGCTGGATGAGCAGGTGGAGGCCGGCGATGTCCATGAACAGGGCCTGACGCAGATCCCAGGTCACCTGGGTGACGGACTGCGGCAGCTCTCGGGCGGCGGCGAGCAGGCCAGGCAGGGCGTCGAAGTCGATCTCTCCGCGCGGGCTGATGACAGCCGCGCCGTCATCGATCGTGGTCGTGATGAGCAAGGTGAGCGCCCCCTCGTTAAGGGGGTCATGAGCCCAAGGCCGCGCCCGCAAGGGCGTCCCGGCGGCGATGGCGGGACAGGATGCCCGTGAAAGGGGCGATTTCCGGAACCCGTGAACCGGCCCCCCGCAACCGCGGCGGCAGGACACCGGTCAATCTCTTGTCCGGCCATCGTCGCACAGCCACAGTCCTCTGGACAGGCTCCCGGCCATGCGCTGCGAAGCCCGGCGCCGCTGGACCGAAGCGATTCCTGGATCGGGGATCGAAGGCTCGCTCTAACCGGGGTGGTGACGTCGGGCCCGGTGTCATGGTGCGCCCGCGGCCGCTCTCGCGTGCCCAAACCGCCGCACGCGTCAGCTTGGTGGTCGGCGCAGTGGCACGACGTTGTCGGCGGCAGGTGGGTCCAGTGCCTGCTCATCGTTCTGGAGAAGCACGGCGCTGGCGAGGGTGAGCCTGGCCACCAGCTGGCGAAGCTCTTCGATCTCGGCTTTCTGACGGGCGACCGTCTCCTTGAGCCTGGTGACGGTTTCCCGCAGACGTCTTTCGTGCTCCGGGACCTGTCGGGTCTCGGCGCGCACCCGCTCGTAGAACTCGTTCTTCAGGTCGGTGTGCCTCCGGAGGAGGGCCATGCGGTGCACGCCCGCCTCAGCGGCGAGGGCGACCACGGTGAGGCTGCCGTTGGAGGCGGTGGCCTCACCGGCCAGGAGCCGGTCCATGGCCTGGCGGATGCGGGCGCGCTCGTCCTGGTGTTGATCGTTCACGTGAGGGCCTCGGCAGGGTGAGCGGTGGCGTCGTGTGTGTCGGCTGTCGCGCGCAGCCGGTCGGCGTTGACGTGTAGGCGCTTGCCGATCGGGCCGGGGGCGTGGGCGGCGAGCTGGTCGAGTTCGTCGGCGCGTTCGCGGAGGAGACGGGCGTGGGTGTCGGTGCGGACGGTGTTGCCGCAGCCGGGCCGGCAGTCGTACTGCCGCGGGGCGGTCGCGCCTTCCTCCGGCTTGCACAGAGCGTTGTCGTGCTTGAACGCGCAGATCAGGAACGCGTCGGGGTTGTCGTAGAGCACGATGCCGTCCCGGGCGAGGAAGGCGCTGGCCTTTCTCGCGAAGGTGCGGGGGACGAGGCGGCCCTCGAAGCGCGGGGCGTGGGCGGCGGCGGTCAGGGCCCTGCGGGCGGCTGGACCGGAGATCTTCTCGCCGGCCGCGGCACGGTCCCGCAACCGCGCGGCGGTGTCGGCGGCGGCCAGTGCCGTTTCGACGTCGAGGATGGCGTGGATGCCGCGGCGGCCGCGGGAGCCGTAGGCGCTGGAGGTGCGTGCGTCCAAGACGGTGCGCATGTGGCCGTACTGGATGGCGAGGGCGATCAGGCCTCCGGGGCGCCGTGCGATGTGCCAGGCCAAGGTCCGTCTGAACCGGCCCAGTCTGATCGGACCGTGAGGGTCCTCGGGGATGGTCTGGTCGGGCAGCCCGTGCAGCTCGGCTTCGTGGTTGGCCCAGTCCACGAAGGACTCGATCCGCTTGGTCAGCGTCTCCTTCTTCAGTGCGCCCTGTTTGCCGCAGGTGCCGTGGTGGGCGGCGCTGAGCAGGAGTTCCCCAGGCGGCACCATCCGCTCCAGCACGCGGATCGCGTGGACGACCGGTGTGATCGCGACCCAGGGGACGCGGCGGACCTCGCCGGCGGAGATGTGGTTGCCGTCGTCGTCGGTGACGTTCTTGTAGTGGTGGCTGCGGATCAGGTGGCGTCCTCGGGTGCCGTCGGCGGTGGGTTCTGGCTCGGGGCAGCAGCCGGAGCGCAGGCCTTGTACTTCCTGCGGGCGCATGCCGGTCAGGTACAGGCAGATGATCGCGGCGGCGGTGCTCAGGTGCCGCGTCAGTTCCTCTGCCTCGTTGAAGTCGAGGTGCTCGCGCCAGGGCCTGCCGTTGATCCGACCGGTGACCGGAACATCCAGTGGACACGGCCCCGGCTGCTTCGCTGCTACCTGATGCAGGTCGTGGCGTTGGATGAACCTCGCGGTCTGCGGGACGCTGGCGCCGGTGAGAGCGGCGACGTAGCTGCGGGCCACCCGGAAGGTGTTCCCCACCGGGCTGGCGGGCAGCGGTCCACCGCCCTGGGCCAGTGGGAGCAGCCACTGCTCGAGCGCCGCCAAGGTCTGAGGCGTGGCCGTGTTGGTGGCGGCCTGGTTGGCCAGGCGGCACCGTTCGGTCCATGCCGCCAGGATGTCGTCGGCGAAGTCGTCGACGACCCGGATCGCCCAGGTCAGCAACGGCCCGAGCACCAGCGGGTCCAGCGGCTCCGTCGCATTCTCGCCTTGGCCCGTGCTATCGGCGGCGGGAAGGAAGTCGTCCACCCCTTCGGTCTCCCAGGGGGGTCGGCTGATGCCGGAGGGGCGGGCACTGAGCTGGTCGAATGCCCACAGGTCCGTCAAGCGGGTACAGAGGATCGCCGCGGAGTCGCGGGACACCTGGACCAGGCGCTCGCCGGCATAGGCCCGCCATTCGGCTTCGGTGCAGGCCCCCAGGCTCGTGATGTGACGCTTGTGCAGCCAGCGGGCCAGCCGCATCCACTCCCAGCAGCTGGCACGCATGTGCGGCGCGGACGTGCGGGCCCGGGCCTGGACTCCTCGGGTTTGGAGGTAGGTGGGCCGACGCTGACCGTTGATCATGGTCCAGGCCACCAGCTTCACCTCGTCCCGCAAAGGTTCGGGGCAGTTCCTCCAGTGGATCTTGCCCAGGCTCGTGCTGGGGTTGTCGATGAGCGGGGCCACGGACCAGATGGGGTCCTGGTAGCGGGAGTTCGGGTGCGTGTTGCCCGGGCTGATCCACTCGGGCAGCACCACGGGGCTGTCCGGGGCGGGCATGGACAGCACGTACGGGTCGAGCTCGGCAATGGCGCCGTTGGTCACGGGGTGAGTTCTCCCTTCACCAGGAGGTGGATCAGAGTGCGGTCAGCGTCGTCCACCCGGGCCAGGGCCGCTGTCCAGGCCGTGGGCCCGACCTTGTCGCGCAGGTCATCGAGCCGCAGTGCGTGCTCGCCCCATCGTTGCTGCCACGCGCCATCGGGCAGAGGGGATCGCAGGCTCTGCAGGACCTGGTGCAGGTGGGCGAGCCGGGGATGATGCCCAGGGTGGACACGGGCGTTGGGGCAGGCCAGGCAGAGCAGAAAGTCTGCGGTGCAGCCGCCCTCCGGGCCAGGCCAGGGGCTGGACGTCTCGTCCGCGCAGTCCCCGGTCACCGTCTGCTGGTGGGCAGGATCCGGCGCGCCCACGACGTGGCCGGCGAACACCACGGCCCGTGCCTGGGCGAGGGCCTCGCTGGCGCCGGCCTCGAAGACGCTCTGTGAGGCGCGTTGCACCTGCTCGTCGGGGAGCATGTAGACGCTTTGATGCGTGCCTGGGGAGTGTTGAAGGGGGCGGCCCTCGCGCGTCACGGTCGTCCGTCGGGTACGCCGGAACGGAGCTCCGCCCAGCCCGTGCCGTTGCGCCCACCACTGCGCATCGCCATGGCCGACACCGAAGGCCAGCGGGCCCACCGGCCGGGGCCGCTCCGTGTGCTGGTGCCGGCGCGTGGGGTAGTGCATCCGCGCGACCATCAGCAGCCGTATGCCTGGATCGAGGCGTGCGGCCAGTGCACGGCCGTGAGCGGTGGCCTCCAGCGCCTGGGTGATCAGCCGCCCGGCGGAGTCGGCCCCGGAGTCGGTGATGTTCTCCGTGGAGAACCAGTGGCCGCGGCCCTTGCGGCGCTTTTCGATCTGCAGCTGGTAGGTCACCGAGGCTGTCTCGCCGACCGACGGCGCCCGGGTCGGTGCCGGCAGGCAGTCGTAGACGGAGAGATTCCACCCGAACCGGTCGGTCAGCAGCACCGCCAGTGCCGTGAGCTCCGAGCGCGACAAGAACAACCGGCCCCATGTGGACTCCGCTCCGCTGCCTCCCAGCAGCACGCGGTTCTTCACGCAGTGATGTCCGCCCGAGGTGATCGTGGTGGGCACTTCGCCGGTGCGCGCGAGGTGATCGAGGATCCGGCCGATCCGCCATTCCCGGCTGCCCTCCACCAGCTCGCCGGCGCGCCAGCTCTCCAGCAGGCGTGTGTTCTCCCGGATCCGCAGCAGCGCGGACCGGAACTGCCGCTGTGCGGCCAGCACCACCCGCTCCCGTTCCTGCTTGTCATAGGACTTCTCGACCGGCCTCGGGCTGGGGATGCGCCGGGCCAGTTCCTCCGCGACCGGCCCGCTGGCCAGCCGCGGATCTGCCGTCAGCAACGGCCTGATCTGCCGCAGCACGCTCTTGCCGGTGTTGGTGGCGATGTGCCGGGCGCGCCAGCGCTTGAGCTGGGCGGTGGTCAGATCCCCCAGGTCCTCGGGAGGCTGGTCCAGTTCGGCGACGAACCGGGCGAACGCGTTCAGCGCGATCCAGTAGCCCTGGGCGGTCGCGTGGCTGGTCCATCCTGGCGCCCGGGCGGCGAACACCGTCGCCAGCGACCCCTGCATCGGCTCGGGGACCGGCAGCTCAGCGAAGTCGAACGCCTTCGTGTATCCCGCGTTGTTGACGACCGTCACCACGAGCCCGTCGGGGGCCAGGAGCGGCTCGGTGCGGTGGTCGGCCGGCGGCAGGACGGCCCGCCGTCCCCGCCCGGTCACGAGCCTGCCTCCAGCAGCCGGTCGATGTCCTGGATGCCCTCCGACTCCCGGGCCAGCCGTGCGAACACGCCGTCCAGGTCCTCGACTTGTTGCTCCTGGTCGTCGTCGGTCTCGGCGGCCGCGAGGATCGACTCCAGCTGCAGGTGCGCGACTGGCGCGAGGTAGTGCCGTTTCGTGATCTCCACGTCCGCGTGCCCGAGGAGGGTCTTCACCAGCCACCACGGGTCACCGAACAGCAGGGCGAAGTCCCGCCGGTCCGCGGCGGTGAGCCCGTAGCGGGAGTCCATCAGCTGGTTCAGCACCACCAGCATGTAGAGGGCGTACGAGTGCCGCGCGGCATGCGGGGTGGCGTGCGGGCTCTTCCCGCGGACCTCCGCCAGCCGGAACTCCCGGCTGATCTGCCGCTCCTCCTCGGTGAGCAGGACCTCTTCGCACCGCAGGTTCGCGGCCCTGAACACGCCGTTCCACCGGTCCGGGACCATGGGCAGGCCCTGCTCAGTCAGCCACAACCATGCAGGCTCCGGCCCGTCCGGCCCTTCGAGGAACAGCCACTGCCGCTCGCGCCAGTCCAGGCGGCCAAGTTCCTGTCCGCCGACGATACCGTCGGCGTCGACCCACTCGATCCGCGGCTTCAGCCCGCGGGTCACCTTCGTGACCAGCCGCATCATGGGGAGCCGGTCGTAGCGGCCCGCCGCCTGGGCGCGCTGCACCGCCCAGGCCCGCTCCGACTCCACGTAAGCCTCGACCTGGCCGACCGCGTCGATGGACGCGTAGAAGACCCGGCTCTGTTTCGCCCGGGTGAGCGCCGCGGCGACGTGACCGTGGCAGTAGCGGCCAAAGCGCAGGCGCCGGCTGGGCAACTCGAAAGTGAGCAGCGCGCCGCCCTCCTGCCGGCGCAGGCCGGAGCTGAGCAGCAGCTGCACGAAGCTGGTGTTGCGCAGCTCCGTCCGTGACTCCCACCCGGGTGCCGGAAACCCGGCGCGGCTGTGGCCGCGCAGCCCGATGTCCGACCACAAGCCCCAGGTCCGCGGCGTCAGCCACAGCACCCGCGAGCTCACCGAGTCCGGAGCCCGGTCCTCGCTCCGCGAGACGTCCACCGGCAGCGGGTAGACCTTTGCCCATCGGAACAGCTTGGTGAACGCGGACGCCTCCCGGTCCCACTTCGTCCCGCCGATCCGGCCGGGATTCTCCGCAGCCCGGCACCTCCAGTGCCGGTAGTCCGCCAGGTCCTGCCGCGTCGCCCTCCGCCACGGCACCCGCCGCGCAGACAGAAAGGTCAGCAGCGGGCGGATGTCCGTCGCGTAGTTCCGCTTCGTCTCCCGCTCCAGGTTCCGAAACTCGTGGGAGCGGACGAAGTCCAGCAGATCCCGGTCGACCGTGCCGTCCGGCGCCACGAACACCGGATCACCCGGCCGCAGACCGATCCAGGCGACCGCCGCCGGCAGGTCCTGTACCCCCAGGACCCCCTCAGGCGGCAGCGTCCCCCAGCGTTCCGGATCCGGCACACGCACCACATGCCACTCGTTCAACCAACGCCTCCCCTGACGCTTGAACTCGCTCAATCATCAGGGAAGTGGGGTCCACGACTGCTGGCGAGCGGCAGGACGTTATCGAGCGGTGTAGTGCGAGCGTGCTCGTGGTCGTGGATCACGCGGACCCTCGTGCCGCGATGACGAACGTCTGCCCGAGATGAGCGAATCACTGACCACTTGGGCCGCCCTCACGCTGATGATCCGACGGCTCCACCGACGCCCAGCCAGGCCGGCCGCAGTGCCTGGTTCGAGATCAAGATCTCAACTCCACCCGCACGATAGGGCGCGGTCCACGGCTCAGTAGGTGGTTTTGATCCCTGGCCGTGAGGTGCGTGCGCGGCGATGTCCAGGGCGTTGTGGAAGACCGCGTGAGTAGAGCACATACGTCTGCGATCAGCTTCAGCAGCGCTGGTTCGTCGTCGAGGACCCGGCGGGTAAGGAGGCGTTCACCCCGCTCGTCGAACACCACGCAGTGGTGGTGTTCCTTGCCGATGTCCACTCCGGCCCGGATCTGGGTACGGTCACCTCCGCCAGCTCGCCACACACGGTCCCGCAGACGACCTCGCCGTCGTTGGCCTGCACAGCGATCGAGTCACGTATCCCGATGAGCGGTCGAGTCGTCGCGGGGCTCCGGGCGGCCAAGTTCTTTGAGCCATCCAACGGCGACAGGCTCACAGCCATACCCAGAACCTCTGGGTCCGCCGATCTTACGAATGACCAGCTCAGACCCACGCTTGGAGGTAGGACGGGCTCAGCCGCTGGTGACGAGGGGGATCCTGTCGTCCCCTGTGTCCGGTCGGGGGGCAGTTGGGCCGTAGCGGGGTCAGTGATCGGAGAGGGTCATGTGCAGCTGGTAGCGGTCGGCGCGGAACCAGGAGTATGCGTGCTCGACGGGCTGCTCGCCGCTGAAGGCGATGCGGTCGAAGGTCATGACGGCAGTTCCCTTGGGGATGCCCAGCAGTGCGGCTGTCTCCGTGGAGGCAGGGCCGGCTCCGACGGTCTGTTCCGCTCGGTCGACGGGGAGTCCGAAGCGGGAGTCGAGGGTGTCGTAGACGGAGGCAGTGAAATCGACCGAGTCCAGATCGGGCAGGAGCTGCGCGTCGTACCAGGCGTCCTCGACGCAGATGGGCGTCCTGTCGGCCAGCCGGAGGCGGCGGACGTGCCAGGCCTGCTGTTCCTCGGTCATCCGCAGGGCTTGGGCGGTGGCCGGCGTGGGGGGCTCCTGGTTGATGGAGAGGACCACGGTGCCCGGCTCCAGCCCAAGCCGACGCATGTCCTCGTGGAAGGAGGCCAGGCCCAGTTCTGAGCGGTGGGTGCGTTCGGCGACGAAGGTGCCGCGCCCGTGCACCCTCACGGCCAGGCCCTCCGCCACCAGCTGGCCCAGGGCTTCGCGCACCGTCACCCGGCTGACCCCGTGGTCGATGCACAACTTCCGCTCGCTGGGCAGTGCATCGCCGGGGGAGAGCTGGTTGGTGCACATGTCGACGAGGATCGCGCGCAGCTGCGCGTGTTTGGGCAGCATGCCCTTGCCGGCGATCTGCTGTGCAGTCACTGCGACCCCACTTTCGATTCCGGAGGCTCCGTCACGCCCCCTGGATGGTTACTACCAGTATGCAGCATGCATGTGCTCGCTGTTCCGCAGCGGCGTTGCCCGTGCCCGCCAGGGGTGGAGGATGCGCGCGTCGCGCCGGACTGGACTTCTGCCGCCCCAGGGCATTGACATGCCCTTCCCCCAGGGCCATCCTGTGGGGCAACTGGTCATGACCAGACAATACCAACTGGGTTCGGCTTATCAGTAGCCCGCGCGCTGCTGCATTCCTGCCCGGCTCTCCGCGCCTCCCATCCTCCGCTCACCTTCGAGGTTCGTCATGAGCACCGACACGTCCACATCCGCAGGCCGCCGTCCGGGCCTGGCCGGCCTGCAGAAACTCGGCCGCAGCCTGATGCTGCCGATCGCCACGCTGCCCGCCGCGGGTCTGCTGCTCCGGCTGGGGCAGGACGACGTCCTGGGCCGGTTCTCCGCCCTGAAGGACACCGCCCACGTGATCTCCGCCGCCGGCGGAGCCCTGTTCACGCACCTGCCGCTGATCTTCGCGGTCGGCATCGCGATCGGGTTCGCCAAGAAGGCGGACGGCTCCACAGCACTGGCCGCGGTGGTCGGCTACCTCGTCCTCGACGGCGTCTTCACCGCGATGTCCCCGGTCGTCCTGGAGGGGAAGAAGGACCTCGCGGGCGAGCAGGCCGTCGTCAACTTCGGAGTCCTCGGCGGCATCGTCATCGGTCTGCTGGCCGCGATGCTCTGGCAGCGCTTCTACCGCACCGCGCTACCGCCCTATCTCGGCTTCTTCAGCGGCCGCCGGCTCGTGCCCATCCTGACCGCCTTCACCGCACTGGTGGTCGGGGTCCTGATGAGCCTGGTGTATCCGCTGTTCAACAACGGCCTCACCGCTGTCGGCGAGGCCGTCGACGAGAACAGCATCGTCGGCGGCGGCATCTACGGAACGGCGAACAAGCTGCTCATCCCGTTCGGCCTGCACCACATCCTCAACTCCGTCGTGTGGTTCATCCTCGGCGACTACGAGGGCAAGCACGGGGATCTGAACCGGTTCTTCGCCGGCGATCCCGAGGCAGGCATCTTCATGACCGGGTTCTTCCCGATCATGATGTTCGCCCTTCCCGCTGCCGCCCTGGCCATCTGGCGCGAGGCCCGGCCCGAGCACCGCAAGGCCGTCGGCGGGATCATGCTCTCGGCCGCACTCACCAGCTTCCTCACCGGTATCACCGAGCCGATCGAGTTCGCCTTCTTCTTCGTCGCCTGGCCCCTGTACCTGGTCCACGCCGTGCTGACGGGAACGTCGCTCGCGCTGGTCAACGCCCTCGACATCCACCACGGGTTCACCTTCTCCTCCGGCCTCATCGACTACGTCCTCAACTGGGGCAAGGCCACCGACCCGCTCCTGCTGATCCCCATCGGCCTGGGCTACGCCGTCCTCTACTACGTGCTGTTCCGTTTCGTCATCCGCCGCTTCAACCTGCGCACCCCCGGCCGCGAGGACGACAACCAGGACAACCCGGAAACCGATTCTGACCTCCGGCCCCAGCCCGCGGCGTGACCGACTGCGCAATGGCCCCCGTCCCCTTCGATTAAGGATTCCCGTTCATGGCGCAGCGCGTCGTCTCCACCGGCTTTCGCAGCGGCCTGCACGCCAGGCCCGCCGCCACCTTTGTCCAGGCCGCCTCCCGAGCGCCCCTGCCGGTCGCGATCGCCACCGCGGGCAAGCACCCAGTGGCCGCCGACAGCGTCCTCGGCGTCATGACGCTCGCCGCCGGCTACGGCGACCAGGTCACCCTGGCGGCAGAAGGCGAACAAGCCGAGGCCGTCCTGGACGAACTGGCCGACTTGCTGAGCAAGGAACTCGACGCGTGAGCCCCACCCCCACCACGATGACCGGCTACGGCGTCAGCCCCGGGCTGCCGTGTGCACCCCTGGCCCGCATGACGCCGCCGGTCATCCCCGATCCCGAACAAGCGCCGGGGGAGAACCCCGCCCACGAAGTCCAGCGGATACGACCGGCCCTGGCCGAAGTGACCGCGCAGCTGTCCACCCTTGCGGACGGCGGAAGGGCAAGCGCCGACGCATGCGGTGACGTGGCCGCCGACCCATTGCTTGCCCCCGTCCTTGCCGGGCTGGGTGCAAGCAGCCTCTCCATGGCCGCCCCGGCCGTCGCCGCGGTCCGTGGTGCACTTGCCCGTCTCACCTCGGAGCAGTGCAAGAACCTGGCCGCGAGTGCGCTCTACGCCAGGGAACCGGACGCGGCGCGCGCCACCGCGCAGCGGATGAGCCGGACGTTCCTGCCCGCAGGCAGCGAACAGCGGGAGGTCTGAGATGGAGGTGGTGATCCGCCCTGACGCGGACGACGCCGACCGCACGGTCGCCGGCATCGTCCACCAGGCGCTGGCGGACGGTATGAGGACGCTGGGCCTGGCCACGGGCTCCTCGCCCCTGGGCGTCTACCGGGACCTGGCCCGCCGCCATCGCCACGAGGGCCTCAGCTTCGCCGGCGTCGAGGCCTTCCTGCTCGGCGAGTATGTCGGTCTCCCGCCCGCTCACCCGCACTCCTTTGCCCACGTCATACAACGCGAACTGGCCGATCATGTCGACCTCGACCCTGCGCGGCTCCATCTGCCGTCCGGCACAGCGCCCGACCCCGCTGCGGAAGCGCGCCGCTTCGAGCGCTGCCTCACCGAGGCCGGGCCCGTCGGCCTGCAGATACTCGGAATCGGGGTCAACGGTCACATCGGCTGCAACGAGCCGGGCTCCTCACTGGCCTCACGCACCCGGCTCAAGACCCTCACCGACGACACCCGCCGTGACAAGGCACGCTTCTTCGGCAGCATCGAGGGCGTGCCCCGCCACGTGATCACCCAGGGCCTCGCAACGATCGGCGACGCATCCCACCTCGTGCTCGTCGCCACCGGCCCGCACAAGGCCCGCGCGGTGGCCGCTGCCGTCGAAGGCCCCGTGACCGCGGCCTGCCCCGCCTCGGTCCTCCAGCTGCACCCCCACGTCACCGTCGTGGTGGACGAAATCGCCGCCTCCCGGCTGGAGCAGCAGGCCTACTACCGCTGCATCGCCCGCCACAAGCCCGTCGGCCAAAGGTACTGATGACACGCCCCGCACACGTGGTCGCCGTCGATCTCGGCGGCACCACGATCAAAGCAGCCCGCTACGGGGCCCACGGGATCGCCGAGGAAACGCTACGGCTGCCCACCCCTGTCCCGAAGGGGCCCGACGCCGTCACTGCTGCGGTCATCAAGGCGGCCACCGTCCTCATCCGCCCTGGTGTCAGGCCCGTCGGCCGTTGCGCTCCCGGGCTGATCGACACCGACGCCGGGATCATCCGCTTCGCATCGAACCTCGGCCTGCGCGACACACCCCTGGCCGCAGCTGCCGCCGACGCCGTACGCCTGCCCGTCACCCTCGAGCACGATGTCCGGGCCGCCTGCCTGGCCGAGCGGCAGCACGGGCTCGGCGCCGGCCTGAGCGACCTGCTCGTGGTCGTGCTCGGCACCGGCCTGGCCGCGGGCATCGTCAGCAACGGCCGTCTGACACGAGGCGGGACCGGCACTGCCGGGGAGTTCGGCCACATCCCTGTCCACGCCGATGGCGAACTGTGCGCCTGCGGCCAGCGCGGATGCGTCGAGGCCTACACGGCAGCCGGCGCCCTGGTCCGCCGCTACCGCCCGCACCGGCAACAGCGCGGACACCGCCGCCGACATCACCGCGAGCCTGGACACCGACCCTGTCGCCGCCCGCGTCTGGGCCGAGGCGACAGACGCCCTCGGCCGGGCACTGGTCACCTCGACCCTCCTGCTCGATCACCAACGCATCGTCCTGGCGGGCGGAATGACAGCGGCCGGAGACCGCCTCGCCGCGCCTGTCCGCAGGAGCCTGCAACTAGGGCTGGCCTGGCGGACCGCACCAGCCGTGGAGATCTCCCCCTGGGCGCGGACGCTGGGCTCCTCGGAGCGGCTTTGCACGCCGCGACAGCCATGGACGCGGCCCCGGCCAAGGTGAGCTGAGCCCTTGCGGGGACGCCTCCCCCCAGGCCCAAGGGCAGCCGGATTGCCGCCGTGCGGCAGCGGAAAACCGGTCCGCTGCCGCACCACACCACCGGATGGAAGGACCAGGTGACCATGTGGCCCCGAACACGACGCCCAAGACCACCGCGCCGACTGTGCCCACCACTGGACGACAGCCAGCTCGCCCGCTCCCTGACCCACCTTGAGGCCCAGATCGCCGCCCAGGGCGACAACCTGGCCGAAGCCAACGACCGTGGCGCCCTCACCTACCCCATCGAACAGGCACTGCGCGACCCCGGACACGACTGGGACCGGCGCATGCACCGCCTGCTCGTGTTGAGCGCCCTGCCCCAAGCCCCCGTCCTCGCCCGCCAGTGGCGAAACCGGGATCCCACCAACGCCGACGCCCTGCTCCTCCAGGTGTTCGCCGACCTCCACCGGGCCCGCTCCACCGGCGCGGGCCTCGACATCGAAGGCACCGTAAACGTGGTCCGGGGGCGCGGCGGAGCTCGCGCCCCCGGACCCTGCCCCCTGGATTGCCCTGCTCAGCTGCCAGCGGCTGCAGCGAGCCCCCGGGAGGGCCGTGCAGCCGGTGTGGGAAGCCGTCAAGGCACGCGACCCCTGGAATCGGGAAGCGCACCTGCAGATGCTGCACTACGTCTCTCCGGAGGAATGCGGCTCAAACGCCCTGACCGTGCAATTCCTCGACTCCGTCGCTATCACCGTGCCTTCAGGGAGTCCCGTGACAGCCCTCGGCCTGACCTCCTCCCTCGACCGGTACCGCCGGGTCCTGACGGCAGGCGGGATCCCGGCGCTGACCGCGCACCGGCACTGGAACCAGCCGCAGGAGCTCGCGGTCGTCGACCAAGCCCTTAAGACCTGGCCGCAGCCGGGCTACCTCACGCACGCAGCCGCACTCGCCGACCTCAACCTCCTCGCCTACGTCCTGATGCAAGCCACGCGCCCGCGCGAGGCATGGCCGGTTTTCGAGGCGATCTCGGCAGTCGCCACCAGCTGGCCCTGGGAACTCGACGGCGACCCCCTGCAGCAAATCCAAAGGGAGCATCGTCGGGCCTTCCGTGCCCGGATGCGGAGCGGCCGCTGATGCATGCCATCCCCCTCCGCGCCGTTCGCCCTGAGGTATCCCGAAAAAACTCCTTGGACCCAATTGACAACCTCTCCACCCGGGGTTCAATCTGGTCATATCTGGTTAGTACCAGTAAGGGGGGGGTCGGGAGACCGCTCGGCCCCCTGCGGAAGGCGCGAGGTTGTCATGACTACCCAAGTACTCCCTGAACCGACCGGGCCGGTGCAACTGCTCGACGCGGATCCCAGCGTCACGGCCGCCGGTTCCGGTCAGGCCCAGCGCCACGGACCCTGGCCCGGCACGGATGACAAAGAAGCCGGGTACCTCGTCCTGATGGGCACCGGCGCCGAAGACGTCAGCCGGATCCGCCGCCTCGCGCACAACTTCCTTGCGCGTCTGCACGTGCCGCCCTCGGCATGCGACGACGCGCTTCTCATCATCTCCGAGCTGGTCACCAATGCCGTCGTCCACGCTCTCCCGCCGGCAGCCCTGCGGGTCCGCTGCACGCGATGGGGCGCCCTTCGCATCGAGGTCACCGACGGTGGCCCACAGCCCCCCCTGCCCTCGCACACCGACCCGAGGGACGAACACGGCCGCGGGATGTACATCGTCGCCGCCCTCGCCACGTGCCACGGCACCGTCACACATGAAAGGGGCGCTACACGATGGGCTGAGCTGTGTCCTTGACTACGGCTTCCCCCTGCCCAGGCATGGCCCGGCCTGCGGCTGCGGCGACACACGTGGGGGCGGGACGGCGCTCGGTGCGGATGAGCCCGTATTGCGCGCACCGACAAGCCATCGCCTTCCCTGATCTCGCGGGGCGTGGACCGGACCCGGCACGCAGCTCCGATCGGCGAGAGGGAAGCCGTCCTGCCCGCACCGAACGTGTCGGGACTTGCATTGAGTTCGTGGAGGGGCCATGGGAACACAAGCATGGACATCGGCCATTGCCCTGATCGGTGTGACCGTCGGAGGCGCGCTTTCGTTCGCAGCACAATGGGTAAGTCACCGCGCGCAGGATCGCCAACACCACGCGACGCGGCAGGAGGCTCGACGCAACGAGCGGCTGTCCTACCTCGTCACCTTCCTCGAAATAGCGCAGGAAGCTGAACGCACCGCGATGGAGCAACACCCGGTACGCACAGATGATGACGAGTGGCGCCGAAGGGCAGAGGCTGTCCAGGATCGCCTCTGGGCGGCGCAGAAGACACTGCACATGCTGTGCCAGCCGACTGTTGCGCAGCCCGCTCACGCGTTCGCCCAGACGGTCAATCATCTGCTCTGGCACGGTCCGGGGGCTCAGCCGGTCCGCGACTTCCTGCACCCGACGCGCAACGCGTTTCTTGATGCTGCACGATCCGATCTTGAGCGCCACGCCAGGTGGCCGGGCCGTTCTCATTGACGCGCCATGGGCGGTGTCGACCGGCGCGGACGGACTCACGCGCCAGCATCTTCACCGAGGGGACAAGACTCGTGGCGGCCGCCCGTAACGGCGGTATGGTCCCCGCTGGTCAGTCTGGTCGAGTCAGGAGCGCCAGTGGTCGTCGACGAAGGCGAGCAGGGGACACAGCGCCGGAACGTTGCCGAGTCCTTCGGTGCACTCCAGACGTCGCCCCGCCGGCTTCGCTCTCACGCGCATGATCAGCCACACAGGCACCGCCCGCCCATGGGTAACCCCGTCGAGATCGACTCGCTACACCTCCACCCCGGAATCGCGGCCACCTGGCCTCAGTTGATCGCCGAGCTGGAAGAAGCAGGGCGATGGGACTCACGGTCGAGTGGCCAGCGGCGCCCTGGACCTCAGAGGTCGTTTCCGGAGACTCGGTCGACTCCCGCAGCCCCTCGGCCAGCGCGATCAGCTCCTGAGTGCCGTCCAGGCGTACACCCATCAGCACCAGGACGCAGGAGTGCGCCTGCCCGAGCCGGACCTTGGGGTGCACCCCGTCGCCCACACGTACACGTAGTCGCTGTCGGCGAGGTCGCGCTGCTGGAAAGCGGCGTGGTCGTCCTGCCACTGCTTCGTCAGCCGGGTCACGGTGGCCGGCGACAGGCCGGCCGCCGAGCCGAGGAACTGCTCGAGCGCGGGCACGAAGTCCCCGAGGACAACCCGTGCAGGTAGGGCAGCGGCAGCACCTGGCTGACCTTGGGCGACTTGCGGTACCACGGCGGCAGGATCTCCGAGGAGAACCGCATCCGTTCTCCGGTGGCCGCGTCCGCCCGCTTGTCGTTCACGCGCAGGGCCGTGACCTCGACGGGACCTGCGGCGGTGGTCACGGTGCGGGGCCGGTGGTGGCCGATGCGGACCACCAGGCGGCCCGGCCTCGTCCGTCTCGGTGGCCAACTCGGCTATGTACTGGTTGACCTCGGCCTCCAGCGCGGCGGCGAGCATCCGGCGAGCGCCCTCGCGCACGATCTCGTCGATCAAGGAGCCGGACTCGGTCGAACCGTCGGCGTTCACTACGCTGAGCACGGGCGTGCTTCCCCGACCCGGGCTGCGAACGTGGGCCTACTCGGTGACTTGTCGATCAATCACCCGGGAAGGTACGCCCTTCGGGTGCTCCCGGGGAGCCGATCCACAAGTCCTGAGCATTGCTCCCTCGGCCACCCGGACCGCGGATTCGGTGTGACGCTGTCCCGCCGTACGTCGATCAAGGGGGTTGCCTCAATGAGGTCATGCTGAGCCACAAGATCGGGACTGATGGGGCGCTCCTTGCGCGGGCTCCGGTGCGCAGCCGGGGCAGAAAACGCACCTGACGTCTGGACTGGACCTGGAGCTGATCGTCATGGCCGACTCCATGTCGGCCCCGCTGGAGAACGTCCGTGTGATCAAGACATCACGTGTTCAAGGTCAGCGAGAAACCGTGCCCCAGACGGTGACCTTCCCCTGGAAATCCCACTTCCCCCTCTTGCCGGTGACGTCGGTGATCTCCATCATCGCGAGATTCTCCTGCTTGGTCACGGTGCAGAGCACCGCTCCCTCTGTGAGGGTGTTCTCGATCTGTTGGCTGTCGAGCTTGCCCGGCAGGGCGTTGCTGTCGACTGCCGCCCTGCATTGCTCGGGATCCTTGCCCGCGCTGATGCCGGTGGGGGTCACGAAACCGAACTCCGGTCCATACAAGGAGTAGAACCATTCGATGGCCGCGGGATCCGAATCCGAGGGTGCGGGGATCGCCTTCGGAGTGTCTATGTCGACGTCGACGTAGCCCGTCGTGGGCCAGTGGATGACGAACGGCTGGTCCTGGACGAGAAGCGAGTCCGCGACCGGTCTTATGGACGACCCCGTAGCGGCGCCGGTGGGTGTTGTGGTGGAGTCCGGTGTCGGGGACCGCTGGGCCGACGAGGTCTGCTGCCCGGTGCTCGCCTGGGTCTGCGTGCCGTTCCCGTCATCGTCGTCATTGTCTTTGAAGAGCATGGCCGCCGCGGTGATCACCACCAGGGCCAGGGCGGTGGCTCCGATGACCAGGGGAGTCCGGCTGAGGGGGGCGGCGCTCTGCGGCCGGTACGCCAGTCCGGTGTGGGGCCGCGTCCCGGATCCGGCTGCCGACCCCGGCCCTGTTCCCCTCCCGACCCCCGTTGCCAGCCCGGGGGGCGGGGGCGGTACGGGCCCGGGCGGGGCGGCCTGTGTGAGCTGAGCCCACGCCTGGTGCGAGGTCTGCGCGGGGCTCTTGGGAGGCTGGGGCACGTACGTGGGTGTATACCCGGAGGGACTCGCCGCAGGGCCCGCAACCGGAGGTACGGTCCCGCCCGCCGCACCCGTTGGTACGGTCGTCCCCATGCCGTGCGGCTGCTCGGCGAGCCGCTCCCGCTCTGCGATGTCCGCCGCGACCGGTGCCGGAAGCCAGTCGGTGAAGTCCCGCAGCGGCCGTCCGCTCAACTCCTCGCACAACGTGGTCAGTTCGGCGGCGGTGGGTCTCGTCCCGGGGTCGGCTGCCAGGCAGCGCTCCAGGATCGTCCGCAGCGGCTCTGGGTAGCCGGTCAGGTCCGGCGGCCGGTTCTCGGTGTTGGCGATCTGGGTGGCCAGTGTGATGGCACCGGCGTCTCCATAAGGGTGGCGGCCGGTCGCGGCCACCGCCGCGATCAGGCCGAGCGAGAAGATGTCGGTCGCGGGTGTGAGGTCCCGGCCGCTCGCGTGCTCCGGCGACATGAACTGCGGCGTGCCGATGAGCCCGCCGCTGCGGGTGAGCTGGGTGGCGTCGGCGGCCCGGGCGATGCCGAAGTCGATGACCCAGGGCCCCTGCGAGCCGATGAGGATGTTGCTGGGCTTCATGTCGCGGTGGATCACCGCGGCCTTGTGCACGGCGTGCAGCGCCTCCGCCGCGCAGCCGGTCAACTGCAGCGCCGCGTGCAGCGACAGTGGCCCGTACACGGCCAGCACCTCGTCCAGGGCGAGGCCGGGGACGTACGTCGTGGCCAGCCACGGCTGCGCCCCGCTCGTGTCGTGGTCGACGACCGGGACGATGTGGTAGCCGCGCACCTGGCGGGCGGCGTTCGCCTCCTGCTCGAAACGGCGGCGGAACGCCTGGTCCTGGGCGTAGTCACGGCGGATCACTTTCAGGGCGACGAGCTGGTTGCCCCGCGTACGGGAGAGGTACACCGTCCCCATGCCGCCCTCGCCAACTCTGGCGAGCAGCGGGTAACCGGCCATCTCCCTCGGATCCTCAGGGCCCAGCGGCTTCAAGTGGCCGTTCGTTCCGGCGGTATTCATACGCGTCGACTCCCCGCAATTGGTAGGTTCTGGTCATGACCAGTAAACTGATGATGCCCGTGACTTCAAGACCGTGTCGATGGCGTGCTGGCGGCGGTCACAGGACCCGGCGACGGCCACCACCTCGGGGAAGAGGACCGCACCCCGCACCCTGCCCCACGCCGGACGACAGGGCAGCCACGGCCGACACGCCGACTTCCGGAACCTACCGGCCGGGACACGGCCCTGTTGAGTCAGACCGCGGACGGGCTCCGGACCGGCGTCATACCCCGGGAGAGCCAGCCTTGAAGGGCGGCAGACGGTTCACGAGTCACCCGGCCCGGCGTCCTACGGCACGCTACGAGCGGCCAACCCGACCGCGTCCCGCTACCCCCATACAAGTCGGCGGTTCAGGCACTTTCTTGCGACGAACCTGAGGAGATGAGCTGCACCAGTTGCTCGTGGGTGACGTCGGCCGAGGTGCCCTGCCAGACGGTTCGCCCTTGCCGTAGGACGTGGAAGCGGTCACCGAGCGCGTACAGCTCTTCCAGGTCGTCCGAGACGACGAGGACGGCGGCGCCGGCGTCGGCGCGCTCGCGCAGGAGACGGTGGATCTGTGCCTTTGTGCCGATGTCGACGCCGGCGGTGGGCTGGTCGATGATGAGCACGTCGGGATTGGCGGCAAACGTCTTGCCGAGGACGACCTTCTGCTGGTTGCCGCCGCTGAGTGTCGCGGCGTTGGCGTCGATGTTGCCCGGGGAGATTTCCAAGTCCTCGACGAGGCGTGTGCTCAGGCGCCGGACCGCACTGCGTGGTACGACGCCCCAGCGGCCCAGTCGGCGGTGCATGGCCATGAGGCACAGGTTCCACGTCAGCGGTGCAGACAGGCTCAGTCCTTGGTGTTTGCGGTCCTCCGGTATGAGTGCCACGCCGTGAGCGATGGCCTTGCGCGGGGTTGTGAAGGACACCTGGTTGCCGCGAAGGCGAAGGCGTCCGCTCGTGGGCTTCTCGGCACCGCTGAGCACTCGGCAGAGCCTGGTCCGGCCGGAGCCGACGAGACCGGCAACACCCATGATCTCGCCCGCGCGCAGGCTTATGGTGACGTCGCGAAGGCGGGGTCCGCAACTGACCGAATCCGCCTCCAGGACGACGGGCTGCTGGTCGTCGGCGTGATGTGAGGCGACTTCTTCGTCCAAGGTCTGTTTGAACTTCTCCCCCAGCATCAGCTCGGCCATCTGGACCACCGACAGCGACTTTGTCGGCTGCGACGCGATGGCCTTGCCGTTGCGCATCACGGTGAGCCAGTCGGTCACCTCCCGGACCTCCTCGAGGAAGTGGGAGATGAACACCAGCCCCACGCCGCGGTCTGCCAGGTCGCGTACGACGCGGAAGAGGGACTGCCGTTCGGCCTCGGACAGGCGGGCGGTCGGCTCGTCCATGACGAGTACCTTCACATCGTCCGCGAGGGCCTTCACGATCTCGATGCGTTGGCGGATGGCCGGGCTGAGTGTGCCGACGCTCGCGTCGAGGCTCTCGCCGATCTCGATGCCGACTTGCTCGACCAAGGCCTGGGCCCGGTTGTGGACTGCCCGTCGGCTGTAGCGCCACCCTCCGGGCTCATGTCCGAGGAGGAGGTTGTCGGCGATGGTCATCTCGGACACCAGGCTGAACTCCTGGTGGATGACAGCGATTCCCTCCGCCCTGGACTGGCGTGGGCTGCCAAGCGTCGCGCGCTTGCCGTCGACGGTGATCAGGCCGCCGTGGTCCGGGTACAGACCGGCCAGCGTCTTGACCAGGGTCGACTTTCCCGCACCGTTCTGTCCGATAAGCCCGTGTACCTGTCCGGCGCGCACCTGGAAGTCGACGTGATCAAGCACCATGACGGGACCGAACCGTTTGGTTACGCCCGAGAGCTGGAGTCTGATGTCGCTGGGCATGGACACTCATTCCTCTGTATATGTGTCGTCACGTCTGAAATGGCGGAGATACCGGGGGTGGGCGGTCGGCCCGGTTGGCCGGTGGAGAAGGGCGGCCCGCCCTGCGCGCCGGCGGTACGTGGGTGGTGTCAGGCGCGCAGGGCGATCAGGTCAGCCGCTCCACTCAGCGGGGTTGGTGTCCACGTTGTCCTTGGTGATCAGTGGCAGCGGGATGTAGTAGTTGGGCCGCTTGACCTTGTCCTTCTGGCCGGTCAGCCAGTAATTGGCGTACTGGGCGCCGAGCTTGCCTTCCAGGACGGGACTCTGGTTGACGGTGCCGTAAAGGTCGCCGGACTTGATGGCGGCCTCGACCTGCTTGGAGTAGTCGCCGGCGATGAAGCGGATCTCGTTGCGCCCGATCTTGCGTGCGTACTGGGCCCCGACGTACATCTGGGGGCCTTGGGCGACGATCGCGTCCAGCTTCCCCTTGGGGTACTTCGAGAGGAGGTCCTGGGTCACGGACAGGTTCTCGCTGTTCTTGAAGTTGTCGACCGGGGTGGCGACGATCTTGATGTTGGGGTGATTCTTGAGGACGTCCTTGATGCCCTTGAGCCGCTCGACCTGCGGGGTGGAGCCGAGCGTTCCGAGCGTGATTGCGATCTTCCCGCCCTTGGGAAGCGCCTGGACGATGAGCTTGCCCTCACCGCGTCCGAACTGGCGGTCCGAGGCCCCGATGTACGTCACCAGGTCGGCGCCGGGGTTGAGCTGGGCATTGAGGGCCATCACCGGGATGCCGGCGCGGTTGGCCTGTTTGATGGCGGGGATGACGGCGGTCGGGCTCGAGGAGCAGACCAGGATCAGGTCCACCTTGCGGGCCACCAGGGTCTGCACGTTCGCGGCCTGCTTGGCGTTGTCGAGGCCGCCGTTGAGGGTGACGGTCTTCATGCCGAGCCGCTTCGCCTCGGCCTCGAAGGCGGAGTTCATGGAGGCGAGGAAGGGGATCGTGGTGTCGGCGTTGGCCAGACCGATGGTGAAGGTCTTGTCCTTGCCGCCAGCGGTGCTGCCGGTCTCGCCGCAAGCGGCCGTAAGCACGGTCAGCGACACGGCAGCGGTCGCGGCGGCCAGGCAACGTCTGAAGGTGCGGCGGGCGGGGATGGATGCGGACATGGTGCTCCCTTGGGGCGTGTCGTGCGGAAGTCCGCGGAGGACTTGATGATGTGCGGATGTGCGTGTCCTCAGCGCATGCGCAGCGCAGGGGACGTACCAGCCGGCGGTCAGGTCGAGGCCGACGGGGTCAGTGGGGTGGTGGGCGCGCCGGGCGCGGCAGCGGCGGGGGAGTTTTTGCTGCCGCGCCCGGCGCCGTTGTGTAGCCGGCTGTAGCGGTCGATGACCACGGCCATGAGAATGACCAGTCCGGTGACGGCGGGCTTCCAGTAGGGCGAGACGTTGAGTTGGTTGAGCCCGTTGGAAATGACGCCGAGGAGGAGGGTCGCGGCGAGGACGTCCTCGATGCGCCCGATACCGCCGGTCAAGGCGATGCCGCCGACCACGCAGATGGCGATGGCCTCCAGGGGCCAGTCGGCCGCGGCCGAGGGCTGCCCGACCATCGTCTGACCGAGGAGCAGCAGGCCAGCGCCTGCGGCCATCAGGCCGCCCATGGCGAAGGCGAAGATCTGCACGCGCTGTACGGGGACACCCGACAGGTGGCTGGCCTCGGCGTTGCCGCCGACGCTGTAGATGTAGTGCCCGTACTTGGTGCGGGTCAGGAGGAACCACACCGCAAGCAGGCAACCCATGAAGACAGCGAAGATCACGGGGATGCCGGCGACCCGCGCGTTGGCGGCGCTCTCCAGCAGGGGCGTCACACCCTGCTTGGACTCGGCGCCTGTGGCGACGAACAGCAGGCCGGAGACGATGCTGGCCATGGCGAAGGTGGCGACGAAGGCGTTGATACGGACCTTCGCGATCAGGATGCCGTTGGCGACACCGACCGCGATGCCTGCGAGGAGGCCGACGCCGATGGTGACGATGGCGCCGTTGCCACGGCTGGCGACGACTGCCCCTACGACCGATGTGGTGGCTCCGACAGCTCCTACGGACAGGTCAAAACCGCCGGAGATCATCATCACAGCCATGCCGCAGGCAACTATGCCGATGATGGCGTTCTGCTCCAGGATGTTTTCCAAGTTGACCGTGGAGCGGAACGTCGGTGATACGGCCATCAAGACGCTGGTGACGAGTGCGAACACCAGCCAGAGACCGAAGCGCCTCAAAAGGCCGCTTCTGTTTGCCATGCTCTTCATGCCGACCCGTTCTCCTGCTCCGTATTGTCGACGACTGTTCCGTACTGGGCTGATGTCAAGGTGGCGAGCGCGGCAAGCGGCCTGGGTGGCCTTGCCGCCGTCGTCCATTGGACGGGTGGTGCCGAGCCGAGCCGGATCGCGAGCCAGTCGTCGAGAGGCTCTGCGTCCGTGCTTTGGCCGTACGGCAGGTGGGTGACGGCGCCGTCCTCGTCGACGAGCGAGCCATGGCCTGCGAAGGCGTCGATCGAGAACCTGTCGTTCTCGAACCCCAGGGCTATCACCAGGTCGTTTGCCCCGGACATGCTGACCGGGTGTGACCAGCTCGGGTCGATGCTTGCCCAGGCTCCGCCCGTGGTCGTGACGACTACCTGCTCCGCGTCCTCCACGTCACCGACCCGGCTATGACTGCCGGCCTCCGCGCGGAAGGTCCGGTACTCATACTCGGTCAGCCCGCGCAGAGCGTCGGCCAGATGCACCGCGTCGTCGATAAGGACACCGCTGCCGGACTCGCTGTGGGTACCGAAGAATCCACCGGGGAAGGTGCCGTGGTTGGTTCGGCTCATGGCGACGAGGGGACTGAGCGATCCGTGCCCGTAGTAGGCGTGCGTATCCGGCGGTGTCGGGATGATGACCGCGTCGACCCGCTCCGGGTCGAGGGGGACTTCCGGATGGCTTCCAGAGCGGCGTGCGAGACCTGCTCCGAAGCGACAGCCAGCGGCTTGCATTCCGGTACCGCCGCAGGGCTCATGGCGTGCAGGGCGCCCAGAGGGCCCGCGCCAAGGAGACCTATTCGCATTTCCAACACTCGTGCCTTTCTCAGATCTTCGGGACTGCCTAGTTGGCTCGATGTCGAGCTGTCGTGGCAACGCCCCACCGCGCCGTCCCGAGGACAAGCCAGCCACTCAGAAGATTGGTAGTGTCTGGTAATGACCAGTAGAGAGAGCATGGGTCAAGGGTGGGGGGATGTCAATTGTTTGGCCGAAAGAAAATGCGGCAGCCCGAGTGCCCGCGGTGCACGGAGGTCCGGTGCACGTCGGAGACCTGACAGCGGCCTCGAGGATCTTGGGCGTCAGGATTTCGGGCGGCCCGGTGGCGGCTGAGTCTGGCGATGTACCGGTTTCTCGGCCTGCGGGGTTACCCCTCAGGCCGCCCTGATGGCCTCCCGGCCGCCGTTTGCGATCACTCGCACGCCCGAGTGCATGAAGGCGCTGCTGGCCCTGCAGCCGGTCAGCGACCTCTCGCGACCCCTGAGTGGGCGTTAAGTCCGTTCTTCCTCGGTTCGTGATCGCTCGATCGTGGTACTGATCGTCACACAGGGCGCCTGCCGGGCATGTCCATGTTGAGATGCGGGGCATGATGCGAGAGCCGTATCCGAGCGACTTGGCGGACGAGCAGTGGGCGTTGATCGAGCCGATGATCACGGCCTGGAAGCAGGCGAGGGTGGCGCGGTCAGCGACCGGAGATCCCGGGTCCTGCGATCTGCGGGAGGTCGTGAACGCGATCTTCTATCAGAACCGGACGGGCTGTCAGTGGCGCTACCTGCCCCATGACCTGCCGGCCTGGTCGGCGGTGTTCTACTACTTCACGCTGTGGCGTCAGGACGGCCTCGACCAGCGGATCCAGGAACTCCTGCGCTGCCAGGTGCGGGAGAGAGCCCGGCGATTAGAGGACCCGTCCCTGGTGATCATCGACACCCAGTCCGTCCGCGCGGCCGCGGGTGTCCCGAAGACCACGACGGGACTGGATGCCAACAAGAAGGTGTCTGGCCTGCTGCGTAAACGGGTCCTGCTCGCCACATGATCGTGCTGTCAGTGGGGGCTGATGCGAGGATCGCCGCACAACCCGTCAAGGAGATCATCGTGGGTACCTGGGACACCGGCCCTTTCGACAACGACGCGGCCGCGGACTTAGCTATCGCGCTCGACAATGCGAAGCCCGAAGAACGCGAATTCCTGATCCGGGGTGTCCTCGCCCGAACGGTCAACGCGACTGGCTACCTCACGGAAGCAGAAGAGGCGGTTGCCGCCGCCGCGTTGATCGCGGCACAGTGTCCAGGCGGCGAACCGATTGACACAGCTTACGGCCCTGAGAAGGCCATGCCAGCCTTTCCCGTCGATCTTCGGACGCTCGCGGCTGAAGCCCTCACCCGCATCCTCGATGACGAGTCTGGACTGGCCGCGAACTGGGTCGACCCTGCTGATGCGCGCCGATGGCTCACAACAATCAGCCACCTCTGCCGAGTACTTGCCCCGCCGCCAGCATCCACTGACGTCCCGCTCTTCGACCTCGACTCGTAACGCTACGTCACTGTTCACGGAACTTGTGCCAGACCCCAACTCAAACCGTCACGGCCAACCAGTGTCCTGTGACATCGAACCTTGAGCACGTGTCATCGAAGGTTGATCGAGGGCAGCAACCGGGGCCACTGGGGAGGGTTCTGATGCCCTGGCCATTAGGGCGCGCGCCGGGCTACTCCAATCGTCGCTGCCACTCTCCGGCTTCCGGAACCCATCTGACGATGACGGCCCGCCCACGCCGATCAGGGGCGGCGAGGGTCTCCAGGTCAGTCTCGGCGAGCTTGGCCAGCGCCTCATCCGTAGGGCGGCCGCGCATCTCTAGCCAGGTGTTGGCTGTGTTGTCACCTACGACGTAGAGGGCCGCTTCGGTAGCCCTCTCGGTCAGCTCCTCGCTCTCGCGCCCCACGGCGCGGCCAAAGAGCTGCCGCACCCACTTGTAAACATCACCGCCCGCCTGCGTCGCGACGGCCTGGACGAGGGGAATGACGGCTGCGGTCCCTACGATCGCCGCCGCATCACCCAGGTCGATGGCCACTGGGTCCGGGGAGCGGGTGGAGGTCGCTTCCCGCGCTTCCCGCGCCTCCCGTTCCCGCGCTTCCCGGTCCTTCTCCGCTTGTTGCGCGGTACGCACTGCACGGCGAGCACGGTCTCTCAGCTTGGCAGCCCCGTCCGCATCCTGGGGCAGTGCGGACAGAAGCTCTTGAAGCTTGTGCCAGCTCGTAGCCCCCAGCTCGATGGCCAGGCAGTGCCATTGAGCAGAGGCCTGGGGGTCGTCGTGGTCCATGCCGGCCAGGTCAAGGGCCGCTGCCGGGACGCTCTTCTCTACCGCCAGAGTGACGAGGAGTTCGCGCGCGTCCTCCCCTCTGCCCGTCCAGGACCGCATCTCGCGAGCCAGCCTAAGGAGATGACCCTCTCTCCGCAGCAGGGCTTCGGCCGGTGGCTGGTAACGGGCGTCGGTACGGGCGAGCGACACCGTCAGGTCAATGAACTGCCCGATGGCGCGACGGTTGCCTGCCTTGGCCAGCGGCGCCAGAGCCTTCAGTGCCTTGCTAGGGCGTCCTTTCGAGATGTGCGCCCTGGCGAGTAAGAACGCTGCACCCTCGTCCCCCCTTTCCGCCAGGCGGCGCAGATCCCCCAGTGTGCGTGGCACTGCCATGCGTACCCCCTTGGGTCGACTGACGTGGTCACGGCGACTCTAGTCAGCGAGGGCGTTGGGGGCACGACTCCATGAAGTCCGCGACAAGGTCGCCGCACACCACAACCACAACCGTGTTGTGTCGCTCAGCCTTCGGCGGCACATGCTCAAGGTTCAGTGGATATGGACGAGCCAACCTCGGCTTCCTCCGCAAACGCGTGCTCCTCACTCCCTGACCCGACTGCGTCACAAGATCAGCGACAGAGCCGAATTACGTGATCGTTCACACCAGTAACTCAGCTGGCTTCCCACGCGCTCTTGAAGTGAGCAAAGATCTCGGCATGTACGTCGTCCCCAGCGTCTCGCTGCACGACGCCGGCACTGGCCGAAATCATCTGGAAAAGTTCCCGGAACGGAAAGCCGGGTAGCCGGGCGTTGAAATCTGGTGCCAACGCCTCCAGCACCTCATAGCCCGCGTTGGTGATGCCGCCCATCCCGATCGCGTAGAGCCTGAGCCGCCGAGCCTGTTGTTGATCAGCCAGCATGGGGACGAGCTCTCTCCAATTGTTCGACGGATGTCCCTGCGAGTCGGTCGGCATTCCATCGGTCACCAGCAAGACGCTGGGCCTGTAGTACGGAACACCCGTCTCCCGGTGCTCAGCCTTGCGGGCCGCGACGAGGCGAACGCTGAGCTTGAGCGCCTCAGTCATCGGTGTTACGCCAGCCGCCGAGAGATGGGGTGGCTCGAAGAGATCAGCACGTATGAACGGGCTGGCCGACGTCCGTGGCGGCAGAGGTCGTGGACCCCGCCAAACGGTCACACCCTGCCCGCCGAAGGTCACAACAGCGACCTCAACTGTGGAGCTAAGGAAGGAATCACTGTGCAGTTCCTCGGTCCACTCGCGCAACGCAGTGTTGAGCGCCTGGATCGGCCCACCTGCCATGGAACTGGAGGTGTCCAGACACAGAACCAGCGGTTGACGCTCACGGGTATCCGTGTCGACCACGACATCGGCGCAGTGGCTGAGAGGCTCAGGCCGATCGGCAGCTCGGGCCTGATCGTAACCTTCCGGGTGGTCCAACCGCGTTGCTGCTGGCCGGAAGGCTGGCGATGCGTCGGAAAACGCCAAGAGCAGTCGTCGCGTCCTGCCGCCATCTGCGGTTCGGGCAATTGTCCGCAAGGAGGGTGCGGCGTCGGAGAAGGCGACCAGCAGTCGGCGCCAGAACCCGCTGACGGCAGCCATATCGCTCACTCCTCTCCCTCTCCATCAACGCCTGGTGGGGCGGGATCTAGAGTGGCTAGCGCGTATTGTCCGATCTTGGCCATCGCCGCTGGTGCGACAGCACCGAGTCCGAGCGCGAGTAATGGTGTGGCGATGATCCCTGATGGGGCCGCGGCGAGCGTGATACCGACACCTATCGCGCAGTGCAACGCGCTGGCGAGAAGGAAGAATCCGCCGCCCGGGCCGTCGGGATACCGCCAGGCGGGGCCCTTGGCGCGCCGATTGGCTTCCATGAATATCAGCGCACGGTTCACGGCGGCGCCCACCGCTCCCCATACAGCGTACTGCCACATGAGGCGAACATAAGGGCATCACACCGTCACGCACCACGCTTTGCGCCGATCCGACTCCCCTGCTAGTGCATCGATGAGGTCCTCACAAATACGCCCCCTGCTTGCCCGCGCCCGGCAACCCGCCGCCATCCTCCTTGGCAACGATGAACGGCACAAGCCGGGCGCAGGACATGCGGGATCATGCTGCGCGGCCACGGCCTCACCGCCTGCGAACCCGGGTGGCCGTTGAGGCTGCGCTTCTGCCGGATGCGGTGGGGTCGGCTGGCGCGTGGTTGCGCTGCAGTCTGTGTCTGGCGAGGGGGCGGTGCTGCGTCTGCGGGGGTGGGCGCGCCCGAGCCAGGGCGGTGTCGGGGCTCTTGGACTGTGGCCGTTGTTCCCGTGTTTTCGGGATTTTTGTCCCTCGCTGGCGGGATCACAGTACGTTGAGGATGCCTCTACTGTTCGTAGTCGAGGTGGGGGACGGGCTGTATGGCCGAGATGGTGCAGGACCGGGCCGGCAGTGAGGTTCATGGGCCGGTTCGGGTGAAGGCGCGGGTTCCGGCGGCGTGGCTTGCCTGGGTGTTGTGGGTGGTCACGGCTGGGTGTGCGGGCCTGACGATGGTTTTGGTGGCGGGTTCCCGGTCTGCGCCACGGCCGGACTGGCATCCGTGGGCTCTTGCGTTGGTCGAGCCGGTGTCGTTCGTCGCTTTCGCTGTGCCGGGGCTGGTGGTGGCAACACGGCGTCCGGGTAACCCCGTTGGCTGGCTGCTGCTGTCATGTGGGCTGGGGATGGCCGCGGACAACCTGGTCCATGCCTACGGGGCCTACGCCCTGGTGCACCACGTGCCCGGCGGTGTCCTCGCGATGTGGGCGGCGCGCTGGCTGTTTGTGTGTGTCACGTTCCCGTTCTTCTTTCTGCTTCTGCTCTTCCCCGACGGGCGCCTGCCCTCGGCCCGCTGGAGGTTCTGCGGGTGGTACATGGCAGCGGCCTCCGCGCTGACGCTGACGCTGGCCGCACTCCTGCCGGGTCCGATCCCCGATGGCTACTTCCCCTCGGCCGAGAATCCGCTCGGTGTCCCGGCGTTGTCCCTCGCGCGTCCGTTCCTTGGTCTCGTGACGCTGCTGTGCATCGCGGTTCCGGGCGTGCTGGCGGTGATGTCGCTGGGGTTCCGTTTCCGTTCCGGTGACGCCCTGATGCGCCGTCAACTGGAGTGGGTGGCGCTGGCGGTGCTGGCTGTTGCGGCGCTGTTCGGAGCGAGCGCGTTCCAGCACGGCGAAGTTGGTTCCGTGCTGGTCGATCTGGGAACGGTGGTCTTCAGCACCGGGGTCATGATCGCCATCGTCCGGGATCGGCTGCTCGACATCGACCGGGTTCTGAGCCGGTCGCTGCTGTACACGCTGCTGACACTGATCATGACGGGGCTTTACGCCGCAGCGGTGAGCGTCTTCGGTCTCGTCCTGCGGAGTTTTGCCTCGGGGGCGGCCCCGCTGCTGGCGACGGCTGTCGTCGCCGTTGCGCTGCAACCGCTGCGTGCCGCGCTCCAGCGGCTGGTCAGCAGAGTGTTGTACGGCCTGCGCGACGATCCGTACGCTGTCATGGCCGGCCTGGGACGCTGCCTTGAGGCGACGGCGGAGGCAGACCGTGTGCTGCCGGAAGCGGCGCACACAACCGCCAGGGCGCTGAAACTGCCGTATGTGGCGATCGAGTTGACCCAGGAAACGGGGGAGGGTCTTGAAGTCGCCCGCTACGGCATTCCGGCGTCGGTGCCGGTGTGCCTGCCGCTGGTCCACCGGGGGAGGCGACTGGGTGCTCTGCTCGTGGAACCCCGCCCGAGTGAGGAGTGCCTGTCGCCCGCCGATCTCCGTCTTCTGCACGAACTCGCCCGGCACGTGGCTACCGCGGCGTCCGCGGTGCGGGCCACCGAGCAGGAACGCAGCCGGCTCCGACGGGATCTGCACGACGGGATCGGCCCCAAGCTCGTGGGCATCGGCTTCAGCGTCCGGGCCGCGCGCGCGAGCCTGCACCGCGCCCCGGACCGGACGGACCGCGCGCTGGCCCAGGCCCTGGACGGCATCGCCGCGACACAGTCGGCGCTGCGGCAGGTCGTCGCGGGACTGCGACCCACCGATGTGGTCGTGCTCGGACTGATCGGCGCGCTCCGCAACAGCGCGCAGCAGTTAGGCCTTCGCCTCCTCGTGGAGGCGGCCGCGCTGCCTGCGCTGCCCGCCGACGTCGAAACCGTGGCCTTCCGCATCGGTGAGGGCGCGCTGGCAAACACTGCACGGCATGCACAAGTCGACCGCTGCCGGCTCGGCGTGACCGTACGGGACACCAGGCTGGTCCTGACCGTCGAGGACAACGGACGAGGGCGCAACGATGCCCCCGAGGGCGCCGGGATCACCGGTATGCGCGAGCTGTGCGCCCAGATCGGCGCCACCCTCGACATCACCACCCCCCGCGGCGGAGGCACCCGTGTGGAGGCCTGCCTGCCGCTGGCAGGCCGCTCGGCAGAGGCAGGACGTGCCGGACCGAATGCCGGAAATCGGAGCTGACATGAACCCCATCCGCGTACTCATCGCCGAGGACGAGCCCGTCGCACGCCAGGGGATGCGCGTCTGGCTCGAAGAGAGCGGCATCGAGGTCGTCGCCGAAGCCGGCACTGGAGTGCAGGCCGTGGAACTGGCGCGGGCGCATCACGTCGACGTCGTGGTCATGGATCTCAACATGCCGGAGCAGGACGGCATCACGGCCACCCGCGAGATCCGCCGGACCCGGCCGCACTCCAGGATCCTGGCTTTCACCTCGTTCTCCGACATCCGGCACCTGCGCGCAGCCGTGCGGGCCGGAGTGCACGGGTTCGTCCTCAAGGACCGGGAGAGCGACGACCTCGTCCGGGCGGTGCGGGCCCTGGCCGACGGCGAAGCCCACTTCGGCCCCGGTACCGCGGACCATGTGGTCGCTTTGCTTCAGGAGATCCCGGAACAGCCCTGTCCGCCCGACCTGCAAGACCTCAGTGCCACACAGCTGAGAATCCTCTCCCTCATGGTCGACGGCTACGACGACCCGGCCGTCGCCCGTCTGCTCTTCCTCCAGCTGAAGACGGTTCGCTCCCGTGTCTCGGAGATGAAGGAGACGACCGGTCTGCGCACCCGGGCGGAACTGATCGCGCTCGCCCGGCGTGCGGGGATGGGCAGTCCGTTCCCGTCCACGTCCGCATGGGACGCCCAATCCCCATCATGAGAGAGCGAGTTCCCGCGACCAGGGGTGTCGCGCGCCTCCGTTCAGGGACAGCTCACGCCCCAGATTGATGAGCGGACGGTCCGCACCGAGCGGCCGTCGTTCGGACATCTCATGGGGGATCGCCATGGCAGTATCGCTCTCGCTCGTGCTCGGCGTACCGGCACGGACTCTGATCACAGAAGCCGCCGGCCGGGCTGCCCGGCGTTACGCCCGCCAGCGGGAATGGACGCCGTCCACCCAGCGGCGCTTCGAGCTCGCCGCCCGCACCGTGGCCGGTGTCGTGACGAACGCGGTGCTCGTGGCTCTCGACGCGGCCGGTGCCGGTGAGTCGCTGCTGTGGCTGATCTCCCAGCTGTGAAGCCGGGAACGGCGGGACGCACCTCGTCGCGGTTCCATCAGCCTGCCGTCTGCCTGGTATCGGGCAAGGGCGTAACGCGGCCCGATGAGTGGCGTGCATCGTGAAGTGTGCAGGTCGCGGGTCTGGTGTGAGGTGCGGGCGGGATACTCACGCTGGTCGTCGGCGGGTGTCCACGGTGAAGATCGTCTGGCTTGTCGGCCGGAGGCGTTGTCGGGTTCTGCTGCGCCGATCGCCGCGCCGCTCTTACGATCCGTCACCGGGCCGGTAGGCCGGGAAGGCGCGGGGAGGGCGTGGGGATGCAGGAGCTGGAGCGGATCACGGCTCGCCGGAGTGAACTGGACGTGCTCGCTGAGGAGTTGGCCAAGTAGCTGCAGGAGGTCCAGGCCGAGTGGGAAGAGCTGGTGATCGCCGAGCGGGTCCTGAACCGGCTGGCCGAGCAGGACCGGGCCGCGGTGGAGGCGGCCGCGGCCGTCGTCCCGGCTCCCGCCCGGGTGGCGGGGCGGGCGGTCCTGCTGATCCCGCACCGCAGCGAGAATCCCGACGAGGCTGCCCTGCCCGCTGACTACCGCCAGATTCTGGCGATCGTGCGGGCCGCCGACGGCCCGGTCCAGGTCAGGACGGTGGGCGAGGAGCTGGGCCTTGAGGTGGCGGTGCGCGGGAAGCTGGAGCCGCTGCGGGCGAAGATGACCAAGCTCGCCGATCGGGGCTGGCTGCACAAACGTCCCGACGGGCGGTTCACCGCACGCCGGTAGCCACGCTGGGACGGGGGACGGTCGGGGCGTAATCGGCGGGCCCCCGGCGGCAGTTGAGTTTGGTGTGAAGAAAAACAACGGGTCCGCCGAGGGCCCTGACAGCCTTGTCTACACCGCTTGCCTGCCGCTGTCGAGCGCCACCCTGAACTACCTCGCCGGCCTGATACGCGGCCACCTGAAGAAGATCGGCTCACGCTGGCGGGCGCTGCCCCCGGGAAAGATCGCCGGCCTGGTGCTGGCGGTACTGCGCTGTGACCAGCGGCCCGGCGATCTGGCCGGCGGGAATGGGGTGCACCGCACCACCGTCACCCGCTGGGTGCGGGAGGTCGTGGGCCTGCTGGCCGCCCGCGCCCCGCGCCTGGACCGCGAGCATCCCGAACCCCACGCACACCAGACCCGTGACCTGCAACTTCACGATGCACAGTGCTCAGTGAAGGTAGTTGAGCGTGCTGTCCCGGGTCAGGTCGAACAGCTCCGGCCGTTGGACGGCGATCGCGGCGACGATGTCGTCCAGACGAGGTGCGCGGCATGCTGGGGGAAGCGCCGCCAGGAGCAGATCGTTCTGCGGGCCCGTACTTGCGTGAGCTGCTACCGGATCGCGCAGGCCGCACCCGGGGGAGCGGGGCGGGCGGTGCGCGCCGTGCTGGCTGTCGCGGCGGATCCGGGAGCAGTTCGCTCAGGAGCGGCGGGCGGCTGGTGATCCTTATGATGGGGCTCCGTCCGGAGCCTCATTCATCTGACCGGCGGGTAGGCCGGAAGCCGAGCACACCGAGGTGAACGACACCGCGCCGACCGAATCGGTCGTCGACCTCCGCTTCCCGGTGTCTTCGACAACCGGCCCCGGTGCCCGGTCGCGAAACAGTAGGGTGCGGGCAGCGGTCGACGCATCGGCCCAAGCCCGCTGCCCGGGCCCATGACCGGGGAGCACCACGGCAAAGGTGCCCGCGGCCTCTCAGCTGAGGGTCCGGTCTGTGCAGCATCAGCGCGAGGTGCACCACAACTTCTTGCGGCTGTACGGCCGCTGAGCCTTCCGCATGCTGCTCTTCGTCGCGCGCATCGGATCATGGGGTCGAGCGCGGAAACTGCGAGAGCCGTATGACCAAGAGCCACGGCCGCAAGAGCTGGGCGAGAAAGAAGAGCCGGACCCGAGGCGCTGCGTATGCCGCGGCCAACGCCGGCACCCTCCACCAGCACGACAGCGGCCCCTCGACCGAGGACCTCCAGCCGGCCGACCCCAGCCGCTGGGGCGTCGACGCCGCGTCGGACATGCGGACCGCATCCGCGCTGATCGGTGCGCGCATCGAGCAATGCGCACCGCGTGATCGGTCACCCGGGTAGCGGCCGGAGGGAGCTGATGAACCGCATCGCGGGTGCTCCGGAGCGCACCGCCCGAAGCCGGGGCGCCGACCTCCTGGGCCTTGACCACCTCGCCACGTATGGCGTGGCCACGAACATGACGCCGAAGGAGACCACCATGAGCCAGAACCTGGAGCAGCACGCGGAGAGCGCGGCGCGATCCCTGGTCGACCTGGTCAACGCCCTGCACCGCCAGGGGATCCAGTACCCGGGGGAGGCCTACCACATCTACAGCTGCGTCACCCGCGCCGCCGCGGAGATGAGGAACGCCCCTCGACCTCGTCGGGAACTCCGTGCAGGACCTGCACGCCAAGGGGTGCCTGACGCCCGACCTGAGGGGCGATTCCCTCGAGGACGTGATCCGACGGTGCACCGAGTCCTCCCATGCGGCGCAGGATCTCGCGAGTGGACTCGCAGACAAGATGGGCAAGGCCTACTCCGCTGTCGGCCACCTCGCGTACGAGGAGGCGCCCGGAGAGCAGGAGCCTGCAGCGGGCAGCTGAGCCCGACGGTCGCGGCGAGGTGTGCCACGTCTGCGGACGCAGCGAGCGAGGGCCGGCCCGGTGCCCCGGCCCTCGTCTCGTCGTGCGGCTGCGACCTGCTGAGCGGTGAACACTCCGACTGTCAACTCATACCGAAGGCCTTCACGACTGAGTGAACATGTCGAAGAAAGTGTATGATTCGAATCCATTAAATAAGTGGACTCCGCTACAATAGAGGGAGAGTTGAGCACGCTTGGAGGATGAGTGAGTCACGGTCAGGAGCAGCTGCCCGAGACTGCGATGAACGCAACCGAAGCCCGCAAAGAGCTCTACGCCCTGGTGAAAGCCGCCGAGGACGACGGGGTCACGACCCTGATCCACAAGCGAGACGATCGCGCCCTGCTGGCACCGCTGGACCGGTTCCCGGCAGCACGGCAGGCCGACGCCTTCCCCTCCCACGTACTCAGTGCGGCGCAGAAGGACTTCGGTGATCTGATCTCGCGGGCCGCGCACGGCGAACCGCAGGTGCTGCGTCGGAGCCGTACACCGGTCGCGGTGCTGCTGCCCGTCGACACCAACTCTGCTTCCCACTCGTACGATCCGGCCGCAGGAGGTGCGGTGAACAGCCAAGGCACTCAGGGTCGCGGCAGCGCGCCACGCAGGCTCGCCACGCTGGGCGACACCATCGGTTCCGTGCTCGCGTCCGGCCCCGCCAGCGGCCCCACGTTCGGGCTGCCCGGCCTGGACGCGGCGACGGGCGGTCTGCAGCCGGGGCTGCTGACGCTCGTCGCGGCGCCCCCGGCCGGCGGCGGAAGTCTGCTGGGGCTGGCTGCCGCCAGGAAGACGGCGCTCGTCGACGGCCGGAAGGTTCTGTACGCGGCGTCGGGACCGAACCGGGCCGACATCTTCCGCCGGATCCTCGCCGCCGAGACCGGCGGCGACTACCCGCGCCTGAAGCAGGGCCGCCTCACCGAGCACGAGCAGCAGGTCGCCCAGCGGCTCCGCCAGCAGGCCGCCGTGCTCCTCATCGACGATGGCAGCGACCTGACGGCCGAAGCCATCGCGGAGACCGCCCCACACGTCGAGGACCTGGCCCTCGTGGTCGTCGACCGGCTCCAGGCCGCCCACAACGCCCGCCTGCCGCTGTCCGGGGACCGGCTCCCGGACGCCTCCCAGGCCCTCGCCACCCTCGCGCGCACCCTGCATGTGCCGGTCCTCGCCGTCGTGGACAGCGCCGATCCCACGCTCTTGAGTCTTCTGGACGCCGACGTCACGCTGACGCTCGCCCCGACCGACGACCCTGCCAGGGTCCAGGTCACCGTCGCGGAGCGGGACTTCGGCGCGATCGGCTCGGCGTACCTGGGCCCCGATCTGCTGCACGCCCGCTTCCTGGACGCCGGAGCAGCACCCGTGGCCGGCACGGCCGGTGGCGGGGCCGCGTCGGGCATCGGCACCGCTGTTGAGCGGGAGTTGGCCGAAGCCGCGCTTCCCTACACCTCCGGCGCCAAGCAGGGGCTGCCAGCGTCTGTCACGCATGTGCTGGCCGCACTGCGCACCGCGCTGGCCGGCGGCGACCGGAAGGTCCTCGCCGAACTCCGGCCGTCCCTGGCGCAGGTGGCCGCGGCCCCGCCGCCGGTGCCGGAGACCGCTGAAGGGCGCAGCCTCGCCGCCGCGCTGAACGCCTACAACACCGCCGTGTCCGCCAGCACCCCCCGGCAGCCTGCCACTGTCCAGTCCGCCGCGGACAGCGCGCACATCCCGGACGACGAAGGTGATGACGACCGAGAGCAGGAGCTTCAGCCAGGGGATGAGGAGGACGAGCCGGACAGTGCGCCCTTCCCCGCGCTGAAGCTCCTCAAGGACGCGGTCGGCCGCTCGAAGATGCACCCGATCAAGGTCATCCGTATCGAGGACCGGGAGAGCGGTCCGTGGCCGCTGATCAGTGAGCACATGGACGGCGAACCGCGCTGGGTCCACCCTGACGTCACCAGCTCCCGGGTGCCCTACATCCGGAACAACGGCAAGCGGGTCCGCCGGGACAAGCTCGATGTCCCCGCCTCCTTCGGGGCGGGCGTGTTGTGCCTGATCGACCGCAACGGCAGTTACCCGTCCGCGTGTTCGGCCGTTCCCCTGGCTCCGAACAAGCTGCTGCACACCGGGCCGCTTGCCGCGTTCGACAAAGCCAGTGCCGGGATCTACCTCATCGACATCCCGGTGTGGACCCGCACCGACATGCCGCACCCGCTGGGCCGGATCATCGACCGGCCCGACGCCCAGGGCCGCGTGTGGGTCACCACCCCGCACATCAAGCAGTTGGAGAGGCTTGTCCGCGACGGCCACCTCGCCGCGATGCCGACCATCCACGACTCCTGGACCGGCAAGGCCAACGAGTCACTGTTCAAGCCCTTCTACGCCGCTGCCCGCCAGGCCCGCCTGGAGCTCGTCCAGGCCGGTGGTGAGCCGTACAAGGCGTACAAGACCCGGTTGTCCATCGCGCTGCGTCTGCTGTGGCCCAAGCGTGAGGAGCAGAAGTCCCCGTTCTGGCGGCCGGACTGGCGCATGAGCATGGTCGCCGAAGCCTCCGTCCGTCACTGGACCACGGCCTTCAAGGCGGTTCAGGAAGGCCACACGCTCATCGCCCTGCGCAACGTCGACGCCGCCGTCTTCTGGACGGCACCCGACACGCCCCCGGACACGTACCGGATCGGGACCGGCTTCGGCGAGGTCAAGGCCAAGTTCGTCCAGCCGGGTGAGTTCATCCCCGAGGGTGATTCCTGATGGCAGGTCCCACAGGTCACGGCCGCTCCCTGGGCGCCGCCCTCAACGACCTCCTGCGCTCCCAAGTCACCCCCCGCCACCGACTGACCTCCTACACCGCCAAACACTGGCACGCCCAGCTCAGCCAGCTCACCGCAACCCACCGCGGCCACCAGGCCCTGGAGGACGCAGGCCTCCACGTGACCACTAAGACCCTGATCAACTGGCTGTCCGACCCCGAGTACAACATCCGCCGCAGCTACCGCGACCTCATCCACACCGCCTACGAGAACACCGCCGTCGTCCCCGCCGACCCGATCCCCGACCACGTCAAGAGGGGCCAGTTCGAGATCAGCGGCCTCGTCAAAACGGGCGACGACGAACGCGAGCGCGGCAACCGACGAGCCGCCCCGCTGCGCATCGACGGCAGCCGGGGCAACTGGGACGAGATCGAGGAACTCTGGCTGGCCGGCGAGTTCACCGACGACGAGTTCGAGGACCACTTCGTCGACGACATCATCGTTGCGGACATCGGCGAAGGCACCGACGGATGGGAGTTCCCCGGCACCTCGTACTCCGTCGAACTCAGGTAATACCGCCACCAGCCTGGCGGCCGCCCCATCGTCTCCCACCACCCGAACATGCTCATCCGGAAGATGGCCGCCACCCAACCACCTCGCCCAGCGCCGGCCACCCGTCACCGCGGACGTCGTCGTCCACACCGGTTCTGAGATGAACCCGGTGGAAAGATCCGCCGTTGATTAGACACTCCCGCTCGGTGGAGGGGGAGGCGGGCGGCCAGATCGACGCGTTCGTCGCCGGTCAGCTGGCGTCCGAGTGCCGCGAGGACCAGGCGGACGGCTTCGCCGGCTCTTTCCCGGGTGGGGTAGGCGCCTTCGTAGCGGACCTTCTCCAGCATCTGCTCGTACGTCATCACGGGCGCGTGCTGCAGGGGTGAACGCCGGTCGGACATCACTACGGTGGTTGCCTCTCTGTCGTCTCTCGTCTGTCGTCAGTCGTCGTGCCGGTGTGCGGGCGCCGGCGGTGTGGGTTGTCAGGCGGGCTGGGGGTGGCCGAAGAGGAGGTCGTAGCCCGGGGGAGCTGCAGCAGGATCTGCCCCAGCAGGTCGTCGCCGGCCGCGTCGGCGGCGGTGCTGAGGACAGCGCTGACGTCCCAGGCCGCGGTCTGCTCAGTGGCGCCTTCGATCCAGGCGGCCGTCGCCCGCACGAACCGCTCCGGCGGCAGGGGCTCGGCGCTTTGCAGCGGATTGAGGAGGACCAGAGCGAAGTCGTCGGGCAGGCGCGCCGCCAACTGGGCGCGCACCGCGCCGACCAGGTGTGCGCCCAGCAGGGCGAGCACCACACGGGCCGCGCGCTCGGCTTCCTGCAGGTTGTTGTACTCGCCGCGTTCCTTCACGCGCTCCAGGAACGCTTCGCGTCGCAGGGTCACGTCGGCCGCCACCCTTCATCAGTTCGGTGGGCGCGGAGGACGGGGTGAGGGGGAGATCAAGTGCCCGTCCTCCGCCGCATTTCGGCCCGCATCATCCGGCTCAGCCGGAGATCTCCCTGCGGTCGGATCCGACGCCGATGGCGATCTTGCGGGGCTTGGCGCGTTCGGCGATCGGGATGCGCAGGGTGAGCACCCCGGCGTCGTAGTCGGCCTTGATGTTCTCGGTGTCCAGCGTGTCGGCCAGCACGATCTGGCGGGAGAAGACGCCCAGTGGCCGCTCGGAGAGTTCCATCTGCACGTTGTCGGACTTCGCCACGGGCCGGCGCTCGGCCTTGACGGTGAGCATGTTGCGTTCGACGTCGATGTCGATCGCCTCCGGGCTGACGCCGGGGAGGTCGAAGGCGACCACGTACTCGTCGCCCTCGCGGTAGGCGTCCATCGCCATCGCGGACGGCTTCGACCAGGTGCCCGGGCCGATCAGCTGCTGGGCCAGCCGGTCGAGCTCACGGAAGGGGTCGGTGCGCATCAACATCGTGAAACACCTCCAGAAGGTTCGGGCAGTTGCTGCCAATGCGCCTCACTGAAACCGTTGTAACATGTCATCCAATGGATGACAAACACGGTGTCGTCAAGAGGATGACAACCGAGGGAGGCCGCCCGTGACAGCAGCTGACCAGCCGGTCTCTTCCAGTGCCGACGCCCACAGCCCGGCTTCCTTCCTCGCCGCCGCGTCGGCCCTGCAGGCCATAGACGACGCCCTGCGCGCCGCCCAGCGCGAGGATCCCGGCATTCACGATGCGCCCGGACCTGGTCCGGAGCAGGCCATGGCCTCCCTCCTGCTGCTGCGACAGGTGCGCGAGCAACTCGCCGGCTGGGAAACCGGCCTGATCGAAACCGCCCGCGACGCGGGAGCCAGCTGGGCCGACCTCGCCGACCCTCTCGGCGTCGCCAGCCGCCAGGCCGCCGAACGCCGCTACCTGCGAGGCCGCCCCGGCCCCGCCGGAACCACCGGCGAACAACGCGTCCAGGCCGTCCGCGAACGCCGCGCCGCCGAACGCACGGCCGCCGCCTGGGCCCGCCGCAACGCCGCCGGCCTGCGCCGCCTCGCCGGCCAGATCACCGCCCTCACCGACCTGCCCACGGCCGCCCGCACCCCGCTCAGCGAACTGAATACGGCCCTCGCCCATGACGACCCGGCCGCCCTCGTCCACCCCTTGAACGCCACCCGCCCCCACCTGGCAACCGCCCACCCCGACCTCGCCGCCCGGGTCGAGGCCCTGACGGACTCCGCCATGACCACGCACGCCGCCCCCGGCTGACCGGTACAACGGCTCCATGTACGACGTCGAACCTCACGCGGCATGCCGGCCTTCAGGAGCAACCTCTGCCAGCCGCGGTTGATCGTTGGGGCGCTGTCACCGCGGCAGGCGGACGCGGGTGGTCTTGCCCGGCCCGGGGCCAGGAGTGATGGTCACCTCGCTGGCCGGGCGGCGGGCCATGGGCCACCCGAACCCGCCGGCGCCCCCGTTGAGGTCGGGGGCACGTTCCCGCGGGAGTGCGGGCTTGAGGTCGCTGACGGCGATGTGTATCGCGCCGGCGGTGGCCTCAAGCTCGAGGGTGTAGCGGCCTCCGTCGTGGCGCAGGGCGTTGGTGGCGAGTTCGGAGACCGCGAGAGCCAGGGTTTCCGTCGCTTCGGGGGCCTGAGCCGGATCCAGACCTTCGGCGAAGGCGCGGGCCACGTTACGGGCCCGAGCGATGCCGGCGGGGCTGTCGCCCTCGGCCACGGTCGGGGCCGCGGAGGCCTTCGTGTGCGGCGGCACCATGTCGGTCATGGATCGGTTGCGCATCCCGGCTCAGGGTGTGCCCGCCAAGCCGGGATGCAACCCGGGACAGCACTCTTTCGGGTGCAATTGCGTCAGGAGTCCACCCATCAGTCCTGAAGAAAACCTGTCGTGGCCGCAGTAGACATTGGTTCGTGGAGGGGTTACTGTCGTGTCGTACCCAGGAGTCGAAGTCGGCGCGGCAGACACGAACTGCCGTGCCAGCAGGTCAAGCAGGACGCGGCCCGCAGGGGCCGCGAGCAGTACCCGCGGTATCCAGCAGTACAACCCGTGTAACCGAAGGTAAGGAGCACAGGCGCCATCAGGATCGCCCGGGCGAGAAGCCAGTCCGCCCGGGTACGCAGGCCCCGGATTGGAAGGTGGTCCCCGGTCACGCATTCGCGATCCCCGCAGCCCCGCCCTCCAAGGCGGCGGTACGGACACAAAAGGCCGGCGCAGCGCGCCGGTAGATGGTGTTGAAAGCTCGGGGCCCGGGCGCCGGTCGGCGCCCGGGCCCCCCGACGCGTCCGCCGAAAGAAGAGGTCTATGCCCCCTACTGATTCCCGTCCCGCCGACAATCTCGACGATGACGACTACCCCGCCTACACCATGGGCCGGGCCGCCGAAATGCTCGCCACCACCCCCGCCTTCCTGCGCGCCCTGGGCGAACACCGCTTGATCACCCCCCTGCGCTCCGAAGGCGGCCACCGCCGCTACTCCCGCTACCAGCTGCGCATCGCCACCCGCGCCCGCGAACTCGTCGACCAGGGCACCCCCATCGAGGCCGCCCGCCGCATCATCATCCTGGAAGACCAGCTCGAAGAAGCCCAGCGCATCAACGAGCAACTGCGCACCCAAGGCCGCGAGCCGCAGCCGAAGACCTCAGCCTGAGGCTGCCGACAACACTGCTCAGTTCACCGCGCCCGCATCGGTTCGGTACGCCAGGTGGCGAACCAGCGCCTCGCAGGCGCCGATGTGCCGGCCGATCCGGCTTTCCGACGCGGGCTGCGATCGGGCCATGGGGGAAGCCCGAAGGAGCCCCGCGTGGTGTCTTACCTGCCCGATGGCCACGGCCGAGCCTCATCCGGCCACCGGGCGGGGGGCAAGCCACGCCGCCAGGCGATGCGCGCCACTGACCAGCGACGCCTACGCAGCTGCAGCCCGGCGAGCCCGCCGCGCACTCGAAGGCCTGCCTGTGGCCGCAGAGCGTTGCACCGGGGCGGTTCACGCCAAAGGGCGATTACCTCCTCGATGCTGCGGTGATCGACAGCGTCCTCGGCTGCGTGAGCGATGTCGTCGATGAACATCGTCAAGCCTTCCTGTGGCCTCAACTGGCCTTCGTTGCGACCGACTCGGGTCGTACGGAACGCTCGGCGAGAGCGATCGCCATGCGTGTCGGAATCCGGCTCGTGACACGCGCAAGCAAGGCGTTCGCGGCGCCGTCCACGACATCCGGACGAGTTGATAGGGCGTTAAGTCCGTTTCTGATATTGGCCGCGTCCGGGTGTTCGAGGAGTCCTTGACGGGCGAGTCGTCCCAGCCGGGAGCGGGTGACGTTGATCGAGGGCTCGTCGGTGGGCAGGCCGAGGTGTTCGTGCAGATCGCGGACGCGGAACACCTTCCCGGGGTGCTCGTTGAAGGCGGTCACGATGCGCTGGTAGACGGTGGTGCTCTGCGCGGGGGCCGGTTTGTGGTCGGGCGGGGCGAGGCCGTCGATGACTTTGCGGGTGGCGGCCAGTTCGGCCAGGCGGGCCTCGGTCTCGGCGAGGGCGGTGGTGAGTTGCTCATCTGCCCGCGCAGGTTGTCGACGCGGGCGGCGGTCTCGTCGTGCTCGGCCTGCAGGTGGCGCAGGAGTTCGCTGACGTTCACGCGGCCAGCTCCAGGTCGTTGCGCCAGGCGGGCGTGGGAGTGGTGAGGCGGCGGAGCATGCCGGCGGTGGAGGCCCAGTAGTACTCCTCAGGCATCGCGGCCTGCTGGTGGACGTGGACGGTGGCTGCCTGCTGTGCCGGAGTGAGGGCAGCGCCCCGGTCCGGGTGGTCGACGGAGTGCGGCGCGGCCGCCGCCTGGTCGTGATGGTGGTGGCCGGTGCGCGCGGCGGCCGATGCGGTCGTGGCCGGGGCGGTCGTGGCCGGGGCGCCGTCAAGCGCGATGGGGTGCGATGCGGGCGTCGCGGATCGCGCTTGGCGACCCGTGCCCGCTCGTACCGGCTCGACTCCCAGGGCCGTTTGCCGTTGGCTCCGGCGATCCACCACTGGTGCGGCCAGGCAAAGTCAACGGTGTAGGTGATCTGGCCGGGGTCCGGCGGCCGGGCTGGATGTAGTCGTCCAAGCCGCGTGTGAACTCCTGGCCGCGCAGGGTCTCCAGCAGGTGCCGGCGGGCTTCGGCCAGGACGTAGGCGGCGGGCGAAGGTGCCGCGGACGATGGAGACGGGCCGTGGACCATCTGCTTGCCGAACTTGAGGAGCGCGGACGCCCGCCACCGTGCGAGCGGCTGCTTCAGAGGACGTCACCGGTCAGAGTGAACAAGCTGAGACAGCGCGCTGCCGACTCGGGCCTCGGGCACCCTGCCGGAACGGCCGCCGTCAGGTGACGAGCCGGAGGACGTCGGCCAAGCCGCGGTCACCGGTGCGGTCTTCGGCGGGCAGGATGTAGGTTCGCAGGCCGCAGGCGCTCGCGCCGCCGTCGCGGACCGGGTTGTCGCCGACCATGAGGGTGGCGCGGGGGTCCGCGCCGAGGTCGGCGCAGGCTTTGAGGAACAGCTGCGGGTCGGGCTTCTCGCGGCCCTGTTCGTAGGAGATGACGCAGCTGTCGACCAGGGCGTCGATACCGTAGTGGGCGAGGTGGGTCCGCAGGTCCCAGGCGAAGTCGCTGACGATGGCGATGCGCAGTCCGCGGTCCCGCAGGGCGCGCAGGACCTGCTCGGTGTCCGGATAGGGCGCCCAGGCGTCCGCCGTGGTGAGCTCGCGGTAGGCCGCCTCCTCCGCGCCGCGCAGGAAGTCCACCTGCTCCCACCAGCCGTGCATGGCGCGGCGGTGGCGTTGCGGGGAGAGGTCCCGGCCTTCCTGGAGGGCGACGACGGAGGGCAGCCGGAAGGCGCTGCGCAGCTGCCGGGAGATCTCGGCCATGGCGCCGGGCTCCTCCAGCACGGGCAGGCGGCCGGAAGCGGCGCCGACGCGGCGCAGCCATGTCTCCAGGCCGATCATCCGGTACAGGGTGTTGCTGAAGTCGAACAGCACGGCCTCGACCCGCGGCACGGGAGCGGCCATCTGCGTGTCGGTGGGGCTGTAGGAGCTCGGCGTTTCGAACAGGGTCTGGATCACGGGGCGGGCTCTTCGGGCTCGATCGTCTCGACGGGGACCCCCAGGTCGCGGATGGCCGCGAGTTCCGCTTCCGGGGTGCCGGTGTCGGTGATGACGGCGCGGTAGTCGGCGACGGTGCCGTAGGCGTATGTGGCGGTCTTGCCGAACTTCGTGTGGTCCGCCAGAAGCAGCGCCTGCTCGGCGGAGGCGAGCATGGCCAGCTTCACCTCGACGTAGTCGTTCAGGGGGTGGAAGAGGCGCCCGTCCAGGACGGCGGTGGCGGACATCAGGGCCAGGTCGGCATGGAGCTGGGACAGGGCGCGGGTGACGGCGGGGCCGGTGCAGGAGTTGAAGTCGCCGCGGTAGCGGCCGCCCAGCAGGGTCACGTTCACTCCGGGCGCGGATCCGAGGCGCTGGGCCAGCCCCACCGAGTTGGTGACGACGGTGAGTTGGTCCAGCCGGGCCAGCGCCGGCACCAGGGGGAAGAGTGTGGTCGAGTCGTCCATGAGCACCGTGCTGCCCGGCCGGATGCGGTCCGCGACGGCCGTACACAGCGCGTTCTTGGCCGCGAGGGCGCTGTTCTCGCGGAAGCGGGTCGCGGTCTCCATGGTGAGGGCGGGAAAGGCGACGGCCCGTCCGCGTTCTTTGCGGAGCAGGTGCCGACCCGCGAGGTCGTCCAGGTCGCGGTGCATGGTCATCAGGCTCACGTCGAAGCGCCGGGCGAGGTCGTCGATGCGGGTCTCGCCGTGGTCGGCGACGTAGCGAAGAACGGCCTCCCGCCGCTCTTCGACGGCGGCCTGCGACGGTCTCGTACGAGCGGGCACAGCGGCCTCTCCTTCCCCCTTGGGGTCCTGGCGGTCCGACGCGGCGGGGCGGACCGCTCGGTGCGTGGCGCTGACGTCCAGGAGCGCGGTCGGTTGCTCCGGTCTCGCAGTCTCGCACACGGGCAGAGGGAGGCGAGGTCTCCTCCGGCGCCCGGACCTCGGGCCGTCCGTGCGCCGGCGAGGCAGGTACCGACGCCCATGCCTACTGGCCGTCCATGGTGACCAGCACTTTGACCTGCTCCAGGTCGAGGGAGGCGGAGAAGGCCTTGGCGACGTCCTCCAGCGGAAACGTGGCGGTGACGATCTCGGCGGTGTCCACGGCGCCCGAGGCGATGTGGGAGATGGCGGTGCGGTAGTCCTCGGCGGTGTACATCAACGTGCCCTCGATACGGATCTCCCGGTCCTGGACGAGGTCCAGACGGATCGGTGTGGGGCCGGCGGCGCCCACGCCCACCACGACGATGTGACCGCCCTTGGTGACGAGATCGGTGGCCTGGGCCATGGACTGCCCGCGGGCCACGCAGTCGAAGACGACGTCGACCGGACCGCCGAGCGCCGCGTGGATCTGCGCGGCCAGATCGGGGGCGCCGGCGGGCAGGGCCGCGTCGGCGCCCAGGCGCAGCGCCCTGTCCCGCTTGCCGCGCAGCAGGTCGGTGACGGCGATCCGGTCGGCGCCCGCATGCCGGGCGGCGATGAGGGTGAGCAGCCCGATGGGACCGGCGCCGAGGATGGCCACGGAGTGGCCGGTGAGGTCGCCCGCCTTGGCCACGGCGTGCACGGGGGTGGCCAGCGGTTCGACGAGGACGGCCTGGACGTCGGTCATGGCCTCGGGCACACGGTGGACGCGGTCGGCCGGGATGGTGAACAGATCGGCCAGGGCACCGGGTGTCTGACAGCCGAAGACTTTCAGCTCCTGGCAGATGTTGTAGCGGCCCGAGCGGCACTGGGCGCACCGGCCGCAGTGCAGGTTCGGTTCGACGATCACCCGGTCGCCGGGGGTGAATCCGTCGGCTCCCCTGCCCGCGGCGACCACGACGCCGACCGTCTCGTGGCCGGGGTGGTACGGCAGGTCGATGAACGGATGGTGTCCGGCCGCGGCATGGGTGTCGGAGCCGCACACGCCGACGACCGTCGGGCGCACCAGGAGTTCGTCGTCCTGGGGACGGGGGGCGGGCACCCGCTCGATGACGATGTCGTCGAAGGAGCGGACGAGCACACGGCGGATCTGCTGGGGCATGGAGTCGGGGTTCCGTTCGTCTCGGATGTTCACACGGCAGGGGATGAGGGACGGACGGGACGCGTGCCTCATTTGACGGCTCCCAGGGACAGGCCGCGCACGAGCTTGTCCTGAGCAGCCCAGCCGGCGATGAGGACCGGCACGGACACCAGCGTGGCCGCGGCGCACAGCCGGGCCAGGAAGAGACCCTCGCTGGTGATGAAACCGACGAGGAACACGGGGGCGGTGGAGGCATTGGTGGCCGTGAGGTTGACGGCGAAGAGGAACTCGTTCCAGCTGAAGATGAAGCAGATCAGCGCGGTGGCGGCGAGTCCGGGCATGGCGACGGGTGCAACAACGCGCAGCAGCACGGTGGGCAGCCCGGCGCCGTCGACCTCGGCGGCCTCCAGGATCTCCTTGGGTACCTCGGCGAGGAAGGAACGCATCATCCACACCGCGATCGGCAGATTCATGGCGGTGTAGAGGAGGATGAGCGTCCAAACGTTGTCCAGCATCCCGGCGTCCTTGACGATCAGGTACACAGGCAGCAGTGCCGCGATCGCCGGGAGGAACTTCGTCGACAGGAAGAAGAACATCACGTCGGTCCACTTCTCGACCGGCTTGATGGACAGCGCGTAGGCCGCTGGCACCGCGAGGACCAGCACGAGGAGCGTCGACAGCACGCTCGCCATGGCCGAGTTGACAAGGTACGGGGTGATGTCCCGGCCCAGCAGCAACTCGTACTGGTCCAGGGTGAAGGGCGCGAGAGGGCTGGGCGGGTTGGTGGCGGCGTCGGCCTCCTGGTGGAAGGAGGTGAGCACCATCCACGCCACCGGGGCGAAGAAGGCCAAGGTGGCCAGCCAGGCGACGAAGGTCCACACAGGTGTCAGCCGCGGCGAGCCCGCGTGATCCTCCTTGCGCCGGAAGAACTTCCTGAACCCCGCCCCTGGGGCGGCGGCTGTTGCATGGGTGATCATCGCGAGACCTCCTCGCGGAACAGGGACGCGATGGTGCGCAGTGCGAAAGTGGCGATGACGATGGAGCCGATCACCACGACGACACCGGCGGCGGCCGCCTCGCCGTACTCGTACTTGCGGAACATGGTCAGGTAGATCTCGTAGGGAAGGTTGGTGGTCCGCGAGCCGGGACCGCCCTGGGTGATCGTGAAGACCGCGTCGAAGGTCTGCACGATGTAGATGGTTCCGAGCAGGACGCCCAGCTCGATGTACTGCCGCAGGTGGGGCAAGGTGATGTGGCGGAAGGTCTGCAGTGCCGAGGCGCCGTCGACCCGGGCGGCCTCCAGCACGTCGCCGGGCTGCGCCTGGAGCCCCGCCAGCAGGATGAGCATCATGAACGGCGTCCACTGCCACACCAGCGCGATGACGACGGCCGGCATCGCCGAGTTCGACACCCAGTCGACGGTGGGGCCGTTCTCGGCCCCGAAGAGGCGGTAGACGGCGTTGAGGGTGCCGTTGAGGAGACCGTAGTCGGGGTTGTAGATGGCGTGCTTCCACAGCAGCGCCGCCGCAACGGGCATGACCAGGAACGGCGTGATGAGCAGGGTGCGGGCCAGACCCCGGCCTAGGAACCGGCGGTCGAGCAGGAGCGCGAGACCCAAACCCAGCACCACGCTGATGATCACCACTGAGGCAGTGAGCACGATGGTGTTCAGCACCGCCGTGCGCAGCCGTTCGTCGGTGAAGACGGCGGCGTAGTTGGACAGGCCGGTGAAGTGCCTCTCGCCCGGCTTGAGGATGTTCCACTGGAGGGTGGAGATGACGAGTGTGGCCACTATCGGCAACTGCGTCACCACGACCGTGAAGATCAGCGCCGGCAGCAGCGGAAGGCGCCGCCGCCACTTGTGCACCGTTTCACGTCTGCCCGGCCGGTGTGGAGGGGGTCTGCGCAGCGCGTGGCGCGCTGGAGTGAGCGTGGTCATGAGAATTTCCTTGAGCCAGGATGTGAGGCCGAGACCGGGGAAGGAAGCGGTGCCCGACCGGCCTTGGGGCCGACCGGGCCAAGGGACGTCACTGGTAGTTCTTGGCGACTTCCTCCGCGAGCTTCTGGCCGTTCTCCAGAGCCTGGTCGACGCTGGTCTTGCCGGCGATGGCCGCGGATATCTCCTGCGTTACCTTGGTTCCCAGATCCTGGAACTCGGGGACGGCTACGAACTGGACGCCCACCGTGGGCCGCTGCTGCACACCGGGCGAAGTCGGGTTCGCCTGCTGGATGGACTTCAGGGTGATGTCTCCGAACGCTGCGGCTGCCTTCTTGTACTCGAAGATCTCGTAGGTGCTGGCCCGCTTTCCTGCGGGAACACGCGACCAGCCCATCTTCTCGCCGACGAGCTTTTCGTAGTCCTTGCTGGAGGCCCACAGCATGAACTTCGAGGCGGCGTCGGCCTTCTTGGTGGTCTTCGGCATCGCCCACGCCCAGGACCACAGCCAGCCGGAGCTGTCCGTCTTCTCCACCGGTGCGTACGCGTAACCGACCTTGCCCGCGACCTTGCTGGTCTTCGGATCCTCCAACGAGCCCGCCGCGCTGGTCGCGTCGTACCACATCGCGACCTTGCCCTGACTCATCGCGTTCAGGCACTCGGTGAACCCGGCCTGCGGCGCACCCGCCTCACCGTGCTTCCTGACCAGGTCGACGTAGAAGTTGGTCGCCTTCTTGAACTCCGGGCTGTTGACCTGCGCCTTCCAGTCCTTGGTGAACCAGGTGCCGCCGAAGGTGTTGACCACGGTCGTCAGCGGCGCTCCGAGTTCGCCCCAGCCGGGCAGGCCGCGCAGACAGATGCCCTTCATACCGGGACGCGCTCCGTCGACCTTGGCGGCGATGTCGGCGACCTGCTGCCAGGTCGGCCGCGAGGGCACATCGATGCCCTTCTCCGCCATGACCTCCTTGTTGTACATGAGGAAAGACGACTCACCGTAGAACGGCAGCGCGTAGAGCTTGCCATCGGCGCCCGACAGCGACTGCCCCATCGGCTGCAGCAGGTCACCCTTGTCGAAGCCGGTGTCCTTCTCGGCGTAGGAGCTCAGCTCGTGCAGCCAGCCGTTCTTGTTCCAGATGGGCACCTCATAGGCGCCGATGGTGGCCACGTCGTACTGTCCGGCCTGGGTGGCGATGTCCTGGGTGACCTTGTCGCGCAGCTCGTTCTCGGGAAGGATCGTGAAGTTCACCTTGATACCGGTGTCCTTGGTGAAGCTGTCCTCCGTCAGCTTCGCGATGTCCTCCATCTGCGGATTGCCGACCATCAGCACATTGATGCTCTTGCCGCCGTCGGCGGACCCGCCCGCTCCGGCACCCGAACACGCGGTCGCCAGGAGAGCGGTGGCTGCTGCGCCTGCGATGAGGGCGTATCTGGTCGATGGCATGCGGGGACCTCTCGTGCGGGTGGAGACGGGGGTGCGGCGGCTGCTCAGCGGCCGCTGCGGCGATGACGGAATTATTAGCAGAGCACGGGCGCATTGTTAACACACAATGCGAGAACAACTCTGAGAATCTATCGAGATGTGGGCCAGGACCCAGGTCCCGCCGTCGTGGTGACGCAGGTCGACGCGGATAGAGAGAGCGCGGACGATGTCCAGGCCGCGGCCGTGCTCATCGGGGTCGCCATCCGCGGATCGTGCGGGCCCGGGAGCAGGATCGCCGTGATCGCTCACGACGATGCGCAACATGCCCGGATCGAGAAGCAGGCACAGCGTCATCTCGCTGCACCCGTGCCGGGCCGCGTTGGCGGCGAGCTCCCCCACGATCAGAACGGCCGAGTCGCGCTCGTCACCGGACAGGCGCCAGCAGGTGAACTGGTCGGCGGCGACGGCGCGCAGGCGCCCGACGAGAGCCTCTTGCGCCGGAAGGGTGAACTGGGCCCGGGCCGAACAAGGCGGGGCCGGGCCTCTCTGTCCGGGAAGTACGGCATCGGTCCACGGTGCAGTGGGCGAAGGTCCGAGGGGGGTCATGGCATAGGGGAACATGACTGGGGCTTTCGGGCTCACGGGTGGAACGCGGTGCCACTGTCGTACGTGGCGGGTGACCGGTTACGGGTCGTACACGGGATGGGGGCTCGCGAGGCCGCTATGGGTCCCTGTCTACGCCCCTTCCGGCGATATCTCAATAAATAGGCATAGAAAATCTCAATTTTTCTGTTAAAAGATCTCAGTCGGGTGGGGCGAGGTGGTCACAGATCGGCCCGAGGGCCGTCAGCGCCTCCAGATGGACCTGGTACGCCTCCTCCAGCACGGCGACCCGGTCGGCGTGCGGCTCATGGAGTCTGAGGACGGCGGTACCCGCGCGTGGATCTTCGATGCCGTCGAGCAGTCCCACGCCACAGGCCGCGATCAGTGCCGCTCCGCGGGCCGCGCTCTCCGCCACGTCGGTCACCACGATCGGACGGCCCAGCGCATCGGCGAACATCTGGCTCCAGACCGGGCTGTGCGCCGCACCGCCGGTCAGCCGGGCCGGCCCGGTGATCACCAACCGCGAGCACAGCGCGTCGACGTGCCAGCGGTGGTTGAGGACGACGCCTTCCATCAGCGCCCGCAGCAGGTGGCCGCGGTCGTGCCAGCCGCGCATCCCGAGGAACGTCCCGGACATGGGCTGCGGGTGGGGCGAGCCGTAGACGAACGGGTGGAACAACACCTCCGACGGTCCGGTCAGATGTGCCTGCACCTCCCGTCCGATCGCCTCGAGGACTCCGCCCGGATGCTCGGCCGACGCACCCGTCACCCGCAGGAACCACTCCAGGTTCGCCACCGACGCGGGCGAGGTGGACATCGTCATCCACTGCCCCGGGCGGACAAACCTGCGGACCTGCCAGCGGGGATCGACGATGGGACGCTCACTGACCACCTGGTTGATGCTGAACGTCCCGGCAATCAGGCACAGTTCGCCGGGAACCGTGCCGCCGATGCCGATCGCGGCCGCGTCGACGTCATGCGCGCCGGTGACGACGGGAGTGCCGGCGGTCAGCCCGGTGGCCGCCGCGGCCTCACCGGTGACTGTTCCGCTGATTGCATCGCAGGGCAGGACCGGCGGCAGCTTGTCGGCGAGCACGCCGAGGCGGTACAGGTCGAGCAGTTCCGCCGAGTATCCGCACCTGTGCATGTCCGTGAACGAGGCGCTCGCGTCCGTGGGATCGGTGGCCACCGCCCCCGTCAGTCTCAGGCGCAGCCAGTCCTTGCACGCCAGCAGCCAGCGGGCCCGCTCCAGCGCCTCCGGCTCGTGGCGTTCGAGCCAGGCCAGCAGGGCGGCCGGGGAACCGGCAAAGGGAACCGTGCCCGACAGCACGAGGGCACGGGACCAGACCGACGTGCTGCGCCACGCCTCCAGTACCGGCCCGGCACGTGTGTCCATCGCCACGATCGCGGCCCGCACCGGGCGGCCCCGTGCGTCGACGGCGTACAGGCCGTCGCCGTGCCCGGTGAGACCTACGGCGGCGACGGCCCGCCCGGCGCCGGGGCCGGCCGCGGTGAGACATGCCTCGACGGCCCGGAACGCCGTCCGCCACACATCGTCCATGTCCCGTTCCACCCAGCGCGGGTGAGGTGTGTTCAGCGGTAGCGTGTCGCTTCCCTGTGCCACCTGGCGACCGGCGGCATCGAAGAGCACGGCTTTGGTCGTGGTGTGTCCCGCATCGACGCCGAGCACCAGGTCACGCGCCATCGCTCACACCCACCCCAGCTCACGTGCGTTGACCGCGGCTGCGCACCGGCCGGTCACCTTCAGTTCGGCGACGGCCTCAGCGACGAGTCGGACCGAACGCAGCGTCGTGGTGGCCGTGTCGCCCGCGAAATGAGTGGTGAACGTGACGTTGTCCAGCCGGCGCCAGGGACTGTCCGCGGGCAGGGGCTCCTGATCGTGCACGTCGAGCCCGGCCCCGGCGATGCGGCGCGTCTCCAAAGCCTCGTACAGCGCGCGAGTGTCCACCAGACGGCTGCGTGCGGTGTTGACGAAGTAGGAGGTCGGCTTCATCAGCGCGAAGTGCCGGGCGCCGATGAACCGCTCCGTCAGTGAGGTGAGCCGGGCGAAGAGCTGCACGAAGTCGGCCTCCCGGAAGACCGAGTCCAGGTCCTCGGCCCGCACGGCGCCGTGCCGCGCCAGGACGTCATCGGGAACGTAGGGGTCGTACGCCAGCAAACGCGGACCGAAGCCCCGCAACCGCTCCGCGAATGCGCGCCCCACGTGCCCCATGCCGATCAGACCCACGGTGCTGTCGCCGATCTCGCGGCGGGACGGGCCGAAGTCCTTCCGCCACCCGCCGGCCTTGACCAACGCGTCCGCCCGGGCGATGTCCCGCGCCTCCGCGAGCATCAGTCCGACGGCGAGCTCGGCGACGGCCGAGGCGTTGCGGCCGAACACAGGCACCACGGCCACGCCGCGTGCGGTCGCGGCGGTGACGTCGACGTTCTCCAGCCCCGTGCGTGCCACGCACACGGCCCGCAGTTCCGGGGCGGCGCGGAGCACGGCAGAGGGGACCGGAGCGAAGTGCACCGCCAATACCTCGGCCTCTCCGACCGCGTCCACGATCTCGTCGGGCAACGCAACCGCCTCGGGCCCGCGCCACTCCATGATCTGCTGTGCCTCGTGCTGCTCGGCCTTGGTACCCCGCCAGTCGACGCTGCTGACCAGGCCGAACTGCGGACCGCAGACCTCCGCAAGGGCGTCGGCGTAGGACTCGGCAGGGATGAAACGATCACCGACGATCAGAACGCGCACTGCGGTCTCCTCGTCCGCCGAGCCCGTTCGGGCCCGGCTGGTCCGCGGGTGACCTGGCCGGCCGCCCATACAACAGTGCGCGGTCGGGCGCGAGTCTTCCAGCGGGGACGGTCGTCGGGCAGCGGAAGTACTCCAGGTGCCGCCGGGCCACCTGGGAGATCAACCTGGTCTGCGATTACGACTGCGAGGTGTCACCTCGGACACATGCCGCTTCGAGGGTTCGACTGAGCTTGATTCTGTCGGGGACCTTGGAGTTTCGCGGTGCGGCAGCATGGTCAACAGGCATGCTCGGGTAGTTCCGTTGACCGATGTAGCTGTCGAGGCGCCCGTTGTCCCTCCGTCCCCGTTCCGGTGACCAAGTCTCGCCTCTGACTGCGCAGGTCGCGCGGGCGAGTAACCCGGGTGGTACGACGGCGATATGGGTGCGTGACCGGCTGGATGGGCTGTGGTGCGACGAGGACTTCGCCGACTGGTATCCGCGGGACGGGCGTCCGGGTCTCTCCTGACCGAGACCTGTGCTCCCGACGGCCCCAACGTGATCACGGACGTGGCCACCACCGCGGCCACCACCACGTTCCACCACCCACGACAGCCAGGTCACGCCCGCGGCTCGCGGCTGCGGCAGCGTGCGCTCCGGCTGCGACTGACCGTCGCGCCGCCCGGTCCGCATGCAGGTCGCGCACAGTCGTGCGCCCGGGGACCGCGGGTCCTCGCGCGCATCGCCGGGGCAATCTCGGTTTGGAGCATTGACCGCCCTTCACCCTGAGCCTACGTTGACGACGCCTTGAGAGCGCTCTCAGAGAGGTTGCGCATGAGATTCCGTAGACGATTGGCGTTTGTGTCGGCGGCCTCCTTGGCCGCCACCGGGCTGGCGGCCACCGTAGGCAGCGGTGTCGCTTCCGCCGCCCCCATCGAGGTGGGCAAGGGAAGTTACAGCGATGTCCGGCCCGCAGGCCGGCAGGGCCCGTCGAACAATGGCGGCCAGGGGGTCAAGCCGAAGGTCACTCCCGTCATGGCGGACAAGGCGGTGCCGACCAACGACTGGTGGTCCTCGCTGATCTTCCAGCGGTTCTCCAGCAACCCGTGGTCGGAGAACATGTACGGGCATCCCCTCACCTACAAGGCGGTGTCCGGCGGCCTGGAGGTCGGCTACCCGACCGCTCACCAGATCGTGGGCGGTGGCCGGCAGTACGAGTTCCCGCACAAGGCCGACCTCACCCTCGGCCTTGCGGGCCTCAACTCGCCCGACGCCAAGGCGGACGGCTGGAGCGACTGGACCGTCACCCCGTACTGGAACGACGGTGCGCACACCCTGCGGGCGACCATCGGCCACGGCCTGCCGTACGTCTACGCGGAAGGCACCGGTGGCGCGGCGCAGATCAGCGCGGCAGCCCCGCCAACCGTCTTTGCCGACCACGGCAATGTCCTCGGCGTCACCGTCTCCGGCCACCACTACGCGCTGTTCGCCCCGAGCAGCAGCGACTGGACCGTCTCCGGCAGCGAGATCCGGGCCGACCTCGGCTCCACGGACTACTTCTCCCTGGCAGTCCTTCCCAGCAAGGACGCGCTCGCCGACTACCAGAAGTACGCCTTCAGCTTCGTGACCGGCTCCAAGGTCAACTGGGACTACCTGGAGGGCGACGGCAAGGTCAAGGCGACCTACACGCTCACCACGGAGGCGAAGGAGGGCAATGAAACCGGCACCTTGCAGGCGCTCTACCGCCACCAGTGGCTGCACAGCTCCGACGAACTCACCGGCTACAGCTACGTCTCCTCGCGCGGCGAGATGAAGGTCCGCGAGGGCAAGTCGTTCACCACCACGCAGAAGGTGAACGGCGTTCTGCCGGGGCTGCCGAGCGCCCCGGGAGTAGACAGGGCGAAGCTCAGGACGTACATCAACGACGTGCTGACGCATGGCGATCCGTTCAGCGGTGCCGTCGACAGCTACTGGACCGGAAAGGCCCTGGGCAAGCTCGCCCAGCTCGTGCCGATCGCGGACCAGATCGGTGAGACCGCGAACCGCGACAGGCTCCTCGACCTGATCAAGGGACGCATGGAGGAGTGGTTCGCCGTCGGCGGCCCGTCGGAGTTCTCCTACGACAAGGACTGGCGCACTCTCATCGGCTACCCGGCCTCCTACGGCAGCGACCAGGAGCTCAACGACCACCACTTCCACTACTCGTACTACGTGATGGGCGCCGCGATCGTGGCGCAGTACGACCCGCAGTGGGCCGCCGACTCCGAATGGGGCGGCATGGTCAAGGAACTCATCAGGGACGCCGCCAACCCGGCCAGGGACGACGAGAAGTATCCGTTCCTGCGCGGTTTCGACGTCTACGCCGGCCACAGCTGGGCTGCCGGTCACGAGTCCTTCGCCGCGGGCAACAACCAGGAGTCATCCTCGGAGTCGATCAACCTCAGTGCTGGCCTCATCATGTGGGGCTCGGCCGTGGGCGACAAGGCGCTGCGCGACCAGGGCGTCTACATGATGATGACCGAGTCGGAGTCGATCGCGCAGTACTGGTTCGACGCCGAACAGCAGGTCTACCCCGAGGACTTCACCCACGATGTCGTGGGCATGGTCTGGAGCAGCGGTGGTGCCTACGCCACCTGGTGGACCGCAAACCCCGAGGAGATCCACGGCATCAACTTCCTCCCGGTGACCGGTGGTTCGCTGCACCTTGCCCGGGAGAAGACCATGCTGCGCCGCAGCGTTGCCGAGATGGAGAAAGAGAACGGCGGCCCGGCCCTCGAGTGGCGCGACATCTTCTGGGAGGTCCAGGCGCTCTACGACCCGGCCAAGGCCATGCAGTACTGGAACCAGTGGGACGGCAGCTACGTCCCCGAAGCCGGCGAGACCAAGGCCCACACTTACCACTGGGTCGCCACGATGAGCTCCATCGGCGCGCCGGACATGACCGTCACGGCCAACACGCCGACGGCCGCGGTCTTCGACAAGAACGGCACCAGGACGTACGCGGCGCACAACTACGGCGCCGAGGAGTGCTCGGTCCTCTTCTCCGACGGCGCGGTGCTCAACGTCCCGGCGAAGTCGACCGCGTCCGGAGCAGGTGACGACGCCAGGCTCGAGACGCTGTGCGGTGCCGCAGGCGGCGGTGGAGAACCGCCGCCTGCCGACGAGAAGCCCTCCGCCCCCGGCACCCCGGCCGCGACCGGCGTCACCGACACCTCCGTCAAGCTGACCTGGGATGCCGCGACCGACGACAAGGGTGTGAAGAACTACGACGTCTTCCGCGGCACCGCGAAGGTCACCACCGTCACCGGGACGACGCACACCGACACCGGGCTGACCCCCGGCACCGAGTACACCTACAGCGTCAAGGCCCGCGACACCGCCGGCCAGGTCGGCCCGGCCAGCGGCACCGTGACCGTCACCACCACCGGCAACCCGCCCCCGCCGTACGTCACAGGCGACACGTTCTACCCGAGGCCGGGCGGAGAACTCGCCACTCAGGCCGCCTCGACTGGCACGTCCGACACCATCCCCTCCGCCGGCGGCACCAACAACGACGGCACACCGAAGAACCCGCTTGTGTACGAGGTGAAGAACGTCAAGGGCACCCTGAAGCCGGGTTCCAGCACGGCCTTCACCTTCAGGGTGGACGCCGGCACCAACGTCGGGTACGCCCAGCAAGCCCGGGTCTCGTACGATCTGACCGGCGACGGCACCTTCGACCGTGTCGAAGCGTTCCGCTACTTCGCTACCGACCCAATATCCGGCTGGGAGGAGTACTCCTCGGCACGGCAGGGAGTGCACTCCGCCTCGGGCACCCTGGGTGACCTGAACGGCGGCACCGTCCGCGTCGAGGTCTGGAGCGCACTGGGCAACGGCCCGTCCACCCTTCAGGTGGCCACGGGCTCCGTCCTCACCATCCCGTTCACCTGATCAGGAGGCCGGACTCCGTCGCGGTGGGCGCCCTCCGCCCACCGGGACGAGGTCGTCTGCCGGACCGTGTGTGACGAACTGGCAGCGCACCATGGCTGCATGCTGCCTGAGCGGCACGCTCCGTACGACGGCACAGCTCCAACGACCGCAACGCCGCCTGCTGCACCATCAGCACCCGGGCAAAGCCGGACTTCGCCATCGCCCCCAGCGCCACCGGAACCGCCCCAGCCCCCGGGCGCGGCATCTCCCTGTCCAGAGGCAGCTGAACTCCCGCAACCGCATCCCCGTCGTCACCGCCAGGTCCGCCGCCACCATGTTCCGCAGCCGCCCCGCTCACCGAAAACCCGGATTAGCACTGCCGTCCGGGAGATCACCCCCGAGACCAACCCGGTGCAGCATCACGTACTGCGCCCACGACAGATGCCGCACATCCAGATCGGCAGCCTCTCCCCACGACAAGGCATCCCATCCACGGCGACGCCGAGCGTACGGTCGCCGCTCCAGCAGACCCGCACCGACCGCCCAGTCATAGAACCAGTTGATCGCTGTACGGTTGCGCCGCCACGTCGCCAGCCCGACCGGAACCGGAGCCAACTCGTACGCCACCGCCGAAAGGCACCAGATCCGCCCTCGGTCGCGACAACAGATCCGACGGCGGATCCAGCACCCGAGCTAGGATCCAATCCACGGGCGACCATGCCGCTCTAGCATCGCTACCGCAACAGCCGCATCCCGTCCCCGGACGCGCCACCAGCCCTTACCACCTGCGGTTCGGGGAGTGAGTCAGCCCAACCCCGAGGTCGCGCACCGGGTCCACGCGGCACCGCTCGGCTGTACGTACCGTCTCTTCCAGCAGCTTCCGGCCGTGGTCCGGTGCCACGCCCGCGATGCGTTCGGCGATCTCCTCCATCGCGGCCAGGTCCTTGAGGTAGCGCTCGCCGGAATCGAGGCGGCCCCGGCCAAGGGGATCGGACGCAAGAGCCGCGCGGCGTCCAGTATGTCGGCGAGCCGGCACTGCTCCGGGTAGGCGTAGAGCACGGCATTGGTCAGCACCACGGGGATGGAGAGGCGGTCGCCGAGGGCCAGGGTATGGGCGGCCAGGCGCAGCGAGCCCGCGGCGAGACCAGGCATGCCGTACGACACCGATTCCAGCCGCAGTCCGGAGCCGCTGGAGAATTGACTCTGCCGGACACTGCAGCTGGACCGGTCCACCGTGCGCCGCTTCGCCCGCGCCACCAGCATCGACGAGCTGCTGGTCAAGGCGACGAAACGTCCTGGACGAGTACATGCCCCCATTCCACCAACGGTGGAACGAGGGCTGTCGCAACAGTGCCCAGCTCCACCAGGAGATCGTCGCCTTGGGCTTCACGGGAAGCGTCCAGACTGTCCGCCGCTACCTCCGCCCGTTCAAGACCACCACCGCCGGGCCACCCGCGCCGCCCGGCTCCACGGCCCCGCCGCATCGTCCGCTGGATCATGACCGACCCCGGAAACCTGACCCTCGATGATGCCGCCGATCTCATGAGACCCGGACCCCTGCCCCGAACTCGACGCCGTCACTTACCACGTCCGCGACTTCGCCGCCACGATGCGCGACCTGCGGGGCTACCAACCGCCCGCCTGGACGGACCGCGTCCTCGCCGACGACCTGCCCGCCCTGCACTCCCTCGCCAACGGACTGAGCCGCGACATCAACGCCGTCACCGCCAGGCTCTCCACCCCTGGAGCTCCCGCCAGGTCGAAGGGCAGGCCACAAGGACGAAACGACTCAAAAGACAAGGATATGGACGAGTCAACCTCGACTTCCTCCGCAAACGCATACTCCTCACGCCCTGACCCGACAGCGTCACAAGATCAGCGCCAGAGCCGAATTTCGTGATCGCCGACAGGGGGCGCCTTGCGGCACGGCAGAATGGACGCACGACCGAAGCGAGAGGCCCCTATGCCAGAAGACCCGATCAGCCAGGAGATGGCCCGCATCCTCAATGAAAAGCTCCAGCGGGTGATCGACAAGCAGACGGAGCACACCATCGCCCTGGCCAATCACACCGCGTCCCTGGACCGGCTGGAGAAGGGTCAGGAGGAGCTGAAGGAGATGCTGCGCCGACTCCTCGGTCGTGACCAGGCCGATGGCGGCTGACAGCGGACGCGCACCCGCCTGAAAGCAGGGGGTCCAGCCAGACGGGCGGACCTCCTGTTACCTGTCTGCCGGGCTACGCCGACGTCTGCGCCGCCCACTCCAGCCTGAGGCCGGCCAGCTGCTGGAGCTTGTCGGCGGTGAGCTTCGCGAGGCGGCTCTTGCTGTTGCTCAGGAATACCCCGAGCCGGACCTCGGTGCCGTCCCGCAAATCGTCGATGTGGGATCGACTGATGGGCCCTACAGAGCCTGTGCGGGCCTTACGACCTCGGAGGAAATTGATATCCGGGTGTGCTGGCCTGGCGGTTCGGCTGGTGGTGATCAGCAGACGGTGTCGCGGACGAGGACGAGTTCGGTGCTCGTCTGTCGGCGGGTAGCCCGTTGGGCGGATCGGTCGGACACGAGACCGGCGATCGCGAGGTGGGGTCTCGGCGTAGGTGTCGCGCCGTCCGATGAACCTACGCAGGGGTGCCCACTGGCGGAGCTCGGCGTTGGTGTGCTCGACGCAGATCCGGGCCGAGGACTGGCGGCGCCTTGCCTCCTGCCAGGCGTACTTGTCGCCATCGCACGCCTCGTCCGCGGGTTTCTTCGGTGGTGCGCTGACATGGTCGGGGAACTCCTTGGCCAGCCCCTGGTACCCGGAGTCGACCCGGGCCCTGACCGTGGTACGAGTCCGGAACTGCTCGGCGATGCCCTCGGTGCGCAGGGCGGTCTGATCGTGCATGCGACCCGGTCGGACCGCGTCGGACAGCAGCATGCCGCCCTGGCCATCGCTGAACGTGGTGGTCTTGATGGTGTTCTGCCTGCGCTTGCCGGAAACGAATGCCCGGCGGCCCGGGCGGCCCGCCTGAGGGCGGCGGACCTGGGTCTCGGCCCCGTCCATCCGCAGCTCGACGCCCTCGGCCTCGGCATAGGCAAAGACGTCCGCCAGGGTCTTCAGCCGCAGTCCCGCGCGGTCGGGTACGGCGAACCCGCGGGCCGCGAGAAGCGGACGGACCTGACGGACGGCCTCGGAGACGGTGGAGCGGTCCACGGCGAAGAGCTCGGCGAGGACCGCGTGCGGCAACTGGTGGCGCAGATGGACCAGGGTGACCAGCAGCCGGTCGAACAAGACCAGCTTCGGTTTGCGCCCAGCCCCTTCCAGCCGCTCGGGTGACGTCCCTGGCGCGTGCGGCGGAGCCATGCTGTGTGACGGCACCTTCCGCGGATCGATCGTCGTCCCCATGCCGTCTTCGTAGCCCCGCACCGGCACCCGTCGGCCCTCTGCGCAGGCATCACCGGCGGTCTGCCTCTACGGTGGTCGAGGAAGTGCCGCGCCCAGTCGGGCGGAAGTTGCAGGGAGGCGTCATGGAGGAGCACTTCGTCTGGGTCACGACGCGTCACCTTCGGCCGGGCACCTTGGAGGGCTTCGAGAGGGCGTGGCAGCCGGCCACACCTCCAGAGGGCATGCGTCGCGCTTTCGCGTACTGGTCCGAGGATGGACGGGAGATCACCGGGGTGTCGTTCTGGGACTCCAAGGATGCATGCGACTCCTGGCGAGCCTCCGATCCGGAGGCGCAGCGGCGTGCGGCCATGGCTCCATACGTCCTGGAGGAGCGGGAAGGCTTCTACCGCGGTCGTGAACTGGCCATCCCTCACCACTCATAGTCGGAGCGAGCAGGACCCGTCTCCGCCGCGCGCCGTCGAGTTCGTGTCAGTGCTGGTACAGGCCCACGAGCGTGCTGTCGGCCAGTTCGCGCTGCTCCACGCTTTCGTGGACCTGCTCGGTCGGGGCTGTCCAGCTTGAGCGGGGGCACTCGGGACTCACGCCGAAGCGGTCCTCACCGTCCTCGGCAAGACGATCTCCGGCGTAGACGTGAACAAACGCCTCAGCGCGCTCCCAGCCGGCTACGCCGAACTCTTCGGTCACGCCGAAACTGGCCTGACAGGCTCATGAGGCGCAGGCCCCTCACGGAGAGGTGACTCAGGTGTCACTGGGTGATGGAACGTATGCATTCGGACCGCCGACCGGCAGCCTGATGATCAGGACCAGCCGGTCGGGGCTGGGCCGGAGGGCAGGACACGACCTCTTGATCGAGGTCACCCGTTGGGCCGGGAACGCCGTGGTCGTCACCGGCGACCCCGGGAAGTCGTCGGTGACCGTGACGGTCGAGACCAGGTCGCTGGCTGTTCGGGAGGGGACCGGAGGGCTCAAACCCCTCACCGACGTCGACCGGGCTGAGATCAAGCGGACGCTGGAGAGTGAGCAACTGATGCACACGGCGGAGTGGCCCACCATCACCTTCCGCTCCACCAGCGTAACGGGAACGCCCGATGAGTTCGAGATCACCGGCGACCTGACCATCAAGGGCCGGACCCATCCAGCCACCGTGTACGGCAGCAGCGATGGCGACGGCCAGGTGTGCGGCTGGACCACGGTCACCCAGTCCACCTGGGGGATCAAGCCGTACACCGCCTTTCTGGGCGCGCTGAAGGTGGCCGACGATGTCCGGATCGAGTACGCGGTGACCGACTCTCGACCGTTGCCCGGGGCCGGGTGAGGGGCCTGGCGGAGGCCGATTCGTCAGGGGCTGCCGTCGGCGTGTGGGTGCCGATCGTGGAACTTGACGTCGCAGTCGACCGCGCACGCTCTGCCTGACCGTAGGCCGTAGGTTGCCTACTGACTTCGGCTCGTCGGGGTGAACCTTCGTGAAGTCCCTGATGGGCTTGGTGTGGTGGCTGTATCCCGTGGTGTGTGAGGTATGCGGATGGGGGCGGGCTGACCGCTGCGGGACGGCGGCGCCGGCGGGTGAGCCAGTCGTTGAGGTCGCTGCCGCGCCACTCGGTCATCATCCGGGCGAAGGCTCGCACGCAGTCGGCAACGGCGTCCAGTTCGGGGCAGTGGGCGAGGAATTGCTTCAGCTTGTTTTTTATGGTTTGCGAGCTTTGAGTTGATTACGTTCGGCGATGCTCTCGGGGCGTCTGGTCGTCTTGCCCACGTCGTAACGGATGGTGGGTCGCCGGTTCTTCGAGCCAGGTGGGCGTCCTGGGCCGGGAGTTGATGGTTTGGGTGCTCGGGCCGGACTGTGCAGGTGAGGTCGGAGGTTCCTGAACCCCCGGCGGACGCGGGCCGGGGTGAGCCGGGCGGGATCGGCCCGCTTCTCCCAGGGGCGGCGGAGGTCGGCCGCGGCCTCGCGGGTGAGCCGGAGCTGGGTATGCGCCGCGATCACGAGCCACGTCCACCGGTCCGCGGCCTCGGGGCTGCGGAGCTTGGGACGGGTCCAGCCGAGCGTCTGCTTTACAAAACGGAAAGTATGTTCAAGATCGAATCTGCGGAGGAACGCCTGCCACCGCAGGTCGACGGCTGTGCTGGTCATGCCGGTCTTGGAGGACCACAGCCAGACGGGCAGTGGGTCACCTCCGCCCGGCAGGTGGTCCACCTGGAGCCGGATCAGTGTGCCCTCGATGACGGGGAGTTCACCGTCGTGGTCGATCCACGCGCTGCGGGTGGTGAGCCGGGGGTGGATGCGGTCCCAGGCCATCGCTTGAGCTGTGCCGTAGCGGTCGGTGACCTGCACGGTCGCCACGTTTGGCTCGCCCCACGTGTCGGGCCTGGCGAAGCGGAACTCCTTGCCGTGCTTGGGCGGCCGGCCGCCCTGGGGATAGGACAGGGCGTACTGCTTGAGCGAGGGTGCCGGCCGCCGCATGACACGGTCCGAGCGCATACGCCCGAGGACCTCGATGGGAAGGCCGTCGAGGAGGTAGGCCATGCGCGGGGCGTCGTAGCCGGCGTCGAAGACGACCACGATGTCCGGGTCGCCGTCCTCCCACTGCCCCTGGCCGATCAGGTCGGTGACAACGCGGCGGACCTGACGGGCGGTGACCTCGGCAACATCGTCGTCGGGGCCGAACCGGACCGCGTCGAGCAGTTGGCACCACGACGTCCGCCCGGACTCCAGCGCGGCGACGAACGAATAGGGCCAGCCGGGGATGAACTGGTCACTGGAACGTCCCGAGCGTCCGTAGACGTGACAGAACAGCCGGTCCGGGCTGCACGGCGCGTCCGGCCGCAGCCAGTTGCTCACGTCGACCGCCAGGACGAGCCGGTTGTCGGCGGCCTTGGGCTGCGGCAGCATCGCCAGGGCCTTGCGCAGCCTGTCCACGTCGATGCGGCCCTGGTTGAGCGCGTCGTACAACGCGCCGTGCCCACGCCGGTGCTCGGCCACCAGCGTCAGATCGACCGGCGAGGTCACCGGGCCGTCCTCGCAGAGCATCGCGTCGCACAGCTCGAACAGCGTGTCACCGCGCCGGGTCAGACATGTGTAGAGGTCCTCCCGAAAGTGGGACGTGAAGTCGAACGCCTCGTGCCGGGCATCGTGATGCAGCAGAATCACCCCTGCGGCCTTCGTATGAGTGCGGTTCTGTGACGGAACGCATGCTCATACGGGGGCCGTCCGCCTGTCCCGCGAATGCCCAGGTGAGTGAGCTTGTGCGACGCGCTGTTCGAGACCAGCAGGAGAGGGTGCGCCACGGTCAGTCGCGGAGGGCAACTTCGCTGGGGCCGTTGAACGGGGCGAGGGAGGTCACTGTCCGCGGCGTCCGCAGCCCGTGGTTCTCCGCGAAGAGCTTCCGCGTCGCGCTGTAGGTCACCTCGCCGACGGTCATCTCCGCGGCCCTGTCGTACAGCGTGCGGATGGTGTCCGTCATCTCCCCGTCGCTGCTGGCCCCGACCCCCCATACATCCCAGAGGAGTGTCTCGACCTTGTTGAGTGCTGCGAGGTCGAGCCGGACGTTCCCCGCCACGAACCACTCCCCGACCAGGGGGCCGTGTGGCAGCGGGAGCCCGTATGACTTCGGATCGGCCTCGCCCGCGCGGATCTGCTGCCAGGCGTCACCGGCGACCTGGAACCGGTCGCGTGGGACGTCCATGGAGTCGAAGCCCACCTTGTGACTCTCCACGACGAGAGGGTCTGCCAGCTCGGGGTCGGCGAGCAGCACGTCCGTGCAGGATGGTGTGGCGCAAGGCGTAGTAGGCACTCTCGTGCTCCCAACGCTCGTGATACAGGTGCACGAGGCGGTCGGCGGGGTAGCGGCGGGCGTCCAGGAGCGTGGTCAGCAGACGGTAAGAGCCCTCGAAGTTGCTGCCATCGGTGCAGGTGATACTCACCTGGGCTTCGATGATGCGCACGGGACGCCGCCGATGACCGAGAGATAGGAGGAGTCGGCGAGAGTTTGAAGGACTGGTGGGCGGCGGCGCTGGCGGATGCGGCCCAGGACCTGTGCGCCGGTGGCGTGCGCGGCGGTGAGGTGGTGCAACAGCCTGGTGGCGTAGGAGGTTTCGCCCTCCCGGGTGGGGCCGAAGACCGCCGCGATGACGGCTCGGGTGCCGGTCTCGACCAGCGTCATCAGCTCGACCTGGGGATACCCGCCGTGCGGGCACCGCCCCAGCCAGCCCCGGTTGCGTTCGCTGTCAGGCACCTTGATCGAGCTGCAGCCGTCGAACGACACCGTCCGATACGGGCCGAACCGCACCCCCGGCATGGTTGGCCGAGCCAACGGCCCGGCCAACACCTCGAACAACGCACGCACCGGCGCGCTGCCGAGTCGGCGGCGCAGGTCACGGAGTGCCTTCGTGCTCGGGCGGACAACCGGCATCCCCGACAGGCCGGCCGTCAGCTTGGCCCACACGAGCCCATAGCCGACCTCGGGGAACATGCACGTCGCCAGCAGAAAGTAGACCCCGACCCGTGAGGGAAGATCCCGCAGCCGCCGCTGCACGGTCCGCGTCTCCGACAAGACGGCATCGACCAGCTCGAACGGCACGACCGGCGTCAGCTCTCCCAGATGGCCCGGCGCGAACCGACTCGCGGCCACAGTGACCGTACGGGTGATGGTCGCCAGCGGCGACGGCAGGACACAATGACCGGGCAACGGAGCTCCTTCGGGAACAAGCTGTCTTGGCTCGACTGCCTGTACCAACGAGCTCCGTTGCTGCATGTCAGGACTTCCTCAACTCCCTTGCGTGACCTGCAAAAAACGCTAACTACCCGGCCTTGGGGGAAGGCCCTAGCCGCCCACTTATCAGGGCAGATCACCTCGCGGTTGTGGTTCGGATTGCGGCCGTGCTGGTTCTTATCCGCGGCAGGAAGAAAGAACAGCGGCTTGTTGGCTGCCTTGCTACCGGGTGGTTAGGCAGCTTGGCCTGGATCAGCCATGCGTGCGCCACGGCCGGCGGCGTCTTGGCGAAGTTCATCACCCACGTCGGGATGTACTTGTAGAAGGTGCAACCCGGCGTGTCGGAGGAAATCTTGTCGCAGCGGATCTGCGCACCATCGGTTTGCCAACGCATCGCGGCCGGGTTCGCCACCGGCGAGTAGGCGGTGATCTTCGTGGACAGGTCCAGTGTGTCCGCCTTGTTCGCCGCGTTCCAGGTGTGGTCGATCTTCCCAACCGAGGAGTGTGAGAACGGATCCGCACCCGTCCACTCCAGCGCCCCGTCCCACGACTGCGGACCGTTGGAGCACCGGTCGGCGAGGAGGCAGTCGAACTGCACATTGAGCGTCACCGACCCGAACTTCGCGTCGATCGCCACCGGCACGAGGACGAGTTGTTGTGTGAACGTTGTCGAGGTCCCCGACAGCTTCACCTCTTGGCCGACGGCCCATGAGGCGTTCAGGATCTCGCCGGTGGGCCTGCCGTCCTTGATGACCCTGCCCTCGTACTCGTAGTTGAAGCTACCGATGCACGCCTCATAGCGCTTGATGTGCGGCGGGGTGAAGCCGGAGATGGTCGTGACCGACAACGCCTCGTACTCGACATGGCCTTCGGCCTGTACAAGATGCTTGGCTTCCGCTTCGCCCCGCGCTTCCGGGACCTGGACGACCAGCGGTTCTGGCGTGCGGACCTGCCCGACGGGGACGGCCCGCTCAAGCGGATCGCCACGCACTGGCCGGACATGCTCCGCGTCGCCGGCTCGCTCATCACCAACCAGGTCCGCGCCTACGACCTGCTGCGGATGTTCGGTGAGGGCCACCCCACCCCGCTGGGGGCCGCGTTCGCCGAGTACGGCCGCATCGACAAGACCATGCACCTGCTCGCCCTGGTCGACCCGGTCGACGACACCTACCGCCCGCTGATGAACCGGCAACTCACCGTGCAGGAGTCCCGCCACCGCCTGGCCCGCGCGATCTGCCAACGGCGGCCGGGGCCAGATTCGCCAGACGTACCGCGAGGGCCAGGAGGACCAGCTCGCCGCCCTCGGCCTGGTCCTCAACGCCGTCGTCCTGTGGAACACCCGCTACCTCGACGCAGCCGTCGCCCAGCTCCGCGCCGGGGACCACGACATCAAGGACGAGGACGTCGCCCGCCTCTCCCCGCTCAAGGACCGGCACATCCACTTCCTGGGCCGCTACCTCTTCAACATCAAGGCGAGTAGCCCCGGGCAGGGCCTGCGGCCCTTCCGGGACCCGGACGCCATCGAGGACGACGAGGACGAAGCCTGAGAACCTGATGTGGATGCCCTGCGCATGAAAGCCGTCTGTGGTCTGGCCGCGGTGCGACGCTCGTGCAGTGAGCCCGCGGCTTGACGCCGGGAGAGTCCTTGTCCCGAGCAGGAGGGCAAGTTGTCCGTTGACTGTGAGCTCACCGGTGGCCGCACCACAGGGGACGGAGCCGTTCGTGGAGTCCTCGTCGGCCAACGGCTCCCTTCGGGTAGTGGCGGCGCAGGTTGGCGGCGAGGACGCGGTCGAGCGTGCGGTCGGACAGCATCGGGCCCAGGCGCATGATCAGGGCGGCATCCCGGCCGGCGGTGTAGCGGGTGCGCGGTCTACGCGTCGTCACGGCCCTCGCGATGACCCGGGCGGCGGCGTCGGCGGTCAGGCCTGAAGCAGTGCCCGAGGTCATCAACTTGTTGTTCGCCTGGACCAGGCTGCCGTAACGCTCGGCCTGCTCCGGCGTCATCTGGGCAGCCAGGTGGTTCGCCGTCTCGACCCCGCGGGCAGCCATCTCCGTGCGGACGCCGCCGGGCTCGACCACGACCACCTGTACGCCCAGCGGAGCGACCTCCCGGCGGAGCGAGTCGCTGACCGCCTCCAGGGCGAACTTCGCGCCGGCGTACGCGCCGTATGTGGCCATGGCGAACTTGCCGCCGACCGAGCTGATGTTGATCACACGACCCTTGCTGCGCAGCAGCGCGGGTAGGAGCGCTTGAGTGACGGCGATGTGGCCGAAGAGGTTGACTTCGAACACCTGCCGCCACTCCGTCATCGGCAGGGCTTCGACCGGGGCGTTCACCTGGACGCCGGCGTTGTTGACGAGTGCGTGCAGCGCGCGCGGGTCGTCGGCGACCCGCGCGGCGAGTGCCTCCACCTGCTCGGACTTGGTGATGTCGAGGATGACCGGCTCGATGCCGGTCGATCGAATGGCGTCGGCGTCACGGTCGCGTCGCACGCCGGCCAGGACGTGAAATCCCTGGCGAGCCAGTTCGCGGGCGGCTGACGCGCCCATGCCCGTGGAGGCTCCGGTTACGACGATCAACTTCTGGGTTTCAGATGACGTTGTCACCTTGGCTACGGTACCGGTTCAGATGACACTGTCAACTGTATGATGGGCGTCATGACCACCCGTGCCGAGTCCGCCGCCGCCACCCGCCGCGCTCTGCTCGACGCGGCCGCCGAGCTCCTCGACCTCGGCGGCCCCGAAGCGGTCACCTTGCGCGAGGTGGGCGCGCGGGCAGGCGTGTCCCGGGGAGCGCCGTACCGGCACTTCACGGGCAAGGACAGCCTGCTGACCGCCGTCGCGGCCGAAAGCTGGGAAGGGATCGGCGACCAGGTGCACGCCCTTCGGACCGACCCGGCCCTGTCTGCCTCCGAGAAGCTGCGCGGCGCTCTCCGCGCCCTCATCGACGTCGGCCGGAACCGGCCGCACCTGTACCAGGTGTTGTTCAGGCGGCGCGCAAATCTTCCTGGGCAACTCGGTGACGGGATGGATCGCATCCGGCGTCAGCTATGCGGGCCGGAAGGCGACCCGGCCGTGGCCGACCGCGCGGCCGAACGCTTTCAGGACGAGTTCCTGGACATCGTCGCCGCCCTCGCGGGAGAGCGGAACGCACGACGCTACGGCGCCCTGCTGCTGACCAGCGCCCACGGCATCGCGGGCATGGAGCTCAGCGGCCACCTCGACACAGACAAGTGGCACACCACCGCCGACGAACTCGTCGACACCCTCGTCCGCATGGTCACGGACGCCGGTGAAATGACATAGCAAAGCCCACGCCCCCTCGACGGCAGGCGCCCCGTGCGAGGGCGGCGAGGACCCGCGGCGAGCTGATGCTCCCCTTTCGTCTCGCTCAACCTGCACCTCCTGGGTGCCTTCGCTCTGCCGGTTGCGGAAGCCATCCCGAGATCAAGATCGGGTACGCGCGGGTGTCGACCGGCGGGCAGAAGCTCGAACGGCAGATCGACGCACTCACCGCCGCCGGGTGCCGCAAGATCTTCGCCGACAAGAAGTCCGGCAAGACCGACCTGCGCCCGGAGCTGAAGGCGTGCCACGCCTTCCTCGACGCCGGCGACACCCTCGTCGTCCCGAGCCTGGACCGCTATGGCCGCAGCCTCCAGGACCTCATCAACATGGTCGCCGCCCTGCGCGAGCGCGGTATCGGCTTCACCTCGCTGCACGAGAACCTGGACACCACCACCCCCGGCGGCCGGCTCGTCTTCCACGTCTTCGCCGCCCTCGCGGAGTTCATCCGCGAACTCATCGTCATCGGCACCCGCGAGGGCCTGGCCGCCGCCCGCGCCCGAGGCCGGGTCGGCGGACGCCCCAGCGTCGCCACCGAGGAAGTCATCAAGGCCGCCCGCGACCTCCTGCCCGACCCAGGCCGCTCCATCACCTCGATCGCCAAGCTCCTCGGCGTCTCACCCGGCACCCTCTACAACCACATCCCCGACCTCCGGGAACTACGCGCCGGCACCCTACCCCGGCAGCTCGAAGGCCCCGCGAAGTAGCCGAACCCCAGCAAGATCAATCTCAGCGGCACTTTCTGCACCGCAACTACTCACGCCCCGATCCGATCGAGGCAGCGATGCCGGCCTTCTCCAAGTGCTCGGCCAGCGCAAGGACGTATATTGAGCCCGCGTCCGTGTGCATGATCACGCCGCGTACATCGCCGCCACGGGTGGCCGCGGCCATGTTGAGCGACGCCACCACCAGCTCCGCATCATGCCGCTCGCCCATCGCGTAGCCCAGCAAGCGGCGGGAGAAAAGATCGATGACAGTCGCCAAGTACAGCTTGCCCTCGCCCGTGTCGATCTCTGTGAGATCGCCGCACCAGACGAGGTCGGGCTCCTCGGCGGTGAAGTCCCTGCGCACGAAGTCCGGGGCCGTCGGCCGCTTGCCCGGCCGGGTCAGTGACCGGCGCCGCCGGATCTTCCGTCCGGCCAGCCCGAGCTCGGCCATGACCTTGGCGACCGTGTTCACCGATACCCGCCAGCCGCGCCGGACCAGCTCGATGAACACCTTCGGCGAGCCGTAAGTGCCTCCGGACCGCTGGAAGATCTCCTCGATCTCCTCCGCCAGATGCTGCCGGCGCACCTCCCGCGCGGTCGGTTCACGATCGCGCCACTTGTAGAACCCGGACTCGGACACACCCAGTGCCCGGCAGCCGATGCGATGCGGAATCTTCTGTTCGGCCTTGCAGCTGCTGATCACCCTGACCGCCACGGCCGGGTCTGCCTCAGCTACTTCACCCAGAAGGCCACGAATCGCTTGCACACATCACGCTCCATCTCCAGCTCGCGGATGCGCTTGTCCTTCTCCCGGGCCTCGGCCCGCAGCCGCTCCAGCTCGGCCCGCTCACCCTCCCGCAACCGGCCACCCGAGCCTGCCCCCGCCGACGCCTGGACGGGCGTGTCCGACGACGATGAGCCGTTGCGCTTGGCCCGCGACACCCAGCTGTGCAGCGTCCCCGGATGCACACCGAGTTCCTCGGCCACCTCCGGGATCGGCTTCCCGGTCTCCGTCACGATCCGTACCGCCCCCTCACGGAACTCCGCGTTGTAGATGCGTTTCCTGGATCCCACGACCCTCAACTATCCCTCCGGTCACGGTCTCCACGTACGAGGGGAGGGTCAAGCTGATCACCGATACCTATGAAGATCCGAGGCTAGTCTTGGTGCGCCGTAGTGATGTTCACGGGGAGGGAGCCATCAGCGGTGCAGCCTCTGCAGGAACAGGACCCTGACCGGATCGCGGACTATCGGCTTCTTGGCAGGCTGGGGGAAGGTGGCATGGGCGTGGTCTACCTGGCCCGGTCCCCGCGTGGCCGGATGGTGGCGGTGAAGACCATCCGCGCCGAACTGGCGGCAGCCCCCGACTTCCGGCTCCGGTTCGCCAAGGAGACCGCCGTGGCCCAGCAGGTCGGTGGGGAGTGGACGGCCGCCGTGCTGGACGCCGACCCCGACGCGGCGCTGCCTTGGGTGGCCACGGCGTACGTCGCCGGCCCGACCCTGTATCAGGTAGTGGCGGAGCAGCACGGGCCATTGCCGGAGCGCTCGGTGCGCGGCTTAGCCTCCGGGTTGTGCCGTGCCCTGGGCGACATCCACGACGCTGGGCTCATCCATCGCGATCTGAAGCCGTCGAACGTCATGGTGACCATCGACGGGCCGAAGGTGATCGACTTCGGGATTGCCCGCGCCGTGGACTCCTCCACTACGGGGGGCCTGACCTCCACCGGGGTGGTGGTCGGCTCGCCCGGCTTCATGTCACCGGAGCAGATCAGGGGCGAGAGGCTGACTGAGGCGAGCGACATCTTCTCGCTGGGCGCGGTGCTGGCCTTCGCCGCCGCCGGGCGGCTGCCGTTCGAGGCGACCGAGGGCCAGTTGCACGCCCTGATGTACCGGGTGGTGCACGAGCCGCCGGACCTCACCGGCGTACCGGAGCCGCTGCTAGGTCTGATCAAAGACTGCCTCGCCAAGGACCCAGCCGACCGGCCGACCCTGGCCGAGCTGCGGGAGAGGAAAGAGACGCAGTACCGCTCGCTGGGGCCATGGCTGCCGCCGGAGGTGCTGGCCCGGCTGGGCCAGGAAGCGGTGCAGCTCCTCGACCAGGAGGACCCGCGCACTCGGATGACCCCCAGCGCCGAGGCGGGCGTTGAGGCGATGGCCGAAGCCGTGACCGCACCGGGAAGGCCGCCCACTGCCCCGTCCACCGTTCCCTTTGCCGACCCCGCCACCCGCGCCGGCGGCGAGGACGGTCGGGTGGGGGTGCCCAAGCCCCGGCTGGCCGACGAACGCCGCCGCGCCCGCGGCCACGAGACCCCGGCCGACGGGTGCCGGGCCGCTGTCTACTGGCTCCTCACCCTCGTCGCCCTGACCTCCGCGCTCACGGTCGTCCAGCAGCTCCACGTTGCCTCCGGACAGGGTCTTCTGTATGACGAGCCTCTCCCGGACGCAGACGACGTTTGGGACCTGGGGGAATGGGGCGTCCTCTCGTTCCCCCTCCTGTGGTACGCCAAGCTCTGCTTCGGCGCAGCGCTGCTGGTGGCCTGGCTCGTCTGGTTCAGCCGCGTACGCGCCACCGCCGAGAAGTTCGCGCCCGGTCGGCTGCGGTACGACCCGTCCATGGCGGTGATCGGCTGGTTCATCCCCATCGCGAACCTCTTCCTGCCCAAGCAGATCGCCAACGACGTCTGGCACGCCTCCAGCCCCGGCCACAGCCCCGCACCGGCCCTTGTGCTGAACGCCTGGTGGGCGCTGTGGCTGACCACCTTCCTGACCTCGCCCCTCTTCTGGACCCCGTGGACAGCGCTCCTCAGTGAGCACACCGAGGACGTGGACGACGGCGTGAGCAGCGATTACGACTACGCGTACGCGTTCCTGCCGGAAACCTGGATCAACCTCATCCTGCACGTCCTCGTCGTGCCGACAGCAGTCGCCGCCGCCCTCTACGTCCGCCGGCTCACCGCCATGCAGGCGGCCAAACTGAACAGTTGACTCCTGGGCACGCCGCTCACCCGCGTGCCGACGGTGTGGTGGTCGTGTGGCGATTGCCGATCACACAGCGCGACAGGCTCCCGGCTACCAGGCGCCCGACCACGAAGCGCGGGTCTGCCTGGGGAATCAAGCCGACCAGCTCTGATTAGGCAGTTGCCTGAGCACTGCGCAGGCATCAGATGAGCCAGTGCCGGGATCGGACACTGCCGTTGAAGTATCGGAGGACGCAGCTCCTGCGCCGGAGGCGGAGGACCCCTGGGGTGTCGACCCCGCAGACGTGGATGAAGACGCTGCGCAGGAGTCTGAGGATCTGCCGGGCTTCGAACCGGAGGACGCAGAGGACGTCCCTGACTCGGAGTCAGAGGACCTCGGAAGCTTCGAAGCGGACATCCCGAAACCGAGCGAGCAGCCTGCGCCGGTGGCCGCGGCAGCGAATGCGTGCGATGACGCGGCTCAGCAGGCCCTGGCGGATGGGCAGTACGGCGCTTGTGTTGAGCCCGCGGAGCTGTCGGCCGACACGGTCAGTGCGGCCCGGGATGAGATTTGGAAATGGCCGGACTGGTGCGATGACCACGGGGTGGTCAACACGTGGTACATCACCCGGACCAACGGGTGCGGCATTTTCGGATACACGCTGAAGGTCCGCGACAGCCGCGGCAGGACTGTCGGAGGAATCGACTATCTCGCCGTGGGCTATGAGTTCTCCGCCCGGGACTCCAAGCGGTGGGCCTACCAAGTGGTGCTCTTGGAGGCGCGCCGCTGGGGCCAGGGCACGTCGGGGACGAAGGCCCAGGGCAAGGCGAAGTGCAAGCTTAAGTGCAAGGTCGCCAACGGGAGTTTCCCCTCCCAGACGATCAGCGCGAGCAAGGAGCCCTACGGCCAGTTCTTCATCGACAGCACGATCGACACCACACGGCGCGGCAAGCAGGGCCGCGGGCGGGGCGTCATCACCTGGAAGTTCACCAACCCACAGTGGGGCTCGACCAACCCACTGGACCTGAGCACCTCGGACGTGCGCTGCGACACCGCCCTGCCGGGCCGCTCCCGTAAGCCCGGCTGCATCAACCCCGGATACATCCCGGAGATGGTGTACGCCAAGTCCGGCCCCTACCCTGAGCTGGCCGAACACATCCAGTACGCGCAGAACGAGAAAAACCTGCCCGGCAAGCACGGCACCACCCGCTATCTCGAGCGCCTGACGAACACCGCCAAGCGCAACGAAAACCGGGAGATGGCCTGCCCGTCAAGCCTTCCCCGGCCCGAGGGCAAGAGCTGCGACGAGTACCCTTTCGCCTCAACCTGGCAGGGCGCCGCAACGAGTGGCGGGAACCTCAGCCGGCGCATGATCAACGCGCAGCAGAACAGCCAAGGCGGCAATGCCTTGAACAACTTCTACACCTACAACCGGATCATCGAGAAGGACCGGTTCCTGATGTGGATCAAGCCGTAGCCGGTCATCTCCTGGGGGCACAGCAGTGAGCGATCTCGTACACACCGGAAGCGGACCCGTCCGCGTCGACTACCACCACTACCTCGTCTACGACCCCGAAGCACCAGTGACCGAGGATGAGCTGGACGTCTCACACAACGGCCTCATCGCCCTCAGCGACGGCCAAGTAGAAATCCAAACCGGCATCCACAGCGGCAACGCGCAGGTCACCGTGGCCGCACACCGCACCACGCCGGATGCCGACCCCGGACCGTGGCAGGAGATCGTGGAAGTGTCCGTGCACACCCCCTCCGGAGAACTGCTGATCGGCGCCCTCATGGACGACATGGAGGAGGAACTGCCCTCGCTGGCGGCCTCCGGCCCAGGCGACTACCGGCTGCGGGTACACGCCCGCGGCCGGGACACCGCCGTGGACCTGACCACCCGCGAGATCACCGAGCACTACCTGATCCAGGGCTGGCCGGTCGCGCCGACGCCCCCGCTGACCTTGAGTACCGGTGACCGCGACGGGGCGCAGCAGCGCTCGTCCACACCCCTTAGCGCGCCGGTGACCAGCGGCCCTGCCCGCGGCCAGTCCGCCCGGGAACGCGACATCCTGCACCGATCCCTGCGCGACGAGGAGTCCTAGCAGTGGTGTGTCCGGTGGGTCTCTGGGAGACCCATCGGACACCACAGCACCTCGAGGATGAGCTCGGCACGGGTGGACGGCACGCCAGGGCGAGCAGGCGGAGGTACTCGGCGCGGGTTGTGCGTCCGGCTTCCTCGGCGGCGTCGGGATCTCGGCGGTGATCACGGCGTTGCAGTCGACCTGGATAGGCCCATTCACCGGCTGAGCGCACGCAGCTTCGGCAAGCTCGTGACCGCCCTGCGCCGCGAGAAGGCGGACGCGCTCCGCCGAGGCCGGCCACAGAGCCTGCCTCTGGAGGATCGCGTCCTGCAGTGGCGGTGTATTGGAGAATCAACTTGACACAGCGCCAACTCTCAGCGCCGTTCGGAATCTCGAAGTCCGCAGCCGACTGCACGCGTATCACTCGCTGAGCGCAATCCCCTTCCGCGTGCCGCGTGGCTCCTTGCTGAGCCAGGGTGTCTCTCGTCCCCTGTTGGCATGCCAGTGGACGAGACGCCATCCGAGAGCCAGGACCGTTCCTCCGACCGGGGGAGCAGCTGGTGGCCTCGGCACCGCATACGAAATGCCTTCGTCACGGCTGGCGCCGGTGTAAGCGTCGTCCTGTCCTCTCGGGCACTCTGGCAATCCTCCGAGGCCGCTCACGACGCTTGGCAGGCTGAGCAATGCACCAAAGTTGCGACGGTGCAGAGGGATCCGATGGAAGGCGTGAGGGAAGGTGTCGAGCGGGTGCAGGCCGGAGGACTCAGCGAGGTTGCGCAGGCCGGTGGCGCGTGCGGCGCGGATGTGGTCCTCGGCGCGGGCCCGCTGGTGGTGGCGCAGTTCCAGCGCGGCGATCGGGGTGTGCCTGGTGTTGGTAGCGAAGCAGGTCGGTGCATGCCGTCGGGGTCGGTGAAACGCAACTGGGCGCCGGGGTGCGGCCGTTCCTTCCGCACGATCAGCCGCATCCCCTTGGGCCGGCCGGTCAGGCAGTCGCCGTCGAGCTCGGCCACCCGGGCGCCGTCGCGGATCTCGCCGTCCGGCTCGACGGCCGGCGTCCAGGCCGAGGCCGGGACCTTCAAGACCGCCTGGTGGATGGCATCGGTGATGGTCATGCCGATCGAGTAGGACAGCCACCGGCCGCGGGCGGAAAGCCAGTCCACGAACTCGTGGGTGCCTCCGCCCGAGTCGGTGCGGATCAGCGTCTGCCGACCCCGCCGGTACTTCTTCGGCAGCTGCTTCAGGGCGAGCCGGGCGGCTTCGATGTGGTCTGCAGCGGTGTTGCTGCCCGCGTTCCCGGGCCGCAGCAGCCCGGCCACCGGCTCCCCGGACCCGCCCCCGCCGTGGTCGACGAACCCCATCAGCGGATGATGCCCTAAAGACTTCTTCCAGGTCGCGGCCGCATCCTGCTTCTCGGAATGCGCAATCACCAGCAGCGCGCCGAGGGCCTGGCACACGCCGCAGCGGCCCGCGGCAACAGCCACGCCCTGCACGGCCTCGCCCACCTCAGATTTGCCAAGGGCCATCTCCAGGACGCCGAACGACTGAACCGCGCCGCCGCACCAGCAGGATCACTGTCCGCCCGCGAATGGCTCGCCCGCAGCAGCCTGCTCGCATAACAGGCCATTTCATTTGGGGAGTCGGCGGTAGCAGATGAGTGTGGCCGCGATCGCGGTGAAGGCCAGGAAGTGGTCGGCCTTGCGTTCGTAGCGTCGTGCAGACGTCGGCATCCGCCGAGCCAGGCGGCTGGGTCGGCCGCGCGGCGAGGTGCCTGCCGTGGCAGGTCCTGTTCCGCGCGGCCTCACCAGCCGACCAGTGCCCGTAGCGCGGCCGTCATCGGGTTGGATGCGAGCGGTGCCCCGAGGCGGTCAGCAGCACAGGCCGATGATGCCCCAGCCGCGGCGCTCCGCCTCCGTGACCACCTCTCCCCAGTCGGATAGGAAGTCGGCAAACGATTCGAAGGTCGTGATCCATCCGCTGGGCTCCGCGGCGTGTTGTGTGAACGGCTCGCGCATTACTTGAACCGGTCCACCGCCGCGCGCACTCCGGGCTCGACGAAGTCGCGCATGTGGTCCCAGCGATGACCAGCCCAAAAGTGCGGCTTGTACGAGCCGAGCGTGTTCCGGAGGGCGTACCTGCCGTACCAGTCCTCACCCGGCTGCATGGACCAGGACCAGCCGTGCTCGAAGAGGTCGTCGCTGTATCCGTCTCCGAAGGCGGCATCGATCAGCATCTCTCCGCGGTCGTCAGGCGCTGCAGCCTCGACCCGCTGCCAGTCCACGATCAGCACCTCTATCCCCACGCTCATCACACCAGCGTAGGACGGGGAAAGGGGCGTTGATCTACTGCGGGGTCTGCGATCGAGCCCCCTGACTCCGTGGCGAACGCAGCCGCCCGAGAACCTACCAGGAGATCACTTTGGGGGATGCGGAACAACTTCTCGCGGGGTGAACCGCTGACGGGGAGAGGTGTGTGGCGAAGGAGCAGCGCGGGTGCGCATCCCGTGGATCAAGGACGCGCTGGGCAACGAGTACGACCAGTCCGAGATCGACCGTCAGCCGCACCCACGCTACGTGATGCCCCTCAAGGGCGGCGGGTGCGGAACCAGGGTGAGCGGCCGGCACGGCAACGCGGATGATCCCGACGGCCGGACCTTCCACTACTTCTCGACCCGCACACGCCGACCTGCACGTACGACCTCGAGCAGCGTGGCAAGCAGCTCGCCGGCGGCTCCCTTCCGCGCCGCTGGACGATGCGCTGGAAAGCGCCCCTGAACGCCTTCCAGATCGCTTTCGAGGGCCGACTCACCCCCACCACCAGCTGACACCCTAACCAAGATCAGCCGTTGATTGGACAGACCCGCGCCCGCAGATCGACGTCCAGCGTCACGGTGCGCACCAGGGTGCGGGCCTGTTCCTGGCCGACGTACAGGTGCAGCCGCGCCTCGATCCGGTGGTTGACGGGGGTGAGCTGTACGTACTCGTTGCCCCAGGAGAAGTCCGCGACGTCGGGGGAGAGCTGCACCCGGGCGGGAACGGTGCGTCCGGTGGGAACGTCGCGGTCGTTGAGCGGGGCGGTGGGGCCCTTCTCCCGGCGCGTCACGTGCTCGTGGAAGGGGTACCAGCCGGGCCCGTAGAAGACGGCTCGGGGTTCCAAGGCGTAGGCCCAGTCGCCGAGTTCCAGCTTCACGCCGTACGGGTAGGCCTCGTTCTTCGGGGCGACCTGGAGGTCCAGGTACGGGACCTCGCGGGGATGCCGGGCCGGGGCGAAGTCGGGTGGTGGGGGCAGGTCGGCGGGGAGGAACGTAGTGCGGGTGTTGCTCAACTCGTCCGGGTCGCAGGCGCCGTCGCCCACCGCCTTGCGGACCATGCGGGGGACGGAGCGATCGCGCGGGGTGACGCGCAGGGCCACGGCCGAGCCGTCGGCGGAGATCAGTCCCTGGAAGTCCCAGTCCGGCTGTGCCGCGCTCAGGTCGTGCTGGACCTCGCGCAGCGCCCGGAGATGCGGCGGCCCAGCGGGTCTTCCGGGTCCAGGCGGCGGGTTGCGGCAGGACGAGGGCGCGAGGGCGCGCCGGGCGCCGTCTGCGGGGGCGCGCAGAGCATGCCACGCGCCGGGGGCAATCAGGGGTGACAGACTGAACCTGGGAGAGGGCATGACCAGCCCTCTCCCAGGACCTCGTTCAGGGGGAAAATCGATCATGATCTTCGTAGCGGTCGGCTACCTCACCGCGTGGCTGGTGTTCACGCTGCTCGGATTCTGGAAGTTCAAAGACCCGAAGCGACAGGTCGTGATCTCCGGCTCCCTGATCGCCATTGCCGTCGCGCTGACCTTCGGCCTGCTGCGCAGCGCCAGCCTCGGTGCCGTCATGTTCGGCATCGGCGTGATCGCGACACTTGTCCGACTCACACGCGGGTGGAGCCGCTTGCCGGTTAACCGCCCCCACTGACATATCTCGGTCATGGCATCTGATCGCTGGTCGTGTGCTGCGCCCCCCGGATCCGTCGAGCGGCACGCGGGCCGCGTCCACGAAGGTTGCGGGGCCTCTCCCAAGGACGTCGGGGCGACGTCCGAGTGATCGTCAGGACCTGTGGATCACCGATCAGAACCAGCTGATCGCGTCCGTGAGGAGGCGGGCAACCTTCGCTCGAAGTGGTGCGTTCTCTCGCCAGATTCTCTCGGCCTGAACGCTGGCGATGGAAACGCCGGCCCGTCCGACCGGGTTCTCCACGGGGGTCAGGTGGCCGTTGGCAATCAATGCCCCGATGCGGATCAGTGCGATGCCCAGCTGCCGAGCAGCCTCGGGCTGGGACATCCAGAGGTCGTCCTCAACCCGATCCACCTTGAGCAGAAGATAGCTGCGCTCGCCTGTCGGCACCATCCACGGGAGGCCGGGACGTGTTCAGCGCGAGGGACGATGCCCGCGGACCCTATGAGCACCCGCTTCGGCGGACCACGCTCGGCTGTAGACCGGAGGCCCCGTCCCCGGCGAACATCCGGTCATGCGGTACCCAACCCGCGGATATCAGGCTGACCGCGCGTCGCCGCACAACACGCCACCGGCCTCCCGCCGGTCCCACAGCACCACTCCCCGGCCCGCGCCAACGGACCCGGAACCCCCTGTGCCCTTGACAAAAACGCCTGCATATCAGGGTCCCCGCATGAGTGCCACTGATGCTCAGGCCGCTGCAGCCTGGATGCTCCAGCAGATCACCGAGTCTCGTGCTCACGAGCTGTATCAGAGCGATGCGGTTGACCACATCGCGAAGAACTTCGACGACGGCCTGACCTACACCTACGACAACGGCAACTCGGCGATCCACAAGACGGTCTTGAAGGCATTCAAGGAGATCAGCGGAGACACCGTGGTCTGGAACAACGGGTGGAAGGGGTGGCTCTTGCGCAGCCCCCACGACCCGGTCGGCAAGCGGGGGCCGACTGACCCGGTCGGGGCCTGAACCGTGGGCAGTCCTGTTCTACGCGGACGGCGAAGGCCCCGAATCAGCTTGCCCATAGCCGAAGTGCGGATCGCGGAAGTCAAGCTCGCGTGGCACTCGGTCAAGATCGCCTGTCAGAGGACACCTTCCGTACGCCCTGGCCCGGCCCGCCGACGCGGAGGACGATGGAGGCATGGGCGAGCACGACCACGACCAGGACGACGTCGCCGAACCGGCGCGGCCGCCGTTGAGTACGGCGCAGGCCCGGGAGATGACGGCCGGGCTGCGCTCCACAAGCAGCCAGACCTGCGCCCGCAATTCGTCCTTCTCGCGCCGCCGTTGGAACCACTCACCTGACCGGCCCCGGTCACGCTACGGGCCCCGGGCGGACGCGGCGTATGGTGAAGGTCACCCTCTCCGCATACCTACTGGTCGGTATGGTTGTGGATGTGTGAGGGAATCGCGCGGGCATCGCCCCGCGCCCTGCTGGAGGAATCCTGTGAAGGCACTGACCTACCGCGGCCGCCACGACATCCGCTGCGAGGACGTGCCGGACCCGGCCGTCACCTGTCCCACCGATGCGGTCGTCCATGTCACCACGGCCGGCATCTGCGGCAGCGACCTGCACATCTACGGTGGCAACGGGTTCAGCCCGGAGGTCGGCTACACGCCGGGGCACGAATGCGTCGGCGTGGTCGTCGAGACGGGCGGCCAGGTCACCCGCTTCAAGCCCGGCGACCGGGTCCTGGTGCCCGCGTCGGTCGGCTGCACCCTGTGCGGAACCTGCGCGAAGGGGCTCACCGCCAGGTGCGAACGCGCCCAAGCCCCGACGGATCTGTGCTATGGAGTGAGCCCGCAGCTTCCGGGCAGTCAGGCCCAGGCCTTGGCCGTGCCCCACGCCGACGTCAACCTGGTGCACCTGCCCGAAGGCATCTCCGACGAGGCGGCCATCGTCCTTACGGACAACGCGCCCACGGCCTGGTACGGCTGCCGCCGCGCCCGCATCCAGCCCGGCGAGACCGTCCTGGTCATCGGCCTCGGCCCGGTCGGACTCATGGCCGCGCAGTCCGCCTTCGCCATGGGCGCTGCCCGCGTCCTGGGCGCGGACCTGGTTGCGGGGCGCCGTGCCTTCGCCGCCACCCTGGGCGTCGAGCCGGTCGAGGGCGAGGACGCACGAGCGGCCATACGGGAGACGACAGCAGGGCGGGGGCCGGACGCCGTGGTCGAAGCCGTGGGTTCGGACGCCACGATCGAACTCGCCCTCAAAGCCGTCCGGCAGGCGGGACGGGTCAGCGTCATCGGGGTGAGCCACAGCAAGGCTTTCCCCTTCCACATGGGACTGGCCCAGATCAAGGAGCTGGAGTTCGCCATCGGACTGTGCTCGACCCATTACGAACTGCCCGCCCTGATCCCCCTCGCGCAGGCCGGCCGGATCACGCCGCAGGCCGTGGTCTCCCACCGCTTCGCCCTCTCCGAAGGCCCTGAAGCGTACGAACTGTTCAACAGTCGGGCCGACGGTGTCCGCAAGATCCTTCTCGACCCCTCCCGTTGATCCACGTCGACCGCCTTGACGGGGCACTGTCGTTGGTGCGGCGGTTATCTACCTCCATGAAGAGGTATGGGTCCGATGCGGTTTCCTGCGACATGAACGTGTAGAAATTGCCGTTGACCAGCAATGCCAGTGATTTAGCGCATCAGTGCAGGTAGAGCGCGTACTGGTGGCTGTTCTGGGCGAGTGGGCACCTGGGGTTTATGGGGGGATCCGCCACGGTCTGCCAGGGAGCCCCGTTGGGCGCTCAGTCTGCCATCGCTGCCGCCTCAACCGTCGCGACGGCGGTCCGTCCGGGGTCCTCTCGAAGCCGTCGAAGGCGGTTGGAGCCGCAGTTCGGCGACCGGATCAGGCTCGGCGTACTCACCGAGGAAATCACCCCCGAAGTAGTCGACGAAGTATGGGAGTTGACGGGAAGGGCCGAACGCCGCCGCAGGCTCCTGCCGGCCCGTGCGGTGGTCTCCTTCGTCCTGGCGCTGTGCCTGTTCAGCAGCTCCGACAGTGCCGGTCCGCCGGGATACTGGGCGGTCCTGCGGATCCCGACCGAGAAACTGCGGCACCTGTCGGGCGGGAGCGTCCAGCGCCTGCCCACCAGCTCGGCCTCACCAGAGCCCGCCAGTGCCTGGGAGACAAGCCGTTCCAGGCGCTGTTCGAACGCCGGTGCGGGCGCGATGCTCGGGCCCCGCTGTCTCCAGGGCCTCGATGATGTTCTCGAAGGCCGTGACGGTGGGGGAGGCGAAGCTGTCCGCGGGGCTGTTCCCGGTGGCCTTGATGATCAGGTCGGGCAGCGGATGGTCCTGCGGAGCCCTGTCCATTCAGGCCTGCAGGACGGGGAATGACGTACTCACGTGGCGCCCTTCAAAGTTGTGCCGGGCGCAGGAGGTGGTCACGCCCTGCGGCACGGCTGTCGCCACGGCCCCAACAGTGGTTCGATCTGGCGGCCTCGCCGGCTGAGGCGGCTTGCTCTTCAGGGTGTCGGGCTGGTCCACGCAGCCGTCGGTCCCGGGCCGTGTCGGATACGCCCGCGAGGCCCGGACCAGTTGGGCCGGGGCTCGCGGGCTGTTTTCGGGATGCGGCCCCCGAGCAGACCTCGGCCGGAGAGGTCAGAGCCTTGCACACCTTCAACATCCAACGGTTGTGGCCAATGCGTGGCTGGCCGACACCGTACCTGTGCCATGGGCACTGCGACATCGGACGGCTCCACAGTCGAGATCACCTACCATCCGGTGACGGCGCTTTTGTCTCTTGCTCCCGTAGTCCGCCGCGATAGGCCGAGGCTCCATGTCGCGTCCGCCAGGTGGCGAACAGCCCACCGCCCGTGCTGACGATGGCGGAGAAGCCCGCTGGCCCGGCAAGCACGTACACCGCAGCGGCGACCGCGATGAGGAGCACCAGGGCAACCAGCTCCAGGATCTCAGGCCTGAGCAGGCGTCGCAGACAGGACTGTGCGTTGCGGTCTGCCGCGCGAGGGCTGGGCTTGTACGTCACGGCGATTCCTCCCGTTCCGGCACGCACACGGTGCCGTGACTGAGAAGATGAGGTTCGCAGTATTTGTGCCGCCAGAGGAAAGAAAAGAGAACGGAGTTCTTTCGCAGCGCGGGCAACTTGCCTCCGATGCAAGAAACCAAACGCGAGGACCACACCAAACCGGGGGACATGATGGCTACGGAGCCGGACGGTTCCACGGCTCGCCGCCGTGGGCGCTCGATGGCGCCTCTGGACCCGAACCTCTCTCACGCCGAACGCGAATTTCTGGAACGCCTACGTGAGGTGGCCTCGTCCATCGGGACCCTTGCCGTGACGAGCGCTGGGCTAAAGCGTCTGGCTGACGAGGGACCGGCCCCGGGCATGGAAGCCAGCGAGTCCGCCTTGTCCAGGATGCTGTCCGGCCAGAAGCCCACTCGGCCCGCTGTGATCAGGGGCCTGCACACCCTCGCCGCACCGCACGCCGGCCCGACGGAACTCGACCGCGAGATCGCGCTCACCAGAAGGCTCTTCTACGGCTGGCTCCAGGCCCGTGACCCCGACCGGCTGCTCCTGTACCGGACACAGGAGGAGATGGGGGATCTTCGGGACCGACTGGCAGAAGCCGAGGACAAGGCCACAGGGCTCGCGGCGGAACTGGCCGACGCTCACCGCCGCCACGCCATGAAGATCGA
>NZ_VZRB01000018.1 GCF_008806595.1 Streptomyces luteolifulvus | reverse complement strand
GCATCCCGGGGAACCACACCCGACGCTCCGTCCCTCACAAGACCACCCCCACCCCCGATGCGCTGCACACCGACCACCGGGGCCGGACTTCTGTACGCCTTGACAGCCCCCGCCCTCATGGGTGCGGAGATGGGTGCAGCTGGAGGTCGGGGCCGGTGAGCCGCGGGCAGGGCACCGCCGCCCCCGCCCGGACAGGGCCGGGCGGGGGCGGCGGCAGGTACGAGGAGACGGGCAGCGGGGACTTGGCCCGTCTCCTCGAGTCTGTGCGACGGGTTACCCCATCTCCTCCAGCGCCTTGCCCTTCGTCTCCTTGACGAACCTGAGGACGAACGGGACGGAGAGCGCGGCGAAGGCCGTGTAGATCACATAGGTCGCGGAGAGGTTCCAGTCGGCCAGCGACGGGAAGCTCGCGGTGATGGCCCAGTTGGCGATCCACTGTGCGGCTGCTGCCACACCCAGCGCGGCGGCGCGGATCTTGTTCGGGAACATCTCGCCGAGCATGACCCAGACGACCACACCCCAGGACAGGGCGAAGAAGAGGACGAAGACATGGGCGGCGATCAGGGCCGTCCAGCCCTGGGCGGCCGGCAGCCTGCCGTCGACCAGGTCGTAGGAGAAGGCCCAGGCCTCCAGCGCGAGCCCGATCGCCATGCCGACGGAGCCGATCAGGGCCAGCGGCCTGCGGCCGACGCGGTCCACGAAGATCATCGCGATCACGGTGCCGACGATATTGATGATCGACGTCGTGAAGGAGTAGAAGAACGAGTCCGTCGGGTCGACGCCGACCGACTGCCACAGGGTCGAGGAGTAGTAGAACGCGACGTTGATGCCCACGAACTGCTGGAAGACCGACAGTCCGATGCCGGTCCAGACGATCGGCTTGAAGAAGAAGCCGCCGCCGAGCAGGTCCTTGAAGACCGGCCGGTGCTCGCTGTTCATGGCGTGCTCGATCTCGGCGACCCGGGCGTCCGGATCGAGGTTGCGGCCCTCGACCTCGGCGAGGATCTCGCGGGCGCGGTCCCGCTTGCCGACGGAGATCAGGAAGCGGGGGGACTCGGGGATGGCGAAGGAGAGCAGGCCGTACAGGACGGCCGGGACGACCATGACGCCGAGCATGACCTGCCAGGCCTCCAGGCCCATCAGCTCACCGCGCTGGTCACCGTCGGCGGCGTTGAGCAGACCCCAGTTGACGAGCTGCGATACGGCGATGCCGATGACGATCGCGGCCTGCTGGAAGGAGCCGAGGCGGCCGCGGTACGCGGGCGGGGCGACCTCGGCTATGTAGGCGGGGCCGATGACCGAGGCCATGCCGATGGCGAAGCCGCCGACGACGCGCCAGAGGGCGAAGTCCCACAGCGAGAAGGGCACGGCCGAGCCGACGGCGCTGACCGTGAACAGTACGGCGGCGATCTGCATGACCCGGATCCGGCCGATGCGGTCGGCCATACGGCCTGCGGTCGCGGCGCCGACCGCGCAGCCGATCAGGGCGATGGCGATGACCTGGGCCAGCGCCGCGGAGCCGATGTCGTAGCGGTCCCGGATGGCCTCGACGGCACCGTTGATCACGGAACTGTCGTAGCCGAAGAGGAACCCGCCCATCGCGGCGGCCGCCGCGATGAAGATGACGTGCCCGAGGTGTTCGGGGTGAGCCGTCCCGGCTCCTGACGTGGGTGTCTGCGTCGTGCTGGTCACGTTCAACTCCTCGGGTCACCGGCAACGCTGCCACAGACTATGTCTTCAAATTCCGAAGTCAATAGGCGGGTTTGCGACAGAGAAAGGCATGCGTGAGAGGAGTGTGTTCAACAATTGAAGATGAAGGTGGGAGTCAGCGGAGGCGCTGGCTGATGACCTTCGACACCCCGTCGCCCTGCATGGAGACGCCGTACAGCGCGTCGGCGACCTCCATCGTGCGCTTCTGGTGCGTGATCACGATCAGCTGCGAGGCCTCCTGCAGCTCCTGCATGATGCGGATCAGCCGCTGAAGGTTGGTGTCGTCGAGCGCCGCCTCGACCTCGTCCATGACGTAGAACGGGCTCGGCCGCGCCTTGAAGATCGACACCAGCATCGCGACAGCCGTCAGCGAGCGCTCACCGCCGGACAGCAGCGACAGCCGCTTGACCTTCTTGCCCGGCGGGCGCGCCTCGACGTCCACGCCGGTGGTGAGCATGTTGTCGGGATCGGTCAGCACGAGCCGTCCCTCGCCGCCCGGGAACAGCCGACTGAAAACGCCCTCGAACTCGCGGGCCGTGTCCCGGTAGGCCTCGGTGAAGACCTGCTCGACACGCTCGTCGACCTCCTTCACCACCTGAAGCAGGTCGGCGCGGGTCTTCTTCAGGTCCTCCAGCTGCTCGCTGAGGAACTTGTGCCGTTCCTCCAGCGCGGCGAACTCCTCCAGGGCGAGCGGGTTGACCTTGCCGAGCTGCTGATAGGCACGCTCGGCCGCCTTCAGCCGCTTCTCCTGCTCCGCCCTGAGGAACGGCCGGGGCTGGTTGCGCGGGTGCTCCGGGTCCTCCGGCAGCACCTCGCCCTCGGCGGGCGGGGAGGGCGGCACCAACTGGTGCGGGCCGTACTCGGAGACGAGCCCGGCCGGCTCCACGCCGAGCTCCTCCAGCGCCTTGGTCTCCAACTGCTCTATACGCAGCCGCTTCTCGGCGCCGAGCACCTCGCCGCGGTGCACCGAGTCGGTCAGCTTGTCGAGTTCGGCCTTGAGGTCGCGCCCCGTGCCGCGGGCGGCGGTCAGCTCCTGCTCGCGCCGGGCCTTGGCGGCCTCGGCCGCGACGCGCTCCTGCTCCGCGCGGCCGAGCGACACCTCGACGTGCGCGAGCAGCTCGCGTGCTCCGGAGGCGACGGCTTCCGCCACGGCCGCCTCGTGGCGCAGCCGGGCCCGCCGCTGATCGGCACGCGCGCGTGCCTCGCGTTCCGCGCGCGCGGCCCGGTCCAGCGAGTCGGCCCGTCCGGCCAGCCCCTTGACCCGCTCCTCGTGCGTACGGACCTGGAGGCGCGCCTCCATCTCGGTCTGCCGCGCATTGGCCCCGTCGGCGGCGAGACGGTCCCGTACCGACGTGTCGGGCTCCTCCTCGACCGGCATCTCCTCGGCGACGGCCAGCCGCTCGGCGAGCTCCTCCACTTCCTGTACGGCCTTGTCGAGCGCTTCCTGCGCGCGTACCGCCGCCGCGGTGGACCGCTCGGCCTCGCCGGCCGCACCGCGGGCCTGGCCCGCGAGCCGGCCGAGCTGCTGGGCGACCGCCGACTTCTCCCGGTCGGCGGCCCGCCGCCGCTCCCCCAGCTCCTCGACGAAGCCGGCACACTCCTTGCGGCGGTCCGCGGCCGCGTGCTGCGCCTCGGCCAGCTCCTCGCACCGCACGGCCAGTTCGTCCAGCTCGGCGGCGGCCTCGTCCACGGACGCCTGCACTTCGAGCAGACTGGGCGCCCCGGCGGACCCGCCCTGCGCGAAGTGCGCCCCGAGCAGATCACCTTCGTCGGTGACGGCGGTGAGGTCGGGGCGCGCGTAGACAAGATCCTCGGCATCCTCGAGGGTGCCGACGACAACGATCCCACGCAGCAGCCGTCGTACGGCGGACATGAGCTCGGAAGGACCACGCACGAGGTCGGCGGCAAAGGGAGGACCTGCGGGGCGCGGGGCGTCGACCCGCGGCTGTCCGGGGACGGCGGGGTGCGGGCGATAGCCATCCGGTGCCGGATGCGCCGACACGTTCCCGCTTGCGTGCCCGGCGTCGGACACCTGCCCCTCGACGCGCGGCTCGCCCGCCGGCCACATGCCGGAGCCCGCGGCCCCTGCGCGACCACCGTCGTCGACGCGCGGCTGTCCGGGGACGGCAGGGTGCGGGCGATAGCCGCCCGGTCCGGGCTGCCTGGACGCGTTCCTGCTTACGTGGCCCGCATCGGACCGCTGCCCCTCGGCGTACGGCTCGCCCGCCGGCCACATGCCGGAGCCCGCGGCCGCCCCTGCCCGGCCGCCGTCGTCGACACGCGGCTGTCCGGGGACGGCAGGGTGCGGGCGGTAGCCGCCCGGTCCGGGCTCCGCCGATGCGTTTCCGCTTGCGTGGCCCGCGTCGGACGGGCGGTAGCCGTCCGGTGCCGGATGCGCCGACGCGTTCCTGCTTGTGTGGTCGGCGGCGTGCGGCGCGTCTCCTGTGCGGGTGTGGGGGGTGGTGGCGGGTTCCGCCGAGGCTTCTGCGCCCGTTGCGTCGGCCCTGCCGACGGCCTTCGGGTCCTCCGGCGCGCCCGCCAGGAGCAGTGCCGCTCTGCCCGCGTCCTGTTTGCGGAGGAGTCTGATCGCGTCCGCCGCCGATGCCGGTGTCGTCACCGCGATCGCGTCCGCCGCCGCGCCGAAGGCCGCGGCCAGTGCGACCTCGTGGCCGGGCGTCACGGTCAGCAGTTCCGCCGCCGGGCCGAGCAGTCCGCCGAGCCGGTCCTTCGCGGCCAGCAGTGCCCCGGTTCCGTCCTTGCGGCGCAGGCCCAGTGCCAGTGCCTCATGGCGGGCCTGGGTCGCGGCGCGCTTGCGTTCCGCCGCGGTGGCCGCATCGCGGGCGGCGGTGAGGGCGGCCTCCGCCTCGGCGAGCCGCTGCTTCGCCGCCTCGTGCCGCTCGGCGAGTTCGGCGTCGCCGGCGTCGAGGCCGTCGACCTCGGCCTTGAGCGCCTCGTACTCCTCCTGGGCCCGGACCGCCCGCTCCTGGGCCTCGTCCCGCGCGGCGGCGAGGCGGTCGATCTCGGCCTGGGCGGAGGCCGCGCGCGAACGGGCCGCGTTGACCTGGCCGTTCAACCGGGCCAGGCCTTCACGGCGGTCGGCGATGGCCCGGGCGACGTCCTTCAGGCGCCGTTCTTCGAGGGAGAGTTCGCGTTCCAGCTCGGCGCGGTGGGCGACCGTGTCCTCGAGCGCCCGCTCGGCCGCCTCCAGGGCCGCTTCGAGCTCGGCCTCCTGCTCCCGGATCCGCGCGGCCTCGCGCTCCATGTCCTCGGGGTCGCGCCCGCGCCGCTCCTCGGGAGGCGTGGACGTGGCGCTCTTCACGCGCGCGTCGGCCAACGAGACCGTGCCGCGCACCCGTTCGGCAAGCTGCGAGAGCTCGTACCAGGTCTGCTGGGCGCGCTGGAGGCGCGGCGTGAGCTGCCGTACCTCGTCCTCCAGAAGCGCCTCGCGCTGGAGGGCCTTCCTCAGCTCCTGCTCGGCAGCTTCCTTGCGTTCCTTGAGGGCGGCCTCGTCGGCGATCTCGGCCTTGAGCCCTTCCCGCAGCCGTACGAGATCGTCGGCGAGCAGCCGCAGCCGGGCGTCGCGGAGGTCCGCCTGGATCACGGCGGCCCTGCGGGCGACCGCCGCCTGACGGCCGAGCGGCTTGAGCTGGCGGCGCAGTTCGTCCGTCAGGTCCTGCACGCGCGCGAGGTTGGCCTGCATCGCGTCCAGCTTCCGCAGCGCTTTCTCCTTGCGCTTGCGGTGTTTGAGGACACCGGCCGCCTCCTCGATGAAGGCGCGGCGGCCCATGGGGTCGGCGTGCAGCACGGAGTCGAGCTGGCCCTGGCCGACGATGACGTGCATTTCGCGGCCGATGCCGGAGTCGGAGAGGAGTTCCTGGATGTCGAGCAGTCGGCAGGTGTCGCCGTTGATCTGGTACTCGCTGCCGCCGTTGCGGAACATGATCCGCGTGATGGTGACCTCGGCGTACTCGATGGGCAGGGCACCGTCGGAGTTGTCGATGGTCAGGGACACCTCGGCGCGGCCCAGTGGGGGGCGGCCGGTGGTGCCGGCGAAGATGACGTCCTCCATCTTGCCGCCGCGCAGCGACTTGGCGCCCTGTTCGCCCATGACCCAGCTGAGCGCGTCCACGACGTTGGACTTGCCCGAGCCGTTCGGTCCGACGACGCACGTGATGCCCGGCTCGAACCGGAGCGTGGTCGCCGAGGCGAACGACTTGAACCCACGGAGGGTCAGGGCCTTGAGGTGCACGCCGCTGGACTCTACCTTCCGGGGGTGTCTCACTCCATGAACCCGCGGTTTCACCGATGAACGTGCAGGGCACACCAGACGTTAAAGAGAGTGAAAGGATGCGCGGGGGCAGGAAAAGCGGGGGGCCGCGAAGACGGGGGCAAGAAAGAAGGGACGCCGGAGCGTCCCTTGCAACTCTGACAACTTAGCGGTTGATACGGGCCGCCCAACCACTGCGTAGCTGTCGTGAAGCGATGCAGTGATCAGGTGAGCGCAGGCTCCGCCTGGTGTGCGTCGATGCTCTCCATGATCCTGTCGTGAGAAGCGGCAGCCGCGAGCGCGTCGTTCTCCGCCTGGATCCGTACAAGCTCGGATTCCAGGTCCTGTACGCGCTGCTGGAGCCGTCGCATCTCGGCGAGGAGTCGAGGGTCGGAGCCGCCGACGTAACCGAGAAGCGCCTTTGCCATGATGGATGGTCCTCCACACTGAGTGACCGACCGAAGCGGTGTGGGTCGTGAGGGATTCGCACCCGCGGTGCTTGACACTCTTGAGTTCGTGATGCCGTTGATCCATGCCAAACAGCTAAGGTGCGCGGGGTGCTTTCAGCGTCTCACCAAAAAGTTTGACGGTCAACACGATCACACCCCGTATTGGCGGGCAACCCGCGGTCACACGGCCGGGAAACGGCGGCGCGACGACTCCTGCGGGACCCTCGGGGCGTGGCGATCATCCTTACGGTGCGGAGCTTGCCAGCGCAAGCCGTTCTTGGCAACCACCAGGCCCTTTTCGCTTCGGGCAGGTGCCGGTGGCATGGCCCTCCGCTTCCGCCCGGGCCGTTTCACGGAGCCGGCTCATCGGATGGCGAAGCCGTCGTAGCCCCCGCGGGGTGTGTCCCAGATCTCGGTGACACCGTCGACGCGGCCGGGCGTGTCGTCGCCCTGGAGCCAGTCGAGGAGTCCTTCGCAGCCCCCGCGCGTGCCCTCGGCGACCACTTGGACCCGTCCGTCGTCCAAATTGAGAGCAAAACCACTCAGGCCGCCGATCTCAAGCGCCTTGGCGCGCGTGAACCAGCGAAAACCCACACCTTGGACGCTTCCACGCACCCAGGCGACCAGTCGCACATCCTCGCTCATGAGTGCAACCTAACCGCCCAATGTCTCCGCGGGCACTTCCTCCTCTGGCGCCATGCGGTACCGTCCACCCCCAATGAATCTCATATGAAACTCACTCGATCGAGTGGGTTGGGTTGGCCCGGGGGGGGGGGACGCGTCGACCGCCAGGACCAGGAAGGCAAGGACATGGGACGCCACCGACGCTCCGCCGCCGGCCGCGCCGCCACGGGCCGCGCCACGGGGGTCACGGGAAGCTACGGCTCGTACACGGGCGGCCACGATCCGCTCCACTCGTACGGCTCGGACAGCAGTGACGGCCCCACGCTCGGCATCGCCCCCTACCTGAACACCCCGGCGCAGGAGGAAGCGGCCGCGCGCAGTGCCGCCTACCTCTTCGCGACGGACGAGGACTACCGGACGGTCTTCGGCGACCGCGCCGGCTTCACGCCCGACGGCGGTCCGCGGCGCGGGGGGTCGCACCGCCGCCCCAGGAAGAAGGCCGTGACGCCGGTCCGCACCGGCCTGCTCGGGGTCTCCGCCGCGGTCGCCCTCGGAACGGTCGCGGTCGCCACGGGCGGCGTCCCCGGCCTCGACAACTACAAGCTCGGCGGCAGCAGCAACAGCGGCGGCGACAACGTGGCGGCCGCGGGCTCGCCGACCAACGCCGCCACCGAGCAGGGCGGCACCTCCGGCAGCGCCGAGAGGCGCGACGACGGCTCGTCGACGAGCCGCGACGTCCAGCGCTCCGCCTCGCCCACGCCGTCCGCCTCGGCCTCCACCGCCGCGCCGACCAAGACGCCGTCGAAGAAGCCGCAGACGACCCCCAGCAAGAAGCCGACGACGACGCCCGACAAGAAGCCGACGAAGGTTCCGCGGCAGAGCAGCGGGCCCGTGACCGTGTCGGCGGAGAAGAAGGCCGCCGCCGAGGTCCTCAAGCTCGTCAACGAGGAGCGGGCGAAGGTCGGCTGCAGCGCGGTGTCCGCCAACAGTGCCCTGGCCGATCTGGCCGAGGACTTCAGCAACGCCATGGCCGCACGGGGCTTCTTCGACCACACCGACCCGAACGGCGCGACCCCGTGGGACCGGGCCGACAAGGCCGGGATAGCCGGCCTGGGCGGCGAGAACATAGCCCGCGGGCAGTCCGACGCGGCGTCGGTGATGGAGGCCTGGATGAACAGCCCGGGCCACAAGGCGAACATCCTGAACTGCGACTTCAAGACGCTGGGCGTCGGCGTACACCTCGGGCCGGGCGGCCCTTGGTGGACGCAGGACTTCGGCTACTAGCCAGCAGTCAGGCGCCCAGCATACTAATGATGGGAAAGCGCTAACCCACAGTTAGTGCAACCTGTCGGTCAGCGCTGCGCTCAAGTACGCTTCAGGTATGGAGACCATGCAGGAGCGCACGGGGGAGCAGAACCTCCCGTACAACGTATTCGCCAAGGCCTGCCCCTCACGCGGCACGCTGGAGCACGTCACGGGGCGCTGGGGCGGACTCGCCCTGGGCGCGCTGTACGAGGGCTCCCTGCGCTTCAACGAGCTGCGCCGCCGTATCGACGGGGTGAGCGAGAAGATGCTCTCCCAGACCCTGCACGCCCTGGAGCGGGACGGCCTGGTGCACCGCGAGGCACAGCCGACCAACCCGCCCCGGGTGGACTACGAACTGACGCCGCTGGGCCGCGGGGTGGCCGAGCGGCTGCTGACCCTCATCCACTTCGTGGAGGGCCGCATGGACGACGTTCTTCAGGCGCGGGAGCGCTACGACGACACGCGCGGCGCCCGCTGACACCTCGGGCAGAAGTAGCTGGAGCGGTTCATCCAGGGGCGTCGGCGCATCGGCGTGCCGCAGCGGCGGCACGGCAGGCCCTCACGCCCGTATGCGTCGAGTGAGCGGTCGAAGTAGCCGGACTCGCCGTTGATGTTGACGTACAGGCTGTCGAAGCTGGTGCCGCCCACGGCGAGGGCCGCGTTCATCACGTCCCGTACGTGGCCCAGCAGTTGGAGCGTGCGCGGGCGGGTGAATCCCGAGGTCGGGCGCTCGTAGTGGACGCGGGCGCGCCAGAGGGCCTCGTCCGCGTAGATGTTGCCGACGCCGCTGATCAGCGACTGGTCGAGCAGGGCCCGTTTGATCGTCGTGCGCCGGCGGCGCAGGGCCTGGTGGAAGGCCTCCTCGTCGAACAGCGGGTCGAGGGGGTCGCGGGCGATGTGCGCGATGACGTCGGGCAGTCCGTCCGGGGTGTTGTCGTGCAGCGACAGGCCGCCGAAGGTGCGCTGGTCGACGAAGCGGAGCTCCAGGTCCACGTCGTCCGCGAACCGCACGCGGATCCTGAGGTGCTTCTCGTCCGGCGCCGCCTGCGGCTGGACCAGGAGCTGGCCGCTCATGCCGAGGTGCGCCAGGACCGACTGTTCCGTGTCCTCCAGGGGCAGCCACAGGTACTTGCCGCGGCGGCCGGGGGTGCCGATGCGGTGGCCCTTCAGACGGTGTACGAAGTCGTCGGCGCCGGCGGGATGACGGCGTACCGCACGCGGATGCAGCACCTCGGCCTCGGCGACGGTGCGGTGGGCGACCCACCGCTCCAGTCCGCGCCGGACGACCTCGACCTCGGGCAACTCGGGCATGGGATCCCCCGTGAAAGCCGGTGTATGAGCCCCGCGCCCGGCGGCTCCGTCTCAAACGTTCGCCTTCGGGGCGCTTCGTGCCGGTGCATGGGACGGCGATCGTGCTCAGCCCTGCGGGCCTTCACACGTTCACCGTCCCCTCACCGGCGCGCCCCTTCGCCTCACTCAGGCTCCGGGACGGGCGCGGGCTGTTTCGGTCAGGCGGAGACGGACGACGGGTCCTCGCCGTCCTCGGCGGCCTTCTCGGCCGCCGCCTTGGCGCGCTCGTCCGCCGCGGCCCGGATGGACCGCCACGCGGATTCCGCGGCCTGTTGCTCCGCCTCCTTCTTGCTGCGGCCGGTGCCGGTGCCGTACGAGACGCCTCCGACGCGGGCGGCAGCAGTGAAGGTCTTCTCGTGGTCGGGGCCGGTCTCCGTGACCAGGTACTCGGGCACGCCGAGTCCTTCGGTCGCGGTGAGCTCCTGGAGACTGGTCTTCCAGTCCAGTCCGGCTCCGAGGTTCGAGGACTTCTCGATCAGCGGGTCGAACAGACGGTGCACCAGCTCCGCCGCCGAGTCGAGACCCTGGTCGAGATAGACCGCGCCGATCACCGCTTCGAGGGTGTCGGCGAGGATGGATGCCTTGTCCCGGCCGCCCGTGCCCTCTTCACCGCGGCCGAGCCGGATGAAGGAGCCGAGTTCGAGGCCGCGACCGACCTCCGCCAGCGCACGCGAGTTGACCACCGCGGCCCGCAGCTTGGCCAGCTGGCCCTCGGGCAGGTCGGGGTGGGTGCGGTACAGCGTGTCCGTGACCACGAGGCCGAGGACGGAGTCCCCGAGGAACTCCAGGCGCTCGTTGGTGGGCAGACCGCCGTTCTCGTATGCGTAGGAGCGGTGGGTCAGCGCACGCACCAGAAGGGCGGACTCGAGCTTGTACCCGAGCCGCCCTTCCAACAGCGTGTGGGACGAGGCCGTGTTGTCCGAGTTCTTCTTCGGCGTGGACACAGTGCCTCTCACCAGCCGCTCAGACCTCGAGGACCTGGCGCTTGTTGTAGGTGCCGCACGACGGGCACGCGATGTGCTGCTGCTTGGGCTCGTGGCAGCGCTCGCACGCAACCAGAGTGGGGACCGCAGCCTTCCACTGCGACCGGCGGTGGCGCGTGTTGCTGCGCGACATCTTCCGCTTCGGAACAGCCACGGCTACTTCTCCTGCTTCTCGGCGGCGCGCGCTGATCCGGGCCCGTCGCCGCTCATCTCGTCCTTCTCGCCGTCTCCGAGTGAACCGGCGAGTCCCTGCAGTGCCGCCCAACGGATGTCGACGGCGTCATGGTGGTGGTCCGGGTCGTCCGCCAGCCGGGCTCCGCACTCGGAGCACAGGCCGGGGCAGTCGTCCTGGCACACCGGCTGCATCGGCAGTGCGAGCACCACCGCATCCCGCAGCACGGGTTCGAGGTCGAACAGGCCGTCCTCGAGAAAGAGCCTGTCCTCGTCTTCTGCGGATCCCTCGGCGTCGTCGGCCGGTTCCGCCTTCACGCGGCCCCGGTCGTCGGCGTCAGGGTACGAGAACATCTCCTGGAAGTCCGCTTCGAGCTCCAGCTCGACCGGCTCCAGACACCTTACGCACTCCCCCTCGGCCAGTGCACGGGCGGTGCCTGTGACGAGCACCCCTTCCATGACCGACTCGAGCCGGAGTTCGAGCTCGACCGGAGCGCCGTCCGGCACTTCGATCACTTCCCGGATCCCGAGATCCTTGGGAGCGTCGATCTCGCGGGTCAGGCGCTGCAGCGCACCAGGACGCCGCCCCAGCTCGTGCGTGTCGAACACGAGAGGGTTGCGGTGGTCGAGGCGGGCGTTCACGCCATTCCTGCTTTCGATCTTCTGAGCTCAGGGGACGCCGCCGTCGGTGTTCGCGGGCAGCGTTGATCGCGGACGTACACGCGACCGAAGAGCCAGGATACTGGACCTTCGGCCGAGGACCCAATCCGGTGTCCGCTCGGGGCTCGCCGGACCGGCCTCCAGGGGGCGGCGGCCGCAGTTCAGCTGTTGCCGCGCCCCTGCTCGTAGGCCCGCAACTGCTCGGCGGTGATCATGCTGGTGTCGAACAGGCTGGTCTCGTCGAGGGCGTGCGCCGGCTGCTGCGGGACGTACGCCTGCTGTGCGTGGTCCGCGGTGTTCTGGGTGTTGTGGTCGTAGCCGGCCTGCCCGCCGTCGTAGCCCTGGTACGCGTAGGGGTCGGCGGCCTGGTAGCCGTAGGCGTCCTGCTGCTGGGCGTAGCCCTGCTGGGGGTAGCCGGCGCTGTAGGGGTCTGGCTGCTGGTAGCCGTAGGCGGGCTGCTGCTGGGCGTAGTCCTGGGGGGCGGGCTGCTCGGCCGGGGTGTCCTGCTCCGCGAGGGCCGCGAGGTCGGCCAGGTAGTCGGCGTCGCTGGAGTGCTGGACGGCGGAGTGGTCGTCGGCGAGGGCGCCGAGGTCGTCGGTGGCGATCCGGCCGTGCAGCTTCTGGCGGCCGCGGCCGACGGCCTCCAGGGTCTTGGCGAGGACCGCCTCGAAGGAGCCGAGCTTGGCGTCGACATAGGCGTCGGCGTCGCGGCGCAGGGTCTCCGGGTCGTGGCTGCGCTCGGGGGCGTCGTCCAGTTCAGGGTCCACGTACCCCTGCTCGTCGGGCCCCGGACCGGTGCCGAGGAGCTTCTCGCGGCCGCGGCCGACGGAGCCGAGGGTCTTGGTGAGGACGACCTCGAAGTTGGCGAGCTTGGAGTCGACGTAGTCGTCGGCCTCCACCCGGACGTCCTCGGCCTCCTTGCGGGCCTCGGTCAGGATGCGCTCGGCCTCGGCCTGGGAGCGGCGGGCGACCTCGGTGCCGGAGACCAGGGAACCGCGCTCGGCGCGCGCGGTCTCGATGATCCGCTCGGCCTCCTGGCGGGCCTGCTCGACCATCTGCTCCCGGCCGCCGATCAGCTCCTGGGCCTGGGCGAGGGAGTCGGGCAGTGCCGCACGCACCTCGTCCAGCAACGAGAGCAGCTCCGCGCGGTTGATCACGCAGGAGGCCGACATGGGCATGGCCCGGGCGCCGGAGACCATCGCGACGATCTCGTCGAGCTTCTTCTGCACGTCCACCTGTGCTCGCCACTCTCTGCCGCTGTGTTGGAGACGGACGGGACGACTGTACGGCCATGGGGTGTCCGCCGGACACCGAGTGACGGCCCGTCAGGTCCTCAGTTCTTCGTGAGGCGCTCGGTGAGGGCCTCCAGGACCACCGGCGGCACCAGGTGCGAGACATCGCCGCCCCAGGTCGCCACCTCCTTGACCAGGGAGGACGAGAGGAAGCTGTACGTCGGGTTGGTCGGCACGAAGAGCGTCTCGACACCCGACAGACCGTTGTTCATCTGGGCCATCTGCAGTTCGTAGTCGAAGTCGCTGACCGCGCGCAGACCCTTCACGATGGCGGGGATGTCGCGCTGCTTGCAGTAGTCGACGAGAAGACCCTGGAAGGCCTCGACCCGGACGTTCCCGTACTCGGCGGTGACCTGGCGGATCAGGTCGATCCGCTCGTCGATCTCGAACAGGCCCTTCTTGGCCTTGTTGATCATGACCGCGACGTAGACCTCGTCGTAGAGACGTGAGGCGCGGGAAATGATGTCGAGGTGTCCGTTGGTGATCGGGTCGAACGACCCGGGACAAACAGCGCGGCGCACTTGTGATCCCTCGCTCTCCGGTCCGGTCATCGTGCGTCTTCGCACGTAGAGGCGGCGCGACCGTACCAAAACGTTCCCTCGCCGTAGCGACGGGCCCTGATCGCGTCGAATCCGTCCGGCCACCGGAATTCGCCGCCTCTGGTGCTGCGCTCCACGGTGACGAGGGCGTCCGTCGCGAGCCAGCGTTCGGCGCGGAGTGTGAGGAGAATCTCGCGAAGATCGTGGTCCGTGACGGCGTACGGAGGGTCCAGGAAGACGATGTCGTACGGCTCTGCCGGCGCCGGGGACCGGATGATCTGTTCGGCTTTGCCGACGCGGACCTCGGCGCCGGGGAGGCCGAGGTTCTTGACGTTCTCCCGGACGGTGCGAGCCGCTCTTGCGTCGGCCTCGACCAGGAGGGTGTGGCTTGCGCCCCGGGAGAGGGCCTCCAGGCCCACGGCGCCCGAGCCTGCGTAGAGGTCGAGGACCCGTTCGCCGTCCAAGGGGCCGCCGAGAAGGGACTGCCAGGTGGAGAGCAGTCCTTCTCTGGCTCGGTCGGAGGTGGGACGGGTTCCGTTTCCCGGGGGGACGGCGAGGCGGCGTCCGCCGGCTGCGCCGGCGATCACGCGGGTCATCTTGGGTCCTTGGTCGTGGGCGGCTTCACGTTCATTGTGGCTGGTCGCGCCCGCGCGGCGGTAGCCGCATGTCCGGTGCGGCCCCGTGCCCCCGGGTGGCTCCCGTTCATCCCTTTTCCAGGTACTGCTCCCTTTCCTCGTCCAAGAGGGCGTCCAGGGCCGTGCGCAGGCCGGGGAGTTCCGTCAGCTCCGGGTCGGAGGCCACCAGCCTCACCGCTTCCTCCCTCGCCTCCGCGATGATCTCCTCGTCCTCGATGACCGCCAGGACCCGCAGGCTGGTGCGGGCGCCCGACTGGGCCTGGCCGAGGACGTCGCCCTCGCGGCGTTGTTCCAGGTCGATGCGGGAGAGTTCGAAGCCGTCCAGGGTCGCCGCCACCGCGTTCAGGCGCTGTCGGGCCGCGCTCGCCTCGGGCATCTCGGTGACCAGGAGGCACAGGCCCGCGGCCGAGCCCCGGCCCACGCGGCCGCGGAGCTGGTGCAGCTGGGAGACCCCGAAGCGGTCGGCGTCCATGATCACCATGACGGTGGCGTTGGGAACGTTGACGCCGACCTCGATGACCGTCGTGGCGACCAGGACGTCTGTCTCGCCGGCGGCGAAGCGGCGCATGACCGCGTCCTTGTCGTCCGGGTGCATCCGGCCGTGCAGGACCTCGACCTTCAGGCCCTGCAGCGGTCCCCCGGCCAGCTGGTCGGCCATGTCGAGGACGGCGAGCGGGGGCCGCTTCTCGGCCTCGTCCTCGGGGGACTTCCCGGCCTTCTTGGGGTCGTCCTCGTCGTCCCCGATGCGCGGGCAGACGACGTACGCCTGATGGCCGTTGCCGGCCTCCTCGCGCACCCGCTCCCAGGCACGGGACAGGAAGTGGGGCTTGTCGGCGGCCGGGACGACATGGCTGGCGATCGGGGAGCGGCCGGCCGGCAGCTGGTCGAGTACCGAGGTCTCCAGGTCGCCGAACACGGTCATGGCGACCGTCCGAGGAATGGGCGTGGCCGTCATGACGAGCAGATGCGGCGGCTGCTTGCCCTTGCCGCGCAGGGCGTCGCGCTGCTCGACGCCGAAGCGGTGCTGTTCGTCGACCACGACGAGCCCGAGGTCGTGGAACTGCACCTTGTCCTCGATCAGCGCGTGCGTGCCGATCACGATCCCGGCCTCCCCGGTGGCGAGATCGAGCAGCGCCCGACGGCGGGCGGCGGCCCCCATGGACCCGGTGAGCAGGACGACCTTGGTCGCGTGCTCGGCCCCGCCGAGCATCCCGCCCTCGGCCAGCTCCCCCATCATCTCCACCACCGACCGGTGATGCTGCTGGGCGAGCACTTCGGTGGGCGCGAGCAGGGCGGCCTGCCCGTCGGCGTCGACCACGGCGAGCATCGCGCGCAGGGCCACCATCGTGTTGTGGGTCACCGTGAAGTTGTCGGTGACGTAGGCATGACTCGGGTGGGCGACGCTGATGCACTGGACGGGCTTTCGCCCCACGTATTCGACTGCCCGGATTCCGCGCCGGACGGTGTGGTCCTTCGGCCGTGGACGGACCCGTTCTGCCTTGGGGGTGAGTCTGAAGGGGGCGTACTCGTGAGGCAGGGTCACCGAAACGCTGAAGGCGGCTTTCTTCGGCAGAACCCGCGCCCGGCCGCCGAGCGAACGCACCAGCCAGGCGACATCGTCCGCGAGCCGTCTCGAGGCTGAGCGGAACGAGACGCTGAAACCGTCCCGATGGACCGTGCCGGCAGTGTCCAGGAGCCCTTGCAGCAGAGCGAGACGGTTCTTGATCGAGGTGTTCTTGAACTTGTCGGGAATGCAGGTGCCGTGAGGCGCCACCCCCCAGAGATTCATGTCACGCAGGATCTGGATCACAGGATTCCGGACGCCATGGGCGTGCTGTGTCGGCTGGATCGTGACGTCACACCGCGAACCGGGCACCGGGACCAGGCGGCATTCAGGCGCCACGGCCGTCGCCACGAAGTCGTGGATCTCGTCGTCGATCGCGGACAGGCGCACGTGGTGCCGGAACGAGCCCTCCCCCAGGAGGAGGCCCAGCAGATACGGATCGAACGGAAGCCCGGAGTCGTCTCCGAGATCGACCGCGGTGGCCGCCGGGAGATACCACTTCGACGATCCGTCGGCGTCGAAGGTGTCGAGGCGAATCTCCCGGGTGGTCATGATCTTGGGCGCCTCGCCGCGGTGCCACCCGCGCCTCGTGCCCACGATCCAGAGATGCTCGTCGTCGCACTCGACCGAGCTCCCGTCCGACAGGACGAGCCGCCAGACATCACGCTCTCCCTGGGGGAAGACACCGTCGATCAGCGCGACCTCCCCGTCCGGCACCACAACTTCGTCCCTCACGCTCAGGTCCCCCATGCGACGGAAGCCGGCCGGTGTGAGCACGAGCGAGTCGAGAGGCTGGGCCTTGCCCGAACCCACCTCCCCCTGGAGCAGGCGGTGCATCGGATGTTCCGTGGCGAGGTCGTCGAAGATCTCCTTGGAGACCTTGCGCTGGCCCTCGGTGAGGGTGAAGGGGAGTCGGTCGTCGAAGGCGGTGAGGAGGCCGCCCGGCCTGGGTCTGCGTGCGACCGCGGGGAGTTGGGCGTCGGCGTGGCGGCGCCGGGCCAGGGCCACCTGGAGGACGAAGGCCTCGTCCCACTTGAGGCGGGAGCGGGCGTCGTCGATGTCCGCCTTGGTGTGCGGGCGGTGGATCTTGAGGAGGGCCTCGGGGAGCGAGACCAGGCCACGGCCCGCGCGGAGGGGGTCCGGGAGGGGGTCGACGGCCTCCTGGGCGCTCGGCAGCACCGTCTGGACCGCTTTGCCGATCTTCCAGGACTCCAGTTTGGCGGTGGCGGGGTAGATGGGGATCAGGGCACCGGCCCAGTTCTCGACGGTGTCCTCCGCGTCCTGTGCGGTGCCTCTCAGCAATTCGTAGGCCGGGTGGGCCAGTTGGAGGCGGCGGTTGAAGACGGAGACCTTGCCCGCGAACATCGCGCGTGTGCCCGGCAGGAGCTCCTTGTGGGGTTTGTGAACGCCGTTGCCGAAGAAAACCAGTTGGAGCCGGCCGCTGCCGTCCGTGATGGTCACTTCGAGGCGCTGGCCCTTGCCCCGGGGGGCCTTGGCGGAGGCGAAGCTGTGCAGGCGGGCGTCGGCGACCTGGGCGACCACCGTGACGTGCTCGTCCATCGGGAGGTCGGCGAGGTGGGTGAGCTGACCGCGCTCCTCGTATCTGCGCGGGTAGTGGTGCAGGAGGTCGCCGACGGAGTGCAGGCCGAGGTGCTCGGCCATCACCTTCGCGGTGGCGGGGCCGAGCACCTTCTTCAGTGGTTCTTCCAGTGCGGGCACGAGATCCATTGCACACCACGACACTGACATTGCCGTATACATACCGGGAAACCCCTGGTCAGACGGCTCGTTGGGGCCATAGGATGACGCGCCTCAGGCCATCCCCGCGGTCACCACCTCACATGGGACCGCCCGACCCCGCGCCGTCCCCCGTCCCCCCACCGGCGCCGCCACGATGGATTCCCAGACCTCACAGTCATCCCAGGCATCCCAGTCACCCCAGTCACCCCATACGTTCCAGGTCGATCTGCGTGGCCTGGTGGACCTGCTCTCCCACCATCTGTACTCCAGTCCCAAGGTCTATCTGCGCGAGCTGCTGCAGAACGCGGTGGACGCCATCACCGCCCGGCGGGCCGAGCAGCCCGACGCCCCGGCGCGGGTGCGGCTGCACGTCGAGGAGGGCGTGGGCGGCGCGGGCAGATCCCTGCGCGTCGAGGACTCGGGCATCGGTCTCACCGAGTCGGACGTGCACAGCCTGCTGGCGACCATCGGGCGAAGCTCCAAGCGCGCCGACGGCCTTCAGGAGGTCCGCTCCGACTTCCTGGGGCAGTTCGGCATCGGGCTGCTGGCCTGCTTCGTGGTGGCCCAGCGGATCCGGGTCGTCAGCCGCAGCGCGCGCACGCCCAGTGCGGCGCCCGTGGAGTGGACGGCGACGGACGACGGTTCGTACACCGTGCGGACCCTGCCGGACGAGGCCCGGCCCGAACCGGGCACCACGGTGCACCTGGTGGCGCGGGCCGGGGCCGGGGAGTGGCTGTCCGGGGAGCGTGTCCTCGCGCTGGCCCGGGACTTCGGGTCGCTGCTGCCGTACGACGTGAGCGTCGGCGAGGAGGCGGTCACCGACCTGCCCGCGCCCTGGGACCGGCCGTATCCGAGCCCCGCCACGCGGCGGGTGGCCCTGGCGCGCCACTGCCACGACCTGTTCGGTTTCGCTCCGCTGGACACGATCGACCTGGACGTTCCGCTCGCGGGGATCCGTGGGGTGGCGTACGTCCTGCCGTCGGCGGTGAGTCCGGCCCAGCGCGCGGGTCATCGCGTCCATCTCAAGGGCATGCTGCTGACCGAGCGGGCCGAACAGCTGCTGCCCGACTGGGCGTTCTTCGTGCGCTGTGTCCTCGACACGGACAGTCTGCGGCCCACGGCCTCGCGCGAGTCGCTGTACGAGGACGAGATGCTGGCCGGTGTGCGGGAGGCACTGGGCGAAAGGATTCGCTCGTGGCTGACCGGGCTCGCGGCGGGCGATCCGGAACGGCTGGCGGCCTTCCTCCATGTGCACTACCTGGGCGTGAAGTCCCTCGCGCGGCACGACCGGGAGATGCTGCGCACGATGCTGCCGTGGCTCCCCTTCGAGACGACCGACGGGCGGCTGTCCCTGGAGGAGTTCGCGCAGCGGCACCCGGTGGTGCACTTCACGCGGACGGTCGAGGAGTACCGGCAGGTCGCGCCGATCGCCTCCGCGCAGGGAGTCGGCGTCATCAACGGCGGTTACACCTACGACAGCGAACTGGTCGAGGCGCTGCCGTCGGTGCGGCCCGGCACCGTGGTCGCCGAGCTGGACTCCGACACCGTGACCGCGCACCTGGACGCGGTCGACCCGGCCGAGGAGCTGGCCCTGTCCGGCTTCCTGGCGGCCGCGCGGGCGAAGCTCGACCCACTGGGCTGCGATGTCGTCCTGCGGGCCTTCCACCCGCTGTCCGTGCCCGCGCTGCATCTGGACGACCGGGCGGCCCGGCACGAACAGGCCCGCGCCGAGGCCGAGGAGCAGGCCGACGACCTGTGGGCGGGCATCCTCGGCTCACTGCGCGGCAGCGCCCCGCGCGCGCGTCTGGTGCTCAACCATCTCAACCCGCTGATCCGGCGGATCAGTTCACTCGGCGACCCGGAGCTGATCGGCACCGCCACGGAGTCCCTGTACGGGCAGGCCCTGCTGATGGCGCAGCGCCCGCTGCGCCCGTCCGACTCCGCGCTGCTGAACCGGGCGTTCCTCGGCCTTCTGGAATGGGCCACCCACAGCGACCCCGACTCCCGGGAGGACGACCGCCGATGAGCGGGATCACCGACTTCGACGCGCTGCGCCGGGCGATGGGGGAGAACTCGGAGCAGCCGGAGGGTCCGGCCCGCAACGCGCGGGCGGAGCAACTGCTCGCCGAGGCCGAGCGGCTGGACATCCCGCTGGCGGTGATCGAGGCGCTCGGACACCAGCTGAAGGTCTACAACTACAGCTCCGAGAAGGACAAGATGTTCGTCCCCTTCGCGCGCCTGCTGCGCCTGTGGGACGAGCGGCCCGAGGACTTCGACGAGTACGAGGTGCACTCGCTGCACTGGGTCTTCAAGTGGATGTCCTCGGGCATGCTGGACCAGCCGCATGTGCCGCTCGCCTCCATCGAGAAGTGGCTCGGCGAGATGGAGCACCGTTACCGGCTCGCCGGGCACTCCGAACGGGCCGTGCGCAGCGCCGAGTTCAGCGTGGCCGCCCATGTCGGGGACATCGACCGGGCGGAGCGGGCGTACGGCGCCTGGCTGGCCGCCGACCGGGACGGCATGGCCGACTGCCACGCGTGCGAGCTGCACGGGCAGGGCTGGTGGCAGGCGGAGCGCGGGCGGGACACCGAGGCGCTCGCACGGTGGCGGCCGGTCCTGGAGGGCGAGTTCAGCTGCGCCCATGAACCGCACACCGTGCTCGCGGCCTCGCTGCTTCCCCTGCTGCGGCTGGGCCGCGCCGACGAGGCACGCGCCAGCCATCTGCGGGGCTTCCGGCTCGTACGGGCCATGGAGAGCATGCGCGGCGCGTACGCGGACCATGTCGAGTTCTGTGCGCTGACCGGCAACGAGGCGCGCGGTCTGGAGCTGCTCGCGGAGCGGCCGGCGTACTTCACGGACGACGGCAATCCGCACAGCAAGCTGGAGTTCATGGCCGTGACGGCCCTGCTCATGGACCGGCTGACCGAGCTGGGGCCGGTCGACCGGCAGGTGCCCGGTCCGGCCGGCCGGGCGTGGACCGCGCGGGAACTCGCCGCCCACGCGCGCGCGGAGGCGCTCGCGCTGGCGGCCCGCTTCGACGAGCGCAACGGCACGTCGCACATCAGTGAGCGGACCCGCGCGCGGATGGGACAGCGGCCGCTCGCGGAGCGGCTGCCGCTGGGGGTGCGATCGGCGCGGACGGCCGCCTCGCCTCCTCCCGTGGCCGTTCCCGCCGCCGTGGCCACGGCGGACGAAGCGGATCTGGCCGCGCTGCTCGCCGAGGCACGCCGGCTGTCGGACACGCTCCGGCCGAACGCCGTCGAGGCGTGGGCGGCGGTCGCCCGGGCGGCGGAGGGCGTCGAGCTCGACGCGCGCGTTCGGGCGGAGATCGCCGACCACGCCGCGATGGACCGCGGCCCCGAGGGCATCGAGCTGTTCGAGCGTGCCGCCGAGCTGTACGCGGAGGCGGGCGACCCCGGTGAGTCCCTGGCGGCACGCACGCGTGCGGCGTACATACGCGCACTGGCGGGGCGGGTGGACGAGGCGCTGGCGGCCGTGGCCGAGCCCTACGACAGCGTCCTGGCGCTCTACGCCGAGGACGGCACGGGCGTACGGCAGACCGCGTCCGTGCTGATGAGCCGGGCGCGGATCCTGATGCGGCGGGTGCACGAGGCCGCCTACTCCAATGACACCGACGACACCGACGACGAGGCCGTCCTTGCGGACGCCGAGTCGGCCGTGCGCGAGGTGCTGGCCCTGGTGGAGGGCCACGTCGGGGACGACGTACGGCTCGCCGCCCGGGCCGCCGAGGCGCAGGCGATGCTCGCGGATCTGGCGGTGCGCGACGGGGCATTGGAGACGGCGGCGGAGCTGTTCGCGCGGGCGGCGGCGGCGTTCGTCGGCGCGGGGCTGCCGTGGTTCGCGGTGGAGTACGAGGCCCGGCTGGCCGGGCTCGCGCATCATCTCGGCGACATCGCCGAGGCGGAGCGGGCGCTGCGGGCGGCCCTTGAGCACGGGGGGCCGCAGCTGGAGGCGACGGGACGGGCACAACTGCACTTGCAGCTCGCCGAGGTCGTCGGCGGCCGGGGCCGGTCCGAGGAGGCCACCGAGCACGCCCTGGAGGCCGCCCACTGGGCCGACGAGGCCGGAGAGGGGCCCACGCTCGGCGCCTGGGCGCGGCACCAGCTCGGCGGCTTCCTGCTGCGGCAGGGGCGGTGGGCCGAGGCCGCGGAGGTACTGGAGTCGGCGCTGCCCGACCTGACCGCCGAGACGCACGGCGACGGCGCGATCGTCCAGACGCAGTGGTGGCTCGGCGACTGCCTGAGCGAGCTCGGCGAGCACCGCGCGGCCGCCGAGCGCAGGCTGCAGGCCGCCGAGACCGCCCGGCACTGGCCCGAACAGCAGGACCACGCGACGCTCGCCCATCTCGCCGCCGAGTCCCTCGGGCATGCGGGGCTGCCCGAAGAGGCGGACCGGGCCTACACGCGCGCGGGCGAGCTGTGGCGCTCGCTCGGCGACGTCCACGGCCTCGTCCGGTCGCTGCGCGCCCGCGCGTGGCTCGCGCTGAGCACGGGGGACGGGCCCGCCGCGGCACGGGAGCTGATGGCGGGAGCGGTCCGGGAGTGCGAGACGGCACTGGCCGCAGCGGACGACGAGGAGGCGCGGCACCTGCTGGCCACCGAGCTCGGACACACACACCGCCAGTTCGGCGATCTGCTCATCCGCTCGGCCCCCGAGGAGACGGAGGACGAGGCGATCCGCGCGGCGCTGGAGGAGGCCCTGTCCCGGACGACGGAGGCGATCGGGGTATTCGCGTCCCTCGGGGCGGACGCCCGCAACAGCCGAACCGCCGCCGAGCTCGCCGCGGCCCGGCTGGAGGCGGACCTCGGCCGCCCCACCGGGGCGGCCACACGCGCGCGTACGGTGCTGGAGGCGTACGCCGACACCGACGACGAGGCGGCACAGACCCGGCGAGCCGAGGCACGGCAGCTGCTCGACGACGTGACGCAGCAGGCGGCGGACCAGTGACATGGGTCCGCGCGGCCTCGATGACCAGCGGGGCATGCCACCCGCCCCGCCGAAGCCACCAGGCACACACGCGTGCGCACCAACGGAGGCCCGCACCGCCAAGGAGGCCGCACAGACCCGGCGAGCCAAGCCACGGCAACTGCTCGACGACGTGACGCAGCACGCGGCCGACCGATGACATGGGTCCTCGCGACGCCACAGAGCAGCGGGGCATGCCACCCGCCCCGCCGAACCCGCCAAGCACACGCACGCGCGCAGCAACGGAGACTCACACCGACAAAGAGGCCCCACAGACCCGGCGAGCCAAGCCACGGCAACTGCTCGACGAGGTGGTGGAGGTGGTGGAGTAGCGCCGCGGGCGGACGCGGCGCCGGGGTCGGGGTCTACTCCACGCCGATCAGCAGCAGGGCCCCCTGGCGGCCGCCCCGGTACACCATCGTGTCGACGGCGAGGTACGACTCGCGGACGCGGGCTTCGAGGTGGTCGGCGATCGGCTCGGGGGCCTCGTCGCCGAGGACGAGGGTGACCAGCTCGCCGCCCGCCGAGAGCATGCGGTCGAGGACGGTCTCCGCGATGGCGGTGACGTCCGACCCGATCACGGCCACATCGCCCTCGATGAGGCCCAGCACGTCGCCGGCCTGGCAGATGCCGGCCATGGTCCAGGACTCGCGTTCCGCGACGAGGACCTCGGCGTAGCGGGTGGCGCCCGCGGCCGAGGTCATCGCCACCACGTCCTCGTCGAAGCGGCGCTCCGGCGCGTGCACGGCGAGCGCCGCGATCCCCTGTACCGCGGAGCGCGTCGGGATCAGCGCGACGCGGATGCCCTCCGTACGGGCCTGCTCGGCCGCCGCTGCCGCGGTGTGCCGCAGGTCGGCGTCGTTGGGCAGCAGCACCACCTCGCGCGCGTGGGCCCGCCGTACGGCCTCGACGAGCTCCCCGCTCGCCGGGGCCTCCCCAGGCCGTGCGAGGACGGTGGTCGCCCCCGCCTCGGTGTAGAGCCCGGCGAGGCCCTCGCCGGGCACCACAGCCACCACGGCACGCTGAGCGCGCTCGCGCGGGGGCCGCTCGGCACCGGTGGTGTGCACATCGCCCGCGCCGAAGTGCGTGATCCGGATCCGGTACGGCCGTCCCGCCTCGACGCCGGCCTCCACCGCGGCGCCGGCGTCGTCGACGTGCACATGGACGTTCCACAGCCCGTCGCCGCCGACCACGACGAGCGAGTCCCCAAGGGCGTCGAGCCGCGCCCGCAGCCGGTCGACGGCGGCGGCGTCGGCCTCCAGGAGATAGATCACCTCGAAGGCGGGGCCGCCCGCCTCGGGGGCGGTGGGGCCGTCCGCGCAGTCACGGGAGCCGGCCTCCCCCGAGGTCGCGTCCACGCGCGCGTGGGACGCCCCGGCCTCGTGGCGGAGGCCGTGCACGTGCGGTACCCCGGCGAGCACCGCCGCCTCCCCCGTCAGCGTCTCCACCAGCGCCGCCAGCACCGCCACCAGCCCCCGGCCGCCCGCGTCGACCACTCCGGCGCGCTCCAGGACGGCCAGCTGACCCGGGGTGGCGGCGAGGGCCGCGCGGGCCCCCTCGTAGGCCGCGCGCGCGACCGTCCCGCAGTCCCCCTCGGCCCCGGTGGCCGCGTCGGCGGCGGCGGACGCCACCGTGAGGACCGTGCCCTCGACGGGGTGGGCCACGGCCTGCCGGGCGGCGTCGGCGGCGTGGCGCAGGGCGAGCCTGAGGCCCCGTCCGTCGGTGTGAGCGGCCTCACCGTCGGCGGCGAAGACCTGCGCCATGCCCCGCAGCAGCTGCGCGAGGATCGTCCCGGAGTTGCCGCGCGCCCCTATGAGCGCTCCGTGGGCCATCGCCCTGACGGCGTCGGACAGCGACGGTTCGCCGCCCGGCGCCGCCGCGCCGTCGCAGCGCTCCCCGGACACCGCCTCGGAGACGACCACGCCGGCGACGACCTCGTACCCCGCGAACACCGCCTCGACGGCAGTGAAGGCCGACTCCACGGTCAGGTACAGGTTCGTGCCGGTGTCCCCGTCCGCGACGGGGTAGACGTTGATCGCGTCGATCTCCTCACGCGCGCGTCCCAGCGCCTCGAGCGCGAGGCCGCACCAGGTGCGCACCGCGAGAGCATCGAAGAATGTCTGCGGCACCTGCGCCACCTGCGCCTCCTTGAGCTGCCGGCCGTGGGACGCAGCGTAGACCCCGGGGCGGTGTCGGCCGGAAGAGGGCCTGGAGCGGGCCCCTGAGCAGCCATGGTAGTTTCGTTGCACTGGAGGAGTCGTTGTATGCTGCTCCGGTTGCCCGATCCAGATCGGGCTCTCCCCCTGGCAACGCCACTCGGATCGTGGATTCTCGATCTTGATCCCGGCATGCCGGGATCAACCGTAAGTGCATCTGAAGTCTTTGGAGTGACCCGTGGCTGCCAACTGCGACGTCTGCGGCAAGGGGCCGGGCTTCGGCAACAACATCTCGCACTCGCACCGCCGTACGCCCCGCCGCTGGAACCCGAACATCCAGCGTGTGCGTACCGTGGTCGGCGGGACGCCGAAGCGCGTGAACGCTTGCACCTCGTGCATCAAGGCCGGCAAGGTCTCGCGCTGACGCACAGCTAAGCGCGCGGCCACTGCTGGTTCGCTGCACTGAGCCGGTCCACCTCGGGTGGACCGGCTTTTTGCCGTCCCCGGCCGTACCCGGGCCGTACACGGGGCTGCACCCGGCCGCACCCAGCCCTACCCGCGGCCGTGAGCCGCCGGACTAGTGGGACCCCCTTCCGAGGGCCCAGCCGTGGTCCACGGGCCCGATCCCCCCGCCGAGGGCGAACCCGGCCGCGATCGCCCCGCTGACGTACTCCTTGGCCGCCGCCACCGCCTCCGGCACGGTCTGCCCCTTGGCGAGCTGTGAGGCGATCGCCGACGCGAGGGTGCAGCCCGTACCGTGCGTGTGCCGGTTGTCGTAGCGGGGGGAGCGCAGCCAGTGCTCCTCGGCGCCGTCGGTGAGCAGGTCCACGGCGTCACCGGGCAGATGACCGCCCTTGACGAGAACCCAGCGCGGCCCGTACGCCAGCACGGCCGCCGCGGCCTCCCGCAACTGCTCCTCCGACTCGACCCGCACGCCGGTCAGTTGGGCCACCTCGTCGAGGTTCGGTGTCGCGACGGTCGCGGCCGGCAGCAGCTTCGTCCGCACCGAATCGAGCGCGGAAGCGGCCAGCAGCGGATCCCCGTGCTTGGAGACCCCCACCGGATCCACGACGGCCGGCGCGTCCGTCCCCCGGATCAACTCGGCGACGGCCTCCACCAGTTCGGCCGAGGCGAGCATGCCGGTCTTGACCGCCTGTACGCCGATGTCGTCCACGACGGCGCGGTACTGGGCGACGACCGCCTCCGCCGGCAGCTCCCAAGCCCCCTGTACGCCGAGGGAGTTCTGCGCGGTGACCGCCGTGACGACGCTCATGCCGTGCACGCCGAGCGCGAGCATCGTCTTCAGGTCGGCCTGGATTCCGGCGCCCCCGCCGGAGTCGGAGCCCGCGACCGTCAGCACCCTCGGCGGAGCGCTCATGACTCGATCTCCCCGAAGTGGTCCCAGCCGCCCTTCGTGGTCCACGGAGCCCCGTCGACGGTCACCTGGGGCAGCGCCGAGGGGTTGAGCACCTCGCCGATGACCTTCCAGCGGGCCGGCAGCTTCACGTCCGGCGGGAAGGTCGCGACGATCGCGTGGTCCTCTCCGCCGGTGAGGACCCACTGCATCGGGTCGACACCGACGGCCTGCCCGATGTCGTTCATCTGGGTCGGGATGTCTATGGCGCCGGAGCGGATGTCGATCCGGACCTTGCTGGCCTCCGCGATGTGCCCGAGGTCGGCGATCAGTCCGTCGCTCACGTCGCACATCGCGGTCGCACCGAGCCCCGCGGCGGCCGGCCCCGCGTGGTACGGCGGCTCGGGGCGCCGGTGTGCCTCGACGAAGGCGCGCGGCGAGCGGAAACCGCGGGAGAGCACCGCGTACCCGGCGGCGGACCAGCCCAGCCAGCCGGTCACCGCGACGAGGTCGCCGGGCTGGGCACCCGCCCGGGTCACGGGCTCGTGGTTGCGCAGATCGCCGAGCGCGGTGATCGACACCATGATCGTGTCGCCGCGCACGACGTCGCCGCCGACCACGGAGGCGCCCGCGACCTGGCACTCGTCCCGCAGCCCGTCCATCAGCTCGGTCGGCCAGGCCACCGGGAGTTCGGCGGGGACCACCAGGCCGAGCAGCAGGGCGGTCGGTACGGCGCCCATGGCGGCGATGTCCGCGAGGTTCTGCGCGGCCGCCTTGCGCCCCACGTCGTAGGCCGTGGACCAGTCCCGGCGGAAGTGCCGCCCCTCCAGCAGGATGTCGGTGCTCGCCACCACCCTGCGGTCGGGTGCGGCCACCACCGCGGCGTCGTCGCCGGGACCGACCCGGACCGCCGGGGTGGTGGTGAGACGGGAGGTGAGCTCCCTGATGAGCCCGAACTCCCCGAGCTCACCAACAGTGCCCTTCATTGCCCTTACGCCCCTTCTGTCCCTGTCCGTGCCCGCTCGCGCGTCATCTCTGCCCTCGCTACGGTCGAGGTGACCGTCAACTTCTGTCGTTCCCGCACCCCGGCGCGGGAGCCCCGGGTGCCGCGGGTCTCCCCGCGACGAGCGGCAACGCGATACGGTGGCGTTCCTTTTCCCCACATGATCCTCGTGGCCGCCCTGGAGGTTCCGTGGTACAGGCGTACATCCTGATCCAGACGGAGGTCGGCAAGGCGTCGACCGTCGCCGAAACGATCAGCAAGATCCCTGGAGTCGTCCAGGCCGAGGACGTGACAGGACCGTACGACGTGATCGTGCGCGCCCAGGCCGACACCGTCGACGACCTGGGCCGCTTGGTGGTCGCGAAGGTCCAGCAAGTGGACGGCATCACCCGCACCCTGACCTGCCCTGTGGTCCATCTGTAGCCCCCGTCTACCCTTGGCCGGTGAACTTCTTCCGTCACCGGCCCTACGGTCTGCCCGCGTTCGTCCTGCTGATCACCGCCGCAGGCTGCTCCTCAGCAGACGACAGCGGGCCGACCGCGGTTCCCAGCCCGGACGCGAAGGCCGCGAAGCTGTGCCGGAATCTGGACGGTGTGCTGCCGCGGGAGGTCGACGGTCTCGGCCGCCGGGATCCCGAGCCCGCGTCCGCGCTGACCGCGGGCTGGGGAAGCCCGGAGATCATACTGCGCTGCGGTGTCGTACAGCCGCGGAAGATGGTTGATCCTCAGGTCGCCGCGGGGTCCGATCCGGATGCGGTCGGGGGTGGGGTGAACGGGGTCGACTGGCTGATGGAGAAGCGGGACGACGGGGCGTACCGGTTCACCACGGCGAATCGGTCCGTGTATGTCGAGGTGTCGGTGCCGCAGGGGCGGGACAGTTCGGGGGTGCTCGTCGATCTGGCTGCGGCGATCAAGGAGGCGATCCCCAAGGGGATCGCCCACTAGGCCGTCCTTCGTCTCCGCCGGGTCGTCCTTCGTCTCCGCGCCGCTCGGGGTCAGCGCAGTCCCGTCGACCTGCGAAGTGCCGCCTGGATGAGCCTGTCCACCAGTTCCGCGTACTCCACCCCGCTCGCCTGCCACATCGCCGGGTACATCGAGATCGGGGTGAAGCCCGGCATCGTGTTGATTTCGTTGATCACGAACTCGTCGTCCTCCGTGAGGAAGAAGTCCGCGCGGACCAGGCCCTCGCAGGAGGCCGCCTCGAAGGCATCCACCGCGAGCTGCTGCACCCGGGCCGTCTCCTCGGGGGTCAGCGGGGCCGGGACGAGGCCAGGGGTCGAGTCGATGTACTTCGCCTCGAAGTCGTAGTACGCGTGCGTGTCCGGCGGCGGGATCTCCGCGGGGACGGAGGCGCGCGGGCCGTCCTCGAACTCCAGCACCCCGCACTCGATCTCGCGGCCGCGCAGCGCGGCCTCCACGAGGATCTTCGGGTCGTGCCGCTGTGCCTCGGCGATCGCCTCGTCGAGACCGGAGAGGTCGTCGACCTTGGTGATGCCGATCGACGAACCCGCGCGCGCGGGCTTCACGAAGAGCGGCCAGCCGTGCTCGCCGGCGAAGTCGACGATCTTCTTGCGGGCGGCGGCACCTTCGTCCCCGTTCGGCGCGGACTGCTGCCACTCGCGCGGCCGGATCACCACGTACGGGCCCACCTTCAGCCCGAAGGAGGTGAACACCCGCTTCATGTACTCCTTGTCCTGGCCGACGGCCGAGGCGAGCACGCCGGAACCCACGTACGGGACGCCGGAGAGCTCCAGGAGGCCCTGGAGGGTACCGTCCTCGCCGTACGGGCCGTGCAGCACCGGGAAGACCACGTCGACCTCGCCGAGGGCCTTGGGCACCGATCCGGGCTCGCTGTAGACGACTTCGCGGTTCGCGGGATCGACGGGGAGCACCACACCGCCCTCGCTCGACTCGGCGAGCTCGGTGACGCTGGGCGTACGGCGGTCGGTGATCGCCATGCGGTCCGGCTCGTCGGCGGTGAGCGCCCAGCGGCCGTCCTGGGTGATGCCGATCGGCAGGACGTCGTACTTCGTCCGGTCGATGGCGCGCAGTACGGCGCCGGCGGTGACCACGGAGATCCCGTGTTCGGAGCTGCGGCCGCCGAACACGACGGCCACACGCGGCTTGCGAGTCTGCTGCTCGGGGCTCTGGGGGAGGTTCTCGGTGCTCATATCGCGTTGAGAGTACCCGGTGGCAGAGCCCCGAGTCAGCGTGGGCGCAGGGCCCAAAAGGGGGTGGTCGCTCAGCGTCGTTCGGGCTTCGCGCTGCGCGACATCAGCTCCTTGAGGGCGACCACGGGCGGCTTGCCCTCGTGCACGATGCCGACGACCGTCTCGGTGATGGGCATGTCGACGCCGTGCCGGCGGGCCAGATCCAGCACCGACTCACAGGACTTGACGCCCTCGGCGGTCTGGCTGGTGACCGCGATGGTCTCCTCCAGGGTCATGCCCTTGCCGAGGTTGGTGCCGAAGGTGTGGTTGCGGGACAGCGGCGAGGAGCAGGTCGCCACCAGGTCGCCGAGGCCCGCGAGTCCGGAGAACGTGAGCGCGTCGGCGCCCATGACCAGACCGAGCCGGGTGGTCTCGGCGAGGCCCCGGGTGATGAGCGAGCCCTTGGCATTGTCGCCCAGTCCCATGCCGTCCGCGATTCCTACGGCGAGACCGATGACGTTCTTGACCGCGCCGCCCAGTTCGCAGCCCACCACGTCGGTATTGGTGTACGGGCGGAAGTACGGCGTGTGACAGGCCGACTGAAGGCGCTGGGCCACGGCCTCGTCGGTGCAGGCCACCACGGCGGCGGCCGGCATCCGGGCGGCGATCTCACGGGCGAGGTTGGGCCCGGTGACGACGGCGATACGGTCCCGGCCGACCTTGGCGACGTCCTCGATCACCTCGCTCATCCGCATGGCGGAGCCGAGTTCGACGCCCTTCATCAGCGAGACGAGGACGGTGTCCGGCGCGAGCAGCGGGGTCCATTCGGCGAGGTTCCCGCGCAGTGTCTGCGAGGGGATCGCAAGGACGGTGAAGTCGGCTCCGCGCGCGGCCTCGGCGGCGTCCGTCGTGGCCCGCAGATTCTCCGGGAGTTCCACGCCGGGGAGGTAGTCCGGGTTCGTACGTGTGGAGTTGACCGCTTCCGCGAGCTCGGGACGGCGCCCCCACAGGGTCACCTCGCATCCCGCGTCGGCGAGGACCATGCCGAACGCGGTGCCCCACGATCCGGTCCCGAAGACGGCCGCCCTGACCGGCTTGCTCACTTGCTCCGCCCCTCTTCCTGCCCTGCCTTCGGCTGCGTCTGCGCGCGGGTCTTGCGGCGCTGCTCGATCCGCTCCCGGCGGGGGTCGTACGCCGTCTCGGGCGCCCTCTCGCCACGGATCTTTTCGAGATGGCGGGTGATGGCGGCCATGATGACCTCGGTCGCCTCCTTCAGGAGCTCCGGAGTCATCTCCTGGTCGTAGAACCGGTCCAGGTCCACCGGCGGGCCGGCGAGCACGTGGTGGGTCTTGCGCGGAAGGAGGTTGGGCTTCTTGGCGTACGGCGGCAGCAGTTCGTTGGCGCCCCACTGGGCGACCGGGATCACCGGGCACTTGGTCTGCAGAGCGACGCGCGCGGCACCGGTCTTGCCGGTCATGGGCCAGCCGTTCGGGTCGCGGGTGAGGGTGCCCTCGGGGTAGAAGGCGACGCACTCACCGCGCTCCACGGCGTCGATCGCGGCGCGGAACGCGCTGAGCGCGTCGGTGCTCTCGCGGTAGACGGGGATCTGTCCGGTGCCGCGCATCGCGGCACCGACGAATCCCTTCTTGAAAAGGCCGCTCTTCGCCAGGAATCGCGGAACACGGCCGGTGTTGTACTGATAGTGCGCGTACGCGAAGGGATCGACGTGCGAATTGTGGTTCACCACGGTGATAAATCCGCCCTCGGCCGGAATGTTCTCCATTCCTCGCCAGTCCCGCTTGAGCAGAACCACCAGCGGTGGTTTGCAGAGGACCGCTGCGAAGCGGTACCAGAACCCGATTCTGCGGCGGGGCACGCGGACACCTTCCTCTAGGGCCTGGGGGGCCGCACAAGTGTCACCCCGGGCCGCCGGTCTGTCGAGAACACCGTACGCCCCGGTCGCGCCGCCTCCCGATGGGCCGGGCGACAATGGCGGCGACAAGAGAAGGACGGAACGCTCGTGCAGTGGACCCTGGTGATTCCCCTGAAGCCCCTGGCGCGGGCCAAGAGCAGGCTCTCGGACACCGCCGCCGACGGAGTGCGCCGGGGCCTCGCCCTCGCCTTCGCCCAGGACACCGTGGCGGCCGCGCTGGCCTGCGCCGCGGTGCGGGATGTGGCGGTCGTCACGGACGACGTGCTGGCCGGACGGGAGCTCGCGGCACTCGGTGCCCGGATCGTCCCCGACGAGCCGCGGGGCGGCCTGAACGCGGCGCTGGCCCACGCGGCGGCGGCCGTACGGACTCTGCGGCCCGAGGCCGCCGTGGCGGCGCTGAACGCCGATCTCCCGGCGCTGCGTCCCCTGGAATTGGCCCGGGTACTGGATGCGGCGGCGGAATTCCCGCGGGCTTTTCTTCCGGATGCGGCCGCAATCGGGACCACGTTGCTGGCCGCCGCTCCGGGCCGGGAATTGCTCCCGTCGTTCGGTCCCGATTCGCGGGCCCGCCATCGCGCGTCCGGCGCCGTGGAAATCGGGCTCGGCGCGGTGGATTCCGTACGCCAGGACGTGGACACGGGCGAGGACCTGCGGGCCGCGCTGGCCCTCGGGGTCGGCCCGCGCACGGCGGCCGCGGTGGCACGTCTGCCGGGGCCGGCCCGGCCGGTCGGTGCGACAACTCCGCAGACGGGCGGGCCCGCCCCCGTGTGACCGGCCTGACGCCCCGGGCAGGCCCCGTCCCGGGGCAGTAGGCTGCCGCCATGCAGGCCACCGCATACACGTACGACGCTGGGACGCGCAGCGGCAGTGTGCTGCTCGACGACGGCACCCCCGTCCCCTTCGACGCCGCCGCGTTCGACGCGGGCGGGCTGAGGCTGCTGCGCCCCGGGCAGCGGGTGCGGATCGAGGTGGAGGGCTCCGAGGACAGCCGCCGGATCGTCCTGGTGACGCTGCAGACCCTGTAGAACCCCCTGTGGACACGCCGCGGGCCGGACTCCCTGGGGAGTCCGGCCCGGCGCGTGAGTGCCCCTGTGCCCTTACTTCTTGCGGGCCGTGGCCTTCTTGGCGGTGGTGGTCTTGCGGGCCGGCGACTTCTTGGCGGGGGCCTTCTTGGCCGTCGCCTTCTTCGCCGGGGCCTTCTTGGCCGTCGCCTTCTTGGCGGTGGTCTTCTTCGCCGTGGTCTTCTTCGCGGCGGCCGCCGTGGTCTTCTTGGCGGGCGCCTTCTTCGCCGTGACCTTCTTCGCGGCGGCCGTCGTCTTCTTCGCGGGCGCCTTCTTCGCCGTGACCTTCTTCGCGGCGGCCGCCTTCTTCGCGGTGGTCTTCTTGGCCGCGGCCTTCTTGACCGTCGCGGCGGCACCGCCGGTCAGGCTGCCCTTGGGGGCCTTCTTGACGGCGACCTCACCGCCGCGCGGGAGCTTCTTCGAGCCGCTGACCAGGTCCTTGAAGCCCTGGCCGGCACGGAAGCGCGGCACGGAGGTCTTCTTGACCCGAACCCGCTCGCCCGTCTGGGGGTTGCGGGCGTAACGCGCCGGACGGTCGACCTTCTCGAACGAGCCGAAGCCGGTGACCGACACCCGGTCCCCGGCGACGGTCGCGCGGACGATGGCGTCCAGGACCGCGTCGACAGCCTCGGCGGCCTGCTGGCGGCCGCCCAGCTTGTCGGCAATCGCTTCTACGAGCTGCGCCTTGTTCACGTCTTCCCCTTCGGAGACATCGCCAGAACGAAAGTGTTCAAGCTTTTTCGCACGTTAGGCAGATATATACCGCAAATCAAACACGAAACGGGCTTATCACCCATGCGCCGCAACCGACTCGGTTGTCCCGGACTTGTTCAGCGTTCCTCTTCGGGGAATCGCCCCTGGTCGAGGTCCTCCGTGAACCGCTCCAGACGCCTTGTCGCATCGGCGAGATCGTGCTTGGCCGCGGCCGTAATGACCAGCAGCTTCCGGGTCAGCGCCATCCGTACGCCCTCCGGGACTTGCAGTGCGCGCACCCTTGCGTGCGCTTCCTTCAGTCGGACCGCGACCGCCGCATAGAGCTCGAGTTGGCCGTCGTGTTCCATGCACAGATTGTGCCATCTGGGGCGAGTTGTCGCCTGCGCAGGGGGCAACTGCCGCCTCCGACAGCCTCGTCGGCGCCCGCAGAAGCGAGGCCCACAGAGCTCGCGTACCCCGGCAACAACCCCTCTAACGTGGGAAGTTGAAGGCGCGCCCGGCTCGGCAGGGGTCCGTTCGGGTGCAGACACGGCTGTACCCCCGATCGGGCTGACCGGGGGTACAGAGGGGGTGGTGCGTGGCCGAAACTCGACCCGTTGTGACGCCTGAGGGATCAGACCTGGAGGGTCTGCGGCTTGTACGAGGGCCGCTTCGCTTCGTACGCGGCGATGTCGGCCTCGTTCTGGAGGGTGATGGAGATGTCGTCCAGCCCGTTCAGCAGCCGCCAGCGGGAGTTCTCGTCGAGCTCGAAGGACGCGGTGATGCCCTCCGCGCGCACCTCGCGGGCCTCGAGGTCCACCGTGACCTCGGCCTGCGGGTCCCGCTCGGTCAGCTCCCACAGCGCGTCCACGGTCTTCTGCTCCAGAACCACCGTGAGCAGGCCGTTCTTGAGCGAGTTGCCGCGGAAGATGTCGGCGAAGCGGGAGGAGATCACGGCCTTGAAGCCGTAGTTCTGCAGCGCCCACACGGCGTGCTCGCGGGAGGAGCCGGTGCCGAAGTCGGGTCCGGCGACCAGGACGGTCGCGCCCTGGCGCTCGGGCCGGTTGAGAACGAAGGTCTCGTCCTTGCGCCAGGCCTCGAACAGTCCGTCCTCGAAGCCGTCCCGTGTCACCTTCTTGAGCCAGTGAGCAGGGATGATCTGGTCGGTGTCGACGTTGCTGCGGCGCAGCGGGACGGCCCGGCCGGTGTGCGTGGTGAATGCTTCCATGACTCTCAGACTCCAGCGGGCGTACGGGTCTCGGCGTCGGACAGGTCGGCCGGGGAGGCCAGGTGGCCCAGGACCGCCGTCGCGGCGGCGACCTGCGGCGACACCAGGTGCGTACGACCGCCCTTGCCCTGCCGGCCCTCGAAGTTGCGGTTGGAGGTGGACGCGGAGCGCTCACCGGGGGCCAGCTGGTCCGGGTTCATGCCCAGACACATCGAGCAGCCCGCGTGCCGCCATTCGGCGCCGGCCTCCTTGAAGACGACGTCCAGGCCCTCCGAAACGGCCTGCAGACCGACCCGAGCGGAGCCCGGGACGACCAGCATCCGTACCCCGTCGGCGATTTTGCGGTCCTTGACGATCGCGGCGGCCGCGCGCAGGTCCTCGATACGGCCGTTGGTGCACGAGCCTACGAAGACGGTGTCCACGGTGATGGACCGCAGCGGCTGTCCGGCCTCCAACCCCATGTATTCCAGGGCCTTTTCGGCGGCCAGGCGCTCCGAAGCGTCATCGTACGAAGCGGGGTCGGGGACGGCGGACGAAAGCGGCGCGCCCTGGCCCGGGTTGGTGCCCCAGGTGACGAACGGCGACAGTGCGGCGGCGTCGATGACGACCTCGGCGTCGAACTCGGCGTCCTCGTCCGTCTTCAGCGTCTTCCAGTACGCGACGGCGGCGTCCCAGTCCTCGCCCTCGGGGGCGTGCGGGCGGCCCTTGAGGTACGCGAAGGTGGTCTCGTCCGGGGCGATCATGCCCGCGCGGGCACCGGCCTCGATCGACATGTTGCAGACGGTCATCCGGGCCTCCATCGAGAGCTGCTCGATGGCGGAGCCGCGGTACTCCAGGATGTAGCCCTGGCCGCCACCGGTACCGATCCGGGCGATGATCGCCAGGATCAGGTCCTTGGCCGTGACGCCCTCGGGCAGCTCACCGTCGACGGTGATGGCCATGGTCCTGGGGCGGGCCAGCGGCAGCGTCTGGGTGGCCAGCACATGCTCGACCTGGGAGGTGCCGATGCCGAACGCCAGCGCGCCGAAGGCGCCGTGCGTGGAGGTGTGCGAGTCGCCGCAGACGACCGTCGTACCGGGCTGGGTCAGGCCCAGCTGGGGGCCGACGACGTGGACGACGCCCTGCTCGACGTCGCCCAGCGGGTGCAGGCGCACCCCGAACTCGGCGCAGTTCTTGCGCAGCGTCTCCAGCTGGGCGCGCGAGACGGGGTCGGCGATGGGCTTGTCGATGTCGAGGGTCGGGGTGTTGTGGTCCTCGGTCGCGATGGTGAGGTCGAGACGGCGCACCGGGCGGCCGTTCTGGCGCAGACCGTCGAAGGCCTGCGGGCTGGTCACCTCGTGCAGCAGGTGCAGATCGATGAAGAGGAGGTCGGGCTCGCCCTCGGCGCGCCGGACGACATGGTCGTCCCAGACCTTCTCCGCGAGTGTCCTACCCATCGCTGTCCCTCCGGCCGGCAAACGTCCACCGGTCCAAACTAGATCTTGAGGAAGCGGCGGCTGCCTGCCGTTCGGCTCGTGGTCCGGGCCGTCCGCCGCCGGGCCCGTTGATCCGCGGGCCGCTGTGCCTTCGTGTTCTTCCAGAGTGGCGTGTTCCACGGAAAATTGAACTTGCGTTTCACAGAGTGAGACGCAAGTATCGTTTCATGGACAACAGTAGCGGCGTCGGCGTTCTGGACAAGGCAGCCCTTGTCCTGAGCGCCCTGGAGTCCGGTCCGGCCACCCTCGCGGGTCTGGTCGCAGCGACCGGACTGGCACGACCCACGGCCCACCGGCTGGCCGTGGCTCTGGAACACCACCGCATGGTGGCACGTGACATGCAGGGCCGTTTCATTCTCGGCCCGCGACTGGCCGAGCTGGCCGCGGCCGCCGGCGAGGACCGCCTCCTCGCCACGGCGGGCCCGGTGCTCACCCACCTCCGTGACGTCACCGGCGAGAGCGCGCAGCTCTACCGCCGCCAGGGCGACATGCGCATCTGCGTCGCCGCGGCGGAGCGCCTGTCCGGACTGCGGGACACGGTCCCGGTCGGTTCGACGCTCACGATGAAGGCGGGCTCCTCGGCCCAGATCCTGATGGCCTGGGAGGAGCCGGAGCGCCTGCACCGGGGCCTGCAGGGCGCCCGCTTCACGGCGACGGCCCTGTCGGGTGTACGGCGCCGGGGCTGGGCCCAGTCGATCGGCGAGCGCGAGCCGGGCGTCGCGTCCGTCTCCGCGCCCGTGCGCGGCCCCTCCAACCGCGTGGTGGCCGCCGTGTCCGTCTCCGGGCCCATCGAGCGGCTGACGCGCCACCCGGGCCGTATGCACGCCCAGGCGGTCATCGACGCGGCCGCCCGTCTGTCCGAGGCCCTGCGCCGCGCGGGCTGACCTTCCGGGAACGTCACGGGGAGGACCGGCCTCAACGCCGCGGCCGGCCCGCCCCGTCCCCCGCTCCCCCGTCACCTGACTGTGCGCGGCCGCGAGGCCTACGACTGGACCCCCGAACTGATCGTGTCGTACGGCCGGTTGATGCACCGGCCGGCGCAGGAGCCGGAGTCGGCACGGAGGTGCAGCTTCGAGTGACCCCGGGAACGGCAGAAGGCCCCCCACCGAGGTGGAGGGCCTTCGCCGGATGTACCCCCGACCGGATTCGAACCGGCGCTACCGCCTTGAGAGGGCGGCGTGCTAGGCCGCTACACAACGGGGGCGAGGATCTTGCGTTTCCGCAGATCCGAGCTGGTCTACCTGGACTCGAACCAAGACTAACTGAACCAGAATCAGTCGTGCTGCCAATTACACCATAGACCATTGTGGTTTAGACCAGTTTGTACCCCCGACCGGATTCGAACCGGCGCTACCGCCTTGAGAGGGCGGCGTGCTAGGCCGCTACACAACGGGGGCCCTAGCGATCCCGAGAAGATCGGAATCAGTACCCCCGACCGGATTCGAACCGGCGCTACTGCCTTGAGAGGGCAGCGTGCTAGGCCGCTACACAACGGGGGCGAGTGCAGATGAGCTCTGCGAGCTGGCCTACCTGGACTCGAACCAAGACTAACTGAACCAGAATCAGTCGTGCTGCCAATTACACCATAGGCCACTGAAACGCAAGCCTCTGAGAGGCTCTTGTTCTAGCTTGCGCCTCCGGTTCCGGCCTTTCGGCCCGCTCCCCGGCGGCGCAGGAAGAACATTACCCGAAGGTGGACGGCGCTCCAAAACGGGTATCCGAGCCGAGGAGCGCGGGGAGTTCGGCGAGGGAGGCGATCCGGCGCGGGCCCGCGGGCGCGCCGGCCCCGGCGTACACACCGTCCCGGTCGATCCACACCGACAGCAGTCCGGCGTCCGCGGCGCCCCGCCCGTCGATCTCCGGGTGGTCGCCGACGTACGCCACGTGGTGCGGGGCCAGCTCCAGGGCGTCGCAGGCCGCGTGGAAGGCCCCGGGCTCCGGCTTGGACACCCCGAGCTCCGCGGCGCACAGGATGGCCTCGAAGCGGTCGTGCACACCGAGCATGCGCAGTTTGCGGTCCTGGACGTGGAGGCTGGAGTTGGACAGCACCGCGTGCCGGTGGCTGGCGGCGAGGGCGTCCAGGACGGGCAGGACGTCCGGGAAGAGCGCCCAGGCGGCCTCGTAGTGACGCATGTAACGGCCGAACCAGTCGTCGGCCTCGTCATCGGTGAGCTCCTGGCCGAGGAACACGCGGACGCGGTCGCGGCGCTGCCCCTCGAAGGAGACCTCCCCGGCCGAGAAGCGCGCCCACTGCCGGTCGGTGATCTCCCGCCAGTGCGCGACGGCCCGCTCCACGGTGCCGTGTCCGTCCAGCAGGCCTTCGGCCAGGAGGTGCTCCCGCATGCCGACGCGATCTGCCGTGGTGTAGTCGAAGAGGGTGTCGTCCACGTCCCAGACCACGGCGAGGATGCTCATGATCCGACGGTAACGCGGGGACGGGGGGCGCGTCCGGCGGAACGACGAAGGTGCGGCACCCGGGCCGGGTGCCGCCTCACCGTCGTAGGGACCTCTAGGGCCTGCCCTAGGCGGCGAGCTTCGCCAGCGCCGCGTCGATCCGGGCCAGCGTCCGCTCCTTGCCCAGGACCTCCAGGGACTCGAAGAGCGGGAGGCCGACCGTGCGGCCGGTGACGGCCACGCGGACCGGGGCCTGGGCCTTGCCGAGCTTGAGGCCATGGGCCTCGCCGGCGGCAAGGACGGCCTCCTTCAGGGACTCCGCGGAGGTCCAGTCGGCCGCGTCGAGCTTCTCGCGGGCGGTGCGGAGCAGGGCGTCGCTGCCCTCCTTCATGGCCTTGGTCCAGCTCGGCTCGTCGAAGACCGGCTCGGGCAGGAACAGGAAGTCGACGTTGTCGGTGATCTCCGAGAGGACCTTCAGCCGGGTCTGCGCGTGCGGCGCGATCATCTGCCACTTGGTCTCGTCGAAGTCCTCCGGCGCCCACGGGGCGAACGGCGGCTGGAGCCACGGCCGGCAGCGCTCCGTGAAGTCCTTCACGTCGAGCAGGCGGATGTGGTCGCCGTTGATCGCCTCGCACTTCTTCAGGTCGAAGCGCGCCGGGTTGGGGTTGACGTCCGCGATGTCGAAGGCCGCGACCATCGCATCCATGGCGAAGATGTCCTGGTCGGCGGAGAGCGACCAGCCGAGCAGGGAGAGGTAGTTGAGCAGGCCCTCGGGCAGGAAGCCGCGCTCGCGGTAGAGGTTGAGCGACGACTGCGGGTCCCGCTTCGACAGCTTCTTGTTGCCCTCGCCCATCACGTACGGCAGGTGGCCGAAGGCCGGGATCTGCTTGGCGATGCCCAGCTCGGTCAGCGCCTTGTAGAGCGCGATCTGGCGCGGGGTGGAGGAGAGCAGGTCCTCGCCGCGCAAGACGTGGGTGATCTCCATCAGGGCGTCGTCGACCGGGTTGACGAGCGTGTAGAGGGGCGCCCCGTTGGCTCGTACGATCCCGTAGTCCGGGACGTTCTCCGGCGTGAACGTCAGCTCACCGCGGACCAGGTCCGTGAAGGTGATCGTCTCGTCGGGCATGCGGAAGCGGACGATCGGCGTGCGGCCCTGAGCCTTGTACTCCTCGACCTGCCCGGGGGCGAGGTCGCGGCAGTGGCCGTCGTAGCCGGAGGGCCGGCCGGCGGCGCGGGCGGCCTCGCGGCGGGTGTCGAGCTCCTCCTGCGAGCAGTAGCAGCGGTAGGCGTGGCCGGCGTCCAGGAGCTTCTGCGCGACGTCCTTGTAGAGGTCCATGCGCTGGGACTGGCGGTAGGGCGCGTGCGGGCCGCCGACCTCCGGGCCCTCGTCCCAGTCGAAGCCCAGCCAGCGCATCGCGTCGAGCAGCTGGGTGTACGACTCCTCGGAGTCACGGGCGGCGTCGGTGTCCTCGATGCGGAAGACCAGCGTGCCCTGGTGGTGCCGGGCGAAGGCCCAGTTGAACAGGGCCGTGCGGACCAGGCCCACATGGGGGTTGCCGGTGGGCGACGGACAGAAACGGACGCGGACGGGGGAGGCGGGTGCGCTAGCCACGCTTGACTACCTTGTTGGTGAGAGTGCCGATGCCTTCGATGGTGACGGCGACCTCGTCGCCGACGGTGAGCGGCCCGACGCCTGCCGGGGTGCCCGTGAGGATCACGTCGCCGGGGAGCAGCGTCATGGCCTCGGTGATGTTGACGATCAGGTCCTCGACGGAGTGGATCATCTCGCTGGTGCGGCCGAGCTGGCGTTGCTGCCCGTTGACCGTGAGCTGGATGGTCAGGTCGGAGGGGTCGAGGTCCGTCTCCACCCAGGGGCCCAGCGGGCAGGAGGTGTCGAAGCCCTTGGCCCGCGCCCACTGCTTCTCGCGCCGCTGGACGTCGCGGGCGGTGATGTCGTTGGCGCAGGTGTAGCCCAGGATCACGTCCTTGACGCGGTCGCGCGGGACCTCACGGCACATGCGCCCGATCACGACGGCCAGTTCGGCCTCGTGGTGCAGTTCCTCGGAGAAGGAGGGGTACTGGATCTCGTCGCCGGGGCCGATCACCGAGGTGGACGGCTTGAAGAAGGCGAAGGGGGCGTCGGGCACCTCGTTGCCCAGTTCCTGGGCGTGCTCCGCGTAGTTGCGGCCGAAGGCCACGACCTTGTTGGGGAGCACCGGGGGCAGCAGCCTGACCTTGTTCAGCGGCACCTTGGTGCCGGAGAGCTCGAAGTCCGCGAACGGGATGCCCTTGATGATGTCGAGGACGAGTTCGTCCGGCCTGTCGCCCTCGACCGCGCCGAAGGCGACGTTCCCGTCGATGGAGAATCTGGCGATGCGCACGGGATCCTGGCGCCCCTCACTGAGTCACTGAGCTGCTGGAGTCTGAGGCCCCAGGCTATCGCTCGGAGGGGCGCGCCGGCCGCCGCGCGCTCTACTGCGCCGTGCCCGCGGCGGCCGGGACGTCCACCAGGACGGTGCGCCGGGGGTTGGCGGTCTGCAGGGGAAGATCGACGGAGTGTTCCTGCTGGTCCAGGGTCTGCAGATCGGCGGCGTCCTCAAGGTGCGCCAGCGTCGTGCGCCGAGGGTTGGCTATCGTGCGGAACATCATCGTCGTCTTCACGGTTGTACTCGACCCTGTCGTGGTGCGGGCGCCGAATAACCCCAAAGGGGCGAATTCCGGCGCGGATTGGCAGATGGTTCTGTCTTGTAAAGCGTCAGGCTAAACATTCAATTCCCGGCCCCAGCGATGAAGACCCCATGATCAGCATGTGAGTTTGCTCACGGACCTACCGACAAACCGGTCAATTCAGACCGGTACTTCATGGCAGCGAAACGGGCATTCCGCCCCTGAAGCACTCATTCCGATCCTGATCATGTCGACTGGGACACTTCCCTGGTCCGAACACCTCGCGGCCATATGTCCGTTATCGATGGAATCCTTTTCTACTTCCTGTAATCCAACACTCACGTACTGTCACGTAGGTCACGGTTGGGGCCAACGGCCTTGTTGGAGATCCGGCACTGTGCTGGAATTCCACGGACCGCTGCAGGATCGAGCCGGCGCGCAGGGGGCGCAAACAGCGCCGAGTGGCGGCGAGATGGGGGGAACCAGCGCCGGTCACTCACGACCACCGGGGGGCGCATTCAGGGCGCCCCCTAATACGCCGACACCCGTCCTTCCGTTCAACCGGAAGGACGCCTGGTCCAGAGGTTGCGACGCTAGTGCAGGGACGTTTCAAGAGGGATGGCAGTGCTTCGGCGGAGCCGGAGCCGCACGGCGGGACCGACCGCGGTTCCTCGCCCCAGCACGCCCAGAACCAGGGCCCGACCCCGTCCGGCGACGGCGGTGGCTCCGGGCGTCCGGGCGCGTCCACGTCTGCGGGTCCCACCGCGGCACCCACTCCGACCGTCAAGCCGCCGAAGGGCCCCACGGGCCCCGGCTCGCGCATAGCCCTGCGCAACTGGCGCATCTCCACGCGTCTGGTCTCGCTGCTCGCGCTCCCGGTGGTCGCGGCCACCTCGCTCGGCGCACTGCGCATCGGCGACTCCATGGACGACATCCAGCAGCTCGACAACATGAAGCTGCTGACGGAGATGACCAAGCAGGCCACCGAGCTTGCGGCCGCGCTCCAGGAGGAGCGCGACCAGTCGGCCGGTCCGCTGGCGCACGGCGCGAAGGCGACGAGCGACTACACGGTCAAGAGCTACCGGGACAAGACGGACCGCGCGGTCGACAACTTCAACAACGCCGCCGAGGAAATCGACGCCAACGTCAGCAACGGCAACCTCCAGGGCGTCCGCGAGAGCCTGGTGGGCCTGGTCACCGACCTGGGCACCCTCTCCAAGATCCGCAACGGCGCCTACCAGGCCAAGGACAACTCCACCCAGACCGTGGAGTCGTACCACCGGCTGATCACCAACCTGCTCAGCCTCTCGCAGGACATGGCGGAGGCGACCAGCAACCCGGAGATGATCCAGCGCACGCGTGCCCTGGCCGCCTTCTCCTCCGCCAAGGAGTACGCGTCCGTCCAGCGCGCCGTGCTCGCCGCGGCCCTGCCCGCGAACGACACCACCTTCGGCAACCTGACCGAGAACGACCGGCTGTACGCCGACTCGGCGCTCGAGAGCCAGGACTCCGAGCTGGCCAGCTTCAAGAGCATCTACGGCGACGCGTCCGCCGCCGAGCTCCTCAAGCCCATCGAAGAGGGCAACGCGACGATCGAGTCCACCGACACCTACGCCGACCGCGCACTGAGCTCGGCGACCGGTCTGTCGTCCCTCGACAAGCGTTCCTACAAGGACTGGACGGACGACAGCTCGACCAAGATCGAGCAGATGGAGAAGATCGAGCGCACGCTGCTCGAGGACATGGAGCAGAAGGCCCGTGAGCTGCGCTCCGTCTCCGAGCGCGAGGCGATCATCTCCGGTGTCCTGATCCTGATCGTGCTCGGTGTCTCGCTCGTCGGCGCCTTCATCGTCGCCCGGTCCATGATCCGCTCGCTGCGCCGCCTCCAGGAGACCGCCACCAAGGTCGCCCAGGACCGTCTGCCGGAGCTGGTCAAGCAGCTGTCCGAGTCCGACCCGCAGGACGTCGACACGTCCGTGGAGTCGGTCGGTGTGCACTCCCGGGACGAGATCGGCCAGGTGGCCGCGGCCTTCGACGACGTGCACCGCGAGGCGGTCCGCCTCGCCGCCGAGCAGGCCCTGCTGCGGGGCAACGTCAACGCGATGTTCACCAACCTCTCGCGCCGCTCCCAGGGTCTGATCCAGCGCCAGCTGTCGCTGATCTCCGAGCTGGAGTCCCGCGAGGCCGACCCGGACCAGCTGTCCTCGCTGTTCAAGCTCGACCACCTCGCGACGCGTATGCGCCGTAACGGTGAAAACCTTCTCGTTCTCGCCGGTGAAGAGCCCGGCCGCCGCTGGACCCGCCCGGTCCCGCTGGTCGACGTCCTGCGCGCCGCCGCGTCCGAGGTGGAGCAGTACGAGCGCATCGAGCTGGCCGCCGTGCCGACCACCGAGGTCGCCGGCCGCGTGGTCAACGACCTCGTGCACCTGCTCGCCGAGCTGCTCGAGAACGCCACCTCCTTCTCCTCGCCGCAGACCAAGGTCAAGGTCACCGGTCACGCGCTGCCCGACGGCCGCGTCCTGATCGAGATCCACGACACCGGTATCGGCCTCTCCCCCGAGGACCTCGCGGCGATCAACGAGCGGCTCGCGTCGCCGCCCACCGTGGACGTCTCCGTCTCCCGCCGCATGGGCCTCTTCGTGGTCGGTCGTCTGTCGCAGCGGCACGGCATCCGCATCCAGCTGCGCCCGTCCGACTCCGGCGGTACGACCGCGCTGGTCATGCTGCCCGTCGACGTCGCCCAGGGCGGCAAGAAGCCCACGGGCAAGCCCGGCCAGGGTGCGCCGTCCGCGGGCGGCGCGGCCGCCGCGCAGGCCGCCGCCGGTGCCGCCGCGGCCCGTCGCCAGGCGAGCAACAGCGGTTCCCTCGGCGCCGGTGCGCCGGGCGGCCCGGCCCTCGGCGCGGGTGGCGGTGGCCGCCTCGGTGCCGGCCAGGGTCCGCGCGCCGCGCTGCCCGGTGCGGGCGGCCGTCCGGGTGCCCAGGGCGGAGCGCGGGGGCCGCAGGCCCCGGCAGCCCCCCAGGGCCGTCCTACTCAGGCCGGCGCCGGCTTCGGTCAGTCGCAGGGCATGCAGTCCACGGGTGCGACGCAGAGCCAGGACATGTTCGGCGGCAGCCGTCCGGTGCCTCCGCAGGCACCGAGCGCGGGTGCCGAGCAGAGCGGCGGCACCCGCCGCGGGCGCCGGCCGGTGCTGCCGGGCCGCGGTGGTCCGCGCGCCGAGCTGCCGGGCGGCAACGCACAGCCCCGCACGCCCAGCTGGAGCGACGAGAACGCGCAGCCCCCGGTGCCGCGCACCTCGCTCGACACCCCGCGCGGCCACGACGAGCAGGACCCGGCCCAGACCTCCCGGATGCCGCGCATCGACGACCGGAACGGCCCGGCCTCGACCGCGGAGATGCCGGCGAGCGGGCGCGACGGCCGCCAGGGCCCCGGTGCCGGCTCCACCACATCGGACTTTCCCCGCCCCGATTACGACGCTCCGCGTCCCGGTGGGAACGACCCGCAGAACACGGGCCAGTTCGTCCGTCCGGACGTCTTCGGAGCGCCCGCCGGGCAGCCCGGTCCGTCGTCCACGGGGCAGTTCACAGGCCCGGCGGCCTACGACAGCAGCTCCACCGGCCAGTTCCCGGTCCAGGGCTACGACAGCAGCTCCACCGGGCAGCACTCCGTGCCCGGTCGGCAGAACCCCGCCACCACGGGTCAGTACCCGCAGGCCAACGGCGCGCAGCGGCCGCCGGTCCCCCCGGTCCCGCCGCGTCCGCCGCAGCGGCCCGCCCGCCCGGAGCCCGAGGCGCTGCCGCCGGCGACCGGCCCGGGCGACGGTCGTACGCCGCTGTACGACACGCTGGAGACGAACTGGTTCCGCGGCCAGCAGAACGGCCACGGGTCCGCGGCCCCGGCCTCCGCCCCGGCCCCGCAGCAGCAGCAGCAGCAGCCACAGGCTCCCGCTGCCCCTCAGCGTTCCGCCGCCACCGCCTGGCGCAGCTCGCCGAACGACGATCTCGTCCGGCAGGCAGAGCGCACACGGCAGCCGGCAGCGGGCGGCGTCACCACCTCCGGCCTGCCGCGCCGGGTGCCCCGGGCGAACCTCGTTCCGGGCACGGCTCAGCAGCAACAGCACCAAAACGGTCCGCAGGTCTCGCGTTCGCCTGACGACGTACGGGGCCGGCTGACCAATCTCCGTCGGGGTATCGCGCAGGGTCGTCAGGCCGGCACCGGTCAGACGGGCAGCTTCCCGAGCCCCACTCACCAGCAGGAGCGTTAGTTGAGCCCGATGAGCCAGGCGGCACAGAACCTCAACTGGTTGATCACCAACTTCGTGGACAACACCCCCGGGGTGTCCCACACCGTCGTCGTGTCCGCCGACGGTCTCCTGCTGGCGATGTCGGAGGGCTTTCCGCGCGATCGTGCGGACCAGCTCGCGGCCGTCGCGTCCGGCCTCACCTCGCTGACCGCCGGGGCATCCCGGATCTTCGAGGGGGGCACGGTGGCGCAGACGGTCGTGGAGATGGAGCGCGGATTCCTCTTCCTCATGTCCATTTCCGACGGTTCGTCGCTGGCTGTGCTCGCACACCCCGAGTGCGACATCGGCCTCGTCGGCTACGAGATGGCGCTCCTGGTCGACCGCGCGGGCGCGGTACTCACGCCCGACCTGCGCGCTGAGCTCCAGGGCAGTCTGCTTCACTGATCGGCCCCGGCACCACCCGTCTCACCAAAACACCGTCCGGCCGCCACAATCCCCCCACCGGCCCCGTCAGACGGCACGACTGACCGACCTGCTGTCCCGCCCGGAGGATTCATGACCCCGCCCACCGCCTCTCATGATCCGTACGCGGAGCCGTACGAGGATGAGGGCGACCAGCCGCTGGTACGTCCGTACGCGATGACCGGTGGCCGGACCCGGCCGCGCTATCAGCTCGCCATCGAGGCGCTGATCAGCACGACGGCCGACCCGGCAGCGCTCATGGGACTGCTCCCGGAGCACCAGCGCATCTGTCATCTGTGCCGTGAGGTCAAGTCGGTCGCGGAGGTGTCGGCGCTCCTGGCCATGCCGCTCGGCGTGGCCCGGATTCTCGTCGCGGACCTCGCCGAGGCAGGACTCGTCGCCATTCACCAGCCGGGCGGCGACGAGACCACCGGCGCTCCGGACGTGACACTGCTCGAAAGGGTGCTCAGTGGACTTCGCAAGCTCTGACGGAGGACGGGCGACCACCTCCGCGAAGATCGTGGTGGCCGGCGGCTTCGGCGTCGGCAAGACCACGTTCGTGGGCGCCGTCTCCGAGATCAACCCGCTGCGCACCGAGGCCGTCATGACGTCCGCGAGTGCGGGCATCGACGACCTGACGCACACCGGGGACAAGACCACCACCACGGTGGCCATGGACTTCGGCCGTATCACGCTCGACCAGGACCTGATCCTGTACCTGTTCGGTACTCCGGGCCAGGACCGTTTCTGGTTCATGTGGGACGACCTGGTGCGGGGCGCGATCGGCGCGGTGGTCCTGGTGGACACCCGGCGTCTGGCCGACTGCTTCCCGGCGGTGGACTACTTCGAGAACAGCGGCCTGCCGTTCGTCGTCGCGCTCAACGGCTTCGACGGGCACCAGCCGTATGCTCCCGAGGAGGTGCGCGAGGCTCTCCAGATCGGTCCGGACACCCCGATCATCACGACGGACGCCCGCCACCGCTCGGATGCCAAGAGTGCGCTGATCACGCTGGTGGAGCACGCCCTCATGGCACGGTTGAGATAGCATCCAAATCCGTGGTGGCATAGGACAGTTGTCGTAGTTGTACCGGAGCCGGCTGTGTCATTTGACACGGTCGGCCACGGTGTTCATAACGTTTCGGCAGAGGAATCCGGTGGTATGGCCACGCGTCGCGGTCAACCGGTGTCGCTCCGCGACAAAAGCCCCGTCTTTTGACGGGGCTCGTTCTTTATGACCGATTTATCTGGGGCTTACATCACGTGGACTGGACACCTCCGACTGTTTGGTGGTGTGCAGGCCGACATGCTGGAATGCGTGAACTGCCCAATAGTCAAAGACGTACTCACCAGTCGATGACACGGGCTCTGAGACACAGCGGCACAAAGAAGGTGCCGACCGCCGAGAGGTTGTTGGTCGAGTGAGGCGAAGCAAGAACGGTCCCGAGCCGTCGGCCCGGGGCAACTTCACCCCGCCGCCGCGCGGAGCGGCGCCCGCCCCTGTGCCCGGTCCGGAGCCGACGGCCGCCCCAGCTCGCAGCGGCGGCCGTCTCTCCCCGCGCAACTGGCGCGTGCCGACCCGGCTGAACGCGATCCTGCTCATACCCGTGCTGGTCGGCCTCGTCATGGGCGGCTTCCAGGTGAAGGCGTCGATCGACACCTGGCAGGAGGCCGAGGACGCGGAGAGCACCGCACGTCTGGTGCGGGCCTCCCTGGCCTACGGCGACGCCCTCTACAACGAGCGTGACGTCACCGCCGCTCCGCTGCTGAAGGGCAAGAGCCAGTCCGCCAAGGACAAGGCCACCGTCACCTCGATCCGCGCGGCGACGGACCAGGCTGCCGACGCCTTCGACCAGGCCGCGCAGGACATGCCGCAGACGGCCGGTCTGCAGCGCCGCCTCCAGCTGTTCCGCGCCGAGGAGCCCAAGCTCCAGGCACTGCGCCAGGCCGCCTACGTCTCCCCCAAGCTCACCGGTGTGAAGACCGAAGAGGGCTACGTCAAGATCGCACACCCCTTGATGGAGTTCGCCAACGAGCTCGGTCTGGGCACCGGAAACATCACCAGCTACGGCCGTACGGTCTACGCGATCTCGCTCACCAAGGCGGCGCTGTCGCTGGAGCGCTCCATCGGTATGCACCTGCTGGTCAAGCCCGGCCCCGGCGACGGCAGCTTCGCCAGCCAGCGGGTCGCCCTGTCCTCGTACGCCTACCTCGAGGGCATCGCCATCGAGGAGTACATCGGCGGTGGCACCGAGGCCGACGCGAAGGCCCTCGAGGACGCCAAGACGAAGATCAAGGCGGACGGCGCGGCGATGGCCAAGCAGGCCGCGCAGCAGGCCGCCGCCGACGGCGAGACGTACACCCCGCCGCCGTCCGACCCGACCAAGATGGTCGCGGCCCTCGCGACGCTGAAGTCCACGGACCCGGCCGACCGCGCCGCGCTCGCCCAGCAGGGCGTCACCGCGCAGAACTGGTGGGCGGTCAACACCCTCAAGTTCAACGCCTACCGCCAGATCGAGTCGAACATGGCCGACAAGGCGGTGAACGAGGCGTCCAGCATCGCCGACGACGCCAAGCAGGACGCGTTGATCACCGGTGCCGCCGTCGTGGTCGCCCTGCTCGCCGCGTTCATCCTGGCCGGCATGGTGGCCCGCCAGATGAGCCGGGCGATGCGCCAGCTGCGCAACGCCGCCTTCGGCATCGCCGAGCAGCGTCTGCCGATGCTGGTCGACCAGCTCTCGCGCACCGACCCGGGGCGCGTGGACACCCGTGTCCAGCCCATCCCGATCAACACCAGGGACGAGATCGGCGAGGTCGCCCGGGCCTTCGACCAGGTCCACCGCGAGGCCGTCCGGCTCGCCGCCGAGCAGGCCCTGCTGCGGGGCAACATCAACGCGATCTTCACCAACCTCTCGCGCCGCAACCAGTCGCTGATCGAGGGCCAGCTGACCCTGATCACCGACCTGGAGAACAACGAGGCCGACCCGGACCAGCTGGAGAACCTCTTCCGCCTGGACCACCTGGCGACCCGTATGCGCCGCAACGGCGAGAACCTCCTCGTCCTCGCCGGCGAGGAGCCCGGCCGCCGCTGGGACCAGCCGGTCCCGCTGGTCGACGTGCTGCGCGCCGCGTCCTCCGAGGTGGAGCAGTACGAGCGCATCGAGCTGTCGGGTGTCCCGGAGGCCGAGATCCACGGCCGCGCCGTGACCGACCTCGTGCACCTGCTGGCCGAGCTCCTGGAGAACGCCACGACGTTCTCCTCGCCGCAGACCAAGGTTCGTGTGACGGCCACCCGTCTCCCCGACGGTCGGGTCATGATCGAGATCCACGACAAGGGCATCGGTCTGACCGCCGAGGACTTCGCGGACATCAACCACAAGCTGGCCAACCCGCCGACCGTGGACGCCGCGATCTCCCAGCGCATGGGCCTGTTCGTGGTCGGCCGGCTGTCCGACCGGCACGGCATCCGTGTCCAGCTGCGTCCCTCGGGCGAGCAGGCCGGCACCACCTCGCTGGTCATGCTGCCCGACGCGATCACCCACGGCGGTGGCGGCGAGGCGCAGCAGCGCGACGAGTTCACGGTCTCGCAGATCATCCCGGAGCAGAACTTCGGGGGCGAGGACTTCAACAACGGCCTGCCGATGCGTACGGCCGCGGAGCTCGGCTTCGACGACAGCCGCTACTCCGACGTCCCGGACGACATCCGGGAGCTGGACCCGGTGGGCCGCTCCCTGATGCGTGAGGAGCGCCGTGCGGCCCTGGAGGCCCAGGCCCAGGGCGGGGCTGCCGAGCAGCCTCACGAGGCCGCCTACGCCGACGGCTTCGATGCGCAGCCCGGCTACGACAACGGCAGCGGCGGCTACCAGGACCAGCAGGCCGCGTACGACCGCCAGCAGCCGTACGAGGACCAGCAGGCGCCGTACGAGGAGCCGCAGCGCGGTGAGTACGACGAGTCGCAGCAGCCGTCGTACGACGAGCCGTACTACGCGCCGAACGGGGGCCTGCCGGGCAACGACGGTTTCCCGTCCAACGGCGGCTATCCGGAGCCCGGGTATGCGGAGCCGGTCCAGGAGGAGCCCGCGGCCGTGCACGCCGCCGGCCCGGAGTCCTACTCGGGCTTCGAGGAGCGTGCCTACCAGGACGACTGGCCCCAGCAGAACGGCTACCAGAACGGCTACCCGGACCATTACGCTCCGGAAACGGAATCTGCGCAGGCCGCTGACGTGAGGGAGCGTGACCGCGTAGGCTTCGACCGGCCGGGATCGGCCACCTCCACCCACCAGCTGACGGACGCCGGGCTTCCGCGCCGGGGATCCGCCGCGAGCGGCACCGGCGGTGCGCGGCCCGCGGTCCCGGAGCAGCCGGCCTCCACGCCGGAGCGGAACGGCAGCGGCGACTGGCGTTCGGCGAACGACGAGCGCTGGCAGCAGGCTTCGCAGCTCCGCAAGCCCAAGGCGGGCGGGGTGACCTCCTCCGGCCTGCCGCGGCGGGTGCCCAAGGCCAACCTGGTCGAGGGAGCCGCCACGTCGACCCCACAGGGAGGCCCACAGGTCTCCCGCGCTCCCGAGGACGTCCGGGGCAGGCTGAGCAACCTGCGCCGGGGTGTCCAGCGGGGACGCACCGCAGGCAGTGAAACGAACGACCAGGGCTTCGGTCCTGACAGCACCTACAACCAGGAGCGTTAGTGTGAGCCCGATGAGCCAGGCGGCACAGAACCTGAACTGGTTGATCACCAACTTCGTGGACAACACCCCCGGGGTGTCCCACACGGTGGTGGTCTCCGCCGACGGACTCCTTCTGGCGATGTCCGAAGGCTTTCCGCGCGACCGCGCCGACCAGCTCGCGGCCGTCGCCTCAGGTCTGACGTCTCTGACGGCAGGCGCCTCCCGCATCTTCGAGGGCGGCAGCGTGAACCAGACGGTTGTGGAGATGGAGCGGGGATTCCTCTTCCTCATGTCCATCTCCGACGGTTCGTCGCTCGCGGTTCTCGCACACCCGGAGGCGGACATCGGCCTCATTGGGTACGAGATGGCGCTTCTGGTGGACCGTGCCGGTACGGTCCTGACGCCCGATCTGCGTGCGGAGCTCCAGGGGAGCCTGCTCAACTAACGGCCGGACGGTGCGTTTTGGCGTCCCGGGGCCGTAAGGTTTCGGGACGCGGCATCAAGGTCATGGGTGCCAGGCACAGTCGGAGGAGGAGAGAAAGTGGCAACACCCCCAGGCGGTTCGCCCTCGGGCAACTGGTCGTACGGTCCCGGACAGGGCCAGGGCGACGGTTCCCGGAACCCGAACCGTTACAACTTCCCCTCCGCACCGAGCCAGCCGCGGCAGCCGTACGCCCCCCAGGGCCCCGGGCCCTCGCCGTACGACCAGCCGCCCGCGCCGCGCATCCAGCCCGTGCAGCCGCAGCGCCGTACCCCTGAGCCGGCACCCGCCGCAGCCGCGAACAACCCCCTGGTGCGCCCGTACGCCATGACGGGCGGCCGCACCAGGCCGCGCTACCAGCTCGCCATCGAGGCGCTGGTGCACACCACCGCGCAACCGCACCAGATGCAGGGCCAGCTGCCCGAGCATCAGCGGATCTGCAATCTCTGCCGGGAGATCAAGTCGGTGGCCGAGATCTCGGCCCTGCTGACGATCCCTCTCGGCGTGGCCAGAATTCTCGTCGCCGACTTGGCGGAGGCGGGACTGGTCGCGATCCATCAGCCCGGCGGCGACGAGAACGCCGGCGGCCAGCCAGACGTGACACTGCTCGAAAGGGTGCTCAGTGGACTTCGCAAGCTCTAGCGGCGGTCCTTCCCGCTCCACCACCTCCGCGAAGATCGTGGTGGCGGGCGGCTTCGGCGTGGGCAAGACCACGTTCGTCGGCGCCGTCTCGGAGATCAACCCGCTGCGCACGGAGGCCGTCATGACGTCTGCTTCGGCGGGCATCGACGACCTCACCCACACCGGAGACAAGACGACCACCACGGTCGCCATGGACTTCGGCCGTATCACCCTGGACCAGGACCTGATCCTGTACCTGTTCGGCACGCCCGGCCAGGACCGCTTCTGGTTCATGTGGGACGACCTGGTGCGCGGCGCGATCGGTGCCATCGTGCTGGTCGACACCCGGCGTCTGGCCGACTGCTTCCCCGCGGTCGACTACTTCGAGAACAGCGGGCTGCCGTTCGTCATCGCGCTCAACGGGTTCGACGGGCAGCAGCCGTACAACCCGGACGAGGTCCGGGAGGCCCTTCAGATCGGTCCGGACACGCCGATCATCACGACGGATGCGAGGCATCGGGCTGACGCCAAGTCCGCGCTGATCACTCTCGTGGAGCATGCGCTGATGGCGCGGTTGCGGTAATTGGATGTGCGGCCACTGGGCTGCCCCGGGCGGTTGTCGGCCGTCTGCGGCAGCTCTGTGGCTGATCGCGCAGTTCCCCGCGCCCCTTTTGGGCGCACTGAAGGAGGGCCCCTCTCGAGAGGGGCCCTCCTTGTTCGTATTGGCTCAGTGCCAGCTGTGCGGGGCGCGGAAGCCCGGCTCGCGTTCCAGGCGGCGCCAGCCGGCCTTGAGGCGGCCGCGGTGGACCGGGGCCGACGGGGCGGCCGCGGCGCGGGCCAGCAGGACGGCCGTGATGGCGGCGACCTCCTCGGGCTCGGCGTGGCCCTTCTCGACGCGGATGTCAGGAGTGCTCATAGGTCTCAGTCTCCGTGAGAGAGGTTTCCGCGGGGGAACCGCTGGGTTACCGCGGATCCGCTGGATTACTGCGGGGGGTTGCCGTGCTTGCGGGAGGGCAGGTCGGCGTGCTTGGTATGCAGCATCGCCAGCGACTGGATCAGCACCTCACGGGTCTCCGCGGGGTCGATCACGTCGTCCACCAGGCCGCGCTCGGCCGCGTAGTACGGGTGCATGAGTTCTGACTTGTACTCCTTGACCATGCGGGTCCGCATGGCCTCGGGGTCCTCGGCCTCGGCGATCTGGCGGCGGAAGATGACGTTGGCGGCACCCTCCGCGCCCATCACCGCGATCTCGTTCGTCGGCCACGCGTACGTCAGGTCCGCACCGATGGACTGGCTGTCCATGACGATGTAGGCACCTCCGTACGCCTTGCGCAGGATCAGCGAGATCCGCGGAACGGTCGCGTTGCAGTAGGCGTACAGCAGCTTCGCGCCGTGGCGGATGATTCCACCGTGCTCCTGGTCGACGCCCGGGAGAAAGCCGGGGACGTCCAGAAGAGTGATGATCGGGATGTTGAACGCGTCGCACATCTGGACGAATCGCGCGGCCTTCTCCGAGGCCTCGATGTCGAGGACCCCGGCCAGCGTCTGCGGCTGGTTGGCGATGATGCCGACCACCTGGCCGTCCAGACGGGCCAGCGCGCAGATGATGTTGCGGGCCCAGCGCTCGTGGACTTCGAGGTAGTCGCCGTCGTCGACGATCTCCTCGATGACCTTGGCCATGTCGTAGGGGCGGTTGCCGTCCGCCGGGACCAGGTCCAGCAGCACATCGCTGCGGCGGTCCACGGCGTCGGTGCACTCCACGCGCGGCGGGTTCTCCCGGTTGTTCTGCGGGAGCAGGGACAGGAGGTAGCGCACCTCGGCGATGCACGTCTCCTCGTCGTCGTACGCGAAGTGGCACACACCGGAGGTCTCGGCGTGCACATCGGCGCCGCCGAGGCCGTTCTGGGTGATCTCCTCACCGGTGACGGCCTTGACCACGTCGGGGCCGGTGATGAACATCTGCGAGGTCTCGCGGACCATGAACACGAAGTCCGTGAGGGCGGGGCTGTAGGCCGCGCCGCCCGCGCACGGGCCGAGCATCACGCTGATCTGCGGGATGACCCCGGACGCCTTGGTGTTGCGCTGGAAGATGCCGCCGTAGCCCGCCAGGGCCGAGACGCCTTCCTGGATACGGGCGCCGGCGCCGTCGTTCAGGGACACCAGGGGCGCGCCCGCCGAGATGGCCATGTCCATGATCTTGTGGATCTTGGTGGCGTGGGCCTCGCCCAGTGCGCCGCCGAAGATGCGGAAGTCATGGGCGTAGACGAAGACCGTACGGCCCTCCACCGTGCCCCAGCCGGTGATGACACCGTCGGTGTGCGGCTTCTTGGCCTCCAGGCCGAAGCCGGTCGCCCGGTGCCGGCGCAGCTGCTCGACCTCGCGGAAGGTGCCCGGGTCAAGCAGCAGCTCGATCCGCTCCCGCGCGGTCAGCTTGCCCTTGGCGTGCTGCGCGGCGGTCGCCTTTTCGCTCGGCCCGGCCAGCGCCTGGGCACGGATCTCGTGCAGCTCGGCCACTCGCCCGCGCGCGTCCGCCGGCTCTACCGCCGGCTCACCCGTCGACTCGCTCGTCGCCTCACCCGGCGCCTCTTCCAAAACGGTCATGTAGCGACCTTACGAAGTGGAGCAAGGAAAGCGAGCCGTTGACTCCGTACAGTCTCCGGCCCGTTTTCCTGGTACCACTGAACAGAACCACAGCGGTATGCAGGCGTTCCGACTGCTCAGAGGGCGTCTGGCTTGTGGGGGTCGCACAAAGCCGTCGGCCGGGAGCCGCCTCATATCCCCGGGTGGCAGATGCCCTCCCCGGAGTGACGCGGAGACGCAGTCGGCGGACGGGCCGCCCAGAGCGTAGCGGAACCCCGGCGTCAGGGGAGCCCCGGGCGAAGGCCCGGTGAAGTTCCGTACGAAGTTCTCGATGAAGTTCCCGATGAAGTTGAAAGTTGAACGGGAATAGGTTTACCGTCGCCCCTGTTGAGCTCGTTGAACATTCAACCTCCTCTCTCTGGGAGCACACCATGGGTCTCTTCGGCCGCAGGAACACGACCGACACCACCGTCACGACCGACACCGCCGCGGCGCCCGCGGGTGTGAGCCCCGAGCTCGCCGCGCTGACCGGCGACTACTCGATCGACGCCGCCCACACCACGATCGGCTTCGTCGCGCGCCACGCCATGGTCACCAACGTCAAGGGCAAGTTCCTCGACTTCAGCGGTTCGCTGCACCTCGACGGCACCGATCCCGCGCAGTCCACGGCGTCCATCGACGTCAAGATGGACAGCATCGACACGGGTTCCGCGGACCGCGACGGCCACCTGAAGAGCGCGGACTTCTTCAAGACGGAAGAGTTCCCCACGATGACCTTCCGCTCCACCAAGGCGGAGGCCCTCGGCGGCGACGACTACCGCATCACCGGTGACCTGACGATCCTCGGCACCACCCGGCCGCTCATCATCGACCTCGAGTTCAACGGCGCCGCGAAGGACCCCTTCGGCAACGAGCGCGTCGGCTTCGAAGGCAGGGCGGAGATCCTGCGCTCCGAGTGGGGCCTGACCTGGAACGCCGCGCTGGAGACGGGCGGGGTCCTGGTCTCCGACAAGATCAAGCTGAACTTCGACATCTCGGCGATCAGGAACGCGTGACCTTCGGCGGCCTCGCCGGGTGAGCGTGCGGCGCCCCCGCCGACTCCAACCTGGCGACCGCCGCCGCCAGTTGAGCCCTGCGGCTCTCGGCGGTGCGCGCCCGGAGCAGGCCGAGCATGGCAAGGTACCGGTCGGTCCGGCCGAGCCCGTCGAAGACCGCCCTGGCGCGGGGACTGCGTTCCAGGGCGGCGACGAGGTCCTCGGGAACGACGGCCTCCTTCTGCGACGCATACGCGGCAGCCCCTCGCCCGTCCGCGTTCGCCGCCTCGACCTCGGCGAGCCCGGCGGGGCGCATACGGCCGGCCGCGGTCAGCTCCCCCACGCGCCGCACGTTGACCGCCGACCAGACGCTGCGGGGCCTGCGCGGGGTGATCCTCTGCAGGAAGTACGACGTGTCCAGCCCTCTGCGCCGGCCGGTGATCCAGCCGTGGCAGAGGGCGACGTCGTTGACATCCCCGGCGGTGACGGAGTCCACGCCCGCCCCTTTCCTGGCCACCTTCACCCAGAGGCCGGGACCGGGGGCCGGATGGCCGGTGAGCCACGCGTCCAGTTCGTCCACGGAGGCGAAGGCCCGCGGTTCGGGCAGGTCGGTGGGGTGCCTGTCGGTGTCGGACATGGAACGACCGTAGGACCGAAGTAGGCCAGGTTCTGTCCTCATGACCGGTCCGGGTCTCGCCTGGCTGAATCGCCCCTCTTGTGCGAGTGCGTGAGGCGCTCAGATAATCCAGCAACTGATTTTGACCTGCCCATGCCAGCCAATGGGCATCTCTTTGCTGCCGCCGTTGGCATGCGCGTGTCATTAGCCAACCCCCCACGGAAGGCATCACGTTGAAGAGACTCCTCACGGCTCTCAAGAGATGCGCGGCCCTCGGTGCCGCCGCACTCGCGATCGCCAGTCTTCAGCCCGTATCGGCCGCACAGGCCGCCCCGTCGCCCGTCGTCGGCGGAACCCGCGCCGCGCAGGGCGAGTTCCCCTTCATGGTCCGGCTCTCCATGGGCTGTGGCGGCGCCCTCTACACCCAGCAGATCGTGCTCACCGCCGCGCACTGTGTGGGCGCCACCGGCAACAACACCAGCATCACCGCCACCGCCGGTGTCGTGGACCTCCAGTCCCCCAACGGCCGGGTCCAGGTGCGGTCCACCAAGGTCTACCGGGCCCCCGGCTACAACGGCAACGGCAAGGACTGGGCGCTCATCAAGCTCGCCCAGCCCATCAATCTGCCGACGCTGAAGATCGCCACCACCCCGCAGTACAACAACGGCACCTTCACCGTCGCCGGCTGGGGTGCGGCCCGCGAGGGCGGCTCCCAGCAGCGCTACCTCCTCAAGGCCACCGTGCCGTTCGTCAGCGACGCCACCTGCCGCACCTACAGCGGCTACAGCGGTCTGGTCGCCAGTGACGAGATCTGCGCCGGCTACACGGCGGGCGGGGTCGACACCTGCCAGGGCGACTCCGGCGGCCCCATGTTCCGCAGGGACAACGCGGGTGCGTGGATCCAGGTCGGTATCGTCAGCTGGGGCATAGGGTGCGCCCGGCCCAACGCCCCCGGTGTCTACAGCGAGGTCTCCACGTTCGCCTCGGCCATCGCCTCGGCGGCGTCGACGCTCTGACGCACACCTCGCAGGACGCGGGACCTTCTCGTACGACGTCCACGGGCCCGGCGCCGCCCCGCGCCGGGCCCGTGCCCGTTCGCAGCCCCCTCAGAACCCGCCTCCGTCGAAGCCGCCTCCCCCGCCGAAGTCCCCTCCGCCGCCGCCGTCGAAGCCGCCTCCGAAGCTTCCGAAGTCACCGGAGTCGAAGTCCGCCCCGGACAGGTCGCCGCCTTCGTAGGCGCCGAAGTCGCCGTATCCGGAGCCGTAGTCGGCGGCGTAGGCCGGGGTGGCCATCATGCTGCCGAGCAATGTGCCGACGAGCAGACCGGGCAGGATGCCGCCGCCGAAGTAGCCGCCCGCCCAGGGGCCGTAGGCCGGACCGGCGTCCCAGTACGGGCGGCGTCCGTAGTCGGTGTCGACCTCGCGGATCACAGGATCGCGGCCGTCGGCCAGGCGGGTGCGGTCGGCGGCGCAGACCGGGACCTCGCGGGGTGCGCCGGCCGGTGGTGTCCAGGGGGCGTCGGCGACCGACGGGCCGTGGCGCGGGTCGAAGAAGCAGGGCGGCCGGCGCTCGGGCAGCGGCCTGCCCTCGCGGCGGGCGGCGAGCACGGTGAGCGAGAAGCGGCCGTCCTCCAGGGCCTGGGTGACGCCTCGCACGTCCTCGGGTCTGGCGGCCTCGGCCATGGACGTCTTCGCCTGGTCATAGGAGTCGAGCGCCCGCTCGTAGTCCGCGCGCATGGCGTCGTCGGCGCCCGGTTCGGCAGGGTGGAAGTCGAGCCGGTCCAGTTCCTCGCCGAAGGCGGTGATGTCCTCGTCGACGACGACCCGCAGCCTCTCCAGCGCGGCCCGCTGTTCCCGCTCGTGGCGGCGACGGTTGCGCCGGACCAGGCCGTAGGCGCCCGCACCGCCGGCCACCAGCACCACGCCCGCGGTGATCAGCGCGGTGGTCGACACCCCGCCGCTGGTGTCGGAGGTGTTCCAGGTCGAGGGAGCCGAACCGCCCATGTTGGTGACCGCGCTGTCGGTGAAGTCGTTGAGCTGGGCCTTGGCGTCCTCGCCCTGGACGCTGGTGACGAGGTTCCGCACGGCGGTGGGCGGCATCACGACGGCATCGGCCCGGGCGTCGAAGCGGTCGCCGAGGCGGATCGCGTACAGGCCGGTGATGCCGGTCGCGGTGCGCAGCTTGGTGAAGAGGTCCTCCGTGGGATAGCCGGCGGGAAGGACCGCGATGAAGAGCGGTTTGTCGGCGTCCTTGATCTGCTGCGCGAGGTTGCCGGCGTCCGCGGAGGACAGCTGCTCGCTCGCGGCCGGGTCGATGTAGACCGGGCTCTTGCGGAGCGCCTGGGCGACAGTGGAGACGCTGGTGTCGGCGGAGGCGGGTGTGGGGCCCACCGACAGTACGGTCAGGGCCGCGAGCACCAGGGCCAGCAGCAACCCCGGGAGGCTTCGGGTCCGGAGGACGGCCTTCATGGTTCGAAGTTACCCGAAGCCTCCCAAAGATGGACATTATTGCTGATGGGAGGGGTGCTGCCTGAGCCGCTGCCTCAGCTCTCCCGGGGCGCCGCCCGGTAGGCCGCCGTGAGCCTGTCCACGGCCGCCCCGTACCGCCCGCTCAGCAGGAGATGGTCCGCGTCGGCGAAGGGCTTCGCCACCGCCGCGGTGATGTGCTGCCCGGCCCGCTGCTGGACGATCAGCCGTGCCCTGGTGACGAGCGCACGGCCCGCCTCCCGCGCGCCGGCCCGCTCGGCCGCCCGGGCCGCGGCGGCGAGCACCTTCAGTGTCGTCGCGCCGCCGTGCGGCACCTTGCCGAGAGTGGTCAGGCCCCAGCCGTACGGGAACTGCGGATCGTACGCGGCGTCGCCGACGTTGATCGGCAGCTGGGCCAGGGACCTGGGCCAGGTGACCGGGAGCTGTCCCGAGAAGGGCCGCTTCCCGTAGAGGACGTCGGCGACGCCGTCGCCCTCCGTGCCCGGCAGCCAGGAGGCCACGAGGGCGTCGATGCCGTCGAGCCGGTCGCCGATGAGCTGGGGGCGCCCGGAGACGATCAGCACCGCGCACTTCATGGCCGAGCACACCCTGTCGACGGCCGCCTTGTCCCCGGCGGACAGCTCCAGGTCGTGCCCGTTGCCGACATCGCCGACGCCCTCGGCGTACGGGGTCTCACCGACGACGACCACACCGGCGTCGTAGCGGTCGGTGGGCGCCGAGGCGTCCTTGGAGTACGTCAGGTGCGCGGCGTTCTTCCGCATCGCCTCCAGGATCGTCGTGCCGGGCGTGATGTCCCCGGAGGAGCCCTGCCAGGTGACCGTCCAGCCGCCGCTCTGGTTGCCGATGTCGTCGGCGTTGGAACCGGCGACGTACACCTTCTGCGCCTTCTTCAGCGGCAGGACGCCGCCGGAGTTCTTCAGGAGGACCTGCGACTCGGCGGCCGCCTCGCGTGCGACGGCCCGGTGTCCGGCGGAACCGATCCGCGAGGCGCCGCCGGTGTCGGCGTACGGCTTCTCGAACAGCCCGAGCCGGAACTTCTGCGTGAGGATGCGGGACACGGCGTCGGCCACGCGCCCCTCGCTGATGCGTCCGGCCTTCACCTCGTCGACGAGCGTGGCGTGGAAGTCCTGGTAGGCGTACGGGACCATGATCATGTCGACGCCCGCATCGACCGCTGTACGGACGTCCGACGCGTAATCGCCGGGGATCTGGTCGATGCCGGCCCAGTCGCTGATGACGAAGCCGTCGAAGCCCATGCGGTCCTTGAGCAGCCCGTTGATCATGTCGGCGCGGGCGTGCATCTTGACGGGGCCCCGCCCGTCTCCGAGGAGGTCGAGGGAGGAGTACGAGGGCATGACCGAGCCGACCCCGCGCTCCACGGCCTCCCGGTACGGCGCCAGATGGACGGCCTCCAGCTGCTGCCGGGTGACCCTGGTGACGCCCTGGTCGATGGTGTAGGTGCCGGTGGAGGAGGAGCCGTACGCGGTGCCGCCGTCACCGACGAAGTGCTTGGCGGTGGCGAGGACCTTGTCGCCGTCGGCCAAGTCCTTGCCGCTGCGGGCGCCTTGGAGGCCCTGGATGATCGTCTCCATGGACTCGACGAGGGCCGGGTCCTCGCCGAAGGACTCGTAGGAGCGGCCCCAGCGTTCGTCGCGGGTGACACAGAGGCAGGGGGCGAAGTCCCAGGGGATGCCGGTGGCGCGGACCTCGGCGGCGGTCACCGCGCCTGCCTTCCGGGCGAGGCCGGGGTCCCTGGTGGCGCCGATGCCGATGTTGTGCGGCAGGACCGTGGCGCCGACCAGGTTGTTGTGGCCGTGCACCGCGTCGACACCGTAGATCAGCGGGATCTGGAAGCGCGTCGCCTGTGCTCTGAGCTGGAAGGAGTCGATCATCTTCGCCCAGCCCTCGGGGGTGTTGGGCGTCGGGGTGGAGCCGCCGCCGGAGAGCAGCGAACCGAGGCCGTACGTGGCGATGTCGCCCGGCGTGCCGACGGCGCCGCGCTCGGCCTGGGTCATCTGGCCGGCCTTCTCCGCCAGGGACATCCGGGAGACCAGATCGGCGACGCGCTTCCTGACCGGCAACTTGCTGTTCAGATACGGCAGTCCGTGCGCGTCGATCACGATCTGCGGGGTCTCGGCCGGAGGCTTGGCTCCGGTGACCGTGAGCCTCAGCGGGATCGTCTCGGCGGGCTCGGCGGCCTTGTCCTTCAGGGTGGGGACGTGCAGGGTGCGGGAGGTGCCGGAGGGTGTGCCGGCGGGGAAGGTGAGGGTGCCGGTGACCGGGGTGTAGTCCGTGCCGGACTCTGCGGTGCCGCCGGTGGTTTCGTAGGTGACGGTCACGGGCTCGTCGATCGCGGCGCCGCCGGTGGTGGCCACGGTGAACCGGACGGCCGCGGCCTGGCCCTCGTCGACGGGGTGGACGGCGGAGTCGGTGGTGACCCGGGCGCGCAGGGACTGGTCGGCTTTGCCGTACAACTCGACGCCGTCCATGGCGAATTCGCCCTTGACGCCGGTCGGGAGGGTGACGGCGTAGCCCCACATCCGGGTGAGGCCGAGGACGTGGTCGATGCCGCCGACGGGCTGGTAGTCCGTGCGGTAGACGAAGTCGGTGAAGGGGATCTCCAGCTGCTTCCAGCCGGTGAAGTCATCGGTGAACGAGGTCGTCCAGAGCTCGGAGGCCTCGCCGTGGGCGCCGCCGTCCTTGAGCTCGAAGGCGATCTTCCTGCCGCTGTTGCGGCCGTCCCACCAGAAGCGGATGCCCTGGTGGGCGGACCAGTCGTGGGCGGGCGCGTCGGCGGCGTAGTCGTGGGTGAAGCCGCCCCAGCCGCTGATGTCGTAGCTGCCGGTGAGGACCTTCCCGCCCTCGGGGGCGTCGGCGCGGGCGGTCAGCTGAAGGGCGGGCGGGTCGTCACTGTCGCTGCCCCAGGTGAAGATGCCCTCGGCCGGCTGGCTTGCGAAGGGCACCTCGCCCTCGAAGCGGTCGACGGGCACGGGGGCGGGATCGTCGGCGGCGGCCGCCTGGGCGGACGCCAGGGGGAGCAGTGCGGTCAGCAGGGCGGCGGAGACGAGCAGGGCGGTTCTTCGCATGGACCTTCCCTCGGCTCTCGTGAGTCCACGGGTTCCACTCATGACTTAGCTCACGGCGTGAGTTAACTGGGCCCCCGCCCAGCCGTCAAGACTTCACGTCAGAGCTGCTACAGACGTAACGTCCAGGCGGATCAGGGGTGTTGTTGTTTCAGGAAATGAACGCCCACCCTCTTGACGCGGTCACTCAGCCGTCATTTACTCACGCCTCGCAACGCCCCCATCCCCCCACCTCCCGAAGGGCGGCGCACCATGAGGAGAGCTCTGCGGACCGTCCGGCTCGCGCTGGCCGGGCTGCTCACCGTCGGCGGACTGTCCGCCGGCCTGACGACCGCCGCCGGCACCGCACAGGCGGCCGGCGAGCAGGTCACGACCTGGCTGACCACGACCGACGACGACAGCGGACGGCATGTGGTCCGCGGGCTGCAGGCCCAGACACCGTTCGCCTTCCAGGCGGGCGCGGGCGGCAGCGGAGAGAACATCACCGTCGACGAGAACACCCGCTACCAGACCTTCACCGGGGGCGGAGCGTCCTTCACGGACACTGCGGCCTGGCTGATGAACAGCGGCGGGGCGCTGTCACAGACGACCCGGGACACGGCCATGCGGAAGCTGTTCTCGCCGACGGACGGGATCGGGCTGTCGTTCCTGCGCAATCCGATGGGCGGGTCGGATCTGGCGCGGTACGGGTACACGTACGACGACATGCCGGCCGGGCAGACCGACCCCTCCCTGTCCGGGTTCTCGATCGCGCACGACCTCGCGGACGTCGTCCCCCTGACCGAGCAGGCCCTCCGGCTGAACCCGTCCCTCACCGTCATGGCCTCCCCGTGGACCGCGCCGGCCTGGATGAAGGACAGCGGGCAGCTCAACGGGGGCTGGCTGAAGGCGGAGTACTACGGGGCGTTCGCCTCGTACTTCGTGAAGTACCTCCAGGCGTACCGGGACCAGGGCATCCCGGTGTCGTACGTGACGGCGCAGAACGAGCCGACCTGCTGCGCGGGCTATCCGTCGATGAGCTGGAACGCGAGCGGACTCGCGTACTTCACCAAGAACGAGCTGCTGCCGAAGCTGGCGGCGGCCGGGCTGTCCACGAAGGTGCTGGCGCACGACTGGAACTGGGACGTGTACGACGCGTACGCGGCGCAGACGGTCGACGACGCGGCGGTGCGGGCGCACCCCAACTTCGGGGGGATCGCCTGGCACGGGTACGGCGGGGACGTCGGCAAGCAGACGGCCGTGCACGACCGGTACCCGCAGCTGGACGCGTTCGGCACCGAGCACTCGGGCGGGACCTGGATCGGCAACCAGCAGCGCGAGGACATGCTCAACATCGTGGACTACACACGGAACTGGGCGAAGTCGGTGACGAAGTGGTCGCTGGCCGTGGACCAGAACCGGGGGCCGCACAACGGCGGATGCGGGACGTGCAGCGGGCTGATCACCGTGCACCACGGGGACGGGGCGAGCGGGACCGTCGACTACACGGTGGAGTACTACACGATGGGCCACCTGACGAAGTTCGTCCGCCCCGGCGCCCAACGGATCGCCTCGACGGCATCCTCTGCGGTGCCGAACGTGGCGTGGCGCAACCCCGACGGCTCCAAGGCGCTGATCGCGTACAACGACGGGGCGGCCGCGAGGACCGTCACCATCAACTGGGGATCACAGCACGCGACGTACTCGCTGCCCGGGAAGACGTCGGCGACGTTCACCTGGACGGGGACGCCGTCGGGCGGGGGTGACCGGTCGGGGGCGTTCGTCGGGCTCGCCGGCAAGTGCCTGGACGTGGCGGGCGGTTCGAGCACCGACGGGACGGCCGTGCAGCTCTACGACTGCAACGGCACGGCGGCGCAGAGGTGGACCGTGCAGGCCGACGGGTCGGTCCGGGCGCTGGGCAAGTGCCTCGACGTGAGCGGGGGTTCGGTGGCGGACGGGGCGAAGGTGCAGCTGTACGGCTGCAATGGGACCGGGGCGCAGCGGTGGTCGTACGACTCCGCGACGGGTGATGTCGTGAACGCTGCTGCGGACAAGTGCCTCGATGTGACGGACAACTCGGCGGCGAATGGGGCGCGGGCGCAGATCTGGTCGTGCACGGGGGGTGCGAACCAGAAGTGGCGGCTTCAGTGAGGTAACGCCGGGTTTCCTCGCCCCCGCCGCCCCTACCCGTCCCGTCCCCAGGGGCTCCGCCCCTTCGACCCCGCCAGGGGGCTCTGCCCCCTGGACCCCCCTTCGGCCTGAACGGCCTCGTCCTCAAACGCCGGACGGGCTGAAAGACCCGACGCCCGCACGATGCCTACTCCGCCGGCTCCACCCCCGCCCGGAGCAGACCGTACGTGTACGCGTCCTCCAGGGCCTGCCAGGATGCCGCGATGACATTGTCGGCGACGCCCACCGTCGACCACTCCCCCGTGCCGTCGGACGTGGAGATCAGGACACGGGTCGTGGACTGGGTGCCGTGCACGCCCTCCAGGATGCGGACCTTGTAGTCGACCAGGTCCAGCTTGGCGAGCTGGGGGTAGATCCTTTCGAGGGCCACACGCAGCGCGCGGTCCAGCGCGTTGACCGGGCCGTTGCCCTCCGCCGTGGCCACGATGCGCTCACTCTTCGCCCACAGCTTGACCGTGGCCTCGTTGGCGTGGCTGCCGTCGGGCCGGTCCTCGGCGATCGCACGCCAGGACTCGACCTCGAAGTACTTCAGCGGCTTGCCCTCGACCTCCGCACGCAGCAGCAGTTCGAAGGACGCGTCCGCGGCCTCGTAGGAGTAGCCCGCGAGCTCGCGCTCCTTCACCCGCTCCACGACCCGCCCGACCAGCTCACGGTCACCGCCCAGGTCGACGCCGAGCTCCTTGCCCTTGAGCTCCACGGACGCCCGGCCCGCCATGTCGGAGACCAGCATCCGCATGGTGTTGCCGACCTGCTCGGGGTCGATGTGCTGGTAGAGGTCCGGGTCCACCTTGATCGCGGAGGCATGCAGGCCGGCCTTGTGGGCGAAGGCCGAGACACCTACGTACGGCTGATGGGTGGAGGGCGTGAGGTTGACGACCTCGGCGATGGCGTGCGAGATGCGCGTCATCTCGCGGAGGTGGCCCTCGGGCAGCACCTTCTTGCCGTACTTCAGCTCCAGGGCCGCGACCACCGGGAAGAGGTTGGCGTTGCCGACGCGCTCGCCGTAGCCGTTCGCGGTGCACTGGACGTGGGTCGCGCCCGCGTCCACCGCGGCCAGCGTGTTCGCCACCGCGCAGCCCGTGTCGTCCTGGGCGTGGATGCCGAGCCGGGCGCCGGTGTCCGCGAGGACCGTGGACACGACCGCCTGGACCTGCGCGGGGAGCATGCCTCCGTTGGTGTCGCAGAGGATCACCACGTCCGCCCCTGCCTGGGACGCCGTACGGACGACGGCCTTGGCGTACTCCGGGTTGGCCCGGTAGCCGTCGAAGAAGTGCTCGCAGTCGACGAAGACGCGGCGGCCCTGCTCCCTCAGGAAGGACACCGTGTCGCGGACCATCTCCAGGTTCTCGTCCAGCGTGGTGCGCAGCGCCAGCTCGACATGCCGGTCGTGGGACTTCGCGACCAGGGTGATCACCGGGGCGCCCGAGTCCAGGAGCGCCTTGACCTGCGGGTCCTGCGCCGCCCTCGCGCCCGCCCGGCGCGTCGCACCGAACGCGACCAGCTGGGCGTGCCGGAAGTGGATCTCCTGCTGGGCGCGGGCGAAGAACTCGGTGTCGCGCGGGTTGGCGCCGGGCCAGCCACCCTCGATGAAGCCCACGCCGAAGTCGTCCAGGTGCCGTGCGATGGCCAGCTTGTCGGCGACGGTCAGGTTGATGCCCTCGCGCTGGGCGCCGTCGCGCAGGGTGGTGTCGAAGACGTGGAACGAGTCGTCGAGCTCGCTGGTTTCCGTCATGGTCTCAAGGCTCCTGTGTTGGATCTCGGTCTGTACCGGAATGACCGGCTCCACCGTCCTCCAATGATCCCTCGCGCTGCGCTGCCGGCTCCGGGTGGGCCAGAAATGCGAAAAACCTCTCGCGGGTGCGAGAGGTCTGCGCGCGGGTCGAGAACGACGGTGTCCGCCCGTACCTGGTCGTACGTGGCGGTCACTGCGGACCGGCGCGCCTGCTGCCAATAATCATGGCGAACGAGAGCACGGGGGCAGTCTGGCACAGGCTGACCGTGCGTGAGCCACCTGTCTCAGGATGCGAGCAGGCTCTCGTCCAGGAACTCCCGGACGTGGCCGAGAACCTGCTCACGGTCCGTCCCCTGCAGGCCGATCGCCACATTGATCGAGAAGCCGTCCAGCAGCGCCCGCAGCCGGGTCGCGAAGCGGTCGGCGTCGACGGGCCGGAACTCGCCCCGGGACACCCCCTCCGCGAGCAGCGCCACGAGGTCGCGGTGCCAGGCGCCCTCGATGGCGGCCTGGCGTTCACGGGCGCCGTCGTCGGCGTTCTGCGAGCGGTTCCAGACCTCCAGCCAAAGGGTCCAGTGCGGGTCGCGGTGGCCGTCGGGGACGTACAGGTCGACGTACGCGTCCAGACGCTCGCGGGCCGTGGCGGGGCGCATGAGCAGCCGGCCGCGCTCGGCGCCGAGCCGGCCCTCGCTCCACTCCAGCGTCTCCAGGAGCAGTTCGTCCTTGGAGTGGAAGTGGTAGAGGAGGTGACCGCTGCTCATACCGACCTCACGTCCGAGCGCCGCCATGGTGAGCTTCTCCAGACCGCGCTCCGCGATCATCTCCATCGCGGCGGCGAGGACGTCCTCGCGGGGCGGAGCGGTGTTGCGCCGGCGGCCGGTCACGGGGCCGCCTCCGCGCGGACGGCGTCCCGGACGAGCCGGGTCTCGTAGCGGCTGCAGCAGTCGGCGGTGACGATGGCGACCTCGGCTCCGCAGGGGCAGACGTGGTTGATGCCGTTGTGCCCGCTCGGACCGCAGCAGCCGAGGAGGCGTTGCACGTCGGAGTGGGGGGCGATGTCCACGACGTCGTCCGGGTGCAGGACGTAGGTGCCGTGCGGCAGCGAGTCGGCGGTGTACGTGCCGTGCGGCAGGGGGTCGGCGACATAGGTGCCGCGCGGGACGCTGGGCGGGCCCTGCCGGTTTCCGCCCGGGTCCGGGAGCCAGTCGGCCGGAGGGAATCCGGGCATCTCGTCGAGCAGCCGGACCGGCTCGGTGAGGCGGCGGCCGCAGGCCGTGCAGCGCAGTACGTTCACCCGTACGTTCTACCTGACGACGGTCTTCGGCTGCTGCTGAGTGATGCAGTGGATACCGCCCCCGCCGGCGAAGATCGTCCGGGCGTCGACCAGCGTCACCGTCCGCTCCGGGAACAGGCGGCGGAAGATGCCCGCCGCGATCTCGTCGCGCGGGTCGTCGAAACCGCACAGGACCACTCCGCCGTTGCAGAGGTAGTGGTTGATGTAGGAGTAGTCGGCCCAGTGGCCGTCGGCCTCCAGGACGGTCGGGGCGGGGACCTCGACGACCTCGATACGGCGGCCCCTCGCATCGGTCTGCGACCTCAGCAGGCCGATGATCTCCTTCGTGATCTCGTGGTCGGGGTGCGCCGGGTCCGGCTGGTGGTGGGCGACCACCACACCGGGGCGGGCGAAGGCGGCGACGATGTCGACATGGCCGAGGGTGCCGTAGCCATGGGGAGGGTAGTCGCCGGTCAGTCCGCGCGGCAGCCAGATCGCCTTCCGGGTGCCGAGGTGGGCGTGGATCTCCGCCTCGACCTCCTCGCGCGACCAGTGCGGATTGCGTTCGGGGCCCAGCTGGACCGTCTCCGTCAGCAGCACCGTCCCCTCGCCGTCGACATGGATCGCCCCGCCCTCGTTGACGAGCTTCGAAGCGTACGTCCGCGCCCCCGCGAGGTCGGAGACGTACGAGGCGATCTTCGCGTCGTGCTCCCAGCGGGCCCAATGCTGGGCGCCCCAGCCGTTGAACGTCCAGTCGACGGCGGCCAGTTCACCGTTCGTGTGGGTCAGGAAGGTGGGGCCGATGTCGCGCATCCAGGCGTCATCGAGGTCGCGCTCGACCGTGTCGACGCCCGGGCCGAGCAGGGTCTGCGCGTCCGCCGACCGGCCGGGGCCGCACACGACCGTCACCGGTTCGAAGCGGAGGACGGCGCGGGCCACCGACGCCCAGGCGATGCGGGCGGCGATGAGGTCGTCCGAGGTGTCGAAGGTGGGGTTAGGCCCCGGCCACGCCATCCAGGTGCGCTCGTGCGGGGTCCACTCGGCGGGCATACGGAAGCCCTCGGCTGCGGGGGTGCTCATGTCGCGGGTCCTTAGAGGAAGTAGAGGCGGTTGAGGGAGACCGAGTCGGCGGGTGCGGAGCGGAGCGGTTCTCCGTCGAGGGTGACCAGGCCGGTGCGCTGGTCCACATCGACCGCTCCGGTACGGGAGTTGAGGCGCAGGTCGGCGGGGCCGATACCGCGGGTGCCGCGGACGGCGACCCTGCGGCGGCGGGTCGGCATCGTGTCGTGGCCCTGGTCGAGGGCCGCCTGGGCGACGAACGCGACCGAGAGGTCGGCGGGCGTGGCGCCGTACGCACCGAACTGCGGCCCGAGCACCAGCGGTTCGCAGGTGTCGGTCGCCGCTCCCGGGTCGCCGACCACGCCGTACGCCGGAAATCCGGCCTTGAGCACGAGCTGTGGCTTGGCGCCGAAGTACTCGGGGCGCCACAGCACGATGTCGGCGAGCTTGCCCGTCTCTATGGACCCGACCTCGTGCGAAAGCCCGTGCGCGATGGCCGGGTTGACGGTCAGCTTGGCGATGTAGCGCAGGACGCGTTCGTTGTCGTGGTCCTCGGGGGCGCCGGACTCCGCCTTCATCTTCCCGGCCATCGCGAAGGTACGGCGTACCGTCTCTCCGGCCCGGCCCATGCCCTGCGCGTCCGACGAGGTGATGCCGATCGCGCCCAGGTCGTGCAGCACGTCCTCGGCGCCCATGGTGCCGGCGCGGATGCGGTCGCGGGCCATGGCGGCGTCGCCGGGCAGGTCGGTCTTCAGGTCGTGGACGGAGACGATCATGCCGTAGTGCTCGGCGACCGCGTCCCGGCCGAAGGGCAGGGTCGGGTTGGTGGAGGAGCCGATGACGTTCGGGACTCCCGCCATCTTCAGGACGTTGGGCACATGTCCGCCGCCGCAGCCCTCGATGTGGAAGGCGTGGATCGTGCGGCCCTCCAGCACCCGCAGGGTGTCCTCGACCGACAGGCACTCGTTCAGCCCGTCGCTGTGCAGCGCGACCTGGACGTCGTGCTCCTCGGCGACGCGCAGCGCGGTGTCCAGTGCCCGGGTGTGGGCGCCCATGTCCTCGTGCACCTTGAAGCCGCACGCGCCGCCCTCGGCGAGCGCCTCCACCAGCGGCGCGGCGTGCGAGGACGAACCCCGCCCCAGGAAGCCGATGTTGACCGGCCAGGCGTCGAAGGCGGAGAACGCGTGCCGCAGCGCCCAGGGCGAGTTGACGCCCACGCCCCACGCCGGCCCGAACTCCTGCCCGATGACGGTGGTCACGCCGGACGCCAGCGAGGCCTCCATGATGCGCGGCGACAGCAGGTGGACGTGGGTGTCGACGGCCCCGGCGGTGGCGATGAGCCCCTCGCCGGAGACGATCGACGTCCCGGTGCCCACCACGACGTCGACCCCGTCGAGGGTGTCGGGGTTTCCGGCCCGCCCGATGGAGTGGATCCGTCCCTCCCTGATCCCGATCGACGTCTTCCGGATCCCCTGCACGGCATCGATCACGACGACGTTGCTGACGACGACGTCACAGGTCTCCCGCACGGCCGCCGCCTTGAGGTGCAGTCCGTCGCGGGCGGTCTTGCCGAAGCCGGCGAGGAACTCGTCGCCGTGGCGCTGGGAGTCGGACTCGACGCGGACGACCAGCCCCGAGTCACCGAGGCGGATCCGGTCGCCGGCCCGCGGTCCGTGCGTGGCGGCGTACTCGTACGGATTCACGACTCGGCTCCGAGATAGCCGCAGGCGGCGGCCCTGCGCAGGGCCTCCTCCTTCGCCCCCGGCGCGTCCAGCGCCCCGTCGACGAGCCCGGCGAACCCGATCGCGACCCGGTCGCCGCCGATCGGGACGAGCCCGACCTCGACGCTCTCGGCGGGACCGAACCGCAGGGACGACCCGGCGGGCACGGCGAGCCGCATCCCGTAGGCCTGCTCCCGTACGAAGTCCAGGCGCGGGTTGGCCTCGAAGAAATGGAAGTGGGAGGTGACCGAGACGGGCACGGTGGCGCTGTTGGTGACCGTCAGCCGGACGACCGCCTCGGGCTCGGTGTGCTCCGGCCCCGGCAGCAGCGCACCGGGGGCGGGGTCGCCGAGCCCCCCGCCGATCGGGTCGGTCACCACCGCGAGCCGTGAGCCGTCGTCGAAGACGGCTTCGACGTGCACCTCGGTGACGACGTCCGCGACGCCGGGCAGGACGTCGTCGGGGCCGAGCACGGACCGGGCACGCTCGATCGCCTCGGCGAGTCTGGCGCCGTCGCGGGCGGCCTCGCACACGGTGTCCGCGATCACCGCGGTAGCCTCCGGGACATTGAGCCGCAGTCCGCGGGCACGGCGGGCACGGGCCAGCTCGGCGGCCCCGAAGAGCAGCAGCCGGTCACGTTCGGTGGGGGTAAGTCTCATGACGCGGCACCTCCTTGCGTTCGCCCTTTAGAGCAGCACTCTAAACAGGGAATGGCGAGAAGGGAACCGATAGGGCATGAACAGCCTGATTGCATTGAGCGCCACTCAAAACGTGACGGCCGCTGTCAGCTCACCTCAAGGCCGGGAAGAAAGGCCGGGAGGAAGCTGCCCGCAGGCCGCCGGCAGCCCCCCTCCGTGCGGGGCCCACGGGAGGACGCGCGCTCCCCCGCGGGATCAGTGGACACCCGCGTGGGGGAGGCGATACGCGTCGCAGGCACTGCCGTTCGTGTGCGGCGAGTTCGGGCGGGCTCAGCCCAGCTGGTGCATCCAGCCGTGCTTGTCCTCGGCCGTGCCCCGCTGGATGTTCAGCAGGGACTCACGCAGCTTGAGCGTGACCTCGCCGGGTTCACCGTCCGACTGCTGCCACTCGGCGCCGGTGCGCTTGACGGTGCCGACCGGGGTGATGACCGCCGCCGTGCCGCAGGCGAAGACCTCCGTCAGCGTGCCGTTCTCCGAGTCGCGCTGCCACTGGTCGACGGAGACCCGGCCCTCCTCGGCCTGGTAGCCGAGGTCGGCCGCGACGCTGAGCAGCGAGTCGCGAGTGACGCCCTCCAGGATGGAGCCGGTCAGGGACGGCGTGATGATCTTGTTGCCGTAGACGAAGTACAGGTTCATGCCGCCGAGTTCCTCGACCCACTTGCGCTCGACCGCGTCGAGGTAGCAGACCTGGGCGCAGCCCTTGGCGGCGGCCTCGGCCTGGGCGAGCAGCGAGGCGGCGTAGTTGCCGCCCGTCTTCGCGTCGCCCATGCCGCCGGGGACGGCGCGGACATGGTCCTCGGAGACCCAGATGGACACCGGCTTGACGCCGCCGGGGAAGTACGCGCCGGCCGGGGAGGCGATGACCAGGAAGAGGTACTCGTTGGCGGGCTTCACACCCAGGCCGACCTCGGTCGCGATCATGAACGGACGGAGGTAGAGGGACTCCTCGCCGCCGTGTGCCGGGACCCAGGCCCGATCCTGGCGCACCAGCGCGTCGCACGCCTCGATGAAGGTCTCGACGGGCAGTTCGGGCATGCCGAGCCGACGGGCGGAGGACTGGAAGCGCCGGGCGTTCTTCTCGGGGCGGAAGGTGGCGACGGATCCGTCGGGCTGACGGTACGCCTTGAGGCCCTCGAAGATCTCCTGCGCGTAGTGCAGGGTCATGTTCGCGGGGTCGAGGGAGAGCGGGCCGTAGGGCACGAGCTGGCCGTCGTGCCAGCCGCGGCCCTCCGTCCACTTGATCGTCACCATGTGGTCGGTGAAGTGGCGGCCGAACCCGGGGTCGGCCAGGATCGCCTCGCGCTCGGCGGCGGAGAGCGGGCTGGCGGAGGGCTTGAGCTCGATCGTCGTGGGCGTCGTCATGAGTGGTAGTCCTTCACCGGTTGTAGTGACGGGCCGCGCTCACGCCCGTACTGCCAGTGGCCAGTGCTAGGACGTCCGAGCATTCCCTCATTCCGCGGCTCCGCGTTCGATTATCGCAAGGCGGGGACCGTGGAAGAAACGGCGTGAATGCGGCCCAGGGGAAGATGGTGGCACCCGGCGGGGACATGGGGAAGCCGCCGGGTGCGGATGCGACCCGGCGGCTTCGAAAGGATTCGCGTGCGCGGCGGGGTCAGCCGGCTACTCGTACGGCGAGGGCGTCGCCGATCCCGGACGTGCTGCGGGCCGGCTTGCCGGTGCGCTCGGCGAGGTCCGCGGAGACGGCGTCCTCGATACGGGTCGCCTCGGCGTCGTAGCCGAGGTGGCGCAGGAGCAGGGCGACGGACAGGACCGTGGCGGTGGGGTCGGCCTTGCCCTGGCCTGCGATGTCCGGGGCCGAGCCGTGCACGGGCTCGAACATGGAGGGGAACGCGCCGGACGGGTTGATGTTCCCGCTCGCGGCGACGCCGATGCCGCCGGAGACGGCCGCGGCGAGGTCGGTGATGATGTCGCCGAAGAGGTTGTCGGTGACGATCACGTCGAAGCGCTCGGGCTGCGTGACCAGGTAGATGGTCGCCGCGTCCACGTGCATGTACTCGGTGGTGACCTCGGGGAACTCCGCGGCGACCTGGTTGAAGATGTTCGTCCACAGGTGACCGGCGAAGGTCAGCACGTTGTTCTTGTGGATCAGCGCGAGCTTCTTGCGCGGGCGGGCCTGCGCGCGGGCGAAGGCGTCACGGACCACACGCTCCACACCGAAGGCGGTGTTGACGGAGACCTCGGTGGCGACCTCGTGCTCGGTGCCCTTGCGGATGGTGCCGCCGTTGCCGGTGTACGGGCCCTCGGTGCCCTCGCGGACCACGACGAAGTCGATCTGCGGCTCACCGGCCAGCGGGGTGGCAACACCCGGAAGGAGCTTCGAGGGACGCAGGTTGACGTGGTGGTCGAAGGCGAAGCGGAGCTTGAGCAGGAAGCCGCGCTCCAGGACGCCGGACGGCACCGACGGGTCGCCGATCGCGCCGAGCAGGATGGCGTCGTGCTGCTTGAGGGAGTCGAGGTCGGCGTCGGTGAGGGTCTCACCGGTGGCGTGGTAGCGCCGGGCGCCGAAGTCGTACTCCTTGGTCTCCAGCTTCACATCCTGCGGAAGGACGGCGGAGAGGACCTTCAGGCCTTCGGCCACGACCTCCTGGCCGATGCCGTCACCGGGGATCACTGCGAGATTGAGGCTGCGAGACATGTCGGCACCGTACTCCTTGTCCCATGGGATGACATGGGGTGTCCGCGATACGGACAGCCACATGGGTGGAAGGCGTCAGCCCTTCGACTGCCGTTCACCCTTATGTGGGGCCGGTGTTGGGCTTCGCTGGGAAGTTCACCCTCATGGAGACACCGGACTTCGGCATTCCCCCGCAGCTCGCGCGCCGGATGAGCATGGCAGAGCAGTACGAGTACCTGCGCACGAAGCTCACCCGGCGCCGCACGCTGGTGACCGCGGGCGCGATGGCGGGCGGACTGCTGACCGGATGCGCCACCGCAGGAGCCGCGGGCAGGGCCACCGCCACCGGAACGGCCTCCGTCTCCCCCCTCGACACCGTGCACGGCTCCGCCGTCGCCCCCTTCGGCCGCCATCTCGCCTTCGGCGCCGACCCGAAGACGCAGATGCGCGTCTCCTGGCAGGTGCCGCTGGCGGTGAAGAAGCCGTACGTACGCATCGGCCTGCGGCCGGACCAGCTCGGCCGCAGGATCGAGGCCGAGGTGCGCGGCCTGCACACGCCGGGCCTCACGGGCGTGCGGGCGGCTCTTCAGCAGTACTACCTGCACGCCGCCCTCGACGGCCTGCGCCCCGGCACGACGTACTACTACGGCGTCGGCCACGACGGCTTCGACCCGGCCTCGGCGCAGGGCAGAGCGACGATCACCTCCTTCCGTACGGCGCCCGCGAGCCCGGAGAGGTTCGTGTTCACCGCCTTCGGCGACCAGGGCGTGAACCGGGCCGCCGCCGCCAACGACGACGCCCTGCTGCGCCAGAAGCCGGCCTTCCACCTCCACGCGGGCGACATCTGCTACGCCGACGTCAACGGCAAGGGCAGGACGACGGACGGCTACGACCCCGCCTTCTGGGACCTGTTCCTGAAGCAGAACGAGCATGTGTCGAAGTCGGTGCCGTGGATGGTGACCACCGGCAACCACGACATGGAGGCCTGGTACTCCCCGGACGGCTACGGCGGCCAGCTGGCCCGCTTCTCCCTCCCGGACAGCGGTTTCGACCCGCGAGCGGCGCCGGGCGTCTACGCGTTCACCTACGGCAACGTCGCCGTAGTGGCGCTGGACGCGAACGACGTCTCGTACGAGATCCCCGCCAACCTCGGTCACACCGACGGTCGGCAGACGAAGTGGCTGGATCAGAAGCTGCGCGAGCTGCGGGCGGACAAGGCGGTCGACTTCATCGTCGTCTTCTTCCACCACTGTGCGTACTCGACCTCCGCGCACGCCTCCGACGGCGGTGTACGCGCCGAGTGGGTGCCGCTGTTCGCCCGGCACGAGGTGGATCTGGTGATCAACGGACACAACCATGTCTACGAACGCACCGACGCCATCAAGAACGGCGAGGTCGGCAGGCCGGTACCCATCGGCGCCGGCACGGACCCCACGCGGGACGGCATCGTGTACGTCACCGCGGGCGGGGGCGGCAAGGACCTGTACGGCTTCCCGGCGGGCGTGAAGGAGAGCTACGAGGGCCATGTCACGCACGGCGAGGCCGTCGAGACCTTCCGGTGGACCAAGTCGCAGGCGAGCAAGCCGGAGACGGTGGAGTGGTCGCGGGTGCGCTACCGGGGCTTCTCGTTCCTGTCCGTGGAGGCGGTGAGCGGTACGGCCCCGAGGCTGAAGGTGTCGGCGCTCGCGCAGAGCGGCGAGCGCATCGACCATTTCGAGGTGCGGCGCGGTGGATGAGGCCGCGCCGCACCTCGGCGGGTGCGGCTCCCGGCTTCTTGTACCCGTCTGTCGGGCGGCTCAGTGACCGGTCGAGCCGCCGTTGTCCCGGCGGTCCAGGGCGCGCTGGAGCGCGGCGGCCGCGTTCTTGCGGTCGGACTCGGTCGTACGGGAGAGGTGACGGACTCGACGGCGGACGGTCGTCTCGGCCATGGGGAATCGACTCCTTCGCATTCCGGAAGGCGAACGGGGATACGAGACGCCGGAAGGGGCGGGGAGCGGTGCCGCAGGGGTTGCCTGCACGGGGCCCGGCTCACGACCGCCATTCGCTTGGTCGAGCGAGACGTTCGGCTCCTACAAAGCTAAAGGAGGAGACCGCCGCTGTCTCCACAATTACTCGGACTTCCTACTATCTGAGACGGTGGATTGGGTCACACCACCCTGACCTGCGACTTCAGACCGATGGGGTGCCGAAGGAGAGCCGCCGCGCCACGATGGTCGGCAGCGGCCGTGTGTGCCGTTCCCGGTCCATCCTCGGGAGGGAGACCCGATGACCACGGAACAGTCCCGCACCCTCGCGATGACCCAGCACCGCTTCGGCGGACCGGAGGTCCTGGAGCTCGAACAGAGGCCGCGTCCCCGTCCCGCCGAGGACGAGATCCTGCTCCGGGTGCACGCGGCGGGCGTCGGCCCGGCGGACTGGCTGGCCCGTTCGGGCGCCGACCCGCTGTACGGGGAGCCGCCGTTCACGCCGGGGCAGGACGTGTCCGGCGTGGTGGAGGCGGCCGGCGCGGCCGTGGCCCGCTTCCGCCCCGGCGACGAGGTGTTCGGCCGGATCGAGGGCGGCGGTCACGCCTTGCATGTCACCGCTCCCGCCGCCCACTTCGCCGTCAAGCCGGCCACGCTGGACCACGTCCACGCGGCCGCCGCCCCGACGGCGGCGCTGATCGCCTGGGAGGCCCTGATCGACATCGCCGCGGCCGGGCCGGGCACCCGCGTGCTGGTCCATGCGGCGGCGAGCGGCCCGGGACATGTCGCGGTCCAGCTCGCCAAGGCGGAGGGCGCGTACGTCATCGCCACGGCCCGCGCCGACGACCACGCGTTCCTGCGCGGCCTCGGCGCCGACGAACTGATCGACCCGGCGGCCACGGACTTCGCCACCGCCGTGCACGACGTCGACGCCGCGCTCGACCTGGTCGGCGGCGACCACGGCCCCCGCACCCTGAACACCCTGCGTCCGAACGGCCTGTTGATCTCCGCGGTCCCCGGCGACCTCGGCCTGTCCCCGGAGGACGTGGAGGCACGCGGGATGCGCTTCGCGATGGTCCGGGCGGCGCCCTCGGGCGAACGCCTGACGAAGATCGCCGCACTGCTCGTGAACGACCGCATCCGCGTCCACATCGAGGCGGCCGTCCCACTCACGGAGGCGGCCAAGGCACATGAGCTGGGCGAGACGGGACTCGGCAGGGGCGGGCTCGTCCTGGTGATGGCCTGACTCTCGCCCACACGACTGATCCTCCGCGCGGCGCGCGTCGCCGGCTCACGGCAACGGGAACGGTGAGGTCATGAACGACAAGGTCAAGGTAGTGCTGGAGGGCGGTCCGGAGGCTCTGTCCGAGCGGATCGTCCCGGTCCCGCCCCCGGGAAACGATGTGAAGATCGCGTTCCTCGGTGGCTACGAACACTTCAGGGCGACCCCGCGGCAGGCGGACACCCCGGAGGGCAGGCTGCCCGTGTACGAGTGGTGGGAGCGCACGGAGCTGCCCGGGTAGTGCCGGGCCGGGTGCGGGCTCTCACCGCAGCACCGCCGTCACCGCCTCCCGGAACCCCTCCGGGTCCTCGGCCCACGGCAGATGACCGGCCTCGGGCAGTACCACCCGGCGCACCCGCGGCAGAGCCCGCTCCAGCGAGTCCACCGCCGAGCGCGGCCGGATGTCCCGCGCACCGTCGACGATCAGCACGGGCAGGTCCAGAGCCCGGCAGGCGGCGTACAGCTCCGGTGTGCCCCAGGTCCGACTCCGCTCCTCGTCGAGGGCCCTGTGGCACTCGTCGTTGATCCCGAGCCAGGGGTCGGCCATGCGCCCGGCGTGCTCCAGGGCCCGCCCGCGGTCCTCGAACTCCACGGACCATTCGAGGACCGCCTGCTCCCGCTCCTCGTCCTGCGTCAGCCGCGGACGGTCCGTCAACTCCCGCCAGCGGGAGAGCCGTTGCTGGTTGTCGCCGAGCCGTTCGCGGAAGTTCTCGGCAAACGCCGGGTGCCAGTCCGCGTCGGGGCCGATGCCGGTCCCGGCCACGTACACCAGCGCGCTCACCCGCTCCGGGTGCGCCAGCGCATGGCTCAGGGCGAGCTGCGCACCCCAGGAATGGCCGAGCAGCGCCGTCCGGCGGAGCCCGAAGTGGCGTCGTACGGAATCCAGATCGGCCACGAAGCGCTCGAGCGTCCAGGGGCCGGCGCACCGCTGGGACCGCCCGCAGCCGCGCTGGTCCCAGCGGACGACCGTGGCCCGGTCGGCGAGCAGGGCGGACACATCCGTGAACATGTCCCACAGGCCGGGCCCGCCGTGGCACAGCACCAGCGGCTCGCCCCGGCCCGACCGGGTGGCCCACAGCCGTACGCCGTCGTCCGCCGTCACCGTCTCGTCCCGTGGCCCGTCCATGGCGCCAAGTCTGCCCGGCGGGAACACGGACGGGCCGGGAGGCGTTCCCGGCCCGTCCGTGTGCACCCGGGCGTCAGCCCATGTGCGGGTAGGCGTAGTCGGTCGGCGGGACCAGCGTCTCCTTGATGGAGCGGGTCAGGGTCCAGCGCATCAGGTTCTGCGGCGCGCCGGCCTTGTCGTTGGTGCCGGAGGCACGGCCACCGCCGAAGGGCTGCTGGCCGACGACGGCGCCGGTCGACTTGTCGTTGATGTAGAAGTTGCCGGCCGCGTAGCGGAGCCTGTCCATCGTGTACGCCGCCGCCGCGCGGTCGCCCGCGACGACCGAGCCGGTGAGGGCGTAGTCGGAGACCGACTCCATCTGGGTCAGCATCTCGTCGTACCGGTCGTCCTCGTAGACGTGCACGGCGAGGATCGGGCCGAAGTACTCGGTCGTGAAGACCTCGTTCTCCGGGTCGTCGCACTCGATGACGGTCGGGCGGACGAAGTAGCCGACGGCGTCGTCGTAGGAGCCGCCCGCGACGATCGTGCACGACGGGTCCGACGTCGCGCGGTCGATGGCCGCCTTGTTCTTGGCGAACGCGCGCTCGTCGATGACCGCGCCGATGAAGTTCGACAGATCGGTGACGTCACCCATGGTGAGGTAGTCGACCTCGGCCGCGAACTCCTCCTTGAAGCCCGAGTTCCAGATGGAGGCCGGGACGTACGCCCGGGAGGTCGCCGAGCACTTCTGGCCCTGGTACTCGAAGGCACCGCGGGTCAGGGCGGTCTTCAGCACCGCGCGGTCGGCGCTCGGGTGGGCGACGACGAAGTCCTTGCCGCCGGTCTCGCCGACCAGGCGCGGGTAGGAACGGTACTTCTCGATGTTGGCGCCGACCGTCTTCCACAGGTACTGGAAGGTCCTGGTCGAGCCGGTGAAGTGGATGCCGGCGAGGTCCCGGTGCTCCAAGGCCACCTTGGAGACCTCGATGCCGTCGCCGGTGACGAGGTTGATGACGCCCTTGGGCAGCCCGGCCTCCTCCAGCAGCTGCATCAGCAGAACCGCGGCGTGGGTCTGGGTCGGGGACGGCTTCCAGACGACGACATTGCCCATCAGCGCGGGCGCGGTGGGCAGGTTGCCCGCGATCGCGGTGAAGTTGAAGGGCGTGATCGCGTAGACGAAGCCCTCCAGCGGACGGTGGTCGAGACGGTTCCAGACGCCCGGGGAGTTGGCCGGGGGCTGCTCGGCGAGCAGGTCACGGGCGTACTTCACGTTGAAGCGCCAGAAGTCGACCAGCTCGCACGGGGTGTCGATCTCGGCCTGCTGGGCGGTCTTGGACTGGCCGAGCATGGTGGAGGCGGCCAGCGTCTCGCGCCAGGGGCCGGCCAGCAGTTCGGCGGCGCGCAGGATGATCGCCGCGCGGTCGTCGAAGGACATCGCGCGCCAGGCGGGCGCGGCGGCGAGGGCCGCGTCGATGGCGTCCTGGGCGTCCTGCTGTGTGGCGTTGCGGTAGGTGCCGAGCACGGCCTTGTGGTTGTGCGGCTGCACGACCTGGAACTCCTCGCCGCCGCCCAGCCGCTTCTCGCCGCCGATCGTCATCGGCAGCTCGATCGGGTTCTCGGCGAGCTCCTTGAGCTTGGCCTCCAGACGGGCGCGCTCCGGCGAGCCGGGGGCGTAGCCGTGCACCGGCTCATTGACGGGGGTGGGGACCTGGGTCACAGCGTCCATGGGTTCCGTAACTCCTTACTGAGCGGTGTGGGTCAGCCCTTGGTGAGGGTCGAGCGAGCGAAGAAGAGAAGGTTCGCCGGCTTCTCGGCCAGCCTGCGCATGAAGTAGCCGTACCAGTCCGTGCCGTACGCGGTGTAGACGCGCATACGGTGGCCCTCGGCGGCCAGCCGCAGGTGCTCGTCGCTGCGGATGCCGTACAGCATCTGGAACTCGTACTCGTCCAGCTTGCGCCCGGCGCGCCGGGCGAGCTCCTGGGCGATGGAGATCAGACGCGGGTCGTGGGACCCGATCATCGGGTACCCGTCGCCCTCCATCAGGACCTTCAGGATCCGGACGTACGCCTTGTCGATCTCGTGTTTCTGCTGGTACGCGACCTCGGTGGGCTCCTTGTACGCGCCCTTCACCAGCCGTACGCGGCTGCCGACTGCGGCGAGGCGGCGGGCATCGGCCTCGGTGCGGAACAGGTAGGCCTGGATCACGCAGCCGGTCTGCGGGTGGTCCTTCCGCAGCTCCTCGTGGATGGCGAACATCGAGTCGAGGGTGGTGTGGTCCTCCGCGTCGAGCGTGACCGTCGTACCGATGGCGGCCGCGGCCTCGACGACCGGGCGCACGTTCTTCAGCGCCAGCTCGTGGCCGTCTTCCAGCGCCTGCCCGAACATGGACAGCTTGACCGACATCTCGGCCCGGGTGCCCAGCTCCAGTTTCTCGAGCCGGTCGATGAGCTCCAGGTACGCGTCACGGGCGGCGGCCGCCTGCTCGGGACGGGTGATGTCCTCGCCGACGACGTCCATCGTCAGCTCCAGCCCCCGGCCGGTGAGCTCCCGGACGACCGGGACGATCTCGTCGACGGTCTCGCCGGGAATGAACCGGTCGACCACCTGCTTGGTGACCGGGGCCGCCGAGATCAGGCGTCGCATCCGGTCGCTGCGCGACGCGGCGAGAATCACGGGACCCAGCACGGGGCACCTCCACAACAGGAGCAGAGAAGGCCGAAGACCCGGTGCGTGAGGTTTCGGGTACGGCACGGAGAACCACCGTGAAACCTAAGGATCCCTCTGATCGTCGGCCATCGACAGCTGTCACGCATCCGTGCCGCAGATCTCAGACAGATGTATGAAGGGCTCCGGGAGATGCGGGAGAATGCCCGGGTGACGTCCGAACACGTGGGTGACTACCAGGAGCTGGTCGACGAGATCTCGGAGCTGCTCGGCGCCCCCGCGACCCTGGAGAACCGGGACTTCGAGCTGATCGCCTTTGCCGCGTACGCCAGCGAGGACGACCTCGATGCCGCGGCGCTGGACCCCGTGCGCACCCGCTCGATCCTGACCCGCCGCTCCACGGCGGCCGTCCGGACCTGGTTCGAAGGCTTCGGCATCACCCGGGCGACGGGCCCGGTCCGTATCCCGCCCACTCCGGAGGCGGGGGTGTACCGGGGACGGATCTGTCTCCCCGTACGGCATCGGGGTGTCGTGCTCGGCTATGTGTGGCTGCTCGACGGCGAGCCGGGGCCGTCGGACGCGCAGCTGGCGGCGGCCATGGAGGTCACCGGCCGGATCGGCGCCCTGCTCGCGGACGAGGCGCAGCACGGGGCCGACCTCACCCGCGAACTGCGGGCGGTCCTCACGGCGGAGCACGACTGGCAGCGGGACATGGCGGTGGCGGAACTGCGCACGGCCCTCGGCCCCCGCGCGGACGGCCTTCACACGGTGGTCTGTGTGTCCCCCTGGCCCTCGGCCGATCCGGACGACGCCCCGTCGGTCCGTACGGTCCCGGGCGCGACGGCGCTGTGCACGGTGCCGTGGGGGACGACGGGCCAGTCGCTGGCGCTGCTGCTGCGCCTCAGGTCGGCGGACGTCCTGACGCCCGCAGTGTCGGCGGCGAGCCGGCTTCTGGAGCGGGCGGCCGGGGGGCGCACAGGCCCCACGGCGTCCGGTGCCGCGTCCGCGCAGCCGGGCTCCCCGGCCGGACCGGGCATGAGCGCACCGCCCGGGCCCGCCGCCGGCATCGCGGCCCCCCGCGCCGGGCTCGCGGAGCTGGGGGCGGCCTGGCGGGAGGCGTCGGCGGCGGCGCGGGCCGCCCTGTCGGAGCCGCGGCTCGGGCCGGTCGCCGAGTGGGCGTCCATCGGCCCGTTCCGCCTGCTCACCGCGCTCCCCCCGGAGGCCGCGCACGACCCCGCGGTACGCCCGCTCCTCTCCCCCGCCCACCGGGAGCTCGCCCGCACCGCCGAGGTCTACCTCGACTGCGCGGGCCAGGCCGGCCGCACGGCCGCCGAGCTCGGCATCCACCGGCAGACCCTGTACTACCGCCTGTCCCGCGTGGAGCAGCTGACGGGCCTGGACCTGGACGACGGCGAGGACCGGCTGCTGCTGCACATGACGCTGAAGGGGGCACGGCTGTGACGCGGGCGCCGACCGGCATGTCTCACTCCGTCTCGCGTACGCCCTCCAGCACCCGGCGCAGGCCCTCGGTCAGATCGTCCGCGGTGGCCGCGCCGGCCGGGTCGAAGAGCCACTGCACCATCAGGCCGTTGAGCAGCGCCTGGTAGAAGCCGCCCAGCGTCCGGACCGTGCGTTCGTCGAGCGTGGACTCGTCGGCCCCGGTGAACAGGGCGACCAGGCCGGAGCGTCCCTCGGTCTGGGCCTTCGCCATCAGCTTGCGCAGTTCGGGGACGCGGTCCCCCTGGGTGGCGATCTCCAGACTGGCCGTCCAGATGGGGCGGAACTCGTCCATGGACTCCAGCATCCGGGCCCAGACGCCCCGGAACCGGTCCAGCGAGCCCCCGGGCTCGGCGTTCCTCGCCTCGGCGGGGTCGAACTTCTCGCCCCACTCCTGGACCAGCTCCACGAACGCCTGGGTGAGCAGCGCGTCCTTCGAGCCGTAGTGGTAGCCGATCGACGCCAGGTTGGTCCCCGACTCCTTGACGATGTCGCGCGCGGTCGTCCGCACGAAGCCCTTCTCCAGAAGGCAGCGCTTGGCGCCTTCGAGCAGATCCTCACGGTGTCCCATGCCGGCTCACCCTACCCCTCGATCCATACATCTGTCCTAGACGCATGAATTACACAGTCGTTCTAGACAAACGTTTAAGACGCTCGTACATTTCCCGGCATGACGAACTCGACGAGCACCGCCCCGACCCCGGCCACACGGGCCGGCCGCCGTGAATGGACCGCGCTCGGCGTCCTGATGCTTCCGCTGCTCCTGGTCTCGATGGATGTCTCCGTCCTCTACTTCGCCATCCCGGCGATCAGCGCGGATCTGGAGCCCAGCGGCACCCAGCAACTGTGGATCTTCGACATCTACGCGTTCGTGCTGGCCGGCCTGCTGATGACGATGGGCTCGCTCGGCGACCGCATCGGCCGCCGCAGGCTGCTGCTGCTCGGCGCGGCCGCCTTCGGCACCGCCTCACTGGTGGCGGCCTACGCGAACAGCGCCGAGACCCTGATCGCGGCCCGCGCGGTCCTCGGCATAGGCGGCGCCACCCTGATGCCGTCGACGATGGCGCTGATCCGCACGATGTTCACCGACCCCGCCCAGCGCGCGAAGGCCATCGGCCTGTGGTCCGGTGTGATGACCGCCGGCATCGCCCTCGGCTCGGTGATGAGCGGCGTGCTGGTCGAGTACTTCTGGTGGGGCTCCGTCTTCCTGGTCAACCTGCCCGCGATGGCGCTGCTGCTCGTCCTCGGCCCGGTCCTGCTGCCCGAGTCGAAGGACCCCGCGCCCGGCCCCTTCGACCGGGTGAGCGTCCCGCTGTCCATGGCCGCCGTGCTGCCCGTCGTCTACGGCCTGAAGGAGATCCCCTCCGAGGGCTGGAACGTCCGGTACGTCGTCTCGGTCACGGTCGGCCTGCTCTTCGCCGCGCTCTTCGTCCACCGCCAGCGCACCACGGCCTCGCCGATGATCTCCCCGGCCCTGTTCCGCGGGCACGGTTTCGCCGCCGCCGTGGTCCTCAACCTCGTCGCCGCGTTCGGGATGATGGGTTCGGCGTTCTTCACCACGCAGTATCTGCAGTCGGTGCTCGGCAAGAGCGCACTGGAGGCGGCCCTGTGGGCGCTGCTCCCCTCGGTGCCGATCGGGATGACGGCCCCGCTGGCGACCGCACTCGTCCAGAAGGGCATGAACCGAGCCCATGTCGTCACCGCCGGCTTCGTCGTCGCCGCGTGCGGCTATGCTCTGCTGGCCCTCGCCGGTACGGACTCGATGTGGCTCGTGCTGGCCGCGTGCGGTGTCCTCGCCTCCGGGATCGTCATGGTGATCTCCCAGATGACGGACCTGGCCCTGGGGGCGGCCCCGGCCGAGCGGGCCGGCTCCGCGTCCTCCCTGCTGGAGACCGGCTCGGAGTTCGGCGGCGCGCTGGGGATGGCGGTCCTCGGCTCCATCGGCACGGCGCTCTACCGGCACGACATCCCGGACGCGGCCCCGGACGCGGCCCACGAGACGCTGGGCGGCGCACTGGCCGTCGCCGGACAGCTCCCGCGACGCTCGGGCGACGCGCTCGCCACGGCGGCCCGGGAGGCGTTCACCGACGGGATGCAGGGGGCGGCGATCGCGGGGGCCGTGCTGCTGGCCGGGGCGGCCTGGGCGGCGGCGGTGACGCTGCGCAGGATCCGGGTCGGCGAGAAGTAGGTGGCATGCAGAACGCCGGACGGGCCGGCTTCCTGCCGGCCCGTCCGGCGTTCGGGTGGTTGCGTCAGACCAGGTTCACCGAGCGCGCGGACGTCGCCCCGATCTCCTCGGCCACCTCGGCCAGAACGGTGGGACCGACCGTGTCATCGACAGTCAGCACGGCCAGGGCCTCGCCGCCCACCGCCGCACGAGCGACCTGCATACCGGCGATGTTGATGCCGGCCTCGCCGAAGATACGGCCCACCGTGCCGACGACGCCCGGACGGTCCTCGTACTTGAGGACGACCATGTGGTCGGCGAGCGCCAGGTCCACGTCGTAGTCGCCGACCCCGACGATCTTCTGCAGGTGCTTCGGACCGGCCAGCGTGCCGGAGACGGCCACCTCCTCGCCGCTGCCGAGCGTGCCGCGCACGGTGACGACATTGCGGTGGTCGGCCGACTCCGAGCTCGTGGTCAGCCGCACCTCGACGCCGCGCTCCTGCGCGAACAGCGGGGCGTTGACGTACGAGACGGTCTCGTCGACGACGTCCTCGAAGACACCCTTGAGGGCACTGAGCTCCAGCACCTTCACATCGTGCTGGGTGATCTCGCCGTACACCTCGACGTCGAGGCGGACCGCGACCTCGCCCGCGAGGGCGGTGAAGATGCGGCCGAGACGCTCGGCGAGCGGCAGACCCGGCTTGACGTCCTCGGCGATGACACCGCCCTGGACGTTCACCGCGTCCGGGACCAGCTCACCGGCGAGGGCGAGGCGCACCGAGCGGGCGACGGCGATGCCCGCCTTCTCCTGTGCCTCGTCCGTGGAGGCGCCCAGGTGCGGGGTGCACACGACCTGGTCCAGCTCGAACAGCGGCGAGTCGGTGCAGGGCTCCTTGGCGTACACGTCGAGGCCGGCGCCCGCGACGCGGCCCTCCTTGAGCGCCGAGTACAGCGCCTCCTCGTCGACGATCCCGCCGCGCGCGGCGTTGACGATGCGCACCGACGGCTTGACCTTGTGGAGCGCCTCGTGGCCGATGAGACCGAGGGTCTCGGGGGTCTTGGGCAGGTGCACGGTGATGAAGTCGGACACCTCGAGCAGCTCGTCCAGCGAGAGGACCTTCACGCCCATCTGGGCCGCGCGGGCGGGCTGGACGTAGGGGTCGTACGCGACGACCTTCATGCCGAAGGCGGACATGCGCTGGGCGACGAGGGCGCCGATGCGGCCGAGGCCGACGACACCGAGTGTCTTCTCCGCCAGCTCGACACCCGTGTACTTGCTGCGCTTCCACTCGCCGTTCTTCAGCGCCGTGTTGGCCTGCGGGATGTGGCGCGCGCTGGCGAGCAGGAGACCGCAGGCCAGCTCGGCGGCGGTCACGATGTTGGAGGTGGGGGCGTTGACGACCATCACGCCGGCCTTGGTGGCGGCGGAGACGTCGACGTTGTCCAGGCCGACGCCGGCTCGCGCGACGACCCTGAGCTTGTTGGCGGCCGCGATCGCCTCGGCGTCCACCTTGGTGGCGGAACGGATCAGGATCGCGTCGACGTCGGCGATGGCGGGCAGCAGCTCGGCCCGGTCGGCGCCGTTGCAGTGCCGGATCTCGAAGTCCGGGCCAAGCGCGTCGACGGTCGCGGGCGACAGCTCTTCAGCGATGAGTACGACAGGTTTCGAGCTCACGTGAGTCCTCACATGTCCAATGCGGACGGCCGTCCCGACGGCCGCATGCGGTGGAGGGGTGCTAGCCGCGTGGAAGACGCACGACGCTGTGGGCCTGACGCGTTTGTTGTGCAGCAGTGTAGTAGCGCGACACGGATCGTCTTACGCCGCTACGGAAGGATCACCCGGACGAGGTGGACGCGGCGGCCAACTAAGACAGCCCCTCCGGCGTTTGAGGAGCGCGGTCCGGGGCGGAGCCCCGCGGCGGTACCCCGAATCGAGGGTACCGCCGCGGGTTCAGGATCAGGCTTCTTCGTCGTTGACCCAGCTCATCAGCTTGCGCAGCTCCTTGCCGGTGGTCTCCAGCAGGTGCTCGGAGTCCGCGGTCTTGTACTCGTTGTACTTCTTCAGACCGCCGTGGTACTCGTCCATCCAGTTCCGGGCGAAGGTGCCGTCCTGGATCTCCGTGAGGACCTGCTTCATCTCGGCCTTGGTGGCGTCGGTGATGATGCGCGGGCCGGTGACGTAGTCGCCCCACTCGGCGGTCTCGGAGACGGACCAGCGCATCTTCTCCAGGCCGCCCTCGTACATGAGGTCGACGATCAGCTTCAGCTCGTGCAGGCACTCGAAGTACGCGATCTCCGGCTGGTAGCCGGCCTCGGTCAGCGTCTCGAAGCCCGCCTTGACCAGCGCCGCGGTGCCACCGCACAGCACGGCCTGCTCGCCGAACAGGTCGGTCTCGGTCTCCTCGGTGAAGGTCGTCTTGATGACGCCGGCGCGGGTGCCGCCGATGCCCTTCGCATACGACAGGGCGAGCGCGAAGGCGTTGCCCGAGGCGTCCTGCTCGACGGCCGCGATGCAGGGAACGCCGCGGCCCTCCTCGTACTGGCGGCGCACCAGGTGGCCCGGGCCCTTCGGGGCGACCATGGCGACGTCGACACCGGCCGGGGGCTTGATGAAGCCGAAGCGGATGTTGAAGCCATGGCCGAAGAACAGGGCGTCGCCGTCCTTCAGGTTCGGGGCGATGGACTCCTCGTAGACCTGGGACTGGATCGGGTCCGGCACCAGGATCATGATCACGTCGGCCTCGGCGGCGGCCTCGGCCGTGGTCACCACGCGCAGCCCCTGCTCCTCGGCCTTCGCCTTGGACCTGGAGCCCTCGGGCAGACCCACGCGGACGTCGACACCCGAGTCACGGAGCGACAGGGCGTGGGCGTGGCCCTGGCTGCCGTAACCGATGACCGCGACCTTGCGGCCCTGGATGATGGACAGGTCGGCGTCGGCGTCGTAGAACAGCTCGGCCACTTTGGGTTCTCTCCTTGAGTGCAGGTGTTGCGTCCCACCGTATGACGGCGGGCGGAAGGGAAGGTTCGGGGTCTCGGCATACGGGCGGCCGGGACCGCCCGTCACCAGCCTTACGCGGATCGGTCGAGCGCGCGCAGCGAACGGTCCGTGATGGAACGGGCTCCGCGTCCGATCGCGATCGTGCCCGACTGCACGAGCTCCTTGATGCCGAAGGGCTCCAGCATCTTGAGCATGGCTTCCAGCTTGTCGCTGGAGCCGGTGGCCTCGATGGTGACGGCCTCCGGGGAGACGTCGACGGTCTTGGCACGGAACAGCTGGACGATCTCGATGATCTGCGAGCGTGTCTCGTTGTCGGCGCGCACCTTCACCAGAACGAGTTCCCGCTGAACGGCAGCACCCGGCTCCAGCTCGACGATCTTCAGCACGTTGACGAGCTTGTTGAGCTGCTTGGTGACCTGCTCCAGCGGCAGGTCGGCGACGCTCACCACGATGGTGATGCGGGAGATGTCGGCGTGCTCGGTGACTCCGACGGCGAGCGAGTCGATGTTGAAGCCGCGGCGGGAGAACAGGGCGGCGATCCGGGCCAGGATGCCCGGGGTGTTCTCCACCAGGACGGAGAGCGTGTGCTTGGACATTTCTCTTTCGTCTCTCTCGCTCAGTCGTCTTCGTTGTCGCCGAAGTCGGGGCGGACGTCGCGGGCGGCCATGATCTCGTCGTTGGAGGTGCCGGCGGCGACCATCGGCCACACCATGGCGTCCTCGTGGACGATGAAGTCGACGACGACCGGGCGGTCGTTGACGGAGTTCGCCTCTTCGATGACCTTGTCGAGCTCGGCCGGGTCCTCGCAGCGGATCGAGTAGCAGCCCATGGCCTCCGACAGCTTCACGAAGTCGGGGACCCGGGTGCCCGCGCTCGGCTGCTTGCCGTCGGCCTCGGGGCCGCTGTGCAGCACGGTGTTGGAGTACCGCTGGTTGTAGAAGAGGGTCTGCCACTGGCGGACCATCCCGAGGGCACCGTTGTTGATGATGGCGACCTTGATCGGGATGTTGTTCAGGGCGCAGGTGGTGAGCTCCTGGTTGGTCATCTGGAAGCAGCCGTCGCCGTCGATCGCCCAGACGGCCCGCTCCGGGACTCCGGCCTTGGCGCCCATCGCGGCCGGGACCGCGTAGCCCATCGTTCCGGCGCCGCCCGAGTTCAGCCACGTCGCGGGCTTCTCGTACTCGATGTAGTGCGCGGCCCACATCTGGTGCTGGCCCACGCCCGCGGCGAAGATCGTGCCCTCGGGAGCGAGCTGTCCGATGCGCTGGATGACCTGCTGCGGCGACAGCGAGCCGTCGTCGGGCTGCTCGTAGCCCAGCGGGTAGGTCTCGCGCCAGCGCGACAGGTCCTTCCACCAGGCGCTGTAGTCGCCCCGGTGGCCCTCGCTGTGCTCCTTCTGCACCGCCTGGACCAGATCGGCGAGGACCTCGCGGGCGTCACCGACGATCGGCACGTCGGCGGCGCGGTTCTTGCCGATCTCCGCCGGGTCGATGTCGGCGTGCACGATCTTGGCGTACGGGGCGAAGCTGTCCAGCTTGCCTGTGACACGGTCGTCGAAGCGGGCTCCGAGGGCGACGATCAGGTCGGCCTTCTGCAGCGCGGTGACGGCGGTGACCGCACCGTGCATGCCCGGCATTCCCACGTGCAGCGGGTGGCTGTCGGGGAACGCGCCGAGCGCCATCAGGGTGGTGGTGACGGGCGCTCCGGTGAGTTCGGCGAGGACCTTCAGCTCGGCGGTGGCCTTGGCCTTGATGACACCGCCGCCGACGTAGAGGACGGGCCGCTTGGCGGAGGTGATCAGCTTGGCGGCCTCACGGATCTGTTTGGCGTGCGGCTTGGTCACCGGGCGGTAGCCGGGCAGGTCCATGGTGGGCGGCCAGGAGAAGGTCGTCTGCGCTTGGAGGGCGTCCTTGGCGATGTCGACCAGGACCGGGCCGGGGCGGCCGGTGGCGGCGATGTGGAACGCCTGCGCGATCACCCGCGGGATGTCCTCGGCGTGGGTCACCAGGAAGTTGTGCTTGGTGATCGGCATCGTGATGCCGACGATGTCCGCCTCCTGGAAGGCGTCCGTGCCGATCGCCTTCGACGCCACCTGGCCGGTGATCGCAACCATCGGCACGGAGTCCATGTGCGCGTCGGCGATCGGGGTGACCAGGTTGGTGGCGCCCGGCCCCGACGTCGCCATGCAGACGCCGACCTTGCCGGTGGCCTGCGCGTAACCGGTGGCCGCGTGGCCGGCACCCTGCTCGTGGCGGACCAGGACGTGGCGCACCTTGGTGGAGTCCATCAGCGGGTCGTACGCCGGAAGGATCGCACCGCCGGGAATGCCGAATACCGTGTCGGCGCCGACCTCCTCGAGAGAGCGGATGAGGGACTGCGCTCCCGTGACTTGCTCGGGCGCGGACTGCTGTCCTCCGGATCGGGGCCGCGGCTGCGGATGATGGGCCCCGGTGGCCTGCTCGGTCATCGGCATTCTCTTCTCGATGCTGAGGGTTTTTGCGAGGTTTGTGCGGTGTACGGCTGTTGCACGGCAGGTGCCTGTGCAACAAAAAACCCCTCGTGCCGTGAGGCAAGCGAGGGGAGCGCGCCGGGAGTGGTCGCTGGGAGTTCCGGGTCCGCCCGGACGTCACCAGCTTCAGCCGACGCGCTTTCCAAGTACGAGAATTCGGGTGCGCATGGCACAGACCCTCCCCCCGGCACACACCACGTGTCAAGTGGGTGGGACGGGAGTCTCATTATGTGAACGAAGGGCACTTCCGCCTCCCAGAACGGCGGCTACACCACTGGTGTACACCCCCGAACCCCCTCCTGCGAAGGCGGGCTCGGCCGGTCCGTGAGGCACCGGATAATGGCCGGAATTGAGCGCCCGGCGCAGCCGGTACTCGTCCAGCGGCCCCGAGAACGCCATGCCCTGCCCATGGGTGCAGCCCATCGCGCGCAGCGCCACGACCTGCTCGGGCAGATCCACGCCGTCGGCCACGGACTGCAGTCCGAGATCGGTCGCGATCCGCAGCAGCCCACTGGTGATCTTGTGCAGCCGCGCCGACTCCACGACGCCCTCCACCAGACCGCGGTCCAGTTTCAGTACGTCGACGGGGAGCCTGCGCAGGGCCGTGATCGCCGCGTATCCGCTGCCGAAGCCGTCCAGGGCGATCCGGACGCCGAGCCTGCGCAGGGCGCCCAGACGGCGTTCCAGTTCCTCCAGGGACACCCGTGGATCGGCGTCGGACAGCTCGATCACCAGGGACCCGGACGGCAGCCCGTGCCGGGTCAGCAGGGCCTCCACGGAGCCCAACGGCAGGGACCGGTCGAGCAGCCGGCGGGCGCTCATCCGGACGGCCACGGGCACGGCGAGGCCGGTGCCGGCGCGCTCGGCGGCCTGTTCGACGGCCTCCTCCAGCATCCAGCGGTCCAGCTCGGCGGTCTTGTCGCTGTCCTCGGCCACCCGCAGGAACTCGGCGGGCGTGAAGAGCACTCCCTGCGAGGAACGCCAGCGCGCCTGAGCCGCGACCGATGTGATCCGGCCGTCCTCCAGACACACCACCGGCTGGTGCAGCAGGGCGAACTCGCCGTCGTGCAGGGCGGCCCGCAGACGCGAGGCCAGCTCCGCCTTGCGTACGACGTCCTGCTGCATCTGCGGGGCGTACAGCTCGACCCGGCCCTTGCCGGCCGCCTTGGCGCGGTACATGGCGAGGTCGGCGTTGCGCAGCAGCTCGCCCGCGCCGAGGCCCGGTTCGGCGAAGGCGACGCCGATGGACGCGGCCACCCGGACATCGTTGCCGTCGATGAGGTACGGCAGCGAGAGCGTGATCCTGAGGCGGTCGGCGAGCTCCAGGATGTGCCCTTCGCGGGCGGTGCGGTCGCGGGTGCCGTCCCCGACGATCAGGGCCGCGAACTCGTCGCCGCCGAGCCGGGAGGCGGTGTCCGAATGCCGCACCGCGTCCTGCAGTCTGCGGGCGGCCTGGACGAGCAGCTCGTCCCCGGCCTGGTGCCCGATCGTGTCGTTGACGGCCTTGAAGCCGTCCAGGTCGATGAACAGAACGGCCGTGCCGCGGTCGGAGGAGCGGCGGCCGGACAGGGCCTGCTGGACGCGCTTGGTGAACAGGGCGCGGTTGGGCAGGTCGGTCAGCGGGTCGTGCTCGGCGTTGTGCTGGAGCTGCGCCTGGAGCCGCACTCTCTCGGTGACGTCCCGGCTGTTGAAGATGAGGCCGCCGTGGTGGCGGTTGACGGTCGACTCCACATTGAGCCAGCCGCCGTCTCCGGAGCGGAAGCGGCACTCGATGCGCGTAGTCGGTTCGTCGAGCGGGCTGGCAGCGAGGAAGCGGCGCACCTCGTGCACCACGCACCCCAGGTCCTCCGGGTGGATCAGGCCGGCCAGTTCCGTGCCGACGAGGTCCTCCGCGGTGCGGCCGTAGACACCGGCGGCGGCCGGGGAGACATAGCGGAGGATGCCGTTGGGCGCGGCGATCATGATGACGTCGCTGGAGCCCTGCACCAGGGAGCGGAAGTGGTTCTCCTTCTGCGCCAGTTCCTGGGTGAGGGTGATGTTGTCGAGCAGCATGATGCCCTGGCGCACCACGAGGGCGAGCACGACGGTGCCGCCGGTGAGGAGCACCACGCGGTCCGGGCTGCGGCCGCTGAGCACGTTGTAGAGGATGCTCAGCGTGCAGACCGCCGCCGCGAGGTACGGAGTGAGGGCGGCCAGCGAGCCGGTCATGGGCCGGGACGCCGCGTAACGGCTGTGATCACCTCCCTGCGCGGGCGCGAGGTGGTGCGGGGCGGGACGCTGTCCCGGCAGGTGCTCGTGCACCACACGTGTGTGCCCGTCGTCGGGCGCCCCGCCGTGCCGCGGGGTGGCCCAGGGGGCGTACGCGAGAAGCAGCGAACCGGCGAACCAGCCCGCGTCGAGCAGTTGGCCGGAGCTGTAGTTGTTGTGCAGCAGCGGCGAAGTGAACAGGGCGTCGCACATCACGGTGAGCGCGAGGGCGCCGATGGCGGTGTTGACCGCCGTACGGTTGCCCGCCGAGCGCCGGAAGTGCAGCGCTAGGACCATGCTGACCAGGGCGATGTCCAGCAGCGGATACGCCAGCGACAGCGCGGTGTGCGCCACGCTCGACCCCTCCTCGGACTGCGCCGCCTGCGCGAGCGCCAGGCTCCACGCGAGCGTGAGCAGCGAGCCGCCGATCAGCCAGGCGTCCAGGGCGAGGCAGACCCAGCCCGCCTTCGTCACGGGCCGCTTGGCGAGCACCAGCAGGCCCACGATGGCGGGCGGCGCGAAGCACAGGAAGAACAGGTCGGCATAGCTGGGGCTGGGCACGGGCTGCCCGAGCACCACCTCGTACCACCCCCAGACCAGGTTGCCCAGGGCCGCCATCGCCGAGGAGAGGGCGAACAGCAGCCAGGCGGGTCGAAAGCGGATACGTCGGTTCCGGGCGTAGACACAGCAGGACACGGCGGCGGTGCCGGCCGCGGCGCTCAGCCCGAAGTCGCCCATGACCAGTGCCAGTTCACTGGATCCCCAGCCGAGCGCGGAGCCGACGGCGTACCCCGCGCACACCATGACCAGGACCAGTTGGCGGACCACGCCCGAACCGCCGCCGGAGGCCGGCGGGCGGGGCAGCAGCGTCCTCGACGCGGGCCGCACCCGCAGCGCTCCGTCGAGGGTGCTCACGGGGGGCGGGGGCGAGCTCACCGGACCCTCCCGGTTTGCGTGGGCCCCCCGCCCCGGGGGTTCCGGTGCGCTGGGTGCCCATGCCGCCTGCGGCCGCTGGGCCGCCGGTGATGATGGCTGTGCCGGCTGCCGTGGCCGTCCTGCCGGCCGCCGTGGCGGCCGGCGTGGCTGCTGTGATGGCCGCGTCTGCGCGTGGTCGTGCGCCACGGTCGCCGCCGACGGCCCCGCCGCGTCGGATCGCTCGTCCATAGGCCGTGCATCGCCCGTCGCCCCCCTCACAGTCTGAAGTGTCCGTCCCCGGCGCCGAACGATGCGCGGCGCAGCCCCTGTCCGGACGATACACCAGTCTCGTCACTCAGGGACATAGTTCCTCTACGCTCCGTGACGACCAGCGGCAATGCGGGCACGGACCGCATCCGGAGGATTGCGGAGGGTGCCGGAAACGGATTACGCGCCTGCTGTGTCCACCGGCTGCGCGCTCGGGGCGCCCGTCGTAAGGACCACGTTGCGCAGGGGCTCCCGGTTCACGAATCGGCTCAACTGGTCCACCAGCAGCCGCTTGGCGCGCGGCAGAAAAGCGGAGGTCGGGCCTCCGACATGCGGGCTGACGAGCACGCCCGGAGCGTGCCACAGGGGGTGGCCCGGGGGCAGCGGTTCGGGGTCGGTGACATCGAGGGCGGCGGTGATACGGCCGGTCTCCAGTTCGGCGAGCAGTGCCTTGGTGTCGACGACCGGGCCGCGGGCCACGTTGACCAGCAGCGCACCGTCCTTCATCCGGGCCAGGAAGTCGGCGTCGGCCAGGTGACGGGTGGTCTCGCTGAGCGGTGTGGAGAGGATGACGACGTCCGCCTCCGGGAGCAGGGCAGGCAGTTCGGTGAGCGGGTGCACCGAGCCGCGCACGGTGGTGCGGGGGGAGCGCGCGACGCGGGACACCCGCGCGAGCTCAAACGGAGTGAGCCGGTCCTCGATGGCCGAGCCGATCGCGCCGTACCCCACGATGAGCACGTTCTTGTCGGCCAGCGCGGGCCGGAACCCGCCCAGCCACTCCTCCCGGTCCTGCGCCCGCACGAAATCGGGTACGCCCCGCAGCGAGGCGAGGATCAGGGTGAGGGTGAGTTCGGCGGTGGACGCCTCGTGCACCCCGCGCGCGTTGCACAACCGCACGCCCGGACGCAGATGCCGCAGGCCCGCCTCCACATGGTCGGTCCCGGCCGACAGCGTCTGCACGACCTGAACGGAGCGCATCGCGGGCAGGGGCCGCTGTGAGACCTCGGAGGGCTTCATGTACGGCACCACATAGAAGACGCAGTCGGCCGGGTCCGCCGGGAAGTCCCCTTCCCCGTCCCAGAATTGGTAGCCCAGCCCCGCGGGAAGGCCTTCGATCTCGTCCGGCGGGATGGGCAGCCACACATCAGCAGTCATGGTTGGAGGCTAGGCCCTGCCCGGCGGATCACCCTAGGTCATGCACACGTCGGAGCAGAGGTTAGGTTGGGGGGCCAGTCAAGGGAGGGTCACGGGCAGGTGGAGCGCAGGACGATCGGCGCGGCGGCGCTCGCGGTGGGAGCCGTCGGACTCGGATGCATGCCGATGAGCTGGGCGTACAGCGGATCGCGGCAGCGAGGCGAGGAATCGCTCAGAGCTGTGCACAAGGCGCTGGACGCGGGCTCCACGCTCCTCGACACGGCCGACATGTACGGCCCGTTCACCAACGAGCTGCTGGTGGGCCGGGTGTTGAAGGAGCGGCGTGCGGACGCCTTCGTGTCGACCAAGGTCGGCCTGCTGGTGGGTGAGCAGCATGTGGTGGCCAACGGCCGCCCCGGCTACGTGAAGCGGGCGTGCGACGCCTCGCTGCGACGCCTGCAGACGGACGTGATCGACCTCTACCAGCTGCACCGGGCGGACCCGGAGGTTCCGGTCGAGGAGACCTGGGGCGCGATGGCGGAGCTCGTCCGGGCCGGAAAGGTACGGGCGTTGGGGCTGTGCGCGGTGGGCGCGCGGGGCGGCCGCCGCGCCGGGACACGGCTGCACGACGCGACGATCCGGCAGTTGCAGCGGGTGCAGCAGGTCTTCCCGGTGAGCGCGGTGCAGGCGGAGCTGTCGGTGTGGTCACCGGAGGCGCTGGAGGGACTGCTGCCCTGGTGCGAGGCGCGCGGTGTCGGCCTCCTGGCGGCGATGCCGCTCGGCAACGGCTTCCTCACCGGCACGCTGACACCCGGCGAGGGCTTCGAGCCGGACGACGTGCGCGCCCGCCACCCCCGCTTCACCGCGGAGATGATGGCCGCGAACCAGCCGATCGTCGCCGGTCTGCGCCGGGTGGCGTCCCGCCACGGCGAGACCGTCACCCCGGCCCAGGTCGCCCTGGCCTGGACCCTGGCCCAGGGCCACCGCGTGATCCCGGTCCCCGGCACGAAACAGGAGCGCTGGGCAACGGAGAACGCGGCTGCGGCGTCACTGCGCCTGACGCCGGAGGACCTGACGGAACTGGCGGGGTTGCCGGGGGCACGGGGGTCCTGGGACTGAGGTCCGGGGTGGACGGGCTGGACGGGCTGGACGGGCTGGAGCCTGTGCGAACGGGCGCCTTGTCGGTTCGGGGAGCGGTGATCGGGAACCTGGGAGGGTCGGGCGGTGTATGACAAAGAGAACCCGCCGCGTGGAAGGGACCACGATCGTGCATCGTCGAGCTGTGCCGGCCGTCCTGGCCGCAGCCGCGCTTCTGCTCACGGCCGGCTGCTCCGCCGACGGAGGGAGTGGAGCGCCGGGCGGCGCCGAGAGAGCGTCGCCGGGTGGCGCGAGCCGGCAGTCCGTGCCTTCGACGCAGGCCGCCGAGGAGACACCTCCGGCGAAGGGCTCGGTGAAGGTGCTCCGCACGGTCGCCGACGACCTGAACACCCCCTGGGGTCTCGCCCCGCTCCCCGACGGAGACCTCCTCGTCTCCTCCAGGGACGACGGCACGATCACCCGGATCGACCCGAAGACAGGCAAGAAGACCGAGGTGGGCGAGGTGCCGGGGGTGTCGCCGGAGGGTGAGGGAGGCCTCCTGGGCATCGCGCTCTCCCCCGACTACGCCTCGGACCACATGATCTACGCCTACTTCACCTCGGCCTCGGACAACCGCATCGTCCGCATGCTGTACGACGCGGAGAAGCCGCCCGGCGAGCGCCTCGGCGCACCCGACACGATCCTCAGGGGCATCCCCAAGGGCTTCGTCCACAACGGCGGCCGCATCGCCTTCGGCCCCGACAAGATGCTGTACGCCGGGACGGGCGAGAGCGGTGACCGAGGGCTTTCCCAGGAGAGGGATTCCCTGGGCGGCAAGATCCTCCGCATGACCCCGGAGGGCGAGCCTGCCCCGGGCAACCCCTTCCCCGACTCCCCGGTGTACTCGTACGGCCACCGCAATGTGCAGGGCCTCGCCTGGGACCGCAAACAGCGCCTGTTCGCCTCGGAGTTCGGCCAGGACACCTGGGACGAGCTGAACGCGATCAAGCCGGGCGACAACTACGGCTGGCCGGAGGCCGAGGGAAGATCCGACGATGCCGAGTACCACAACCCGATCGACCAGTGGCGCCCGGACGACGCCTCCCCCAGCGGCATCGCCTACGCGGAGGGCTCCATCTGGATGGCCGGCCTCAGAGGCCAGCGCCTGTGGCGCATCCCCCTGAAGGGCACCGAGGCCTCGGCGGACCCACAGGCCTTCCTCAACGACGACTACGGCCGCCTGCGCACGGTGGTCTCGGCGGGCGGCGACAAGCTGTGGATCACGACCAGCAACACGGACGGCCGAGGCAGCCCGAAGGACGGGGACGACCGGATCCTGGAGGTGCAGGTGAGTTAGCTCAGGCCCTTTCGCTTTCTCCGGCCGGGCCCGGCTCGTCGTCCGGCTCGGTCCCGGGCTCGTCGTCCGCCCCCTCGTTCCGGCTCGGCGCCCGCACCACGACCTTGCCGGATGTGAGATCTATCGGGCCGCGCCCCGGATCGCCGTCTCCGACGTCCACCCGGGTGAGCTCCAGCCGGTTCCGCTCGTCGCGGGTGTGCTTGCGGCCGGGTGCGAACAGTTCTTCGAACATGTTGAACACGGCGCCTCCCCTACCGGTCCGTAACAGCGTACGCCTCAGCCCGCCGACGAGGTCTGGAGAGCGTCGGGCGGGAACAGCCCCAGCCGGTGTGCCGTCGCCGCGGCCTCTCCTCTGCCCGAGACTCCGAGCTTGCCCAGGATGTTCGACACATGCACGCTCGCCGTCTTCGGAGAGATGAACAGCTCCTCGGCGATCTGGCGGTTGGTGCGGCCCGCGGCCACCAGACGCAGGACGTCGCGTTCCCGGCTGGTCAGGCCGAGCGCCTCCACCGGGTCCGCGGGCGCCGCACGCTCCGCGGGGGCGCAGGTCAGGGCGAGCCGGGCGCGCTGGGCCAGCAGAGTGACCGCGTCCGCGAGCGGGCGCGCGCCGAGGTGCTGGGCGGCGGCATGGGCGAGGCGCAGCAGTTCGGCGGCGCGGTCGCGTTCGTCCTCGCCGCCGGAGGTCAGCAGGGCCTCGGCCAGCCGGTGGCGGACGCGGGCGAGGTCGTAGGGCCGCTCCAGGCGTTCGAAGGCGGTGACCACCTCCGACCAGGTGTCCGGGGTCGCGCGGTCCTCGGCGCGCTGGAGTTCGGCGCGGACCCATATTTCGTGGGCGACCCAGAGGGGGACATCCGTGGTGAGGGACTTCGCGGCGTTGACGACGCGTTCAAGTGCCCTGTCGCGGCCGTGTTGGGCGGCGGGCCGGGCGCGGGCGTCGGCCTCGGCGGTCACGGCGGCCAGCAGCAGGGGCCAGCCGTAGCGGTGGGTGCCGGTCGGGACACCGGCGTCCAGGGCGCGGTCGAGCTCCGCGCGGACGTCGAGGATGCGGCCCTCGCCCGCTGCGACGCCGACGGCGATGGCGGCCACGGACAGCCACTGCTGGGGCATGGGGTCATGTGTGCCGAAGTGGTGGCGGGCGGCTGCCAGTTGGCGGGCCGCTTCGGCCACGTCGCCCCGGCCGAGCGCCACCAGAGCCAGCCGCAGGGCGCCCGTGCCCTGGGGCCGCGCACTGTTCGCGCGGCGCTGCGCCCGGGTGGCCGCCTCGACGGCCTCGTCCCAGCGGCCGAGCGAGTACATCGAGTCGGAGAGGTTGCCCCACGCCCAGGCCTCGGTGTGCAGCAGGCCGTGCTTGCGGGAGTAGACGGTCCCTTCCCGCAGGATCGCGGCGGCCTCCTGAGAACGGCCCACCGCTTCGAGTCCGGAGGGCAGGTTCACATAGGAGCGGCCCGCGACGGACGAGATACCTTCGTGGAGCGCCTGCTCCTTGACCTCGTACATCGAAGCGAGCCCGGCCTCGATGTCGCCCGAGTTGACCCTGAGGCCGGCGAGGGTGAGCCGCGCGTTCAGCTCGATCTCACGGGCGTTCACCATGCGCGCGTACTCCACGGCACGCTCGGCCGCGGCCAGGGCCTCGGGGCCCGGTTCATGGAGCATGGACCAGCTGGCGACGCTGCTGAGCACCTCGGCGTGGACCTCGGAGGGAGGCAGGCCGCGCACCAGGTCCTGGGCGGTGGCCAGTTCGCGCCGGCCGTCGCCGCGGGCCTGTGCCTGGACCAGCAGGGAGCGCTGGGTCCAGAACCAGGCGGAGCGCAGCGGGTCCGCCTCGTCCTCCAGGAGGTGCAGCGCTCGCTTGGTGATCTTCAAGGCGCGTTCGCGTTCTCCGCACAGCCGGCCGGCGACGGCCGCCTCGGCCATCAGGTCGAGGTAGTGCAGGGGCGTCGTGGTGGGGTCGCAGCCGCAGGGCGCGTAGACCTCGGTGTAGTCGACGGGGCGCAGCCGCGCGCGCAGTCCCTCCGGGGTGGAGTCCCACAGCTCCATCGCCCGTTCCAGGAGCCGCAGTTGCTCGCTGTAGGCGTTGCGGCGGCGGGCGGCGACCGAGGCGTGCAGCACGGCGGGCAGGGCCTTGGCGGCGTCGTGGGCGTGGTACCAGTAGCTGGCCAGGCGCATGACACGCTCGTCGGCGGGGACGAGGGTGGGATCGGCTTCCAGGGCTTCGGCGTAGCGGCGGTTGAGGCGGGAGCGCTCGCCGGGCAGCAGGTCGTCGCTGACGGCCTCGCGGACCAGGGAGTGCCGGAACCGGTAGCCGTCGCCGCCGGGCGCGGCCAGCAGGATGTTGGCGTTCACGGCGGCCCGCAGCGCCTCGATGAGGTCGTCCTCGGCGAGCCGGGCGACGCCGGCGAGCAGCCGGTACTCGACGGTGGAGCCGCCCTCGGCGACGATCCGGGAGACCCGCTGGGCGCTTTCGGGCAGACCCTCGACGCGCACCAGCAGCAGGTCGCGCAGGGAGTCGGTGAGGCCGGTGCAGCAGCCCTCGTGGGCGGCGACGGCGAGTTCCTCGACGAAGAAGGCGTTGCCGTCGGAGCGTTCGAAGATGTCGTCGACCTGATCGGGCTCGGGTTCCCGGGCGAGGATTCCGGCGATCTGGCGGCCGACCTCGGCGCGGTTGAAGCGGCCGAGTTCGATGCGGCGGACCGTGCGCAGCCGGTCGAGTTCGGCGAGCAGCGGGCGCAGCGGATGGCGGCGGTGGATGTCGTCGGCGCGATAGGTGGCGAGGACGACGAGGCGGCCGGTGCGCAGGGTGCGCAACAGGTAGGCGAGGAGGTGGCGGGTGGAGGCGTCGGCCCAGTGCAGGTCCTCCAGGGCGACGACGACCGTGCGGTCGGCCGCGACACGCTCCAGCAGCCGGGCGGTGAGTTCGAAGAGGCGGGCCATGCCCTCCTCGTCGGGCCGGCGTGCGTCCCGGGCGGTGGCCGCTTCGCCGAGTTCGGGCAGCAGCCTGGCCAGTTCCTCCTCCTGGCCGGCGGCTGCGGCGACCAGTTCACCGGGGAGTTCGCGGCGCAGGGCTCGAAGGGCGGTGGAGAAGGGCGCGAAGGGCAGTCCGTCGGCGCCGATCTCGACGCAGCCGCCGAGCGCGACGACGGCACCCGCCCGGCACGCCGCGGTGGCGAACTCCTCGACGAGACGGGTCTTGCCGACCCCGGCCTCGCCGCCGAGCAGCAACGCCTGCGGCTCGCCCGCGGCAGCGCGGGCGAGCGCGTCCTTCAGCGTGTGCAGTTCCTCGGTGCGGCCGACGAACACCGGGCTGACGGATCTGGTCTCCACCCGCCCGAGCATCGCATGCGGCCGGGTCAGGGACGCACCCGTTTTCGGGAGGACGGCCGCGGTGACCGCCGCGGGGAGGAGCGGCGTGGCCCGAGCAAGGACCTGCGCCGTGCGGCCGTCCTGCCGTGCCCCGGCGCTCACGCGGTGCGCGGGAACCTGTGCCGGCGGGGGCGGCCGGTATGCACCTCGCCCTCGGCCTCGCGGCGGGCTGCCTCACGGCGGGCGGCGCGACGGCCGCGGACGATCTCGCGGGCCATCCGCTCGTTCTCGGCCTGGCGGATCAGTTCGGCGGCACGCAACTGCTGGATCTCGTACTCGTACATGGTGTGTCCCTCGGGAGAGTCCGGTTCGGGCTTGCGCTGCGACGGTTCGCTGCGATGCCTCAACCTTCGTCTCCCAGGGGGGTCCGCCACATCGGGAGAGTTCCGCATCTTCGGCGGCGTGCGGGGCCTTAGGTGTGCGCGAGGGGCCTCAGGAGCTCCGTAAGAGGTACTTACGGCCGCCCTGAGGCCCCTCAGGACCTGCGGTGCTTCAGCCGGTGGACGGCAGTCCGAGCAGGACGTCGGTGTACTTGAGAACGGCCAGAAGCAGGCCGATGACGCCGAGCGAGACACCGCCCCACGCGACCGACTTGATCCAGGCGGCCTGCGGCCGGCCCGGGGCCCCGAACGCGGGACGGGCCAGGACGACGACGCCGATGATCAGCGCGGCCAGCGCGAACAGGCCGCCCCACAGCGCGGTGGTGTGCCAGGCGTCGCCGTACACCTCCTTGACCTGCTGGGCGACGCTCGCGCCCGACGAGGTCTGGAGCTGTCCCACCAGGGTCTCGCGCGCGGCGGCGACGGAGGCGATCCAGCCGCCGCTGAGCGAGACGACGCCGAGCGCGGCGGAGACCACGGCTCCGGCGCCCTGGCCGACGCCTCCGACGCCGCCGACGCCGGCCGGGCTCCCGTCCTCGGTGATGTCCTCCGCATCGACGGCGTCGCCTCCCTCGTCGACGGATCCCGTACCGGCATCCGTCGCGGCATCGGTCTCCGCGGCCGCGTCGGCCTTGGTGACCTCCGCCTTCTCCTCGTCGGTCTTCGCCCGGGCGCCGGTCTCGGCCCCGGTCTCGTCCACTGTCTTGGTTCCCATGCTGCGCACCGTACGGACGGAGTCTGAGAGGTTCCTTAATGATCGCTGTGCACGGCACGCGCGCGGGCCGCACGCCAATCGGGGGCCAGGACCGACCACACCTCGAGATCGTGCCGTACGCCGTGGTGGGGGTAGCTCGACCGTCGTACGCCTTCCTTGGTCATCCCCAGCCGCCGGGCCACGTTCAGGCTCGGCCGGTTGCCCGCGGAGGCGATCCACTCGACCCGGTGGATGCCGCGCTGCTCGACGGCGAAGTCGATGAGCACCCGCATCGCCCGGGTGACCAGCCCGCGCCCGGTGCCCGCGGGTTCCAGCCAGCAGCCGACCTCGCAATTGGCGTTCTCCGCGTCGAAGTTCAGGAACAGCACCCCGCCCACGAGTTTCCCCTCCAGCCACAGGCCGTGCAGGGAGGCGGTGTCGGCGGCGCGCAGGTCGGCGTACCTCTGGAGGGTGTCGCGCGCGGACGCCACGTCCGTGGCCTTCTCCCCGAACGGCACGAACCGGTTGATGAACTCCCTGCCCCGTTCCAGATGCGCCAGGAACTCCTCGGCGTGCCATGGCTCCAGGGGGCGCAGTTCGGCTCCGTCGTCACCCAGAGATATCGCGTACATCCCGCTGCCGCTCCTCCTCCGCCAGGACGTCCGCCACCTCGGCGTCCGTCGCGGCGGCCAGCCTCTCATGGGCGGCGCGGCACTCGGGCGGTTCGATGCTGATGCGCGGCAGGCGCCGGTCGAGCCAGCGCGGCAGCCACCAGTTGGCGCCGCCGAGCATGTGCATGAGGGCCGGCACCAGCAGCGTACGGAGCACGAAGGCGTCCAGGGCGACGGCGGAGGCGAGCGCGATGCCGAACATGGCGATCACACGGTCGCCGCTGAGCACGAAGGCCAGGAAGACCGAGATCATGATGACCGCGGCGGAGTTGATCACCCGGCTGGTCTCGGCGAGGCCGACGCGGACGGCACGCCTGTTGTCGCCGGTCTCCAGCCACTCCTCGTACATCCGGCTGACCAGGAAGACCTGGTAGTCCATGGAGAGCCCGAACAGCACCGACACCATGATCACGGGCAGGAAGGGCTCGATCGGCCCGGCGCGGCCCAGGCCCAGCAGTTCGCTCCCCCAGCCCCATTGGAAGATCGCGACGACGACACCGAAGGCGGCGGCGACGGCGGCGACGTTCATCGCGGCGGCCTTGAGCGGGATGCCGACGGACCGGAAGGCGAGCAGGAGCAGCAGACAGCCCAGGCCGATGACGACGCCGACGAACAGGGGCAGCTTGCCGACGATGACGTCGGCGAAGTCGTCGTAGCCGGCCGTCATGCCGCCGACGTGGATGTCGAGCGAGGTGCCGGTCTCCGCGCGCGGCAGCACCTCGGTGCGCAGCCGCTCCACGAGGTCGGTGGTCTTCTGCGACTGGGGGGCCGACTCGGGGACGATCGTGAAGTACGCCGTGTCGCCGCCGGTGTTGTAGGTGACCGGCGTCACCGAGGCGACGCCATCGGTGGTGCGGATGGTGGCGTCCAGGTTGCCGAGGGCGAGCTTGTCCTCGGCGCCGTCGACGGTGGTGACGAGGGTGAGGGGGCCGTTCACGCCGGCCCCGAAGCCGTCGGCCAGGAGGTCGTAGGACTGGCGGGTGGTGGCGGACGTCGGCCCGTTGCCCTGGTCGGAGGTGCCCAGGCGGAGGGAGAGGGTGGGCAGGGCGAGGACGGTCATGACGACCAGGGCGACCACACCGAGCAGCTTGGGGTGACGCTCCACGAACGCCGACCAGCGGGCGGCGAGCCCCGTCGGGAGCTCCGGCTGGGGCCCGTGCTCGGCGAGCCTGCGCCGCTCGCGCCGGCTCAGCGCGCGGTGGCCGATGAACGACAGCAGGGCGGGCAGCAGGGTCACGGAGGCCGCGACGGTCAGCACCACGGTCAGGGAGGCGGCTATCGCGACGCCGTTGAGGAAGTTCAGCCGCAGGATCAGCATCCCCAGCAGGGCGATGCAAACGGTGGCACCTGCGAAGACGACCGCGCGTCCGGTGGTGGCGACGGCGTTGGTGACCGCCTCGGTGACGGAGAGCCCGCGTTTCAGCCCGCGCCGGTGCCGGGTGACGATGAACAGCGCGTAGTCGATGCCGACGCCGAGTCCGATCAGCATGCCGAGCATGGGCGCGAAGTCGGCGACGGTCATCGCGTGGCCGAGCAGCACGGTCGCCGCGTATGCGGTGCCGACGCTGACCAGCGCGGTGGCGATGGGCAGCAGCGAGGCGGCGAGCGAGCCGAAGGCGAGGAACAGGACCACCGCCGCGACGATCACCCCGACGACCTCGGCGACATGGCCGCCGGACGATTCGGTGAGCGCGATGGCGCTGCCGCCCAGCTCCACCTGGAGCCCGTCGCTCTCGGCGTCCTTGGCCGCGTCGACGACGGCCTGTGCCTCGGACTGGCCTAGGTTCTCGGCCCGGTCGTCGAAGACGACGGTGGCGTAGGCCGTACGGCCGTTGCCGCTGATCTGCGCCGCGCCCTGGCTGTCGTACGGGCTGGTCACGGCGGCCACACCGGGTAGGTCGGAGATCGTCCGGAGGGTGCGGGTCATCGTCTGCTCGACGTCGGCGGCCCGGACGCTGCCGGACGTGGTGTGCCAGACGACGGTGTCGCTGTCCCCGCCGAGGTCCGGGAAGCCGTCCTGGAGCAGCTGGGCGGCGCGGCCCGACTCGGTGCCGGGAACCTCGTAGTCGTTCGAGTACGCGGAGCCGGCGACGGCCGCCGCGGCGGTCACCCCGCCGAAGGCGAGGAGCCACAGCAGTACGGCGACGAGGCGGCGCTGGACACACCAGCGTGCGAGTGCTGCCACGAGACGTGCTCCCGGTGGTGGATTTGTGGATCTTTGGCCGGGAACCGTCGTTCATGAACTGAACAGCCCGCAAAGAACGCATGAGCAATGCGAAGACACTCTTACAGGCGGAAAAGATCGTTTGCCGCGTTCGTGGGCCTTTTCACAGGAGTGGGAGGCAACTCACAGGACAGTTCCGATCGCTCTGTCGTCTGCGCCGTCTCAGTCGATCTGGTCTCCCATCGCCATCACCATCGCTCCCGCGATCAGCAGCCACAGGGCGCGCCGGGTGCGCCCCCGGGAGCCCAGCACGGAGGCGAGCGCGCACACCACGGCTCCGAGGGCGTAGGCGGCGGGGACGAGGGTCGGCGCGGAACCGGCGAAGCGGAGCGCCGAGGCGGCCAGGCCGACGAGGGCGAGCAGCGCCCCGGTCCCGGCCGCGGTCCAGCGGGCCCGCCGGGCGTCCTCCGCCGGATCTCCGGCGTCGGGTATTTCGGAATCACCGCGTCCGTTCATGGCCGGGGAGCGTAGCGGCTCCGTCCGCGAATCCTGGTGCGGGGCAGGCCCGAGCGCTGCTGGCGTCCCGGCGTCCGCCGTCTCCGGCGCCTCGCCGCCGACCGAAGCAGGTGCATTGTGTGAAGGTCCGACCGAGCTCCTACGCATCTCTTTCCACTACGAAGGATTCAAGGAGCCCGTTCACCGATGTCCGACATCACCTCCAGGACCTCGACCGGCGACGCGACTGACCGCCTGCCCCACCCCCGCTACCCCCGCAGCGGCCGCTACGACGCCCGCTGGACCGTCGAGAACCAGATGGGCCCGCACGCACTGTGGCTGCTGGAGTGGCTGGCCCCCGCCCTGGGCCTCGACCGGCTGCGCCCCGGCGCGCGCGTGCTCGACCTCGGCTGCGGGCGCGCCATGACATCCGTGTTCCTCGCCAGGGAGTACGGCGGCTTCGACGCGATCGTGAGCATCGACGCCTACCAGTACTTCGGCACGAACGACCTGTATTGCCCACGCTGACCCGGCTGCTGAAGCCCGGCGGGCGGATCGGGGTCGTCGTACCGGCACTTCGGGAGGAGCCGGAGGGCACGGAGCCGCCGGAGCATCTCCGGCCGTGGTGGGAGCCGGACTTCTGGTGCTTCCACTCCCCCGGGATGGCGGGCCGGTGCGCGGAGATGCTCCGCGTGGACGAGGGCCGCGCGCTGGGCTTCGTACGTGTCGTGGGGCGCCGTAGGTAGGCGTACGGCCCCGGAGGCGTCGCCTCCGGGGCCGCATGGCGCATGCGCTCAGCCCTCGCTGACGCCCAGCTTCTCCAGGATCAGCTCCTTGACGCGTGCCGCGTCCGCCTGACCCCGGGTGGCCTTCATGACCGCGCCGACCAGGGCGCCGGCCGCGGCCACCTTGCCACCGCGGATCTTGTCCGCGATGCCCGGGTTGCCGGCGATGGCCTCGTCGACGGCGGCGGTCAGCGCGCCCTCGTCGGAGACGACCTTCAGACCGCGCTTGTCGACGACCTCGTCCGGGGTGCCCTCGCCCGCGAGGACGCCCTCGATGACCTGCCGGGCCAGCTTGTCGTTCAGGTCACCGGAGGAGACCAGCTCGGTGACCCGGGCGACCTGCTCGGGCGTGATGGCCAGCTCGTCCAGGGCCTTGCCCGACTCGTTGGCGCTGCGGGCCAGTTCGCCCATCCACCACTTGCGGGCGGAGGCCGCGTCGGCGCCGGCTTCGATCGTGGTGACGATCGGGTCCAGGGCACCGGCGTTGAGGATCGCCTGCATGTCGGTGGTGCTGATGCCCCACTCCTCGAGCAGACGGGTGCGGCGGACCAGAGGGAGCTCCGGCAGCCGGGCACGCAGTTCCTCGACCCACTCGCGCGAGGGGGCCACCGGCACCAGGTCCGGCTCGGGGAAGTAGCGGTAGTCCTCGGCCTCTTCCTTCACCCGGCCCGAGGTCGTCGACCCCGTGTCCTCATGGAAGTGGCGGGTCTCCTGGACGATCGTTCCGCCGCTGCCGAGCACGGCGGCGTGGCGCTGGATCTCGAAACGGGCCGCACGCTCGACGGAGCGCAGTGAGTTGACGTTCTTCGTCTCGGAGCGCGTGCCGAACCTGTCGCCGCCCTTGGGCATCAGCGACAGGTTGACGTCGCAGCGCATCTGGCCCATCTCCATCCGGGCCTCGGAGACGCCGAGCGCCTTGATGAGCTCGCGCAGCTCACGGACGTACGCCTTCGCCACCTCGGGAGCGCGCTCGCCCGCGCCGACGATCGGCTTGGTGACGATCTCGATGAGCGGGATGCCGGCACGGTTGTAGTCCAGCAGCGAGTGCTGCGCGCCGTGGATACGGCCGGTGGCGCCGCCGATGTGCGTCGACTTGCCGGTGTCCTCCTCCATGTGGGCGCGCTCGATCTCCACGCGGAAGGTCTCGCCGTCCTCCAGCTGCACATCGAGGTAGCCGTTGAAGGCGATCGGCTCGTCGTACTGGGAGGTCTGGAAGTTCTTCGGCATGTCCGGATAGAAGTAGTTCTTCCGGGCGAAGCGGCACCATTCGGCGATCTCGCAGTTCAGCGCGAGACCGATCCTGACGGCGGACTCGACTCCGGTCGCGTTGACGACCGGGAGCGAGCCGGGCAGGCCGAGGCAGGTCGGGCAGGTCTGCGAGTTGGGCTCGGCGCCCAGCTCGGTCGAACACCCGCAGAACATCTTGGTCTTGGTGCCGAGTTCGACATGGACCTCAAGGCCCATGACGGGGTCGTACGACGCCAGCGCGTCCTCGTACGACACCAGGTCGGTCGTGGTGGTCACGGTGAAACTTCCCTCTCAGCCCAGCAGGACGTCGTCGTCGCCCAGCCGCTTCAGCTCGCGGCACAGAATGGCGAGGCCGGTGACGATGGCGACGGCGGACACGGCGGCGTCGACGAGGACCAGCGTGTCGTTCTCGGCGCGGGCCTTCTTGAGCCGCTTGGCGACACCGATCGCGCCGAACGCGGTCCCGGCCATGGACAGATACGTACCGGACTTGGACTTCTTGAAGCCCTTGGCCTTGGTCAGTGCACTCACAGCGACGGAGCCTCCTCGAGAAGCGGGTGCCCCCACTTTTCCACGAAGGCGGCCTCGACGGCGGCGCCGACCTTGTAAAGCCGGTCGTCCTTCATCACCGGGGCGATGATCTGCAGGCCGACCGGAAGGTTGTCCTCCGGCGCCAGGCCGCAGGGCAGTGACATGGCCGCGTTGCCCGCCAGGTTGGTGGGGATGGTGCACAGGTCGGCGAGGTACATCGCCATCGGGTCGTCGGCGCGCTCGCCGATCGCGAAGGCGGTGGTCGGGGTCGTCGGGGAGACAATCACGTCGACCTGCTCGAACGACCGGTCGAACTCCCGCTTGATGAGCGTACGGACCTTCTGGGCGCTGCCGTAGTACGCGTCGTAGTAGCCGGAGCTGAGCGCGTACGTGCCGAGCATGATGCGGCGCTTGACCTCGGGGCCGAAGCCCGCCTCCCGGGTGAGGGAGGTGACCTCCTCGGCCGAGTGGCCGCCGTCGTCGCCGGTCCGCAGGCCGTAGCGCAGGCCGTCGAAGCGGGCGAGGTTGGACGAGCACTCGGACGGCGCGATCAGGTAGTACGCCGACAGGGCCAGGTCGAAGGACGGGCAGTCCAGCTCGACGATCTCGGCGCCCAGCTCCTTCAGGAGCGCGACGGACTCGTCGAAGCGCTGGATGACACCGGCCTGGTAGCCCTCGCCGCGGAACTGCTTGACGACACCGATGCGCATCCCGGCGACGCTGCCGTTGCGGGCGGCCTCCACCACCTGCGGGACCGGCTCGTCGATCGAGGTCGAGTCGAGCGGGTCGTGGCCCGCGATGACTTCGTGCAGCAGGGCCGCGTCCAGGACCGTACGGGCGCAGGGACCGCCCTGGTCGAGCGAGGAGGAGAAGGCCACCATGCCGAAGCGGGAGACCGCGCCGTAGGTCGGCTTCACACCGACCGTGCCCGTGACGGCGGCCGGCTGGCGGATGGATCCGCCGGTGTCGGTGCCGATGGCGAGGGGCGCCTGGAAGGAGGCGAGCGCGGCGCTCGACCCACCGCCGGAGCCGCCGGGGATCCTGGTGAGGTCCCAGGGGTTGCCGGTCGGCCCGAAGGCACTGTTCTCGGTGCTGGACCCCATGGCGAACTCGTCCATGTTGGTCTTGCCGAGGATGACGACGTCGGCGGCCTTCAGCCGCTTGGTGAGGGTCGCGTCGTACGGTGGGATCCAGCCTTCGAGGATCTTCGAACCGACGGTCGTCGGGACGCCCTCGGTGGTGAAGATGTCCTTGAGTGCGAGGGGAACACCGGCCAGCGGCCCGAGCTTCTCGCCGCGCTCCCGCTTCTCGTCGACGGCGCGAGCCTGGGCCAGCGCCCCCTCGCGGTCGACGTGCAGGAAGGCGTGCACCTTCTCGTCGACGGCCTCGATACGGGCGAGGTGGGCCTCGGCGACCTGGACGGCCGTCAGCTCACCGGAGGCGATCTTCTCGGCCGTCTCGGCGGCGGTGAGCTTGATGATGTTGACGTTGTCCGTCATGGGATCAGTCCTCCCCCAGGATCTGCGGCACCTTGAAACGCTGCTGCTCCTGGGCCGGGGCGCCGGAAAGCGCCTGCTCGGGGGTGAGCGAGGGACGGACCTCGTCCGCGCGCATGACGTTCGTCAGCGGCAGCGGGTGCGAGGTCGGCGGTACGTCTTGGTCGGCGACCTCGCTGACGCGGGCGACCGCGCCGATGATGTCGTCCAGCTGGCCTGCGAAGTGGTCGAGCTCTTCGGGCTTCAGCTCCAGACGCGCCAGCCGGGCGAGGTGGGCGACCTCCTCGCGCGTGATGCCAGGCATGCAGCGATCCTCTGGGGTGAGTGTTTGCGGTTTGGGCCTAGGGCCTGTCGGCACGTTCCCGTCGTCCGCCCGTGGGCGGACGTGCCAGGCGTCGCACGGCAGACGGAACGTGCCGACAGGCCCTAATCCTATGGGGCGGGGCCCGGTGCCCGTGAAACGGTTTGCCGGGCCCTGCTCCGGTGAGGTCGCCCTGAGGTCACCGGCGGCCGTCCCAGGCCTCGCTCTGCAGGAAGTGGTTGTCGTACAGCTCCTGCACTTCCAGCACGCTCTCCACGGTGGCCTCGCCGAGGCGGAGGCGCTGCAGATGCCGGAGGTTCGCCCCTCGCAGGCGTGCAGAGAACACAGTCCCTGAGGGGTTGGGGCAGAGCCCCGGGCCGGCCGCGGCAGGCGTACGGGGGACGCAGTCCCCGCCGGGGGTTCGCCGGGACTGGGGGCGGAGCCTCAGGGGCGGGCTGCCGCCGACGGTGATGCCGCTCCGCGGGAGACGGCCACCCCGTCGTCCGGGCTGAATGGGTGGGCGGGTGGGGAATTCACTCGTCGGATGCCGCCGCGGGCAGCGCCGCCCGAGGCCGCTGCCAGCCCCGCGACCCCCGCGCCCGCAGCCACGCCGTCGTCTCCTCCGGAGGCATCGCCGCAGCGACCAGCCACCCCTGTACGGCATCACAGCCCAGGTCCCGCAGCCGCTCCCATGTCTCGTCGTCCTCCACGCCCTCGGCGACCACGAGGAGCCCCAGCGAATGAGCCAGGTCGACCGTGCAGCGCACGATCTCCGCATCCTCCGTGTCGACAGCCAGCCGCGCCACGAACGAGCGGTCGATCTTGAGCTCGCTGACCGGCAGCCGCCGCAGGTGCACCAGCGAGGAGTACCCCGTACCGAAGTCGTCCAGGGACATCTTCACGCCGTGCCCGGTCAGCCCGGCGAGAGTGTCGGCGGCCCGCTGCGGATCCTCCAGCAGCACATGCTCCGTGATCTCCAGCTGCAGCGCCCCCGCCGGAACTCCATGGCGGGCCAGCCGCGCCGCGACGGAGCCGGCGAATCCCGGTGTGTGGACGTCGCGCGGGGAGACGTTGACCGCGACCGGCACATACAGCCCCTGGGCCCGCCAGGCGGCGACCTGGCCGAGCGCCGTGTCCAGTACGTACTCCGTGAGATGGGGCATCAGCCCCGAGGACTCGGCGATCGCTATGAACTCGTCCGGCGGCACCTTCCCGCGCTCCGGGTGCACCCACCGGACCAGTGCCTCCAGCCCCGCGACCTGTCCGTCGAAGCGGACCTTCGGCTGGTAGTGCAGCTGCACCTCGTGCGCGTCGAGGGCCCGTCGCAGATCGCCGAGCAGTCCGAGCCGGTCCGGGGTGTTCGAGTCGCGCTTCGACTCGTAGACCTCGACGCCCGTGCGGTCCCTCTTCGCCTGGTACATCGCCACGTCCGCCCGCCTGAGCAGCCCTTCGGCGTCGAGGGCGTGGTCGGGAAAGACGGCGACCCCCGCGCTGGCCTCCAGGACGAGGGTGAGACCGTCGAGGTCGAGCGGGGAGCTGAGCGCGGCGACCAGCCCCCGGGCGAGCCGGGTCGCCGATGTCGTGGAATCGGCGACCGGCAGTAACACGGCGAACTCGTCGCCGCCGAGCCGCGCGGCCTCCGCCCCGCGCGGCAGCGCCAGGCGCAGCCGGTCGGCTATCTGGAGAAGCAGCCGGTCCCCGGCAAGATGCCCCAACGTGTCATTGACGGATCGGAAACGGTCCAGGTCGATCAGCATCAGAGCGGCGCGGGCGCCGATGCGCTCGGCGTCGTCCAGCGCCGTCCAGATGCGTTCCAGCAGCCACTGCCGGTTCGGCAGTCCGGTCAGCGGATCGCGCAGCTGCTCCTCGGCCCGGGCCCGGGCGATCCACAGGGTCGAGTCGAGGGCGATGAGGGGGATGGCGAACAGCGGCAGCAGCAGGGGCTTGGCCATGGCGACCACGCAGACCAGCGGCGCGATGCCGAGCAGCGCGACCGCGACGAGGCCCTGTCGGACCAGGGCGGTGCGGGCGACGGTGGGCAGGCCGCCGCGCGGGGCGTGCAGATACCAGAGCACGGTGCGGGTGACCGCGAGGTAGGCGACCGCGACCAGCACCACCTCCGGTGCGGTGTACGGCGTCCAGGTGTCGGGGTTCCACGGGTTCTCGACGGACGGGACACGGCCGAAGGCGGCCATCACGAGGGCCCCGGCGCCGATGCCGAGGATGTCCACCGCCCCGTGCAGCACGCCCTGCCGCCAGCGGTGGCGCCGGGCTATGCCGACCAGGACGACGACGGTGAGGCTGACCATCCCGGCGGGCATCCAGCCGTACAGCAGCAGGACGGCGAGGGTGAGGGCGGCGCCCGACCCGGTGCCGCCCCACCAGCGGGCCCGGCCGAGCGCGACCAGGTGGCCGACGATGAGGCCGGTCAGCACGGCCAGGGACCAGCCGACGGTGCCGGACGGGAAGAGCGCGTGGTCGCCGCTGAAGCCCCGGTAGAAGCCGGCGCCGAGGAGGAACCCGGCGGCCGCGACGACGGCCGCGGGCAGCGCGGGCCAGGACAGATGTCGGTCGTGGTCGGCGCCCGGCAGTGCGGGAGCGGGCTCGGCGGTGAGCTGGGCGGCACCTCGGACGTCCGCCACGGGCTGCGGTCCGGCGGTGCGCCCCTCCGCGTCCGCAGGTCCCGAAGGCCGCCCGGTCCACCGGATGCCCCGCCACGCCACGGCCATCCGGCGCAGGCGCAGCCGTGAGTCCGGGGCGGCGCTCTCGGTCGGTTCCATTCCCGTCCCTCTCACAGCCGGCGGTGCCCACGCCATGCGGCCCGATGCCCGACTACCGTCAACGGCCGCGTTGGAAAACCCTTCCCCCTGCTCTGCAAGAGCAAGGAGATGCCCCAACCGCAGCTGGGCACGGCAGGCGCACATCTCAACAGTAGGCCGCAGAAGGCTTCCACGGGCAGCGGTCGTCGACGGTTGCCCGAATGCACCCCTGCCACCCGTATGCATCTGATATGCGCCGATCGGGTGGCCTTCAACCGCTACTCTCCGGCCGGAAGGGCGACTTCGGCGGCGGCTTCCGGCCCTTCTTCCAGAAGGACGCCGAAACCGTCCTCGTTCAGAACAGGCACCTTGAGCTGCATCGCCTTGTCATATTTCGAACCAGGATTGTCACCCACAACGACGAATGAGGTCTTCTTCGAAACCGACCCGGTGACTTTCGCTCCCTGACTCTGCAGGGCGTCCTTTGCTCCGTCACGGGTGAAATGTTCGAGGGTGCCGGTGACGACGACGGTGAGGCCTTCGAGGGGACGGGAACCCTCTTCCTCGCCCGCGCCCTCGTCCTCCATGCGGACGCCGGCCGCTTTCCATTTGCGGATGATCTCGCGGTGCCAGTCCTCGGCGAACCACTGCTTGACGGCCGCGGCGACGATCGGGCCCACGCCGTCGGTGTCCTTCAGCTCCTCCTCGCTCGCCCGGTCGATGCGGTCGATCGAGCGGAAGGCACGGGCCAGGGCCTCGGCGGCGACCGGGCCGACATGACGGATCGACAGGCCGGTGAGGATGCGGGCGAGCGGGCGCTCCTTGGCCGCCGCGATGTTCTCCAGCATGGCAAGCGCGTTCTTCCTCGGCTCGCCCTGCTGGTTCGCGAAGACCGTGGCGACCTTCTCCTCGCCGGTCTTCGGATCACGCTTGGGCAGACCGCTGTCCTGGTCGAGGACGTACGCCTTGATGGGCAGCAGCTGCTCGATCGTGAGGTCGAACAGATCGCCCTCGTCCCCGAGGGGCGGCTCGGTGGGCTCCAGCGGCTTGGTGAGGGCGGCCGCGGCGACATAGCCGAAGTGCTCGATGTCCAGCGACTTGCGGCCGGCGAGATAGAACAGACGTTCGCGCAACTGGGCGGGGCAGCTGCGGGCGTTGGGGCAGCGCAGATCGACGTCGCCCTCCTTGGCGGGCGCGAGCGGCGTGCCGCACTCGGGGCACTCGGACGGCATCACGAACTCGCGCTCGCTGCCGTCGCGCAGGTCGACCACGGGACCGAGGATCTCCGGGATGACGTCGCCGGCCTTGCGCAGCACCACGGTGTCGCCGATCAGCACACCCTTGGCCTTGACGACGTCCTGGTTGTGCAGCGTGGCGAACTCGACCTCCGAGCCGGCCACGGTCACCGGCTCGACCTGGGCGTACGGCGTGACCCGGCCCGTACGGCCCACGCCCACGCGGATGTTGACCAGCTTGGTGTTGACCTCCTCCGGCGCGTACTTGTAGGCGATGGCCCAGCGCGGGGCGCGGGAGGTGGAACCGAGGCGGCCCTGCAACGGGATCTCGTCGAGCTTGACGACGACTCCGTCGATCTCGTGCTCCACGGAGTGCCGGTTCTCGCCGTAGTACGCGATGAACTCCCGTACGCCGTCGAGACCGTCGACCACCTTGTTGTGCCGGGAGGTCGGCAGGCCCCAGCTCTTCAGCAGGTCGTACGCCTGGGAGAGGCGGGTGAGGCCCTCGAAGCCCTCCAGGGCGCCGATGCCGTGGACGACCATGTGGAGCGGCAGCGTCGCCGTGACCCTGGGGTCCTTCTGGCGCAGTGAACCCGAGGCGGAGTTGCGGGGGTTGGCGTACGGCTTCTCCCCCGCCGCCACACGACGTGCGTTGAGGTCCTCGAACGCCTCCATCGGGAAGTACACCTCGCCGCGGATCTCGACGAGCTGCGGGACGCGATCACCTTTCAGCCGGTGCGGGATCTCCGCGATCGTCATCACGTTGGGCGTGATGTCCTCACCGATCCGGCCGGTGCCCCGGGTGGCCGCGCGGGTCAGCCTGCCGTTCTCGTACGTCAGGTTCACCGCGAGACCGTCGACCTTGAGCTCGCACAGGAGGTGGTGGCCGGACGTGCCGACGTCCTTCGCCACGCGCTCGGCCCAGGCGGCGAGCCCCGCGTCGTCGAAGACGTTGTCGAGGGAGAGCATGCGCTGACGGTGCTCGACCTCCGCGAGATCGGTCTCGAACTCCACGGCGACCTTCTGGGTCGGCGAGTCCGGCGTCCGCAGCTCGGGATACTCGTCCTCCAGCGCCTCCAGGGAACGCAGGAGGGTGTCGAACTCCGCGTCGCTGATGACGGGAGCGTCCTTCACGTAGTACCGGAAGCGGTGCTCCTCGATCTGCTCAGCGAGCTGCGCGTGCTGCTCCCGTGCCTCGGTAGGCACCGTCGTCTCCGCTTGCCTGTCGCCGGCCACCGTGTTGTCCTCCCGTTACTCTGGGTTGTCCGCGAGGGATCTCGCCGCCCGGACACAGTGGGCGAGAGCCCTGCGCGCGTACTCCGGGGAGGCCCCCGCGAGTCCGCACGACGGAGTAACCGTGACCGCCTCCGTGAGAAGCCCCGGATGCAGCCCCAGCCTGCGCCACAGCGTCCTGACACCCATGACGCTACCGGCAGGGTCCGACAATGGGCCGTCCGTGCCGGGGACGACACCTGCGAAGAGCCGGGTGCCCCCTTCCACCGCCTCGCCGATCGCGTCGTCGTCACGCTCGGTGAGAAGCGAGAAGTCGAAGGAGATCGCCGTCACGCCCGTCCGGCGCAGCAGCGCGAACGGGACGTCCGGTGCGCACGAGTGGACCACGACCGGTCCGCGGCCGTGAACCCCGACGACGTCCCGGAGCATGGCCTCGACGGCCTGCCGGTCGACGGCGCGGTGGGTGCGGTAGCCGCTGGCGGTCTTCACCTGCCCGCGCAGTACGGCGGTCAGGGAGGGCTCGTCCAGCTGGAGCACGAGCTGCGCCCCGGGCACGCGCCGCCGGACCTCTTCGAGATGCAGTCGCAGACCCTCGGCGAGCGAGGCGGCGAGGTCGCGGCAGGCGCCGGGGTCGGACAGGGCGACCTCACCGTTCCTCAGCTCCAGCGCGGAGGCGAGCGTCCAGGGGCCGACCGCCTGCACCTTGAGCGGGCCCTCGTAGTCCTGGGTGAATTCCTCCAGCGCGTCGAGGTCCTCACCGAGCCAGGACCGGGCGCGCTTGGTGTCGCGTCCCGGCCTGTCCCCGATCCGCCAGCCGCTGGGCTCGACGCGCGCGTACAGCTCGACCAGCATCCCCGCGGTGCGTCCGATCATGTCCGCGCCGGGGCCGCGGGCGGGCAGCTCGGGCAGGAAAGGGAAGTCCTCGAAGGAGCCGGTGACGGTCTTGGCGGCCTCGCGGGCGTCGCCGCCGGGCATGGAACCGACGCCGGTGGCTGCGCCGTAGCGGAACTGGGTGTTGTTGCTCACCCCCGAAGCGTACGTAACCCTCCGGGGGGTGCAGCCCGTCCCTGGGGGCTCCGCCCCGGACCCCCGCTCTGCCCACGTCTCAGCGGCCGGGGCGTACCGTCATGTCGTTGATCTCCGCGTCCCTCGGCAGGTCGAGCGCCAGCAGGATCGTCGTCGCGACCGACTCCGGGTCGATCCACTGCGACGCGTCGTAGTCCTTGCCCTCCTGCTGGTGGACCTTGGCCTGCATGGGGCTGGCGGTGCGGCCGGGGTAGACGGAGGTGACGCGGACGCCGTTGCCGTGCTCCTCGTGCCGCAGCGAGTCCGCGAGAGCCTTGAGACCGTGCTTCGAGGCGGCGTACGCGGACCAGTCGGCATGGGCGGTCAGGCCCGCGCCCGAGTTCACGAAGACCACGTGGCCGCGGGCGGCGCGGAGCTGGGGCAGGAAGTGCCGGGTCAGCTCGGCGGGGGCGATCAGGTTGACGTTGAGCTGATGGCGCCAGGACTTCGGGGTCAGCTCGCCGACCGGGCCCAGGTCGACGACGCCCGCGATGTGCAGCAGCGAGTCCACCCGGTCCGGGAGCATCTGGTGCGAGAAGGCCCAGCTCAGCTTGTCGGGGTCCGCGAGGTCGCCGACGAGGGTCCGCGCGCCCGGGAAGCGGGCGGCCAGTTCCTTCGCGCGGCCCGCGTCGCGCGCGTGCAGCACGAGGTCGTCCCCGCGCGCGTGCAGACGGCGGGTGACGGCCGCGCCGATGCCGGAACCCGCTCCGGTGATCACATGAGTTGCCATGCCTGCCATGCTCGCATCGCGCGGGCGGCCCTCACTCCACGCCCATGCTCTCCTCCAGGTAGGCCAGCGCCCCCACCGGCTCCTCGGCGAAGAACACCAGGTCGGTGAGCGGGCGGGGCAGGAACCCCTCGTCCTCCATGCGCCGGAACTGTTCCTTCAGACCGTCGTAGAAGCCGGCGGTGTTGAGCAGGACCACGGGCTTGTCCGTGTGGCCGTGCTTCTTCAGTTCCAGGATCTCCGTGGCCTCGTCGAGCGTCCCGGTGCCGCCGACCATGATCACGACCGCGTCGGCCTTCTCCAGCAGCAGCTTCTTGCGCTCGGCCAGGTCCCGTGCGACGACCATCTCGTGGGCGCCCGTGCGGGCCTTGGCGGCGAGGAAGTCCACGGACACGCCCAGCAGCCGGCCGCCTGCCTCCTGCACGCCGTCGGCGACCACCTTCATGAGCCCGACGTCGGAGCCGCCCCAGACAAGGGTGTGACCGCCCTTGCCCAGCAGCTCCGCGAACTGCTGGGCGGGGCGTGTGTAGCGGTCGTCGAGGTCGGCGGCGGAGAGGAAGACACAGATGCGCATGGAGTCACGGTACGCGGGAAGAACTGGGGGCCCGCGAGCGCTTGTGCGGGTATGGCCACAGGACACACGATCACCATCGAGCGGGGCGCGCAGCGCGTACGGGTCGTCCACAACGACCGGGTACTGGCGGAGAGCGACCGGCCCCTGGTCCTCAGGGAGACGGGCTGCCCCGTGCGGTACTACCTGCCCGCCGAGGACGTACGCCTCGATCTGCTGACCCCGTCCGACACCCACACGTACTGCCCGTTCAAGGGCACCGCGTCCTACTGGTCCCTGCCGGACGCACCGGATCTCGTGTGGGCGTACCTCGACCCGAAGCCGGACGTCGCCGAGATCAAGGACCGCCTCTGCTTCTACGACGTGGAAGTGTCGTGACCGATGAATCGCGCGGGATAGTCTCCCCAGACATGGACAAGCAGACCATTTCGCGCGACGGCACGCCCATCGCGTACCGACGCACCGGACAGGGCCCGACGGTCGTCCTCGTGAGCGGCGCGATGTCCACGGGCGCCACGGTGGCCCCCCTGGCCCCGCATCTCGTGGACCGCTTCAGCGTCATCGCGTACGACCGCCGGGGGCGCGGCGAAAGCGGCGACACGGCGCCGTACGCGGTGGCCCGTGAGGTCGAGGACATCGGGGCGCTCATCGAGGCGGCGGGCGGTGACGCGGCGCTCTACGGCATCTCGTCGGGCGGCGCGCTGGCGCTCGAGGCGGCGGCGAGCGGGCTGCCGGTCCGTCAGGTCGCCGTGTACGAGACGCCGTTCGCCGACTTCGGGGGCGGGGCCGAGGAGCGCGCCGAGTACACCGCGAACCTGACCGAGGCGCTGGCGCAGGGCCGGCGCGGGGACGCGGTCGAGCTGTTCCTCAGGCTCACCGGACTCGCCGAGAACATGATCGCGGGCGCCCGCCAGTCGCCCCTGTGGGCCGGCATGGAGGCGATCGCACCGAGCCTGGCCTACGACAACGCGGTGATGGGCGACGGTCTGGTGCCCCGCGACCGGCTGGGCTCGATCACGGTGCCCGTCCTGGCGGTCGCGGGCGGCCTGAGCCCGCGCTGGCTGCGGGAGGCGACGAAGGCAGTTGCCCAGGCAGCACCGACGGGCACGTACCGCGCCTTGGACGGCCAGACCCACATGGTGGACCCGAGCGCCCTCGCACCCGTACTGGCGGAGTTCTTCACCACCTGACGCGCGAGGCTCAGGCAACCCCACCGTCGCGCGGGTGAGTCGACACAAAGGCCGCCGAACCGGCCACGCCCGTGCAATCGCCTCGCCGGCATCCACCCCCGACCACGCACGTGCCGTCGCACACCACCATCAGCCGGGCCGGCAACCACACCCCGGACCCCGCTCAACACCCGTGCCCGGCCGAGTGCTTGCCCGGCGTGCGAGGCTCAGGCCACGCCCGCCGTCGCGCGCGTGGTCGACGCGATCGTTGCCGAGCCGACCACCCGTGTGCCGTCGTACAGGACGATCGCCTGGCCGGGGGCCACGCCGCGGACCGGCTCGGTGAACGACACCTCCAACGTGCCGTCGACCGGTTCGGCGGTGACCTCGGTCTCGCCGCCGTGGGCGCGCAGCTGGGCCGTGTAGGTGGCGGGGCCGGTCGGCGCGGCACCGCACCAGCGCGGCTTGATCGCCGTCAGCGCGCTCACGTCGAGGGCGGCGGCCGGGCCGACCGTCACGGTGTTGTTCACCGGTGAGATGTCGAGGACGTAGCGCGGCTTGCCGTCGGCGGCCGGGGTCCCGATGCGCAGCCCTTTGCGCTGGCCGATGGTGAAGCCGTACGCGCCCTCATGGGTGCCGATCCTGGTGCCGGACTCGTCGACGATGTCGCCCTCCGCCTTGCCGAGGCGGGAGGCGAGGAAGCCCTGGGTGTCGCCGTCGGCGATGAAGCAGATGTCGTGCGAGTCGGGCTTCTTGGCGACCGCGAGGCCGCGCCGCTCGGCCTCCGCGCGGATCTCGTCCTTGGTCGTCACCGTGTCGCCCAGCGGGAACAGGGCGTGCGCGAGCTGCTGCTCGTCCAGCACGCCGAGGACGTACGACTGGTCCTTCGCCATGTCGGAGGCGCGATGCAGCTCACGGCTGCCGTCCTCGTTCACGATCACCTTGGCGTAGTGGCCCGTGCACACCGCGTCGAAGCCGAGGGCGAGCGCCTTGTCCAGCAGCGCGGCGAACTTGATCTTCTCGTTGCAGCGCAGGCACGGGTTCGGGGTGCGCCCGGCCTCGTACTCGGCGACGAAGTCCTCGACGACGTCCTCGCGGAAGCGGTCGGCGAGGTCCCACACATAGAACGGGATGCCGATCACGTCCGCCGCCCGGCGGGCGTCGCGCGAGTCCTCGATGGTGCAGCAGCCACGCGCGCCCGTGCGGAACGACTGCGGGTTCGCGGAGAGCGCGAGGTGGACGCCGGTGACGTCGTGGCCGGCCTCCGCCGCGCGGGCTGCGGCGACGGCGGAGTCCACCCCGCCGGACATGGCGGCGAGGACACGGAGAGGACGGGAGCGCTGCGAGGTGTCAGTCATAACCCTTCAAGAGTACGGGGGCGCGGGAACCGCATCCCACGACTATCCGTTGTCGATCTCGAGGGGCGGAGAAGAGCGCGCACACGGGGCGAGGAGGGGTGCGGACATGGGGGCGAGGAAGAACGACTCCGACCGGCGGATCGGGCGGCGCGCCCTGCTCGTCGGCGGGGCCGCGGCCGCGGTGGGCACGGCCGTGCTCGCGCGCGAGGAGCTGGCACACCTGTGGTGGCGGCTGCCGGGCGTGGAGAAGTCACGGGTCGAGGGCGCGGTGGACTTCCGGGGCGCGCGCTGGCTGGCGGCCTCCTCGGCGAACTTCCGGTGGGCGGACCGGCCGGACGACTACTCGATAGACCGGGTGGTCATCCATGTCACCCAGGGCAGTTACGCGAGCGCGGTCAAGGTCTTCCAGGATCCGGACCACCGGGCCGCGGCCCACTACATCGTCCGCAAGGACGGGCGCGTCACCCAGATGATCCGCGAGCTGGACGTGGCGTTCCACGCGGGCAACCGGGACTACAACGAACGCAGCATCGGCATCGAGCACGAGGGCTTCGTCGACCGCCCGGAGGACTTCACGGACGCGATGTACACCGCCTCGGCCCGTCTGACGGCCGAGATCTGCCGGCGGTACGGCATACCCGTCGACCGGGAGCACCTCATCGGCCATGTCGAGGTCCCGGGGACGGACCACACCGACCCCGGGGAGCACTGGGACTGGAACCGGTATCTGAAGCTGGTGCGGGCGACCCGGACTGCGGCCGCATAGCGGGCGGCAGGCATGACGCGCATCACGAGCGCTGCATGTTGGTACCGGGAGCGGCCCTCGCCCTACGTCAGGCCCGCAGCCCTCGCTCGTTCCACCGCCGGGCCGATCGACTTGGCCACCGCCTCGACGTCCGCCTCCGTGGAGGTGTGGCCGAAGGAGAAGCGGAGCGTGCCGCGGGCCAGGTCGGGGTCGGTGCCGGTGGCGAGCAGGACGTGGCTCGGCTGGGCAACGCCCGCCGTGCAGGCGGAGCCGGTGGAGCACTCGATGCCCTGCGCGTCGAGCAGCAGCAGGAGGGAGTCACCCTCGCAGCCGGGGAACGTGAAGTGGGCGTTGGCCGGGAGGCGGCCTTCGGGCGACGGGTCGCCGCCGAGGATCGCGTCGGGGACCGCCGTACGGACCGCCTCGACGAGGCTGTCGCGCAGGGCGCCGATCTCCCGCGCGAACCACTCGCGCTGCTCCGCGGCCAGCCGGCCCGCGACCGCGAACGAGGCGACCGCGGGGACGTCGAGGGTGCCGGAGCGGACATGACGCTCCTGGCCGCCGCCGTGCAGAACGGGTACGGGGGTGTGCTCCCGGCCGAGGATCAGCGCACCGATGCCGTACGGGCCGCCGATCTTGTGACCCGACACCGTGATCGCGGCGAGGCCGGAGCCGGCGAAGTCGACGGGGACCTGGCCGAAGGCCTGTACGGCGTCGGCATGCAGCGGGATGTCGAACTCCCCTGTCACTTCGGCGAGTTCACGGACCGGCATGACCGTGCCGATCTCGTTGTTCGCCCACATGACGGTCGCCAGGGCCACATCGTCGGGGTTGCGGGCGATGGCCTCGCGCAACGCCTCGGGGTGGACACGGCCGTACGCGTCGACCGGGAGGTACTCGATGGTGGCGCCCTCGTGTTCGCCGAGCCAGTGCACGGCATCCAGCACGGCATGGTGCTCGACGGGGCTGGCCAGCACCCGGGTGCGGGCGGGATCGGCGTCGCGGCGGGACCAGTAAAGGCCCTTGACGGCCAGGTTGTCGGCCTCGGTGCCGCCGGAGGTGAAGACGACCTCGCTGGGACGGGCGCCGAGCGCCTCCGCGAGGGTTTCGCGAGCCTCCTCGACCGTACGGCGGGCCAGCCGGCCGGATGCGTGGAGCGAGGACGCGTTGCCGGTGGTGCTCAGGTGCGCCGTGAGCGCCTCGACTGCCTCGGGCAGCATCGGGGTGGTCGCGGCGTGGTCGAGGTATGCCATGGTGACCCGATTCTACGGGGACCGGGTTGGCGGCCTCAGTGACAGGTCGGCCGGGAGAGCGCCCCGTCGTCCTCGGGGCCCCGAGCGCGGCTCAGAGAGTCGGCCGCGACTTCAGAAACTCCACGAGACCGTGCTGTCCGCCTGCATGAAGGCCAGCAGGACCACCAGGTCCGCGACGCCGAGTCCGAGACCGAGGTAGGCGCGTCCACGGCGGGCCGTGCCGCGCCACAGCGCCACGCTCGCAAGGACGATGGCGATCGGGCCGAGGAAGAGATTGAGCACGAGGAGGCCGAGAAGGCCGAGGATGAAGGACGCGACGGCCATGCCGTCGGCGTCGCGGGTACCGGTGCGGCTCGTGGCCGGTGCGGTGAGTTGCATGACGGTCAGCTCCCGACGGTCAGTGGATGGACGTGTGGTGACGGCGGCCGTGGCGCTCGCGGAGCGCGAAGATGCCGAGCCAGGCGGCGATGACGGCGGCCGCGACGACGGTGAAGGTGAGCGGTGCATGGGCCACGGTGCCCAGCACCACGCCGAGCAGCAGGAGTGCGGCGACCAGGAACAGCATGAGTGGAATCCCCCTCCGGTTACATTTCAGTGAACGGTTGTAGTAACACTTGTTCACTGACTACCCAGACTAGCGCGTCCGATGGCTTTCAAATTCCAGAGAACAGTTGTTAACTGCATGGTATGAGTCACACCCTCGGCATCCGGCAGGCCCAGAAGCAGAAGACCCGGCAGGCGCTCCTGGACGCCGCGTTGACGCTGCTGGAGGAGCAGAGCCTGAGCAGCCTGGGCCTGCGCGAGGTCACGCGCGCCGTCGGCGTCGCCCCGACGGCCTTCTACCGGCACTTCCGCTCCACCGCCGACCTCGGCGTGGCCCTGGTCGAGGAGGCGCTGGGCAGCCTGCACCCCATGATCCGGACGACGGTGTCCACGGCGGGCGACAGCGGTGAACGCATCGCGCGCGCCATCGAGTTGATCGCCCGCCATGTGGACGCGTACCCCGCTCACGTCCGTTTCATCGCCCGCGAACGGCACGGCGGGGTCCAGCCGGTGCGCGAGGCCATCCAGGCCCAGCTCGCCCGGTTCGCCGAGGAGGTGAAGACGGAGCTGGCCAAGGACCCCGAGTCCGTGGGCTGGAACGACGACGACCTCCTCATGCTCGCCCATCTGTATGTCGACCAGATGCTGATCACGGCCTCGCTGTTCCTGGAGGCGCTGGAGGCTCCACAGGAGCAGCGGGAGCGCGTCACCCAGGTCGCCGCCCGCCAGTTGCGGCTGATCAGCGTCGGCCGCCGGCACTGGCTGGACTGAGCCCGGACACCCGGCGACGCACAGGGACGGCCCCCGTTCAGCGGGGCTGCCGCCCCTGTCGTACGTTGTCCGAAATCAGCTCTTCCCGGCCGATGCCGTCGCCTGCCGGCTCGGGGCGTCGCCGGGCTGCCCGGAGTTTCCGCGGTCCGAGGACGACGAGTCGCCCGAGCCGCAGGCCACCAGGGCCAAACGCGACCCAAGACAACGGTCTGACCAGGTGTTATTCCTCCGGCCCAGAGTCTGCTCCCTGGTACAAGGCCGTGACGGAGGCCGCCGCCGCACGCAGTTCCTCGCGCACCTGCGGCGGGGAGAGCACCTCCACCGCGTCGGCGAACGGCAGCAGTTGGCGGGTCTCGCGGACGACGCCGTACGACAGCCGGGCGCTCACCCACTCGCTCTCGCCGTCGTCGTCGGGAAGATCGCTCAGCGCGGAGGCGAGCACGCGCAGGAACATGTCGAGGCGGTCGCGGCGGACGCGGACGGTGACATCGAGGCCGCCGGGGCGCTCCTCCACCTGGCGGCGCAACACCTCCCAGACGTCGGTGAGTTCCACGCTCGGCCGCCGCTCGACCGGTTCGTCCAGGACGGTCGCCGACTTCACCCGGTCGGCGCGGAAGAGCTGCGGCTTCTCCCGCCGGTCGGCGACCAGGTACCAGATGCCCGCCTTGGAGACGAGGCCGTACGGGTCGACGGTGTACGTCCGCGCCTCGGGCGCCCCGCTGTGGCGGTAGCGCAGCCGGAGCCGGCGGTCGGCGAAGACCGCGTCCTGGAGCACGTCCAGGTCGACGACCCTGCGCGGTCCGCCCTTCCAGCGGGTGGCGTCGACGAGGACGCGGCGGGAGGTCAGCTCGGCGGCGGGCCGGTGCGGGGCGGGCAGCGCCGCCATCACCTTGCGCAGTGCCGAGCCGAGTGCGGCGTCCAGGCCGAGCGCGGCGTGGGCGCCCTGTGCGGCCAGGATGAACAGCGCGCGGGACTCGTCGGCGGTCAGTCCCGTGACGTCCGTACGGAATCCGGCGAGCAGTTCGATGCCGCCGTGCCGCCCGCGTTCGGCGTAGACCGGGACGCCGGAGGCCGACAGGGCCTCGATGTCGCGGTAGATGGTGCGGACCGACACCTCCAGCCGGTCGGCGAGTTCGCGTGCGGGGACGCGGCCGCGGGTCTGCAGGAGCAGCAGGATCGACAGGAGGCGGTCGGACTTCACGCCCTCAGAATCCCGCCCGCCGGAGTCCGGAGCAAATGCTGACGGAATCTGTCAGGTTATGCGGCGAGCCTCTGCGTACCGGACCACGGAGAGGCAGATCCATGAACCCCATCGACCCCCGCCCCCTCTACGCCCGTGCCACCGAGCAGGCGGCCACGGTCATCAAGACGGTGCGTCCCGAGCAGCTCGCCGGACCCACGCCCTGCACGGAGTTCGACGTGCGCACCCTGCTCTCGCACATCGTCGGCGGCACCCGTCGTATCGCGGTGATCGGCGAGGGCGGAGACGGGCTCGCGGTACGGCCGTTCGCCGGCGAGGTCGGGGACGACAGCTGGACGGCGGCCTACGACGAGGTCAGGGCGAGGGCTCTGGCGGCCTGGGAGGGCGACGACCGGATGGCGACGACGGTGCATGTGCCCTGGGGCGAGGTGTCCGGACGCAACGCCCTGTCCGCGTACGTCATGGAGATCGTGGCGCACACCTGGGACCTCTCCGAGGCCCTCGGCCGCCCGCTCGAACTGGACCCGGAACTGGCCGAGTTCTCGCTCGCCGCCGCCCGGCACGCCCTGCCCGACGCGGAACGCGACGAGTACACCCCCTTCGACTCCGCCCGGCCGGCCTCCGAAGGGGCCGGCGCCTACGCGGAGTTGGCGGCCTGGCTGGGGCGTGAGCCGCTCACAGCCTGACCCGAGCGAGCTGCCGCGACTGCGCGACCAGTCGGCCCGCGCCGTCCCATACCTCGGCGTCCTCCTCCAGGAAGCCGCCGGCGAGGTTGCGGGTGGTGATCGAGACCCGCAGCGGGCCGGGGGCCGGGCGGGAGCGGACGTGGACCGTCAGCTCGACCGTGGGGACCCAGCCGGACAGGCCGATCTCGAAGGCGGTCGGCGGCAGCGCGTCCACCGCGAGGAGCAGGGAGAGGGGGTCGTGGTCGCGGCCGTCGGCGAGCCCGAACCAGGCGCGCATCTCCCCCTTGCCGGACGGTGCGCCGAGCGCCCACCCCAGGGTCGACGGGTCCAGCTTGAGCATCAGCCGGTCGGTGATGGCCGAGCTGCCGTCGACCGGGGCGGGTCCGTCCTCGGGGCCGAAGCACTGGTCCATGGGCGGGATCACGGGCGCTTCGGCCGTCGTACGGACGTCGTCGGGAAGGGAGTCCAGGTCGCCGTAGGAGGCGAGGACGCGGATGCGTTCGACCTCGCGACCCTCGTCGTCGTACTGGAAGAGGGAGGCCTGGCCGGTCGACAGGGACCGACCCGAGCGCACGACGTCCGTGCGGACGACGGCCGGGCCGGGCTGGGACGCGGTCAGGTAGTGCGCCGAGATCGTGAACGGGTCGGCGTGCGGCAGGGCGTCCGCGAGGGCGCGGCCCAGGACGGCCAGCAGATAACCGCCGTTGACGGCGCTGATGATCGTCCAGCCGGCGGAGAGGTCGATGTCGTAGACCCCGGGCTCGCGCCGGGTGAGCGCGGTGTCGCGGTCGAACTCGCTGTCGCCGATCGTGGCCCGTACGGCCGCTGCGGTGGCTGCTTCTGGCATGCCTGAACGGTACAACAGGTAACTACTAAGCGGTAGCTTTTTCCGGGTGGGGGAGGGGAATTTCTCGGTAAGTGTCCGCACTCGTCCGTAAACCCGAGCGCCCGGCTTTCCCTCTCTAGGGACATGAGCCTCACCGGGACCACGTTCCTCTACACGCTCGTCGTGCTGACCGTCGTCGCCCTCGTGCTGCCGTTCGTCCTCTGGTCGCGGCTGCGCGGACCCCGGCTGCTGCGCGGCGCGGCGCGGGCGCTGATGCTGCTGTTCGCCCAGGTCACAGCGGTCGCCCTGGTCCTGGTGCTGGTCAACAACGAGAACAATCTGTACGACAGCTGGGCCGACGTCCTCGGCACGGGCGACCATGTCCGGCACGCCCCCGACCTGGGACCGGACGGCACCGGCGGCACAGCGCTGGAACGGCTGCCCAGAGTCACGCAGCAGTTCGAGCCGGTCGGCGGCCCGGGTATGCACGAGGCCGGCGGTGTGCGGGTCACCCGGCTCAGGGGCCGGGTCTCGGGCGTCGACGCCGAGGTCTACGTCTGGCTGCCGCCCCAGTACGACGAACCCGCCTACCGGCACCACAAGTTCCCGGTGGTGGAGCTGCTGCCGGGCTACCCCGGCTCGGCGAAGGCGTGGTTCGGGTCGCTCAGGGCGCACGAGCAGGTGCTGCCGCTGATGCGTGAGGGCCGGATCGCGCCGTTCATCCTGGTCGCGCCGCGCACCCATCTGCTGGCCGGCGCGGACACCGGCTGCGCCAACATCCCGGGAACGGTGAACGCCGACAGCTGGCTCAGCATCGATGTGCCCAGGATGGTCATGGACAACTTCCGGGCCCGGCCGGCGCCCGAGGGCTGGGCGGTCGCCGGGTACTCGGCCGGTGCGCACTGCGCGGCGAAGCTGGCCGTCGCCCATCCCGACCGCTACCGGGCCGCTGTCAGCATGTCCGGCTACAACGACCCCAGCGGCGAACGCACGTCGCTGACCGCGCAGAACCCGGCGCTGAGGACCGGGAACAACCCCTGCCTGCTGCTCAGGAAGGCGCCCGTCCCGCCCCGGGTGGCCCTGTACCTCTCGGGCCAGCCGCACGACGGCTACGAGGCCGCCGTGGCCCTCGAACAGGCGGCGAAGGCGCCGACGACCGTGCACGTCGTGTACATCCCGCGGAACGCGGGCGGCCACACGATGGCGCTGTGGCGGCCGCAAGTGGTCCCGGCCTTCCAGTGGTTGACCGCTCAGCTGGGCCGGGGCCGCATCGCGCCGGACGCTACTCCTCCCGCACCGTCGACCGGCGATTCCACGCGCGCGGCGCTCGCCAGTGGAACCTCATCGCGAGCAGCCGCAGCACGAAAGCGGTGACGACCGCGAGTCCGCTGCTGAACGGCGTGAGGGTGTCGTAGCGGATGCAGAGGACGACCAGGGTGGCGCCGACGATCGCGGGGACGGCGTACAGGTCGCGGTCCCAGCGCAGCAGCGAGGGCACCTCGTTGGCGAGTATGTCGCGCAGCACTCCGCCGCCGACCGCGGTGCCGAGTCCGAGGGCCGCCGATGCGGTCAGGCCGAGCCCGTAGTCGTACGCCTTCACCGTCCCGGCGACACAGAACAGGCCGAGGCCCGCCGCGTCGAAGACATTGACCGCGACCTGGATGCGCTCCACCTGCGGGTGTAGGAAGAAGACCAGAAGGGCCGCGAGCAGCGGCGTGAGGAAGTACCCGAGGTCCGTGAAGGCGGCGGGCGGCACGGCCCCGATGACCAGGTCGCGGAAGACCCCTCCGCCCAGTGCGGTGACCTCGGCGAGCACGGCGATGCCGAAGACGTCGAAGTTCTTGCGCACGGCCAGCAGCGCGCCGGAGATGGCGAACACGAAGATCCCGACGAGATCGAGCGTGTGCTGGACGGAGGGGCTGAATATCTGCTGGAGCACCCTTCCATTCTTACCCATCACAAAGCCCCCGCCTTACAAAGCAAGGCGGGGGCTCCGGGTGAGGCTACTTGTCCTTGGAGATCTCCTGAGAGGTCTCCTCGGAGGTTTCCTCGGACGGTGCCTCTCCGTCGTCCTCGGCGGGCGCCTCGGCCGCGACCTCCTGCGCCACGGCCGCCGACGTCTGCGCCGACTCCGCGAGAACCTCGTCGGCCACCAGCTCCGCCGCTTCCTTCGCGGCGGTCAGCAGGACGGTGTCCTGCGGAGCCTGGTCCTCGAAGTTCTCCGGGTGGTGGCAGGCGACCTGCTGACCGGGCTTGAGCTCCACGAGCTTCGGCTCCGTCGTCCGGCAGATCTCCGTCGCCTTCCAGCACCGGGTGTGGAAGCGGCAGCCGCTCGGCGGCGAGATCGGCGAGGGCACGTCGCCCTGGAGCAGGATGCGCTCGCTCTTGGCCGACTTGCGCCGCGGATCCGGTATCGGCACCGCCGACATCAGCGCCTTGGTGTACGGGTGCATCGGGGCCCGGTACAGCGCATCGCGGTCGGCGAGCTCGACGATCTTGCCGAGGTACATCACCGCGATCCGGTCCGAGACATGCCGGACGACCGAGAGGTCGTGCGCGATGATCACATACGTCAGGCCCAGCTCCTGCTGGAGGTCGTCGAGAAGGTTGACGACCTGCGCCTGGATGGAGACGTCCAGCGCGGACACCGGCTCGTCGGCCACGACCAGCTTCGGGTTCAGCGCGAGCGCGCGGGCGATGCCGATGCGCTGACGCTGACCGCCGGAGAACTCGTGCGGATAGCGGTTGTAGTGCTCGGGGTTGAGGCCGACCACCGACAGCAGCCGCTGCACCTCCTTCTTGATGCCGCCCTCGGGCTGGACGCCCTGCAGCTTGAAGGGGGCGCCGACGATCGTGCCGATCGTGTGGCGCGGGTTCAGCGACGAGTACGGGTCCTGGAAGATCATCTGCACATCGCGGCGCAGCGGACGCATCCCGCCCACACCGAGGTGTGTGATGTCCTTGCCCTCGAACTCGACCTTGCCGGCCGTCGGTTCGAGCAGCCGGGTGATCAGCCGGCCCATCGTCGACTTGCCGCAGCCCGACTCGCCCACGACGCCCAGGGTTTCGCCGGACCTGACCTCGAAGTCTATGCCGTCGACCGCGCGCACCGCGCCGACCTGCCGCTGGAGCAGGCCCTTCTTGATCGGGAAGTGCTTCTGGAGCCCTGTCACCTTCAGGAGCGTCTCGCCGGGGGCGACGCCCTTGGTGAGGGTGGTGGCGTCCTCGGTCTGTGCAGGGATGTCCACTGCTTTGTCCTCTGCGTTCTCGCTCACAGCCTCGGCGCAATCTCTTCGGTCCAGATACGCTCCCGCTGTTCCTGCGTCATATGGCAGGCGGCCCAGTGCTGGCTGCCGACCTCGGTCAGCTCGGGGCGGACCGTGCGGGTGAGGTTGTCCTTGGGGACGTCGGCGTACGGGCAGCGCGGGTTGAAGGCGCAGCCGGACGGGACGTTGATCAGGGAGGGCGGGGAGCCCTTGACCGGGATGAGGCGCTCCTGCTGCTCGCGGTCCAGGCGCGGCATCGAGCCGAGCAGACCCCAGGTGTAGGGGTGGCGGGGCTCGTAGAAGACCTTCTCGGCCGGCCCCCGCTCGACACAGCGGCCGCCGTACATCACCAGGATGTCGTCGGCCAGCTCGGCGACGACGCCCAGGTCGTGGGTGATGATGATGACCGCGGAGCCGAACTCCTTCTGCAGATCGCGGATCAGGTCGAGGATCTGCGCCTGGACGGTCACGTCCAGGGCGGTCGTCGGCTCGTCCGCGATGAGCAGTTCGGGGTTGTTGACCAGCGACATCGCGATCATCGCACGCTGGCGCATACCGCCGGAGAACTCGTGCGGATAGTTGTCCACCCGCTTGTCCGGCTGCGGGATGCCGACGCGGTCGAGCATCTCGATGGCACGGCGCCGGGCGGTCTTCTTGTCCACGTTGTTGTGGATCCGGTACGCCTCCACGATCTGCTGGCCGATCGTGTAGTACGGGTGCAGCGCGGACAGCGGGTCCTGGAAGATCATCGAGACTTCCCGGCCGCGCAGCTTGCGCACATGGTCCGGGTCCGCGGACAGCAGCTCGGTGCCGTCCAGCCAGATCTCGCCGGAGATCTGCGCCTTGCGCTTGCCGTACTGGCCGGCGGTGTGCAGGCCCATGATGCCGAGCGAGGTCACCGACTTGCCGGAGCCCGACTCGCCCACGATCCCGAGGGTCTTGCCCTTCTCCAGCTTGAAGCTGAGCCCGTCGACGGACTTGACCAGGCCGTCGTCGGTCGGGAAGTGCACCTTGAGGTCGCGCACTTCGAGGAAGGAGCTCGGGGCGGGCGAGGTGCCGGTGGGCTCGCCCACGGCAGCTCCGCTCTTGCTGAGTTCGGTCATGCGAGCCTCACTCGGGGGTCGATCACGGCGTACATCACGTCCACCACGAGGTTGGCGATGAGCACCGCGACCGAAGTGATCAGCGTGACGCCCAGGATGATGGGGAGATCCTGGTTCTTGATGCCGTTGAGCACGGCCTGGCCGAGGCCGGGCAGGCTGAACGTCGTCTCGGTCAGGATCGCGCCGCCGATGAGGGCGCCGAGGTCCATGCCGAGCATGGTCAGGATGGGCGTCATCGTGGAGCGCATGGCGTGCTTGCGGATGACGACCTGTTCCTTGAGGCCCTTGGCACGGGCCGTGCGGATGTAGTCCTCGCCGAGGATCTCCATCATGGTGGCGCGGGTGATCCGGGCGTACATGGCCGCGTAGAGGAACGCGAGGGTGATCCAGGGGAGGATCATGCCGCTGAGCCAGCCGGTGAAGCTCTCCTCGAGCGGCACGTACTCACCGTCGATCCAGCCCAGGCCGTAGGAGAAGATCGCCAGGCTGAGCAGACCGGTGAAGTAGATGGGGAGGGAGACACCCGCGAGGGCGATGACCATCGCACCGCGGTCCCACAGCGTGCCCCGCTTGAGCGCGGAGAGCACACCCGCCGAGACACCGAACAGCAGCCACAGCACGGCGGCACCGAGCGCCAGTCCCAGGGTCACCGGGAAGCGGTCGGTGAGCACCGGCCAGACGGCCTGCTCGCTGCGGAAGGAGTAGCCGAAGCACGGCGCTGCGCAGTTCGTGACGTCACCGCCGGCCGCGTAGGTGCGGCCCGCGAAGATGCCCTTGAAGAATTCCCAGACCTGGACGTAGATCGGATCGCCCAGGCCGAGCTTCACCCGCACGGCCTCGACGGCCGCGGGGTCGGCCTGCTTGCCCACGAAGCTCGTGGCCACGTCGACGCCCGCCCACTTGGGGACGAGGAAGAAGATGCCGAAGACCACCATGATGATGACCACGAGCATCACTGCGGCGGCGAACAGCCGCCTGATGAGGTAAGCGAGCACAGCTCTCGGCCCGCCGCGGGACCGCGGGCCACCGGAGGTCTTCCGGTGGCCCGCGATCACGCTGCGCCGGCCTTCACCTGCCTTTCGTGCCGTACGGCGGGTGTGCCGGGTTTACTTCGAGGACTTCAGACCGAGGTTGACGAAGTCGTACATACCGCTGAAGGCGTCGGACGTGTAGACGTTCGCCAGGCGGTTGCCGCGCCAGTTCACGAACTTCTCGAAGACGAAGGGCAGGTAGTACCCGCCGTCCATCACCGCGTGGTTGATGTCCTTGGCGATCTGGAGCTTGCCCGCGTCGTCCTGCGTCTTGACGTAGGTGTCGAACATGCCGTTGATCTTCTTGTCGTCGATCAGGGCGAAATTGTTGTTGCCGCTCTCGAGGATGTACTTGCCGTCCCACAGCGGCAGACCGAAGCCCTGGACGGAACCGAAGTCCGCGCCCCAGCCCATGATGATGATGCCGTAGCCCTTCTTCTTCACGTTCGAGGGGCTGCCGATGATGCCGCTGGTCTGCGAACCGTCGTACTGGTCGATGTCGACGGTGATGCCGACCTTCTTCAGCGAGGCCTGGAGGGACTCGGCGGTGGCCACCTCGACCGGCTTGTTGTTACGGACGGCGATGGTGGTCTTGAAGCCGTTCGGCTGACCGCAGGCCTTCAGCTCTTCCTTGGCCTTGGCGGCGTTGCCGCTCTTGTTGGCGCCGTTGAGCTCGTACGGGTCGTACTTCTGTCCCTCGGAGCCCGGGACGGTCGGCGGAAGCATGTTGGTGCCGATGTCACCACCGGCGACCGGGCCACCGCGCGCGGTCTGCAGCGAGACGTGGTCGGCGCCGTAGATCACGGCCTTGCGGCAGTGGATGTTGTCGAACGGCTTCACGCTCTGCGGGAAGACCGCGTAACGGATGTAGCCGGAGACCGGGTTGTCCAGGTTGGCCTTGTGCTCCTGGAGGGCGGTGGTGCGGCCCTGCGGGGACAGACCGGTCTGGTTGATGTCCAGGTCGTAGTCACCGGCGATCAGACGGGCGTCCAGGTCGTTGGCGTTGGAGAAGAACTTGATCGAGATCTTGTCCGGGTACGCCTTGCGGACCGGGTCCGAGGCCTGCTTCCACTCGGTGTTGCGGACCAGGGTCAGGTCCTTGCCCGGGTTGTACGACGCGAACTTGTACGGACCCGAGGAGAACGGGTGCAGACCGTACTTGGACTTGGTGTCCATGTCCTGGCGGACCGGGGACGCCGAGACCAGGGCGAGGATCTCCTCGAAGTCGGCGTTGGCCTCGGGCAGGTGGAAGACGATGGTCTTGTCGTCGGGCGTGTCGATCGCCTTCAGACCGAGCTTGTCCGCGGCCTTGTCCTTGTACGGGCCCTTGTACTCGCCCTTCGGGTCGAGGACGTCCTTCAGGTAGACCGGACCGCCGGACAGCACGTCCTGCGCCCAGACGCGCTCGATGCCGTACTTGATGTCCTTGGACGTGATCGGCTTGCCGTCCTCCCACGTGATGCCGTCACGCAGGGTGTACGTGTAGGTCTTGCCGTCGTCGGAGACCTTGGCCATGTCGGTGGCGAGGTCCGGGGTGAGCTCCGCGCCCTTCGCGCCCGGCTGCGTGGCGCTCGTGACGAGCTGACGGCTGTAGTAGCGGGCGAAGTTCCACATGAAGCCGTAGTAGCCACGCGTGGTGTCCCACGAGTCGGCGTCCTGGGCACCGGCGAACTTCAGCTCGCCGCCCTTGGTGGCCAGGTCGGCCTGGGCGACCTTGTTGTTCGCGGCGTCGAAGCCGGCGGCACCGGTCTTCGAACCACCGTTCTCGTCGCCGCCACCGCCGCCGCACGCCGCCGTGGTCAGCAGCGCGGCGACCGCGGCGACAGCGGCTGCGGCCTGCTTCCGCCGCCCTGAGGTGCGTTGGGTAGTCACGATCTCGGATCCTCCGGTTGTGATGAGAGACCCCGTGTGGGTGCCACGGGACGCTTGGTTACGGCAGTTCAGCGAGAGCCCTTCGGGTCCAGCGCGTCTCGCACGCCGTCGCCGAAGAGGTTGAAGGCAAGAACGGTGATGAAGATCGCTACACCCGGGATCACCATGTACGTGGGGTCCGACTTGTAGTAGTCGATCGCGTTCGAGAGCATCTGCCCCCAGGAGGCCGTGGGCGGTTTGACGCCCACGCCCAGGAAGCTGAGCGCCGCCTCGGTGAGGATGTTGGTGGGGATCATCATCGTCGTGTAGACGATGATCGGTGCGACCAGGTTGGGCAGCAGCTCCTTGAAGAGGATGTAGAGCCGCCCGGCGCCGAGCGATCTGGCCGCCTCGACGTATTCGCGCTCGCGCAGCGAGAGCGTCTGGCCGCGTACCACGCGTCCGATGTAGGGCCAGCCGAAGAAGCCGATGACCAGGATCATCACGAACAGGCGTACACCCGTGCCGGTCAGTCCCAGCATCTGGTTCGGCATGACGGAGACCAGAGCGATGATGAAGAGCAGCTGCGGGAAGGCCAGCAGGCCGTCCATGATGCGGCTGATGACCGAGTCGACCCAGCCGCCGAAGAAGCCGGCCAGGATGCCCAGGACGGTGCCCAGGATGACGGCGACGATGGCGGACAGGAAGCCGACGAGGAGCGAGATCCGGGCGCCGTAGAGGATGCGGGCGAAGATGTCGCGTCCGTTGACCGGCTCGACGCCCAGCAGGTGGTCGCTGCTGATCCCGCCGAAGGCGCCCTTGGGGGTGCCGAACAGAGGGTCGATCAGCTCCTCGTTGTGGGCGTAGGGGTCCTGGCCCACCAGGTCGGCGATGAAGGGCGCGAGCACCGCGACGACGATGAGGAACAGCACGACGATGCCGCCCGAGAGAGCGAGCTTGTCCCTCTTCAGGCGCTCCCAGGCGATCCGGCCCAGGGAACGTCCCTGTACGGCCTTCGCGCCGGCGCTGATTACCGCCGCTTCCTCGGCCGCGCTCGGGGCCGCTTCCGCGGTCGGCTCGTGCAATGGTGCCGTCATCTGGCAGGGACCCCTCTCAACCGGCGGTAGCCGGCCCGCGCTAGCCGCTGTGGCGGCGTGATCAGTCCGTAGTACGCAGCCGTACGTGCTCGTACACAGTCGTACACAGGGGCGAAACACCCCTGGTGCGGGAGTCTTCAACGCTTTGGCGATCTGTTGCCAGACTTGGCGAGGAAAGGATGCGTAAACGTGATGCTGTCCTGGGGGTTCCGTTATCCGGACAGTTGGTAACGGCGGTCGGACGGGGAGAAAATGGACACATGGTGCAGATAGTAATATTCCACTCGTCTCTACGCGCGCAGATCTTGACCCCCGTTCAGATCTTGGTCCCCCGAGGGACGACGGGGCCGGTGGGTCAGTACCCGCCGTGGACCGGCGGGTAGCCGTAACCGGCTGCGGGAGCCTGGGCCGGGGCCGCGTGCGCCTCCCGGTCGTAGAAGGGGCGGGCGTTCGCCCGCATCCACATCGCAACCGGGTCGAACTCGTCGGACATCGCCACCGTCGACACCGGCAGACCGTCCGGGACGGCGCCGATGGACTGCTGCATCATCGCGCGTACCGAGTCCACCGCGGGCGGGCTGGTGTCGTACACATCCAGACCGATGGCGAGATACGGCGCACCGAGCGCGGGCTGCACCCAGGCGCGGCGCAGCGAGCGGACGGCCGGGGTGCGATGGGCGTTCTGCGAGAGCAGGGCATAGAACTGAGGGATCTCGATACCCGGTTCGGACAATCTGAGCGGGCCGGCGGGCTGACGCTCCAGACCGGTCGCGATGCGGCGCAGGTCGAGCCAGGGGATGCCGACACCGCCGCCGGGGGCGTGCGGGTTCAGCCAGAGGCCGTAGTGGTCCGGGTAGAGGGTGCGGGCCACATCGACTCCGTCGACGACCTCGTACGAACGGTTCCAGCCGCTGGCCGAGAGTTCCTGGGCGGAGGTGACGCACGGGGCGTAGCCGTGGCCGTCGACCTCCATGTTTCCGTACTGGGCGTCGGGGGAACCGGCCTGGCCGTGCCACAGCAGCATCCAGATCTGGCCGGAGGAAGGGGTCGCGAGCGCGCGAAGCAGCGCCTCGTAGGCGTCGTAACGCCCCGGCGTGACTTGGCGCAGCATGTGCTCGACCTGCCCGGTCGCGGTGCCGCTGGCGCTCACCTGTACCGCCCCTTCGAAAAGTGCCCCGGATATGGAACCAGCTTAAGTTGCTCCACGGGCAACAGCCGACGCCCACGAGCCCCGGTCTTGTGGTGCGTTGGCGGCAGCGGGTGGCGGAGTTTCCGGCGCCCCTAGTACTCCCCCGTGTAGAAGGGGCGGACCTTTTCCCGCATCCAGTGGCATATCGGGTCGTCCGCCGTGTCCAGGAGGAGCAGGTTGACCGGCCACGGGACGGGGGCCCGGCCCAGGGCTCGGCCGAGGGCGTCCAGGGGGCCGGCGCGCAGGTCGCCCTCCAGGTGGGCGAGTTCGACGCCGATGAACATCACCGGGTCCGCCGTCTCGATGGCGGCGAGGCAGCGGCGGGCCGTGCGGACGACTCCGGTCCCGGCGAACTCCGCCGAGGCCGCGGCCAGGAAGTCCATCGGGTCGTCCTGCCAGTCGGGCTCGAAGAGCCGGACCCGGCCGCCGCTCGCCGGCCCGTGCAGCGGGGTCCGTCCGGCCCGGCACAGTTCGGCCACGGCCGCCGGCGGCAGCGGAACGCCGACCACGCCCTCGGGGTTGACGGCGATCCCGACCTGCGGCGGCAGACCGCGGGCGAACTCCACCGCGGGCGCGACGGTGTACGACATGTGCGGGCCGGCGACATGGCGCAGCTGCTCCTCGGAGCTGAAGACCGGCACGTACGACTGGCCCTCGATCTCCGTCGTCGGCAGGTCCAGCGGGCCGCTGTGGGGGCCGCCGCCGCTGGGCAGCGGCACCCAGAGGAAGCTGCGGCCGAGGACCTCGAGGATCCGTCCCCCGGCCGAGGGGATGCCGAGGGAGGCGGAGAGCACCTCCTCCAACTCGTTGCCGGGCCACCCGCCGTGGGAATGGGGGTGCGCCTGTGCCGGGAAGTCCGCGGGGAGATCCGCTGGGAAGTCCATCTGAATGACCGCCTGCTGAGAACCACTGCTGTGGCTGGAAAGGCTAGCGGGTCACGGCGTCGGCGGGATCAGCCCGTGAAGCCGATGCGGCGCAGGACGTTCGCCGCGTCCCGGTCCAGCAGCACCGCGGAGCCGCTGCCCTCGGGCAGGTCGCCGCCCTCCACGGAGCGCAGCAGGCGGGCGGCCGCCGTGCGATGGCGCAGAAAGGCGTAGCGCGAGACGCCCCTGCCGCGCTCGCGCTGGCCCTCGAGCGCGGTGTCCGGAGCGACGTCGAGCAGCAGCACATGCAGGGTGCCGCCCCGGCGGCGGGCCGCCCGGGCCAGCCAGCCGCGCACCCAGGACTGGGTGCCGCAGTCGTGCACGACGACTCCCTTGCCGGCGGCGAGGGCGCGGCGCAGTCCCGCGTAGTGGGCGAGGCGGACGAGCGGGCGGTAGACCGCGTACGGCAGGAAGCGAGGCATCCGCGCCGCCCAGCGGTCGCGGGTGTCCTGGGAGTCGATGCGGGTGCCGCGCACGGTGCGCCGCATGAGCGTGGACTTGCCGCTGCCGGGCAGACCGGTGATCACGACGAGGTCGCGGGGTCCGAAGAGCAGGGCGTGCGGGGTGTGGCCGCCGCGCTCGCGCAGGTCGCGGAGGAGTGGTGCCGGGCGGGCGCCGCACGCCCCGCGGGCCGGAGCCGCCTGCTGCTCGGGCACCGCGACGGCCGAGGTCGTGGCGTACGCCGTGGTCCTGTTCACCGTGATCGTCCTCCCCTGGGGTGGGTCACGAGTTCCCTCCCCTCCGAGTGTAAAGAGAAGGTAATTCCGGGTGTCTCGCGTTTTCGTGTTCGTACTGCCACAAGCCGGTTACAGAGGTGGACTGCCGTGTTCGCGCGATGCGTGCAATGATGTCCGCGCCAACTGCATACCGGCCGTTTGAATCCGCGCGGGAGAGTCCCCGGCAGCGCTTCGCCGAAGCGTCCTGCCCGGGGCGCCGAAGGAGCAAGTCCCTCCCTTGAATCTCTCAGGCCCCGTTACCGCGCGGGCGAGGCACATCTGAAAAGCGGGCCGCTGTCACAGTGGCTCCACCCAAGGTGCAAGCCATGGTCATCCGTACCCGGGATGGTCATGGCGAACCTCTCAGGTTCCGATGACAGATGGGGAGGAAAGACCTCGCCCGTCCTGCCCTGGGAGACGACCGACCGATGAGCAGCACCGCACCCCGTCGCACCGCGCTCGATGCCCTGCATCGTTCGCTCGGCGCGACGATGACCGACTTCGCCGGCTGGGACATGCCCCTGCGCTACGGCTCCGAACGCGACGAGCACAACGCCGTGCGCACCAAGGCCGGTCTCTTCGACCTCTCGCACATGGGCGAGATCACGGTGACCGGCCCGCAGGCCGCCCAGCTCCTGAACCACGCCCTGGTCGGCAACATCGCCTCCGTCGGTGTCGGCCGCGCCCGCTACACCATGATCTGCCGGGCCGACGGCGGCATCCTCGACGACCTGATCGTCTACCGGCTCGCCGAGACCGAGGCCGGGTCTTCTCACTTCATGGTCGTCGCCAACGCCTCCAACGCCCAGGTGGTGCTGGACGCGCTGGTGGAGCGTTCGGCCGGCTTCGACGCCGAGGTCCGCGACGACCGGGACGCCTACGCGCTCATCGCCGTGCAGGGCCCCGAGTCCCCGGGCATCCTGAAGTCCCTCACCGACGCCGACCTGGACGGCCTCAAGTACTACGCGGGCCTGCCCGGCACGGTCGCCGGCGTCCCGGCGCTGATCGCCCGCACCGGCTACACCGGCGAGGACGGCTTCGAGCTGTTCGTGAAGCCGGAGCACGCCGTGGAGCTGTGGCAGGCGCTGACCAAGGCCGGCGAGGGCGTCGGACTGGTCCCCTGCGGCCTGTCCTGCCGGGACACGCTGCGCCTGGAGGCGGGCATGCCGCTGTACGGGCACGAGCTGTCGACCTCGCTCACCCCGTTCGACGCCGGGCTCGGCCGGGTGGTCAAGTTCGAGAAGGAGGGCGACTTCGTGGGGCGCGAGGCGCTCCAGGAGGCCGCCGCCCGCTCCGAGGCGAACCCTCCGCGCGTCCTCGTCGGCCTGATCGCCGAGGGCCGCCGCGTCCCGCGCGCCGGGTACCCCGTGGTCGCCGGCGGCGAGGTGATCGGCGAGGTCACCTCCGGCGCCCCGTCCCCCACGCTGGGCAAGCCGATCGCGATGGCGTACGTCGACGCGGCGCACGCGGCGCCGGGCACTCCCGGGGTCGGTGTGAACATCCGGGGCACCCATGAACCGTACGAGGTCGTGGCTCTGCCGTTCTACAAGCGACAGAAGTGACACCCTCGTAGTCGTCACGGTCTTTGGCACATCTGCGTGACGTCGGGCACATCGTGCCTGCTCACGCCCGCTCCCAGCACTCCCCCATTCATCAGCGGTTTCCCTCGTAGAGGAGAATTCAGGCCATGAGCAACCCCAAAGAGCTGCGGTACAGCAAGGAGCACGAGTGGCTGTCGCCCGCCGAGGACGGCGTCTCGGCGGTCGGCATCACGGAGCACGCGGCCAACGCGCTCGGCGACGTGGTCTTCGTCCAGCTCCCGGAGGTCGGTGACTCGGTGTCCGCGGGCGAGACCTGCGGCGAGCTGGAGTCCACCAAGTCGGTCAGCGACCTGTACTCCCCTGTGACGGGTGAGGTCACCGAGGTCAATGAGGACGTCGTCAACGACCCGTCGCTGGTGAACTCCGCCCCCTTCGAGGGCGGGTGGCTGTTCAGGGTACGTGTCGCCGAGGAGCCGGCCGACCTGCTCTCCGCCGACGAGTACACCGCCTTTTCCGCAGGCTGAGGAGTCGTAGCCCCCTATGTCCGACCACACGTCGCTTCTCAACACGCCCCTGCACGAGCTCGACCCGGACGTCGCCGCCGCGGTCGACGCCGAGCTGCTGCGCCAGCAGTCCACGCTCGAGATGATCGCCTCGGAGAACTTCGCCCCGGCCGCGGTCATGGAGGCCCAGGGCTCGGTCCTCACCAACAAGTACGCCGAGGGCTACCCCGGCCGTCGCTACTACGGCGGCTGCGAGCACGTCGACGTCGCCGAGCAGATCGCCATCGACCGGGTCAAGGAGCTGTTCGGCGCCGAGTACGCCAATGTGCAGCCCCACTCGGGCGCCTCCGCCAACCAGGCGGCCCTGTTCGCGCTGGCCCAGCCCGGCGACACCATCCTCGGGCTCGACCTGGCCCACGGCGGTCATCTGACCCATGGCATGCGGCTCAACTTCTCCGGCAAGCAGTTCACCGTGGTCCCCTACCACGTGGACGACTCCGGTCTCGTCGACATGGCCGAGGTCGAGCGGCTCGCCAAGGAGCACCGGCCGAAGGTGATCATCGCCGGCTGGTCCGCTTACCCGCGGCAGCTGGACTTCGCCGAGTTCCGCCGGATCGCCGACGAGGTCGAGGCGTATCTGTGGGTCGACATGGCGCACTTCGCGGGTCTGGTCGCGGCCGGCCTCCACCCCAACCCGGTGGAGCACGCGGACGTGGTCACCTCCACCACCCACAAGACGCTGGGCGGCCCGCGCGGCGGCATCATCCTCGCCAAGCAGGACTTCGCGAAGAAGCTCAACTCGTCGGTCTTCCCGGGCTTCCAGGGCGGTCCGCTGGAGCATGTGATCGCGGCGAAGGCGGTCTCCTTCAAGGTCGCGGCGAGCGAGGAGTTCAAGGAGCGCCAGCGCCGTACGGTCGACGGCGCGAGGATCCTCGCCGAGCGCCTGACGGCCGCCGACGCCCGCGAGGCCGGGATCAACGTCCTGTCCGGCGGTACGGACGTGCACCTGATCCTCGTCGACCTGCGCGAGTCCGAGCTGGACGGCCGGCAGGCCGAGGACCGGCTGCACGAGGTCGGCATCACCGTCAACCGCAACGCGGTCCCGAACGACCCGCGTCCGCCGATGGTGACGTCCGGTCTGCGGATCGGCACGCCCGCGCTTGCCACCCGCGGTTTCACGACCGAGGACTTCGCCGAGGTCGCGGATGTCATCGCGGAGACCCTGAAGGCGCCTTCTCCCTTCGGGGAGGCCGACGCCAAGGCCCTGAAGGCCAGGGTCGAGGCCCTGGCCGACAAGCACCCGCTGTACCCCGGTCTGAACAAGTAGTTCCTTTTTGTGGGGTGCCCCGCACACTCGACAGTGGGCGGGGCACCCGACCCCCGCACCGCCCCCGTCCTGAGGAGTCACCGTGGCCATCTCGGTCTTCGACCTGTTCTCGATCGGCATCGGCCCGTCCAGCTCCCACACGGTCGGCCCGATGCGCGCGGCGCGCATGTTCGCCCGCCGGCTGCGCAACGAGGGCCTGCTGGACTCGACCGCCTCGGTCCGGGCCGAACTGTACGGCTCGCTCGGCGCGACCGGACACGGCCATGGCACGCCCAAGGCGGTGCTGCTCGGCCTGGAGGGCGCCTCACCGCGGACGGTGGACGTGGAGACGGCCGACCAGCGGGTGGAGGACATCAGGGCACAGGGCCGTATCCGCCTCCTCGACAAGCACGAGATCCCCTTCTCCTTCGACGACGACCTGGTCCTGCACCGCCGCAAGGCCCTCCCCTACCACGCCAACGGCATGACCCTGTGGGCGCACGACGCCTCCGGGGCCGAACTGCTGTCGAAGACGTACTACTCGGTGGGCGGCGGCTTCGTCGTCGACGAGGAGGCGGTCGGCGCGGACCGCATCAAGCTGGACGACACCGTCCTCAAGTACCCCTTCCGCACGGGCGACGAGTTGCTGCGGCTGACGCGGGAGACGGGCCTGTCCATCTCCTCGCTGATGCTGGAGAACGAACGGGCCTGGCGCACGGAGGAGGAGATCCGCACCGGTCTGCTGGAGATCTGGCGGGTGATGCAGGGGTGCGTATCGCGTGGCATGGCCCGTGAGGGCATCCTGCCGGGCGGTCTGAAGGTACGGCGCAGGGCCGCCGTGTCGGCCCGCCAACTGCGCGCCGAGGGCGACCCGTTGGCGCACGCCATGGAGTGGATCACGCTCTACGCGATGGCGGTCAACGAGGAGAACGCGGCCGGCGGACGCGTGGTGACGGCACCGACGAACGGAGCCGCGGGCATCATCCCCGCCGTACTCCACTACTACATCGACTTCGTGCCGGGCGCGGACGAGGACGGGGTGGTCCGCTTCCTCCTCGCCGCCGGCGCCATCGGCATGCTCTTCAAGGAGAACGCCTCCATCTCCGGTGCCGAGGTCGGCTGCCAGGGCGAGGTCGGCTCGGCCTGCTCCATGGCCGCCGGAGCCCTCGCGGAGGTGCTGGGCGGCAGCCCCGAACAGGTCGAGAACGCCGCCGAGATCGGCATGGAGCACAACCTCGGCCTGACCTGCGACCCGGTCGGCGGCCTCGTCCAGATCCCGTGCATCGAACGCAACGGCATGGCCGCGGTCAAGGCCGTCACGGCCGCGCGGATGGCGATGCGCGGCGACGGCTCGCACAAGGTGTCCCTGGACAAGGTCATCAAGACGATGAAGGACACCGGCGCGGACATGTCGGTGAAGTACAAGGAGACGGCTCGGGGCGGGCTGGCGGTCAACATCATCGAGTGCTGACCCGGCCCACAGCCGATCCCGCAATACGGTCACAAGTGCGACAAGCCACCCGTTGGAGTGAACCCGGGAGGAAAAGCCGTCCATTCCCGGCGCGGCTCTGTTGACTGAACGCTCAGGGGGTCTCGGAGAACCGGAGCGCGGGAACGGATGACGGCGGAGCGGCTCGACTATCCGCACAGGGGGGTCACGGGGGCGTCGCGCCGGCGCCGCCCCGCCCTTGTGCTGGCCCTTGCCGGACTCACCGCGTTCGCCTCGCTGACGGTCTTCGGCTCGCCGGACGAACGGGTCCGCCCGGACCTGCGGGATGGCTCGGTCTGGCTCCCGAGCACCGGCCCCGGACTGCTGACCCAGATGAACGGGGTCGCGCTGTCGCCCCAGTTCCAGCTGCCCATGCCGGAGCTGCGGGGACAGGAACGGGTGACCGTCGCGGGTTCCCTCGTGGTCACGGGCTCCCCCGGCCACACCGGCGACGAGTCCTCGTACTCCCTGGTGGACCCGGTCGGTCTGCGGGTGGACGGGCCGTTCACCGGGTCCGGCACCTGTGCGTACACCGCGGTCGGGACCCGGGTGTACTGCGTCGACTCCGCACACGGCGATCTCGTCGACGTACGCCCGGGGGCGGAGCCCGCATGGGAGCAGCGGGTCCGACTCGGCGGCCGGCTCGGCCAGTTGGCCCGGGACCGCCACGGCACCTTATGGGTGGGGCTGCCGTCGAGCGGGGCCGTGGCCGCGCTGCGCGGCGGCTCCGGGAAGGGGCGCGTCCACCGTACGACCGTCGGCGCACCCGGGGACCAGGTGTGGCTCGCCACGGCGGGCAAAGACGTGTTCGCCGTCGACACCGACGGAGCGTTCTTCGTCGCGCTGACGGGCGACGGACCGCACGCGCAGGTGCCGCTCCCCGACTCCGTGTCCCCCCGCGACCCGGTGGTGGGCGTCGGGGCCCCCTCGTCGTCCGCCCGTCATCTCGTCCTGCTCCTCAGGTCGGGAACGCTCGTGTCCGTCGATCCACGCACCGGTGCTGAAGTGGCCACCGTCAGGACCGGGGTGCCCGGGAACCGCAAGGCCGGCCGGGACTTCGTGGAAGCGGGCGACCTGGTGCACCTGCCGCAGGAGAACAAGGGCCGTGTGCTGGTCGTCGACATGCGCACGGGCCATGTCCAGGCGCCCGTCCGGGTCACCTCCGCCGCCGCTTCGCTGCAACTCGTGGAAGACGCGGGCGCGGTGTGGATCCACAACCCCCGTGGTCCGGAAGGGGTCATGGTGCGCGAAGGGCGGGCACGTGCCTTCCGGAAGTACGACACGGACCAGCCGCCCACCGGCAGGCACGGCGGTGCCGACGCCGAGCCCTCACCGTCCGCCTCGCCCACCGCCGCCTCGGACCGGCCCCCCACGAGCACGCCCACGCCGACCGCCTCCGCCACATTTCCGGCGGCTTCCCCGTCCGCGCGGCCCAGCCCGCATCCCGGCGCTTCCGGCCGGCCACCGGGCAACGACCCCGGTACCGGCGCCGGGGACCCTGCGCCCGGCCCCGGTGACGGCACTCGGCCCACCCCCACGGACGGCCCCGGCGGCGGTCGGCCCACCCCGACGGGCGGCCCCACGGGACCGTCCGGCGAACCGTCCGACAGTCCGGGGATCGGCGGCCGGCCCGAACGCCTTGCCACGCTCCCCGCCACAGGGTCCGCCGGATTCCGGCCGGACGGCGCCGTCCTCGCCCTCAGCGACGAACTCTGGGACGTGAGCGATCCCGCCCGGGTGCGCCGCATCGGCGCCCTGCCCTACAACCACCTGCAGGCCGCCCTCTACCTGACCAGCCCGGTCTTCACCCCGGACGGAACGACGGTCTTCGCCCGCGGACGTTACGAGACCTACGCCTACGACGTCCAGGACCCCACGGCCCCCCAGCACTTGGCCGGGTGGGGATCCGCGCACCCCAGCAGCGGTCTCGCGCTCTCGGTCGACGGCCGGAAACTCGCCTCCGGCACCTCCGACCTGCTCGGCAGGAGCGGCTCCTACGACCTGATGGACGTCTCGGATCCCGGATCCCCCCGCGTGATCACGGGCGGCGGCATCCAGGTGGAGAGCCCCGTGTGGCACACCTCGATCAGCGCCGACGGAACACTCGTCGCCGCCTCCCTGAACCATGACGTGGCCGTGCTCGACGTCTCCCACCCCGAACCGGGCGACGAGGAGAACCCGCCCGGCCCCGCGACCCAGCTGAGCCTGACGCCGGCCCTCGGGGAGGCGACCTTCGCGCCCCGAGGGCGGCTGCTCGTCGCTCAGGACGAGGGCGGCGGCTGGGTGATCCTCAGCCTCACCGATCCGACGAACCCTCGCACCATCGCCCGGGAGACCGGCCTCGAGGGCGTCACGGAGTTCCACTTCAGCCGGGACGGCAGACGGCTCACGCTGCTGGGCGGCGCCGGAACCCCCGGGACGGCGACCGCACAGATCTGGGACGTGTCCCGTCCGGAACGTCCCCGGCTGCTCCATCAGATGCCCGCACCCGACGGAGCCTCTCTCGCCCTCGACCCGACCGGAACACTCCTCGCCGTCTCCGGTGGCACCGGCACCGAGCTGTGGCGCATTCCATGACGACAGAAGGATCCACACCATGACCCAGTTCCCGCCGCAGCCGTCGCCGGGCGACGGGGGCCGTATCGCGGAGGGCTTCCACAGCCTCCTCAAGAACGTCGAGCAGGTCATCAGCGGGAAGACTCACGCGGTGCGGCTGGCCCTCACGACCCTGCTCGCCGAGGGGCATCTGCTGCTGGAGGACGTACCCGGAGTCGGCAAGACGTCACTGGCCCGGGCCATCGCCGCGTCCATCGGCGGTGAGTGCCGCCGTATCCAGTTCACCCCGGACCTCCTCCCCTCCGACATCACCGGGGTGTCCTTCCCACCGGGCCTGGACGCGGCACGTCGGGGAGACTTCCGCTTCCTGCCCGGTCCGGTCTTCGCCAACGTCGTCCTGTGCGACGAGGTCAACCGGGCCTCTCCGAAGACCCAGTCCGCCCTTCTGGAGGTCATGGAGGAACGCCAGGTCACCGTCGCGGGCACCTCCCACCCGGTGCCCCCTCCGTTCCTGGTGGTGGCCACCCAGAACCCGGTGGACTTCGACGGCACCTACCCGCTCCCCGAGGCCCAGCTCGACCGGTTCCTCATGCGGGTGCGTCTCGGCTACCCCAGTGAGGAGGCCGAGTTCGGCCTGCTCAGATCGGAGGGCCGCGGCCTCACCCCGGAGGCCCTGAGCCCGGTGATGAACGTCGACGAGATCGGGCGGCTCGCCCACGCCGCGACCCGGATCGTGGTCAGCGACCCCGTGCACCGGTACATCGTGTCCCTGGTCACCGCCACCCGCACTGCCGACCCCCGGATCCGGCTGGGGGCCAGTCCCCGTGCGTCGCTCGCGCTGCTGCGTGCCGCGCGGGTGTGGGCGGCGGCCGACCACCGCCACTTCGTCGTGCCCGAGGACATCAGGGAGCTGGCGGGACCGGTGCTGGCACACCGTCTGCTGCTCACGTCCGAGGCCGACTTCGCGCGGTCGGACGCGGAGAACCTGATCACCGAGCTGCTCGGCCGGCTGAAGGTTCCCCGTTGATCACACGTACGGGCCTGTGCGCGCTCGCCGTCTGCGCCCTGCTGACCGTCCTGTCCGTGGTGTTCGCCTCCCCCGCCCTCGCCCTGCCGGCCGTCGCCGGTCTGCTGGCGCTGGGCGCCGCCTGCGCGGTGACCCGTCCGGCGACCGGGACACGCGCCGCACTGCAGGTGGCGACGCCCTCGCTCCCCCGCGGCCGGAACGTCCGGGTGGAGATCCGGCCCGGCGGACGGCTGCCCCGCTGCGCACACCTGCGCCTGTGCCACCGGGGCCCGCACGAAGCACCGGTCTCCCTCCCCCTTCCCGGCCCGTCCGACGCCTCGCCGCTGAGGCTGTCCGTGCCCGCCCCGCGACGGGGACTGCTCCGGATCGGGCCCGTCGTGCTGCGGCAGGAAGACCCGCTGGGCCTCTTCCGGCGCGACACGGAACTGACCCCCGCGCACCGGGTGGAGGTGCACCCCGCCGTGACGGCCCTGTCCCTGCGTGACCTCGCCCGGGGCCCGGCGGACTCGGGCGGCGGGCACCGGGCCGCGCCCTCGCTCGACGCGGACTTCTTCACCCTGCGGGCCTACGACCCCGGGGACGACCCGCGTCACATCCACTGGCTCAGCAGCGCCCGCAGCGGGCAGTTGCTGGTACGCCGGTCCGCCGAACCCGTCGTGACGCGCTTCCCGGTGGCGCTGGACCTGGACGCCTCGGCCTATGCCGGCCCCGCGCTGTTCGAGGAGGCCGTCGACCTGACGGCCTCGCTGCTCGTGGCCGCCGTACGCAACGGGGCGGCCGCACGGCTGTGGATCCTCCCGCCGGGCGACACGGGTCCGGGCTGCACGGAGTTCACGGGCGTCGCCCAGGTCCTCACCGAACTGACCCGTGTGCAGGCGCGGTCCGGCGCGGACGGGGGTCCGGGCGAGCGGGATACGGCGGGACGGGGGCGGCGGGCACCGCACCGTGTGCCGTCGGACCAGGCCCCGCTGACCGTTGTCACCGGGGGTGCCCGGCCCGAATGGCCGTCCCTCCCACGGCAGTTGCGCGGCAGACGGTCACGGGTCGTCGTACTGCGCCTGGCCCCGGCGGACTCCGGTCCGTCGTACGAGCGGCCTGCGGCCGTCGGCGCGGGCTCCGGGCGGGCGACCGTGCGGACGGCCGCCGACGCCGTCCATGGCCTGGCCCTGTGGTCGGCGGCGATCCGCCGGACAGGCCCGCGGGGGTACCGATGACCGGGCGGCCGTCCGTGCGGGGCGGGCTCCTCGCACCGCTGTGGGCGGGCGGGGCCGCCTGGAGCGCAGGACTCGTCTTCCACCGGGCCTTCGGATACGGGCCCCTGCTGCTGCCACTCACGGTGGCGGCGCTCGCACCGGCGCTGACCCTGCCGGCGCTCGCGCTGCGCCGCAGACTGCCGCCGGTGGAGTGCACCCTGCCGGCCCTCCTGGTCCTCGGGCCGGTCGTCTGTGCCCTGCTCCTGTTCTCCGACAGCGGAACCGGCTCATACCCCTGGTCCGCCGTGCGGGCCGCCGCCGAAGCGGCACCTCGGGGCTGGATCCGGCTGCTCGGCACCGGACTGCCGGCGGCCCCCACACCCGAACTCCTGTGTTTTCCCTTCCTCTTGACCTGGCTGGCCTCCCTGCTCGGTGCGGAAGCGGCCCTGCGCCTGCGGGCCCGCGGCCTCGCCTCTCTGCCGGCGGTGATCCTGCTCGTCGTGGGCGTGATGTGGTGCGTGCCGGGGGACGGTTCGGCGGTGCCGGAGGCGACCGCCGTCACCCTGTGCGCGGGCGCGCTGCTCCGCGTGCGCTCCGGTGGCCGGCGGCCACGTGGTGGGCCCGGGCAGGGGCCGCGACGGTCACGGGGCAGGGTGACCGGATACGTCTGGACGACTGCCCTGGTCGCGACAGCCGCCACGATCACCTGGACGCTGCCCTGGCCCGCCCAGAACACGGGGTACGACCTGCGCGACCGGGTGACGGCACCGGTACGGACGGACACCGCCGTCGATCCGCTGGCGCAGCTCGCGCGATGGCACCGGGCCTCCGGCACACCCCTGTTCACGGTGACGGGACCTGCCGGGGACCGCTGGCGGCTGTGTGCGCTGACCGCGTTCGACGGGCGGCGCTGGGCGCCGGAGGGGACGTTCGTGCCGACCGGTGGCGTCGTGCCGGCGGCCGGCCCGGCCGGGCGGACACGCTCGGCGAAGACCGTGGCGGCAAGAAGGTCTGTACATCACCGAGTTGTGCTCTCGGGCCTCGACGGCGCCTTCCTTCCCGTCCCCGCCGAACCGGTGCGCATCGCCGGGCCCGCGGTGGCGGTCAGCCCGCGCGACGCAACGGTGCTGGCCGTCCAACGGCCCGGCCGCGGCACCGCCTACACCGTGGATTCGGTCCCGGTGATCAGGCCCGCGCCGGTGGACATGCCGGGACTGCGGTCCGCAGGCGCCGGCTCCGCCGCCCGTGACCTGCCTCCCGGAGTACCCGGCGCCCTGACGGAACTCGCGGGCACGTCGACCGCGCGGGCCGACACCCCGTATGCCCGTGCGGCCGGGATCGCGAAGCGGCTGCGCGAGGAGTACACCCATGTGCCGGACGCGCCGGGAGTCGCGACGTACGGCGGTGTCGCCCGGTTTCTGGAGGAGCGGCAGGGACCGGCCGTGGTGTTCGGTGCCGCCTTCACCCTGGCGGCCCGGCTCAGCGGGCTGCCCGCACGGCTTGTGGTCGGCTTCGTGCCGCGAGCCGCCGAGGATGCCGCGCACGACGGCCGCACGGTGACCGTTGCGGGGCGCGACGCCAAGGTCTGGGGCGAGGTGTACTTCGACGGCGTCGGCTGGCTGCCGTTCGACCCCGTGCCGCGACCGGGACGGGCCCACTCGGTCGACGCACGGCCGTCCGCCACCGCCCAGAAGCCGACCCCGTCACCCACGTCGTCGAGCACCGCACCCCGCCCGTCCCGCACGCCCGAGGCCGCCCCCGCCACCGCGCGGGCGACTCCGCGCACGGCACCAGTCGACCCGGACGACTGGCTCCTGCCCCTGTGCCTGTCGCTGGCGGGACTGCTGTTCGCGGCGCGGGCACTGCGGCTCGTCGTCCTGCCCGTGCTCCGTGAACGGGGTTCCCGACGGGCGGCCACGCCCGCGGACCGTGTGCGCGGTGCCTGGCACGCGGCCGTGCGCCGGCTCGCCGACGCCGGGGTGCCGGTGCCGCCGTCGGCGAGCGTCACCGACGTGGGCCGTCTCCTGGCCGGCGCGGCCGGACCGGATGCCGGGCCCGCCGCCACGGGGTTGGCGCACGCCGCCCAACGGGCGCTGTACGGCGATCCCGGCCCGGAGGCCGGGAGGGCTTCGTGCGTCACGGCGGAGGAGGCGGACCGCGCCTGGGACCGCTGCGACCGGCTGGCCCGAGCACTGCGCCGACGGTCGGGCATCGCCGGTCCGTCGTGCTGGCTCCTCCTCGTTCCCGGTCCGCTGCTCCTGGCCTGGCGCCGCGCACGGGCCGCGTCACGTGAGAACCGTGCGGTACGGCCGACGTCGCAGGGGGTGGTCGAGCGGGACACCCTCCGCGAAGCGCGCGGCTCCGGCGACCCGGGCATGTCCCGCGGCACGCACGGCCCCAGCGACCACGACACGTCCCACGGCACGCACGGCCCCACCGACTACGACACGCCCCACGGCACACACGGCCCCAGCGACCACGACACGCCCCGCACGGCGGACCCGGCATGACCGAGACCGTCCAGCCTCGCGCCGCCGCCCCGCTTCTCGCCACCGCGGGCGCGGCGGCGGTGCTCGTGGCCACCGTGCGCACCGCCGACGACGCACGGTTCCCGCCCGTCCCGGCCGCCGCCCACTCCCTCGACGACCTGGCCCGGCTGCTGGTCGAACGCTGCGGACTGGCCCCCGGCCGGCTCACGCGCGTCGTCGACCCCGCGGGGCCCGAGGATGTCATCGGTGCCGTGACCGACGTGCTCGCGCGCGCCCCTGACGTGCTTCTGCTGTACTTCGTGGGCCACTCGGAGATCGGCGAGCACAACGAACTCCGGCTGAGCACGGGCCGTACCGGGGCGCGCGGCGCGGCCATGCACTACTCCTCGCTCGACTTCGCCCACCTCGTCCAGACCGTCTCCTCGGCGAGCCCGCGGCCGCAGAGCGTGATCGTCGTACTGGACTGCTGCTACGCGGGCCGGGCCCTGTCGGTGAACCTCGGCCCGCTGCGGAGGAGTTACCTGCTCACCGCCTCCTCCCCGCACGAGCAGGCGCTGGCCCCGCTCGGGGAACGGCACACCGCGATGACCGGCCGGCTGATCGGGCTGCTGGAGCGGGGCGCCCCCGGACTGCCCGCGGACCTCACCCTCCACGACGTGGCGTCCCATCTGAGGGAGAACCTGACGCCGACGCCGATGGTGCAGTCACGGGGCAGCGCCGAAGTGCTCTGCCTCGGCCGCAATGTTCATCCCGAGGCGCTGGCCGACCGGGCCCAGCGGAGTGCGGGGCTGCGCCGGGACAGCGGGGTGTGCCCGTATCCCGGTCTGCGCCCCTTCGACGCCGGCACCGCCCGCTGGTTCCGCGGCCGTGACCGGCTCACCAGCCGGCTGGCGGTGGCGCTCACCGCGCCGTTCGGGCCGCCGCTGCCGGTGATGCTCCTCGGCGCCTCGGGCAGCGGAAAGTCCTCCCTCATCCACGCGGGGCTGCTCGGCGATCTGGCCCGGGCACGGACCGTGGCGGGCAGCGAACGACGTCCCCGTATCGTCCTGACCCCCACGGACCGGCCTCTGGACGCCCTCGCGGAGGCCTTCTCCGCCCCGCTGGGCAGGCCGCGCGAGGTGCTGCGCGCCGAACTGGACCAGGGCGCCGGGACGATGACGGCCTGGGTGCGCGAGGTGGCCGCCCGGCAGGACACCGGGCCGTTCCCAGGACCGGCCGCCCCGCCCGAGGACGGTGCCGCACCCGGCGAACTCGTCGCCGGACCCGTGATCGTCGTCGACCAGTTCGAGGAAGCCTTCACGCTCTGCGAGGACCCGGCCGGGACGACGGTCTTCGTCGAGGCACTGTGCGCGGCGGCGCGGGCCACGGCCCCGGCCCCGGTCCCGGGTGCGGGCGGGGCTCCGCTCGCGGCCCATGTCCTGCTGGCGACCCGGGCCGACTTCCTGGGCGTTCTCGCGTCCCACCCTCCGCTGCTGGAGGCCCTGCACGGCCATCAGGTCGTCGTCAGCCCGCTCACCCACGACGAGGTGCGCGAGGCCGTGCTCGGTCCGGCCCACGCGGAGGGTCTGGAGGTGGAGGAGGGGCTCGTCGAAGTCATCGTCGGCGATCTCGGTGTCCCGCCCGGCGACTTCGACGCCGCCGGGAGCCCGGCCGAGCAGGCCGGATACGACGCGAGCATGCTGCCCCATCTCGCCCAGGCTCTGCTGGTCACCTGGCAGAGCCGGCGGAACGGTCTTCTCACCCGGGCCGCCTACCGTGCCTCCGGAGGCATCGCCTCGGTCGTCGCGAGCGAGGCCGACAAGGCCTATCAGAGCCTCGACGCCGAAGACCGGCGTACCGCACGGCTGTTGCTGACGAGGCTGGTCCAGTCCGTCGAGGGCCGGCCCCCGACCCGCAGGAGGGCGACGCGCGACCGGCTGCTGCGCGAGCTCGGCGACCCCGAACGCACACAGCGGGTTCTGGAGCGTCTGCGTGCGGCCCGTCTGGTGGCCCTCGACTCCGATGCGGTGCCGGGCCGTGAAACGGTCCAGCTCGTCCACGAGGCGCTGCTGCCCGCCTGGCCCACGATGCGCAACTGGCTGGAGCAGGACCGCGACTGGCTCGCCCGTCGGCAGCAGATCCTTCAGGCCGCCCACGCCTGGCACGAGGCGGAGGACGACGAGTCGGTGCTGTACACCGGCAGAATGCTGGACGAGGCCTGGGCCGCGGCAGAGACCCGGCCGAAGGACGATCTGGGCGGTCTGGGCTGGCGCTTCCTGCGGGCTTCGGCGCAGCGTGAGCGGCGGTCCGCCCGATCCCTGAGGATCATGCACCGTACCGTCCGTCTGCTCTCCGCGGCGGTGGCGTGCCTCGTCCTCCTCATGGCCGCCGGCGGGGTGCGCTGGGCGGACCGGGAAGAGACTTTGACGGTACGTCAGAAGGAGCATCTGTCACGCTCCCTGGCGGCTCGGTCGGACGTGCTGCGGGCCGTGGATCCGGTGCTGGCGGGCCGACTTGCGGTGGCCGCGTTCCGCAGCGCGCCGACCGCACAGGCCCGTGCGAGCCTGTACGCCAGTGCCGCCGCCGCGATGCCCGCACGCGAATCACAGGGCTCGTCCACCCTGCTGCCATCGGCCGAGGCCGTGGCCTTCGCGCCCGGCGGCAGTCACCTCGCCGTCCAGGCGGGCGCCGAGGTGTTGCTGTGGGACACCGGCCGGCACCGGACCACCGACACCCTCGACCTGCCCGACGGCCGGCCCCTGCTGGCGCTCGGGTACAGCCCCCGTATCGATCTGCTGGTCGGCATGGACTCCAGCGGCCGCCTGCTGGGCTGGCGGACCGGCCCCGGACCGCCGCACCGGGCACCGGTGGTGCTGTCCGGGGAACCGGGCGAGGTGGCCGACTCCGTCGAGATCACCTTCCGCGCCGACGGCGGGATGCTGGCGGCGGCCCAGGTCTTCGGACTGTCCGGCGCCCGGGACCGCAGCGACACCAGGCTGTGGCGGGTGACCGGCGGCGGCGAGCTGACCGACGCGGGCACCCTGCGGCACACCTACGCGGTCTTCGGCCCGTACGGCGAAACGCTCGCGGAACGCCACGACGACGGGCGTCTGCTGCTCGGCCGTGGCCAGGGCGACGGCAGGACGTTGCGGGAGCGTCTTCCGGCCGACCGGCAGGCCGACGTCCGTGCGCTGCCGCTGTCCTTCAGTCCCGACGGCCGCCTGCTGGCCGAGGGCCGCGGCGGCGGCCGGGTCGCCCTGTGGAGCGTGCGCGCCGACGGGAGTTCCGCCCGGCTGACGTCCCCGTCCGACGGGTTCCAGCTGGGTACGGGAACGGTGCACAGCCTCGGATTCTCCCCCGACAGCCGCAGCCTTGCCGTCGCCGCCGACGCCGTGAACCTCTGGGACGTGAGCGACGACGGGCCGCCGCGCTTCGCCGGAACGGTGGACCGGGGGGTGGACTCGCCCAAGGTCCGGCTCCCGGAACCGGTCGGGAAGGTCGTCTTCGGCGGGCGGACATCCCTGCTCGCCGTGACGGGCGAGCAGACCCGGCTGTGGGACGTGGGCTCCCTGTTGAGCCCCGGGCATCTGACGACCCTGCGCCTGCCCGGAAGTCCGTCCGCCGTCGCGCTGTCCCCCGACGCGCGCGAGGTCGCGGTCGGGCTGCGCGACGGGACCGTGCGCCGGTACGCGCTGGGCGGACCGGGGCGGCCTGCCCGGGCACTGGCCCCCGTACCGTCAACAGGCTCCGTATCGGGGCCCGTTGGTCTCCTGGCGTTCCGGCCCCACGGCCGCACCCTCCTCGTCGGACGACCGCGGACCACCGAACTGTGGGCAGTCGGCACCGGCGGACTCCACCGCGAGAACCTGCCGGGCCCTGCGGCCGGGACGGCGGTGGAGTACGCGCCCTCGTCCGACGTTCTGCTGACCTCCGACCCGGGCGGGGGGCACCGCCTGTGGGATCTCTCGGCCGGTTCCGGCCCGCGACAGCTGCCCGGCCTCCGGGCGCAGGGCCGGGCGAGCACCGCGGACCCGGCCCTCAGTTCCCGGGGCAACCGGCTGCTCCTGCAGGACGTGTCCGCGCCGTCGCTGTACGGCATCGGCAAACCCGAGGGAGCCCGTGCCCGTGAGCTTCCGAACCCGGAGTGGGGTGCCGTGTCGTCGTACGAGCGGTTCGACCCCTGGCCCCGGATCGCGCTGTCCCCGGACGGGAGCGTGCTCGCGACGGCCCGTGGCGGCACCCTGTCGACCTATCGCCTGGACGGCACGGGCGAGCCCGCCACGCAGACCTCCGTGGCCGCGCACCTCACCCACCTGGCCTTCAGCCGGAACGGGACCCTCCTGGCCACCGGCGACGACACCGGACGCGTCCGTCTGTGGAGCACCGGCGGGGACGCCGAGCTCCGTCCACTGACCGACTACGCACGCGCGAGCGCGGTCACCTCACTGGCGTTCGGCCCGCAGGACACCCTGGCCGTGGGCTACGCGGACACCACGGTCACCGTCTCCCGCCTCGCCCCCGCGTTTCTGATGTCCCGGGTCTGCGCGACGGCACCGCCCGACTCGATCACCACGACGTGGACCCGGTACGCGAAGGACGTACCGCTGGCAGACGTGTGCCCCACGGCCGACGACTGACGTCCGACGACCGACCACCGCCCCGAACCCCGAACCCGACCGGCACAGGAGAGAACATGGACCAGTTGACCCTCACCGTCACCGCCCCCGATGGACATCCGGCAGCGGACGACGACCTGCGGGACCTCTTCCGAAGGCTCGGCGAGGAACCGGAGATCGACGGTGTACGGCTGTGTGAGGACCCGGCGGCGCCCGGCACCCTGGGCGGGGCCCTGACGGCCCTGGAGATCATCATGACCAGCAGCGCGGTGACCGCCCTCGCTTCGGTGTTGCGCGCCTGGATCCGGGTTCGGGCGGTTCCCGTGAAGGTGTCGGTGCGACGGCCGCACGGCGACCAGGAATCCGAGGTCGTCGTGGAGGCCCAGGTCGTCGGCTTCGACGCGGAGACGTTCGGGCGGACGCTCGTCGAGGCCATGGAGCGGGCCGGTCAGCGGTGAACCAGGCGCCCCGGGTCCGGCAGTCGGCACTCTTCCGCGTCACAGTGCGCGTCAAGGGCGGATCGCCCCGTGCCAGGGTGGGCAACACCTTCAACAACGCCCAAATCCCGTCCCCCCACGAGCACTTCAGGGAGAGATTCCATGCTGCGCGGCATCGATGTGAGCGCGTACCAGCCTTCCGACTACGACACGGGCGGCATCTCCTTCGTCTTCATCAAGGCGACGGAGGGCCGTTCGTACGTCAACCCGAAACTCGCCGCCCAGACGAAGACGGCGCGCGAGGCCGGACTCGCCGTCGGCTTCTACCACTTCCTCTGGCCGGGCAACCTCACGGCCCAGGCGGAGTACTTCGTCAAGCACGCGCCCGAGAAGGCGGGCGACGTCCTCGCCGTCGACTGGGAGACGACCGGTGAGGGAACCCATGCGAGCAATGCGGAGAAGGACCGCTTCATCAGGAAGGTGAAGGAACTCCGGCCGAACCACCGGGTGGTCCTGTACTGCAACCGCCATTACTGGCTGAACGTCGACACCACGTCCTACGCCGGCGACGGTCTCTGGATCGCCGACTACGTCACGGCCGGCGAGCCCCGCATCCAGGCGAGGTGGCGCTTCCACCAGCACACCGACGACCCGCACGACAAGAACGTCGCCGACTTCCCGAGCAGAGCCGCGCTGCGGACCTGGGCCGAGGGCGCGTGACCGACCGGCGCGTGCCGGGAGGCGTACGACGAAGGGGCGCCCGTCCGCTGCCGGACCGGCGCCCCTGGCGTGCGCGTCAGCTGTTCAGGTACGTCCAGAACTCGTCGAACGACAGGACCTTGTCGCCGTTGAGGTCACGGGTCTTGATGATCGCCTCGGCCACCGACTCGGTGACGTTCCAGTCGCCCGACTGGGCCAGGGCGGTCTTGAACTCGGCCGCGGTGATGAAGCCGTCACCGTCCGTATCGATCCGCTGGAACTGCTTGCGTGCCTCGTCGATGTCCGCCACCGATCCGCCCCTTTTACTCGTGTTTCCCATACTGTGCTGTCGCACTGACGCAGGTCAGATTAACCGCCCGTCAAAACGCCCAGTGCGGCGACCACCCAGCCGGACTCGGGCGACGGGAGCAGGACCCCGACCCACCGCAACCGCAACACCCCCGGATGCCGCGCCCCACCGAACTCGCCCCACCGCCGGAGGCGGGCTCAGCGGTCTGCCACCCTCATTTCGAACCAGGTCGTCTTGCCTCGGGGGAGGAGGTCGACGCCCCAGCGGTCGGAGAGTTTGTCGACCAGGAACAGGCCGCGGCCGCTGATGTCCATGTCCTGGACCGGCATCAGGCAGGGCAGGCCGCGGGAGGGGTCGCGGACCTCGATGCGGATCCAGCCGCGGCGGCGGCGCATGCGGAGGCCGAAGACTCGGGCGCCGGTGTGGCGTACGGCGTTGCCGACGAGTTCCGAGACCAGGAGGACGGCGTCTTCCGTCATCTTCGGGGTGAGGCCCCACTGGCGCAGGACCACCACCTGGGTCAGCCGGCGGGCCGTGGCGGCCGATTCGGGGCGGGACGGCAGCGGCACCTCCGCCTCCGTGGGATTGCCGAACAACTCGAGTGCCTTCAGACCGTGTTCGTCCTCGACCGCAGGCGACCAGCGCGCCCCGGTCGGACGGCCCTGCCCCCGCGGCTGTTCGATACCCTCCAGCCCCGCCATGCCCCCATGATGGCCGCCCACCGGGACCTCCGGGGGCGTTCCTCCGGAATACGCCCCCCGGAATACATAATTCCGCACGATTCGACCGGCATATGCCAACGGCACATCGGAGCCCTCGACAGCCCATCTGACCTGCAAGGAAGAGTCACTTGGAGGCAATCGACCGGCTCCCTCGACAAGGCAGGCTTAAGACTGGCTTAAGGCTCCCATAAACCGCCCTATCGAGGGACCCCGATCAGACACGGAGCAGACGGACACCGCGTCAAGTGCCATGCGCTCAGAGGAACTTCGCCTTGCCCGGACCCTCCTCCACGAAGCTCCGCATCCCGCGCTCCCGGTCCTCCGTCGCGAACAGGCCCGCGAACCAGTTCCGTTCCACCGCGAGCCCGGTGTCGATGTCCGTCTCCAGCCCGGTGTCGATCGACTCCTTCGCCGCGCGCAGCGCGAGCGCCGGGCCCTGCGCCAGCTTCGCCGCCCACGCGTGCGCCTGCGCGTACACCTCCTCGGCCGGGACGACCCGGTCCACCAGACCCAGCGCGAGCGCCTCGTCGGCCTTCACCATCCGGCCCGTGAAGATCAGGTCCTTCGCCTTCGAGGGACCGATCAGCCGGGACAGGCGCTGCGTGCCGCCCGCCCCCGGGATCAGGCCCAGCAGGATCTCCGGCTGGCCCAGCTTCGCGCCCTCCGCGGCGATCCGGAAGTCCGCGCACAGCGCCAGCTCGCAGCCGCCGCCCAGCGCGTACCCCGTGACGGCGGCCACCACCGGCTTGGGGATACGGGCCACCGCCGTGAACGAGTCCTGCAGGGCGCGGGCGCGCAGGACCATCGCCGTGTGGTCCATGGCCTGCATCTCCTTGATGTCCGCGCCCGCCGCGAACACCTTCTCCCCGCCGTAGATCACCACGGCGCGTACGTCGTCACGCCGGCCCGCCTCCTCGGCGAGCTCCTTGAGCCTGTCCTGCGTGGCGACGTCCAGCGCGTTCATGGGCGGGCGGTCGAGGCGCAGGACGCCGACGCCTTCGGCGACTTCCAGATTCACGGTCATGCAGGCAGGTTAACGGGCACTAACGACAACGGGCCCGGTGCGCTCCGTCACACCGGGCCCGTACGCCTGCGAAGGGCTACGCCTTCCACTTCTCCCAGGACATGTTCCAGCCGTTGAAGCCGTTGTCCGGGTCGACCGTCCGGTCGTTGGAGTTCTTCACGACGACGACGTCACCGATCATCGAGTGGTTGAAGAACCACGCGGCGGGCACCCCGCTGTCGTAGCCGCCGCGCACATCGCGCAGGCCGACGCAGCCGTGGCTGGCGTTGTAGTTGCCGAACGCGTCGCCGCCCCAGTAGTTGCCGTGGATGAAGGTGCCGGAGGTGGTCAGGCGGATGGCGTGCGGGACGTCCTTGATGTCGTACTCGCCGCCGTAACCGACCGTCTCGCCGTTCATCCGGGTGACCGTGAGCTTCTCGCTCATGACCATCTGGCCGTTCCAGGTGTCGTAGCCGGGCTTGCCGGTGGTGACGGGGATGGTCTTGACGACCTTGCCGTCCTGCATGACCTTCATCGTGCGCTTGGCGGCGTCGACGACCGAGACCTGGTTGCGGCCGATGGTGAAGGACACGGTCTTGGTCTGCTCGCCGTAGACGCCGTCGCGGCCCTCGACGCCGTCGAGGTTGAGCTCGACGGTGACCTTGGTGCCTTCCTTCCAGTACTTCTCCGGACGGAAGTCGAGGCGGTCGTTGCCGAACCAGTGGCCCTCGACCTCGACGGCCGGCTCGGTCTTGACGGTGATGGCCTTCTCGACGGCGTCGGGGCTGGTGATGCCCCGGGTGAAGCGGACCGAGAACGGCATGCCGACGCCGACCTTGGAGCCGTCCTCGGGGGTGAAGTTGCCGATGAAGGTGTTCTGCGGGGTCAGCGTGGTGAAGCTGGAGTCCTCGGCCGCCGTGCGGCCCTCGGAGTCCTTGGCGACCGCGTGCACCGTGTACTTGGTGGAGGCGGCCAGATGCGTGGACGGCTTCCAGCTCGCGCCGTCTGCGGCGATCTGCCCGGCTATCTTCGTGCCCTTGGCGTCCTTGACCACGACCTCGGTCAGCTTGCCCTTGGCGGCACCGACCTTGAGCGCACCGCTGGTTTCGACGGACTTGGCGCCGTCCTTGGGCGAGATGGAGACGACGGCCTCCGACTGCTTGCTCTGCGCGGAACCGGAATCCTTGCCCTTGCCCTGGCCACCGGACCCCGAGTCCGAGCCACCGCCCCCGCCGCACGCGGTGACCGCAAGGAGCAGCACACCGACCACCGGCGCCAGCAACGCCTTGCCCTTACGCGCCTTCTTCTGGGTCCCGCGCGCGTCAACCGACGCCCCCGATATCGGCCGCACGTTCAACTCTTCTCCCCTCGCCGGGCCTGGTCAGGCCCGCACCCCGGCGCGTCTCCCGCGCGCTCGGCGCATAGTAACCACAAGGCCAGGGGCGTCGGAGCCTCATGATTGTCACCGTTCAGTCCCAACTTCAACGGAAAGTGGGGACAACCCGCCCCTGTGTCGGGTTACTTCACCGCACTGCCCGCCTTCCACTCCTTCCAGCTCATATTCCACCCTCCGAGCCCGTTGTCGGGAGCGACCCTTTTGTCCTTGCTGTGGACGACCTCGACGACATCGCCGATGAGGCTGCGGTCGAAGAACCAGCCCGCGGGCGTGTCCGAGCCGCCGCCCTTCTCGTCCCTGAGCCCCACACAGCCGTGGCTGACATTGGCGTTGCCGGGGGCGTCCGGCGCCCAGTAGTTGCCGTGCAGGAAGGTGCCGGAATCGGTCAGGCGCATGGCGTGCGGGACGTCGGGGATGTCGTACTCGCCGCCGAAGCCGACCGTGCGGCTGTTCATCCGGGTCACCTCGAGCATCTCGGTGACGACCATCCTGCCGTTGTACGTGGTGGTCTTGGGGGCGCCGGCGGTGATCGGCACGGTGGCGAGCAGGGCGCCGTCCCGCCGGACCTGCATGGTGTGCCGGGCCGCGTCGACCAGCGAGACCTGGCTGCGGCCGATGGTGAAGGAGTACGTCCGGTACTGGAGCCCGTAGACGCCGGGCGATCCCTCGACGTCCCTCAGCCGCAGGGAGACGGTGACCTTGGTGCCGGGCTTCCAGTACCGCTCGGGGCGGAAGTCGAGGCGGGCCCGGTCGAACCAGTGGGGGCGGATCTCGACGGGCGGCTGCGCGGTCACACGGACGGCGCGCTCGACCGCGGCACGGTTCCGGATCCCCCGGTTGAACACCAGGGACACGATCATTCCGGTGCCGACCGTGGAGCGGTTCTCGGGGGTGACGTAGGCGATGAAGCGTTTGTCGGGGACCTGTGTCGTGAAGGTGGTGTGCCGTGCGGAGCGCCGCCCGTGGCCGTCGAGGGCCACCGCGTCGACCGTGTACTCGGCGGCCGGCGCGAGCCCGGCCCGGTCGGGCTCCCAGCTCAGGCCGTCCTCGGAGAGGTGCCCCGGCACCGGGGACTCCTGCGCGTCCTGGTACTTGACGACCTTCACCGACTCCAGGCGCCCGCTGGGCACCTCCACCCGGAGGGTCCGGCGGGACGGGACGCCCTTGCTGCCGTCGTGCGGTGAGATGCGGATCGCGTCCTCGGATGCCGGGGGTTTACCGAACAGCCGGTCAAAGCCGCCGGTGCCGTCCGAGGTACAGCCGGCGGCTCCGGCCAGCAGTCCTGCCCATGTCAGTACGACGGCCAGTGCGGCCCTCGCGCGCCGTGCGCGCCCTTGTGCATGCCTCACGAGGTGCCCAACGACCGGGCTCCCCTGGGGAAACGTGAGTGCGACCCAAGGTCTGGGCAGAACACTGGGGAGGACGACGCGACGGGGAGCCGCGGCCGGGATGCCGTGCACGCCTTTTCGGGTCGCCCCACGAGCCGTGGGAGGCTGATCGGTGTCCAGCGCAGCCGAGCAGGAGGCGGTGGCCGAGGGGCGCGCCGCCGGGGAGGGGCGCCCTGCCGCCGTCGTGAACGGCGTGCGGCACAGGGCGCCGGGCGTACCGGTGTGGCCGGGTGCGCCGATGCCGCTGGGCGCCCGTTTCCGGGTCGGTCCGGACGGGGTGGCGGGCACCAACTTCGCGCTGTGGGCGGGCGGGGCGGAGTCGGTGGAGCTGTGCCTGTTCGACGAGAGCGGCCGGGAGACCCGGGCGAGGCTGACCGAGCTGACGCACGAGATCTGGCACGGCTTCGTGCCGGGCGTGATGCCGGGACAGCGGTACGGCTACCGGGTGCAGGGCCGCTGGGACCCGTGGACGGGCGGCCGCTGGAACCCGGCGAAGCTGCTCCTCGACCCGTACGCACGCGCGGTGGACGGCGACTTCAGCCTGCCGCCGGAGGTGTACGGGCATGTGCGCGACTGGCCCCAGCAGCAGGTGGCGGACACCGTGCGCGACGACCGGGACTCGGCGCCGTACGTCCCGAAGGGCGTCGTCGTCCATGACGACGCGCCCGAGGACGAGTGGACGGACGACCGCCGGCCGAAGACGCCGTGGGCGGACTCGGTGATCTACGAGCTGCACGTCCGGGGCTTCACCAGGCTCCACCCGGGAATTCCCGAGGAGCTCCGGGGCACCTACGCGGGCCTGGCCCACCCGGCGGCGATCGAGCACCTGGTGAAGCTGGGCGCGACGGCCGTGGAACTGCTGCCGGTGCACCAGTTCGCCCACGAGGACCATCTGTTGCGCAAGGGGCTGAAGAACTACTGGGGCTACAACTCGATCGGCTATTTCGCCCCGCACGCCGCCTACGCGGCCTCCGGGACCACCGGCCAGCAGGTCGGCGAGTTCAAGCGCATGGTCGGCGCGCTGCACGCGGCCGGGATCGAGGTCATCCTCGACGTGGTCTACAACCACACGGCGGAGGCGGGCGAACTGGGCCCCACGCTGTCCCTGAAGGGCATCGACAACCGGGGGTACTACCGGCTCCAGTCGGACGCGCGGCGGTACGCGGACTACACGGGCTGCGGGAACACCCTGCACGTCGTGCAGCCGCATGTGCTGCGGCTCATCACGGACTCGCTGCGGTACTGGGTGACGGAGATGGGCGTGGACGGCTTCCGCTTCGACCTGGCCGCCGCGCTGGCCCGCTCCATGCACGACGTCGACATGCTGTCCCCGTTCCTCGCGGTGATCGCGCAGGACCCGGTGCTGCGCCGGGTGAAGCTGATCGCCGAGCCGTGGGACGTGGGCTCCGGGGGCTACCAGGTCGGCGCGTTTCCACCGCTGTGGACGGAGTGGAACGACCGCTACCGCAACGCCGTCCGGGACTTCTGGCGGGGCGCCCTGCCGGACGTACGGGATCTCGGCTACCGCCTGTCGGGGTCGAGCGACCTGTACGCCTGGGGCGGCCGCCGGCCCTATGCCTCGGTCAACTTCGTCACCGCGCACGACGGTTTCACCCTCCGCGACCTGGTGTCGTACGAACGCAAGCACAACGAGGCCAACGGCGAGGGCAACCGGGACGGCTCGGACGACAACCGCGCGTGGAACTGCGGGGCCGAGGGCGAGACGGACGACGAGCGGGTACGGGCGCTCAGGCGCCGCCAGCTGAGGAACCTGCTGACCACGCTGCTGCTGTCGACGGGCGTGCCGATGCTGGTGGCCGGCGACGAGCTGGGGCGCACGCAGCGCGGCAACAACAACGCGTACTGCCAGGACAACGAGATCAGCTGGCTGGACTGGGGACTGCTGGAGGAGCCGGGCTGGAAGGCGCTGTTCGACCTGACCTCCCGGCTGATCGCGCTGCGCCACCGGCACCCGGTCCTGCGCCGCCGGGCCTTCTTCTCCGGGCGGGCGCACTCGGCGGACGGGCTGCGGGACCTGGCCTGGTTCACCGCGCGGGGCACCGAGATGACGGAACGGGACTGGTACGCGCCCGCGGCCACGCTCGGGATGTATCTGTCCGGGCGGGACATCCCGGGCCGCGACGAGCGGGGCGCGCCGATCGTGGACGACAGCTTCCTCGCCGTCCTGCACGCCGGGGACCGTCCGGCGAGCTTCGTGCTGCCGGGGCCGCCCTGGGCGGAACGGTACGAGGTGGTCGTCGACACCTCGCGCGAGGAGCAGGCGGAGGCACCGGATGTCGTCCACCGGGCGGGGGCGGCGATCACGGTTCCGGCGCGGGCGGTGCTGCTGCTCCGGGTGGGCTGAGAGGCCAAAACTCAGTGGGCGTTGTCAGTGGCAATCCGTAGGCTCGCTCGTGATGCCCTCGACACGTGCAACCACCAAGGACCAGGCCCGCCGTTCCGCCGTACGCACGCTGCTGCGCCTGTGGCCGTACGTCCGGCCCGTGCGGGTGCGGCTGTTCACCGCGGCCTTCGTCGCGATCGTCGCGTCGTGTCTCGGGCTGGTGATCCCGCTCGTCCTGAAGTGGATGGTGGACGGGCCGGTCGCCGACCGTGATCCGGCCGGGGTGTGGCTGGGCGCCCTGTATCTGCTGCTGCTCGGGTTCGCGGAGGCGCTGCTGTTCGGGCTGCGGCGCTGGCTGGTGGCACGGCCGCTGTCGCATGTCGAGGCGGAGATGCGGGCGGACCTGTACGGGCATCTCCAGCGGCTGCCGGTCGCCTTCCACGACCGGTGGGCCTCGGGGCAGTTGCTGTCCCGGGCGACCACGGACCTGATGCTGGTGCGGATGTTCCTTGCCTTTCCGCTGACGTTCCTGCTGGTCAACGGGGTGACCATCCTCGCAGGCGTGATCATCATGCTGCTGCAGGACTGGACGCTCGGGCTGGTGATCCTAGGTCCGGCCCTCCCCGTGATCGTCACCTGTGTGATCTTCGAGCGGCGGTACGCCGAGGTGGCGCGGCTCGCTCAGGACCAGGTGGGCGATCTGACCACGGTCGTCGAGGAGAGCGTGCTGGGGGTCCGGATCATCAAGGGCTTCGGGCGGCACCGCAGCCAGGCGCGGGCGTTTTGGGAGCTGTCCCGGACGCTGCGCGGGACGGAGCTGCGCAAGGCGCGACTGCTGGCGGCCATCTGGGGCGTCATCGTCGCGTTTCCGGAGGTGGCGATCGGGGCCGCGCTGGTCCTGGGAGCCGTTCAAGTGGCCGACGGCGAGCTGTCGACGGGGACGCTGGTGGCGTTCCTGTCCACGGCGCTCGCGCTGCGCTGGCCGGTGGACTCGATCGGCTTCCTGCTGGCGATGAGCCAGGAGGCGGCGACGGCCACGGAACGGTACTTCGAGGTGATGGACGCCGAGCCGGAGACGCCGGCGCGTTCCGCGGCGTCCGAGGCCGAGCGGGACAGCGGGCTGCGCCTGTGCGGGGTCACCTTCCGCTACCCGGACGCCCCCGCCGGTTCCCGGCCCGTCCTCGACCGCATCGACCTGCACATCCGGCCGGGCGAGTCGATGGCCCTCGTCGGCGCGACCGGCAGCGGCAAGACCACGCTCACCGCCCTGATCCCCCGGCTGCACGAGGTGACGTCGGGCCGGATCACGCTGGACGGGCGGGACATCACCGCCATGTCCCGCGAGGAGCTGCGCTCCCAGGTGGCCGTCGCCTTCGAGGAACCCACCCTCTTCTCGGCCGGAGTCGGCGACAACGTGCTCATGGGCGCCGGGGAGGGCGCGGGCGAGGCGGAGCTGCACCGCGCGCTGGCGGTGGCCCAGGCGGACTTCGCGTACGCCCTTCCGCAGGGCACCGACACCCAGGTCGGCGAGCAGGGCCTGAGCCTGTCCGGCGGGCAGCGGCAGCGTCTCGCGCTGGCCAGAGCCGTCGTCGGCAGACCGAGGTTCCTCGTGCTCGACGACCCGCTGTCCGCGCTGGACGTGCACACGGAGGCGGCCGTCGAGGCCGCGCTGCGGGACGTCCTCGCGGACACCACGGCCCTGATCGTGGCGCACCGCCCGTCGACCGTGCTGCTGGCCGACCGCGTCGCCCTGCTCTCCGGAGGCCGCGTCACCGCCGTCGGCACCCATCACGAACTGCTGCGCACCAACGCCGAGTACGCCCATCTCATGTCCGGCGAGGAGTCCGGGAAGCAGGAGGACGAGCGATGACCGCGCCCACCACAACCTCCGCCACCGCCCCCGACGACGAGCAGGACCTCCCGCGCCCCGAGGAGCCTGCCGCAGGCGATCCCTTCGACCGGGACGCCCTGCCCACGGCACCGGGCGCCACCGGTGCTCTGCTGCGGTCCCTGCTCGCCCCGATGAAGGCCCGGGTGGCCGTCACCACGCTCCTGCTGCTGCTCCAGCAGGCGGCCGTGCAGGCGGGCCCGCTGCTGGTGGCGTACGCCATCGACACCGCCGTACCGGCGTTCCGCCGAGCCGACCACGGGCCGCTGATCGCGGTGGCCGTGGGCTATCTGCTGTGCGCGGTGGCCTCCGGGGCGCTGCAGTACGCGTTCATCCTCGCCTCCGCCCGCGTCAACCAGGACGTGCTGCTGGATCTGCGCGGCCGGATCTTCCGGCATGCCCAGGCGCTCAGCGTCGACTTCCACGAGCGCTACACCTCGGGCCGGCTCATCTCCCGTTCCACGACGGACGTGGAGTCACTGCGCGAGCTGCTCGAGGAAGGGCTCCAGGAGCTCGTCTCGGTCGTCGTGTCCTTCGTCTACATCTCGGCGATGCTGCTCTGGCTGGACCTCGGGCTCGGCGCGGTCGCGGTGGCGTCGTTCGTTCCGCTGCACCTCCTGGTCCGGGTCTACCAGCGGCGGGCGGGGCGGGTGTACCGGGTGCGGTCGACCGCCATCGCGGCCGTCATCGTCAAGTTCGTGGAGACGATGAACGGCATCCGCCCGGTGCGCACGTTCCGCCGCGAGGCCGTCAACGACGCCGGCTTCCGGGTCCTGAACCGGCGGCACGAGCGGACCAACGGCGATGCGCTCCTGGAGATGGCCCGCTATGTCACCGGCTCCCGGCTGGTCGCCAACACGGCCGTCGCGGTGATCGTGCTGTGGGGCGCCCAGCGGGTGGCGGGCGGCACGCTGGAGCTGGGCGTGCTGGCGGCCGCGGTGCTGTATCTGCGCCGGCTGTACGACCCCATCGACCGGCTCGGCATGTTCCTCAACTCGTACCAGTCGGCGGCGGCCTCGCTGGAGAAGATCGCCGGGCTGCTGGCCCAGACGCCGTCCGTGCCCGAGCCGTCCGCTCCCCGGGAGCTTCCGCCGCCGGCGTCGGAGCACCCCGGCCGCGAGGTCGTCTTCGACGGGGTGCGGTTCGCCTACCGCACCGGCGGCGAGGTCCTGCCCCGCTTCGACCTGACGATCCCGGCCGGGCAGACCGTCGCGGTCGTCGGCTCGACCGGCGCCGGCAAGTCGACGCTGGCCAAGCTGCTCGCCCGGTTCTACGACGCCTCCGACGGCCGGGTCCTGCTCGACGGAGTCGATCTGCGCGAGCTCGCCGTGCCCGAACTGCGGCGCGGGGTGGTCATGGTGACGCAGGAGGCGTTCCTGTTCTCCGGCACGGTCGCCGAGAACATCGCGATCGGCCGCCCGGACGCGACCCGGGAGGAGATCGAGCGGGCCGCGAAGGCGATCGGCGCGCACGACTTCATCAGCGCGCTGCCCGACGGCTACGACACGGACGTACGCAAGCGGGGCGGCCGTATCTCGGCCGGTCAGCGCCAGCTGGTGGCGTTCGCGCGGGCGTTGCTCGCCGATCCTGCCGTGCTGATCCTCGACGAGGCGACCAGCTCGCTCGACATCCCGGGCGAGCGGGCCGTGCAGCGGGCGATGACGACGGTGCTGCGCGGGCGCACGGCGGTCGTGATCGCGCACCGGCTGTCCACCGTCGAGATCGCGGACCGGGTCCTGGTGATGGAGCACGGACGGATCGTGGAGGACGGCAGCCCGGCCGAACTGATCGCGGGCACCGGCCGGTTCGCGGATCTGCACCGGGCCTGGCGGGACAGCCTGGCGTGAGACCGCACGGGGGGACGAATGATCGACGCCTACGAGGATCCGGGGACACCCGACTGTCGCGGCGGCGCGCGGTATCTGTGGTGGCTCGTCAAGCGCCAGCCCGGCCGCTGTGCCGCGGGAGCGCTGCTGGGCAGCAGCTGGATGGTGCTGCTGGCGGCGACGCCGTATCTGATGGCCCGGGCCATCGACGAGGGGCTGGAGCCCGGTGACCTCGGGGCGCTCGCGGGCTGGTGCCTCGCGCTGCTGGCGGTGGGGTCGTTCAACGCCTGGCTGAGCATCATGCGGCACCGCACCATGACCCGGGTGCGGATGGACGCCAACTTCCGCACGGTCAAGGTGGTCGTCGGGCAGGCGGTCCGGCTGGGTGCCGCGCTGCCGCGCCGGGTGGGGGCCGGGGAGGTCGTCACGATCGGGGTGGGCGATGTGCAGACGATCGCCCAGTCGCTGACCGTCGTCGGCCCCGGGGTCGGCGCGGTCATCGCCTATCTGGTGGTCGCCGGGCTGCTGGTGTCGGTCTCGCCTCTGATCGCCGCCGTCGTCCTGCTCGGGATACCGCTGATCGTGGTGCTCGTCGGGCCGCTGCTCGCACGCCTTCAGGGCGCCGAGACGGAGTACCGGGAGCGGCAGGGCGTGCTGACGGCGCGCATCGCCGACCTCGCGGGCGGGCTGCGGGTCCTCAACGGCCTGGGCGGCAAGGCGCTGTTCGGCGAGGCCTTCCGGCGGGACTCGCAGCGGCTCCGGGCGCAGGGGTACCGGGTCGGGGCGGTGACCAGCTGGGTCCAGGCCCTCGGGGTGGGGCTGCCGACGCTGTTCCTCGCGGTGGTGACCTGGCTCGCGGCCCGGCTGGCCGCCCAGGGGGACATCTCCGTGGGCGAGTTGGTGTCGGTGTACGGCTATGTCGCGGTCCTGGTGATGCCGGTGGCGTTCTGGGTCGAGTGCGGCTACCAGATCAGCCGCGGTCTGGTCTCCGCGCGGCGCGTCGTACGGTTTCTGCGCCTGGAGCCGATGGAGGACCGCGGGAGCCGGGACGCGCCCGCGGAGCCGGCCGTGCTGCACGACCCGGAGTCCGGCGTAAGGGTGCTGCCGGGGCGGCTGACCGCGCTGGCCGCGGCCCGCCCCGCCGACTCCGCGGCCGTCGTCGACCGGCTCGGCCGGTACGTCCCGTCGGCGGCGACCTGGGGCGGGGTGCCGCTGGACGAGATCGCGCTGCCGCAGATCCGGGAGCGCGTCCTGGTCGCCGACCACGAGGCCGACCTGTTCGCGGGCACTCTGCGCGAGCTGGCGGGCGGGCGGCGGGAGCGCGAGGCGGCGGAACTGGCACGGGCCGTGCACACGGCTGTCGCCGAGGACATCGTGCGGGGCCTGCCGGACGGCCTCGACTCCCAGGTGGACGCGCAGGGCCGCAATCTCTCCGGCGGGCAGCGTCAGCGCGTACGGCTGGTCCGGGCGCTGCTGGCGGACCCGGAGGTGCTGCTGGCGGTGGAGCCGGCCTCGGCGCTCGACGCCCACACCGAGGCGCTGGTCGCCGAACGGCTGCGGGCCGCGCGCAGCGGCCGTACGACCGTCGTCACCACCACGTCCCCCCTCGTGCTGGACCGCGCGGACACCGTCCAGTACCTCGTCGACGGCAAGGTGGCCGCCACCGGCACCCACCGCGAGCTGCTGGCTGGGGAGCCCGGATACCGGGCGCTGGTGGCGCGCGACGTCGAGGAGGAGGCGGCGGAGGCCGCCGAGGCGACGGAGGAGACCGTACGGTGAGCACACACACTTCCGGCCAACTGCCCGTCGCCGGACCGGCCGACGTACGGAAGGCGGCCTTCCGGCTGGTGCGTGCCGACCGGCGGGCGTTCGGCGTCGTGCTCGCGCTCAACGCGCTGGCCGCCGCTGCCGGGCTGGCCGGGCCCTGGCTGCTGGGGAGCATCATCGACGACGTCCGCGGCGGGGGCGGGGTACGGGCCGTGGACCGGCTGGCGCTGTGGATCCTGCTGTGCTCGCTGGCGCAACTGCTGCTGGCGCGCTGGGCCCGGTACGTGGGTCACCGGTTCGGGGAGCGGACGCTGGCGCGGGTGCGCGAGGAGTTCGTCGACCGGACGCTGGCGCTGCCCGCGTCGGTGGTGGAGCGGGCGGGCACCGGCGATCTGACGGCGCGCGGCACCGCCGATGTGGCAACGGTCGGGACCACCCTGCGCGACGCCGGGCCCGAACTGCTCATCAACACCGTGCAGTTGCTGTTCGCACTCGTCGCGGTCTTCGTGCTGGACCCGCTGCTCGGCGTCGTCGGGGTGCTGGGTCTGACGCCGATCTGGTGCGTGCTGCGCTGGTACCTTCGCCGCGCGCGGGACGGCTATCTCGCCGAGGGCGCGGCCACTTCGGACGTCGCCGAGATCGTCGCGGCCACCGCGTCCGGCGCCCGCACGGTCGAGGCGCTGCGGCTCGCGGACCGCCGCGTCGCCGCGAGCCGGGACGCCCTGGAGACATCCCGGCGCACCCGGTTGCACACCCTGTTCCTGCGCTCGGTGTTCTTCCCGGTGGTGGAGGTGTCGTACATCGTCCCGGTGGCGGCGGTGCTGGTGGTCGGCGGGGTGCTGCACGCGCGGGACGCGATGAGCCTGGGCGCGGTCGTGGCGGCGGCCCTGTATCTGCGGCAGCTGAGCGAACCCCTCGACCAGATCCTGATCCGGGTGGAGCAACTGCAGAGCAGCGGCGCCTCCTTCGCCCGCGTGGAGGGGCTGGCCAGGGCACCGCGGGCCGGGACCGGCGGCTCCCCCGCTCCGGCGGACGACCTGATCGACGTGACCGGCGTGCGCTACACCTACGGCCGTGGGGGCGAGGTGCTGCACGGGGTCGACCTGACCGTGCGGCCCGGGGAGCGGCTGGCGGTCGTCGGCCCGTCCGGCGCCGGGAAGACCACGCTGAGCCGGCTGCTGGCGGGCGTCGACGCGCCGACCGCGGGCACGGTGACGGTGGGCGGGGTACCCGTCGTCGGTCTCGGTCCCGAGCAGCTGCGCCGTCAGGTGGTTCTGGTCACCCAGGAACATCACGTCTTCGTCGGCACACTGCGCGACAATCTGCTGATCGCCGAACCCGCCGCCACGGACGAGGCGTTGTGGGCCGCCCTGGACGCGGTCGGCGCCGCCGACTGGGTGCGGGAGCTGCCCGAGGGTCTCGACACCGGGCTGGGGGACGGAGGCCGGCGTACCGACGGCCCGCAGGCCCAGCAACTCGCCCTCGCCCGCGTGGTGCTGGCAGACCCGCACACCCTGATCCTCGACGAGGCCACCGCCCTGCTGGACCCGGCGACGGCGCGTCACACCGAGCGGGCGCTGGCCGCCGTGCTCGAGGGCCGTACCGTCATCGCCATCGCCCACCGGCTGCACACCGCGCATGACGCGGACCGTGTGGCCGTGATGGAGAACGGGGTGCTGTCCGAACTCGGCACGCACGAGGAGCTGGTGGCGGCGGGCGGCGCGTATGCGGCGCTGTGGCACTCCTGGCACGGGGAGCGGCCGGCCTCCGGCTGAGCCGCTTCCGCAGGTCACGACACCCCGAATGGTCCGTTTATCGAACATGAACATCCGGTCAACGAACCATTTCTGGCCAATTTTCTGACGCGCTCCTGACAGGTAGCGCCGTCTACTGCCACGCTTCCCACGGCCGCCCCACGGCAACCCCACAGCTCTTCCCACTGCCGTGCCGCGGTTGCACCGTCGCACCTGGTTCCGCGCAACACCCCGTTCTGCCCGGACGGCCCGAACCCGCCGACCGGTCTCCCCTGGCCGCGCGACCCGCGGCCACGCAGAAGGAGTCAGTGTTGAGAAGCAGTTCCTCTCGCAGACGCACCTCCCACGCCCCGTACCGCACCTCAGCGGCCGTCGCCCTCGTCGGCGTCTCCGCCCTGATCGCCGCGGCCGTCCAGTCCGGAGCCGCCACCGCCGCACCGGCTCAGGCACCGTCGGGCAAGGCGGTGTCCGGGTCGGAGTCGGTCAGGCTCTCCCCCGCCCAGCGCGCCGCGCTGATCCGCGAGGCCGACGCCGCCAAGGCGGACACCGCCAAGGACCTGGGCCTGGGCGCCAAGGAGAAGCTCGTCGTCCGTGACGTCGTCAAGGACGCGAACGGCACCCTCCACACGCGCTACGAGCGCACCTATGCCGGTCTGCCCGTCCTGGGTGGCGACCTGATCGTCGACACCGCCAAGTCGGGCCGGACCGAGGCCGTCCGCAAGGCCACCCGCGCCGCCATCAAGCCCGCCACCACCTCGGCCGCGCTGCCCGCCGCCAAGGCCGAGAAGCAGGCCCTGTCCGCCGCGAAGGCCGCGGGCGCCAAGTCGCCCGACGCCGACCGCGCGCCGCGCAAGGTGATCTGGGCGGCGAACGGCAAGCCGACCCTCGCGTACGAGACGGTCGTCGGCGGCCTCCAGAAGGACGGCACACCGAACGAGCTCCACGTCGTCACCGACGCCGCCACCGGCAAGAAGCTCTACGAGTACCAGGGCATCGAGACCGGCACCGGCAACACCATGTACAGCGGCACGGTGACGCTGGGCACCACGCAGTCCGGGTCGACGTACAACCTGACCGACGGCGCGCGCGGCGCCCACAAGACGTACAACCTCAACCGCGGCACCTCCGGCACCGGCACGCTCTTCTCCGGCTCCGACGACGTGTGGGGCAACGGCAACCCGTCCAACGCGGAGACCGCGGGCGCGGACGCGCACTACGGTGCCGCGCTCACCTGGGACTACTACAAGAACGTGCACGGGCGTTCGGGCATCCGGGGTGACGGCGTCGGCGCCTACTCCCGCGTGCACTACGGCAACAACTACGTCAACGCCTTCTGGTCCGACAGCTGCTTCTGCATGACGTACGGCGACGGCTCGGGCAACACCCATCCGCTCACGTCCATCGACGTGGCCGGTCACGAGATGACCCACGGTGTCACGGCCAACACCGCGCGCCTCGTCTACAGCGGCGAGTCCGGCGGTCTGAACGAAGCCACCTCCGACATCTTCGGCTCGACCGTCGAGTTCTACGCCAACAACTCCTCCGACATCGGTGACTACCTCATCGGCGAGGAGATCGACATCAACGGCGACGGCACGCCGCTGCGCTACATGGACAAGCCCAGCAAGGACGGCGCGTCCAAGGACAGCTGGTACTCCGGCATCGGGTCGATCGACGTGCACTACTCCTCGGGTCCGGCGAACCACTTCTTCTACCTGCTCAGCGAGGGCAGCGGCACCAAGGTGATCAACGGTGTCACCTACAACTCGCCCACCTCGGACGGGCTTCCGGTGACCGGCATCGGCCGGGCCAAGGCGGAGAAGATCTGGTTCCGCGCGCTGAGCACGAAGTTCACCTCGAACACCAACTACGCGGGCGCCCGCACCGGCACCCTGGCGGCGGCCGGTGAGCTGTACGGCACCACGTCCGCCGAGTACACGGCGGTGCAGCACGCGTGGGCCGGCGTGGCGGTCGGATCCCGTCCCGGCGGCGGTGGCGGCGGCACCTCCTTCGAGAACACCGCCGACGTATCGATTCCGGACAATGGTGCGGCGGTCACCTCGTCGGTCACCGTCTCCGGACGGACCGGCAACGCGCCCTCGAACCTTCAGGTCGGGGTCGACATCGTGCACACCTGGCGCGGTGACCTCGTCATCGATCTGCTGGCCCCGGACGGGACCGCGTACCGCCTGAAGAACTTCAGCGGCTCGGACTCCGCGGACAACGTCACCGAGACGTACACCGTCAACGCGTCCTCCGAAGTCGCCAACGGCACCTGGAAGTTGAGGGTCCAGGACCAGGCGGCCCTGGACACCGGCTACATCAACAGCTGGAAGCTCACCTTCCCGTAGGCCGTACGGCCCGAGGGTTCCAGACCTCCGACAGGGCGCCGCTCCGGAGACACGGCTCTCCGGGGCGGCGCCTTTTTGCCATGGTCATGCCTGGGTCTGGTTGCCGCTTGACCTGCGCTTTGCGGAGGTCCGCCCCGTTTACATTCCGGCAATCTTCACCCGGTAGTCGACTTTGAGCCAACATCACTTCGGGGTCCTGACATGTACGCGTCCCCAGTGTCAGTCTTCCCTCACGCCGCTTGAGCAACTTCACCATCTCCGCGGGCAACCCCACGCCCTGCGGACTCCCCCACATAAGGAGCTTGCGTGAGCCACCTCTACGCGCGTCACAAGCGCACCACGACGGCCATCGCGACCGTCGTCGCCGCCGGAGCCCTGCTCACCACCGGACTGACCGCCACCGCGGCCACCGCCCAGGTCCCGGCGGACTCGGCCGGCAAGGCGGCCGCCCTCGCCGGCGCACCGGTGCAGCTCTCCGCGGCAGCCCGCACCTCGCTCATCGAGCAGCAGCAGGCCGGCGCGGCAGGCACGGCCCAGGAGATAGGCCTCGGCGTCAAGGAGAAGCTGGTCGTCAAGGATGTCGTCAAGGACGCCGACGGCGCCGTCCACACCCGCTACGAGCGCACCTACGCCGGTCTCCCCGTCCTCGGCGGCGACCTGATCGTCCACCAGTCCGCGTCCGGCGCGACCAGAAGCGTGACGAAGGCGGTCAAGGCCACCATCAAGGTCGCCTCCGTGACACCGCAGATCGCCGCCGCCAAGGCCGAGAAGCAGGCGCTCACCGCCGCGAAGAGCGCCGGCTCCGAGCAGCCCGCCGCCGACCGGGCCCCGCGCAAGGTGATCTGGGCGGGCGACGGCAAGCCGACCCTGGCCTACGAGACGGTCGTCGGCGGGCTCCAGGACGACGGCACCCCGAACGAGCTCCACGTCATCACGGATGCCGCCACCGGCAAGAAGCTCTACGAGTACCAGGGCATCGAGACCGGCACCGGCAAGAGCCTCTACTCGGGCACGGTCGGCCTCAACACCACCAAGTCGGGCTCGACGTACCAGCTGTACGACACCACGCGCGGCGGCCACAAGACGTACAACAAGAAGCACAGCAGCAGTTCCTCCGCGGGCACCCTGTTCACCGACGCGGACGACGTCTGGGGCACCGGCGCGGCCTCCAGCTCGACCGCCGACCAGACCGCGGCCGTCGACGCCGCCTACGGCGCGGCGACCACCTGGGACTTCTACAAGTCCGCCTTCGGGCGCAGCGGCATCAAGAACAACGGCGTGGCGGCCTACTCCCGCGTCCACTACGGCAACGCGTACGTCAACGCGTTCTGGGACGACGACTGCTTCTGCATGACGTACGGCGACGGCGAGGGCAACGTCAACCCGCTGACCTCGCTGGACGTGGCCGGCCACGAGATGAGCCACGGTGTCACCTCCAACACCGCGGGCCTGGAGTACTCGGGCGAGTCCGGCGGTCTCAACGAGGCGACCTCCGACATCTTCGGTACGGGCGTGGAGTTCTACGCGAACAACTCCAACGACGTCGGTGACTACCTCATCGGCGAGGAGATCGACATCAACGGCGACGGCACCCCGCTGCGCTACATGGACAAGCCCAGCAAGGACGGCGGCTCGGCGGACAACTGGTCCTCCTCCGTCGGCAACCTGGACGTCCACTACTCGTCCGGCGTCGCGAACCACTTCTTCTACCTCCTCGCGGAGGGCAGCGGCGCCAAGACGATCAACGGGGTCAGCTACAACTCCCCGACGTCCAACGGCTCCACGGTCACCGGCATCGGCCGCGCCAAGGCGCTGCAGATCTGGTACAAGGCGCTGACGACCTACTTCACGTCGACGACCAACTACAAGGCGGCCCGCACCGGCACGCTGAGCGCGGCGGCCGCCCTGTACGGCTCCGGCAGCACGGAGTACAAGGCGGTGGCGGCGGCCTGGTCGGCGGTCAACGTCGGCTGACGGTCACCATCGTTGACACGGCGGCCCCCGGGACGACGGCATTCCCGGGGGCCGCCCTACCCTTGGGTGCCATGTCTTTGCCGTCCTTCACATACGACGACGTCGGCGCGACCCGCGACAGCGCCTTCTGCCCGCCGGGCTTCCACCCCCTGCATGTGCGCACCCGTATCGGCGAGGGCCGGGATGTCTTCCGGCGTGCCGCCGAGGCCGTTCTCACCTGGGAGATGCATCGCGCGATGGGCGTCGGGATCGACGCGAGCGCGGACCGCGCGGCCGTGGACGTGGATGTCACCGTCACCCTGGCCGGCGTGATCAGGGCGCCCTGCCGGGTGGTGTGGACGGTCGAGGAATCCCGTCGCGCCGGATGGGCGTACGGCACGCTGACCGGACACCCGGAGTGCGGCGAGGAGTCGTTCGTCGTGGACCGCACGGGCGACGGCACGGTCTGGCTGACCGTGAACGCGTTCAGCCGAGCAGCGAAGTGGTACGCCAGGGCGGGCGGCCCGGCGACACGGGGGCTGCAACATGCCTACGCACGGCGGTGCGGGACCGTACTGCGCAAGCTGATCGCACCCGTCGAGAAGATCTGAGAGCGTGTGTCGCGTCCCGGGCCGGGGACATGACACACGCTCTGAGCCCGGCCGTCCGGAATGCGGCCGGGCCCCGCGGCATCAGCTCCGCATCAGCTCACCGCATCAGCACTCCCGCCCCCTCCACCAGCTCCTCCGACGGCACCGCCACCAGGCCCATCTCCGCGCCCGATGCCAGCAGGCGGTGGGCGGGGAGGATGCGGACCGTGTAGCCGTACGGGCCGGTGCGTTCCAGGGAGAGCGGGCCCTCGTACAGCCACCGCCCCTCGTGGTCGGGGCCGCCCGCCGGTTTCAGCGGGACGGTCGACGCGTCGGCGATGCGGTCCTCCGGATCGACGCGGCCCGAGACCACCTGGACCTCGACGTCGTCGGGGTGGAGCGCGCCGAGGGCCACGAGCACCCGCAGCGACAGCGTCGTGCCGAGTTCCGCGGTGGCCGTCGCCGCGGACGTCTCGACGTGGTCGACGCTCACCCCGGGCCAGGCCGAGCGCACCTTGGCCTTCCAGGCGGCGACTTCGCGCGCCGAGTCGATGTCCATCGAGCGATGGGCGAGAGCGGCCGGCGTGTAGAGGCGCTCGACGTACTCCCGGACCATACGGCCGGCCAGCAGCTTGGGACCGAGCAGGGTGAGGGTCTGGCGGACCATCTCGATCCAGCGGTCGGGCAGACCGCCCTGGCCGTGCTCGTAGAAGCGGGGGGTCACCCGCTGTTCCAGGAGGTCGTAGAGGGCGGCGGCCTCCAGGTCGTCGCGGTGGTCGGCGTCCGTGCCGGAGCCGTCGGCCGTGGGGATCGCCCAGCCGAAGTCCGGCTGGAACCACTCGTCCCACCAGCCGTCCAGTACGGAGAGGTTGAGGCAGCCGTTGAGGGCCGCCTTCATGCCGGACGTGCCGCAGGCCTCCAGCGGCCGCAGCGGGTTGTTCAGCCAGATGTCACAGCCCGGGTAGAGCTTCTGCGCCATCGCCATGCCGTAGTCGGGCAGGAACACGATCCGGTGGCGGACCCGTGGGTCGTCGGCGAAGCGCACCAGCTCCTGCACGAGCCGCTTGCCGCCGTCGTCCGCGGGGTGCGCCTTGCCCGCCACGACGATCTGGACCGGCCGCTCCGGGTGCAGCAGCAGCTCCATCAGCCGGTCGCGGTCGCGCAGCATCAGCGTCAGTCGCTTGTACGACGGCACACGCCGCGCGAATCCGATGGTGAGGACGTCGGGGTCGAGCACCGAGTCGATCCAGCCCAGCTCGGCGGTGCCGGCGCCGCGCTGCCGCCAGGAGGCGCGCAGCCGCTCGCGCACCTCCGTCACCAGTTGCTCGCGCAGGTTGCGGCGCAGCTCCCAGATGTCCGGGTCGGGGATCTCCGCGACCGCGTCCCAGCGGTCCGAGCCGCCCACGCTCATGGCGTCCTCGGTGCGCTGGGCCCCGATCTGCCGGGCACCGAGCCGGAAGACCTCCGGCGCGACCCAGGTCGGGGCGTGCACCCCGTTGGTCACGGAGGTGATGGGCACCTCGTCGGGGTCGAATCCCGGCCACAGGCCCGAGAACATCTCCCGGCTGACGTGGCCGTGCAGCAGGGAGACTCCGTTGGCGCGCTGGCCGAGGCGCAGACCCATCACGGCCATGTTGAACAGGTTGGGTTCGCCGCCCGGGTAGGTCTCCATGCCCAGGTTCAGGATGCGTCCGAGGTCGATGCGCGGGAGTTCGGCGTCGGGGCCGAAGTGGCGGGCGACGAGCTCGCGGTCGAAGCGGTCGATCCCGGCGGGGACGGGGGTGTGCGTGGTGAAGACGGTGCCTGCGCGCACCGCCTCCAGGGCGGAGTCGAAGTCCAGCCCCTGGTCGCACAGTTCGGCGATGCGTTCCAGACCGAGGAAGCCGGCGTGTCCTTCGTTGGTGTGGAAGACCTCGGGTTCGGCATGGCCGGTGAGCCGGCAGTACGTGCGCACGGCACGGACTCCTCCTATGCCGAGCAGCATCTCCTGCAGCAGCCGGTGCTCGCTGCCGCCGCCGTAGAGCCGGTCGGTGACCCCGCGTTCGCCGAGGTCGTTCTCCTCGACGTCCGAGTCCAGCATCAGCAGCGGAACCCGGCCGACCTGGGCCAGCCAGATCCGGGCGTGCAGCCCTGTGCCGCCGGGCAGGGCGAGGGAGACCTGGGCCGGGGTGCCGTCGGGCTCCTTCAGCAGGGCGACGGGCAGTTCATTGGGGTCGAGGACCGGATAGTGCTCCTGCTGCCAGCCGTCCCGGGACAGGGTCTGGCGGAAGTAGCCGTGCCGGTACAGGAGCCCCACGCCGATCAGCGGCACACCGAGATCGCTGGCCGCCTTGAGATGGTCGCCGGCGAGGATGCCGAGGCCGCCGGAGTACTGGGGCAGGGCGGCCGCGATGCCGAACTCGGGCGAGAAGTAGGCGACGGCCGCGGGCAGCTCGGAGGTCTGGTCCTGGTACCAGCGGTCGCCCGTCACATAGTCGTTCAGGTCGTCGACGACCGCGGTGAGGCGGCGCAGGAAGCGGTGGTCCTCGGCCAGCTCCGCGAGCCGCTGGGGCGGTACGCCGCCCAGGAGACGCACGGGATCGCCGTCACAGGCGGACCAGAGCTCGGGGTCGACGGACTGGAAGAGGTCACGGGTCTCCGCGTGCCAGGACCAGCGCAGATTGCGGGCCAGCTCACTGAGCGGCCTGAGCGGTTCGGGGAGAACAGGACGGACGGTGAATCGACGGATCGCCTTCACTTGCCACCTCTCCAGGCGTGCGGAAGAGGACGCACCGCACTGTGCGTCTCGTCGTCTCCTTCGACGGTATCGGTGCGGGAGCCCGGGAACCACGGCGCGTTGCGGCGGGTGCCCGGCGGTGTCGACCCACGCCTACTGATCCGATACGGCCGATTCCACCCCGTACGCGTTCTTGTGGTGACTCACAGCACACGAGAGGCTGCACAGAGGCATCCGGCCGTGCCGAGTGCACGGGGACCGCGGCCGGCGTGTGCCGAGCTGAGGAGGGGATCTCACACCATGGCACGGACGCGAACACGGCGTCTGCGCCGGGCGGGGGGCCTGACCGCGGTGGTCTGTGCCGCGGCGCTGTCGGCCATCGCCCTGCCCGCGCAGGCCGCACCGGAGGGGCGGGTGTTCGGCGCCGGACGGCCCGGTTCCGTCGGCGGAAGTTACCTGGTGACCCTGAAGGGGGCTACGCAGGCTCCCTCGGCGGCCGGGAAGAGCCTCGCCGAGAAGTACGGGGCACGCATCAGCCACACCTACGGCACGGTGCTCAACGGCTACGCGGTCAGGGCCGGCGCGAGACAGGCGAGGCTGCTCGCGGCGGACTCCCGGGTCGCCTCGGTCGTCCAGGACACCCGCGTGAGCCTGGACCACACGCAGAAGAACCCGCCGTCCTGGGGCCTGGACCGTGTCGACCAGCCGAGGCTGCCGCTGAACGGCAGGTACACCTGGCCGGACTCCGGGGGCGCCGGGGTCACGGTGTATGTGATCGACACCGGCATCCGGATCAGCCACAAGGACTTCGGCGGCCGGGCGAGCCACGGCTGGGACTTCGTCGGAAACGACAGATCGGCGGGGGACGGCAACGGCCACGGCACACATGTCGCCGGCACCGTCGCCGGCACGAAGTACGGCGTCGCCAAGAAGGCGAGGGTGGTCTCCGTACGCGTCCTCGACACCGCGGGCGCGGGCACGGTCGCGCAGGTCATCGCGGGCATCGACTGGGTCACCCGGCATGCGAGGAAGCCGGCGGTCGCCAACCTCAGTCTGGGCGGCTCCTACAACGCGCAGCTGGACGCCGCCGTACGCAGCTCGATCGCGTCCGGTGTCACCTACACGGTCGCCGCGGGCAATGACGGGCTGCCGGCAGGCCTCTCCTCCCCCGCGGACGTGAGGGAGGCGATCACCGTCGGCGCCACCGACCGCAAGGACGCCAGGGCGGGCTTCTCCAATTTCGGCTCGGCCCTCGATCTGTTCGCCCCGGGCGTCTCGATCACCTCGGCGTCCCACGCGAGCGACACCGGCCGGGCGACCTACTCCGGTACGTCGATGGCGACGCCGCACGCGGCGGGCGCGGCCGCGCTCTACCTGGCCGGCCACCCGAGGGCGACACCCGCCCAGGTTTCCCGGGCGCTGGTCGCCGGGGCGGCAACCGGCAGGGTGTCCGGACGGGGGCTCGGATCACCGAACAAACTTCTGCAGGTCACGAGCTCGTCATGATGGAGTGCGAGGATCGGCCCCGTTCCTCCCGAACGGGGCCCATCTTGTGTGTAGACATACGCGCGAGTAGTTAACAAAGTGCCGGATTGCCCACCCGAATAGGGTGGGAAGGCTCCCCCGTATCACCCCCCAGGTACTTCACAACACCACGCAGGACCCACCTCCCCATAGCCATCCGCCCACCCACGTTGACGCGGACAGGAGCGGTCATGCCCGCCACGCACCACTCGTCAGCACCCCCGACATCCAGCGCCGAGGCGCCCTCCGTGCGCCAGGTCCCCGCAGGCTCACCGGCCCCGGAGCCACCCTCCGCGGGCGGCCCCGCGGGCATCGGGCGCATACCCGTTCTCGACGTCCGGCCGGTCGTCCATCACGGGCGCAGGCCGGCCAAGGCGGTCACCGGCGAGACGTTCGAGATCTCGGCCACCGTGTTCCGTGAGGGGCACGACGCCGTCGCCGCCAACGTCGTGCTGACGGATCCCCGGGGCCGGACCGGCCCCTGGACCCCGATGCGGGAGCTCGCCCCCGGCACCGACCGCTGGGGAGCCGACGTCACCGTCGGCGAACCGGGCCGCTGGACGTACGCCGTGGAGGCCTGGGGCGACCCGGTCACCACCTGGCGCCACCACGCCGAGATCAAGATCCCGGCGGGACTGGACACGGATCTCGTCCTGGAGGAGGGCGCGCGGCTGTACGAGCGGGCGGCCGCCGGTGCTCCCAAGGACGGGGGCGCACGGGATGTGCTCGGGGCAGCGGTCGACGCCCTCCGGGACGAGACCCGCCCGGCGGCGGCGCGCCTTGCGGCGGCGTTGACGCCGGAGGTGGATGCGGTGCTGGCCCGGTATCCGCTGCGGGAGCTGGTGACCGCGTCGCCGACGCTGGAGCTGCTGGTGGAGCGGGAGCGGGCGCTGTACGGCGCCT